>NZ_JBIAOR010000002.1:0-373209 GCF_042878995.1 Brevibacillus sp. NPDC003359
CCATCTCCCAGTGACAGCCGAAGCCGCCTTTTCTTTTCGGATCATGCGATCCAAAAACCTATCCGGTATTAGCATAAGTTTCCCTATGTTATCCCGGTCTGAGAGGCAGGTTGCCTACGTGTTACTCACCCGTCCGCCGCTAGCCTCCGAAGAGACTCGCTCGACTTGCATGTATTAGGCACGCCGCCAGCGTTCGTCCTGAGCCAGGATCAAACTCTCCAATAAAGTTTGAAGATGAATCTGACTTCAAGTAAAACACAAGCTTCATTTCACAGATTAATTCTATTCCGGTTTTCAAGGAGCATTTTATTCCATCCGCCCCTCAAGCAGAGGCGACGTTTTTTAATATAGCATAGACTAAAACCTAATGCAATAGGGAAAACTAAATAAGTTAAAAAATGACGTCAAAAACAAAAAGGAAGTGAACTAGGTTGCGTGTAGTCAGCTACAACATTCATAGCGGCCGTGACCTCTGGTGGCGAAAACGTCTGAACGAAATGACGCTTACTTTAAAGGACTTGCAACCAGACATCATTGGTCTTCAGGAGATCCATCAAAACGGGAAGTATGGGTATCAAGCGAACTACATCGCTGATCAATTACAGTATCACCTGGCCTTCTCCCCTTCCATCGCGATAGGAGACGGATATTACGGTAATGCACTGCTATCAAAGTATGCACTCGAAAATGTCGAGGCCATCGTTTTGCCAGCCAAAAAAGAGCAACGAACCCTCCTGTATGCATCCTTCCAAGAATACGGTCGTACGATTACGCTTTGCGTTACGCACTGCAGCTTAAATCAAGTAAGCAGACTTGCCCAGCTACAGTTCATGTCGGCATTGATACAGCAACACGCAAAAGACCCACTACTCCTAATGGGGGATTTCAACGCGAGTAATGTGTCTTTTACTCCACACCTTATGGACTGTGCTCTTGTCTCAGGTAAGGAAAAAAGACCAACGCTTCCTACCTTCCGCCGACGTCTTGACTATATTTTCGCTTCTCATCACTGGAATATTGAGCGCTATGATCTGCTACCTGTCAATTGGTCTGATCATGTCCCCGTAATTGTAGACCTGAGGCTATCGGAATCCCCAGCTCACAGAGAATAAAGTCTTTGACATCAACCAATCTTGCAGGGAGTGGAAACATCTCCGAAGCACCTGCAATCACTAACGGAATCAGCGAATCTTGCTTATGCAGCGATCCGTGACTTCCGCCACCTAAATGCGTAGGTGCACATTCCGATAAAAATTCATAGCTCTTGGCAGCAGTCACGACTACCACCTCAGCTGTCTGCGAGAACAACGACCCGTATAGTCGAGAAAAAGCATCCGGGTATGTATCAAACGAAAGACGCTCTCCATCATATTGCACATCCAGCACAGAGACGTCTCCTTCAACGGACCAAGAAGAGCCGTACGCATCATGATACTCCCCATTTCTCCAAAAACACATCTCCTGTTGTGTTCCGCCCCGACGCACCTTTACCTTCTGTCCCTCTTTCCATGAAATCAAATCAATTCTTTCTTCCATACTAACCGCATCGACAATAGAAAGTGGCGCCGTTCCATTCACTGGATACAAAAAGGTCATACGCTCATTATTGCAAATGACCACCTCCACTTCAGGCGTCACGTCAGTACCAAGCGCATGAATGGAAAAACTCGTCAGGAGATGATCCAGCGGAATATTGTGGTCTTCACTTGCACCTATGACCGTTTGTCCATGATCACTAATCAAAATGCACACGTTTCTCTCCAGCATTTGCTCCCATGATGCGAAGCTATCCAGCAAACGTGCCAATTGCTTGTCCACATCTGCCAAGTGCTGTACGGCATCCTCCGGAGAATTGTGGAGCTTATGATCATTCTCTGGCAGATAGACCAGTGTAAAATGTGGCTGCTGACCGCTGCGTATTACCTCAATCATGACATCGATTGCATAGGTATCATTAATTCCGTAGCCTTCCAGAGCGGATTGGGAGAAATCCCACGGGACAGTACGAAATAACGCTGGGCGTACCAGTGTCCCCATACTCATGATCGTTGGACCACTCACATGCTCTCGCAGGGAAAAAGATGTGATGGCATCAAGCAAGGTAGGCATTTTCACCTTATGCTGCTTATGTCCGCGATGGGCTATGACATTGATGGAACCGGATACGAGATTGTTTTCTTCCAGTACCTCATGAATGGTTTTGACATCCTTGCTAAGATGACGTTCATTCATATCAAAAAGGACATTTCCGCCACAGCTTGAAATCCCTATTTTTCGTACGGGAGTGGCGCCATTAATATAATTCACCATCTTTTTGCGCTCTGCATCATACCACACTAACCCCGGTACTTTGTGCTGATCGGGGTAAACTCCCGTAATGAGGGAGCAATCTATCGAAGCTGTCATCGTAGGAAAAACGGTGACACAATCGGGTATGTACTGGCTATGCTCCATGAAAAACCGAAGCGCCGGTGCTTTATTGGCAGCAATGCATCGCTCCAGAACGTCAGGCATCATGGAGTCGATCAGGAAAAGTATGACCTTTTTCATCCGGCTGCCACCTTTCTCGTCGTAATAGTCATAGTCGCACCTGATAGTGTTCTATTTTCCATGAACGAGTATACGCCCGAAAAAGAAAAAGCCCCTGTTCGCCAGAAACGACAGGGGACGATGATCACGAAGTAAATGTAAGGGTGTTGATACCATTTTTCGTTTGCAGTTTTAGTGTTGGATACTTTTTCAAATAAGGAGCAAGTACCACGTAATCTTTTTCGCCAATGGACGGATCACCTAGCAAATGCGAAAGTACAGCAGCTCGGATTTGCAGCCCTTGAGGCGTTTGTTTAAAGAGAGGATCCACTGTTGGGAAAGGAATTCCATTGATGACTGTATCGCCTTCTGCGTCACTCAGTTCCCACGTATTGACGTTCAATGACTGGAGAGCTTCTACTACTTGCGCGCCATAATCCTCCACAACCATATCCGGTTGAAGTCCTACGTGATTCACCACGGTATGCTTAGGTGTAAAATATTCATTCAGTGTAAGCTTGAGTGCGTCACCGTCTGACAGCGGAATGACTTGTTGGGCACTCCCTTTTCCATATGTTTTGGTACCCACAAGTTTTGCGATGCCATGATCACGCAAGGCACCTGACAACAGCTCAGATGCAGAAGCTGTTCCGCCGTTTACTAAAATTCGTACAGGAATGCCGATATCCTGCCCATTTCTTACCCACGTCTCTACCTCTACCCCATTGCGATTCGTGGTGTACATGAGCAAGCCTTCTTCCATAAAGAGACTCGCGATGTCCCGCGCTGTGGACAAGTATCCCCCGCCATTATCCCGCAGGTCTAACACCAATCCGGACAAAGGGTTTTGCAAACGGGAAAGTTCAGCGAGCTTATCCCTTACCTGAATGGCTCCTTCTGATCCGAATGTTTCAAGACTGATATAGCCAACCGAGCCTTTTGTAAACATCTGTCCTTCCGCTTCTGGCAGGGTCATGAATGCACGCTTCAGCTTCACCTGGTGCTCCCTTTTGTCGGATGGACGATACACAGTAAGTATGGCTTCGGTCCCTTCGTTGCCCTTCAAATAAGCATATGCTTCTTCAAAAGTCTTTCCGACCAATGAGGTCTCATTGACTTTGATCAATTGATCGCCTCGTTGCAAGGAGGATGCTGCTGCTGGAGAATTCGGAACGATTTCACGGATGATAATATGATCTTTTTGCAGCCGCAGACGAAAGCCAAATCCAACAAATTGATTTTCAACGTCAGATTGGAACAGACGTAATTCATCTTGAGTAAAAAATACGCTGTGCGGGTCATTAAGCGTGGAGAGCATTCCATCGATCGCCCAAGTGTTCATCGTCGGCGTATCAAACCCGCCTTTCTTCTGCCATTCTGCCAACCTCAATTCCAGCTCGTCCCAAGTATCATCTTCTTCTGAAACTTTGAACTGAAGTTGTTTTTTCTGTTCGGCCTGCTCACTGACTTCCTCTAGAGCCCCTTTTACCAATTGTTTGGCAGCAGGCTTGCTCAAGTGGCTCTCCATAACGTGCAGGAACACTTCTTCTGTTTCCTCATAAGGATACTCTGCAGCTTGTACGGGAAGAACAGCTGTGAGTATCAGGACAATCGCTACTGCCCATTGACTAATTCGTTTCATGGCGCCACCCCTTTTCGAACATCATCAGGTATCGAGAATGCAACATTGCTTGTAAAGTCGTAATTGTCGGTACCCGAATAAGCTACATAGCCGTCGCCCTCATAAATTTCTTCATAACGCCACGTATGTTTAACAATTTGGTCACTAGCTCGATCAATATAATACTTGTTCATGAACAAAGGAACGTCTTTTACTTTTCCTTGTCCGAGCGCAACCTTCTTTGATTTCTCTACCAGCATCGAGCCCGGAATCCACTCCGTAATGACATCGTACTTTCCGTATGATTGCTTGTAGTAGCGAGCATGAAGCTCCTTGGCCCGATCGGTTACCTTGACCGCACCGACCCATTCGTGCAAAAAGTCAACTTTGTCAGTTCTGTTCTTATCCCAAGTCTGCCGATCCGTATCGTACGAGTATTGCGTGTTTGTTTTCCCATCTGTATAGGAGAGCAGCTTGTCTGATATTAGTTTTTGCGGAGATTGATAAAAGCCGGATATTCTGCTTATTTGTTTTTCCTTATTAATATCCTGCGTATAAGAGAACGTCAATCCACTCAACACTGCTTCACCTTTCACTTGGTAGGTGTCAGCATTGTCCAACTGGCGCAAAGAGTATCCCAAATCAGAAATAATAGCTGGCTGATCTTTTAAAGATTCAAACTCTTGACGCAACAATTTGTGCAACTGATTCATTCTGCTGTCTGACGCCTTCGGTTTCATCGCAGCAAGAACATCTTCTGCTTCCTGCATACGACCTTCCTGCAAATAATAATAAGATGTATTCAACAATGCTTCTGGACTCCTGTCGACAAAACGCTTGTAACGCGCCAACGCCAGTTCTACCTGATCATTCCTGATTTCGAGTGCCCCCAGATACATGGCGAGCGATTCCCATTCTTTGGAGTCTTGCTTCACTTTTTGTTCATACGCACTGAGTCGGTCGAGCACTTTTTTGTATTGGCTTTGATCCTTGTTCCCTAGCTGCAAGGCAATATCGTACACATTGGCACTCAATAGCCCGAGTGTGTCCGGGAGAATGATTTTGTCTTCGAAGTAAGCGTCGATAGCAAGAAATGCTTCCTCCAGATTGGTTTCAATCGGTGTTTCAGGATTCCAGCTCAATAAATAGTGAACTCCAACTTGATTGGGGAAGGAGGAATCCGCCAGCTTGCGCAACTGTTCAAATGTCTCTTCACTATCATTTCTAATGCGAATAGCGGAAGCCGCATCTACATAAATCTGTTCTTCTGTTGTTTTGGGATCTGTATAGGTTGCGAATAACGGCAATACCTCATCGACATCCGGGACCATTGGGAACTTTTTCCCATCGTAATTCAAGAGAGGCATGATTCCATCCTGAAGGAAATAGTTCACCATGCGATCAGCTGCGACCGCAGCATCTCCCCGCTTCACCCGATCCATTTTTTCTCCCTCTAGCCATCCCCAGGAACGCACTTCTTCCCAAGCATTTTTACTATCTGGAGACATGGTGAACATTTGCAATATCTTGGCAGCTTCTTCGTTGGTGATCGGCTGATTCGGATTCATCATTTCACCAGGAAAAATATACTGAATCGCATTCGGGCCATACAGTCTATCCAAGATCGTAGAGATGCGCAGAGTTGGTTTGTACATCCACGTCAGGCGATCGACATCTTTGTAAGGTAAATACGGTTCCTGAAAACCTTCTGCTCGCGACCACTCCGAGTGCTCAGATAGGAAGGTAAGCGGATAAATATGATACTGCCCACCGTAATAGAGACGATCGATCATGACGAGAAATTCCGCACGCGTCATGTCACGATTTGGGTAAAACTTCGGAACATTTGGGCCAGCCTCAAACAAACCAAGCTGCACACCTTGAACGATTGCGTTTTTCGCCCAGTGCTTGTTGATGTCACTGTATGGCAATAAGCCCCCAGCCGCTGATGCGACGCCGGGGGTGAGCAAGCTTAACGTCAGTAATCCACAAGAAATCGTCCGGATTAGTTTTTGCACATAAAATCCTCCTACACTTCATCTGGCAGCCAACATTAAGGTGAACCGGCTACGTTTTAAACAAACTGGAATGGATCTGTGTGCACGCGCGAAGGAATAACTTCTGTTTCGTAACCATTTGCCTGCAATTGTTCCAGCAAGATGGTTGCCAGCTTTTCTTTCATGATTTTTTCGATATTGTGACCAGCATCTACGATGGACAAGCCTTCTGCTTGCGCATCGTGTGCGGTGTGATAACCAATATCTCCAGTCAAATAAACATCCGCGCCTTTAAAAATGGCTTTGGAAACAAAAGAGCTACCGTCTCCACCTACTACCGCTACTTTTTTGACGGTCGCATCCATGTCACCAACCACGCGAAGACCATGGAGGGAAAATCGTTCTTTTACAAGTAAAGCAAACTCACGAAGTGTCAGTGGCGTGGGCAGCGTACCGATTCGCCCAATTCCGTATACAGTACCGGACTGTTCCAGAGGAATGATGTCATACGCGACTTCTTCGTAAGGATGGGCAGCAAGCATTGCTTTGACCACAGCTGATTGCCTGGACGCAGGAACAATCATCTCAATGCGAACTTCCTCTGCTTTTTCCAGCTGACCAGTCGAACCGATATGGGGATTCGTTCCTTCCCCTGGCAAAAAGGTTCCCGTGCCTTCGGTTTGAAAAGAACAGTGGCTATAGTTGCCTACATGTCCAGCCCCCGCTTCTGCAAGAGCGGTGAACACTGCTTCCTTATGGGTAGCGGGTACAAATACGACGAGCTTCTTCCAAGCCTCTCGGGAAAGAACATCCAGTACATCTACGTCCGTGAGTCCAACCGCTTCTGCGAGCCAGTCGTTCATTCCTCCATACGCAACATCCAAATTCGTATGGGCCGTGTATACCGCAATGTCGTGCTTGATCAGCTTTTCAAACACACGTCCTGCGGCGAGATCCGTCCGGAGGTGTTTAAGCGGTCGATAGATGACGGCGTGGTGAGCCACAATCAGATCTACACCCTCTGCAACGGCTTCATCAACCACAGATTCAAGCACATCTAGTGCGACCATCACTTTTTTTACCTTTTTTTGCAAGGTGCCTACATGAAGGCCAATCTTGTCGCCTTCCATCGCCAACGATTTTGGCGCCAGACGTTCTACATATTGAATTACTGTTTGTCCGTGCGCAAGCATGCGATCACCTCATCCATCCATCTTACTTCTGCTTGAATTTCTTTAATTCGTTCTGCTGCTTCCGGCTTGTCCGAACGATTTAATTGAACGATAACCTTTTGCCATTTTTCTTGCTCGTGCAGCCACTTCTCTTGTAAAACCTCTGATTTTTCATCCCAAAGAAATGGACCAATGCGCAGGAGCTCTTCCTGTGTACGATCTTTGCCCTCATAAGGCAAGGTAGGATTGCCTCGTTCTGCGACGAGAATCTCATAAATCACGCCATCCTCCTGCAAAATGGACTCCGCGATTAACTGCCAACCATTTTCTATCATCCACAGGCGAACCGCTTCTTCCCCTACGTTTGGTTGCAGAATCAAGCGTTGCACACCTTCCAGCTTGTCTTTTCCTGCTTCCAAAATGGAAACGATCAATTGTCCGCCCATCCCTGCAACGCAGATCACATCTGCTTCGCCAGGATGTAATACCGCGAGCCCGTTTCCTTTTCGCACCGAAGCGCGATCTTTCACCTGCAATGTATGTATTTGTTTTTGTGCCGCTTGAAAAGGCCCTTCATTCAATTCGCCTGCGATCACGAACGAAGCAATTCCTTTTACAAGCAAATAAGAAGCCAACAACGCATGATCCGACCCGATGTCGGCGACGCGGGCTCCTTGTGGACAATAGCGGGCAATCGTTTGTAGCCGCTTAGATATTGATACTGATGTCATCTGTATATTCACCTTCCGTTGCCTCTATTCTACCCTATTTGGCAGCAATTGCGAAATGCTAATTCCCTAACAGATGATCAGCAAAGAATGACAAAATCCTCGCTGTTGCACCCAGCAGGGACAAGGCAACGAAGAGGGGAGTCTTGGCTAGTAGTCGGGAGGCTTACAGGTGGCCATTCTGTTGGATGTAATGTTCGGAATAACAAGGAAAGTTTTTAAACATGACGATATTATTGTTATTTTATGTAATTTAACTTAATTTTTACCAAATTGTGAACTTTATTTTAATAAATAAATATTTACAAATTTTTTACAGATATGTATATTAACGCCATGCACATCATGAACTACACAGACTAAATAACTTTCAAGGAGGAGAACAGTTTGAAAAAAAGAACCGGCAAGTGGTGGGCAATGGGTTTACTCTCTTCGACGCTAGTGATGAGTGTCTTCACAGGTGTGGGGGCAGCCAGTAATGATTCAAACAGCGAATTCAGTGAACTTGGTACTGCACGGGTATTAATTCAGTCAGATTCGGATGTGAGAACTGGTTATTTTGCTGAACCATTGGACGTACGCCATGATTTTGGTGAAGAAGGCTTCTCCCTTGATGTAAATAGTGATCAACTTAACCAACTAAAAAGCGATCCCAATGTAAAAATTACCGTGTTGAAAAAATTAAAGATCGCTGAGTATATAGAAGAAGATCAGGCAAGCGAGCCAGAGTTCTCTCCTGCGGCAGTCGTTCCGTGGGGAATTAAAGCGATCTATAAGAACCAGTCCCTCTCCGCTACGACTGGAGGTGCAGATGTTCGTGTTGCAGTCCTGGATACTGGCGTGTTCACGCAGCACCCGGACCTAACCGCTAACGCAGAGCAGTGCAACGATTTCACGCAAGCTTCTCCTGTTGTTACCGGTGCTTGCAATGATGCGCATGGTCATGGAACACACGTCGCTGGAACTGTTCTCGCTGATGGCGGCGGTGGCGCAGGCATTTATGGTGTAGCACCAGATGCAAAGCTATGGGCATATAAAGTATTGGATGACTCAGGCTCCGGCTATGAGGATGACATTGCCTATGCAATTCGTTACGCTGCTGACCAGTCCGCTCAATTAGGCGTGAAAACGATCATCTCTATGTCCCTTGGCTCTAGCAGAAAGAGTACCCTTATGGAAAGTGCCATCACGTATGCAAACCAAAACGGAGTATTAGTCGTGGCGGCAGCAGGTAACTCTGGACCAACAGTGAATAGCATTGGCTACCCTGGGGCATTAGTGGATGCAGTAGCCGTAGCAGCGTTAGAGAATGTTCAACAAAACGGTACCTACCGTGTGGCTGACTTCTCTTCTCGTGGTCAGAGCGGGCAAGCGGGAGACTACGTGATTCAAGAGCGCGATGTGGAAGTATCAGCACCAGGACGCGCTATTCAGTCTACATGGAATAACGGAGGCTATAACTCCATTAGCGGAACCTCCATGGCAACACCACACATTTCAGGTTTGGCTGCAAAAATCTGGGCATCCAATCCATCTTGGAGCAATCAAGATGTTCGCGTAGAATTGCAAAAACGTGCGACAGGAAATGACATCAAAGGTGGCTCAAACGCTGCTGTAGGTGACGATATCGCTAGTGGCTTTGGATTCCCAACTGTACAACCTGGCGATCAATAAAAAAATAAGAAACAAAAAAAGAGCCATGGCTGTCAGTTTTCGCTGGCAGTCATGCTCTTTCATTGTAAACAAGGAAAGGCTAGCACCCGATTTCTCTTGCGATGACATTACGTAAAATCTCTGAAGTCCCCTCGCCGATCTCTAACAGCCGGGCATCGCGGAAAAATCGTTCCACCTGATACTCCCGCATATAACCATAGCCACCGTGAATCTGAATAGCCTGATGAGTAGCAGACATGGCAATCTCCGAAGCATACAATTTTGCCATTGCTGCTTCTTTCGTAAATTTGCGGCCATGATCCTTCAGCCAAGCTGCTTTATACACCATCGTTCTCGCTAGCTCTATTTGCATCGCCATATCCGCCAGCTTGTGCTGGATCGCTTGAAAATGACTCAAAGAATTACCAAAAGCCGTTCGCTGCTTGGAGTATTGCAATGCCTTGTCGTAGGCAGCCTGTGCAATTCCTACAGCCATAGCGCCTATCCCGATTCGCCCACCATCAAGTGTAATGAGGAACTGCTTGAAGCCTTCGCCCCTCTTCCCAAGGATGTTTTCCTCTGGCACCCGGACATTTTCAAGCACGAGCTCGGTCGTATTAGAGCTGTGCAAGCCGAGCTTTTCATAGTTCGCCAGCACTTGAAAGCCAGGCGCATCTGTCGGAACGATAAAAGCAGTAATACCGCGTGAGCCCTGCTCTTTGTCAGTGACAGCAGTCAAGGCGAGAAACGAGGCATAGGAAGCATTGGTAATGAAGCATTTGGAGCCGTTAATTGTCCACTCCCTGTCAGCCAAGACCGCATTTGTTCTCGTACCTCCTGCGTCAGATCCTGCATTCGGTTCCGTCAAGCCAAACGCGCCAAAGCTTTCGCCCGAACAGATTTTGCTTAAATAGTTCAGCTTTTGCTCTTCCGTGCCAAACAAAGCCAATGGAGCGCCACCTAACGAAATATGCGCCGAATACGTGATTCCTGTAGAGCCGCACGCACGACTAAGCTCTTCTACAACAATCGCAAAACTCGTGGAATCGGCTCCCGCACCCCCGTATTTCTCAGAGAAGGGAAGACCCATCAAGTTCAGCTCACTCATCTGCTTGAATATTTCGACAGGGAATTGTTTGGTTTGATCGCGTTCATCTGCTCCTGGCGCTACTACCTCATCAGCGAATTCGCGTATCATTTTTTTCAACATTTGTTGTTCTGAAGTCAAATCGAAGTTCATAATCGTCGCCCCCTTGAAAACGCTTTAGTAAAGAACTATCAAGAAACACACAATTTTGACTGAGCGTTTGTTCAGAATACTCTTACCATTATACACCACGATTTGGATTCATGTGGGAATTTCTCAAAAAAAAAACACACGCCTATGATCGGCGTGCTCCCAATAAAATTGCTCCCAAAAAAGATACGGAGGCTGCTATGTATCCGATGCTGTATGTATTTACTCCTGTAAGCTTTGCTGCTGTTTCTCCACCCAGAAAAATAGCCGCCAGCAAAATACCGAATAAGACCTTCCACTTGTTGTCCATTTATTCACCTCGTTTACTCTCTTCTGAAATTGTAACAGATAAGCTGGGAGAGGAAAACGAGAAGTCAGCCATAGTCCTACAGTCGCAACCACGCATACCAGTATCCACGCGTGAAGAAGAACAAAGCTGACACCATGAACACCTTAATGAATAAAAGCAATTGAATCATATCCCGCTTCGCTGCTGGAATATACAGAGCCTGTATCTCTGCACCAAAGAAAAAGGCAAGTCCGCATACGGCAAATACTCCCGCCCATTTCGTATTAGCCTTGTTCATCAAGAAGCCCATACCTGTGAGTAAGCACGCCAGTGGAACCCAGTACAACTCCGAAGTCCACCATGTATAATCCATCTCTACCCGATAAACGGTTGTAATGCCATACAAGATGGCCAATCCGAGCAACCCTGCATAAAGCAAATAAGCATAACCGAAAACAATTGCGCTGATGCACAATAGCATGCAAACGAAGCCTAAATAAAACAGGACAAACGGCAAGTTTCCATCCAATTTTTGGATGCAGTAAACGCCTCCCGCTATCAAGATCACAAAAGACAAAGCCAAGAATAAATGCGTCAATGGCGGGGACGATCTCCGATAAGCGAATCCCAGAATATAGAAAACAAGAGCGAAACAGGCAAAGATGGTAATTTGCATTGGGGTTTGAAAACGGTTAAAATGAAAAGCAAGTAAGATCAAACCAGCAATGACAAAGGCACCAAGGAGCCATGCCACTACCATTTTCCCCGTCACTGGAGAGACAGTTCTAGGTGCATATGTATTCTTGACTGATGAAGATGAATTGCCTTTTCCTGACAGCACACCCGGTGCCGTTTCCACTCGCTCATTCCCGCCTGCGGACGCCGGTGTATTTGGCCGATCCCCTTCTGTATATAGATTTAACAAGAAGATGCAGTAATGTTCAGGCAGTAAATGGTTGCGCCGCCAGTTTTCAATTTCGGCGATGATCGTGCGCTTGCGCTGGTCGTCCAACGCGGCCCCTCCTAACTACGGCAAAAAATGCTTACCTTCAAGAATAAGAAAAGCCTACGTCGGCTAACGTAGGCCACATACTTCTTATATCGGTTATTCCAAGAAATCTTTTAAGCGTTTACTTCTACTCGGATGACGCAATTTGCGAAGAGCTTTGGCTTCGATCTGACGAATCCGTTCACGGGTTACGCCAAACACTTTACCTACTTCTTCTAACGTCCGTGTACGTCCGTCATCTAATCCAAAACGTAGACGCAGTACGTTTTCTTCCCGGTCTGTTAATGTATCCAAAACGTCTTCCAACTGTTCTTTCAAAAGTTCATAAGCAGCTGCATCAGATGGCTCCAATGCATCCTGATCCTCAATGAAATCACCTAAGTGGGAATCGTCTTCTTCCCCAATTGGAGTCTCCAGGGACACTGGTTCTTGGGCAATCTTCATGATTTCCCGAACTTTTTCTGGAGTGAGATCCATTTTTTCAGCGATTTCTTCTGGCATAGGCTCACGACCTAGCTCTTGGAGAAGCTGGCGGGAAACGCGGATTAACTTATTGATTGTTTCCACCATATGAACCGGAATCCGGATTGTTCTAGCCTGGTCTGCAATTGCACGGGTAATCGCTTGGCGAATCCACCAAGTTGCATACGTACTGAACTTGTAGCCCTTGCGATAGTCAAACTTTTCCACCGCTTTAATCAGACCCATGTTCCCTTCTTGAATCAAGTCGAGGAATAGCATGCCGCGTCCTACATAACGCTTCGCAATCGATACCACCAATCGCAAGTTCGCCTCAGCCAGACGTCTTTTTGCTTCCTCATCACCTTGTTCAATTCGCTGTGCCAGTTTAATCTCCTCTTCTGCGGAGAGCAGAGGAACTCGACCAATTTCCTTCAGATACATCCGTACAGGGTCATTGATCTTGATTCCAGGCGGAACGGAGAGATCGTCATAATCGAATTCTTCGTTGTCCTCGTCCTTGCTGATCATTTGATCGACTTCATCGTCGTCATCTTCATTCTCATTGTTGTTAATTTCAATGCCTTGATCACCAAGATATTCAAAAAACTCATCCATTTGATCAGAATCCTGCTCAAAACCTGCGAGACGAGCAGTAATCTCCTTATACGACAGTGCGCCGCGTTTCTTACCTAATTCGACCAACTGTTCCTTCACTTGTTCGATGGACATTGCTTCCATGTCGGAAGTGATATTTTGCTTGTTCATCTACTTTCCCTCCTTCCCCGGGAATGATCTGAAGCTACCCTTCTTTTAAAGCATTTTCCAATTCAAGAATCTTCATCCCTGTAACGGCTGCTTGAAGTTCAAGTTGTTTGCGCGCATCCTCGCTGTCCGCTGCGGCCGCTTGGAGGTGTAAGCTCCGCTGCTCATCGCGCAATCGTTCCAACTCGGCACGCTTCGGGTAGTTATTCACTTGTTTGATGTAGTCACCGATCTCTAATTCAGATACGTCGTTGTTGCACTCCATCATGGCCAATCCCGAGGCTAATTGCTTTAACAAATCGTCTTGCACATAATGTATAAACTTTCCAGGGTCTTCCGGGTTTCCCTCTGCATAGTAGGCGTACAGGTAGGCAGCCAACGCATCGTGTTCATCCACCTGAAAGTGGGCGCTGCATTCCTGTTGGACGCGGGCGGCTATTTCTTCATTCCGCATCATGTAGTAAAGCAGCATGCGCTCAGCCGTGTGATAAGCGGGTGGCAGTGTTTTCGCGAGCGTAACTTTGCCATTATTTATACTATTATTCCATGCTGGCGTCACTTTATCCCTTTGGCGCTCACTTTTTTGCTGATTGTATGCGCGTTTGGACTCCCACTTGAGATCACCGAGAGTCAGGGAGTATTCTTCTGCCAATTGCCGTTGATACATGTCCCGTTCCACCGGGCTGCCGAGCTCGTTGATGATCTCGACCGCCTTCGCGATTAAGCGAGCTTTGTCCGTCTCATCTTTTATTACGAACTGGCTGCGTAAATGTTTCAGACGGAAAGCCGTAATTGGCATCGCCTGTAACAATACCTGCTGGGAAAATGCTTCAGCCCCATGTTGGCGGATGTAATCATCCGGGTCCACTCCTTGTGGAAGTGGAGCGACTCGAACGATCAAACCGGCTTGCTGCAAAACGTGAATCGCTTTGCTCGTTGCTTCTTGTCCTGCAGCATCTCCGTCATAACAGAGTACAACTGACTCCGTATTACGACGAAGAATTCTGGCCTGCTGCTCCGTCAAGGCTGTTCCCAAAGTGGCAATACCTTGCATAAAACCCGCCTGCCATGCCGATATGACATCGACATATCCTTCAAACAACAGCGCCTCTTTTCTCTTTCTAATAATGGGGCGCGCACGATGAAGATTAAACAGCGTAGCGCTTTTGTTGAACAAAAGGCTTTCCGGGCTATTCAGATACTTGGGTTGAGACTTTTGGTTGGAATTGGGCTTCGATCCTTGCAGTAAACGCCCACCAAATCCGATGACGTTACCTTGGGAATCCTGGATCGGAAACATGATACGACCTCGAAAGCGATCAAAGACTTTTCCTGCATCGCTCCTGGCCAATAGCCCTGCATCCACCATCAATTCCTGTAAAAATCCCCGCTTTGCTAACTGTTGCGTTACGAAATCCCAGGAATCCGGAGCGAATCCGATTTGGTATTCGGCTATTGTCGCCTCAGACATTCCGCGCTTTGCGAGATACTTCATCGCTTCTGTGCCATAAGGGGTTTTCGTAAGCACGTAGTGGTAGAGGCGTGAAACGAACGTATGCGCTTCCTGCATCGCATGCTTCATCCGTTTTTCAGGTGAGTCCTCTACTTGCTGCGGCTGGGGCACAGCTATCCCGGCACGCTCCGCCAATTTGTGCAGTGCCTCTGGAAAAGTCAATTGCTCCAGTTTCATTAAAAAGGAAAAGATATCCCCACCTGCTCCACAGCCAAAGCAATGAAAAAACTGTCGCTCTGCATTTACGTTGAAGGAAGGGCTCTTTTCAGAGTGAAACGGACATAGACCGAGAAAGGCACGACCGCTTTTTCTCAGTTGAACGTACTCTCCTACAACGTCTACGATGTCGACAGCGGCACGCACTTGATTTACAAATTCA
The DNA here is from genome assembly GCF_042878995.1 of Brevibacillus sp. NPDC003359. Classification (NCBI taxonomy): domain Bacteria; kingdom Bacillati; phylum Bacillota; class Bacilli; order Caryophanales; family Paenibacillaceae; genus Brevibacillus; species Brevibacillus sp. NPDC003359. Next base: position 15,352 of record NZ_JBIAOR010000002.1, read on the forward strand.
TCTGAAGTGGGACCAGTCATGTCTTTCCACCTTTATAAGGAGAATTGCACGTGAGAATATTTAGTTCGTCAAAATTCGTCAATTTCCTTCTTTGCATCAAACTTCTTTTCTTCTTTTCTACTTTTCCACATTTCTAAGTGCAATAAACGCTGAGAAACTCAGTATGATAAGTACCTCGGCTAATTGATTTTCTACAAAAAACGTCAAAATCCTTCTTTCGGCCTATTTCCTTTCATTACGGAGATTATTTTTTCGAATCATCTCCAAAATGATGTTTGCCGTTTCTTCCACTGCCTTGTTGGATACATCGATAACTGTACATCCGAGGCGCTCAATAATGCGCTTGGAATATGCCAGTTCTTCTGCAATCCGTTCGAGATTGGCGTAGTTCGCTTGTGCAGTCAAGCCCAGCGCCTTCAAACGCTCAGTCCGAATTCCGTTCAGTTGCTCCGGATTGATGGTAAGCCCAATACAGCGTTCTATTGGCAATTGGAACAATTCTTCTGGTGGCTCTACCTCCGGGACAAGCGGAACATTGGCAACCTTAAGTCGCTTGTTAGCCAAATACATGGAAAGAGGCGTCTTGGAAGTACGCGAAACGCCAATCAAAACGACATCTGCTCGCAACAGGCCGCGTGGGTCCCGTCCATCGTCGTATTTGACGGCAAACTCGATGGCGTCTACTTTGCGGAAATACTCTTCATCCAGTCGGCGTACTAAGCCCGGTTTTCCTGTTGGCGGCTCTTTCAACATACCCTGTAATGTATTCATTAGAGGCCCCATTACATCAAGAGCTGGAATCCCGTGAAGAGCAGCTTGTTGTGTAATATACGCATTCAACTCCGGAATGACCAGAGTGAACACGATCATTGCCCGCGATTCTTTTGCCGAAGCAATAATTTCGTCAATGGATTCCTTGTCTTCTATATACGGATACTTTTGTACGTCAAACAAAAAACGATCAAACTGACTAGCTCCTGCGCGAACGACAAGTTCGGCCGTTTCGCCGATGGAGTCTGAGACTACATAGATGAGCTGTCCTTGCTGATTACCTTGCATCGCTTCTCCTCCTACACTTTCGGTTCGCTACCCAATTCTACAAATGCTTTCGCGATCGTCGTCTTGGTGACGCGCCCCAACAGCTCCATTTGCTTCGGATCTTCCTCGCCAGGCCTTACTACAGGCAGAGAATCGATCTGAAAATCAATCAGCTTTTTGGCGGCTGTGTACAAGGACTCATCAGGTGCGCATGTAATGATATTCGGCATCCTAGACATGATAATGCTGACCGGCACATCCTCCAACGTCTTATTGCCTAGAGAAGCCCGCAGGAGGTCTTTTCGTGAGATCACGCCAGCCAAATATCCTTTTTGATTGACGACGAATAACGTGCCAACATCCTCCAAAAAGAGGGTAACGATGGCGTCGTATGCCGAGGCGGATTCGGATACCACGATCGGCACCGCCTTGTAGTCATTGACGAGAAGCTTGTGAAGCCGTTCACTTATGACTGAGCTTGCGGGTCTGCCGGCATAAAAATACCCGACCCGAGGTCTGGCTTCTAGATATCCTGACATTGTGAGGATGGATAAATCAGGGCGCAACGTCGCGCGAGTCAAATTCAGTCGCTCCGCGATATGCTCTCCTGTTATCGGTCCGTCATCCTTCACTATCTGTAAGATGTGCTCTTGTCGTTTGGTAAGCTCGATGACCAATCACCCCGGTTCTGTCTTTACCTCTTCCTAGTATTACTCTATTCGACGGGATATTCCTTCTTTCACGGGGAAAAAAGGTGCCCCCGCCTGATTTTCAGACGAAGGCACCGGTTTTATTTTGTTTATGCGAAGACAATTTTGGAAAAATCTGCGTAGCGATAAAGCACACGAGAAAGCTGCAAGAGAAGCCCCAGACGATTCGCGCGAACAGCCTGATCTTCTGCCATGACCATTACCTTATCAAAGAAAGCGTTGATCGGCTGACGCAGGGTTGACAAGGTTGCGAGCACCTTCTCTTGATCCTTCAGACCTTCTACGTCCTTTTGAACAGCTTGGAATGCCTGATACAGTGCACGTTCCACATCTTCTGCGAACAAAGCCTCGCTGACTTGGTCTGCTTCCGCTTTTTGTGCCAGATTGTTTACCCGGTTAAACTGCTCCACAATCAGCTTGAATTCTTCTGTTTGTACGGCTCCCATCAGTGCTTTTGCTTTTGCCAGGACTTCTGGAACCAGTGTCAGGTCAGCAGCAAGAACGGCGTCGATGACATCGTAGCGAACGCCATGATCCTGCAAGACATTTTTCAGACGGAGTGCGAAGAAGTCTACCAGGTCTTTTTTCACGTCTTCTGCGGCTCTTTTGTCTACGCCTTGCGCTACATAGCCTTCCATTGCGGCATCCCACAGATCGGCAAGAGAAATTTGCCAGTCGCGCTCCACCAAAATAGAAACGATCCCCGCTGCCATACGGCGCAGACCATACGGATCCTGTGAGCCAGTAGGCACAATGCCGATCGAGAAGCAGCCTACGATCGTGTCCATCTTGTCAGACAGGCTGACAATAGCACCTTGGGGGGAAGAAGGCATTTTGTCCCCTGCAAAACGCGGGAGGTAATGCTCGAATACGCCGCTTGCGACGAGGTCGGACTCACCCGCTTTGCGCGCGTAATCTTCCCCCATAATCCCTTGCAGTTCAGGGAATTCGCCTACCATGTTGGTAACGAGGTCAAATTTTGCGATTTCTGCAATGCGGTCTACTTGTTTGGTTTCTTCCGCGCTCACACCCAGCTTGTTTGCAATTTGCCCAGCTGTTTTGCGTACACGGCGAACTTTATCGCCGATTGTTCCCAGCTCTTCATGGTAAACGATTGTCTCCAAACGTTTCAGGCAGCTCTCAATGGACCGCTTTTGGTCCTCCACGTAGAAGAAACGAGCATCAGACAGGCGTGCGCGAAGAACTTTTTCATTCCCTTTCGCTACGTTTTCCAGAGCGCGGCTGTCACCGTTACGCACAGTCACAAAATGATTCAGCAATTGACCCTGTGCGTTTTCAACAGGGAAATAACGCTGGTGCTCCCGCATGGAGGTAACCAAAACCTCACGTGGAATGGAAAGGAATTCTTGCTCGAATGTACCGTAAAGGGCGGTTGGATATTCTACAAGATGGACTACCTCATCCAAAAGACCTTCGTCCATTGGAATCGTCCAGCCATTTTCCTTCTCCAAGCGATGAATCTGTTCGACAATTGCTGCTCTGCGCTCATCAGGATTCACCATGACATATTGCTCAGCTAGCTTGCTCACATATTCGCTTGGGTGATTGAATGTAACCTCTGTTCCCAAGAAGCGGTGTCCACGAGAAACGCGCCCGCTTGTTACGCCTGCAATCTCCAGATCGATCAATTCATCGCCGAACAAAGCAACCAGCCAACGAATAGGACGAACGTATTTCAATTCGCGTGCGCCCCAGCGCATGTTTTTCGGGAAGCTCATTCCGGTGATCACTTCATCCAGTTGCGGCAAAAGCTCGGTAGTCGGTTTTCCCGCTTCGGATTTGCGAGCATGCACATACTCGATCCCGTTTACTTCTTTATAATACAGTTGGTCTGGCTCAACATTGTTGCTTCGTGCAAATCCGAGTGCTGCCTTGGACCAGTTACCCGCTTCATCTTGAGCAATTTTGCGTGCAGGGCCTTTCGCTTCATCATTGCGATCAGGCTGCTTTTCTGCCAGTCCATTGATCAACAGGGCAAAACGACGAGGTGTTTCTAATGCCGTAATTTGATCAAACGGCACGCGCTCAGCAGTCAGCCACTTTTCTACTTTTTCCTTGAATTGTGCCGCTGCCTGTGCGACAAAACGAGCAGGCATTTCTTCCAAACCAACCTCTACGAGTAGATCGCGCTTACTCATTTGTATCCTCTCCCTTCACCTGATTCACTTGATCCGCAGCGACGGCGTTGCCTTTTTGCAAAAGCGGGAAACCTAGGCGCTCACGCTCTTTATAGTAGGTTTGTGCGACTTCACGAGACAGATTGCGTACTCGAGCGATGTAGCCTGTACGCTCCGTCACACTGATGGCTCCACGCGCATCAAGCAAGTTGAAGGTGTGGGAGCATTTCAGCACGTAGTCATAAGCTGGGTAAACCAGTCGCTCCGCCATTAATCTCTTTGCTTCTGCCTCATACGTATTGTAGAGAGAGAACAGCATGTCGACATCAGACAGCTCGAATGTGTATTTGGAATGCTCGTATTCTGGTTGCAGGAATACATCTCCGTATGTGTACCCGTTGCACCATTCCAGATCGAACACATTTTCTTTTTCCTGAATATAGGAAGCCAAACGCTCCAGTCCGTAAGTCAGCTCGACTGCCACTGGTTTACATTCAAGACCGCCCACCTGCTGGAAGTACGTGAACTGTGTAATCTCCATTCCGTCCAGCCAAACTTCCCAGCCTAAGCCCCATGCGCCAAGCCCTGGGTGCTCCCAGTTGTCCTCTACAAATCGGATATCATGCTCCAGCGGCTCGATTCCGAGTTCGCGCAAGCTCTCCAGGTACAGCTCCTGAATGTTGTCCGGCGATGGCTTCATGATCACTTGGAACTGGTGATGCTGATACAAACGGTTCGGGTTTTCCCCATAACGTCCGTCTGCCGGGCGACGGGAAGGCTCTACATATGCCACATTCCACGGCTCAGGACCAATGGAACGAAGGAAGGTCATCGGGTTTAGCGTACCTGCCCCTTTTTCAACGTCATACGGCTGGACAATGAGACAGTTTTGCTTTGCCCAAAAGTTTTGCAGCGTCAAAATGATGTCTTGAAATGTCATTTTCATGCTTTTTCCTCCTCTAAACTTATTAGAACTTGGCTTTACGTCGAAACTAAAAAAACCTCCCGCCTCTACACTGCCTAATGCGACAGTGTAGGGACGAGAGGATTCTCGCGGTTCCACCCTACTTGGCGAATGACTTCTTCGCCCACCTTACAATCAAATTGCTCCAGAACGCCCTTCATCAGCATGGTGACCGGGCTCACACTATCCCCGATTCGCTATTCACAGCCAGTGGCCGACTACTCTTTTCCTTCATGGCAACATTCGGTATACAAGTTTGGTTCTTATCATAACGAAAACAAATTCGTATGTCAATTAGTCCTGATCGGATTGCGTCATTCTTTCCATACGCTCCAGTTGTTCCAGAAATGCTCGACTTTTCAGCCTGATATCCAGATACTCGTCCATGAAGCTCCGCAGTACATGCTTGAGCTGGTTGCGTGTTGCCGGTTTTACTTCAATGTCACCAAGCCGCTCCAAATCAAATACCTGGAACAGCCGTAACAGCTTCCAGGTCGAGGGTGTAACCGCCATAGCATACGGATCGGAAGGCTGGCAAACTGGGCACAACAGTCCACCCTGTCCTACACTGATAGCATAGGGCTCACGCTGTTCGCCACAGTTTACACATGCCGTGAGTTGTGGGGAGATTCCCGCCACAATTAGCATCTTGGTCTCAAAAATACGACACAGGATCTCAGCATCTCGTCCTTCATCCAAGTGGCGGAACGTATGAAGAAGAAGCTGAAACAAGTAGGGATTCGGTTCCCTTTCCTGCGTCAATCGATCCAAAAGTTCTGCTATGTAAGCGGCATAAGCCGTAGCAGTTAGGCTTTGCCGCATATCCCGGAACGAATCAAGCATATCTCCCTGAGAGAGATCGGGCATTCCCGTACCGGGTCCTGTCTTGCATAGATAATAACTATGCGAAAACAACTGGGAGACGGCGGCAAGACGGCTTTTGGTCTTTTTGGCACCACGGGCCATCACGCCTAATTTGCCGTTCTCCCGTGTAAACAATGTCACCACTTTGCTGGACTCACCATAGTCCACACTGCGAATGACAATCCCTTCCCACTTTACAAGCATGCCTGCGTGTCACCCAATTCTTCCTGGGCGAGATCAAACGAGGTTTCCTCGCTGGAAACATCCGTTTGATGGTGATCACGGTAGAGAAGGTAAGCATGGATGTCACCGGTTGAAGCGAAAACTCTCCAAGAAAAGTCACGAAGCAAGGAGCATCATCCTTTCCTATATCGGGTCTATCCACTTCCTTCTTAGAATCACCTTTGCCCGTTATTCTATGCCTTGGAAAAATTAACACATCGCGATGGGAATATTATTGCTCGTTGTAGAAACCGAAGTTACGCAGCATCCGGTCTTGATTGCGCCAATCCTTTTTCACTTTGATCCAGAGCTCCAAAAATACTTGGTCCCCCATCAGCCTCTCGATATCCTTGCGCGCGCGTTGACCGATTTCTTTAAGCATCTGGCCTTTTTGTCCGATCAAAATACCGCGCTGGGAATCCCGCTCTACGTAAATGGCCGCATAAATGTAAAGCGTTTTGCCATTTTCGCCCCGCTTCATCTCTTCAATGACGACAGCGATGGAGTGAGGTACTTCTTCTCTCGTCAAATGCAGAACCTTTTCCCGAATCAACTCGGCTGCAACAAAGCGTTCCGGATGGTCTGTCACCTGATCTGCAGGGTAATACATTGGGCCTTCTTCCATTTCACCCAAAATAGCCTGCTGCAATGATCCGGTATTGTTACCTTCCAGTGCAGAGATTGGAACAATTTGCTTGAAATCATACAATTTGCGGTAATCGTCAATAATCGGCAGCAGTGCTTCCGGGTGCACTTTGTCAATTTTGTTGATGACCAAAAATACTGGAGTTTTGACTTGCTTCAACCGCTCGATGATGTAGTCGTCCCCGGCTCCGCGTTTTTCTGTTGCATCGACAACAAACAAAACGAGGTCTACTTCGTTCAATGTATTTTCGGCAACCGAAACCATGTAGTTTCCGAGTTTGGATTGAGGCTTGTGAATCCCCGGTGTATCCAAGAAAATAATTTGTCCCTCTTCCGTCGTATGCACAGCCGTAATTTTGTTACGTGTGGTTTGCGGCTTATTCGACATGATCGCGATTTTATGTCCCACAATATGATTCAACAGTGTTGATTTCCCAACATTTGGACGTCCCACAATGGAGACAAACCCCGATTTAAACGATTGCTTGGTCTTGCGATTATCCACGTAAATCCTCCTTGGTGAATGCGCCTGGCAGCAGGGCAGATACTGTCGTTTCCCAAATGTCGCCTTTGAGATTCGTCAAAAATACAGGCATGTCCGGCGGGCAAAGTTCTGCTATGACTTGTCGGCAAGCCCCGCACGGTGATACAGCTTGCGGCGTATCGGCAGCGACGGCTAATGCCTTGTAAGTCTTATCGCCTTCCGAGTACGCTTTAAAAAGAGCCGTACGCTCTGCGCAGTTACACAGCGAGTACGCCGCATTTTCAATATTACCTCCCAAGTAAACTTTGCCACTCTCAGCTAACAGAGCTGCTCCTACCTGAAACTTGGAGTACGGAACATAAGCGAGCTTTCTGGCTTCGATTGCTTGTGCTAATAATGCTTGTTTATCCATTCTCATCATTCCTCATATGATTGGTCTTTAACATCATTTCACAACAAAATGTGTCCAAAGAGACACGAAGAAACCAGACTGAATGGTCAACTGGAATGACCCGTCCGGTACTTCATTTGGCTTATGAAAAAATTTCTTCTTCTCTACTAGTAAAAACTATCCCCATACTTTTTGCAACAGTGGCTGTCCAAACACGAGGACACCGATGATAATAGAGAGGATCGCCGCCATAAGTACAGCTCCTGCTCCCACATCTTTGGCAATCTTCGCCTTGGCATGCCATTCCGGGGAAGCTAAATCAACGACTGCTTCGATCGCGGTATTAACCAGCTCAAGGGATGTGACCAGACCGATAGAAAAAAGGACCAGCAAAACATCGCTGCGGGGTATCTGCAGCCACCACGCTGCCACCAGTACCATGATAGCAGCGGCTACGTGGATTTGCATGTTTCGCTGTGTCCGTACGGTATAGGAAATTCCTTGCAGAGCGTAGGTGAAGCTGCGAGTCAATCGCCGCCATTCCTTCAACGTAATCTCCTACCTCGTCAAGCCGATTTGTTCCAGCACCTTTTCTTGACGTGAAAACATTTCCTTCTCTTCTTCTGGTGTTCCATGATCATAGCCCAGTAGGTGAAGAAAACCATGAACCGTGAGAAATCCGAGTTCGCGTTCGAATGAATGGCCATAGTCTTCGGCCTGCTCATGTGCTTTTGGCACCGAGATGATGATATCTCCAAGCATATTCGGAAACTCGCCGGCCTCATCCTCATCGATAAAGATTTCCATTTCCCCTTCACCTGGCTCGTTCATCGCAAAGGACAGAACATCTGTAGGCCGATCAACGCCACGATAGTCGCGATTCAGCTCGTGGATGCGCTCGTTGTTCACCAGCGTGACAACTACTTCTCCTTGTACGTCTTCCAGCTGTGCCGCTGCTTCCAGGCAACGGACAAGCAGGTTTTGCAAATTCTCATCGATTGGTTCGATTTCTTCATGAAGGATTTCTACAGATAACACAGGTAAACGATCTCCTTTTTGTGATGCTATTTATCAATAGCCATGATCTACTTCTTCCTTGGCATAGGCAGCGATGATTTTTTGTACCAGACTGTGGCGAACGACGTCTCCCTCTTGGAAATGAATAAAGGCTACATCAGAAATCGGATTTAGGATGCGCTGTGCTTCGCGCAATCCAGATTTCTTGCCTTTTGGCAAATCCACCTGGGTCACATCACCCGTAATGACCATTTTGGAACCAAAACCAAGTCGGGTCAAAAACATTTTCATTTGCTCGGGAGTCGTGTTCTGGGCTTCATCCAAAATGACAAACGAATCTTCGAGCGTACGACCACGCATGTACGCCAAAGGTGCAACCTCAATGAGTCCGCGTTCCATCATTTTGGCGACTTGTTCATTGCCCAGCATGTCGTACAAGGCATCATAGAGCGGACGCAGGTAAGGGTCTACTTTTTCCTGCAAATCTCCTGGCAAAAATCCAAGGCTCTCTCCCGCTTCTACGGCCGGTCTGGTAAGAACGATCCGTTTGACGCGCGCATTTTTCAACGCATTTACTGCTGTGACAACAGCCAAATACGTTTTTCCGGTACCAGCTGGTCCAATTCCAAACACAATGTCATGCTTCTTGATCGCAGACAAGTAATGACGCTGGCCCAAAGTCTTTGCCCTGATTAGTTTGCCACGTTGGGTACGAGCGACTTCTTCATCATACACATCGAGCAACTGGGCACCTTCTCCCCGTTCAATCAACGACATCGCATACGAGATATCTCGTTCGGACAGGGCAATCCCTCTGCGAATCAACTGCAACAGAATATCAATCAACTCTGTCAGTTTGTCCACTTCCGGCTTATCCCCGCTAATAACCAGTTCGCCTTCTCGGGTCATAATTTTGGCGGAACTTCTTTGCTCGATCAGTGTTAGGTACGCGTCATGTGGTCCGAACAACAGCAAGGCCTCAGATGCGTCTGAAAACGGGATTCTTACCTCATCTTGTACGTGCAACAGGCTTCCATCTCCTTGCAACGGTAATCAGCAATGCGTCATTTGCTTGCCGTCCCTCACTGGCCCACGAGAGGTTGTTCAATGGCAATATCTTCAATGACGGAAAAATGAATGCTTACGTAAACTTTACCATTCTCTGTTGTGACGTGCAAAACTTTTTCGTCCTGAATGAACGCATCTTTCCCAGCTTTTTGCAAGATATCCTCCCTGGCGAATTTTTTTGCCAGTTCCGTCGCTTCCGCCACGCTCAATTCTGTTTGAGCGGGTTCTGTTTGCGCGTACGTTACTGTCTTCCAGCCAAGCGGTGAGGTATATCCCGCATACGAGGGTAAAAACCGTTGTTCTGCAATTTCTGCTTGTGCAAAGGACTGCTTCTCAAATGGCCACACGTATATTGCATAAGGGCCTACCAGCAGGTATTGATGCTCCAGCTTTTCTCCTGTCAGACGGTGCGTCGTTTGTTTTAGCGGAACCGATGTGTTGCTCATATACCACACTTCCCCTTGCACCTTGCCTCGCGCTGATACGGCTTGTTGGCGTGCGTCGTTGCCAATGATCCCAGAAATGAGCACTTGGCCTTTTTCTACCAATTGATTGCTCACAACCTGGCTGCGACCAACCTCCGGGAGAATTTTATGGACAACCGCCCTCTTTTTCGCTACAAGATGGCGGGGACCTGTTGCAAGCGGCTTTACGGGAGCATCTTTTTCAACCACTTGAAGCATGACCTTGGTTCCTTGAATCTCAATTCCAACCCAGGACGCTTCAGGCAGCAGACTCAACAGCTCTTTTTGCAAAACCAACGGTTCTTTTAGTTTGACCTTCCATGCCCCTTCTTTAATCCCCACTTGTTCAGCAGCTTGAATCACTCGTCGTGGATCAACCATTTTTGTCCCACTCACTTCAACACTCCAGACAAAAGAGGAGAGCATGTACAATCCGATGAAAAAAAGAGCAGCCCCAATTGCCAATCCAGATCGTCTGCGCATACGCAGTAGCCAGAAAGGCAGCCCGTCTCTTGCCTCGACGTGACTACGACAGCCTGTCTCTTTTAAAAGTGGCCGCAAACGAAAATAATCTCGAATCAAAATATCGCAGCGAGTCACCTCTTCTCCTACCCTGCGAATATTCCAGATTCGAATTCCATCCCGTACGGCCATATTTAGCATCCGCTCAAACCGCTTCCCCCGAACGGTAATGGTTACATGTCCATCCACCCACTCCTTGATTCCATTCCGCATACGTGCCGCCCCCTACCTCTGACAAAAATTATGAGCTTTGTGGTCCCGTCTCCAAAAATTTCACGCCACCGATTCTACCTTCTAACAGAACCTCCTCAGGCAAAATCGCTCGGATGACAAGCTGTTCACCTGACACAATCATTTGTCCGTTCGTCAACAACAGACGAAGTTCTTTTTCGCTAAAATGCAAGACTCCTCGATGATTCTCTATATACATTTGCAAATGACCGATCATCGTAATGCGCGGGACTTCCAGGACTACATCTTGCGGCAGATCCAACACACCTCCGGCCAACTGGCGCAGACGGCGGCTCCAACGCTTCATGGATTAGCCCCCCTTCTCGTTCTATATATTGGCGAATATGACGGTCTCATCTGTTTGCAGGTGCAAAACCATTCTTATCTATGCGTATGCGCGAGCATAAAGAGGCATTCATCAAAAACAGCCACAAAAAAAGAGCCCTCGGCGCTCGCGATTTAGCAAGCAGTTGAGAACTCAATCTTTGAAATACATTCAACAAAACTCATCGATTATTTGCTTTCTTTTGCAGCAGAAACCAACTCTTTTTCTTTTGTAAGCGCCTTCCATTTTTTCATGACTCGTTTTACTTTCTCAGCTGAACACCCGCACGCGATCGCCGTTTCATATACTGATTTGTTTTCGAAGATGGCAAGCCGAATCACTTTTTGACGAAACCGCCCCATTTGTTCAAAAATTTGTTGATTCATCGCTTGACCTCTACTCCTTCTTCTATTAGAAGAATTTTCTTTACATTCAGGATAGTCAACCAGCATACGAGAAACAAGATAAGTTATTCGATATATTTCGACACGAAAACATTGCCTATCAAAAAAAACAGGCGAACCGAAGTTCACCTGTTTGACTAGCTACTGTTATCATATTTTTCTTTGTCGAACCTGCTGGGCGTACGGAGCTTTTGAGCGCGGCTCGCCAAAAATGAGTGCCCATTTCATCCCATCACGCGGATTGCCGTGTTTCGATGTGAATGTTTTCGCTCGTTCCGAATCAGCGACCTTCATCGGTTCCGATTGCTTCACTATGATAGTTGGACCTGTTGAAGCGCGCGCTGTCCTGGAGAATGCCCATTCCTGCTCGACTCCAACACCTTCCATCGATTCAGGCTGGGTAGGCTCATATTTGGCGGATGCCCGCACCGTCTTTCTGCCGTAATCCTCAGTTTCCATAGGGATATCTGACGTACTTGTCGGGGTAAGCGGAGGCATTTTTTTGCCTTGTGACATCTTCTTTCCGGCTTTGCCAAGCGCTTTATATCCTAAGTAACCAAGGATGACAAACCAGAACTTGCCGATAAGAGGGATGATCCACTCAACTAAACCCAGTAAATCTACGACGAGATCCATGAGATCTTCCATGGCACTCGCCCTTATTCTTTCTCATCTGGCAAAGCAGGATCTTGTTTGTCACCTGCATGCCCGAAGGATTGACGCATTTGTGTATCAGCAGCAATGTTTTGCATGTTGTAATAATCCATTACGCCCATTTTGCCACTTTTCAATGCTTCGGACAAAGCGAGTGGTACCTGTGCTTCTGCTTCTACTACTTTTGCTTTCATTTCTTGTACGCGCGCAATCATTTCCTGCTCTTGGGCTACCGCCATAGCGCGACGCTCTTCCGCTTTCGCTTGGGCAATACGTTTATCTGCTTCCGCTTGATCGGTTTGCAATTGTGCCCCGATGTTTTTCCCTACATCTACGTCGGCAATATCGATCGAGAGAATTTCAAAAGCAGTTCCGGCATCCAGACCTTTGTTCAATACGGTTTTCGAGATCAAGTCCGGATTTTCCAATACGTCTTTATGTCCTTTTGACGAACCAATTGTCGATACGATCCCCTCACCTACGCGGGCGATAATCGTTTCTTCACCAGCACCACCGACCAATCGATCGATGTTGGCACGAACCGTTACTTTTGCACGAGTGCGCAGCTCGATACCGTCCTTTGCCATTGCTGCTACAACAGGTGTTTCAATCACTTTCGGGTTAACACTCATTTGTACCGCTTCTAATACATCACGACCAGCGAGATCAATTGCTGCTGCTCGTTCGAAGCCGAGCGGAATATCTGCGCGCTGTGCTGCTACGAGCGCATCTACTACACGGTCTACATTACCACCTGCGAGATAATGACTCTCCAATTGGTTTGTATCCAACTGCAAGCCCGCTTTGCGCGCTTTAATCAACGGATTCACGATACGAGATGGTACGACGCGACGCAAGCGCATAGCGACGAGGGTAATTATTCCGATATTCACACCGGAAGCCAGTGCAGAAATCCAGAGCATGACTGGTACGAACGAGAAGAAAACCGAAAGTACGACGATGGCTACTGCCACCATAAAAATAAGGGGAATCAAACCGCCTTCAAACATGAAAAGCTCACTCCTTTTGTTCTAGTTCGGCAACGACGATACGCGTGCCTTCTACTTGCACAACGGTGATGGTGGTACCCGCTTCAATGAAACCACCAACCGATACGGCATCCACACGTTTACCTTCCACCTTGACGACCCCTGCCGGGCGCAATGATGTAAGGGCGATGCCTGATTTTCCTTCCAGCTCACGCTGATCGCGCGGAGCTACGTAACCTTCTTCATTTTGCTGCGTGTCACCCAAGATAAACTTGTTAAATAGACCTTTGACCCCGTATTTCTTCACTAACATGAACGTGACAATTGCCGTGATCAAAGCGGCCACACCCAGAGATGCGAGTCCTTGCTGCGTGTCGTAGGCTGCCATCACGAGACCTGTCACAATGCTCACGAAACCAATCGCACCGACAATGCCACCCGGAAGAAAAATTTCCAGAAGCATCAGTAAGATTCCGATGACAAACAGTCCGATGTGCAACCAGTTGGCAAATCCCGCAACATAATGCCCGAAGAAATACAGACTGAACGCGACGAACGAAACCGTCCCTGCCACACCAAAGCCAGGGGCAAACAGTTCTACGACAATTCCTCCCAATCCAATGATGAGCAGAAGACTCATCACAATGGGACTCGTCACCCATCTAGCTACCAGCTCTCCGCCCGTTGGCTCAATCGCCTCAAGAGAATCTGGCTGAATACCGAGCTTTTTGAGCAGATCTTCCTTATTGGATACCACATCGTCCGCATAACCCAACTGCTTCGCTTGTTGGGCATCGAGAGAAAGCACCGTGCCTTTTGGCTTTAATCCAGGGAACTCCGTATCGATTTCCACCATCGCGCGAGCGACATCAGGATTGCGATTGTTCAGCTCAGCTGCCGCCTTCATTTTATTGCTCCAACCGGAAATGAACTTGATGTCTGCTGCATTCCCTGCCAAGTCAATCGGTGTGGCTGCTCCCATACTACTACCTGGAGTCATAATAATTTCATTTGCATTCAGGGCGATGTAAGTTCCCGCTGAAAAAGCCTGGTTATCAATGTAGGCTATTACATGCATGGGAGCCTGACGGATCAACTGCCCAATCTGGTCGGCAGCGTTCACTTCTCCACCTGGCGTATTGATATGCAAGATAACAAGGTCTGCCTGCTGATCCTGTGCGTCAGCAAATGCTCTGTGCAAAAAGCTCTCCAGTCCTCGCTCGATCGTGCTATCTACTGGAATCCAGACAGCTTTTTGATAGGTCTGAGCTGTTGTGGTTGCGGGAGCAAGAAGCATCGTCATTCCCATAATCAAGCAAAGAAGTGAAAAAAGCAATCGCACGCGGCTTTTTACTAGCCTTGTTGCACTCATTGCATGTACCTCCTTCCTTCTATCAGCTTCAACGTATGTGCAATAAGGTATACGAAAGAAGGGGGCAATTGTTTCATATTTATTTCACATCTTGGAAAAAAGAAAAAACCCAACCTTTACAGGTTGAGTTTTTCTGTTCGTATCTATATGAGGTGTTACTCTCGTCTACGATGGTAGTTCCTCAGATACAATCTTTTGCACGAGGTTTCCGTCTGCTCTGCCTTTCACTTTCGGCATGATCGCACCCATCACTTTGCCCATCTCCTTTTTGGAGGAGGCATTGGTAGCTGCGATACCGTCCCGAACGATATCACGAATTTCTTCTTCGCTAAGCTGAGCGGGTAAGTAAGCGGAGAGCACGTCGATCTCTTCGCGCGTTTTCGAGGCAAGTTCCACGCGGCCTGCCTTCTCAAATTCGTGGAGGGATTCACGGCGTTGTTTTAACTCACGAGTCAAGATGGTCAGCACTTCGTCTTCAGACAAAAGTCTGCCCTTGTTAATCTCTTCGTTCTTTAATGCGGCTTTCACCATGCGAATAACAGAGAGTTTTAGAGCAGCTCTGTCCTTCATTGCTTGCTTCATATCTTGATCGAGTCGCTCCATTACACTCATGATGAGCCCTCCGTCAATTAAAACTTGCGCTTGCGAGCTGCTTCGGATTTCTTCTTGCGCTTAATGCTAGGCTTCTCAAAGTGGCGACGTTTACGCAGTTCCGCCATCACCCCGGATTTTGCGCTTTCACGCTTGAAGCGGCGAAGTGCGCTATCCAAAGACTCGTTTTTCTTGACTCGAATTTCTGCCATTTGTCTTCCCTCCCTCCGCTAAAACCGTGGGACGCCTGAGTCGAACGTACGAACAGACTGTCACACTTCATTATAGGATAGATGACTAAAGAAGGTCAACCTTTAGTTGAATTTTATTCGTAAAAACCGGACAACAGGTGATAATGAATGTGGAAAACCTCTTGTCCACCCTCTTTCCCGCAGTTGTTAATCAGGCGAAACCCTGACAACTCTAGCTTTTTCGCCAAGTGCTGTGCTACATGGTGGATATGCCCGATCAGCGGCAGGTCCTCAGCGCTTACATCCATTAAAGTCGGAATTGGCTTACGCGGGATAATCAATAAGTGAACGCGTGCTTTTGGTGCAATATCGTGAATGACAATGACGTGCTCGTCCTCATACTCGATGCGAGCAGGGATTTCACCGTCCATGATTTTGGTAAAGATACTTTTTTCCATGGGAGACTCCTTTCCTTCCTATGTAGATGAATCGTCATTATGTAAGAATCGATCGTATCATATTCCCTCACTTTTGTCTTGCGGCGCTACCTAACGCATGGTAGCATGACTTCGAGGTTACTACTGGATCATTAGAAAACTTGGCTTCGCCAAGCTTTTTGGTGAAGCCTTAGTTGCACTTATGTCGATAAGAATTTCTATAAATTCTTATCTACCAAGAAAAAGGAGTTCGTGCAGATGAAACCAATTGCACTGGATCAGGCAGCAATCAAAGCAGAAGGACTTTTGCTCGCTGGTTCCCCAGGGCTTGCCTTGTCATCCATTCACTTTGATACCCGCGAGCTGACTGCGGGATCTTTGTTTGTAGCGCTGACAGGCGGTGCAAGGGATGGACATGATTTTCTTTTACAAGCCGCTGAACAAGGAGCTGTAGCTGCTCTCGTTTCGAATCAGGAGAAGATTCCTGCGAACTTGCCCAACGATTTTGGGTTAATTCTCGTCAATGATACACTGCGTAGCTTTCAAAAGCTGGCTGCCGCTTATCGAAAAAGCTTTTCGTTCCCTCACATCGCTATTACCGGAAGTATCGGGAAAACAACCGTGAAGGACATCGTGGCTCACGTACTTACGAGCCGCTCTCCCGTATACAAGACGTATAAAAACTTCAACAATCACATCGGCGTACCTTTGTCGTTATTACAGATGGAGGAAAAGCATCAAACTGCTGTACTGGAGCTCGGGATGAACCACGCTGGGGAAATCGATCTTCTCGCTTCGCTGGTGCAGCCTGATATTAGCGTGATTACATTTATCGGCGAGTCCCATATTGAGCATTTTGGCACGCGTGAAAAAATTGCCCTTGCGAAGGCGGAGCTCCTTCCACATACCGCTACTGACGGGCTCGTGCTGCTCAACAAAGATAACGAATATCTACGGTTGGTCGCCCATCTGTATCCGGGTGAAATCATGTACTACTCTGTTAATGAGAAGGCGGATATTTGGGCGGAGCAAATCGAAACGGTTGAGGGTGGGACCCGCTTCAAAGTGTGCTTTGCCTCCGGCGAACATTTCGAAGCATCCCTTCCGCTGCATGGCCGCCACAGTGTCCTGAATGCACTTCCTGCTGTCGCGATTGCCAAAAGGCTCGGGATGGATACGGTGCAAATCATTCACGCCCTGTCCACCGTGCAGCTCTCCGCCATGCGCTTTGAGCAGATCAACTCCAAGCACGGTACTGTGTATATCAGTGATGCGTACAATGCCAGCCCCGTCTCCATGGAGGCTTCCGTACGGACGTTTGCTGAGCTGTACCCTGAGCACGCAAGAGTCGTCGTGTTAGGTGACATGTTTGAGCTCGGTCCAGAAAGTGCGGCTATGCACGCGGGCGTCGGAGCCTTGATTCAAGACATAGCTGAGCGCTTCGAGCTGCTCGTGACAGTCGGTGAGAATTCACGCCATCTCCATGACGCCTATTCGGGGAACAAGCTGCATTTCGCTACCAAAGCAGAGGCAATAGCTGCTCTACTGCCGCTGCGGAATGAAAAGCATGCATTTTTGTTCAAGGCATCCAAAGGAATGTCATTATGGACGCTTATCACTGATCTGGAAGGTTACGAATAAAAGATAGAGAACAGCCGCCTCTCGTATTAAACGGGAGACGGCTTCTTTATTTACTGCTTGTCATTGTCATTCCACAGACGTTCTACCTGGATCAATTGATCTAATTGAGTAATCATCGCAGTTCAATGACACCGTTGGAGGGACTCAACTTTTCAAGCGGAAAATCGCTATGGTGAGTAGACGCCAGATCAGCTACATAGTACGACTTCCCATCCTTCGCCCAGCCGATGATGCGATGATTGTCACTTAAATCATAGTAACCACCAACTCCCTGATCAGGACCACCAAATGGATAGCTGGATTTCGTGATTTGCTTGTAAGTTTGAATGTACATATACGAATCTTGGGAGTTGGAAGTTCTATAGTGCTGTTCTACCGCCAATTGATGTCCTGAAGGCGACCAAACAATCTTGCCCAAGGAGCTCTCAGTGACAACGGGATCTTTCAAATTGATCTTTTTCCCCGTCTGCAAATCCAGCATATACTCTTCCGTAAAAGTCCGTATATAACGGTACTTCATATCATTCGAGTAAGATGGAAATTCAGTCATTTTATGCTCGTATTTCAGGCCAGTCGGCAAGTCCAGTTCCTTGGTTGCGGTCTGGGTTTTGTAAAACAGCTTTTTCGAATTCGGCACCCAGTAATACATTTCTTCAACTGTACCAGTCCGCCACTCATACTGGTCATTCTTTTTCATTTTGAGAGTCGGCAAATGCTGCAAGATCAGGTGAGCATTTACCTTGGTATTGGATGAGAGCATATCCATTCGGGTAAAAGCCATGTACTGTTCATCCGGTGAAACGGAGAAATCACGAACGGGATAACTAGCTGAACCTGCGACCAGTACTGTTTTTTTGCCGTCTGGTAGACTCAGCTTCGCGATCCCGTTATTTTCTCGGATGTAGAGCAAGTCTTGCTTTGACGACCATTTGCCATAGCCGGATAATTGCGTCATTTTTTTGGTTTGCATGTCGTACAGGTACGGAATGTTTCGGTCTTCCTTCCCGTATCCGATTCGCTCCCCGTATACGAATCTTCCCGATGGCGACATGCTCGCATGGTGCATCAAAGGCATGTTTGTAACGGTTTTGGTGATCTTACCTTCTACTCCTACTTGATAGATGATAACTGGTTCTGGCTGACGAGGGTCTGCTTTCGCTGGCGTAGCGGCATTGATTTGTCCAGGGACAAGGATGCCGATCATCGTAATCAGCAAGCATGAGAGCAAGAAGCATTTTTTCATTCAAGGGTCCTCCCGAATAAGTGGTCGATATTTAGACGCTTACTGGAAGCACTTGGTTTCCGCAAAAGAAAAAAGATCGGAAGCAATACCCGCTCCCGACCGTTTTTATCACTTACGCACTAACATCATAGCTTTCCGCAACCATTCTACCTCATCTACCAAAACACGCTGCGGACTGTGACCAAACCATTCAATTGAAGCAAACAAATCTGTATCTGCAATCTTCTCTACGATCGGACCATAATCTACAACACCTTCACTGAGTGGTACCATGCCCTCGCGATCGCCATTCGGAGCGTACACATTATGCGGAGCAAATACTGGCAGATGATCGGATGAAATGATATTTTTCAAATGATAATGAGCTACCCACGGCTTCAATTGGTCGTAGCTGTCGAGTGGATCCGCACCCGATTCCCAAACATGAAGAAAATCAAGGTTAACTTTAAGCGCCGGATGATTTACCTCCTGTAACAGAGCAAGCGTAGAGCTCATCTGATCCGTGAGCGTGTTTGGATGTGTTTCGACCAAGAGCTGAATGCCGTGCTCCTGACACATCTCACATAAGATTTGCAAATGATGTACATAGCGCACACGCTCATCTGGCCCAACGTCTTTGCTTGCCTTCTGTCCAGCAAATGTCCTGATTTGCTTTACATTCAGCCATTTCGCCAGCGCAATCAGTCTTTTTGCTTTTTCCAGCAAACGGGCAAATCCAGATGAAGTCGCAATATCCAGATAATCACTTAGCATAGTGATACTCATGCCTTGAGCCTTGAGCAACTGCAACTGTTCCTCCACCTCTACGCGATCATGATCGTACAGATGTTGGGCGTGGATTCCCCACAACTCAATTCCATCAAAATGATGACGATGAGCAAAACGAACGATCTGCGCAAAAGAAATCAACTGGTGGCGAAAAGAAATGGTGCACAATGAGAGTTTCATTTCACCTTACCTCCACCCTGTTTCGTCTACAGTGACGAGATTTTTATCCATTTGGGTCCACAGAACAAACTGACGTTCCAACTCTCTCTTCACTTCAAGTTCGATCAGATCAATCTCTTCTAACGCCTCGATAATCGGAGGTAACAGCGACATGTTCTTGGTCATCGCCATTTTGACAGACAAGTACTGAGCTGTCGTAAATCCTTGATAGATGTCTTCCACTTTATAAGCGATTCGCAAAAACTCATCACGATGGTATTGCAAGTAATCTTGAAGATATTGGAAAGCATACTCGTAGCTGTATTTACGGATCGCAATCACCTTAACCTGCGTCACTGCTGGGAGTAACATGTTTAGGTTGTATCCATTGCGCTCCTCAGCCATGTCCGTAATCAACTGTTTCAACTCCTGGGTAAACGGATTATGATCACGTTTGAGAGTTGCGTAGAAATAGTCGTGGATCATCTCATAGGTTGGTTCCTTAATTTCACTGGCATCCACCATAAAGCCGCCACCAAACGGATTTTCCAAGAAGGCTTTGATCACCGTCTCCTTCTTCACATTGCCTTCCCAACGAAAATCCGGGTCAAACATAAACCACTCATCTTCGTTCTCAGTCTTTGTGATCATCAAGAAATGCGGGAATGGCTTCAACGCAAATTTATTATCTCGTTCGGGAACCAGCGACATGTCGATCTGAACAAGGACAAACTGATCCTCGGTACGCTGATCAATAAGCTGCAAGAACCTGTCCAGATTGGAGGCTTTATCTTGGGAATGATCATACCATTCTGTTACTTTCGCTCGGAAAAGTCGTTCATATCCCTTGATAATCTCCTCATGGTTATCGATGTAATACGTAACCACTCCCTGATCTGTAATGGAATACTCGGCATCCCATATGCCAAAGTAATAGGGACGGTAATCTATCTTTGTGTAACGTTTAATCACTTCGCACAGGCATGAAATAATGCAATGAACCTTAATCATCTGTATCCCCCACTCGGTGTTTGTATAGATCTAATTAGAGACATGCTGCGGTTCCAACTGTTCAACAAAAGTAAGGAGTGATCCGACAGTTTGGAAGATTCGTGGATCTAGCTCATGAGCAGGTACTACCAAATGCAAATCTTCCTCGATATAAACAATCAGTTGTAATAGCATAATCGAATCAATATGTAAATCTTCATTCAAACGCTTGGATTCCTCTAGCGTGAGGATATGCGATAACTTTAATTTTTCAGTCATGATCGTATGGATTTGCTCCAGTCTTTCTTTACGTGTCATTCGTTGATCGTCTCCATTTCTAGTAATCGGCGGCTGATTTTTCCTGTGGCTGTCTTAGGTATGCTTGTCACACACTGGATGTCGAATGGGACCTTATAAGCCGACAAATGACCTTGGCACCATTCCCTGATTTGTTCAGGAGTAGTTCCACCCTCTATAATGACCTGCGCCCTCACAATCTCTCCCATGACCGGATGACGACCACGATACACGACCACTTCTTTCGTCCCGCTTATTTTCAAAATGACATCCTCCACCTCTAAAGGAAATACCTTTAAGCCAGAGACGTTAATCACATCATCCATTCTGGACACAAATTGAATATGACCGTGTTCTGTCCAGAAACCTAAATCCTGCGTCGCTATCTCATTCTGTCCATTCCGAATCATGATTTCGGCGGGGTGTTCTTTATTTTCACCTGCTGTCATTGTTACATGGGAAAGAGGAACCCCCAGATCTGTATGCGTTCTCATCTGCTTACTAACACTGACGCACCCTGCCTCCGAGCATCCATATTGTTGCATTAGGATGTCGCTCATGCCTTGTAGCTTTTGAAACAAGCCTTCTGGCATCGGGGCCCCAGATGTCATTATCCGGTGAAAACGTACCTGATCCCGCGTAAAGCTTGTCAGGATGTGATAAAAGATTGGCAGACCATAGACAATATGCTGTGGAGTATCTTGAATCACTTGCAAAGCAAACTTTGGATTTTTGTGAGTTACAATAGATGGCTTACTTCCACGTTCCAAAGCTGACAAAACCCCGCAAATCAATCCGTACGAATGTGTAACTGACGCGAGTACGATCGGAGTTAACGCTTCCTCTCCCTGAAACAACTCGTTGTAAGCATGAATTTCCGTTTGGATATCATCCCAGCTTCTCCCGATTAGCTTCGCGTCCCCCGTAGTACCTGAGCTATATTGGTAGAGCGATGGTTTTTCGCTCTGTTGTTTATCAGCGATAGGCAAGAAGTGCTTCGTCTCCTGATAAACAAGCCCATAACATCTTGCCTTCACTGCCATCTGATAGGCTGTTTCCATTGGGGTTTCCCCATGAATTAACAACACCGAGGCATTATGCTCACGTAAATATTGAACGAGACTAATCACGTCAAGTGGGTCAGCTATGCAGACTGCGTACCTCTTTCCTTCTGGCTGTCGAAAATGATCCATGCTTTTGAATCCTTGCTTATGGCTCTTCATTTCATACACAGAAATCTCATTTTGATTCACAATTAACATGCGATTAACCTCCCACAGCCATGGAATGAAGCCTTTTCCTTGCCTCGAACAAAGGATTGGGAACTTCATGCAAATGATAGTTCTCGTTCGTCGTATATAGCTTTTTCTTGGTTAATTTCTCTACCTGGACGCTTGGAACAAAGAGATCGAATCGCTTAAATCGCTCGGCCAATTCCGGGAATCGTTGCTGGTGACCCTCCAATACCTTCACGGTCAACTCCCAGAAGTGCTCTTCGGCATATCCGTAATGTTCCTCTAATAACCGTGCTAATTGCCCCAGATTGATCAGAAATAATGTCTCCAACGTCAAATCTCTGACTGTTGATGTATCATTCATGTGAAACATCACATCATCGGGCTTCGTTGCGTAATATTCATGCACTTCCGCAAAGTTCGGGCATTTGTCTGGCTCACTCAAGAACGGTTGGCAAAAAATCAAATCTTCATGGAAATCCTTCAATGCTACCCGCGAAGGGACACCCTCCCGATGCACCAGGAGCATATTCTGCGCATGAGTTTCCATTGCAATTCCGTGTTTCACAAGAATATGAACGACCGGCAACATACTGCTTTCCAATAATCGCGCAAGCCAATTCTCTAGCCCTTGCTCACGTATCCAACGATCAATGAATGGCACCCCATCCACCTCTACTGCCGCTAACACGTTATAAGGAACCGCATCTTCTCCCACTTCGAGATGAGGGATGAGACTTTCCCTCCACATGCACCCAATTACCCCGAATGTAACCATTTCCACCAGGTCAGAAGCCGGGGGAGGATCGTATGCCACTGCCGCAAACTCTTGGAGCATGATCACCTTTTGCACGTCTCGTAAATACGAATCTCCGTCCGTTATCCCCTTGAGCCACCTCGAAACAATGGGGGCACTTGCCAGTGAATGGGGGGTGAGATGACGTGCCGCTGAGGTATTCACCACGTTGATCGAGAGTTTTAGATACGGTTTATGCGGATTACTTTTGTTAGCAAATGTTCGGATGGATTGTTGTGGACGATGACCATCAGATCCTACTCCTAGCACAATGATCTGTTTGCGATGGATATCGTCCAGGAATCCAGGCACAATATGAGTTCGCCACTGCCAAGGATGGACAGGCACGAAGGCATACTGATCAGGATCGCATCCATGATTAACGATGATTTGCTGAAAGGCCTCTTTTTGTTCCTTACCTATTTCCTCTATGAGAAGATCATCGAAATTTCTCACTTGATCAATGGACACTAGGGAATATTGCTTATGTATCGCTAACCAAAGAAAATGAACTTCCTGTTTAAATTCAGGACCATAGGCATAATGATCCACATAAGTAAATCCAACACGTGATTTATAACTAGGGTGGTATGGGTGACCGTCCATCAGATCACCTTCCAGCTCATCATACGATTTGCCCTGCATTCGAATATCATTTTGGACCCGGTAGTATTGGGACAACGTATCCTTTAATAACGTTTGCTCCAGATCATTGGCAAATTGCTTCAGTCTGTGCTCATCTACCGTATTCATTCGGAACAGTTCCATTAAAAAACGAGTGAGGGATATCGCTTCTGATTCTTGCTGGGCTACTCCGCTTTGATCGTAAACAACACGAGTAACGGAGTCATGCCCTAAACGAACAAGTCCAAAACTAGTGCTCCTCCGCCCTCGGCAACGATAGCTAACAGGCAGATCACCCTCATCAAGCCCACGTAAGGTGTAAATCGTCTCTTCACCCTCTTGCACGGTCTCAGGAATTACGATTCCCTCATATAACAAAGACTCTATGCATTGTCGAAACACCCTTCTTCTCACCTGCAGGTACTGTGTCGAGTGAAGTGCCCCTTCAATCGCGAAATCTTGTAAAGTTAACTCCATTACCTTACCCTCCAAATCTCTTCAATCTAGATGCAAGTAAGCTATCCAAAAGCATGCAGCCCTGCTTTTTCGGTCTGCTTTACTTTCGCTAATGGATTATCTATGTAAACAAAAACAGATGATCTCTCTTCTGGTTGGGCTAATTCATCAAGATCGTAGAACCGCGTGAGCAGATTCGCTTTACACGGAAGCTTTTCGTGAGTAAGTAAATTCTCTAGGAATTTCGACGACTCTCGATTCATCGGTAAAAACTCTGTCAAAACCTCATGCATCTCTGCCAATAAGATTTGTTCATCAATTAATCCTTCCGTTCCAAATCCATTAATGAGTCCAAACATATGGTTAAAAATCATGTAGTACGTGATTCGCTCGTCTACCAGATGGTCTTTGTAGATGTTTCTGCTCACCTTGCCAACACCAGGCAATTCTGCCTCTAATACATCTTGCATCGACTCTGAAAAATAGTAGCCTTGATTGTCACGATAATAGAACTGATCGGGGTATCCGTCTTTAAGAGTGACCACACTATTTTGTTGATGGGCTTCCAAGCCAATTCCGTACGTAAGATAGAGCCATACCATTGGTTTCAATGAAATATCTAAATATCGCTTGAACCAATCCAAGCTCACCACTTCCACTGCCTTGCCTTCCTTCTGGGCCAGATGGTGAATGATCGTTGCCAACCTACTCTTGTAACCAGGAAGTGGATCTTGCACAAGCGCAGCAATTTGCGTGACTTGCTCTGCATTACTCCCCATAAAGGGATTATCACGTAGGATCACTTCAAATCCCGTTTCTTCTTCCTGATCCAACGTGATCGTGATATAAGCAGGATCAGAGATAAATCCAAAACCTGGATACTTGCGACTTACCACACCGATCCCTGTTTCCAAAAGTTGCTTCGCCTCTAAACCAATCTCCATCTCACTTAACTTGTTGATCCGTAAAGAATTCGTAACTTTGATTGGGACGGACAGCTTGAGCATATATTTCTTCTCAGCATGATAAACCGTTCTAAGTGAAGAGGTCGCCATATACTCCTCACCTGCTGGACCCAGGTAAAGAAGCAGCCCTTTCTCTATAAAGGATTGTACGACTACCTGTTCAAGTAACCATTCTGCTTGGAGCGGATGAATCGGGACGATTGAAAATGATGGATCGACACCAGGTATCGAAGGAAACTCATCCTTCAGTAATTGAGTAGCGGATTCTATTAACCCAGATCTTTCGTGAACAATCGACGGATGAGCAGCAAACAAGTGGAGTTGAAACTTCCCGCAACACTCCGGTGCATACATCGCTTGCTTGGCCTCAGGTATTCCCTGCTGACTCTTCGGTGTTGGATGGAACAAATGACCGAACAAAAGTGCCTGTTCTGCTTCAATGAAATTTTGTTCCACTCCATATAAAATCTCCGTATTACTTTGGCGCGTCCTAATAAACTTCTCAATGTTTTGGCAGCTTTGAATCATACGTAAGACTAATTCATCTGGAACTGCATTTTCCCCATGCTGAAGCGTCAGTTCTTTAATCAAAAGAACAGCCAATGTCAAATAATCCGCCTGAACGAAACGAGTACAGTCACCACTTCGATAGCAAGCTGGATAATGAAACAAATGCCTACCTGTCACCGAATGATATTTGACACCAACATACAAAGAAATCCCCTGATGTGGGAGTTCGCAATGAAGGTACGTACCTGTTGAACTCGGCTGTATGATTTTCGTTAGCTGCTTCGTAATCTCGTCTTTCCGATTGATCCACTCGCCCCTACCTGTTTCTCGGAGATAACAATTGAGAAAGCTCTGCATCGTTGCATGCTCTGCGATATGCTTGACTACGAACATGTTACCTCTCCTCTTGCTTGATCCAATTTTTTATCCAAGCACTGCGACTTACATAACTGGTAAAACGTCCCATAAATAATGTAAACGATTATCATTCTCATTTCAAGTGATAATATTCATCTTGTACAGTTAGGAGATATAGGCTGACAGAAATTCGTTCCATCATCCTACACAAAAAGAAAAAAGATGCCGATTCATCAGCATCTTTTTTCTCATGATTCGTCCAACTTTTCTGCATAGACAAAAACGAACTCCCGACGTGCTTACAAGCTAACGTTTTTCATAAAATTCATACGTTTCCCAGTTAAGCTTGCCCGGACCAAAATCGTAAATATGAGTAGAAGCAAGATCAGCAAAATAAAATGATTTACCATCACCTGCCCAACCAATCAGTTGATAGTTGTCTTTACCATACATATAGGGGCCAAACATCCCGGAATTTACATGACTGCCGAACGGATTTCCGTATTTGTTGGGTTCTTGGAACACGAACAGCAGCATGTAAACATCTAAAGAGCTCGGTGACGCCGTTAAAATTTGTTCAGCCGCAAACAGATGGCCGACTGGCGACCATAAGATTCTTGACAGGTCTACTGCGTGTTCCTCTTCGAATAGTAGTAAGTTCTTTTTCCCTGTTTGCAGATCCAGCAAATATCGTTCTTGTTCGGTCTTGATATACTGATACTTCATATCGCTGGAGTAAGAGGGAAGAGCGGTCGTTTTGTGAACCGTTTTCATCCCTGTGGGGATGTCCAATTCTTTGGAAGCTTCTTTCGTTAGGTAAAACAGCTTTTTGGAATTTGGCATCCAATAATACTTCTCTTCTAGTGCAGTTTTGTCTTGTCTCCACTCATATTGATCATGCTTTTTGATTTGAAGCGTTGGCAGATGTTGAATGTAGAGATGAGCACTTCCTTTTGAATCAGCAGCTTTTTCATCTTTGCGGGTAAAAGCCACGTACTGTTCATCCGGTGAAATCGCAAAATCGAGCACTGGATACTGGAAAATGCCCGGAACGAGTACAGTCTTTTTACCGTCTGTCGTTGTAAGCCTGACGATTCCGTCATTTTCACGGATGTACAGTACGTCCTGCTTGTTTGACCACTTGGCAATGCCCGACAATTG
Organism: Brevibacillus sp. NPDC003359; assembly: GCF_042878995.1. Taxonomy (NCBI): domain Bacteria; kingdom Bacillati; phylum Bacillota; class Bacilli; order Caryophanales; family Paenibacillaceae; genus Brevibacillus; species Brevibacillus sp. NPDC003359. Next base: position 42,275 of record NZ_JBIAOR010000002.1, read on the forward strand.
CATCAGCTTTTTCGTCTGAATGTCGTACAGGAAAGGGATTGTCGGATCTTCCTTACCATACCCGATTCGTTCTCCGTACACAAATCTCCCTGAGGGTGAAATGCTTGCCCGATGAATCAAGGGCATGTTGGTTTGGATTTTTTTCGTTTTTCCATCCGGAGTCGCATGATAAATCGTCACCATGTCAGGTTTTCGCGGGTCCTGTGATGTAGGATTGGCTGCACCCGTCTGTCCAGGAAAAAAGGAACTTAGCAGAGTAGCTAGCAAACATGAGAGCAAGAACTGTTTTTTCATTAAGGTCCTCCTAATCAATTATCAATACTCAGACGTGCCCCATTACAATTTGGTTACCTAATTTTATACAAAAGAAAAAAGATGCCGATTCATCAGCATCTTTTTCTCATGATTAGTCCAACTCTTCCGCATCTACGACATTGCGACCTTTATCCGCATGTCGCTCGATACCGAGTTGCACCAGACGGTCGATCAGCTCGCTGTAGCTCATACCCGCAGCTTGGAAGAGCATTGGATACATGCTAAACGGCGTAAAGCCTGGCATCGTATTCACTTCGTTAATGTAGAGCTTGTCGTTTTTATCATCCCAGAAAAAGTCTATACGGGAAAGGCCAGAGCCATCGAGTGCTTGGAAGGCCTGCTTGGCTATATCCGCGATTTGTACGGATACATGCTCGGGAACGATCGCAGGAATGGAGAGCTCTGTTCCCGCCCCTTTGTACTTGGCTTCGTAATCGTAGAATTCTTTAGCGGCAATGACTTCCCCAACGACAGATGTCATCAGTTCTTCATTCCCCAAAACGCCAATCTCCAACTCACGTGCTTGAACGAACGCTTCCACAATCAATCTGCGGTCAAATTTGGCAGCTACCTCTAATGCGTGCTTGAGCTCTTCACGATTTTTCGCTTTGTTAACCCCTACGCTGGAACCCATATTCGCAGGTTTGACGAAACACGGATAGCCAAGTTCACGCTCGATCCGATCCATGACATCGTCCTGGCCTTTTTCCCATTGCGAGCGCAGAAAGCCTACATATTTCACTTGCGGAAGTCCAGCTTGTGCAAAGACGGTCTTCATCATCCATTTATCCATTCCGATAGCGGAAGCCATTACTCCGGTTCCCACGTACGGGATATTCGCCAATTCTAACAATCCCTGGATCGTCCCATCTTCACCAAATGGTCCGTGAACCACAGGGAAAACAACATCCAATTGCTCATTCATAGAAAACAGCGGCCCTGGCTTGCTTGCGACTGCCAGCTCTTTCCCTGTCTCTGTTGCCTCGGTAATGGCTGACGTTTTTGCCGATAAGCGCAACGCTTCGATCCTCTCCGGCAGTTGACCAGCCAGTGTTTCTCCAGTCACCCAAGAGCCATCCAATTGAACGTACACAGGGGTTACCTCATATTTATTTGCATCTACAGCCTTCATAATGGACATGGCTGTACGCAATGAAACTTCGTGCTCTGAGGATTTTCCTCCATAAATAATGCCCAGTCGAATCTTTTGATTTCCCATCTGTGTCATGCTCCTTTCCCCTCCGTTACGAAAACGGAGAGTCTACCCAGTTTCTACTCTCTCCTATGCTATGCAAAAGCCCAACATCTGCTCTATTTACCGGGCCGAGCCCGTCAATTAGCATACACAAACCAAACGCCAAAAACAAGAGAAGCAAGTATCACCTGCTCACGTTTTTTCTCATACCATGTAAATAAAATTCCTGTCATGGAGCTATTTTTTGGAGGGATTTCCATGAGAGATTATTTGTTGTACTGCACGTACTGCTCTTCTTACACATTATTGCACAGTTACGATAAGGACAGTGGCTCTTTTTGGGGGGAATATTCCCTGCTGCATAACAACTACACCCGAGACTCAATCGTCTTGAACAAATTTCTTCTCGCCCATCTCGGTCACACCATCCGTCCTATTCCCTCCCAAACGGATGACTACCGCCATATCATTAGCAATGCCTCGCATTTTTTGGAGGATGATATTCACAAGTACGTGGAGGAAAGTCAGCAGCGTGCTAAATTCAAGGAGCGTGATCGGAAAAGCGAGCGGGAAATTGGTCAGGTACAGCTATATCTGGTCGAGCATCTCTTGACCCACGAGCTTCAGAATTTAAGCCAGGCCCGCGCTTCTACCCCCGCCGAAGGACAAGTCTTTTTAGGCAAGGAACTCGGGTTCAAGCAGGCTCTCGATCTTGTCAGGCGTGTAAAAGATGACAAGCAATTTTCATGAGCACTTATTTCTTTGTTCGAAATGATTCACATTCTTTTTGCAACTCTTTCCGCTCGTCGCCCGTATAAAAAGAGAGACGATACAAGCGGGGGGAAAGAACATGTTTGAATACAAATTCGTCCGAGTTGAGCTGTCTTCTTTTCGACGGCAACCAAAAGAAGATTATCAGACCGTTGTCCACGAACACGCCAAGGAAGGCTGGCGTTTGGTGCAAATCTTTGCTCCAAGCATCGGAGGCGACGGTATCGCCAAATACTTCGAATTGATTTTTGAAAAACCAAAGTCGTAAATCAGACAGAAACCAAAAGAAAAACAGCGCCATTGTTATACGGACGCTGTTTTTCTTTTTCTCTATCGACGATCTCTTACTTCAAAGATGGCAAATTTCAAGTAATGAGCTTCGTCAGCCCCACTGATTTGTGGATGATCCTTGCCCGCGCCTCGCCATTCAATCAGGCGCAATATCTTTTTCGCATCGACCGCTGCCTCTTGTATCGTTTGCAGGAACAGCTCAGGTGACATATGGTACGAGCAAGACGCTGTAACGAGAAATCCACCGGATCGGACGAGCTTCATCCCGTTTAAGTTAATATCTTTGTAACCACGGCAAGCGCCTTTCACTGCTCCACGCGATTTCGCGAACGCTGGCGGATCAAGAATGACTACATCCCAGCTCTTCCCTGCCTCAACATTTTCACGCAAGTAATCAAACGCGTTAGCCACAACAAAATCTACACGATGCAGGAAGCCATTGAGTGTAATGTTTCGCTTCGCTGTTTCAATAGCGTGATCGGAAATATCGAGGGCTGTCACTTTTTTAGCACCGTGCTTGCAAGCATTCAGAGTAAAGGAACCTGTGTGTGTAAAGCACTCCAATACCTCTGCGCCATCCCAAAACGGATTTTTGATCGCTTTACCGCGCTTGTCTACAGGCACCTGCTTTGTCTCGCCGTCTACTTCCATCGTCGTCAGGGTAATGCCGTGCTTTTCACCCCAGCCTTTCATCAATGGCGCGATGGAAGCACGATTCTCCCGCTGATCATAGAAAAAGCCGGTCTTTTGCCCCTCTACGATATCGACATAGTATTTCAGTCCGTTTTCTTCGATCAATACCTCACGCGGACATTCTCCGTACAGAACTTCTTTCCCCTGTGTCAGCCCTTCCAGTTCACGCACAGAGACATCATTGCGCAAATAAATACCGGTCGGTGCAAATACCTCTACAAGTGCATCCCGAATCCAATCGATGCGCTTCTCCATCCCCAATGAGAGGACTTGGACAACCAATGTGTCCTCGTAGCGATCGACGATCAGTCCTGGCAAAAAGTCAGCTTCGCCGTAAACGACGCGGCAAGCACGAGGGTTGTCCACAAATCTCGTCCTAAATTCTGCTGCCTGCTTGATTTTGCGCAAGAAGAAGTCATAGTCGATCTCTTCCTTTTGGTCGTAGCTCAAAATGCGTACGATCATTTGCGAGGCCGGGTTGATGTAGCCCTTTGCCAAAAAATATCCTTTATGATTGGTGACCTCGACGATTTCACCTGGTTCTACATCCCCTTGAATTTCTAATACCTCTGATTGAAAAATCCACGGATGTCCTACTTCTAGCCGCTTTTTCCGATGTTGATTCAATAGCACACGTGCCATGCAGCTATTCCTCCTCTTGTCATGCTTGCCCTTGTACAGGCATAGCGTTATAGTAACTTGCTAAAAATGGACAGGGAGGAACGTATCTTGTGATAGTCTCCATCCTCGCCCCTTTTACCTTTGGGCTCACTTTTTTTCTGTTCGGTATGTACGCCATGCGCTCCGGCTTTCAAAACCTCGCCGGCAAAAAAATGGAAGAATGGATGGGGCGATTTACTCGTACCCCTCTCCATAGCTTCTGGATTGGTCTACTTGCCACTTTTGTCTTGCAAAGCTCCAGTGCGGTAACTGTCCTGACGATTGGGCTGACGAACGCCGGCATCATCCAGTTCACACAAACCGTCGGCATCATATTGGGAACCAATCTGGGCACGACAGTGACAACGGAGCTCGTTGCGCTCAAGCTCGAGTCCTTTGCCATTCCCATGCTCCTCATCGGAGTGGCTCTATGGCTGATGCCGCGCCGAAACATTCGTTGCATTGGTCTCGTCGTCGCAGGATTCGGACTGATCTTCCTCGGAATTGATACATTGAAAGTCATGGCGAAGCCTTTGGAGCAGTCTGAGACATTTCGTTCGCTTTTTCTGGAGAGCAGTCATTCCATCTGGATTGGACTGATTACCGGGATCATTTTCACCGCGCTCATTCATAGTGGTTCCGCTACGACTGTGATCACGATGGGCCTGCTCAGTCATCAAATTCTTTCGATGGAAACGGCTCTCGCCATCGTACTCGGTGCGAACGTCGGAACTTGTTTTACCGCTGTCATCGCTGCTATTGGCACGAATACGGCGTCCAAGCAGGTCGCATGGTGCCATACGCTCTTCAACGTCGCAGGCGCGATTGTTTTTTTACCGTTTCTTTCCCAGCTTGCCCTCGTCAGTGCATTTTTAACGGATAGTCCTTCGATGCAGATCGCCCATTCACAGACCATCTTCAATCTCGTCTGCTCTCTGGTCGCACTGCCATTCGTACCGCAGATTGCTCGCTTCATTCAATGGCTGATCCCGGATAAACGTCGCCCTACGGATCTCACCTTCAGAAAGAAAATGGTATCAAGTAGATGGAAGTAATGACGCCTGCCACGATCATTGCGACACTTGACGCTGCCGTTTGAACAGCGGAAACGCGGTTCAAGCTAGCCGTACCAATGGCGTGTGCACTCGTACCGATAGCGATCCCGATTGCCCAATCATCAGTGATTTTACCCCATTTGAGAACAGGACGGGCAATCAACACACCAACCATCCCTGTCAACGCAGTAAAAAACGCCGCTAGCGCAGGTTCCCCACCTATGGAACGACTCAGCTCCAAGGCAATCGGGGTGGTCACGGATTTGCTAAGCATGCTTTTGAATACGAGCTCATCTGAACCCAGACACCAATGAACAGCGATAACGACGATGATCGCGACTGCACAGCCTGCGCATACACCAAGCAAAACCCCACGCCAAATATGAGCAAACTCCTTGATCTGTTTAGCCAAAGGAATAGCGAGTGCCACCGTTGCGGGGCCAAGCCAAAAGGAAATCCACTGGCCTCCAGCAGAAAATGCCTCCCAATCGCCGCTGAACGCCCACCACATGGCCCAAACCAAGATCACAGCCACCAAAAGAGGCTGCAATCGTTGGAATCGAGCGTTGATCATAGTTGCGCCTTTGTACCCTGCTATCGATACCAAAATAGCGAAAAATTGACTAAGCATCCAGAGTCCTCCCCTCTTGCTGCAAGGACGGCTCTGCCTTTTGTTTTTGATGCTTCAAATACCATTGAACCACCACACCTGTCACAAGCATAACTAAAAATGGTCCAAGAACCATGGATAGTATGATTGGCAATGGATTTTGGGTGAACACGTTTAAATAGGAAGCCACCCCGACGATAATCGGGACGAAAAAGAGCAACATGTGACGGATTAGAAAAGTGCCCGCTTGTTCGACCCAATCCATCCGAATCCATCCCATGCACAGTCCCAGTGTTAACAGCAGCATTCCCACCAAGTTACCAGGCAAGGGAATATGCAGCCATTTGCTCGCAGCTACGCCCACTCCATAAAAAGCCAACAGGATGACGATTCCCTTAACAAATTTCATTTTGCTAATCTCCTCCCCGCTCCCTATCCTCTCTCTATAGGAACAACAGCATGCAGGACGGAAAAAGCCCGGCCTTACCTCGGCCAGGCTTTTCTTTCGTATTAGTATCCGCTGCCTGTTGTATTTGCTCCAGTTACAATGGAAACACCTGAACTCGTACCGATACGGCTCGCTCCTGCTTCGACCATCGCAACTGCTGTTTCGCCGTCACGAACGCCACCAGACGCTTTTACACCTACATTTGGTCCTACTGTTTTGCGCATCAGGGCGATATCTTCTACGGTTGCACCACCAGTTGAAAAACCAGTGGATGTTTTCACGTAATCAGCACCAGCCTCTACGGAGAGCTTGCAAGCGACTACTTTTTCTTCTTCGGTCAAGAGGCAATTTTCCAGAATCACCTTCAAGAGAATATCACCAGCAGCTTGCTTCACAGCAGCGATGTCTTTCTTGACAGTTTCTAGATCACCGGATTTCAGGGCACCTACGTTCAGTACCATATCCACCTCAGTCGCTCCGTTTGCAATTGCATCCCGCGTTTCAGCTGCTTTGGACTCGATGGTGCTCGCTCCCAGAGGGAATCCGATCACGGTGCACACTTTTACATCAGAGCCTGCCAAGAGTTCAGCAGAGCGCTTTACCCAATAAGGGTTTACGCATACAGACATGAAGTCATGCTCTCTTGCTTCCGCGCACAGCTTGTCAATCATCTCTTGTGTAGCATCAGGCTTCAACAGCGTGTGATCGATAAATTTGTTCATGTTCATAGAACTACACCTCTATCCCTAATTGTTCGAATGCAAGGCGAAAAATGCTGTCATTGTTACGGTATCCTCGTTGCAATTGCAATTCCCAAGCTTCTCTTGCCGGATGCCAATGGACATCATTGATTTCTTCGAGCTGTACAGTGATCTCTGTGTTGTATGCTTCCACCAAATAGTAATGCACTTCTTTGTCGACGGATTCGCCCGTCACCGGGTGCGTATACACATAGGTGATCATATCGAGCTTTGAACCCAATCGTCCTGCCACGCCTGTTTCTTCCAAAACTTCGCGCAGAGCCGTTTCTTCGATGGTCTCGCCAATCTCCTGCTTCCCTTTTGCGAGTGTTACTTTGCCATAGCGGTCTTCAATCAATAGGAGCACGTACTCTGTGTCTTGCTTCTGGTATACAACGCCTCCTGCCGATATCTCCCTCATATAGCACGCTCCTTCAGGTAAGGCAGCGCCTCTGTTTCCACTACACGTACAAAAGTCCCTTTGCAGTATTCCGAGCCTGGTTCGTCCAGTCTGACCTTGCAAATCTTGCCGATCATGCTCTCATCGCCAGGGAATACGACGTTCAGGTAGTTATCGGAGTAGCCCATCAGAAGACCGCTGTCAGGTGCTTCTTTAAACGGACGCTCCGGAATGACTTCCAGTACATCGCCTACGAATTTCTTGGAGTATGCCAAGGTCAATTCCTGATTGAGCTCAAGCAGCTTCGCTACCCGCTCGTTTTTTTCTTCATCAGGAATCTGATCCGTCATACGTGCTGCTGGTGTACCGGTACGCATGGAGTACGGGAATACGTGCATCTCGGCAAAACCGATTTTCTTCATAAACTCGTATCCGTTCCAGAATTGTTCCTCGGTCTCACCCGGGAAGCCTACGATGACGTCTGTTGTAATCGCTGCTCCTGGCAATGCCTCGCGTACTTTGACCATTCTTTCGTAAAACTCAGCCGTCGTATACTTGCGACGCATGCGTTTCAACACTTCGTCATCGCCCGCTTGCAGCGGTACATGCAGATGGCGCACGACACGATCGGAGTTGTTGATGACCTCAATCACTTCATCGGTGATTTGGCTCGCTTCAATCGAACTGATGCGGATGCGCTTGAGGCCTTCCACTTGATGAAGATCAACCAACAGCTTGGCCAAATTGTAGTCTTCCAGATCCTCGCCGTATCCACCCGTATGAATACCAGTCAAAACGATTTCTAGATAGCCCGCTTCCACCAGCTTTTGGGCCTGTTCGACGACGCTTTCCGGTTTGCGGGAACGCATCAGACCGCGCGCCCAAGGAATAATACAAAACGTACAAAAGTTGTTGCAGCCCTCTTGAATCTTGAGGGAAGCACGTGTGCGATCCGTGAAGTTAGGAACATCCAGCTCTTCGAATTCGCGAGCTTTCATGATGTTGCCAACTGCATTGATTGGCATGCGCTCTGCACGAATTTGATCCACGTACTCGATCAGTTTCTCGCGCCCTTGTGTACCAACTACGATATCTACACCGGGAATTTGCGCAATCTCACTTGGAGAGGTTTGCGCATAGCAACCCGTTACGGCTACGATCGCCTCGGGATTACGACGAATCGCACGACGAATCACTTGGCGGCTCTTCTTATCTCCCGTGTTCGTAACCGTACAAGTATTAATAACGTAAACATCTGCATCATCTTGTTCAAAGTCAACTCTCTCATAGCCGTCAGTCTTGAACAATTGCCAGATGGCTTCTGTCTCATAGCTGTTTACTTTACAGCCCAATGTATGAAAAGCAACGGTAGACATTGCCATTCCTCCTTTTCCGTGAAAAACGTCTCGACGTTTTTCATAAAAGTGGATGTGACCGCTTGCGGTCAACACTTTTGTCCCCCGAAGAGAGGGGAAAACGGTCATAACCGCTTTGTTCCTGCTCATCCTTTGCGAAGTGATGAAGCCTTTCGTTCAAACTGATAGGAAGCGCAGGCCAAAACGTACTGGCTTGCCGTTTCCGTGCGCAAAATACGCGGGCCGAGGGAAACCGTCAGGAACCCTTTGCTCTCTGCTTGGGCCACTTCCTCAGGAGAGAAGCCTCCCTCCGGTCCAACGAGGACGAGAAGGGAATCGCCCGCAGTCATCTCATCTAACACTTGATGTATCGTGGTACTGCCTTCTTTTTCATAGGCAATTGCGCAATGCGTATACGCCTGGCCAGCTTGAAGTATCTCACGAAATGAAACAGGAGACAAAAGCTCTGGCAAAACAGCACGATGCGACTGTTCCGCAGCCTCCTTGACAATCTTGCGCCAACGCTCTAGCTTTTTCGCTTCTTTTTTTGCGTCCAGCTTTACAATGGTTCGCTCAGAAGAAAACGGGAAAAAAGAGTACGCCCCAAGTTCCGTCCCCTTTTGCAAAATCCACTCCAGCTTCTCGCCTTTTGGAAGCCCTTGACCAATTGTGACCCGGATCGGCAGTTCTCGTTCTTCTTGAAGCATTTCGATTACTTCTGCCCGCACTTCCTTGGCAGAAAGATAGACAAGCTTGGCCCGTGCCGACCTGCCCGCTCCATCAGAAACGATGATTTCTTCGCCTTCCCGAGCACGCATTACATTTACGATATGGTGTACATCGTCTCCGACAATCGTTAGCTCATTCTCACTAAAGGAATGTGGCTCGACAAAATATCGTTGCATCTCGCCAACCCCACTATTCTATCGTTTTTTTGCTACAATTGCTACCCAGTCATCGATGAAATTGGTTTCCACGACCTCTAGACCGGAAGCCGCCAAAGCCGCTTTCACATCCGCTTCCCGTGCAGCAATAATACCGGAAGCAATGAAGGTACCATCTGGCTTCAGTACACGGAATACATCATCCGTGAATCGCAGTATAACTTCCGCCAAAATGTTGGCGACAACCACTTCTACCTGTTCCACGATGCCGTCGAGCAAGTTGTTTTGTTTCACGTTAATATGCTCATGCACACCATTCAGTTCGGTATTGGCTTGAGCGGATCGTACAGCCACTTCATCCAAGTCCATCGCAAGCACATCTTTTGCTCCGAGCTTGATGGCAGCAATACTCAAAATAGCAGTGCCTGTCCCAACATCATACACCTGATCGCCTTTCGCCAGATACTTTTCGAGTGCACGCAGACAGAGAATGGTCGTCGGATGCGTACCTGTTCCAAATGCCATGCCTGGGTCCATCTCGATAATGATCTCATCTGGATGCTTCAGCTCGTACTCTTCCCATACTGGCTTAATGGTCATGCGATCAGACACATAAACCGGCTTGTAATATTTTTTCCAGGCGTGGGCCCATTCATCTTCGTGGACATCGTTTACCGCAATCGATGCCTTGCCGATGTCCAGACCGTACTCGATCAACTGCGCCAATTGCTCTTTCAGCTCTTCTACAACGTCTAGCAACTCGCTACTGTCAACCGGCAGGTATGCTTTAACGAATACGCCCTCGGCCGGAAAATCATCAGGAGAAAGCTGGTAGATTTCGCCAAAGGGGGTATCCCACTCACGATAGAGCACCTCCGGGTCTTCGATTACGACACCATTGGCACCCAATTCATACAAGAGGCTTGACACCGCCTCCGTAGCCTCCGCTGTAGTATGGATACTGATTTCTGACCATTTCACGAATCTACCACTCCCCACATAAGCTCCCAATCGGGCTTTTCATTTAATCGACTTCGCTACATGAAACATTAGGCAAAAAGCGGACAAAACCGCGACGGATTACTCGCCGCGGAATGCCCGTTTCATTTTTTCGAAAAAGCTTTCGTCTTCTCCCCCATGCTGTCCTGGCTTTTCTCCAGACAGTTCGGCGAGCTCACGCAACAGTTCTTTTTGTTTATCGCTCAGCTTGGTCGGTGTAATGACGCGCACTTTGACATGCTGATCTCCACGACCGTTTCCTCGCAGATGCGGAACACCTTTTCCACGCAAGCGGAAGAATGTCTCCGTTTGAGTACCCGCAGGGATCTTCAGCTTCACGCGACCATCGACGGTCGGAACTTCGATCTCATCACCAAGTGCTGCCTGCGCGTAAGTAAGCGGAACCTCACAGTAAATATCATTTCCTTCACGCTCAAAAAATTCATGACTCTTGACGCGCAATACGACGTACAAATCTCCTGGAGGTCCACCGTTTGCGCCTGGTTCTCCCTCACCTGTTACGCGCAATTGTGCTCCATCGTCCACACCTGCTGGGATGTTGAGATGAATTTTGCGGCGTATCTTTACACGTCCATTGCCACGGCAGGTCGAACATTTTTCTTTGACAACTTTACCCTTACCTTCACAAGTAGAGCACACACGGCGATTGACGATTCGGCCGAACGGCGTGTTCGCGACCACTTCTTGCTGTCCTGTCCCACTACAAGTCTTACATGTATCTACACCGGAACCAGGCTTTGCACCAGAACCAAGGCAGGTATCGCATTCTGCTTCTTTTGGAATTTCCACATCGGTTTCTTTTCCAAAAATCGCGTCGATAAAGTCAATGCTGAGGCCAAATTGCAGATCAGATCCTTTGCGCGGTGCATTTGGATTCGAACGTCTGCCTCCACCACCGAAGAACATATCAAAAATGTCTCCGAAACCGCCCATGCCTGATCCGTCAAAACCTCCACCACCGAAGCCCTGATTCGGGTCTTGGTGACCGAAACGGTCATATTGCGCACGCTTTTGTGGCTCGGACAGGATGTCGTACGCATCTTTTACTTCTTTGAACTTTTCTTCCGCGTCAGCCTCTTTATTTACATCCGGATGGTACTGGCGAGCTAGCTTGCGGTACGCTTTTTTGATTTCATCAGCGTCCGCGTCCTTTGCAACGCCCAGAACCTCGTATAAATCACGTTTCATCTCCTACATCACTCCCATGACAGTCAACTGTTATCATAGCATGTGACAGACTTGAAAAAAAGTCAAAGTCAGCATTCCGTGACTTTGACTTTCATGGGTCACATCGTGGGAAGTGAGGGAAGAAAGATCTCCCCTCACAGTTCCAGCGTGTTACTTTTTATCGTCTACCACTTCGTAATCAGCATCAACGACATTGTCTTTCTTCGGCTCTTGACCTTCAGCGCCACCTTGTGCAGCTTGCGCTTGAGCAGCCTGCTCATAGAGCTTCACCGAAATTTGTTGGATGATCTCGGACAGTTCATCTTTCGCTGTCTTGATCTCATCGAGGTTGCCACCTTCCAGAGCAGCTTTCACTTTATCTTTCGCAGCGTTAGCGCGATCGATTTCAGCTTGGTCGATTTTGCCTTCTACTTCTTTCAGTGTTTTCTCAGTCGTGAATACGAGTTGGTCAGCTTCGTTGCGAACTTCTACTTGCTCTTTGCGTTGTTTGTCCGCTTCTGCATTCAACTCAGCATCTTTTACCATGCGATCGATATCATCGTCGGACAGACCGGAGTTGGAAGTGATCGTGATGCGTTGCTCTTTTCCGGTACCCAAGTCTTTTGCACGTACGTTTACGATTCCATTCGCGTCAATATCGAAGGAAACTTCGATTTGCGGGATGCCGCGTGGCGCTGGCGGGATATCGGACAGATTGAAGCGACCGAGAGATTTATTGTCGTTCGCCATTTGACGCTCACCTTGGAGAACGTGGATTTCTACAGATGTTTGATTGTCAGCAGCTGTAGAGAACACTTGGGATTTGCTTGTTGGGATCGTCGTGTTGCGATCGATCAACTTGGTGAATACGCCACCCAATGTTTCGATACCCAGGGAGAGTGGAGTTACGTCGAGAAGAACGACGTCTTTCACATCACCAGTCAGTACACCTGCTTGAACTGCCGCTCCCAGTGCTACTACTTCGTCTGGGTTTACACCTTTATGTGGTTCTTTACCTGTAAATTTCTTAATTGCTTCTTGTACCGCTGGGATACGAGTAGAACCACCGACCAGAATCACGCGATCCAGCTCGCTTGGAGTCAGACCTGCATCTTTCAGTGCTTGACGAGTTGGGCCCATTGTACGCTCTACCAAATCAGCGGAGATCTCTTCGAATTTTGCGCGAGTCAGGTTCATCTCCAAGTGTTTTGGACCGGTTGCATCTGCTGTAATGAACGGCAGAGAAATGGTCGTAGTCAGAACACCGGACAGGTCTTTCTTCGCTTTTTCAGCAGCGTCTTTCAAACGTTGTTGTGCCATACGATCCTTGGACAGATCGATGCCATGTTCTTTTTTGAATTCACTCACCAGGTAGTTCATAACTACATCGTCGAAGTCGTCTCCACCCAGCTTGTTATCACCGGAGGTCGCTTTTACTTCGAAGAAGCCATCGGACAATTCGAGAATGGATACGTCAAAGGTACCGCCGCCCAAGTCGAATACGAGAACAGTTTGATCTTCTGTTTTCTCCATACCGTATGCAAGAGCAGCTGCCGTTGGTTCGTTCACGATACGCAGTACTTCTAGACCAGCGATTTTACCAGCGTCTTTTGTCGCTTGACGTTGGCTGTCATTGAAGTATGCTGGAACCGTAATCACTGCCTGCGTCACAGGTTGACCAAGGTAGCTTTCCGCGTCTGCTTTCAGCTTTTGCAGAATCATAGCAGAAATCTGCTCAGGCGAGTATGCATTGCCTTCAAGCGTTTCTTTATGAGCAGTACCCATGTGGCGCTTGATCGAGATTACGGTATTGTCTGGATTCGTGATGGCTTGGCGTTTTGCCGCTTCCCCAACGATGCGCTCGCCGTTTTTAAATGCAACTACAGATGGTGTGGTACGGTTTCCTTCCGCATTGGCAATAACGACAGGCTCTCCGCCTTCCATTACTGCTACACAAGAGTTGGTAGTTCCCAAGTCAATTCCGATTACGCGACTCATACAAAATGTCCTCCTAACACTATACGTCTAGTGATTTTTAGTACTTTGGATTTTACTCGTTTACTTGAACCATCGCCGGACGAACGACGCGGTCTTTGAACATATATCCTTTTTGCAGCTCGTTTACAACGACACCTGAATCAAACTCAGGGTCTTGTGTCTGCATTACCGCCTGATGAATGTGCGGATCAAATGGTTTTCCTTTTGCCTCAATCGCGGTCAAGCCTTCTTTATCGAAAACTTGAACCATCTGACGATATACCATGTTTACACCCTCCAAGAGGGAATCTACTGTCATGGAATCTTTGTCAGCAGCAAGTGCTCGCTCGAAATTATCGAGAACGGGCAGAAGTTCTTCCACGATTTTTTGGGAAGCGTATTTAGCCAGGTCTTCCTGCTCTTTGCGAACACGGCGGCGGAGGTTATCCATATCAGCCATGGCGCGCAGCATGCGGTTTTGATGTTCCTCAGCCTGAGCCTTCCAGTGAGCAGCCTCTTGCTCCCCGTTCATTTCGGTTGCTTCCGCTTGGTCTGCATCCTGTGTTACTTGTTCTTCTTCGAGAGTCGGGTCTTGCGTTACTTTTTCCTCGCTCAACGTCACTACCTCCTGACGGCCTTTCCCAGTCAAAAAGACTGTTTAGCCTTTCACTCCATTTATTTCTCAAACTGCGAAGTCAGCATGCGCGATAAGCCTTCCGCCAAATGATTAAGCACGGTAATAACCTTGCCGTATTCCATTCGCGTCGGGCCAAGTATCCCCACCATTCCTACTGGCTTGCCTCCAAGCGAATAAGAAGTGGTAATAATACTGCATTGCTTGATCGCGTCTAGCTGGTTTTCCTGTCCGATGCGTACCGTTAGACCATCACCCTGCATGCCGATCATATTCAGTAATTGATCGTGCTGCTCCAATAGCTCCAGAATATCCTTGACTTTATCAACGTCTCGGAATTCTGGCTGGTTCAAGATCTTGGTCGCACCGCGTAAGTATACTCGTTCTTCTTCTTGCGTCAGCGAGTTGTTGAGAAGCTGAAGAATTTCTTCATATTGCTCTGTATGACGTTGCATTTCACCGGAAATCTCTTGATAAAGCCGTTGCCGAAGCTGCCATAGTGGCACATCGGTCAGCTTTGCATTCAACAGATTGACGAGTCTCTCGATTTCCCCGGCACCAATGCCTTCTGGTAGATCGATCAGCTTGTTCTCCACTCGACCAGTATGCGTCACCACAATCGCCACAGCCTGTTTTTCATTAAGAGGAACGATTTGAATATGTTTTAACCGATGCTCAAAAATCTCTGGACCCAAGACAATCGCCGTGTAGTTTGTCAGTTGAGAGAGAATCTGGGCAGTGTACTCTACCACTTGTTCAGAATGGAGAATACGCTCGGCAAACAACTGCTTTAGTTTACCCAATTCAGCTTCCTCCAAAAGATGAGGCTGAATCAAGTTATCGACGTAGAAGCGGTATCCTTTTGTAGAAGGCACACGTCCCGCCGATGTGTGGGGCTGTTCTAAATATCCCAGCTCCTCCAAGTCAGACATCTCGTTGCGTATCGTTGCCGAAGAGAATCCGATGTCCTCCCGTTTGGAAATAGTTCTGGAGCCAACAGGTTCGGCAGAATGAATGTAATTATCGACAATCGCGTTTAAAATCATTTGTTGACGGTCTGATAACATGGATGTCGCTCGCCTCCTGTTGGATTGTTAGCACTCATGCTTATCGAGTGCTAAATCTATATACTAAGGTATCAATAGTAGAAGGATTTGTCAACGAGCTTGCACTAGTTCCTGAGACAAAAAATCTCATATTTCGCCAGTTCTCCTTCGTTATTAGCGGAGAAAACGTGCAAATACCTCATTTCCGAGCGGAAGCCCTTGCTTCGTCAGCTTCAAAAACCCGTCCTGTTCTACCAGCATTCCTTTGGAACTCTCTTCTTCTATTATTGTCCCAAAAACATCATGAACAGTTGCGCCAAAGCGGGATGCAAACGCCGAAAGGTCAACCCCTTCTCTCAATCGCAGCCCCAAAATCATCTGTTCCTCCATGGCATCCTCACGCGGTACCTCGAATTGTTCTACACGCGGCAGCCCTTCCTTGCACTTCTGCATGTAAATCGCAAGTGGTCCAGCATTCACATGTCGATGGCCGCATACATAGCCGTGGGCACCTGCACCCAACCCATAGTATTCACGATTGAGCCAATAGGTTTTATTGTGTTTGCTCTCGAAGCCCGGTTTTGCAAAATTGCTGATTTCATACTGCTTGTATCCGTGACGCTCCATCTCTTCTATTAGTACCATGTACATCTCAAGCTCTGTCTCTTCAGAAGGAAGTGGCAGCTGATCCTTTTGGTAGAGCGTGTGGAACAGCGTGTTCTCCTCCACCTTGAGACTGTATGCGGAGAAATGTGTGGTACCGAGCCCAAACGCCTTGTCCAACGTCTGGCGGAAAATATCCAGCGTCTGATCCGGCAACCCAAACATCAGATCGATACTAAAGTTGTCAAAGCCTACTTTTTTCGCATTATCGATGCTGCGGTACACGGCTTCCTGGTCGTGAATGCGTCCCAATCGTTTTAAGAGAGCATCGTCAAAGGACTGCACACCAAAGCTCAGACGATTGACGCCGAGCTCACGCATGATGCGCAGCTTTTCCATGTCTGTCGTTCCCGGATTCGCTTCCATCGAAAATTCAATATCAGTTGCCCAGTACTTGCCCAATTGCTTTTGTACTATTTCCAAAAACGCGCGCATTTGGGCGTGATCGAGGAACGTAGGCGTCCCTCCGCCGACAAAGATCGTTTTCACCTGCTCGATTGGTTGCTGACTGAAGGTGAGCTCCATTTCACTTTTCAACGCATCTAAATAATCCCAGATGAGCTGCGGATTGTTCGTCACAAATGAGTTAAAGTCACAGTAGTAGCATTTATTCGTACAAAAGGGAATGTGAATGTAAACCGATTGTGGCATCATGTCCCTTTCCCTCCTAAATTAAAATGAAAAGTCAAAAAGTCGGCTTTTCAGCACCGAGAAAGTGGCGAGAACCTGATGAAGGAGGAGCGGAGTGTAGAGAACCTACATGAGCACCGGACTTCGAAGGTGAACGCCAATTTCGACGCAGAATAAACTTTCATTCCTACTTCGTGATCAAAAGCCGATTTTTTGGCAACCTCTTTATTTGACAACCTCTTTAATGGAAAAGACCTGACACAAGGTCAGGCCTACTTCTTTTCATCCATGCGCAATACAGCCATAAATGCTTCTTGCGGTACCTCTACGGAACCCACAGACTTCATGCGCTTCTTACCTTCTTTTTGCTTTTCGAGCAGTTTGCGCTTACGTGAGATGTCCCCGCCGTAACATTTGGCAAGAACGTTTTTACGCAAGGCACTGATCGTTTCACGAGCTACAACCTTCTGTCCGATGGTCGCTTGAATCGGCACCTCGAATTGCTGACGCGGAATCAATTCCTTCAACTTTTCGCAAATGACCTTACCGCGAGCATAGGCCGTATCTTTGTGTACGATAAATGACAGAGCATCCACCACTTCGCTGTTGAGGAGAATATCCATTTTCACCAGCTTGGAAGCCTTGTAGCCAGCCAGTTCGTAGTCAAAGGACGCATATCCTTTTGTTCCCGACTTCAGCATGTCAAAGAAATCATAGACGATCTCGGACAACGGCATGTCGTACTTCAATTGCACGCGATTCTCGCCCAAGTACTGCATGTCAAGAAACTCACCGCGCTTGCCTTGGCACAGCTGCATAACGTCGCCGACGTATTCTTTTGGCACCATGACCGTCGCGGTAACGTAAGGCTCCTCGACCATTTCGATCTTTTGCGCTTCCGGCATTTTGGACGGGTTGTCAATTTCGAAAACCTCTCCGTTCGTTCTGGTAATCCGGTAAATAACGCTTGGCGCAGTAGTAATCAAGCTAATATTGAATTCCCGTTCGATCCGCTCCTGGATGATCTCCATGTGCAGAAGTCCCAAGAACCCGCAACGGAAACCAAAGCCGAGTGCTTGAGATGTCTCCGGTTCAAACTGCAAAGACGCATCGTTGAGCTGGAGCTTTTCCAACGCATCACGCAAATCGTTGTACTCGTTTGTTTCGATTGGGTACAGACCACAGAAAACCATCGGGTTGATCTTACGGTAGCCAGGCAGCGGTTCAGTAGCAGGGCGACTCGCATCTGTAATGGTATCCCCCACACTCGTGTCTCCCACCGTTTTAATGGAAGCAGCTACGTAACCTACGTCTCCAACCGTCAATTCTTCTACTTGTGTTTGGCGTGGCATAGAGGTACCGATTTCTGTTACCTCAAACGACTTGCCCGTCGCCATCATTTTGATTTTCATACCCTTTTTCAAGGTTCCATTGATGACACGGATAGAAGCAATAACACCACGATACGCATCAAAATAGGAGTCGAAAATCAGTGCTTGCAGTGGTGCATCAGGATCACCCTCTGGAGCCGGTACTTTTTGTACAACCGCTTCCAGTACTTCCTTAATCCCAATACCCGCTTTGGCAGATGTCAGAACCGCTTCGCTGGCATCCAGACCGATAACGTCCTCAACCTCTTGCTTCACGCGCTCAGGCTCTGCGCTCGGCAAGTCGATTTTGTTAATAACCGGAATGATCTCCAGGTCGCTGTCCAACGCCAAATAGACGTTCGCCAATGTCTGGGCTTCGATTCCTTGTGCGGCATCCACCACGAGAATAGCCCCTTCACAGGCAGCCAAACTGCGGGATACCTCATAAGTAAAATCGACGTGTCCAGGGGTGTCGATCAGGTGGAGAACGTATTCTTCACCGTCATCTGCTTTATAGTTCAAACGCACGGCATTCAGCTTAATCGTAATCCCGCGCTCTTTTTCCAGCTCCATCGTGTCAAGAAACTGGGCTTCCATCTCACGTGCAGTCAAAGCACCGGTCAGCTCCAAAATACGGTCTGCCAGCGTCGACTTTCCATGGTCAATGTGGGCGATGATGGAAAAATTTCGTATCCTTTTTTGTCTTTCACGACGATCCATGTGTTGTTCGTTCCCTCCCACGCGAATCCATTCAAACGTTCAGATTGCGCCTCGCAAAAAATACACTAACAGTAATTATAACAAACCGATGATATAAAGAGCAACCAAAGAGAATCAGGCGTTTGCCTCCTTTTTCTCGTATCCAAACTTTTCCTGTGCTAAAGTGGTAAATAGATGGAGGTGGATAGGCATGAAGCCACAGCAAGTCGATTGTTTGGGATGTCGCTTGGCCCACGGAATCGAAGCTGCTCATATCGTCTATGAAAACGAATGGGTGGCGTGTATCTTGGATATCGATCCTTTTTCAGAAGGGCATGCGCTCATCCTCCCGAAGCAGCATCTGGTAGAGTGGACTGACTTGGATGAACAAACGATGCCATCCCACGATTTCATCATGATGGCTTCGCATGGAGTGAACCGTTGGATGAGCATGGAGCCGAAACGCGACTAGCAACTACTCGTATAAAAATGACGGAAGCATTGAACGACCAACATAAAGAAAGAAACGGAGAATGATCAAAGTGAATAGCATTGACTCCTGCTTACAATCCTTAACGATATCGGATATTCCCGGACTCATTGCCTTGTCTGATTCCGTAGGCTGGGATTACAACGAATCAGAAATTCGCACAATTCTGTCTATCGGAACCGTATTCGGTCACAAAGACGCGAGTGGCACCTTACTATCCAGTGCGGCTATCATTCCGTACGAGGACAAGCTTACCAGCATCGGTATGGTGATCGTCCATCCCTCGTCACAAGGCAAAGGGTATGGCCGCGAGCTCATGAAGGCGTGCATGGCGTCTGTTTCTGCCGATACAACGATCATGCTCATTGCAACCCCAGAAGGAGAGCCCTTGTACAAAAACCTCGGATTCCAGACAGTGGATCGTATCCGAAAATTTATAGCTGAACGTTTTGTACTTGAAGCACCCCTGCAAAACGAAGCCAATGACGAGTTCGAAATTGTCCCACTGGAGATAGACGATTTCTCAAGCGTGATTGAATTGGACAAAGCAGCATTAGGCAGCAGACGCTCTCATTTTCTCGACGCACGCATGAGACAAGCTACTACCTGTTTGGTAGCCAAAAATCGATCAGGCAAGATCATCGGGTATGGCTTCGCCGTTCAAGGCCCGGTCAACCTAATCGCGGGGCCAATCGTCGCAGAAAATGCAGTCATGGCTGAACACATCCTGTACAAGCTGACACAAAATCATACCGGACATGTCCGGATAGACGTACCGGATGAGCAAGCAGCATTTCACGCAAATTTGGAGCAAAACGGCTTCACACAGGTTTCCCATCCCCCAGTGATGGTTGCGAATGCGGATAGCCTACCACGCCGTGCTGGGACGTACTGGGCGATAGGCGCTCAAATATACGGATAGACATGAAAAGCTAAAAACGGACCTTCTATTAGGAAAAGGTCCGTTTTGTCATTCTTACTTTGTTTTTGATCGATTGTTGATTTGCTCTTGCACTTTAGGTGGAAACAACTTTTGCAGGCTACTCTGGTAGTTGCTGCCGTCCTCGGGCATTTTAAAGTCTGTTACCCGATAATCATTCCCATTGTAGACGATTTGAAAGGCCATTGGTGCACTGAGCGCGGAAGAATTGCTACCCGTTATTTTCACCCAAGCGTATACCGTCCGCTTTGCAGCATCTGGTGCTTCCACTCCGAGGAGCTCGACGTTTATCTCGCGGTGTTTTCCCAGCCACCCCAGCTGATCGCTTTCCATCTCCAAATACTGCTGAATGATAGGGCCGACCAGTTGACGGTTCGCAGGTGATATCCCCTTTTTCACCTCTACAAAAACTTGTCCGAGATGTTTGCCTCCTGATCGTACTTCCAGCTTCCATTTTCCCGGTTCAGGTAACACGATCCCTGATGGAAAATGGCCATCTGCATCGTATAACGGGTCCATCACCTTGTAGCTACCCAATGCCAGACGAGTCCCATCCGTGTTGTAAGCAGCGATCTCTACTTCTGGTGCGTAGCCCCCATTCAACAGCCAAATCACCCGCTGCGTCTGCCCTTCGTAGAAACCGTCTTGATCTGTCATGATGCGGACGGGTTTCTCTCCCAAATAAGAAAAGGACTGATTGTCGTAAGTAGATGACAAAGAAGGCGACAGCTTCCACAAATCCGCTTCGACAATTTGGCCCCCTGGCAATAAGGATGGTACTTGTGTCTCTTGCTCTGCAGATCGCCTCTCCTCCTGGGTGGGGAGGCCAAGCCACAATAGCAAGCCCATTATCAGCACAACGCCCGGCAAGGATAGTTTCTTCCAGCCAGTCATCCACCCTGTTCTTGGTCTCACCCTTTGCCGCACTCGCTCTTCCATCGAAGCTGTGAATTGTACATCACGAAGAATGGTCTGATCTGCCCGTTCCTTTAAGTCCGTGAGCCATCGGTTTTCGTCCATTCCCAGTCCCTCCCCTCTCCCATACTCTGCCGAAGCTGCTGTCTCGCCCTATGCAACCGGGTTCTGACTGTTCCTTCCGTTACTCCAAGCACATCCGCCACCTCAACTATGGATAAATCCGCATAGTAATGAAGGGCAATCACTTGGCGATAGAGCGGAGAAAGCAGCAACACTTCTGCTACGAGCTGGTCCCTCTCGGCTTGATCGAGCACAAGACTTTCCGTAGAAAGCTCCCCATCCTGTCTAATCCACGAACGGGGAAGGATATGGCGGAACGACCAAGAACGTAAATAACCCTTACACTCATTGACCGCGATTCGATACAACCAGGTGTGCACACTGCTCTCCTGCCGAAAGCGAGGAAGATTCCGATACACCTTGACGAATACATCCTGGGTAATATCCTCTGCCAAGCTGCGATCTTTTACCAGAAAAGTGACGAGTCGAAGCACGCGGGTCCCATAATCCCTCATGATTTGTTCAAAAGCAGCATCTGTCGTTGGCTGCAATTTTTCCAAGGGCGCGACCTCCTTCACTCGCATTCATACTGGTTAGATGCAGCAGCAGACATTTTGTTACAAAGTGGAGGAAGAAATTTTTTTCGCCAAAATTGTCCAACGTGTAGCTTCACCCGGTGTCCCGACAGGTTCAGCGAATGGATACCCCCCATGTTGCCAACGATCCATATCGTAGCCTTCGTCCGCTTGACTCGGCTCGAAGTCTTGCGTGTGGAATACATTCTCTTTGCTATAGGTGACGCGAAAGCCTGATCCTTCCAATAAAAGCGCAAGCTCTGTAGGCAAAAGCAATGCCATCTCGCGCTCTACGCGATACCTTGGCTGTTCGATCTGCTCAAGAAAAGTCTCATAAGTAAGCGTGTAGCGGAACTTTTGCTCCAAGAGCGAGGTTTCCCCCTCCACCTTTTGGTATACCATACGGTCCGGGAAAACGAATTTGCGTTGCATCGTTGTCCATTGACTTTTTACTGGGGGTAAGAGTAAGTCAATTGCCAATGTTCCGTCCTCGGTTATGTAATCGTGGATAACCGAAAGCAATTGACGTTGCTTGTCTCGACAGGTGGCCTGCTGAAAAATCCCTTCTGGGAGAAGCACATGCGTAAATTGCCGATTGTGCTCCATCTCCCACATATTTTGTTCTACAAGCTCCAGCAGTTCTTCTTTCCCTTTTAACATGCGCCGTTTCTTTTTGGCGGCCATCTCCAGCATATCCGAGCTCCAATCTATACCGCAGACGGACAAGCCATTCCGAGCAAGCTCAATGGCAATTCTCCCTGTTCCAACACCCAGCTCCAGCACGGAGACTGGGGCTTGCTCCGCTTCCTGAAGCAGCCAGTTTCGATAAAAAGCGATGCTAGCCTTTCCGGCAAACTGATCGTAATACGTAGCTTCCACGTTCGTGTACTTGGTTTCAGGAAGCGGCAAGTGCCGTCCTTCCTCGTCCATCCCACAATCGGTACACACAGAACCTGCTAAATGAGGAAAAGGCACCCCGGGCGGGACGCCATTTTTCGTATCACCTAGCCACTCGTCGTAGCGGAACTTGCATATTCTGCAACTGTAAACAGTCATAGTACTTTAGATACCTCCTGAAGGTTGTTTGCTTCCCCCAGAACGCAAGAGAGGGAGCTTGATATGGCTCGGATACTGGCTGTCATGGTAGACACGTTGCACGGCGATTACCGTCTCGGTTTCCGTTGCCAGATCGTTTCCTGTATTCGGATTTGGGAACGAGAAGTTCTCGGCGCCGGAAGTAACGGAGACGCGAATGCGGTGACCTTTTCGGAAGACATTGGCGATCTTGGTCATGCGAATCTCATAGCATTCGATTTGTCCGGGAACAAGTAGCTCAGGCTCTTCGAATGAGTGGCGGTAGCGTGCGCAGATAATCCCGTCCGATAGGCGAATCGAATTGCCTTCCTCATCTACATCACACAGTCGGACCAGCCAATCTGTATCTCGCGCTGAGCTGGATGCATAGATAACAGCAGAGATTTCTCCCGCGATGACGACTTCCTCATCCAATGGCTCCGATGTGTAGACAAGCACATCTGCCCTTTCTTCCACATCACGATAGTTTTCCGGAACGCTGTTTTCGTTCTCCGACAAATCTAGTAGATACGGTGCCGCATCCAGCGGATCATAGCTGTAAGTATCCACCGCCTGTTCATCCGGGATAGACAGGGTAAGCGTTCCATCCCCAGCGCTTGTATTGGCTTTTCCTCCACTGCTTAAATACAAATTCGTCAGCGTCGTCTCTGCTGGCGGCCAAGTCTGCGAAGTCTTCCACTCGTTTTCTCCCACCATGTAGTACTCGACACGCGCCTCCTGATCAACGCCATTTTCCACTCCTTTTAAATAGCGATCAAACCAGCGGAGCTGTGTCACATCCAGATCGTAGCGGATGGCGTTGTTTCCAAATGGCACATGATGGATTTCTCGGGTCGTATTCGCCTTGTGATACCACGGCCCCAAGATGAGCCTGGCGTGCTCTGGCACATTTCGGGAGACAACCTCCCACGATTCGCTCGTCCCCATCCCGTTGTCGTCATACCAGCCTGATACGAGGGTAGCTGGCACCTTTACCTGATCGGCATGCCGTTTCCAGTCTGACATGGCCCAGAACTCGTCTCCGTCCGGATGTTCCATCCATTTTGTCCAAAACGGGATTTCTTTCCCCAGTACTTTTTGCGGAATTTCCTTGATCGGGCGCATCTTGATGACCTCACTCCAGTCATCCCGGGAGAGAGCCGCAACATTCCGACGCTTTTCTGCCATCATGAAAATCCATGACAAACCGCCTAAAATCGTTCCCCCTTTGCGAGGAATATCCACATACGGCGTCCCTACTGTCACGTAGCTGAAAATCGCCTTCAGATGCGGATTTCCGCTTGCGGCCGCAGCCCATTGCACATACCCCACATACGATCCGCCGAGCATCCCGATGTTGCCATCCGACCACTCCTGACTCGCGATCCAGTTGAGACTGTCGTCTCCATCATTGCGTTCGTGAATGAGTGGAATCCACTCTCCCTCAGAATCTTCACGTCCGCGTGTATCCTGCACAACCAGCGCATATCCGCGAGCTACAAAAGGCAATCGGCGAAAAATGGCATCCATTCGTCCATAGGGAGTGCGCATGAAAATAGTTGGAACTCGCTGACCCTCCGCCAAACCCGCAGGCAACCAAACTTCGGTCGCCAAGCGAACACCATCTCTCATCTCTACATCATGCCTACCTAAATGATGTACGCCGTAGTTTACTTCGGACAGCAAAGGATCTTCCCACATCGTGAGCGGAGTCAAATCCTCCCACCCTGTTTTAGCCAATACGACGCTATCGCCACGACCTGTCAGCACAAACGCGATGACTTCGTTCTCACAAATGATTAAATCAATTGGCTGTGTTGCTTCCCGTACCGCCCAGATCCACGCTTGTTTTTGCCCTGTGGGACCTGCTCCTTCGATGGATAGATGGCGTTGATAATGTCCTCCGCATTCCGGAAACACGACTTGTTCGCTCTCCCAGTCGATCTGCTCCCAGTCCGGCAGCTTTAGTGCCAGGTTGAGGAGCGGCAATTCGTAGACTGCTTCCCCTTCAACCAGCTGTACAAATGGACCGTCAGCGGCTCTGCCCGTATCCCAACCTGTGCTCTGATGCCAAACTTCCCCATCCACAAAGCGTATATCGGCTACCTTGATACCAGATTGATAATAGCCAAATGAAGATTTTGTCTGTGCCATCCTTCATTCCTCCTGTTATCTGATCTACTTCCACACTTCCTGATACACTCTGAGGAAATTGCCACCCAGGATTCCTTCGATTTCTCCATCCGTGTACCCGCGCTTCATCAGCTCATGCGTAATGTCTGGTAGAGACGAATGGCCTTTTACTACGTCAAATGGCATCTCTTTGGTTTTGGCAATCTTGTCCAAGGGCAAATATTTCGTCAAATCATCGCAAAGGTCCAGGCCTATCCCGATGTGCCTTGCTCCAACAAGCTTTTTCATATAGTCAACGTGGTCAATCAGTCTCACAAGCGTTGCGTCAGCGCTATTTGTCGCCGCGAACATGCTAAACGCATTCAGCCCGACAAGCCCGTCCTTTTCCGCAATCGCTTTGATCTGCTCATCTGTCAGATTCCGCATCGTCGGCACGACTGTTCGACTGTTGGAGTGTGAAGCGATCACTGGCTTTTCTGCGATTTCCATCACGTCCCAGAACCCTTCGTCGTTCAAATGGCTCACATCGATGACAATGCCCAGCTTTTCCGCTTCCTCGATGAGACGCACACCGAAATCGGTGATGCCTCCTTTTTTCCCTTCACGTACTGGTGCAAAGAAGCTACCATCCCCAACGAAGTTGCGCCGACTCCAAACCAGACCCATCATCCGAACACCCAGCTCATAAAAGACACGCAAGAGACTCAAGTCGTTATGCAGCGGCTCAGCCCCTTCCAAGGACAGGATAAACGATACTTTTTGCTCCGTTCTTGCCCGCCGCAAATCATCCAGATTTTTGGCGATGACAATGTGCTCGGGAGACTCTGCCGCCTCCGCATGCATAGCGCTGATCTGATTGAGCGCCTTGCGCAGACTCATCTCCGGTACAAAAGCGTCCTCGACGAACACTGCCGCCACGATGGAATGCACGCCACCCTTCTGGAACCGCGGCAAATACTCCGTCTCGATCATTTTGGTTCGACCGTATCCACGCTGAATTTCCACATCCATTAACAGATCAAAATGCCCATCCAGAACGTGAACACCGTCATGAAATTTGCGCGCCTGTTCTCTCGTTACTTCTGCCATGTGGGTCATCTCCCATTTTTGGTCTATGAATTTTTCTTATCGAGATAGTTGTAAACTGTGAATTTGGATATATCCAGCAAATCCGCGACGTATTGCACGGCTCCTTTGATCAAAAAGAGACCCATTTCATCCAACTGGTGGATAAATTGAATCTTCTCTTCTTTTTGCATCAGGGCGATCGGTTTGCCTGTACGTTTCAGGCAGTCATCAATCATTTGCTCCATTAAATTCCCGACAGTCGGAGCGAAGTTCTCTTCCGCTTTTTCTGCCTCACGCTTTTCTTGGATCACCATCATCGATTCGATGAATGACTGCGCCATTGCGAGATGAGTCATATCAAGATTGATGCACAGGCTGCCAATGACTTCCCCATTCTCATCCTTAATATAGATGGAGCTCGATTTGATCTGTTTGCCTTTGATGGTGTCGTTGCGGTAGTTGAGGTCAAAAGCTTCTTCGCTGACCTTCGCCGTGCGTAAAGCCTGTAGTGCCAGATTCGTTACCGGTGAGCCGATTTGTCTGCCACTGACATGGCCGTTAGAAATGGCAATGATCGATGAAGAAATATCGCCGGTTAGATCATGCAAAACCACTTCACAATGCTCACCAAATGTCCGTGCCAGTCCCTCTACTACCGGAATGTAGCTTGCTAAAATCGGATGTAAGTTTTTCATTTTACCCCTCGTTCACTTCCACAATCATCTCGATTTCGATCGGGTTGTTAAACGGAAGAACAGATGTCCCAGCAGCCGCTCTCGCATGCTTGCCCGCTTCACCAAAAATTTCGATGATGAAATCAGAAGCTCCATTGATCACCCGTGGTTGTTCGTAGAAATCAGGGGCGCTGCTGACGAGTGCGAACAGTTTGACAATCCGTGTGATTCGATCCAAATTACCAATCTCACTTTTCAAAATCGCTAGCAGATTAAGAACCGTGACCTTTGCAGCCTCATAGCCCTGTTCGATCGTCACATCCGCTCCCAGCCTGCCCAGATACATCGGACTTCCATTTACGTAGCACCCCGCACCAGATGTATAAATGACAGAGCCAGTCTGTACACATGACACATAATTCGCCATGGTTGGAGGAACTGGCGGCAACTCATACCCCAACTCTTTTAAACGTTGCTCCACTTTGGACATAAAGCCATCACCTCGTCATAAATTTCATTCCTTTCTTTCACCATACTATTCCGCAAAATCTTCTTCAACAATTTTTTGTATGATAAAAAAATTATTTGAAATCAATTTACCTTCCCTCTTAACAAAAAAGGACGCCAACTAGGCATCCCCTTTATGAAAATCAAAGAAACTCAGCATTGCCCCTATCAGTTGGTCCCATTCATTACCTTCTGGATAGATGGCTTCACACGGATCGCTTCCGAGTAGAAATACACATGTTTTTTGCCTGTAATCGGATGGGTCGTCACCTCTGTCTCAACGCCGAAAACATCCCGAATCAGATTGGGTGTCAAGACTTCTTCTGGGGTCCCTGACGTAACGATTTCCCCTTCACCGATCACGTACAGACGATCACAGTACATCGCAGCAATATTGAGATCATGCAACGAGGAGAGGACCGTAATTCCCAGCGTTTTGATCAGATCCATCACCTGCAACTGGTATCGAACATCCAAATGATTCGTCGGTTCATCAAGGACTAGAAACTGGGCTTGCTGCACCAATGCTCTGGCAATCAGTACTCGCTGCTTCTCCCCGCCCGATAAGCTAAAAAAGCTGCGATCGGCGTATGTATGCATCCCTACCCGTTGTAGTGCTTCTTCACAAATTCGAAAGTCTTCTGCGTTATCCGACTGAAATAGCTGTTTATGCGGAGCACGTCCCATATTCACAATTTCAGTTACCGTAAAATCGAATTCAACAGAAGACTCCTGTCGTACTGCTGCCATTCGCTGAGCGTTTTGACGCGAGGTTAGCTTGTATACATCGTCGCCATCGAGCGAGATCCATCCCGAACGCGGCTTCAGTACGCGATAGATGCTTTTTAGCAATGTGGACTTCCCACTGCCATTCGGCCCGATCAGCCCCACAAACTCACCGGAGCGCACCTCCAGACTAACGTTGTGCAGGATTTCCTTTTTTTCCAGCTCGACCGATATATTCTCAACCAGTAAATTCATCGTCCGCTACCTCCAAAGGAATAAGAACTCCGCAACATCAGCCAGATAAAGAAAGGCCCTCCACACAGCGCTGTCAAAATACCAATCGGCAGCTCTTCCGGTGCAAATGCGAGCCTGGCGACTACATCAACCCAGATGAGAAATATCGCGCCAAACAAAGCGCTGACAGGCAGAACACGTCGGTGATCTGAACCGACCATCACCCGGACGATATGGGGCATCATTAATCCGACAAAACCGATTGATCCCGCGATAGAAACGATTACGCCCGTCAGCAAGGCCGTGATCACCAGGAGAAACTTGCGGAACTGCACCGTATTAACCCCCAATGTCCCTGCTGATTCCTCGCCCATCAGCATCGCATTAAGCGAACGATACTGAGCCATTAATACAATCAGACAAATAACCACAATCAACGAAGGAATGGTCAGATACTCCCATTTACCGCCAGCCAGACTGCCACTTAACCAGAACAGGACGGTACCAATCCCGTGTTCATTCGGCGCCGAAAAAACAAGGAGACTGGTGAGCGCCGACAAGATCGCAGATATCGCAATTCCAGCCATAAGCAGGCGTACTGTTGAATTTTGCCCACCGATACGGGATAGCGTAAAAATGAGAATAATCGACACAAGCGAGCCTGTAAAAGCACCAAAGGATAGCGCGTACTGCCCGTACATACTAAATGCACCGAATATAATGACCGAGGTAGCTCCAACCGAAGCACCTGAAGATACACCTAACACGTACGGGTCAGCCAGGGAGTTGCGTACCAAGGACTGGATCGCTACTCCCACGACAGATAGACCTGCACCAACAATCGCTCCCAAGAGCACACGCGGAAAGCGGATATCCCAAATGATAGTCTGCTCCCCTTTGGACCAGTCTACCTCAATCCATTCGGTGAACATCGGGATTTTCGACAAAGCAATTTTCCATACTGTGGTCGGTCTGATCTCAACCGAGCCCAATGTAATTGCAAACGTAATCGAGAGAAAGAGCCCGATCAGTAAAGTAATGATGATATAGGGTAATTTAATCTGCTGCAGTGCCATTCCCTCCCTTTAAAGGGGCGTACTTTATTTGAAGCTATCCGGATAGAGACCTTCCGCCAAAATTTTCAGCGCAATCGGTGCTCGAACGCCCTCAGAAGCAGCAGACAATGGCAATACGATCAGGTGTTGATTTTTAATAGCCGGTATATCTGCCAATTCCTTTTTGTTCAAAAGAAAACTGCGTTTTTGATCAACTGTTCTGTCACCGTAGTCTA
The DNA here is from genome assembly GCF_042878995.1 of Brevibacillus sp. NPDC003359. Classification (NCBI taxonomy): domain Bacteria; kingdom Bacillati; phylum Bacillota; class Bacilli; order Caryophanales; family Paenibacillaceae; genus Brevibacillus; species Brevibacillus sp. NPDC003359. The sequence goes on from NZ_JBIAOR010000002.1 coordinate 71,588, forward strand.
CGATAATAATGACGTCTGGATTGCGACTCAATACTTCTTCCCAGCTAACTTCTGCCCAACCCTTTTGAATGTCGTCAAAAATATTTTTGCCACCCGCTGTTTTGATTAAGGACGTCATGTAATTGTTTGCTGCTGTAAATGGTTTATCTTCCCCATTGTCGTACACGAACACCTTGAGCGGCTTGTCCACTTTACCTATTTTACTAATGGTTTGATCCATTTCACTCTTCATTTTGTTGATCAAATCATTGGCTTTGTCTTCCACACGGAAAATGCGTCCAATGTTCGTAATGTCCGCAAATACATCGTCAATTGTCGGGCCAGGCATCGTAGATGACGCTTGCAGATACGATTTGATGCCGACCTTTTCCAAATCCTGCATCGATCCTACGCCCTTTTCACCGAATCCGCTTTTCCATCCAGCGTACACGAAGTCTGGGTTCGCTGCCATCAACACTTCTTTGGTTGGATACTTGTCAGACAGTACCGGAACCTTATCGTAATCTGCTTTCAACTCCGGAAGAATTTTATCGTCTAGGTAAGCGGTTCCGACCATTTTATCAGCGAGGCCCAATGCCAGCATAATTTCGGTGACGTGTTGGTTCAATGTCACTGCACGCTCAGGTGCTGTTGGATAAGTCATATCGATGCCATTATTGACGAGCGTTACAGGATTACTCTCTGCTGTTGGTGCAGCTGTTTGTTCTGTTTTGACTGGAGCCTGTGTTGTCGTAGTGGAGCCGCATGCCGAAACCAAAAGCATAGCAGCTGTCATGATGCCGAAACCTAGTCCTTTCATTACTATGTTTTTTCTGTTTGTCATAAACATCTGTAATCCCCTTTTCTGTATGTAATGATGACGTGATCCCAAATGCTCCCACAAAAAAAGCACCCCCCCATACTCAATCGGGAGGTGCACGACAAACATAGACACAGCTATGTGCAGGCACAAGGGCGCCCTTTCATAGACTGCTTCCACATCTGCCCCATCCTCGTGGGTCGATTGTATATGATCGCATGGCAGGTCTCCTGGCTTACGGATCAACACCCCCAGCTACCTTCCCATTTTTTGTCTCGCAAAAAACAGTGGCTATTCGCTAGGCGCTCCTCGTTACAGTGGCGGGACCGCGCCGGTTTCTCACCGGACTTCCCTTTTAAGCTGATGGCATATGCCATCTAGCACCATTCGATACTTATTCAATTGTTGCGATTCATCCATCAGTTGATAGAAGTCAGTTTTTTCGGGAACTGCGTCAAGATTTCAACGCCCGTTTCTGTAACCAATACATCGTCTTCAATCCGTACGCCGCCAATACCTGGCAGATAGATTCCCGGCTCGATCGTAAAGACCATCCCTGGACGAAGCACTTCTTGGTTCTGGCTGTGAACAGATGGATATTCATGGACATCCATGCCAAGTCCATGCCCAAGACGGTGCATGAAGTATTCACCGTAACCTTTTGCAGTAATGACATCGCGAGCGGTTTTATCCAAATGCGCAAAAGTCACACCTGGACGAATCTCAGCAATTGCCGCTTCATTGGCAGCCAATACCGTCTCGTAAATTTCTTGAAGCTGGGCACTAATCTCGCCTACAGCAAAGGTACGAGTAATATCGGATACATATCCGTTCGCTGCTACTCCGATATCAAACAAAAGCAAGTCGCCTTCTTGAACCTGGCGCGTTCCTGGTTTTCCGTGTGGCAGTGCCGACTTCTCCCCTGCCAATACCATGGACGTAAAGGATGGACCTTCCGCACCCAAGCGCTTCATCTGGAATTCCAGCTCAGCTACGATCTCTGTCTCGGTCATGCCTGTCTTAACTTTTTTCAACGTCTCCCGCAAGGAATCCTCGACCAATTGAACGGCGTGCTTCAAACGATCTACTTCATCTGCAGATTTAATCAAACGCATTTCACGCAGCGGCTCTTCTACATCCACATAGCTCGACGCCAGAACAACTTGTCCAAGTGCTTCATAGCGCTCGACAGTCATATGACTTTTTTCAATGCCGAGCTTCGTCAAGTTGGCTGGCAACACTTGCTTGAGGATTTCATACGGGTTTTGGATATCGGTATGTGTATGGATATCTTGAACGAACGAAGCCTCTGCTGCTGCCTCACGATCAAGAGCAGGTACAATTAAGGAAGGTTTTCCCTCAGCAGGAATAACGAGACCCATAAAACGTTCATGCGGGTCTGTAAAAAATCCGGTCAAATAGTATACGTGCTTGGGAGAGGTAATCAACACCGCGTTCAGCTCTTGCTCTGTCAAAAACGTGTGGAGCTTCGAAATGCGCTCTTGAAACAACTTCTTCACCCTGCTTTCACGAATTATTCTATTGCGAGAATACCACTTCCCCACAAAAAAAAGAAGAGTTCAGTTGAAAAATCTACCTCGAATCGGACAACCTAAGGTTGGGGTGAATCAGAAAATGGAACAAATACTCGTCCATCAGGATGGCAAGCAGTTTGCTTTCCACATATCGGGAAAAGGCACACCGTTATTGTGTATCCATGCGCCATGTATAGGCTCTGTCAATTTTGTTTATCAGCAAACTCTCGCGGATACGTATCAGCTCATTGTCCCTGATTTGCCCGGACATGGCGACAGTTCCCCAATGGAGAAGCCCTATTCCATTGGAGAACTAGCAGAACAGCTCCATAAGCTGATCCCGTCACTCGGCATTGAGCGTCCCTTTATTTTGGGGTACTCCCAAGGCGCCTCTATCGCTCTTGAATATTGTCTTCGTTATTCGGATCATGTACAAGGCGGCATACTGGTGAGCGGTTATTCTGAAGTGAATGATCTGTATTTACATGGACGATTGTGGATGGGGCAGGCATTGTCGATGCTTCACGGAGTCCCTCTTCTTGCCCGTTCGATTAGTTCCTCACATGTCGATGACCCAGAAATGCGGGCGAAATGGACGCTGCATGCTTCCAAAACAGATCCCGCCAGCCTGAAATACCTATACGCTGCCGGACATCGTTATCAATGTACGGAGCGTCTGGGCAACATCCAGCTTCCGATTTTACTTGCCTATGGCGAACAAGATCAACGGATGCACCATTATGCGCAGATGCTTACCATGAAATTGCCAAAAGTAAAACTCGAGATGATCCCTAACGTGAAGCATCAAGTCATCACGAAAGCTGCTCCTACTTTCAATCAGTTGTGCCGCACCTTCATGGAAGAAGGATAACTAATAAAAGACAGAAGGACGGTACCTCTAGCCCCTTCTGTCTTTTTTCAATTTGACTAGCTCTTCATCCGCGGGTCGAGTGCATCGCGCAAGCCGTCCCCGATTAAGTTAAACCCGAGAACTGTCAGCATGATGGAGAGCCCTGGAAAAATAACGGTCCATGGTGCTTTCTGAATGTACTGACGTGAATCAGCGAGCATTTTTCCCCATTCCGGTTCTGGCGCTTGTGCTCCCAGTCCGAGAAAGCCCAGTGCTGCTGCTTCAATAATCGCTGTTGCGATCCCCATCGTCCCGGTCACAATGATTGGTGCGAGGCTGTTCGGCAAAATATGCTGCATGATAATCCGGGAATTTTTCATCCCGATTGCCCGTGCGGCCATTACGAATTCTTCTTCCTTCAAGCTCAATACGCGTGCGCGTACCAAGCGTCCAAATGTCGGAATGTTAATGATGGCAATCGCAATCAAGGCGTTTTGCAAGGAAGGCCCCAAGATGGCAACAACGGCAATCGCCAGAAGAATGCTTGGAAAGGCAAGCATAATATCAAAGATACGCGAAATGATCGTATCGATCCACCTGCCATAGTATCCTGCCATAAGACCGAGCAAGGTCCCTGCGAGAACGGAGCCAATGACAGAGAACGTTCCTACCCACAAGGAGATTTGTGCCCCATATATCACACGACTGAACACATCGCGACCATTGTAATCTGTCCCAAACCAATGCTCTTCGGAAGGTGGCTTGTTTTTCATCACGAGCTGGCCTTCGTCGTACGGATACGGGGCAATCCATGGTGCTAAAACCGCCACAGCAATGAAAAACAAAATAATCCCGAAGCCCACCAATGCCAGCTTGTTTTTGCGTAGCGCCCTCCATGCATCCTTCCAAGGAGAGACTACTTCTTCTTGCTTCACTTTTAAAGGTACTACCTGATCTCGTGGTTGTAATTGTGGTTGTGCCATGTCTCTTCGTCCCTCCTTAGCGATATTTGATGCGCGGATCGATATAGGCGTACAGAAGGTCGACTAAGAGATTGATCAGGACGAAAATCGTCGCGATCACAAGAATACCGGACTGGATAACCGGATAGTCACGGTTTCCAATGGCGGTCACAATATAACGACCGACACCTGGCCATCCGAAGATTGTCTCTGTCAAAACTGCTCCACCCAATAGCAACCCTGTTTGCAATCCAATTACCGTCAAGACAGGGATCATCGCATTTTTCAGCGCATGCTTGTACACGACCCAAAACTGTGCCAACCCTTTTGCACGAGCGGTTCTAACATAGTCGGCACGCATGACTTCCAGCATGCTCGAACGAGTAATGCGTGCAATGATCGCCATCGGGATCGTACCTAACGCAATTCCTGGCAGGATCAAATGCTTGATGACTTCCCATAGCTGATCCCAACGACCAGCGATCATCGTGTCCAGTATATTAAAGTGCGTAATGGCCTCTACGGGATTACGCGAATTGTCGCGACCAACTGATGGCAGCCATTTCAGTTCTTGGGCAAACACCCATTGCTCCATCAAACCTAGCCAAAAAATTGGCATGGATACACCAACCAATGCGATCAACATCGCACAGTAGTCAAACCAGGAGTTTTGCTTCCACGCAGAAAGAATCCCTGCATTTACACCGATAAACACCGCAATCAGCATACTCACAATTGTAAGTTCAGTCGTCGCCGCCAAATATGGCATGATTTCATCTGAAATTGGCGCATTCGTTTGCAATGATTCTCCAAGATTCCCGCTCAAAATATTTTTCATGTAATCGAAATACTGTATGTACCACGGATTATTCAAACCTAATGCCTCTCGTATGTCTGCAATCGCTTGTGGTGTCGCCTTTTCTCCCAAAATCGTTAAAGCCGGATCACCAGGGATGGCACGAATAATGGAAAAAACGATGATTGACATGCCCACTAAGACAGGAATGAGCATTAAAATTCTTCGAACGCTGTAAGCTAGCAATGCCATCTCCTCGCCTTCCTGCATAAAATAAACGCTAAATAATGAAAGGAGGGTAAGAAGAGGTATGCACTCCTCTTACCCTTTTGCTATCAATCAGCTTACTTGAAGTCTACCTTTTCCAAACTTTCAGTTCCTTTTGGATGCGGGTTGTAGTCTACGATATTCGCTTTTCCTGCCAATGCTGGCGTAGAGTGTGCCAGTGGTACCATTGGCACGTCTTTGAAGATGATCTCTTGTACTTGTTTGTACAGTTTTTCACGCTCAGCTTGGTCTGGAGTGGACTGTGCTTTCATCATCAATTGATGTGCTTCTTCGTTTGCCCATCGTGTATAGTTGTTGCTGCCGATGTTGTTTTTGTCGAGCAACACAGCCAGGAAGTTGTCAGGGTCGCCGTTGTCACCTGTCCAACCAAGCATGAACATTTCTTGCTCACCCAAGCGAGTTTTTTCCAAATACGTTGCCCATTCCATTGTCACGATCTCAGCATCAATCCCGATTTTCTTCAGATCTTGCTGGATTGCCTCTGCAATCTTCACACCTTCAGGCATGTATGGACGCGGTACTGGCATTGCCCAGAACTTGATTTTGAAACCGTTTGGATGTCCTGCTTCTGCAAGCAATTGTTTTGCTTTATCGAGGTTGAACTCACGATCTTTAATGTCGTTGTTATGTCCCCACATGGTCTTTGGCATTGGGTTAACTGCCGGTTCTCCAACGCCATCGAAGAAGGCCGTTACGATTTCAGGTTTGTTAATTGCATAAGCAATTGCTTCACGAACTTTTGGATTGTCGAGTGGCTTCTTCTCTACGTTAAAGCCAATGTAACCAATGTTATTAGTAGGACGGAGGAATAGTTGCAGCTCTTTGTTGTCTTTTACTGCTGGGATATCATCTGTGTTCAGACCATCCATCAAGTCGATCTCACCAGACGCCAAAGCAGTTAGACGGGCCGTGTTTTCCGGAATGACCTTGAACACGAGTTTATCCAGCTTTGGATATCCTTTGCTCCAGTAATCAGGGTTTTTCTCGAGTGTGATCGTGTCGTTGCGCTTCCACTCTACAAATTTGAAAGGTCCTGTACCGATTGGGTGCTCATTGAATTTTTTAACATCCTTTTTCAATGCTTCAGGAGAACCAATCGCGAAAGGAGACATCGCAAGGTTAGCAAGGAATGGAGCCAATGGACGAGTCAAGGTGAATTTTACAGTGGTTGGATCGACCGCTTCCACAGATTTGATGACGTGATTCGCGTCACCCTTGTAACCACCGAATTGGCTGATGTAATACTCGAAGCCCTCTGGTGAATGTTGTGGATGACTCTTGTCGCTCCAGCGTTCAAAGTTGTATTTGACCGCCTCTGCATTGAAATCAGTTCCATCGTGGAATTTCACGCCTGATCTTAGTGTAAGGGTATAAACGAGACCATCAGGAGATACTTCCCACTTTTCAGCCAATGATGGAGCCAGCTCCGTTGAGCCATCTGCGAAGCCAATCAAAGTATCCATGACGTTCTCAGTTACTTTGAATGTTTCACCATCTGTTTGGGTGATTGGGTCAAGCCCCTTTGTGTCTGCACCGCGACCGACGATTAACTGCTTCGGTCCAGTTTTTGCAGGCTCAGCTGCAGGTGCCGGAGTTTCTGTCTTTGGCTGTTCTGCCGGCGCTTGTGTCGTTGACGTGCTAGAGCATCCAGCAATCAGCATAGCCAGCGCCACTAGGCTGGTCATGGTTGCGGAGAGAACTCTCTTCTTCATGAAAACGTCCCCCTTTTTCTAAATAATGGTCGCATGTTACTTTTTGGTAAATGGTCGATACAATACCTCCTGCTTTGCATCCCCCCTTTACAAGACTTCCTATTCGGCAGGCAGACTCCCTTTTGTCGATTAGGACTTGTATAAGTGACAAGCAACAAAGTGTCCGTCGCCTGTGTCCGCAAATTCTGGTCGCACAGTACGACACTCCTCTGTCACATGGGGACACCTCGTATGGAATGTACAGCCACTTGGAGGTTTTGCAGGGCTTGGCACATCTCCCTGGAGGATGACTCTATCACGTACGGCATCAGGATCCGGCGAAGGTACCGCCGACAGTAATGCTTTCGTATAGGGATGAAGCGGATTGGAATACAATTGGCTACTCGTCGTCAGCTCGACAATTCTGCCAAGGTACATCACGCCTACCCGATCACTGATGTGCCGCACTACACTCAAATCGTGGGCAATGAACAAGTATGTAAGGCCGAACTCGCGTTGCAAATCCTGCATGAGATTGAGCACCTGCGACTGAATGGACACGTCCAGTGCAGACACAGGCTCATCCGCAACAATCAATTTGGGCTTGAGCATCAGCGCTCTCGCAATGCCGATCCGCTGCCTCTGTCCTCCACTAAACTGATGGGGATAGCGGCTCGCGTGATAGCTACTCAGCCCAACGATCTCCAGCATTTCCTGCACGCGCTTTTTCCGCTCTACCGAAGAACCCAAACCATGTACGATCAAGGGCTCTTCCAAAATTTTCTCAATATTATGTCTAGGATTAAGCGAAGCAAACGGGTCCTGAAAGACAATTTGCATGTCACGTCTCATCTTTCTCATCGCATCTGTGGAAAGCGACATGACATCTGTCCCGTCAAAGCTGATTTCACCGGAGGTCGGTTCAATCAGTCGCAGCAAGGAACGACCTGTGGTTGACTTTCCGCAGCCACTCTCGCCTACCAGCCCCAGTGTTTCTCCACTCTTAACGGTAAACGATACATCATCTACCGCCTTTACTACACCTACTTCCCCTCCAAGAACACCGCCTATGATTGGGTAGTATTTTTTCAAATTTTTTACGATCAGAAGATCTTCAGCCACCTGCATGCTCCTCTCCGGTTATTCGGTCAGCCAGCAGCGGGAAAGGTGATTGTCCCCTACCACTTTTAGTTCAGGCATCTCACTGCTGCATTTGTCTGATACCTTATCGCATCTAGGTGCAAAACGACATCCGACAGTAAGCGAACCCGGAATCGGGACGTTGCCTGGAATCGAATAGAGACGCTCCTGTGTTCCTTCCAGCTTCGGCAACGAATTCAACAAGCCGATCGTATAAGGATGCTTCGGACTTTTTAAGATCGTACGGACATCGCCTTGTTCAATCACGTTGCCTGCGTACATCACCACGACGCGGTGACACATTTCCGCAACGACCCCAAGATCGTGGGTAATGAGGAGGATTGCTGTGTCTGCTTCCCGGTTGAGTTGGCGCATCAGATCTAAAATCTGTGCTTGAATCGTCACGTCGAGCGCCGTAGTAGGCTCGTCTGCAATCAATAGCTCTGGATTGCATGCCATGGCCATCGCAATCATGACGCGTTGCCGCATGCCTCCCGAAAGCTGGTGCGGGTATTCATCGACGATAGCTTCCGCTCGAGGAATTCCGACTTTTTTCAACATCTCAATTGCCCGTGCTCTTGCTTCCTTTTTGCTCGCCTTCGTATGTAATCGGACTGATTCTCCTATCTGGTCTCCAATCGTAAACACCGGATTTAAAGACGTCATCGGCTCCTGAAAGATCATCGCAATTTCATTTCCACGGATGTCCCTCATTCGCTTTTCGTCAACAGATACGAGGTCCTCCCCCTTGAATTTAATCGAGCCTCCCACGATTTTCCCAGGGGGATTGGGTACTAGCTTCATAACGGAAAGGGAGGTAACGCTCTTTCCGCAGCCGGATTCACCTACGATACCGACTACTTCTCCTTTTTGTACCGTGATCGTCACGCCATCAACGGCAGGGATTTGGCCGCGGTCCGTGAAAAAGTGCGTTTGCAGGTTTTCGATTTGTAGGACAGGATGTGACACGTGGCTCACCTCTCTCACCGATATATACTTCCTAAAAAGACCTATCAGTAGACATTATGACATTTATTCATTTTTTTCGCAACACAATAAATTCAAACTATTAACTATTTACTGACTAAAAAGAATATTTTGCTCGCGTTTTAAAATTATGTAAATAAATTTTATGATAGCCCTTTCATTGTAGATGTAGCCTCACTTGCACGGTTTAAGCCAATCGAAGAAATCATCTGTGGTCGCATGCAAAAGACCCGCTAGTACGGGTCTTTTGTCACTGGGGCTTTCTGCACCCCTTCTTTTTGCGCGTAAACCTTTTTCACGGTTCAAAGAAACTCCCTACCCAATCGACAAAACTCTGCGCCCCACTTTTTATGCTTCCGCCCAAAGTCAAACCGATCCGACTGACATAGTTGACCATTTCCTTCGGGTTGGCTGTCTGAACCTGTTTGCCCATTACCGCGATCTCCCCTTGCCCTTGATCCACTTTTTTGATGGAAAAGGTTTGAGCCTGCCCCTCAGGCACTCCACTCACCTTGGATATTCCACGCTCAGCCGTTTGCAATCCCAAAACTACCCCGACCAGCAAGATGATTAACAGTCCAGTCAGCTTCATCGTCACGTTCATGCCCGTCACCTCTTTGCAGGCTCGTCAGAAACTGTTTTGCCTACTTTTTCAGCTTGCTGATAATAGGCCGCGAAAACATCAGCCAATGCTTCTGCCGTATTTATGCTTTCCTGCACGCTGTTTTCCGTACCACCTATTTCTATTAACAGGCTTCCCGGGGAGAGGGACTGATTATACTCGCCGTGATCCGTTTTTGCGCCTTTTTCCATCACGCCACGCGAAAGCTCCGGGTACATTTTTTCCATCAGCTCATGAAGCTCCGTCGCAAATGCTTCATTTTTCTCGTAGCTTTTGTTTCTTTTTCCGATGACGAACAATATTCTTCCATACGTTTTTCCCTTGATCGTGACCGTCGTACGTTCGCGTGGCGCTGTGTCTCGGTGGAGATCGAAAAAGTAGTTCAGCTCCTTGTTTCTCTCCGTTGCCGCTTTGACCACTTGCAGAGATTCTGCGTAGGAGAAGGAGTAATGCATTTTTTTGTTCAACAGCTGCTGATAGACGTCGTCGGTGCTCACGTCCGAACCAATTCCTCTGTCATTCAACGCTTCTGATAAATGCTTGCTGATTAACGATATATTTCTCGTAGGATGATCGACGGAGGTTCCCACTGGCTTCGTCTCACTAAACCACGATTCCCGATTGTGCGAGTTGTAGACGTAAACAATTTTCTTGCCGTCTGTGATTGAATTGGGCACAGGAGCTGGCTTCGTTTCGCCCGACTTCGTAGTATCCTCCGGCTTAGGCTCTACGATCGGAACTACTTGCGAATGATCCGCTACCTGTCTCGGATGGGCGGGATACTCCAAATAAAAATCTGCGAGAGAAGCTCCTTTTCCCTGAACGACAAACCTGGCATCCTCTGTCGTCACCATCCCTGGGAGCTCCCTGCCTAGCAAGCTGCGCAAGTCTCCCGGCTGTATATTCGTTGCCAAGCGAAAGAGAAAACCCGTTACGCTATTCGTGCGATCATCTGCCTGTGCTTGCACCGTTTCGGACAAAACCGGAATTTCCTGCCCCATCCACCCCAAAATGGCCAGACTGGAAATATGAGAAGCGGCCTGCTGTATAGCGGAGGAAGAAATTGCGATTCGGTTCCCGCCTAACGAAAGCACTCCTGTCATGACAAACAAGAAGGCGGTTATAAAGGAAAGAACAACGAATTGGCGTTGAATGAGGGTCGCCATCTGTCTCACTCCTCTAGCTGTAGCATGGTTGCACGTCGGGAGAACTTTCCCTCGTGCTTGTCTATGCTTTAGCTTATGAGGCTCATAGAGACGATAGAACCCTTTTCTAGCTTTTCTCTCTCACTCTAGCTTTTCACGACTTAGTGGGTATACGAGCCGCTATTTTCTTCATTTACAGCACTGTGCAAAGCGCGATTCAGACCTGTTGCGATCACATTCGCCACACCTTCAATAAAATCGTCCACTTCTTTTGGGGTGACGACCAAATCCTGTCCCAGCGGTCGGAGGACCTCATGAATCAGTTGCCGTTTCTCTTCTTCGGGCAGTGAACCTACCAATCCCATGAATGTCTTGCGTGATTCCATGTCAGGCAAGTCCTCGTCCGTATACGGTTCCTTGCGCTCTGGCAGAGTACTCAATGCCAGCTTGTTAAACGCCCGCTTACTCTCCACCATCGATTGTCCAAAATGCCCCAGCAAATACGTAATGGCATCATTTACAATTGTGGAGGCAAAAACGACCGTAGGCACTCCTATCGCAATCACAGGCACACCAAGTGTCGCCTGATCAATCGCTTTGCGCTTGTTTCCAACCCCTGATCCGGGATGAATCCCTGTGTCCGAAATCTGAATGGTCGTGTTGACCCGATGCAGAGCACGGGACGCAAGGGCATCGATACAAATGACAAAATCGGGTTTGCTTTTTTCCACGACTCCAAAAATGATCTCACTCGTTTCAATACCCGTTATCCCAAGGACACCCGGTGATAGCGCACTGACTTCCCGATACCCTTCTCCAACAGTTTCAGGCGCCAGTGTGTACAGATGGCGTGTAATCAACAGATTTTCCACGACCATCGGCCCCAGCGCATCCGGGGTCACATTCCAGTTGCCGAGACCAACGACGAGAGCCTTTTTGTCCTCGGTGATTCCCAGTTGTTTGAGAAACATCGCAAATTCGACGGAGAATCGCTTCGCTACCTGCTCCTCGATTGATGTATCATTATCCCGCAGCTTAGGCACTTCGATCGTTAGGTAATGCCCCGGTAGCTTGCCGATTTCCTTCCCCGCTTCCTCAGATTCCACATGTAATCTCGTTACTTTTATATTGGGCTCACTGTCGTCAGCTTGCAGCCAAACGCCCTCAATGCTGGTCTGGTTTTGCTGCTGGGCAAGCTCGTGTGCCTCCAAGGCAAGATCCGTACGAATCGAATAGCCTGACAAATCGATGTTATGTGCCATGTTCATCAGCTCCTGTCATTCAATGTTAAAAATTACTGACCATTTTGTTCCTGCTACTAGCTTGCTTGAATCCTTCATTTTTATTCCGAATCCTTTCTTGCAAATGGGTTCGCCCCATGCTAGAATTACTTTGTTGTATGACTGTATGTCTATGGTCGTCTAAGGAGGTGACACACATGCCAAACATTAAATCCGCGATTAAACGCACCAAAACAATCGAAAAGCGTCGCGCACACCGTGCTTCTCAAAAGTCTGATCTGCGTACTTCTATCAAGAGCTTTGAGAAAGCAGTCGCTGCTTCCGATGTAGCATTGGCGAATTCTACTCTTCTGGTGGCTGTGAAAAAGCTGGACAAGGCCGCTTCGAAAGGTCTCATTCATAAAAACGCAGCAAACCGTCAAAAGTCTCGTTTGATGAAAAAGCTTAACGTTCTGAGCGCTCCTGTAGCGTAAGAGACCAAGCGCCAAAAAACCCCACGAACATCTTGTTCTAGGGGTTTTTTACTGTGGAAAAACGTCTCGACGTTTTTTATAAAAGTGTTGTGGTCAAACACGTTTGTCCCCCGAAAGAGGGGACTACGGTCACGACCGTTTTGTTCGTTCGTCGTGTGCACGTGCAATGAATAATTCGAGGGCGAGACGCTTGTCCACCTGCCCTGATTTCATACGAAAATCTTCTTCCGCCAGAATGCCCAGCAGTTTTTTCAGCGACTCCTCAGAAAAATGACGCGCTTGCTCCATTGCTTTTTTCACCGCGTAGGGATGCATTTTTATCATTCCTGCCATCTGTTGCTGTGAATAACCGCGCGGCGCCAATTGCTTAACATGCAACAGCATGCGGAACTGCCTCGCCAAGAGAGCCAGTAGCTTGATCGGCTCCTCTCCTGTTTTCATGCAGTCGTACATCATCCTGAGCGCCTTGTCCAATCTCCCTGAAGCGACCTGTTCGATCAGCGCGAATACATCCTGCTCCAGCGTACGTGCACCGAGGAGCTCGATGACGTCCTCCGTGATATTTTCTCCTGCCCCGACAAACAGAGCCATCTTTTCGATTTCCTTGTCCAGAAGACGCAGCTCGGCGCCCACTCGCTCCACAAGCTTCATAGTTTGCTGACGATCGATCTTCGCCTCGTATTTACCCACTTGCCGCTCTATCCAGCCGTACAAATCTCCGTCTTTTAACAACGGAAAAGGGATCACTTTCGCTTTTTGCTGTAGCGTTTTGACCAGCTTTTTTCGTTCATCGAGCTTGTCAGCTTCTGTATGTAAAATAAGTGTGGTATAGGAAGGCGGGTTTTGCAAATAATCGAGCAGAGCATCCGGGTCACTTTCCACCTTAGTCGAAGGCTTGCTTCCTGTTAAAAAGTAGGCTTGTCTGGCAATTACCAATCGATGCTCGCCCAAAAACGGCAAGGTTTCCGCATCCTGCAGGATTTCACTCAATCCTGTTTCGGTACAATCATACACACTCATATTCAGATCCGTAAATTCTGGATCAATCATTTCTTTACGAGCCAACGCCAAAAAATCTTCAGCCAGAAAAGACTCCGGGCCGTATAAGACGTAGATCGGCGAGAATTGTTTTTGCCTTATTTCGCGAATAGCCGATAGGAGTGGCATACGTTTTCTCCCCTTTCCTTCTTGTTACCTGCGTTATTATAGCACATGTTGATCAGAGCAAAACGAAAAAAACCGCCACCAGTGAATCGGTAGCGGTTTTTTCATCCGTTGGCACCTCTATGTAAACGTTTAGGGAAAAGCCCCGGGATTCCTCCTCCCCAAACGGTAAGCAGGGGGTGCTTGATAATGTACTATACGCAAAATCCCCGCAAGCGGTGCCGGTCCATACGTGGAAAAAAGTTAGTCATTATCTTTATTTTTTTTCTTCTCTTTATTTTTTCCCTTGTCTTTCTCCGCTTGCTTGTCCCTGCCGTCGTCCTTATCGTCATTAGCAGGTTCTTTGTCTTCTCTGTCCGGATTTTCGTCCAGTCCGATCGGCCATCCCGATGGTTGATCATCTGTAATTACTGGCGTTGGAGGTACAGCTTTCTTTGGTGGCGGTGTCGGATTCGTTTTCTTAGGTGGCGGTGTTTGCTTTTTAACGGTCTTAGCAGGTGGCTTTTTACTCTTCGTCTGAGTAGCCGCTCCAGAAGTCTTTTTTGACTTGTCCTCTTCCTCTTTTGAATTCGATGGTATTGGATTATTGCTTGAAGGAGTAGGATCTACTGGCTCAACGCTTTTGGGTTGTTCCGCGACCGCTGGCGTCATGTCCGTTCCGTTCTGGAACGAATCGACTTCATGTTTCTTACCATCACCGCCCGAAAACAGCATGCCAACCAATAAGCTAGCAGCGACGGCCGTACTACCAAGACTAGCCATCCATACTTTCATCCGCTTCCACTTTTTTGTTTCCGGCAGCGAAGACGACTCGCGCTTAACTTCCAGAGTGGGCAGGATTTCCTCGTTCACCGTAGATTTCACCGCAGCAGGCTTTGCAGCGGCTGATTCCAGCTTGGGCAGGATAGAATCTACGATGCTGAACGGAGGTACGACAGGGGGCAGATGTTCTAATTGTTGTGACACATCTTTCAAACGGTTGTACTTAAGCTGCAGTTCAGCATCTTTTTGAATCAAACGATGGAGCGTTTGCTGCTCTGACTCCAACAGATCTCCATCCAGATCCCGCTGCATGAGTTCAAAAACCTCTTCGTTGGTCATCAACCGATCCCCCCTTTCTGGTAGTCGTACAACAGCTCCTGTAACTGTTGCCTAGCCCGAAACAAATACGACTTTACCGTGTTAAGCGGCAAATCTAATGCCTCCGCTATTTCTTGATAGGACAAATCCTCTAGGTAGCGGAGTACTACAACCATCCGGTATTGCTTTGGCAATCTTCCGATGGCTTCCTGAATGTCATTCGACAGCCCGGTGAGAAGGATTTCTTCTTCTACGTTGTTACGATCAGGAATGATCAACTCGTGCTCGTCAATTGAGACCGTTTCCTTCTTCGCGCGAAATTTATCCATACAGACGTTGCTGACGATGCGTTGTACCCAGGTAGAGAACTTTGCTTTTTCCTGATAGGTGTCCAATTTTCGATAAATTCGAATGAGGACTTCCTGGGAGGCATCAAGTGCGTCTTGTTCGTTCCCTAGAATGTAATAAGCGCTACGGTAAACGGAGGTCTCAATGGATCGAAGCAGTTCGACTAGCGCGTCATGATCCCCGGATTGCGCCATCCTGATCAACTCTGCTTCATGCATATTCTCTTCTCCCCCCTACAGACGGTTCGCTCATTGAAAAAGTTGCAAACAGTTTATGTATCCAATATTTGGGCCTGCCAATATAATCCCTCAGGTGTAATAACCAGCGTAATTGCTCCATGAGCATCAGTCCTGTACACGACGGAACCCGATTTTTTTAAGCGATGAAGTACTTCGGACGCTGGATGCCCGTACCGATTTTTCACCCCGGCAGAGATGACAGCAACTTTTGGTGCTGTGACTGCAAGGAGCTCTTCGGTGCTCGAGGTATTGCTTCCATGATGGGCTACTTTCAAAACATCCACAGAAGTCAAACCGTTTTGAACAAGCTGACTTTCCCCACCCTTTTCAATATCACCCGTAAACAATACCGTCTTATTGAAAGCTGTAAGCTGGAGTACTACGGATGCATCATTTCCTGAGAAGGTCGATTCACCTGGGTGCAGCCACTTCCACTCGATTCCCGGCCCATCGGACCATGATTGACCCGGGAGCCCGGTTAGAATCGGAACTCCTTCTTGTTGGAAAAGCTGAACAATTTCGCCCTCCAATTTGGAAGGTGCTGTTCCATTCACCAATACCTCGCCAAAAGAAAAATGAGGAACAAGCGCTTTTAATCCCCCGATGTGATCCAGATCGCCATGCGTCATGACGACGCGATCGATTTTCTCGATTCCTCTCGCCATCAGAAACGGCAGAACGACGTCTTTCCCCACCTCAAATGGGTCACGCTTTTCCATCCATGGTTCAGCAGCTGGGAACCGCATTGTCCCACCCGCATCCATTAAGTATACCTTCTGATCACCAATTTCGACAACGATGGAATCCCCTTGTCCGACATCAAGGAAGGTAATTCGCACTTCTTCGACTCCAGAAAAAGGCTGTCTGGCCCCGACAATTAACAAGAGAAATATAACGAAAGTAAGCATTATATCACGCTTTCGATGATAGCCCAACTTCCATGAAATGGGCAGAACAACTAGAAAGCAGGTATACAAAACAAGCCACCACCAAGAAGGATGCGGCCAATAAGTGAAGGGGAGCCTCATTTTTTCAATAGCAAACAACGGGAGATGAATCCATTTCAGCATAGCCGTCGAAATCCAGACAGGGATCACGGCCAAAAACGGATGGAAGAAATCGAGGACAATCGCGATATACCCGAACGGTAGCGCTATTGCCGAGAGAATCGGTGTTACTACCAAATTAACGAGCCAGGACACAGGTGAAAACAAATGAAAATGGTAGATGAGAAACGGAAAGGAAACGAGCTGGGCCGACAAGGTGACCGCCACAAGTGTACGAATCCAGACGGATACCCGAACAAACACATGCAAACTAAATGGCACAAAAATAATCAGACCAAGTGTGACCGCAAAGGAAAGCTGAAAACCGACATGCCACAGCTGATACGGATTCACCACTAGCATCACAATGAGTGCACCTGCCCAGACGTCTTTGCCGTCCAACCTCTTTCCAAACACCTGACACAGAAGACCGACACTCCCCATCAGTCCAGATCGGATCGCAGACGCGCTAGCTCCCACCAAAAGCACATACCCGATCAAGAACAAAATCGTTACGACAAATGCCAATCTGCGTCTGATTCCAATCCGTTCCAAGCACCACATAAACATGGAACTGACCATGGTCACATGCAAACCGGAGATCGCGAGAATATGACTTAAACCCAAATTCGAATACATCGATGCAAGCTCAGGGTTCACCTCTTGTCCAAGACCGAGCAGAAGCGACTTCATGTACCCCGCTGTTTCTGGATCTGGAAATAATGATTCAATTCGCTTGGCACCCGAGTCCTGCCATTCTTGAAAGCTCGCCCAAACAGAAAAAGCAGGTGTCATATCAACCGCTTGATAGTTTGTTTCCCCTGTGACATGGACACCTTGCCTATACAAATAGCTGGCGTAGTCGAAGGAATGAGGATTGCGCGCAGTAGCTGGCAAGGACAATTGGATCGGAGCCACGATAACACTGCCACGTCTCCACTGCTCTATTTGTGCAGCTTCCTGGAAAGAAGCAAGTTTAACCCGAAGCGCAATTTTCTCGAGAGACCGATGCTCGTTCTGATCACGCTGATTTTCACCCCAGGATGTTATCGTGACAAAAAATCGTGCTACCTCCCCATCCCGTTTCACGGGTGAATCAATGACACCTTTTACCCAGATCCTCTGCTCCCTTTCTGCCAATGGTTTCACTTCAGAGCTATGGAGATTCTCGTACCCATAAAAAAAGAGACCTGCTAGAATAGAAATCAGTGCGTAGTATGCAACGTATTTGCGGTACCTAAACGGGCTCCATGCAACGAGTGCCCATGATACGCCTGCAGCCAACAGTAGCCAAGCAGGATGCAAATAGGCTGACAGAATGAGGCCGATCATCATCGCTAGGCTTGCTCTCCATACTGACACTGCAATCCCCCCGTCTTGTTCTTTACATGAAACCGTTTTGTCGAACGATAAATGGTCTCTTAAGGGAGTATATCTAACAGAATGGGGACAAAAATAGAAAAGAAGAAAGGCTAATTCCCTTGTAGAATCAGCGTTTTCGAGGTCAATCACTGGCACTCATAAGAGATTGCGCTGATGGTCGATACATGATAGAGTTAGCAGGAGCAATCCAGTGAGAGGAAGAGTCATTTCTTATGTGCGGAATCGTATCACTCTATAACAAGCGGCAAAAGCCTGTTCAACAAGAAGCGATTAGTGCAATGACGGGTGTCATCCTGCACCGTGGTCCAGATGACGATGGTTTTCACCTTGAAGACAACATCGCCCTGGGCTTTCGTCGTTTAAGCATCATTGACGTGGAAGGCGGACATCAACCGCTGTTTAACGAAACACGTGACATCTGGATTATTGGTAACGGTGAAATCTACAATTACAAAGAGTTACAGCAATGGTTAAAGGACATCGGTCACGTTTTCCATACCGATTCTGATATTGAAACCATCCTCCACCTTTATGAAGAGGTAGGAACAGATGCACCTAAGCATTTGCGCGGGATGTTTGGCTTTACGATCTACGACTCCCGTAAAAAACGTCTGTTTGGGGCACGCGACCATTTTGGAATCAAGCCGCTCTACTATGTAGAGACAAATGATTCAATCGGGGTTGCCAGCGAGATTAAAAGCTTGCTGGAGTCGCCAGGATTCAAGCGTGAAGTGAATCCAACCGCTTTTTATCACTATTTGACATTCCAATATGTGCCTGATCCTGATACGATGTTTGCTGGCATTTACCGTATACCGCCTGCGCACTCGTTCATTATTGAAAACGACCAGATCAAGCTCGAAAGATACTGGGATGTAGAATTCAAGCCCGATGAAAGCAAGCCGTTCTCTTATTTTGTTGAGGGTACGCGCAGTGTCATGCTTGAATCTGTCGACAAACACCGGATTAGCGAAGTTTCTCGTGGAGCCTTCTTATCTAGTGGCGTTGACTCTAGCAGTATTGTTGGGATGCTACGTACCTTCGAGCCAGTCAAATCTTTTTCTGTCGGCTCGGATATTCCTGGATACAGCGAACTCGATTATGCAAAACGAACCGCCGCGTATTTGGGATCGGAGCATTTCGAGCGCGTGATAAACGCCAAGCAGTACATGGATGAATTGCCACGACTCATCTGGCATCAGGACGAACCGGTAGCGGACCCATCTGCCATTCTGCTCTATTTTGTAGCTCAGATGGCAAGTGAACACGTAACCGTCGTATTGTCCGGTGAAGGTGCAGATGAATTTTTTGGCGGTTACAATATTTACAGAGAGCCTCATTCTCTCAAAATGTTTTCCGGGATGCCTGGCTGGATGCGTCAATCCATCGGATACATGGCAGAGCGCCTCCCCGACCAGGTAAAAGGGAAAAACTTCCTCATCCGCGGATCGAAAACGGTTGAGCAACGCTTCTTCGGAAACGCACTGATTTTCAGTGAAGAGATGAAAAAGCGTGTCGTCATGGATGATATTACCCGCTCGGAATCGTATGTATCTCCTTTCTCCATTACAGAAGATATCTACAAACGCGCTTCCGAATATGACGATGTGACCAAGATGCAATACTTGGACATTCACACTTGGCTCAGAGGCAACATTTTGATGAAGGCTGACAAGATGACGATGGCCAATTCTTTGGAGCTGCGTGTGCCATTCATTGATCTGAAGGTATTTGAATTCGCCGCTACCATTCCAACGAAGTACAAAATTGCCAACGGCACGACCAAGCACGTGCTTCGTGAGGCGATGAAAGACTTCCTGCCACCTGAGATTCAAACGAGAAAGAAGCTGGGCTTCCCTGTTCCGACTCGTCATTGGCTCAAAAACGAATTTTACAAATGGGCAAAAGAGATCATTTTCGAATCCAAGGTGGATAATTTGATTAATAAGGCCTATGTGCTTTACATGCTCGATGAACACCGCGAAGGCAATGCGGATTACAGTCGCAAAATCTGGACGATCCTGGTCTTCATGTTGTGGCATCAAATCTTCATTGAGCAAAAGCATAATTTCGAGCCTTATGTCAGCCCGAATGTAGACCTTCGCCGCAAAAAAAATTCGCTGCAGCATATCGGCTAACAGCGTAAACGCGATAAATAGATTTGCAGACCCTCTCTTACTTTTCGTAGCATCGTTGATAGAGAACAAGTTCTCTCTATGAACGTATCGCTATGTGAAGGACGGGAGGGTTTTTGTTATGGTGCTGGAATGGTGGGAGCGTTATCGTCGATATATCTTGCTAACTGCGGCTGTTCTGTTTGTCGGTTGTAGCTATTGGCTATATCAACGCGACCAATCGCATAAGACTGATGAACTACCGTTGCATTCTCCTGCTTATGCAGCATCGAATCTGGAAACAAAAGAACTGACAGATGATTCAGCAGCTGTTCAACCTGCCAAGCCTGTAAAAGCGACACCGGAAAGAGATCAGAATAAGGAAAAAGATAAGGAAGCACTCCCCCCTCCTCTCTATATCGATGTGAAAGGGCAAGTGAAAAGTCCCGGTTTATACCAATTTGAACCAGGTACCCGTGTCGCAAATGCCATCGAAAAAGCAGGAGGAGCACTGCCTGATGCTGACCTTGTACAGATCAATTTGGCAGAGCCGCTCACAGATGGAGCTGCTCTTGTTATCCCGGCAAAAGGCGCAAAGTCCCCCGTCTCCACTTCCATTGGCCTTGTAAAATCTGCTGCCCGCGTATCCACCACTGGTGACTCCACAGCCGTTAATCTCAACACGGCAACTGTAGAAGAGCTCATGAGCCTTCCGGGGATTGGAGAAGCTCGTGCCAAGGCAATCTTGGATTATCGGTCAAAACAAGGGCCTTTTCGTTCGGCGGATGACCTGAAACAGATTGAGGGAATTGGCGAGAAGATGTTCTCACGGATAAAGGATCGGCTGATCGTACAATGAGTGCTCAGCATCCGGTCATGATCATAGGCACTCCTACATAGAATGGGAAAAGAATATCGGAGGGAGGTATGCCCATGAATAGAATCGGGTTCATTGGTACGGGCAGCATGGGCAGTATCTTGATTGAATCATTACTGTCAGCCAAGGCGCTGACTCCTGGTCATGTCACGATCAGCAACAGAACCCCAGCAAAGGCGCAGCAACTGGCAGAAAAACATCCCGGGCTCATTGTCGCGCACAGCAATGCCGATCTGGTCAAAGAAACTACAACGATCGTGCTATGCGTCAAGCCACTGGAATATAGCGTGATGCTCGAACAAATTGCTCCTGCCTTAACTCCAGACCACCTATTGATTACGATCACCAGTCCGATCAAGCTTGCAGATTTGGAGTCTCAAGTTCCATGCGCGGTTGCCAGAGTCGTTCCTTCAATAACAAATGCCGTAATGAGTGGTGTCAGCTTATGTGAATTTGGCTCACGCATCCAAGAGGAACAACGTCAATTAATTCGGAGCCTGTTTGCCCATATTAGCTCCCCTATTGAGATTTCGGAGCCTTTTTTACGAATTACTTCTGACATTGTCAGTTGCGGGCCTGCGTTTATCAGCTATATTTTGCAGCAAATGATTCACGAAGCTGTTGAAGAAACGGGCATTTCCGAAGAAGCTGCTACCTACATGACCACGCAAATGCTAATTGGGATCGCAGATCTTTTACGCGAAGAAGCTTTCACCCTTCCTACTCTACAAAAAAGGGTCTGCGTGCCCGGTGGAATTACTGGGGAAGGACTGATTCCTCTGCAAGACGGTATTCCCGGTCTTTTCGCCCAAGTATTTCGTCGTACACAAGCAAAGTTTGCCGAGGATCAGGAACTGGTTGCACGAAATTTGAGCAATCAGCCACATTAGCCAAAGACGAAGAAGTGTTGATCTGCGAAAAAAGGAGTGGATACCTGTCACTCACAGGCTCCACTCCTCTTCTCATTTCTTTCCGTCCTTTTCTTAACGAACGACGATATTTACTAGCTTGCCCGGAACAGCGATGACTTTGACGATCGTTTTTCCTTCGATCAATTCTTGGATCATCTCGTTGTTTTTCGCCATCTCTTCCATCTGTTCTTTGGTGGAATCAGACGCGATGAGCAGTTTCTCTTTGTTTTTGCCGTTAATTTGCAAGACGATTTCTACCTCGTCTTCAACCAGCTTCGCTTCGTCATACGTAGGCCATGCTGCGTATGCCAAGCTGTCGCTGTGGCCCAGTTTCTCCCACAGCTCTTCACCCAAGTGTGGAGCGATTGGAGACAGCATTTTCACAAAGTCCTCCATGAATTTCTTCGGCAGAACTTCAGCTTTGTACGCTTCGTTAACGAATACCATCAACTGAGAGATACCTGTATTGAAACGCAGGCCCTCGTAGTCTTCTGTTACTTTTTTCACGGTCTGGTGGTACACGCGCTCCATGCCAGCCACGTTGGAGGTCTCCACGATTTTTTCGTTCAGCTCACCGTTGTCACCCACGAACAGACGATAGGCACGATCCAGGAAGCGACGTGCGCCATCCAAGCCTTTTGTCGACCAAGCGATTGAAGCATCCAGTGGTCCCATGAACATTTCGTACATGCGCAGTGTATCGGCACCATGGCTGTCGATGATATCATCTGGATTTACGACATTGCCTTTTGACTTACTCATTTTCTCGTTGTTTTCACCCAGGATCATCCCTTGGTTAAACAGCTTTTGGAATGGTTCCTTGGTTGGTACGACACCGATATCGTACAGGAACTTGTGCCAGAAGCGAGAGTAGAGCAAGTGCAATACTGCGTGTTCTGCACCACCAATGTAAATGTCAATTGGCAGCCATTCTTTCAGCTTGTCTGCATCAGCCAATGCTTTGTCATTGTGTGGATCGATGAAGCGCAAGAAGTACCAGCAGCTACCTGCCCATTGCGGCATGGTGTTTGTCTCACGGCGCGCTTTCATGCCTGTTTCCGGATCTACAGTGTTCACCCACTCCGAGATGTTTGCCAATGGCGATTCACCTGTACCGGATGGTTTGATTTCTTTTGTTTTTGGCAGAATGATCGGCAGTTCGGATTCTGGAACGACCTTCATCGTACCATCTTCGAGGTGGAGAATCGGAATTGGCTCACCCCAGTAGCGTTGACGGCTGAACAACCAGTCGCGCAGACGGTATGTGACTTTGCGATTTCCTTTGCCTTCCGCATCCAGCCACTCGATCATTTTGCTGATAGCCTGTTCTTTGTTCAAACCATCAAGCATGCCGGAGTTGATGTGCTCTCCATCACCTGCATACGCTTCTTTGGTGATATCTCCGCCAGCGATTACTTGCTTGATTGGCAGATCGAACGTTTTCGCGAACTCATAGTCGCGCTCATCATGCGCTGGAACCGCCATGATAGAGCCTGTTCCGTAGCTGATCAGTACGTAATCTGCAATCCAGATTGGCAGACGCTCGCCGTTCACCGGGTTGATCGCATACGCTCCGGTAAATACTCCTGTTTTTTCTTTCGCCAGATCGGTACGCTCCAGGTCGCTTTTGCGTTTTGCTTGCTCCAGGTACGCTTCCACTGCTTCTTTTTGAGCTGGTACGGTAATTTGCTCAACCAGCTTGTGCTCAGGAGCCAGTACCGCATAGGTTGCACCGTAGAGAGTGTCTGGACGTGTCGTAAAGACGGTGAAAATTTCTTCATGACCCTCGATACCAAAGGTTACTTCTGCCCCTTCAGAACGACCAATCCAGTTGCGCTGCATTTCCTTGATGCTCTCCGGCCAATCCAGTTCATCCAGGTCAGCGAGCAGTCTTTCTGCATACGCTGTAATTTTCAGGACCCATTGTTTCATCGGGCGGCGTTCTACCGGGTGTCCACCACGCTCACTTTTCCCGTCAATGACTTCTTCGTTCGCCAAAACCGTTCCCAAAGCAGGGCACCAGTTTACAGCTACCTCGTCAATATAAGCCAAGCCGTGCTCATACAGCTTCGTAAAAATCCATTGTGTCCACTTGTAGTAATGCGGATCGGTCGTATTGATTTCGCGATCCCAGTCGTAGGAAAATCCGAGCGCCTTGATTTGGCGACGGAAAGTGTTGATATTGTGCTCGGTGAATTCTGCCGGATCGTTTCCGGTATCGAGCGCGTATTGCTCCGCTGGCAGACCAAACGCATCCCAGCCCATTGGATGGAGCACGTTATATCCTTGCATCCGCTTCATGCGGGACAAAATATCAGTAGCCGTATAGCCTTCTGGATGTCCTACGTGCAGGCCAGCTCCAGATGGATACGGGAACATGTCGAGTGCGTAAAACTTTTTCTTGCCCTCATCCTCGGAGGTTTTGAAGGTCTTGTTTTGCTCCCAATATTGCTGCCACTTCTTTTCGACATTGCGATGACTGAATACCATGGTAAAGCACTCCCATCTTAAAATAGGTGAAAATAAAGAAAACCTCACATCCCAGATCGCTATTGCGAAAGGGACGAGAGGTTGTTTACATTCCCGCGGTACCACCCAGATTGGCAAATGACATGCATTCACCCACTTGTTTCATCCGTATCGGGGATAAGCCGCTCACCCTTACGCAATCATTGCTTGAATGACCTTGGGGGCAAGTGCTGGGAGGTGAGTTCAGATAGATCCGGGTTGACTTGCACCATCCGTCAACTCTCTGTGAATGCTCGAATCCTATTCTTACTATTCCTCTTAAACGCGTCGAAATCTGTAGTTATAACGCCATTATAGTCAATCCGAACCAATCATGTCAAACTTTTCGGCTTGCGGGCTGAAAAAAATAGGCGCTCACTTGCTTCTTGTGGCGGCATATCCGAGTAATCAGCGGTGATGACAATGTCTGTGAAGCCTGCATCTGTCAGCCAGCGCATCAGTTGGACAGGCTGGTAAGCCCGTTGCCAATGCTCTTCTTCCATCCGCTCATACAAACCGTTTGGCTGACGAATGAAAAACGTTAGCTGATGCTCTACCTCCAGTCGCAGCGGGTCGCAAAAACATTGCCAAATGTACGAAACTTCATCTTCTACGTGTGTGAACGTCTCATCTCCGAAAATGTGCAGCATCTTGTATGGACTGTGCACATCAAACAGAAAGCTCCCACCAGGCGCAAGATGAGCGAAAACGCGCTTGAACGTTTCCTGCACATCCCCTTCCTCCGTGAGGTAGCTCAATGAATCACACAAGGAGATGACCGCATCCGCTTCTGGCAACGAAAGCTCCCGCATATCCTGTTCGACCCACGACACATCCACTTGCTCTTGCCTCATTTTGTCATAGGCAATCGCAAGCATTTCTGTGGAGAGATCCACACCCGTAACACGGTATCCCCGCTTGGCGAGTGGAATTGCAATCGTACCCGTCCCACAGCCCAGATCAATGACCCGGACAGGCTTTTCTCCCTTTTCCCAATTGCGCTCAACCCAATCGAGCCATTGGTCATAAGGAGTATCGGCCATCAGCCTGTCATATACAGCGGCCATGTGTGCATATGCCATCTGACCTTACCCTTGCGCGCTGAAGGAAACTTCCTCTGCGTCCTTCCACAGGCGCTCCAGGTTGTAAAAATCGCGATCTTCGCGATGGAAAACGTGAATGACGATATCGCCCAGATCAACCAGTACCCAGCGACCTTCATCCGCTCCCTCGATACCGCGGACGTCATAGCCGTTTTTGTGGGCTTGATCACGAATTTCGCGAACAATTGCCTGTACTTGACGCTCGTTGTTTCCGTGGCAAATCATGAAATAATCTGCGATCACGGACAGCTTTTTAATATCGAGCACCTTCAAGTTCTCTGCTTTCTTGTCCTCTACTGCCTTCACTACCAATTGTGCCAAATCTTCTACTGTTTTAACCATCAGAACCCTCCTTCTCTCCCTTTTCGGGAAATCAAATCGTTATATGCAGTCAATGTCAACGGGAAAACCGTCTTCTGCTTCTCTATCAAAAATTGAATCGTGCCTCCCAAGGCGAGTGCCAGGGCGGCATTCAAATCATGCATGGCTTTGGCGCGAATAAAATCGACACCAGGGTAAACCCGGTTTGGTTCTATATAGTCTGCCACACAGACGACCTTTTCTAACAGGGACATGCCAGCCCGACCTGTTGTATGGTAGCGAACAGCTTGTAAAATATCAGTATCCGTCACACCCAGATCAGTCTGGATCACAATGGCAGCTGCAAAAGCGTGCCACAGCTCTTTTTCCCCTTCCAAAAGCTCTGTAGGCATATCGTGGCGCACGAGAATCTCAAACATTTTTTCCACAGGCCAGCACTTACAGTAATCGTGCAAGAGACCAGCAAGCTCGGCTTTGTCAGGATCAGCCCCGAATCTCTCTGCCAGCTCGCGAGCCGACGCAGCCACACCTAGCGTGTGCTTGTAGCGTTTCTCATGCATTTGTTGCCGTACGCGAACGAGAAGCTCTTCCCGATTATCCAAAAGTTTCATAGATTCGGTTCTCCTTTATATAGCGCTCCACGGCATCAGGTACAAGATAACGGATGCTTTTCCCGGCAGCTGCCTTCTCGCGAACCATCGTAGAGGAAATGTCCCAAACAGGCATCTCCACAAATGTGACGTCCTCGCTCGATTCCCGATCCAGTTCGGTTCCTGGCCTCGCTAGACCTATAAATCGTACCATATGAATCAGCTCTTGGTACTGGTACCATTTGGGCAAGATTTTTACCATATCTCCTCCCATGATAAAGGAAAACCGGCAATCCGTGAACTGCCTGATGAGCTGAACCATCGTGTCATAGGTGTATGATGGACCTTCTCTTGCGAACTCTACATCTGTTACACGAAACACCTCGTGATCAGACACGGCAAGCTGAACCATTTGCAAGCGGTGATTCGCCAACGTCAGACTCTCTCTCTTTTTGTGCGGTGGAACGTGCGGTGGAACGTGTGTTGGCATAAACCAGACTTCATACAGGCCCGCTTGCTCTCTGGCTTGTTCGGCCGCTAGCAAGTGCCCGCAATGAATCGGGTCGAACGTTCCTCCCATGATCCCTACTTGCTTGATTGGCTGTCTCATCGCATGCAGGTCACTTATGGCAGCTTGATCGTCTTGTTCTCCCGGGACTCTTTATACAAGACAACCGTATGGCCAATCAACTGCACGAGCTCTGCTCCTGCACCTGCTGCCAAATCTTCTGCTACTTGATGTTTATCGTCATTATTGTTTTGCAAAATCGCTACCTTGATCAATTCACGTACTTCCAACGCTTCTTTGATCTGTGTGATCATATTTTCGTTTACGCCACCTTTTCCTACTTGGAAAATGGGGGTGAGATGATGTGCTTCTGCGCGCAAAAAGCGCTTTTGCTTGCCGGTCAACATCGGCAATGCCTCCTTTTACATCCTGCAATCAGGTTGTTTTCTGTAATTGTTGCAAGACGACCTCACGCATAACACCAGTTGGTGCTCGTTCGCCCGTCCACAGCTCGAAAGCCAGTGCACCTTGATTCACGAACATGCCGATTCCGGAATGAACAGTGGCTCCGATGGCACGCGCTTCTTTGAGCAGACGTGTCTCGAGCGGGTTATAAATCAGATCGCTTACCGTTAAACCAGAGTGAAGCCATTCTGCTGGCACAGGTGTCTCCTGTACGTTTGGCAGCATTCCAATGGATGTCGTATTGATCAACAGCGAAGAGTCTGCAATGGTAGCTGCACCTTCGCCCTGTTCTACGATTTTCGTAGGTACAATCATCCCGACATGCTCAGCCAATACTGCGGCTCTTTCCCGGGAACGATTGATGATGCGAATTTCTTTGACTCCTTGTTCAGCCAAGGTAAATGCCACTGCACGCGCAGCGCCTCCAGCCCCTACCATGGTGACCACTTGCTTTTCAAGAACGATTCCCGTCTCTTCCACAAGCGAACGAACATAGCCCATCCCATCTGTGTTGTAGCCAATCAAGCGTCCATCACGAGAAACGACGGTATTGACGGCACCGATTCGTTTGGCAAGCGGATCGATTTCATCCAGCATCGGCATAATAGCGACCTTGTGGGGGATCGTGACGTTAATCCCTTTCAAGCCTAATGCGCGAATACCCGCGACTGCATCTTCCAGATTTTCCGGTTCAACGTCGAACGCAGCATAGGCAAATCCCAACCCGGTCTCTGAAAAAGCTGTATTGTGCATCATCGGTGATTGCGAGTGGGAAACTGGATGCCCAAACAGGCCAACCAGTTGTGTTTTGCTTGTAATCATGGAGCTTTTCCTCCCCGGACGTCTCTCTATAGCATATGGCAAGGGGCAAGGCTAACTCGGCTTTTATTGCTTACGCTAGATCAGCCCTTTGCGCATCCCAACACTTACGCCTTTAGGTGCATGCACGACAACACTCGCTTCGTGTTTTCCTTGGATGCTGACCCAGCCCAAACCGGAAATTACGATGTCAGTCGTCATGGTGGACTTGTTGATTTTGAAACTGTGCTTCACAAATGGCGGAAGTGCCTTCGCAGCTTCCTCGCCTGTTGGTGGTACCAGCAAGGTTCCGTGATGCTTTTCCATCACTTCATCCGCTTTTTCCAGCTTCGTCCGATGAATGTACAGGTCGTTATCCGCATAGACGATTAACGGCTGTCTCTCTCCGCGTACAAAGTCGATACGAGCTAGGCCACCCAAAAAGAGTGATTGACCATCGTCAAGCTGATAAACCTTGGAGTTGATACGGCTGGTCGGTGTAATCTTTCGGAGGTCAGTCGGGGATACCATGTGTCCGATCTGATCGCGATTGATAATTCCTGGCGTATCGAAAATGGAGCGGCCGTCCTCGAGTGGAATCTCGATTTTGTCCAGCGTCGTACCTGGGAATGGCGATGTGGTAATCTCCAGCTCAGCCGCACCGTAGTCATGCAAGATGCGGTTGATCATGGTTGACTTTCCTACGTTGGTCACACCGACAATGTACACATCTCGGCCTTTGCGCAGCTCTCCAATACGATTCAACAGTTCATCGATATGAAGTCCTTTTTGTGCGCTGATGAGCACGACATCCTCCGGGCGCAATCCGCGTTCCTTCGCTTCGTGCTGCATCCAGTTGCGTACACGGTTTAGATTGATATTTTTTGGCAGCAGATCAACCTTGTTACCTACGAGCAAGATCGGGTTTTTCCCGACAAAGCGCGGCAACCCTTTGAGCCAGGAGCCTTGGAAATCAAAAATATCGACAACCATCACAACAAGCGCCTGCGTAGAGCCGATGCCGTCCAAAATCTTAAGGAAGTCGTCATCGCCCATTCCTACGGGAGCAACTTCATTATAATGCTTGATGCGATAACAACGCTGGCAAATGACTACCTTTCTGCCAAGCGCGGATTCAGGTGCATAGCCAGGCTTTTTCGCGTCTGCAATCTGAATGGTAATCCCACATCCAGCACAAGAGCCATGCGTTTGTTCCGTCATGCTTTTCTCCTCCACGAAACCATTCCTTTCCTCTCCATCCAAATAAGGGCCACACGCTCCATCTGACGATTAAAGCGCGTCCAAAAACCATCCGTCTGGGCCACAGGAACAACCAGGATCGTATGAAATCCCAATCGATTCCCCCCCAGCACATCGGTAAACAATTGATCGCCAATGACAACAGTCTCAGCGATGGTTACATTCATCTGCCGCACTGCCTGCAAAAAGGCACGGTTCGTCGGCTTTTTGGCCGCACAAATAAATCCGAGGTCGAGTGGTGAACAGAAGCGGTCTACACGCTCCTTGTTGTTGTTGGATACAACAGTGACCTGTATACCTGCCTCATCCAAGCGAGCAAGCCAATTGATGACCTCCTGAGTTGCATGTGGCCTGTCCCATTCCACCAAGGTATTATCCAAATCTGTAATCACCGCACGGATGTTATTTCGTTTCAATTGATCTATGTCAATGTGGTGGATTGATTCGACGAACTGACTAGGCATCAGCTTTTCTAAAAACACGGGGCACCTCCAAATGATGTGAAGCAATCAACCGCGATTTCGGCACCTACTATACCATAATCGACCACTTGGTTGCAAAACAAAAAGCATGATCATCGCTTGCCTTGCTCTGTAATCCTGTGTAAAATGATGTTACCAAGAAAACTGTTTTTGTTTTTACAGTTTTCCTTTACGCTGTTTTGGCTGGGGGTCGATTGCTATTAAAAACCGGATCATGAAAGGTTTTATTGAAGAGATTCGCGATAAAGGCATGAAATTTTCTATGGATGATTTGGTGAAGCGGCTCGGGATCAGCAAACGCACGCTATACGAGCACTTCTCGTCCAAGGTGGAAATTCTGGAAACAATCATTCGGCAATCCTTTGAAGAGGGCGATGAAAAAACACAGCAAATTCTCGCAGACGAGAGTCTCTCTCTTATCGATAAAATCAAAGGCGTCATGATGGTTTTACCAACACACTATGAATTTTATGATTTGCGCATCCTCGAGCAGATGAAGCGATATTATCCTGAGCAATATGCCCATGTCGAAGCTTCTTTATCCGAGGATTGGCAGACACTTCGTGTACTTATCGAGCAAGGGATTCGAGAAGGACTCATCGTCAATATGAACGTCACGCTGATGCTGAAGGTGATTGTCGATGCTCTGAATTCCACACTCGACCAGCGTTTTTACATGAAAAACCAGATTACAGTCTCTGAGGCGCTTTCCGCTATTGTAGATGTCCTCTTGTTTGGATTGGTACCAGCAGATAAAAGGTAATAAATGAATCGTGGTCGTTCCAGTAACGTTGGAAGACCACGGAATCGTTTTTTGCAAGAAAACCAATAAAACAAAAATAGTTTTTATAGTTAAGAGGTGTTCTATCATGTCAATTTTTACGCAAATGACCAAACAACAGCGTACAGGACTCTTGTTTGTCATCCTGATCCTTTTCATCGACATGCTGCTGTACAGCTTGTTGATTCCGATTGTTCCTTATTTTACGGAAACATTGCAACCCTCCTCCACGATGATGGGCGTGCTGTTTAGCAGCTATGCCGTCGCCATGCTCATTGCCACCCCCATTTTCGGGCCGATATCCGATCGGGTCGGCAGACGGACCATGCTTTTGATCGGCTTGCTCGGTCTCGCCGCTTCCACGTTATTGTTTGCTTTTTCTGAGACGATGGCCTTGTTGATTACTGCTCGCTTCGTTCAAGGTATTGCTGCGGCGGCCACATGGCCAACTGCCCTTGCCCTCTTGGCGGATTTGTTCCCGTCCAAAATGCGCGGAGCTGTTATGGGAATAGCCTTGACGGCGATTTCGACCGGTACGTTGCTTGGAGCGCCGATTGGAGGATGGTTATTTGAAATCAGTGACCATCGCATGCCATTCCTGGCAGCAGCAGCCTTTACCGTAATTAACATTGTGCTGGTCTACTTGTTCTTGAAGGAAGACGCGACGAGAACCGTCAGTGAAAAGCTTCATGTCGGTGGATTCATCCGCAATCCGCAAGTCATCTTTATCGCTGGAATCGTCCTGTTGGCTGAGGTTTCCCTTTGTTTGCTAGAACCGACTCTGCCCGTATTTTTTACAGAGAAGCTCAGCATGACGCCGACAACGATTGGTCTTTTGTTTGGGGTCATGACACTCGCCTATGGATTGATCGCCCCAGTTGCCGGCTCACTTTCCAGCCGCATGAATCCGTATAAACTCATGTTTGGCGGAATCATCACGCTGGCTGTCTTTCTGCCATTTTTGGCGTGGGCGGACTCCCTTTGGCAGGCAATGCTCGCGATGGCCCTTGTCGGAGCTAGTATTGGCTTTACTTTATCCCCAACCTTGGCTACGTTGGGAGCCATTATCGACCAGGGAGGCAGCGGCGCATATGGGACTGCCTATTCTCTCTTCAACATGTTTCATGGGATCGGCATGGTTGCAGGTCCATTGGCTGGGGGGATTCTGACGGATTTGCTGCCCGTATCCTCTGCCCTCCTAATCGTGGCAGCGTCTATCCTTGGTTTTAGCATTCTGCTGTTCGTCCAGTTGAAAGCAAGCAAAGCCTCCCGTTTCACCACCAATGAAACCGAGATGAAATTTTGAGCTTGTCTATTCGTGAAATAACGAAGGAAAACTGGCGCCAAATTGCCTGCTTGACTGTAACGGAAGGTCAACACTCCTTCATCGAGAGCAACGCTTTTTCCATCGCCCAATCAGGATTTGAACCGGAATGGATATCATGCGGTCTGTATGACAACGACATCGCTGTCGGTTATGCCATGCATGGAATCGATGTAGAGAATGGCCGAATTTGGCTGGATCGCTTTATGATTGATACTGGTCATCAGGGCAAGGGCTACGCCAAAAAGTTCCTGCGCATGCTGGTCGAAGAAATGTCCAGACGTTACAGCTGTACGTGCATTCACTTGAGTATTCATCCTGAAAACGAGTTCGCTCGCAAGCTGTATGAGTCGTTCGGCTTTACCTCAAATGGCGAAATGGATGGTCCGGAGGAAGTGATGGTCCTCGACCTGACAAATGAATAGAAAAGGCATCCCCTCTGTCGATTATGACGAAGGGGGTGCATCTTTTTGTAGCTATGGTTGGCTATTACGAGCTTCCATCAGTCGCTTGACCTTCTCTGTCGGGGTCCAGCATTGGAAGCGATAGTCAGGACGTGTCTCGTAGGTAAGGCGAGAACATCGATAGCTGACTCTCCCCGTATTTTTCTCCACGCGAAAATGAATACAGGTCGCACAGCAATGATAGGCATTCTCTGTCTCCACTGCTCTCCCTCCCTTACTTCCCTAGCTTCCACGAAAACATCGAGAGCTGTTCGTACCGCTCCCCTTGCTGCTCCGCAAAATTCGAAAAGCCTACGCCCACCAATCGAACGCCTGCTGTATAGTCAAAGGCGTCGAGCAAATCGTCCAACAACTCCTGCCAGTTGGCCCCGGCCACCGCCTTGTGCTGCTTGGTCCGCTGGGTAAAGTCCGCGTACTTGATTTTTAGCGTAATCGTTTGGGGCTCGACCCCTTCTTCGCGGATGTCCTCTTCGACCTCACGCAAAAGTGAGGTGGCAATCGGAGTAATCGCATCCCTGTCAAACAAATCAAAGGGCAATGTCGTTTCGCGACTCATTGATTTCGGCGCTCGATCCATTTCGATTTCGCGATTGTCTTCGCCTCTCGCCCGATAATAAAGGGAACGACCGAACTTCCCAAATAATGTGGTGGCCTCATCCAGTGAAAGCCGCCAAAAATCCTCTACCGTCTCAATGCCCTTCTTTGCAAGCAGCTCTTGTGACTTTTTGCCGACTCCATGCAAGGTGCCAATCGGCAGCAACCGCAGCACATCCAAAGCCTGCTCAGGTCGAATGATCACAAAGGCATCCGGCTTTTTCAAATCACTGGCAATCTTAGCCAACGACATATTGTAGGAAAGTCCGATGCTGCAAGTAAGTCCGGTCTCCCGTTTAATTCGCCTCTTAATATCGCGGGCGATGGGAACCGCATTCTCATAATGCGACAAGTCTAAATAAGCCTCGTCTAGCCCTACTGTTTGATAGCGCTCTGTATAAGAAGTAAATACTTGTCTGACTTCAGCAGATTTTTCGATATAACGGCTATAGCGGACAGGCAAATAAAAACCTTGCGGACATTTTTTTCTCGCCATGGCTACAGGCATTGCGGATCGAACACCATATTTTCGTGCCTCGTAGCTGCAGGTCGATACAACACCGCGATTGCCAGTTCCACCGACAATGACCGGCTTCCCCCGCAATTCGGGACGATCTAACTGCTCTACACTCGCGAAAAATGCGTCAATATCCAAGTGAAGAATTTTTTTCATAGGGATACCCACCAAACATACATTCTCATTTCTATTATCCCTTTTTTGTTCCATTGACGCAAGCAAGAACGTCCTAAGCTTGGCTTTCGATGACCTGCATCAGCTCAGACACTGGAGGATTTCCTTTTTTGGCATAGATGATTCTTCCGTTTTTACCTATGATGTACACGATGCGTTGCTGGAAAAACAATCCAAGAACCTTTCCGACATCATATGCTTTTCGAATGGAATCGTCTTCGTCCACGATCAATGGAAATTCATAATGGAACTTATCAGCAAACGAGCGTTTCTTATCCATGCCACCTGGATTGACGCCAAAAACGACTGTATTTGCCTGTTCGATTTTCGTGTAGTGATCCTGCACCGCACACAGCTGCTTCGTACAAATCGGGGTATCATCTCCCGGATAAAAGATGAGGACGATATGTTCATGTCCGATGTGTGCTTTCAGATCAATGGTTCCTTTCGTGCTCTCCGCTGTAAAGACGGGCGCCGAATCTCCGACCTTTAACATTTCTCTCACCTCTATCCTCATTTTGAAGGGACTACCGGAATGTCAAAATTCATTCTCCCATCCCGATACTTTGTAAACGGATCTTCCTCCTCCCCCATAATCCATACCTTTCCTTCCCATATATGTACTATCTCAGCATATTCCAATCTTTGTCCACCCAGCTCAACTTCAAGCTTCATTTCAAGTAAGGCGGTGTGCCCATCTTCGTATCTAAACTTTTTGATCTCAAAAGCGTTCAGTTTATACTGATGAGCTTTTAAGAATGCGATCTTTTTCATGTAAAACTCTTTCGCTTCCTGGTCACTTAATGTTGTGCCATCAACTCAAAAACTCACCTCGCGGAAATACATCCTCTCAGTGAAATTCGATTCTAGCAGTCTTTTATCCTTGTTTCACCACATGCCAGTGAATCGGGACATGGAGCTTTTTTTGGACAACAATCGAACCTTTCGCATACCTGATTCGACAGAGCCTCCCGTTATCGGGGGAATCGGTAGCTGCTTCGGAGAAATGACCAGAATGCGCAAGTTGCCGCCCTCCTGTATGCAAAAAACCGCTCCGGGCAATCCCAGAACGGTTTCTCTCTTTTCTATGCTATTTCGCCGCTTGCAGCTTCTGCTGCTTTACCCGGGCAACAAATGCCTCGGCTATCTTTAACATGTCGTCGTCGTGTGCCCACATCCGTTCTGGATGCCACTGTACGCCTACATGTAGCCCGTCGAGACTTTCCATCGCCTCAATCACACCGTCAGCCGAGCATCCTGTGACTTTGAAGCCCGGTGCTATGTCTTTGACCGCTTGATGGTGAGAGGTGTTCACGAGCACCTCTGTCTTTCCAAGGGCATCCGCTACAAAGCCAGGTTGCAGCGTAATCTTGTGCGCCCCGTATTGTCGGGAACCCTTCTGTGCATGCTGTAATGCACCTTGTACTTGGCTCGGGATATCTTGAATGAGGGTGCCGCCACACGCCACATTCAAAATTTGCATCCCGCGACAAATGCCCAGAATCGGCTTTTTCAGCTCCAGGGCAATCTTGATAATCTCAAGCTCTGTGATGTCTCTTTCATAATTGATATCGCCCAGCCCTTGCAGGGGGTCTTCGCCGTACAAATGCGGCGCAGGATCTTCACCACCGGACAAAATCAAGCCGTCCAGCGATTCGATCATCTCACGAAACGGAGCATCCTGAATTGTCAGCAGTGGCAAGATCAGTGGAGTACCACCACTGCGGGCAATTCCGTTCACATAGCCTGAACCTACATAGAAAAACTGGTCGAGATCGTTCTTCGGAAAATACATTTTCGTACATGCCACACCAATGATCGGACGCACACCAGTCACTCCCTCATAGATTCATGATTACTTTTGATTGGAAGCGTACTTGAAGTCGATAAACCCGAGTGCATCTACTACTACATCTTTTACGCTATCCTGCTTCACCCATGCATAGGTGAAATAGTAGATTGGCAACGCAGGCATTTCATCCATGATTTGTTCAGCATTCTTGAGGATTTCCTTACGCTTCGCTACATCCCCTTCTTTGGCAGACTGCGCGAGCAAATCGAGGAACTCCTTGTTTTCCCATTTGGATGTATTCAGTCCACCCTTGAAGACTTCCAGGAAGTTGATCGGATCGTTGAAATCGCCAATCCAGCTACCACGGCCGATTGTGAAGTTCCCTTGCTTCATGTCTTCACGGTGAACCTTGTTCTCTTTATTGACCAGTTTCACTTCGATGCCAAATGCTTTGCGCCATTGATCCTGAATGACTGTCGCAATACGCGAATTGACCTCTGACGTATTGTATGCAATCGTGATTGGCGGCAACTCAGTAATACCCGCTTCTTTCATACCTTCTGCCAAGAGCTTCTTCGCGGTCTCTACATCGCCATCTTTGATGTAGCCCTCTGGTGTGAGTGCCATGGTTGGCGGGAGAATACCCGTCGCAGGCGTACTCTTGTACGGTACGACATTATCGGAGATTTCCTTGCGATTGACTGCCGTAGCAAATGCCTGACGAATCTTTTTGTTGTCAAACGGCTTTTGCGTCGTGTTGAAAATGTACCAGTACGTACCCGCTGTCGCCTGTGATTGCATCTTTCCGGATTCTTTCAGAGCATCCAGCGCATCCAGTGGCAAATCGCCCAGTGGTGAGCCTGCCCAATCCAGGTCACCTTTTTCAAACATCGACAACTCCGTATTCGCATCCTCGATCATGTTCAAGGTCAGCTTGGACAATTTGACAGCGTCCTTATCCCAGTAGGAGTCGTTCTTCTCGAATTCGATCTTTGATTTGTGCTCCCAATTTTTCAAGCTGAATGGTCCGTTTGTAATGTACGTCTCTGGCTTAGAAGACCACTCTTTGTTACCCTCAACCGCTTTTTTGTTGACCGGGAAATAGGTGACAGACGCAACCAGTTCCGGAAAAAACGGTGCCGGGTTTTCAAGCGTAACAACCAGTGTCTTGTCGTCTGTTGCCTTCACGCCGACATCTTCGGCCTTTGCCTTGTTGGCGTTAAAGGCTTGCCCATTTTTCAAATAGTACATCTGGTACGCGTATCCGGAAGCGGTTTTCGGGTCGAGAACCCGTTTCCATGCGTACTCGAAGTCATGAGCGGTAACCGGATCTCCATTGGTCCATTTGGACTCCCGCAGATGGAAGGTATACGTGAGACCATCAGCGGAAACCTCGTACTTCTCTGCGACCGCCTCTTTCAGCTCGCCTTTTTCATTCAAGCGCAGGAGGCCATCAAATGCTGCACGGGCAACAGACATCGAAGGGATATCTTCTGCCAGTCCAGGGTCGATTGTGCTTGGCTCACCAGAATTCAGGTTGACCTGCATCGCTTGGGGGGCGCTACTCTGCTCCTGCTTCGCACCTGTCGTCTCCCCCGTTGTGCTTGCTTGCGGTGTTCCACAACCAGCGAACGCTAAACTGGTTAACAGAACGGCACAAAATGATAGTTTCTTCCACTTATGCACAGCAAAACCCCCATCTTAGGAATAATTCTTCTTGATTGTTAGGAGCATGACTAAATAATATTATCTTGAGAAAATTTTGTCTACATCGAAACAAAAGGAGATGGGTCTACATGTTATCCAGTCTTTTTGCCCAAATATCCAATCTGACAAAGGATGCTGGAGGGGAATGGGGAATCTTTTTGGAAGATTTGCAAACCGGTGAAACATTATCCATCAACGAAGATCAACGCTTTTATGCAGCCAGTGTGATCAAAGTCCCAATCATGACAGCCGTTTTTGCAGAGGCGTACGCAGGCAAGTTTGCCTTAGAAGACAAGATCAAGCTATGTGCAGAGGATCTCGTTGGCGGTGCAGGTGTTCTTCAGCATATGACTCCCGGCACTGAATTTACGATTCGCGACCTGGTTACCCTGATGATCATCCAAAGTGACAATACGGCAACGAACATGATGATTGATCTCGTCGGAACAGAGAGCATTCGCAACACGATGCAAAAAACAGAAATGACAAACAGTCACTTCTACAACAAGCTCATGGTCATCCCAGCCGAATTGGAAGGCTACAATGAGGTGACGGCAAAAGACATGGGAAGTCACCTCCGATGCTTGGCAACAGGAAAAGTGATCTCCTACGACAGCTGCTTGAAAATGGTCGCCATCTTGAAGACTCAGCAGCACCGTGACCGCATTCCCTTCCTTTTGCCTGACCCAGACGGTGATGTCATCGGGATGATTCCGAAATGGGAATTCGCCAACAAGACTGGCTCTGTGACCAAAATCACGCATGATGTTGGTATCCTTTACATCGGTTCTCATGCTGTCACCTTGTCCATTTTAAACAAGGGACTCGAACAAAAGGATGCTGCCAACGTCATGGCGCAAATGGGCAACCTCGTTTACCAAGTATATAGTCAGAAAGCGTAATCCATTTGGCCTGCCAGCTCCATTGGCGGGCTTTTTTCTTTGAAACGTTGAATGAGAAAAAACAAGCAGGCATTCCTTTTGCCAAGGAACACCCGCTTGTGATTGACTTATTCTTTTTCCAAAATCAGTTTGGCAACGTTCATCGCGCTAGAGAAAGACAGCTCAGACAGCTGGCCTTGTCCTTCACACCAGTCACCCGCGAAAAACAGGTTGCGGTAATCCGGCATGAAAATTGGCATTGGCTTCTGATTCATGGTCCACTTGATCTCCTGTACGATCGCACGAGCAGAAACGCGCGGCACAACCAGTTGCTCACGCCAGCCTGGGAAATGCTTGTCGTACAGGTTTTCAATCTCTTGTTTGCGGATTTCGGCCGCTTCCTTGTTTCCTACTTCGTCCTGACGCATGTAAGCAGTCGCCTGCAACAACTGCCCGCCTTCAGGTACACAAGTGCGGTCATAATACGAGATATCGGTAATGAAAATATTGTTTGCTTTTTCGTAGATGTAGGAGAACGGTACGTCAATACGCTCTTTCAAGCCAATGTCATACACCATAACAACCGTTGGCTCGTATTCAGCATGCTGGGCAACCGCATGTTCCAGGCGAGTCTCCGCGAAGACCTTCGCCATCTCCTTCGGCGGAATACAGCAAATAAATTCATCCGCCGTAAATTCACCCTCCGGTGTCACCACTCCAACCACACGATCATTCTCTACTTGGAACTTTTCTACTTTTGTTTTGATCAGAATCGTACCCTGATTTGCTTCAATCACACGCACGAATTCATTGATCAGCGCTTGCCAGCCACCACCGATATACGATACCGGTTTATTCGTTGTAAACAAACGGCTGTAGTAAGAAAAGAAAACGTCAGAAGGAATCTTTTCAGGCTCACGCGTGAAGAAGTTGGAAGATGCAAGCGTCAACATCATTTCTCGCACTTCTTCGTTGACTTGCTTTTTCTCCATCCACTTTTGAATCGACATATGTGGATGGCCCTTCTCCATTTTTAGCATCGTTTTCAAAATCTCAAACGTGAACAATACTTTGTCCATGCCTTTTAAGAGCTTCGTTTGGAAAAGTCCTTGTACATTTGCCGGAACTGCAGTCAGATCGCTACCAATATCGTACTTGGCTTTTGTCGGATTGAAATCCTGCCAATCGATGTTCAGACCCAATTCTTTTTCAAACGTTCTCAAAACGGAGCTGTCGCGAGCATAAATGGCGTGGGCACCGAAGTTGAAGTTAAATCCTTTGATCTTCAGTGTAACGGCACGTCCACCCAATTGACCGCGTTCCAAAACTGCAACTTTTTTGCCTTTCGACGACAGGTAGGCGGCGCTGGAAAGTCCAGCAAGTCCTGCACCTACAATAACAACGTCATAGTGATTGGTTGTCATACACAATCTCCCCTACGCGCTAGCGATGTTGATTACATAAGCTAAACCCTATCCTAGTCTAAGGGATGGATAAGGTGGAAGTCAACCATTATTGAACTGTGTCTATTTTTATACTGACTCATACCAATTTTTACCTAATGAACCAACTTGTTTACCACTCTTCTTGAAGCAGTATGCCCCGCTATTCGCCATATATCCAGCAGGCGAAACCACGACAAAAAAGCCCTCTATAGCAGTTAATCTGCTTGATAGAGGACTCTTAAGTTACTGGAAACAGCGACCTAATCGTTTCGGCGAGTCATTTGCTGCCAAACGGTACCGCTAGCCGCCTCTCCACTTTCAATGCGTTGCACGGCCATTTGGACTTGCAAGCTGACTTCGAACTCGGGATCGTTCTGTGCGGCACGCAAAGCGTCCAAGGCGGTTTCATCCCCCACCTCAAACAGGTAGCGAGCAGCACGCCAACGTACTAGCTTGTTTTTATCCTTCAACGCTTCACACATCGGTAGAATCGCACGTGTGTCGCCTAAGTCAGACAAGGTATCCCCCGCTGTGCGTCTTACAGAGACGGAGTCATCGCGGAGTGCTTCAAACAGTAGCGGGAAAACATCATCGCCACCGATCATGCCCAGATACACTACCGCCAGCCTGCGAATCGACGGCTTGCCATCACGAAGCGCTTTTTCCAAAACAGGCAAATCCTCTTCCGCTGGTTCCATTCGATCCAGCGCTTCATATCTTTTTTGCCAATCCGGGTCATCGAGCATTTCCAGCGTAACGACTTTCTTTTCACGCACGACTGGCTCTGGAGTTTCCCCGGGACCAAGCGCCATGGCCTGTTGCACGATCTCTTCCACACGGCTCTCCGGATAGGAGGCATCGACTTCCAATGCGACCTCCTCGCCAATCTCGCGCAAATCGCCGTAGCGCACGCCATGCTCGACCCATTTTCGCTCCATGATGAGGTTGGGCGAAGCAGAGCCTGCACGCACGGCTGCCTGTCCAAAACGCTCTGGCAACGCTGCACGAATCTGTTCTGTTCCCATGGTCACTTTGACCTGCATCGGAACACCGCGGAACATTTGAACGTACACTTGCGCCTCTCCAAATGCCCCCGCTTCCTCCGCAGACATGTCAGGAACAGCCGCTCCTCCACCTGCTTGCAAAACCTCGCGCGCGAAAGTCAAAATACGCTGCCAATCTGCATTGGACTTTCGCTCCAGCGCGAGAAAATCTGCCGTATGAAAAATGGAGGTAACCCCTTCAATCTCCAAGAGTTTGTTCATAAGTTCTGGTGCTTTACTCGCATCTTTCTTTGTATAGACATGTTGGACCCCATCCGGCAAACGCTCGTCTACATTCAGCTTCATGACATTTGGACTCGGCGTCGGTTCGATGGACAACAGTTTCATAGTGAGTCACTCCTTATTATACATGTTCAAAAAGTCGTCCTTTTTGAACAACCTTTGTACAGCGGACTTGCTTTCCCTTCTATCGTAGCATGGAACCCGATTCGTTTACCAACTCGCGAGCTGTACAAATGCAGTTTGACAATTACAGCTCCAGCTTATAGTAATCGTTCGCTGATTTCACAGAAAAACCGCATGATTCATACAAGCCCAAAGCCTTGCTGTTTTCACAGGCTACCTCAAGTGACACGTGCGGATACCCTTCCTCCTCCATGAGTAGGATTGTTTGGGCCAAAGCCTGACGTCCATAGCCTTTCCCCTGATGATCCGGGTGGACACAAAATCCATAAATGAATGCCTTACCTTCATTTTTCCTGACACTTATTTTGCCAATCGCCTGTTCGTCAACTACCATCATATATGTACGGGATTTCGGGTCTCCTGCCATATTCACTGACATCTCTCTGGCGCGTTCTTCCTCTAATTGAAAGCCATGGATATTCAGCCAGATCAATGTTTCGAGATCATTGGCAGTCTCGGGGCGGAGGTTTACATTTCCCAAGAGGTTTCCTGTTTTCTTCTCCCCCAATTCCATCCAATATTCCGAGAATTGATAATCCCCACCGATTCGCTCCATGTATGACTTGCCGCTTTGCGAATCTCGCTGAACGATATATAAATGCGAGGGGATGCCTCTTCTTCTGCATTCGTCTGCGGCTTTTGCTTGCAGTGCTGTAAAGATGCCCTTTCTTCTATAAGCTGGATGGACCATTCCGCTCACTTCTGCCTCGCCACTGTGAAACACATAAAGTCCGAGAAACCCGACCAGCTTTTCGTTCACATAACAAAAGAAATCTTCTTCATGCTCCCCCGAACGCTTTTCCAGCATACTCGGGTTCACTTTGAGATCAATGCCATCCTGCTCGTTACATATTGCAACCAGTTCTTTAATCTGTGCCAGTTCCTCTGAGGTGAGTGTTTTTCTTGCCGTGATCATATACGTCAAAGCGAAGCACCCTTTCTAAGGTTAGAAGTAACGTCTCTGTATTTCAGCAATGGTTTCTTCCAAATTATTGGCTACCTGTGGGATGGAATAGCCTACGTAAAGAGGAGAGGTAACAAACCTGGGAACCACTTTGGCGATCAGCTTTTCTCCCCAATGGTAAAAGAAAAAATTGTAGCTTTGGTTCCGCGGATTGACATGAGTCAGTATCCAATGTGCTAAAATTTGTAAGTAGTCTGCCATTTTCGGTAATCGATCAAAGTCCGATAGAATGACATTGTATTCAAAAAAACCTGCACGCGGATGCGTAGACAGATTACATTCAATCCCCGCCTCTTGATCGATGGTCATACCAATAAAATCACTGTCTTTTACCTGATCCAGATAGTTGTAGTCATGTAATCCGACGATCTGCATGTGCGGATGACGGATGCTCCCCCCTGAATACGGGCCGTGGTTTTTGAAAAACAGAACGGAACGATAAGACTTGCTTTGCTCCATTTCAAGCCACTTCTCCACTCCGAATGCCAGCAATGCTCGTACATGTTCTTTGGAATAGACAGACCAATCCCCTTGACATTCATCCGACTCAATCAAAACAGTCTGATGCGTATCCTCCAAAACAGGGAATTTGTTTTTGAGCCAAATCATGGAGCCCCGCTGCTCCAAAACGTCTGTGAGACTGTTTCGATCACAAAAAGGACAGGCCGTTTCTGTGTTGTTTACACTCACTGGCTTTTTTCTGCCTATTTGCATGTTAAAGTGCAAGTGCGTCTGCTTCATTCCCGTGTCCCTCCATTTTTTGCTTACTTCCACTTTACACGCATTTTCTGGGAAAATCATGACGTTTTTGCCCAGACGACACTTTTGAAACCTCATTTGGACTGCCTAATTTTCAATGCCTGTGGCGTTTGATTCTTTTTTTATCTCAAATGTTTTTCATACAATGAGAAGCAGTGAAACCTGGAAAGGTGTTGGAAATGGATGGAGAGATCATTTTATTATCCTGTTAGCTGGAGCGAGGCCCAACATTACAAATCGTTGCTTGATCAAGAAGGAGTCCCTTATGAAATTCAATCCCCGCTCGATTTGCCTGTCTTGGAAGAAGGTAAGCTGGCCATTGTCTTTCCTTCCATTCCTTTACGGATGTACGTCTGGGTGAGAACCTTGTTCTATCGTGACGGCCTGCGCTATCCGGATACGTTTTCGTTAGATTTCAAACTACATTAATCATGAGAGGAAAGGTACCGGTTTCGTTGGTTTTCATAAGATAGTAACAGCGGCATTTCGTATCGTTTGTGGGGGAGGTGAAGAAGCTGCCGTCCTACAACATCCGCATCTCGATTGCGAAGCTACGTCTCGATCTCTTCGATGGGAATCGACTCGTCCGCTCTTATCCTGTTTCCTTGGGTAAAATTGCCACATCGACGCCACGAGGGGATTTTACCATCATCAACAAAGTCCCCTATCCGAATTCCTATCCGGGAGGACCTTTGAGTGTATTCGGCACAATTTGGATGGGACTAAGCAAGCCACACTATGGCATTCACGGCACGAATGATCCTTCCTCCATCGGCAAGTACGTATCTCACGGCTGTATTCGCATGTACAATGAGGACGTGAACGCTCTCGCAAAAATCGTGCCCATTGGTACGCCCGTTCGAATCAGACAACAATAAGAAAGACCCGCCTCTCTCAAACTAAGGCGGGTCTTCTTTACATAAGATGAGTCTTTTTCGTTCTTTCTGCTTCCGTTTCATCCGATTCATCCGATTCCAAGTATACAAGAAATCTTCTGGCTTGCTTGTACATGATCGATAACGTCATTTCCCTGATCTTGTTCATGATCACTTCTTTATTCTCTGGATGCACTTCGGAAGAGAGCTCGTGTTCTTGCAGCTCTAGGTAAGACATCACCCATTCCGGGTCTAACTTATAGGCAGGCAACGACAGCGACTCCTCTACTCTAGTAATCTATTCTAGTCTACAGGTGGAAGCGTCGCTTTCCCAACCCTCAATTACTGGCTATACACACAGAGATTGGTACGCAACTAATTATTTCCCTTGCTCCAATTCCTCTACCAAAGCAGATAATTCCGCCCAACGCTCAACGGTTGCTTCCAGCTCTGCCGCCACTTGCTGTTCCTCTGCATAGAGCTTTTCAATTTTGCCGTAATCACTGCCAGACGCTGCAATCTCTTGCTTTAGTTTGACGC
Organism: Brevibacillus sp. NPDC003359; assembly: GCF_042878995.1. Lineage (NCBI taxonomy): Bacteria > Bacillati > Bacillota > Bacilli > Caryophanales > Paenibacillaceae > Brevibacillus > Brevibacillus sp. NPDC003359. The sequence continues at coordinate 115,600 of NZ_JBIAOR010000002.1, forward strand.
TGCGCTCTTCCAAAGCCGCGATCTTGCCTTCAATCGCATCCCATTCCTTCTGATCCTTGTAGGACAGCTTGCGCGTGCGGTTGTTGCCGCGATTAGCCCCGCTGTTGCTTTGCGCCTTTTCTGCCTGTTGATCCGCTTCTTCCACCTGTGCTGCTTTTTCCTGACGTCTTTCTTCCAGGTACTCAGAGTAGTTGCCGTAGTAATGACGAATGCTTCCTTGCCCTTCAAAAGCAAACAAATGGTCAACGGTACGATCAAGGAAATAGCGGTCATGCGATACCGTGATGACTGCGCCTGGGAACTGCTCGAGATAGTCCTCTAAAATACTGAGCGTTTGAATATCCAAATCATTCGTTGGCTCATCTAAAAACAGGACATTCGGCTCTCCCATCAGCGTACGGAGCAGATAGAGACGTCTGCGCTCTCCCCCAGACAGGCGGGAAATCGGCGTCCATTGCATATGCGGCGAAAACAGGAACCGCTCCAGCATTTGCGAAGCCGTAATCGACTCTCCATTGCTCGTCTGAATTACCTCTGCTGCTTCCTTTACATATTCGATGACGCGCAGCTTTTCATCCATCTCGATACTATCTTGGGTGTAGTAGGCGATTTTAACAGTCGTCCCGATTTCCAATGAACCGCTATCCGGTTGAATTCTTCCTGCCAGCATGTTCAAGAGCGTCGTTTTCCCGCTTCCGTTTGGCCCTATAATCCCCACACGATCACCTGGCAGGACGATATAGCTGAAATCGTTGATGAGTTTTTGCTCACCGTACGCTTTATGGATGTTGGTAAGCTCGATCACCTTTTTGCCGAGACGGCTGGCGCCGAGTGCCATTTCCATCTTGGCAGCAGGTCCATCTACGGCTTTATCTCGTAACTCCTCAGCACGTTGCACACGCGCCTTTTGTTTGGTCGTACGCGCTTTTGCTCCACGACGAAGCCATGCCAGCTCTCGACGAAGCAGATTTTGCCGCTTGCTCTCTACGGCAGCCTCATTTTCTTCACGCTCCGCCTTTTTCTCCAGAAACATACCGTAGTTGCCTTCATAGCTGTACAGCTTGCCGCGATCCAGCTCAAACGTGCGGTTCGTCACACGATCCAGGAAGTAACGATCATGGGTAACGAGCAGCAAAGCACCCTTGAAGCGGGACAAATACTCTTCCAGCCACTCGACTGTCTCATTATCAATATGGTTCGTAGGCTCATCCAAAATGAGCAGGTCTGCTGGTTGGATCAAAGCACGTGCCATTGCTACCCGCTTTCGTTGTCCACCGGAGAGCTCGCCTACCTTTTGCGAGAAATTGTGCAGTCCTAGCTTGGTCAAGATCATTTTGGCTTGCGTATTGCTCTCCCACGCATCAGCCGCATCCATCCTGTTTTGAACAGCAAACAATCGCGCCTGCTTTTTCTCGTCGTCAGGCGATTCCTGAACAGCCTCTAGTGCTGTTTCATAATCACGCAAAAGCTGAATGAGCGGTGAATCGCCGTAAAATACTTGTTCAAGTACGGAGGAGTTTTCGTCAAAATCGGGATTTTGCGGCAAATACTCCACATGGAAATGATTCGCGTGAACGATTTTCCCGCTATCCGCTGTATCCAAGCCCGCCACGATTTTGAGCAAAGAGGATTTTCCCGTACCATTTACACCAATCAGACCAATGCGCTCTTGCTCGGCAATATGAAAGGAAATGTTATCAAACAATACTTTTTCTCCATAGCCTTTGGAGAGGTTTTCTACTGATAATATTTGCATGAACGTCACCTGTACTTTTCTATTTGCTTATCGAGAAGCCATATGAATCTTACACTCGATGGTATCATGTTTTTCGCGCAAGCTCTAGGGTGATTCACATGGTTCGAACAAATATTGGAATACCGTCTCAATAATGGTAAAATATTGAATATAAATACTAATTGTACATGGTCGAAAATATAATAGGAAGCGTCACCGTCAATAAGGATGATCAATTGAACGCAAACACCATCAAGCAAGCATGTCAACGAGTCCGAACTGAAGAGGCATACTCTTTTCATCGAGCACGCCTGCTTTTATTCTCCTAACGACTGTCCTACTCTTTGCAGCACGTCGCCGATCTGTTCATTTTGGATGACCAAATCTGCCCACGCATCCAATGGAGTTGGTTCTTGATTGACAATGACCAGTTTGGCTCCTCTTTCTTTTGCATGCGGCGGGAACCAATTGGCTGGACTCACGGTAAGCGAAGAGCCTAAGACGATAAACAAATCGGCTTCTTCTGTCCACGAGATGGCTTGATCGACTTGCGATTGCGGCAATGATTCTCCAAACAGGACTACACCTGGACGCAAAAATCCTCCGCATGCGCAGATCGTTCCTTGTTCCTCCAGATAATGTGTGTTGGCATACTCGGTCCCGCAGGCGAGACAGCGGATTTTTGCAAGGGAGCCGTGCAGTTCGGCTACAGCCAAGCTTCCCGCCTCTTGATGAAAGCCATCTACATTTTGTGTAATGATCCCATGAATCAAGCCACGCCGCTCCCATTCCGCCAAGCATTCGTGTCCGGCATGTGGCTTGCAAGAGATCAGTCCTTGAATGCGCATTTGATAAAATTCCACAAACGCTTCCCGATTCTCCATCATCGCATGTGTACTCGCGAGCTGCATCGGATCTTTGCCGCGCCATAGCCCAGACTGTGAACGAAAATCAGGCAAGCCACTCTCTGTCGACATGCCTGCTCCGGTAAATACAACTGTATAGGAAGATGTCCGCAACCAGTGTGCCAGATGATCCATCATGGTCTCCCCTTCTTCTTTGAAAATGTTCTACTCCTGATTGTAATAGAAGAATGCTGGATTTGGGAGACCTGCTCATCAGGACGCCATCTGTCTTTCCATTCAATAAGATGGATAAACGGGCTGTGGCGGATATCCGGTATGGTAGGGTGGCGTGCCATAGTGCGGATAACCAGTCGGCTGTTGATAGACTGTGTGCTGTCCATATCCACCCTGCTGCACATAGTTGGCATCGTAATAACCGTAACTGTCTGGCAGTTGGCTCGAGTAGCCATAGTACGGGTACTGACTTGAGGCAGCTCTATCTGGTAACTGCCCTTGCTGCTGACATCCTACTGGCGGTCCAATCACGACTGTTTTGGTAAGAGGCGCAAATGTTTCTTTTACCTTTGCTTCGTCTAAACAATACGTATGTGCCCACACACTCGCTGGAGTCAAGCGCAAAATATCGGAGCCAAAGATCACCTCAGGAGTAGGCGCATCAAAAATAGCCAGTAAGTGCGTATCGTCAGTCAAGGCCATTTCATAGTGCCACCAGCCCTGCGGGATATTGGCAACTTGTCTCGGTTTCATATTGTAATTGAGCAATTGATTGGTAAAAGGATTGATTAAGGACACAATGGCCTCACCAGCGATGCAGTACACCAGCTCCGATGCATTTTGATGGATGTGTGGCTCGACAACGTTTCCGGTTGTCAGGAAAATATCCAGCAACGAACTGTTGCCTAATGTATTTAATTGTGCGATCCCCAGGGAATCGATGAAGTTCCGATCGTCCTTTTTGAAAAACAGATTATTTCTCATATCGTACGTAAACTGAGTATTTGGCGATGTATAGTCGCGATAGGAAGTAGCCATCGTCGTTTGATCCTCCCACCGTATGGGTATTTGACTCATTCTGTATCTCTATTCCCGTTCACAAAATATGTGCACCCATCTAAACAACCGAGAAAGAGACACACCCTTTCACCCTCCACTTTGCACAAACATATCCTACTAAAAGGCACAACGGGTAATCGAGGAGGATGATCTTGTTTGGCTACTTATTTGGTCTCAGACATACATGGTCAAAATCAGGCTTTTCAAAAGGCGCTGGGGGACGTTTCCTTCTCCCCTCAGGCTGGTGATCGGCTGTATGTATTGGGGGATATGATCGATCGGGGGCCTGAATCAAAGGAAGTTTTGCTCGATCTACTCGCTCTTCGGCAGGCGTATCCGAACCAAATCTATCTCATAAAAGGCAACCACGAGCAAATGCTCGAGGATTGGCTGTCTGGCAACGGCAATCCGGAGTTATACCTGCGCTACAATGGCGGCGATGCCACCATACGCTCTTTCTTAGGAAATCACCCGCTTCGGCGAGCTTTTCTTAACCGGATGCCTTCTTTGCAAGAACAAGAAGAAGCGCGGCAATTCATCCTTTCACGCTATCCAACAATTTTGCCAGCCTTGTCATCTCTTCCTTTGTATATAGAGCTGCCAGCCGATCCGAGAACAGGAGCTCCAGCCGTACTTTTGGTCCACGCAGGAATTCGACCCGGCATCCCCTTGCAGGAACAAAATCCGCACGATTTACTATGGATTCGCGAGCCGTTTTACCTTTATTATGATGGAGATCTCCCTGTCATTTTTGGCCATACGCCTGTTCCAGGATTACCTCAATACTCAGGCAACGGTCCTTGGCGCAGAGACAATATAGTAGGCATTGATGGTGGTGCAGGATATTGGCGAGGGGTCATGCTCGTCGAATGGCCTTCTCTCCAATCCATTTTCGTACCGATTCGGGATAGGCACTCCTCCCCACAAGTACGAGTCTACTGATCATGCTTGGGAAAACTGGGAGCTTACGCACTGGTGCTCCTACCTGCTGCAAGCGCATCGGGTAGTGCATCCAGTATGGTGCATGAGACAAGCCCAATCGTTCAACAAATTATTACTTTTTATAATCAACTTTCGATTTGTAATATGTTAATATATGAACGAGGTGTTTATATGAAACGTCAGCAAATCGTGGAACAAGCCATGTTTGCCGCATGGGGAGTCTCCCTAATCGCCACAGGAGGCAGTTTGTTTTTTTCAGAGGTGTTAAAGTACATACCGTGTGACCTGTGCTGGTACCAGCGAATCTTGATGTACCCGCTCGTCATCTTACTCGGGGTTGCCTCCGCGAAGAAAGATGACAAGATCGCGTCGTACGCCTTGATTCTCTCCATCATAGGAGGACTCACATCGCTGTATCATTACTCGATTCAAAAAATACCTGCCCTGCAAGATCTGGGTAGTGCTTGCGGCATTGTGCCATGCAACACGGACTATATTAACTGGCTTGGGTTTATCACCATTCCGTTCCTTGCGCTCATTGCCTTCACCTTGATCAGCATCCTGCTTGTCATCGTTATGAAAAATGCAAAGGAGAAATGATTCATGAAAAAAGTCATCTTTCTATCCATCCTTGTGGCTGCTATCCTGATCGGTGCAATCGTGTACGCTGATATTTCGAACCGTCAGCTTGCGGAAGGAAACCCTTATGGTAAAGCCAATTTGCATCCTTCCACTCTCGAACAATTGAGTGACCCGCTGTACGATAATCTCATCATGCCTGATGAGCTCAAAACCAAGCTCGATAATCAGGAGGACATGTTTGTATACTACTTCAGTCCACTCTGCGAGCATTGCAAAGCAACGACACCTGTCTTGGTGCCGATTGTCAAAAGCTTGGATATCGACATGAAAAAGCACAACCTGCTCGAATTCAATGGCAGCTACAACGATTACCAGATCGAGTTTACCCCGACCCTTGTTCATTACAAGGGCGGCAAGGAAGTAGCTCGACTCGTCGGCGGACGCGAAGCAAGCGAATGGAAAACTTGGTTGGAAGAACAGAAAAAATCATAACGTGTGGTAGCCTCCCTCGATTCTTTGTGGGAGGCTCTTTTCATTTGGACATACGTGACAAATATGTGAAGAATTCCGTTTCCTTGGAAGAAATAGCCCGAACGAGTCATTAGGCTTTTCCAGTTATTTGCCTATAATGAGTACTGGGGATAATCCTTGAAAACGGAGGTAATCGCATGACCCTCACTTATTTCACTGAAACCTTTGGCTTTCGGGCGACGTGGAATCCAGAGCTGATTCTTCTGACCTTCTTGATCGGTCTGGCTTATTTCGCGCTGATCGGACCATTACGCCAAACTTTTCAAGATTCCACACCTGTTACACGTAAGCAAAAGACTTTTTTCACTCTCGGCTTAATCGGTTTTTACTTTAGTATGGGGAGTCCCTTGAACGTAGCCGGGCATTTTTTGTTTAGCGCCCACATGCTGCAGCAGTCGCTGCTCTATCTCGTAATGCCCTTGCTGCTCTTGGCTGGTACCCCATCATGGTTGATCCGTTCCCTGTTCTATCGCCGGGGGCTCAAGATTTTCATGCGTATAGCGAGTCACCCGATACCCGCTATTCTCATGTTCAATGCCCTGTTCTCGTTTTACCATATGCCTGTTATTTTAGACTTGGCGATGAACAACCTGGCCCTACATAATTTGATTCATTTACTGTTGCTGGTGACTGCGATTTTGATGTGGATGCCTGTTATCGCACCAATACCAGAAATTCATCGTCTGTCGGAACTGCAAAAGCTTGCCTACATCTTTGCTAACGGTGTTTTGATTACACCTGCGTGCGCACTGATTATTTTTTCAGCAACACCATTGTATACGACATATGTAGACGGTCCTTCCCTGCTCTGCGCTCCATTCTTTTCCACGCCGATCGACAAATCGATGTTCGCCGTTCCACTGCCCCCTCTGGAAGATCAACGGCTGGGCGGAATTGTGATGAAGCTCATGCAGGAGCTGACGTACGGTGTCGTCCTGGCTTACATCTTCTCTACCTGGTATCGAAAAGAAAAGAATCAGGAAGAGGACGGACTCATGACACCATAGTCCAAATAGAATCAGAAAGGAGGCGATACTCACGTGAATATCGCCCCTGCTACCGCTATTCGAATCAGACGGTTGCTCTTGCTATTACCCATTCTTGTCCTTGTTGCTCTTGTCGCTTCTTGGGTTTGGTTCGGACCCAAAAATGCCCAGGCGAAATTACCAGATGACGTGACTCTGCAAACCATCGATGGACAATCCTATTCGTTGGCACCGCAAAAGAAAACGTTTCGTTTGGTGGAGCTGATTTATACCCGTTGCCCGGATATTTGTCCCACGACAACGGTAAAAATGGTTCAGCTGCAAAAACGCTTGCTTGAAGCAAACTTGATGGGGCAAGACGTTGAATTTTTGACCATCACGATTGATCCGCAAAACGACACTCCTGATGTCATGCGCTACTATGCCAAGCAGTTGGGGATTCAAGAACAAGGCTGGACCCTGCTTAGGGGTGATGACGAAACGATCAAAACGGTTACAAATTCACTTGGCTTTTTTTCCAATAAGATGGAAGATGGATTCATCTCTCATACATCGAGTACGTATCTCGTGGATGATAACAATGCCGTCATTCAAAAATTCGGCATGGGAGACGATTTCGATCCCGAACAAATTTATCAGGAACTGTTGAAATTGAAGAAGGAAGGGTAATCCAACATGAAACGTACAATGATTCTGCTCTTATCCATGCTCATGCTCCTTTTAGCCGCTTGTGGAAAAGAGAACGAGCAACAAGCCTTGCTACCCGGATCTCCCGTCGAGGCTGCCTTTACATTGGAACCAAAAGAGCTTGTAGCGGGCGACACGGTTACCTTCTCGGTTAAAGTTACACAAGATGGGCAACCCGTGGACGATGCCAAGGAAGTGAAGTTCGAATGGTGGAAAGATGGGCAAGAAAAGCATGAAACGATCCCGGCTGCGCTGCAAGGAGACGGTGTCTATACGGCCCAACAAACCATTAGCGAGCCAGGTTCCTACTTTGTCTACTACCACGTAACGGCACGTGATTTCCACAATATGCAGAAGACACCGTTTACCGTAAACAACAAGGGTGGCGAGACTCCCGGGGCGACGCCATCCACACCTCAAGCTGGCGCAGGTCAGTCACACGATCATGGGGCGGCAGGTCACGCAAATGCTCAAACAGTGGATTATCATTTCTCCCCAGCCGATAATATTCAAGTAGCAACACCAGCTGCTCTCACGGTTCATCTCATGAAAGACAACAAAGCGTTGGACAAAGCGACAGTCAAATTCGAGTTCTGGCTGGGAAATGCCGAGAAGCACAGCTTCGTCGATGCAACGGAAACTGCTGCAGGGCAGTATGGAGGCAATGTACAGTTCCCGACCACTGGGGATTATACAGTGAAGGTCCATGTGGAAAAAGGAGACATTCATGATCACAAGGATTTTTCACTCTCAATAAAATAAGTAGTTCAAAATAAAAAGGCCATCCTCCCAGGGAATGGCCTTTTTGCTTGTATATGGAGTTAGCAGGTGAAATAGGAAATCCGATCCAAGTCTGTCCCGTAATACTCCCAGCGATTTCCTCTCCAGCGGTATCCGGTTACAGAGTTGCGACTGACATAGACGGGATAAAACCAGAAAGAACGGCCATTTCGCAGCCAAACATACGTGTACCGATATAAACAGGGGCGGAATCCGCCAGCATCAATACGGCGTGTTCCCCCATAGCCTCTTGCTCCCGGTGCACTTGGCGTCCTACTCGGTGGAGGACCCGGTGGTGGTGGAGGAAAACCTCCCGGTGAACCGGGGGAACCTTGATAACCTGGGGAACCTTCTGAACCGCCAGGGGGAAATTGATATGACATGACGTGTCACCTCCTACTAGTCTCCCTATAGGAGATGCAGCAAACGCACAGATGGTATGTGCGTTTGCCCGTCGTCATTCACCTATTTTTTCCGCAATAGCCTGTATGCAATTCCTTGTCCGCCATCGAGGTTGCGTCCCACTTTTTCATCTTTTTCGCCTGTTTCGATTGGCTGTTACCCTGCACAAAAATTGTACAGTCTCTCCCATTTTCAACCGATTTGATCCTTTTACGAGGAATGCTGTATTTGGCTTCAACTGTTTTGCTAGACGCCGATGCAAGCCTGCCTTACTCAAGCAATGTCTGACCCGATTTGCCGGAAATCCGGAGAGAATCGCTGCTCTGGCAATATTCCTAGCACTTCTTCCCAGTGTATATAAGTAATCTATATTTTTCTGGCTCAAATATTTCCCGACATCTTCATGACCTTTCACGTCGTATTTGCCCATTTCCAACATACTGGCGAGCACTGCAATCTTTGTGGTATTCCCTACCTGGCTTAACACATCAATAGCCGCCTTGGCCGCATCCGGATTCGAGCTGTAGGTATCATCCAGCACCTGAATGTTATCCGCGAGTCTATAGCTAGTTAGTCGTTTGCGCTGTCCGCGAAACTGACTTAACCCGCGGCGAATATCATCGACGGGAATCCCCATCGTATGCGCGACAGCAATAGCAGCCAAAGCGTTGGACAAATTATGCTCTCCCGGAATAGGGACAAAAAATGACTCCTTCTCTCCGCGCAAAGAACAATCGAATCGCAACCCATTCCCCTCTAATTTCGTTCGTCCCGCCTTATAGTCCGCCTCCTGCTCCTTGCCAAATGTCACGATTTTTCCCGTGAACGAACCTAAGTAAGGCTGTTGAATAAACTCCCGAGAAAAGGGACAGTCCCAATTGAGAAAAATGGTTCCCGTGGATTTCATATGACGAATTAACTCCGTTTTGGCTAACGCCAGTTGCCTGGCATCACCGCCAAAATTTCCGATATGGGCCGTGCCAATATTCGTGATAACTCCCATAGACGGCTGTATGATTTTGCAATGCTGTCGCAAATGACCGCTTCGATATATACCATACTCAAGCACTACGGCCTTGTGCTCGTCCCGAATTCTTTTGGTATGCGCTCTTGTATTTCCCAGGAAGTTCTTGTTGTACATCGATTTATACGTGGGCATGCGTAGATTCAGGATGGAATAGATCATTTCCTTTGTTGTGGTCTTCCCTGCACTTCCCGTCACAGCGATAACCGGCTTGTCGAGAATTAGTGTCTTTACAGGTACAACAGCTCTTCTCTTCTTTTTCACGGGCATCACCCCCTTTGCCTCGTTCTTCTCTCGATCAGCTTTCCTATTGTATGAACGACATAGACAGCCTGTATAGACCATTATCTATGAAAACGTTCCGCTACTATCCAAATCAGACGGACGACTTCTGGAATAGAGTAGGAGGGGAGGTGAAGCGTATGAAAAAGAAGGCCACCATCGCTGCTGTAGGCGACATCCTTATGTGGAAAGAACAGGTGGCAACTGCTAGACTGCTTGGAGGCGATCAATTCTCTTTTATGGATATGTTTCTTCCCGTGGCACCGATTCTCTCAGCGGCAGATCTCACGATTGGCAATTTAGAAACCACCTTTTCCGGGAATACACAGCCCTATCAAATCGGTTCGGCACGAACTGGTTACCCACGCTTCAACTGTCCAGATGAACTGGCTCGGGACTTGAAAACATCTGGATTTGACGTATTGACTACAGTGAACAACCACTGTCTGGATGGCGGAGTAACCGGACTATGCCGAACCCTTGATGTTTTGGATCGATACAAGCTTGCTCATACCGGAACCTATCGAAGCCCCGAGGAGGCGAATACCTACCTGATCAAGGAGGTAAACGGCATTCGCATCGCCCTGCTTGCTTACACTTACGGGACAAACAAGCAGGTAATCCCCGCTCATACACCATGGATCGTCCGACTCCTTCAGCTTGACACGATTTTATCTGACTTAAGAAAAGTCCGTCCTCTCGTCGATGTTGTGATCATCTCTCTTCACTTTGGGATTGAATTCCGCTATACACCGACGACTCGCCAGCGGCAGTTCGTACAAAGCCTGCTCGACAACGGTGCTGATGTCATCCTCGGGGCTCATCCACATGTTCTGCAACCTGTTGTCACCCCGAGTATCACGACGGCTCAAGGAACAAAGAGACAAACGCTCGTCGCTTATTCTTTGGGCAATTTCACCTCTGAGAAAATGCTCTCGTTTGATCAATCCCAGTGCGGGGCAATCCTGCGATTTACTGTCGAAAAGGATGAGAGGAATCAGATTTCAATCGAGCAAATTTCGGTCATCCCAACGTATTCGCAGCGTTATGTAAGTCAAGGGCGTATATGCTTTCGTGTCATCCCCATGCGTTTGTATCTGAAAAGCCCTGATCTGTATTTGAGGCCCCTGCAGAGAAAAAAACTCCAGTTGCTGTGGAATCGCGCCATCCGCATCATAGGTAGGTCGCGGGGCGTATTGATTGAATAACACAGGAGCAAACAGGGAGCACGCATTTTGCTCCCTACCCTCCCTATTTTTCTACATAGACGACGATTGACGATTCACAGAACATTTTGGTAAAATCCATTTGTAACTAACGAAATTATTTTAGATAGTTACAAAGGAGAGATTACTTGCATGATCACCGTTCGCCGTATCCACCCGGAGGATTTACCAGCATTTATTGCATTCCCGGATCACCCTGCGTCAGTTCGAGATGATATTGCCGCTTACCTCGATAAAATGTTCACACAAGGAGCCATGCGTCAGGACTGGTGCTTCGTTCTGGAGGTACATGGTAAAATGGCTGGTCGTCTCGCCTTCTGGACATTGCCTGGCAGTGAGCAAGCGTCTGATTTGGGATTGTGGGAGCTACCATGGAAAGAATCAGAATGCCCTTCTCTCGGAGCTCATTTCTTACGCGAAGCCTTCACACTCATGGCGGGAAATCTTACGGAGAAAATCGGCTATGTTCTGGATTCACCATCCTCCTCTCCTCAATGGCAAACGAATCACCAAGAGCGAAGAAATGTTCTAGAAGCGCTCGGCTTTCGGATCAGCCGAGAAACAAACCGATTCGAACGGCATGCTCCGATTGAGGAAACTTCAATACCATCAGAAGAAACGCATGATCCGATCGTGTACCGCAGTCTTCCTGAGGTTGGTGAAGCTGCATTTGTGGATGCCATCCTGCGTGTCTCGCAATTCACCCATGATCAACAAATTGCAGAGGAGCGTTTGGAAAAAGGCCCACTAGCCCAAGCACAGGAAATGTTTCAAGATTTGCAACAAATGAAATACGAACCAGAATGGTGGCAGCTTGCCTATACAGCAAAAAATGAGCTGATCGGTTTTTTGATGCCTACGGTCAGCCCTACCTTTGCTACGATTGGTTACATCGGTGTTCTCCCCGAGCAAAGAGGACACGGCTATATTGATCGATTGCTGAAACAGGCCACAGACGTCCTTGTACAAGCAGGAGAAACATACATCCGCGCAGATACCGATGTAAAAAACACGCCAATGGCCAAAGCCTTTGTACGTGCTGGATACCACCATTTTGCCAGTCGCCAAGAATTTTCCCTGGATCATGGCTCGTTGCTCTAACGGACAAACAAAAAAGGGGGCGATTGTAGTAACAATCACTCCCCTTGCTTACTTGTATGACGATGTTTATGGCACAATCTCAGACATTTCTTCAGGGCAAACAGCATGTTTTAGCATTTCTGTTGCCTGTTCCGTATCTACACCTTTTACCAGTTCAATTTCACTAATAAGAAGCTGCTGCGCAGTATCCAGCATCATTTTGTCGCTCGTTCCCAATACTTTTTCTTTACTCATGCTAACCAAATCGCGAATGACCTCAGATTGCTCGTAAATATCGCCACTCTTCATTTTTTCTGTATGAAGCTTGTAGCGCTGTGCTGCATTCAAGGTGGTGTCGCGCTTCCCCTCTCGTATGGCGGCCAAAACATTCTCCAGAATGTCGGCTTCGACCACCTTTCGAATACCAAGAGCGGACATCTTTTCAACCGGGACCATGATGTTTAACTCTTTCAGCAGCATGTTGAGCACATAATAGAGGTGTTTTTCACCCAGAAATTCTTTATCCTCCATCGCCTCGATTACGCCTGCTCCGTGCATCGGATAAAAAACCTTGTCTCCAACTTGAAACATACGTCCACCTCCTTCAAAGCAATCTATAGCCATTATAGCACACTTATCGAATTTAAAATTTTTTATTTTATCATGACGCTTAAATTTTAGTCAACAAAAAATTTACATCTTACTGATTGAGCGTTTTTGTTGCCATTCGCCGCCTAGTTTAAATACGATCACACCCCCGACAATGACCAGAACACCAAACCATTGCGTAAAAGTTATCGGCACTTGAACCAGCCCTAACCAGCCGATTGAATCCGACCATAAAGCAAAGCCGAGCTGGGCAGTGAGAACGATGGAGATGGCGTACGTTGGGCCAAGCAGTCTCATCCCTTGCACCAGACAAAAAACCACCCCGACGCCGATCATGCCGCTGAACCAGTACCACGGTTGCATAGATGATAGCGAAAACAACTGATTTCCTTCGAAAATGAGCCCCATCGCCAAAGACGAAAGAAACCCCATCCCAAGCACAAGTGTCGTCGTAGACCATGTTCCTGCCTGTTCACTTACTTTTCTGTTGAAAATATTTTGCAGGCTAACCAACAAGCCAGCCAATAGCGCGAAGAATAACCCAACTACCATGATTTTGACACTCCTGTCCCATTATTTGTTCAGAGTCTCGCTCGCCATTTCAGCTAAACCTTCCCTATCCTTGATCAGGAGGAATCCATTGGAACGCTCAATCAGTCCCTCCTTACAGAACTGCTGGATGACCCGATTCAAATGTCTGTAACTCGTTCCTATCATATTCGCTGCATCCAAGAGATTACTCGTACTAATTTGTTCTTCAGTGGCAGGATTCCACTCTTCTATAGAAACGGACAACAAATAACGGGCGAATCGTACTTCTACGGGGTACAGTAGGTTGAAGCTTAATGAGTTGGACTTTACACAAAATTTATGCGTTATGATTTGCAATAAAAATTGCAGCAGGGGAGCGTAGTCTGTTCCGTATTTTTTCAACCAGCGATAATGAATCCCGATCATCTGAACAGACGAGGCCGCTTCCACTGAATTCAGATAAGGAATTCCCCTTACATACTCAATATCTCCAATCACTTCAAGCGGCTTTTTAAAGGAAAGAATCAGTGTTTTACCTTCGGAAGAAGTCGTAAAAATCTTCACTTTTCCCTTCACCAAAACATACAGATGACAAGCAGATTCCCCCTGGGTACAAATGAGCTCCCCTTGCTCAAATTGGTACAAGAACAAATGCGGCAGAAAAGGCTCATGAAAGACAGACGCTAACTGGTGATCATGGAGATATTGTTGCAAATGCTCGCGATTTTCGATTTCCTTCATTCCTCGGTTTCACCCTCTCGCCATCAGGCTCTCAGTATCAGCACACCCAGAATCATCATCCCGATCCCAATAAAATGCGGCAACCTCATCTTTTGTTTATCAACACCGAACCACCCATTACTGTCAATGAGAAAAGTCAGATTTAGCTGCGCAATCAAGAGGGCTGAAATCGTCATGGTTACCCCGATATGCTGGATGGCCGTCACATTGCTAAAAATGATAAACGCGGCGAATGCCCCACCTGTCAAATATAACGGCTTCACTCGCCTATATGCCTGCCATTTTCCATCTCGAAAAAACAACAGGAGTAAAAAAGCTGTGAGGAAGCCCGTTAACTGCGTAAGTGTCGCAGTTTGCCAAGTACCAATATCCTGACTGATCCTCGAATTCGCAACACCTTGCAAAGTAATGAAAACGCCGCCCAATATAGCAAAAACAATTCCTTTCATCCTCTCACCTCACACTGATCTGTTCCTAATTAAAAAGGATGGCAAGATGAATAGGGAAGGACATATGTCCTAATTATTTTCGTTGTAAAAAAACAAAGGAGAGGCCCTTCCTGTTAGAAGGACCTCTCTCACTCTTCTCATTGAATCTGTTTTTGTTTCACGATCCCGATCACAAGCAGAACGATCATCCCAATGATGGTGATAGGCAGAAACCACTTTCCAAAGCCGCCACCCCACCCTAGCGCAATGGAAACCGACTCCAACAAGATGACGGAAAAAATAATTAAGCAACTATTTTTTATTTGGTTCACGATTTTTCGACTGTGCAAATAAAACTGCTTGGCATTTGATTCATGGAAGCGTGCCGGATAATTATGTAGCTCTGGATGCTGTTCGAGTACCTGCATGAGGAAAATGATAAAGACTCCAATCCCAGGTAAAAGAAGCGGTTCCCATTTTGAGCCCCAGCGATCTACTTCCCCCAAAGCATTGTAATGGGCAGGCACCTCGTCAGGAAGCTTATTCCATGCAAAGACTAAAAAGAGTAGCGATCCCACGAAAAATAAAAAACCAACTACATCCCATAACCATTCGCTGCCTCCCCCCTTACTGCTGCTCCTCCTACAAGTATTTTATCATTTATGTCCATTTGGGAGTCAAGGAGCATCCGTTACACACTTCTGGGCGATCATGCCCGCTCAATGAGCTAGAAGAGTACGAACGAATCTTGCATGCTTTTCTCTCCGAAAGCTTGCCACCTGCCAATCACCCGGTAGAGCTCCACCTTCTGTGGCTATCCGATGCGGTAGGGCATGCAGCCAACGATTTACCAAACCGTTCGAACACCTTTACCTAAAAGCGGTGGAATTAGCCGGAAATTAACCTTGTGAGAACAGGGCGAAAGCTAGAGGATTTACGCCTCTTTTCCATTCATTCTTTGCATTCTCCACTCATGCATAAGCAAGCAGGAAGCTGTCCTCATATTCTATACAGTACCAACATTAAGGGGGAAGTGTCATGGATCCGATTGATCATCATAGGCAGAGAATGCATCATCACATGCGGCAAGCAGAACGTTTTCGCTCTTTAGCTTTTGAACATCGTCATGATCGCATGCGTCATCATACCTTTAGAGAAAGAGAACACTTCCATCGCATGCGGGCCCATCACCACAGAACGCAAATGCATTCGATGCGTCGCTATTGACATCGAAAACTCCCGTCACAGGGAGTTTTTTTTGTAGGACAAGCCAAATGAACGCCCGAGACAATCGCTAGAAGAAATGGGCTTTGTTCTTATGTAGATTCTGTGCTCATGCCCACTCACGGAACTGGGTAAACACATAGAAATACAATTATCCACCCAAATTCTTAATCGGAGGTCCATATGACAGATGTATTTGTTGATCGATCATTAGAGGAAATACGTTTTTGGTCTCGCATCATGAAAGAACATTCCTTGTTTCTCAAATTGGGCTTTAACTGTGAAGACACAAAATTAATTGAAGAAGCGAATCGCTTTTACAGCATTTTTGAAGAAATTGAAAGTCAAGCACTTGCCTTTTCTTCTGATGCAGACCCTCAACGAATCTATGACTTTAATCAAATCGTTCACAATGCCGTTTCGTATATTTGGGCCTTTAAACGCAAAGTACTCGGACTCATTATTCGTTGCAAAATTGGTGGTAACAACTTTCCACTGTTAGTCGATCATGTGAGCAGGGAAGCCAACTATTTTCGGAATCGATTAGAACAACTGAATACGGGAAACCTTGATCCCTTACCTGATGCGGTGATTAATGAGAATGTCTTCTTTCTACGAATCATGTCTGACCATGCCAAATTTATTAACCATTTGCTCGATCCTTCCGAAAGAAAGCTAGTGGACCAAGCTAGAGAATTCAGTCATGATTTTGATCAATTATTATTCCAAGCACAGGATCTTGATTCCATGCGCCCCCAGTCTCAAACGAAACCACTACTGAATCAATTCGTCGATCAAAATCGCGTATCCGTCCGTCAATTGCGTGACTTCAAAAAAACAGCTCATGATCTTATTGAGGAATGCAAAATAAAAAGCATCATCCCCCCATTGCTCGCTGACCATGTATTTAGAGAAGCCTCGCATTTTCTAGAGATTTTAGATGCCTTTGAGGTATCCCTTACACACGCAAAGTAGCGAATCTGGAGGAACATCTTCTATCTAACAAAATTCACAATCCAATTCTCAGAAATAAGAATAACCCGTCTCCTAAAATCAGGGACGGGTTTTGTATTTCTTGAACTAACTAAATAAATTCCCAAGTTTATCCTTTTATTTGTAATTTATCCCTTTTTATGTTTTGCTTAAACGAAAGAACTATACTATATTTTTATTGGAAATAGACGAATTATCCAGTTTTAACAATTCAAGGAGGTTCTTGATGTTTTTAGCAAAAAGGTATCGTAAGCAAATTTTTAGTTTGGCAATCATGTTTTCTGTTATATTTTCTGGTCAAAGCATTGGGCATGCAGAAGATCAAAACTCAGTTGATTTAGTTCCAACTATGACGAGTAACACATCACCTACAGGCATCGCAAGTGCGAATAACATTTGGAGTACAGAAACTGATGCATATAAAGCCTTCGACGATGATGAAAAAACCTCTTGGCATCCGGCTAATATTAGTAGTTTCCCTTATTATTTGGGATATGAATTCCCAACTGAAACAGTAGTAGGAAAGTATACGATAAAATTAGCCTCTGACATGACCTATAGACATTTAGAAGCTCCTACCACTTGGATGTTGGAAGGATGGAATGGTACTAACTGGATTAGCCTAGATGTAAAAACGAATATAACAGGATGGAAACTTGGTGAGAAAAGAGAATTTACATTTAATAACTCCAAGCCCTATAAAGCGTATCGTTTAAATATTACTGCCAATAATGGGCATGGCAATACTCATACTGTAATTAGTGAAATTGAATTCATGGAAGGAAATGCTGAGATGCCAGATCCAGATCCAAATCCAAATCCAGATCCGAATCCGAATCCAGACCCTAATCCAGAACCGAATCCAGACCCAAAACCTCAGCCATCTGGTGATAACGCACTTCTTGTTATCAAGATGATCAGTGGACTCGAGAAAGAGTTTGAATTAACTGCATCCGAAGTGCAGAACTTCATCGACTGGTATAATGATCGTGCAGACGGACGTGGAAAAGAAACCTATATGTTCGATAAGGACTTTAACAAGGGACCATTTACTGCTAGAAAAGATTATGTAGCATTCAGTAAGATCCAATCCTTTGAAGTCATGGAATATACCAAATAATACGATGAGGCACCTCCTATAAGACAGGATGGTGCCTCTATCACCGAACCCACCTCGATAAAAAAAGCACCCAAGAGGTGCTTTTTAGTCTATCTATAGAGTTAGCCATTACTTTAACATAAGATAAATAACCGTATCGTGACCTCTTGCCCCTCTAATTTCTACCGCGTTTGATACTGCGATTACATTATTGTTTTGGTCTAAAGCATAAGCATGTATTCTGTATAGTTTTCCAATACTGAAACTATAAATTTTTGTGCTAGTAGTGTACGAGGTACCACCCATATCCTCATATCCATCGGTTACATTGTAACGAACCCACTTATATCTATCTACATTTGGAACATGATTAAAACGCACCTCAATATCTTGAAACACATCTTCATACTTTTCATCTTCGTTAGAAGATACTTTTGATGCTGAATATTGAGCGGTTGCAGTAGTTGCAGGTGATTGCTGTCCCTCCTGTGCAAATGCAGGAACCGCTGAAGTCAATAATGCCACTATTGCTAAACTTGTCATAAACTTTTTCATCGTAAAACACTCCTTCTTAATCTTCTTTTTACTCGCCATCGGAAGAGAAGCAAGTTGATCGGGAGTGGACTTGGTAGCCGACATCTGAGCAATGGTATCATCGTAATCAAGGTGAGTCTCAGTGTAATTCGCACCAAGACTAAGATAGATCCCTCACTAATGTCACCTATCAATTTACATTTACTTCCAATTACACAGACATCATAACACGCATTTTTAAACAATACAACTGTACTATTTAAAATTTTTCTGGATTTTTTATTGTTGCAATTCCCGGAGCCATTTTAAAAATCTTGTGTTTAGTAAACATTGACAATCAAACAACAGCCCTCCAATATGTTTGATTGAAGAGTGATAGTTTTGAAACGATGCGGATATTTAGCATAATTGCCGATGTGTTAAGTGCTTACAGAAGGTTATAGGCAATCACAACGTTTCGATATAATGTTTGGCGGTGTTATTATTTGAAAAAGAACTTATATTTGGAGGACAAAAGCATGACACAGAGAAAAATGCTGATGTTGATTGTGGCGCTGTTGATAGGCGCCGCCTATTTCTTTGGACTTGTGCCAACAGAAAACAAAACAGTCAGCAACGGGAACGTTGACCATACGATTGTTTTTCCGTCTGATCGATACCCAGAGACGGCAAAGCATATAAAAGATGCGATTGCTTCTGGGAAGTCTGCTTTATGCACGATTGACCGCGATGGAGCCGATAAAAACCGTAATGAGTCCCTAAAAGGAATTCCCACAAAAAAGGGGTATGATCGGGACGAATGGCCAATGGCCATGTGTGCAGAGGGTGGCACAGGGGCACATATCAAATACATATCGCCTTCAGATAATCGAGGAGCCGGATCGTGGATTTCCAATCAGTTAGAGGATTTCCCTGACGGAACAAAGGTTGAAATCGTAGTCAAATAAAGTCCGTTTTGTGTGACCGCAGATTCCAGCTACACATAAACATTTCGCAGTAAAAACCCGTCTCCTTAAAACAGGGACGGGTTAGATATTTCTTGAATACATTCTGGCATGTCATTTTTTGGACTTCCAACCATTACTTGAACAGGGTAGGCTTTCATTTGTTCGTGATCATATGGTACTAGCAATGATTGGAGCAAGTCAGAATTAAACTTATCACGATCTAGCCTTATTCCCTCGTCTTCATGTCGCAGTATCACGGGCATATGATCATGAATATCAGCAACTACATCGTTTGGCTTTGTTGTGATGATTGTGCAGGACACCGTGTCCTCCTATATGCACGACTGTTAAATTGTCTGTTACAATTGCAACAATCATATCGGGAAAAATTAAGTGGGACTTGCAGGATTAAAACACTTGCACTCGCGTGTTTGCGGGGGCAAGTGTCTAGTGTCATTAATTTTATTCAAGTCCTAATTGACTTTCGCTTTTTACCTGCAATCCTTTGGCCACTCCGTTAGGAGACTGCAACTTACCTTCTTCTTCTAGGAATTTTCCTTGATATACCCCTTTAATTACGTACGCATCTTCGGCAACAGGACCTTCATATTTTTCTAAGTATACATACGCTTTTTCACCTGTTTCGAATACTTCATTACCTTCGAAAGTATACTCTGTTCCATCTTTATATCCGCCGGTCTCTAGTATTTTGATCACATTTTCCGGATCTACATCACCCTTATACACTTGCTTGACTTTTGCATCACTAATGGTAAATACGACGTTTTTATACTGGAAGCTCTCCGATTCATTGATTTCAACCTCGGCAATCACTTCAGCGCTTTCATTAAGCTTTTTGATACTGTCGAAACCCTCTACTACATCTCCCGATACATCTACTTTTTTTATAGTCTGCTTATCGCTTTTTGCTGGATTATGAGATGTTTGGTCGTAAGCACGACTCGTTTCGATTTTATTAGAATCTAAAAATAGATAGCCCCCACCGACAAGAACACCTAATGCAAGTGTAGATAATATGATTTGCTTTTTGTTCTTCATTACATTCTTCATCCTTCCCGTATGAGATTAATTCACTTTACATCTATTATTTGTATATCGATTTAATACCAGCAATATCATCTTTTCCAGGCTCTTTTACTTTCCGCCCATCTTTAGTAGTAGACATGACTTGTTGAGGATCTTTAACATGGTCTAGACCAAGAACATGACCGAGTTCGTGAGCAAAAACACCTTCTTTTTTACTTGCACTCATATCGTCCATGTAATAAGAGTTTAGATTCATCGAAGCATTTCTAATTAAATCTGATCCATCGTACGGAGTAACTGATGTTTCGGCAGTCCAGCCTGTTTTTCCATAGTCCTCCTCTTTGAAGATGAACACTCTGCTCTTTTTTGTATCTCGCCCAAAGGCTATATATTTTTCCACAGCATTATTCCATGAAGCTAAAGCGTCCTTCAACTCGTCTTCGTAATCACTACTCATATCATCAGCGTAGTTAAACCTAACTACACTATTATCCCAATAGTACCCTGTAGTGGAATAAGCAGAAGTGTTGTTTGGTACGGACAGTAAAGTGGCAATTGATATAAATCCTAGCATCAATGAGGTACTTTTTTTCATTTTACTTCCTCCATTTCTATTTTGTTACAAAAAATTAGAATACTATAACGTTTTCAAACTGTAAATATATGGTGTTTTTCCCCTTGCTTACTTTGACGAATTATTCTCACTTTTGTTTCACGACTAGTTCACCAATTTCTTCTGGGGAGTTGCTTTACTTGATGTCAACAAAAAACCCTCCCCGGATTGCTCCAAAGGAGGGATTCGCCTTTTAGAATGCAATTAAAATTAACTCAAAAAAACCCGTCTCCTCAAAACAGGGACGGGTTAGATATTTCTTGAATGGAATCAGGAACATCGTTTTTAGGGCACCCGACCATTGCTGGTACAGGATAGGCTCTCATCTGATCATGGTCATATGGCACGAGCAGTGACTGCAAAAGATTGGCGTCAAAGTTCTCCCGATCAAGCCAGATTGCTTCATCCTGCTACCGCAGTATTACAGGCATCCGGTCGTCTGCTCATACACAGATTTCATTTTCATGGAATAGTGAGCCTCGATTCAATGACTCTAATCATTTCTAGTTACAAAAAATCAACACAATACAACCACTGAGTAGCCCGTTTTATCCTGTCTTCATAATATTTATTGTTAAAACCGGACTTTATCATCAATTCACTGAATTTTATGGTTTCTACTAGGATGAATTCGACAAATTCCTTTTTAGGCAGAATAGTTTCTATCTCAAAATCAAAAATCGGGTCAGCCACTTTAACTGAATATTGAATTGTATTATTCGGAAGATCTACTAGTGAGAAATAACTCTGTGTAGTGAATTGAACATTAGCAAAATTAAATTTGATAAATTGACTCACGAGGGATAAAAGATCGCCCCAAAGATCCATATCGAAGACATGTTTATGCAACAATGTATCCTCGTTGAAGGTAAGATGAATTGCTGTATCAACATACCGGCGCTCTCTTTGACACGAGAGGTATTTATTCATTTCTTCACTATCGTCCAATGGGACAAAAACTAAATCAAAGCAGTCAATTAAGGTTTTGTTTTCTTTACACATTTCTTCTTGGTTTATGAACTGATTTGGTATTAAAATATATGTTTCTTGTGCGAACATATGGCGTTCCCTTTCTATATACCAATCATAAGTTTAGCTCGTAATCAAAAATATATATGTAATCGTAATATATTTCCCTTGTTACTCGCAACATTTTCGCCCTGTTTCATAAGGTATAGCCCTCTTTTATTAAAAAGAGGGCTATCAAATCTATCTTTAATCGTATGTTGCTTGGTTGATTTCTGTTGGATACAGTGTTGTTACATTACCGTCTCTAACCACCAACGTATACATGACATCATCACTGTAGCCAGTTACGGTATGCTTACCGTCCAAACCAAATTCAATAATGTCATTAATATTACCTCTATTGTAGTGACTTACATCCTTAATAATTTTCTCAATTGCTTCTGGATTAGCACGTTCCTCCGGGATAAAGGAATGTTCTTTTCCCCATCTGAATAATCCTGTCCAATATTCCGAAGTATGTTTACCTAAAATGTGAGTCAAGCCAAATTTATCAGGGTCTCCGAACGTAAGATACATATAATGATTAGATGAACCAAGCCTATAGCTTCTTATTTCCTCATCTTCGCATACGCCATACCAACAATTCTCTTCCAGATTATACTCATGTTTTACAATCGCTTCTAGCTTTGCTTCAGACATCTTTTCATAATGCTTACCACCAGCGATGAGAACACCTGCGGCTGTAATAATATATGGAATGAGTGGAGCAACTCGTACTTGTACTTCTTCTATTACCTCTTCTTCAGTTACAACTTCTTCTGTCAACTTGACTTCTTGACTTTTCTTTACCAATTTAGAAACTTCGACTTGCTCTTCTGCATAAGCTGCCGCAGTTGGCGAAAGAATTACTACAGTGGTTACGGATAAAGTTAAAACTATACTATTTATCTTTTTAATAAAACTCACAATTTCACCTCTGATATAATTAATGATAGGTTTAGGTGAACACCATTTGCATGCATGCTTTTGCAATTATAATAAATAACGGTATAATTGGCAGTATATAGATATAAATATATAATTATTTTATGATATCTTTTGGCAATCTGACTTGCGTGTCCCCCTCCTAAGCTTCTTGAAACGTGTTATTTAAACTCAATTTGCATAAAAAATTCCCTCCTCCTTGCACCTTTTCTTTTTAGGATTCCTCGCCATCTACATGACCACCATCTCACCACTTCATGAGGTTGTTTTCAAAAAAAAGAGCGCCCCGATTGGATGCTCTTTACTCTTCGATATTAATCATCATGCGAATTAATTTGAGTACTGCTACCGTCAGCATAATAAATGCCAACATACTACCAGCATAGATAAGCATATTAACCTTTTGAAAATAAACATTAAAAGAAAATCCACACAAAAACATATCTGAGAAAATCATCAGACAAAACAATTTAATCACGTTATATAAATCTTTCTTATTTTTCGAAAACTGATCTTTATGTTTTTGAGTTGCAGCTATCAAAGCTGCGTACCCCAACATCACAGTTACCTTTATTTGTGCAATTCCTTTAGTAAATTCCCCCCATGAAGCAAAATTTTCATCCCTAACAAAACTCAGCATAATAAGAAGCAGTGCTATGTAAACCAAAACATACAAAAAGAATTCCTTCAATTTAGCCATCTGCTCCCTCCTGTATATTTTTTACGTACAGAAGTGAAAATAGTCTCAAAAATTCCTTTTGCAGCTCAATGTCCAGCTCGATCAGCTTTTTCAGGTCATCCACCGTCTTAATCTCGATATGGCCTGATTTTAACCCACTTTGCAATAGCTGCTTATACGACTTTCCCATATTGCTCCTTTGATTCAATGATACTTTCGATGACGCCAATCTCGTATTGAAGAAGCAAGTCATCAGAAAAAGAGGAATGTTTGTTTGTATTTTTCAATGTGACACCCTCGGATTCCCTATAAAATGGAAGAAGAGATAGCGAGTGATGATGAGGTATCGCTATCTCTGCCGGGGTGACTCGGTTGCTTAGGGGGACGTTGACGCGTCTCCCTTTTGCTATTTTAAGCAGCTTCACCAAGTCTTCTAATGAGTACAGGTACAAGGCCTGTTGCTTCGAAGAACCTCCTCTTGATGACATCACAGTATTTTGGATCAAGTTCCATAGTTCTACAGCTACGCCCCATTTGTTCCCAAGTTATGAGTGTTGAGCTGCTGCCGCCAAAGAGATCTACAACGATGTCATCCTTTTGACTACTGTTACCGATCGGAATTGCCAACAATTCGAGTGGCTTTCGGGTAGGATGAACGTACTTGCTGAAGTCCCCACGTGAGACCTCCCAGACTGATTTGGCTCTTGTTGCTCAACTAGTAGACCTGAGCACCAAACAGTATTCTGCTTGCGATCGCCATACCATGCCGGAGCTTGTCCTATCAACTGCGCATAAAATACCAGTTCATATTTGAATTTGTACTGAGCAAATCCAAATGTAGCTGCATTCTTTACCCAGACACATTGCGTACGGACACGGACCACAATACCTGCTTCGCTCATTTTTTTAGTTTCAAACTCACGTTGATAGCTAGACGGATTTATACGTAAATTGCCGCTTTGTCATCCATTAGGTCCGAATAGTTCTAAAATGTGCACCCTAGAACTCCTCAAATTGTTCCTTTGCCATATCATCGTTCATTATGCTCGCCCTGCCTGCCATCTGCAACAAGCTCTGACGAAACACTCTTGAATGCAAAGTTATAGGGCGGGTCAGTTACAACCAGGGCCGCCTTTACTCCATCCATTAGAGTTGGGACATCATGTCGACTGGTAGAATCTCCACATTTGTCTCGGGCTCATTGGATCTCACCTAAAGGCTGCTGAACGTCAAAATCATCGTCAACGTTCGGTTACTCTCCCCTTCCACCTGCGTTTTGACTGATACAATAAAAGCATCCTGATCACAAGCAAATAGAAAAGCCACCCAGTATCCGGTGGCTTCATCTCATTCACTTGTCTGTATTTTTTTCAGAATGTTAAATATAACCATTTAAAGCGCTTCTTGTGTAAATTTTTGTAGTAAAATGTAATTTTTCGCAACTCATTATCATTCACTTTGAATGGAAGTATAGAACAAGCTACGAAAGGTTTCCCTCAAAATAGCGGCCTCCGCTGCGAAAAACTACCGATTCTACGGCTGCTTCATCCGATAAAACTCATTAAACAACTTCATTAACGCTCGCTTTTCAATACGGGATACATACGAACGAGAAATGCCCAGCTCACACGCAATTTCGCGCTGTGTCTTTTCTTTGTCCTGATCCAGCCCAAACCTGCCGATGATAACCTCTTTTTCGCGCTCGTCGAGGATGTGTATGTGCTGGTAAATTTTATTGGACTCCAGCTTGAGCTGTACAGCGTCGACCACTTCGTCGGTTTCTGTGCCAAGGACGTCGATTAATGTGATTTCATTGCCTTCTTTATCCGTCCCGATTGGGTCGTGCAAGGATACGTCTTTTTTGGTTTAGGAGTTGTTTCAGGAAAAATCTTCAGTCGTACAAAATAAGTTTTAGACTCATACTCACATCTAAAAAGCCGCTGACTATGACTTGAAAAATAAAGTCTTAGACTGCGGCTGCTTATTTTGCGCTAACGTTCTCCAATAGTTGAAAAGTGCTGTTGATCATGACGTTCTACATTTATTCCTAGACTTGGGGAATGTCTTAAAGAAGCTGCCATTATTTCGGCTTCTTAAGACATATGCTGAGGATCAATCACTTATTAATCAAGCAAGAGATACCAATATATTGCTATCTCATCACTCTCTTTATCTAGACCTCTGTAAACGTAGGAATCGAAACCTCCGATGACAAAACCACAACTTTCATAGAATTTACATGCGCGGACATTATTACTTTGTGTCTCCAGCATGATTCCCGTCATACCGCCATCCTTCATCCAGCGTTTAGCCTGTTCGATTAATTTTTTACCAACACCGTATCCTCTATATTGCTTGTCAACTTTGATATCTTCCACATAGGCATATTTGTTCCAATTTCTTTTCAAAACAATTCGACCCACAACTTGATTATTTACGAGCGCTAAATAAATGATTTGATGGGGATTGTCGATATAGTTCGAATAATCCTCAACAGTATCTTCTTCAAGCTGTTCATCATCGTAGCTTTTATTCCTAAGAGGTCTCTCCTTCACCGTATATCCGATTCGCTGTCCCATTAGTTGCAAGACAAGGGTAGAGTCCACGATAAAGCTACCATCAATGTTTGTACCACCCTCATCGTCCCCAGCCCTCAGTTCTCTAATTAAAATATCCATATTCGTCCTCCTATATTTTTATAAGGTGAGAATAGAGATATTATGGGGGACCACGGACTTAACGGAATACATATTGCTCCGTCATTTTCATAACCTCCTAGTATTATTTAGCATTTATGATTCTCTAGATAATTGTACAATCATTGCTTAGCAGGTGCGATAGCTTTTCAATTGTTAAGCCCGTTAGCTTAATGAATCTCATCTAAATTCAAGAGTTAAACCCACTCCAACCTCCAATACATTCGCCACATCTGATAATGCAATTTTCGATTTCAAATCTGTACAATGACAAGCATGTAAATATTTCGGTTTGACAGTCTGAAAATATTCCACGGTTTTGTTCATCTGGTATTCTCCAGGGTTTAGCAGATGAAACCCTCCGATTATATCGAGAATCCTATCGTCTCCACAAACTTTTTTGGCATATTCAATGGTATTGCAGATTCCTGAGTGTGAGCATGCAACAATGATGACAAGTCCGTTTTCAGCTTTATAAACCAGTGCAGAATCATCCAGCAGGTAGTCCTCTGAGATTTCGCCATCTCTTGCAATTTGTCCAATAGCGTTATCCGCTTCAAAAGGCATAGTCCTTTCCATTTCACCTAGGAAGACCAACTTCTCCGTCAGCCACACCGGCTTTTTGGTGTATTCCAATTTAAAATGCCTAGTGATTTTCTCAGCAGTTAGCAAACTCCCTATTTCTTCTCCATTCAAGAGTTTGCTGTAGAATACATCGGGATGAGCAATAATGGTTGGAAGTCTGAATTCTAATTGTTCAAGTTTCGCTTCAGAAAACATTCGTATGAGCGGATCCAATCCCCAGGTATGATCGTTATGTCCATGTGACAACGCAACGTAATCAAGTTTTCTCAAATCAATTCTCATCTTTTCTGAATTGCGAATGAATGCATCTGAGTATCCTACGTCGAACAGTATCCTCTTATCTTCATCTTCGATTAAATAAGAAACAGCTGGCTCACCAACAAAGTAGCGGTCGATGTAAGTGTTATTATCAACCAGCACAGTTAATTTCATTGAGATATCCTCCTCTTCATGTCGTAAGACCTAATGCCCCTCCACAAAACCAAGCAATTATATTATACCGAAATTTCTGCCACTAAATGGACGAAACTGCCCGTTAGCGTAATGACTCAAGTTAGTCTAAAACATTATTTTCTTAGTCTACAACTACATTTTCACAGTTTAATACTTTATTTTCAGTCAACACTAAATACCTTTCTCAGGCCTGCATTGCCGCCGTTTTAATCTCTTGCTTCAGCAATGGGAAATCGAAATCCATCGGGGCGACTCCTTCCGCGAACCCGTTAGTTCAATACTTTAAATCTGTTCCTATGGCAATTGTTTCGCGATCTCCCAGGCATGTCCTGCCGGATCGATGAATGAAGCCGTTCGCACTCCCCACGGCCGGTCGAATGGACCGTTCAGTAGAGCAACACCACGTTTTTTCAATTCTTCACAGACCTCATCCACGTCATCGACCCAAATGGTGAGTAGGAAACGGAATCCGGATTCACGTGTTGCGACTGTTCCCGGTTTCATCAATTCGTGTGACTCGGAAATATCCAAAAGGTTCACGCTCATATTCCCGAAGTTAAACACCGACGAGACTTCGTCTTCATATACGGCTTGAAATCCGAATACTTCCTGATAGAACGCCTTCACCTTCTGAAAATCCTCAACAAACAGCGTAATGACATCCACATTCATAGATCCTAAACTCTTCATATGAACACCCTGCTTTCTGCTTGTAAATTGTTATCATTAATTCAATCATAGCAGATATGAAAATTGATACTTCTTATGAATTGCTTTCTTTTCACTAAACCGCCACTCCTGTTTTTGTAATCCCCACGGTGATTGGACTTCCTTTAAATAACTCCACATTGACGATAAGTTTGAATTTGGTCTGGTGTTCGATTTGTCATTTGATTTTCTCCTTTGTAAAAGTAATTTGCGCTATGATCAGCAAGCAAATAGAAAAGCCACCCGGCATCCGAGTGGCTTCATCCCATTTACTTGTCTGTATTTCACCAAAATGTTAAATATAACCATTAAAAACGCTTGTTGTGTAAACTTTTGTAATGAAATGTTATTTACCGATTCTGCGGCTGCTTCGTCCGATAAAACTCATTAAACAACTTCATTAACGCTCTCTTTTCGATACGGGATACATACGAACGAGAAATGCCCAGCTCACGTGCAATTTCACGCTGTGTCTTTTCTTTGTCCTGATCCAGCCCAAACCTGCCGATGATGACCTCTTTTTCGCGCTCGTCGAGGATGTGTATGTGCTGGTAAATTTTATTGGACTCCAGCTTGAGCTGTACAGCGTCAACCACTTCGTCGGTTTCTGTGCCAAGGACGTCGATTAAGGTGATTTCATTGCCTTCTTTATCCGTCCCGATTGGGTCGTGCAAGGAAACGTCTTTTTTGGTTTTTTTCAGGCTTCTTAAATGCATGAGGATTTCATTCTCAATACAACGCGCAGCATACGTAGCCAACTTGGTGCCCTTATCCACCTGATAACTCTCGATTGCTTTGATCAAGCCGATGGTACCGATGGAAATCAGATCTTCACTGTCCTCACCCGTGTTCTCGAATTTCTTCACAATATGCGCCACCAAACGCAAATTGTGCTCAATCAGCTTGTTGCGGGCGTAAGGGTCGCCTTTGGCCATGAGTCGGAGGTACTTTTCTTCTTCGGTGTCCTGAAGCGGTTGCGGGAAAGCATTGTTCTTAACATAAGCCACGAAAACAAGAAGTTCTTTAAAAACAAGGGAAAGCGCCGCGATAATGCTGGACATGGCTGCCACCTCCACGTCTGGAATAGCTTACTTCTATCCTTATGTGGGCGGCAGCCTATGCGTGCCTGTACGCAGGGAGTTGTTGTCGATTAATTCACTGTTGCTTGTATCGCAAAGAATTGTTTCGAAAAAATGAGATATTTTGGTAAAATGAACAAAACGAATGACTGGAGTGATCACCCTTGGTAGAATTTGGCGCCGTATCGATCGAATGGGGTACTGTGCTCATTCAACTCGTCATGTTAGTACTGCCTTTAGCACTCGTCATTGCTTGCTGCTTGTTCATCGTAAGACGTACGGCAACCAAGCAAAAAGCAATCGACGAGCTGGAAAAACGTGTCGCAGCACTCGAGCAAGAAATAAAGCGTCCGAAATCATAACGGACGCTTCCCTTTTTCCCCTATTCAAATAAAGCCATCATCTCTTCGTCTTCTCTCTCGCGCGCAATATCGTATGGTGTTTGCCCCTCATGATCCTTGTTGTTAGGATTCGCACCTTTAGCCAGCAGCAACTCTACCACATCCACTCGCTCTTCACCATCCGCTACCTGAGTGTGCAGTGGGGTACTTCCATCATGAGCGCTGGCGTTTATGTCTGCACCATGAGCGATGAGGGCCTCTGCAACCTCTGGATAGATCGCGATATGCAACGGGGTAATACCCTCATCGTTTTTCGCATGGACATCCGCACCCTGCGCGATCAAATATGTAATGAGCTCTACATCATCCGTCATCACTGCTCTATGCAGTACGGAAAACTCATACTCATCCTTTTCATGCAGCAATTCCGGCTGTTTCGTCACGATCTTTTTTACGAGCTCAACGTCTCCCACTTCTGCCGCATCGTATAAAGCTGCGAAATTGTACGCCATTTCTGTCTCTCCTATCGTAAGCATTCTTCCCTGCTCCTTACCGCTCCTCTGTCTCAAATACAAATTTGGCGAGCAGGACCACTGGTGAACCTTTTTCTTGTCCGTCTTCTGTGAGATCGAATAATTTTTCATTAATCGGACCGTACCGCGATTCATTGCCGTACAGCAAAATCACATGCGGGTACGTGCCAATCTCCTCTGTTAGCTGTTTGGGCCATTCTTTTCTATCCAGTGTTGCATTCATCGCATATTCGTTTTCCAAATACGTGAAAAAGTCCGCTCTGGCCTCTGCATCCTGTACCTCATGCACTTCAAAAAAGTCCTCGTCTACCCATTCAAGGCCCGACGCTGTTAAAAAGCCAGACGGTATCACGTCCCCGTTCTCATCGTAAACCGGTGTCAAAAAATCCGCTAGCTCATCAGAAGACTGCAAGGTCGTTCCCCATACCGTTACCACATTTCTCATTGTCTTTCCCCCTCGCCTATTGCTTTGCTGTTTCCAAGGAAGAGCGAATGCGATCTACACGCTCCTTTTCCTTGCGCAGAATGGCTTTCTCGTATGCTACATCTAACAACTGATTAATTTCTTGCCAATTCGCTTCTCCAGAAGGTGTCTCACCATTTGTCAGCATTTTCCCCCAAGCACTTAATGCAATCTGCCTTTGTGCTTCATTTCCGTCCAGCCAGCGAATAAGATCGTTCCATTGTGGACATGACACCGCGAATAGCTCATCCCAGCCTTCAATTGGGTACGCCACATGTGGTTCCATCCACAAAATGACTTCTCGGGAGCAAAAGTGATGCAAATGACTATTGGCAGTATATCCTACCAGGCATTCTTTTCTGGCAACGACTTCGTCCATTTCAGCCAAAACTCGCTGCATGCCTTCTTCTTCTGGCAAACAAGCTGCCGTTACATAAGCACGTAGGCTTGAGCCTAGCCGTTCATAATGTGGCCCAGACTCCCATAGCGAGCGTACCCAGTTCTCCGCGTTCTTGCCAACTGTCTCGACAATGAGCTGGCACCAGAGCAACAGATTGCTTGATGAGATTTCCTCCTCGATTTGCGTTATCCATTTAAGCAAAACCGGCTCCCAATCGTACTGAGCAAATGCCTCTTGGATACGTTTATCTCCTGCACCGTGCATTTTGGCAAACAAGACCAGCTTCTCGAAATCTTGCGCAGCCTCTTCAAAGGTTAGCGTCCGATAGGTTCGCAGCCATTCTTTCCACTCTTGTGCGACTTGCCCTTCGACATCGAGTCCCTCTGCACTTGCAAGTGCCTCATAATTCCAGCACTCCGCCCCAATACAGCCCAGCTCCGTAACACGTTCAACGAACTCAGTGAAGCTTTTACCGAGCAATAGAAACTCGTCTGTCTCATGCCCCCAGGAATAGACAGGCGGGTCATCCGCGGCTGTCGATAAATCGAACAGCAGCATGTCGCCATTACCGCCAACGTGAAAACAGAGATACCTTTTCTCGTCCTCACTCTCTTCGTCCCCGCCAAAGTACGGCCACTCAAACGCATCCAATGACCAGCCCAAATCCCCACTGAGCGAAAATGGATCTAACGCCCGAGATGGCAGCGACCAATTTAATTGAACTTGACTGCTGCCCGCAAGCAAAATAGTACGGATCGTCGCGGGAAAGCTGATCCCGAGACTTTCCTCTCTTCTTTCGATTTCTTCCAGCCCCGCCGGTGGTTCTATGGTGAGCGGCCAAACCCGGGCTCCTTGTCGCTCCATATCATGCATAAGTAATTTCCACGCTTCAAACCACTTTTCCATTTGCTGCTGCATTGGCATAACGACCTCTCTCGTTTGTCGTTTTCTATCTTACGAATTCTATTTCTATTTTCTTTATCTAAAAATCGATTTCATATCCTACTAAAGCACCAATTATATCCATTTTTTTCATGGTAAAATTATCAACAAAGACTCTAATTTTGCCGATATTAGTAGAAATAACACGGAAATGAGGACCTAGCTGATGACCACCATTGGAATTGATTTGGGCACGACAAACAGTCTGGTGGCCTACTGGACTGATAATGGACCAGTGCTCATTCCCAACGCTCTCGGAGAGACACTGACTCCTTCTGCGGTCAGCGTCGATGAGAACGGCGAGATCTTGATTGGAAAAATCGCCAGAGAGCGCCTCTTGACTCACCCTGATCGTACTGCTTCTACCTTCAAACGGTTTATGGGGACAGAAAAAAGGTACCAACTAGGAAGATATTCCTTTTCTGCAGAAGACCTTTCCTCCTTTGTGATTAAATCTTTGAAGGCGGATGCAGAGGCTCATTTGGGACACCCCGTTCACGAAGCGGTTATTAGTGTGCCTGCCTATTTCAACGACACACAACGCAAAGCAACGAAACGAGCCGCGGAGCTTGCTGGCCTGAAGGTAGAGCGTTTGATAAGCGAACCGACTGCCGCCGCGATCTCATACGGGCTCCATCAGGAGGAATCCGAGACGCAATTCCTCGTATTCGACTTAGGTGGCGGAACGTTTGACGTTTCTATCTTGGAAATGTTCGAAGGTGTGATGGAAGTAAAATCAATCGCTGGTGACAACTTTTTGGGCGGAGAAGACTTTACCGATCTGATCGCCTCTTATTTCATAGAAGCCCATAGGCTCGATATCAACACGCTGGACAGCAAGACTCTTTCGTCTATCCACAAACAAGCTGAGTTGTGCAAGCGCGCCTTGTTTTCTGACCAAGAAGGGAAAATGAGTGTCAATATCCAGGGAGAGCCAGTTCAAACGACTCTCAGCAGGAATCAATTGGAAGATCTCGCGTTTCCTCTACTGCAACGACTGCGTCAACCGATCGAACGTGCTTTGCGAGACGCATCCATCTCACCTCAGGAATTGGACGCGATCGTGCTTATTGGCGGTGCTACGCGGATGCCGCTTATCAAATCCATCGTAAGCAAAATATTTGGGCGACTGCCCTATTCCCATATTAATCCCGATGAAGCTGTCGCATTGGGAACAGCGATTCAAGCAGCACTCAAGGAACGCAACGAAGCGTTAAACGAGCTCGTTCTGACAGATGTTTGCCCATACACACTCGGTACGGGTATTGTACAAACCATGGCAAACGGCAAACACGAGGATGGCTACTTCTTTCCGATCATCGAGCGCAATACACCCATCCCGGTCAGCCGAGTAGAACGGCTATACACCGTAATCGATTATCAACGCTCCATTCTCGTTGACGTGTATCAAGGGGAAAGCAGACGTGTCGAACATAACCTCAAGCTTGGCGAATTGAATGTAAAAGTTCCCCCTGCCAAAAAGGGCGAAGAGTCTATCGATGTTCGTTATACATATGACATCAACGGGATTCTCGAGGTCGAAGTGACCGTCGTATCTACAGGTGTCAAAACAAAAGCTGTCATCGAAAAAAATCCGGGCAGCCTAACAAAAAAAGAAATTGAGGAACGTTTTCAAGCTCTTCAAAACATTAAGATCCATCCCAGAGAACGAACCGAGAATCGATTACTTCTCGCAAAAGGCGAGCGTATGTATGAGGAAGCGTTGGGTGAAGACCGTATGATCATTGCGAACTACTTGCGCCGTTTTGAAAGTGTCCTCTCCACCCAAAATGAAAGAGACATCGCCAAAGCAGCAGAAGAATTGAAGCAGCAGCTGGATATGTTTGAAGGGTGGAATGAGTATTAATGGGGATTTGGGAGATTCTCGGGATTGAACCAACAGACAATCCTGCCCAGATAAAAAAGGCGTATGCCAAAAAATTGAAGGTGCACAATCCTGAAGTTGATCCTGAAGGCTTTCAGCGATTGCGAGAGGCGTATGACCTCGCCTTGAAGTACACGCGCAATACCAAGCGGAATCGTATGAGCGAAGAAACGTCGGATCATGAATCGGTAGAAGAATCTGTTCACCTCCAGCCGCCGAGACGTCTTTATGAGCTGTGGCATTCTGAACCAATAGAAGAAGAGCAGCCTAACTACGATCCACCCCAGCGGTACGATTTCACAGGGAGCTACGATCATTCCGAACGTTCCTTGAACCTCGATGACATGGTGGAGCGTTTTTTCCGCCGTACACACGAGCTGTACGATAACTATCACGAACGCATCCAGCTTGAAAACTGGCGTGAGTTACTGAATGACGAGGCCATGTGGAATGTCGGCTGCCATCAACTCATCGATACGCGATTTCTCCACTTTTTAGAAGAACACTATCATTTGCCTCATGAGGTATGGAAGCTGCTCGATTCCCATTTTCAATGGCGAGAGAAATCGGAGAAGTTCGCAAGCCAGCTGTCAGGACGCTTTGCCGCTTACCTGAACGGCCAGCTCAATCAGACCTTCACGCTGCGCTACCACACTTTTGAGAATCGCGATGACTTGGATATTGAAGCGTTTCTAGAATGGCGCAGCGATGCGTTATTTGCCCTCATGGAAAATGATTGGGAAACGGCACAGAGCTATTTGGCAAAAGCCCATGCCCTGTACGCTCTTGACCCCGATTTGATCCGTTTGGAGGGCGAATATTTTTTACGAACCGGAAATAAGAATCGTGCCTTTTACACCTTTGATCAATTAATACGTCTTGATCCCGATAACGTCGATGCTTATCTGTATCGTGCCCGTTTTTTCCTCGAAAAGGGAGATGCAGCTGATGCGATCAGAGATTGCGAGGAGATCCTCTCTCGCATGCCAGAACTGTCGGACGCTCGCAGCTTGCTGGGTAAGGCATATCTTCAGCTCGGCGATTGGGAGAAGGCTCAAGAGGTTTTTCAGGAGATCCTTCTGCATAATCCCTCCGATATCGACGCGAAAATATGCCTTACGCAAATACAATCACCGTTTGCCAGGATGACTGGACCCGTAGCGAACAAACAAGCCAAAGCAGCTAGGAGAAAAAACTTGCAAGCACTCGAGCTTCCTGGCAAGCTAGCAAGGCTCAAGCAATTTTTTCAAATCTACACGAGACGTAACATTTGGACGATGATTTTTCTCCTTCTCCTGCATGCCGTTGTATCCATGAATCTGGATATGACTTCGGAGCAGATGTTTGACTCCTTGGTCAATAAATTTAAGCCTGTCCAAATTAAGACGATGGACGAGTTGAAACAAACTCCCCTTGGCTACCAGGTGGAATTTACATTGACCAAAGCTTCTTATATCAATATGCTCCGTGTCTATGACAAAGAAAAGCATCCCGAGCCAAGAGCCGAGTTCATTCCTGCTCCCAAAGCCGAAGAACGGGATCTGTTAAACTCTGACACCGGCTATGTGAGTGTGGGTTACCTGGATCAACAAGCGATTATTGTCATTACGGACTACGACCATGCCAAAGAAATACATGACAAAAAATCCATTACGATGCAAGGAACGCTCAAGGCCATACCGGATGGCGAAATGTTACCTGTCATTGCGAATGCTTTGGAAGAACGCAAGCATCCGTACCAGTCGATTCTCGTGACCGATACGTATATCAATGCCAAGCCTGACTTAGAAGAAAAAGGATGGCAGGGGTCATGGCTTCTGGGCATTCTCGCGATGATTTCCATGTTGTATTACATCCGCATCATTCGTGAGATTCCCAAAACACGCAAAGCATTGACATTCCACTAAAGGAGGCAGAGAGAAATTCCATGACAAAAGAAGCAGAAGACGAAAAAGAGATCGACCCAAAGTTAAGCCGCTACTTGCATGCTCTCTCCTCGGTTTGTTTAACCCAGAAGCATCTCGCGTATTATTTGGCAATCCACGACTACCACCGCCTTCGCGATACGTTTCTGCGGCTTCGAATTGATAACAGATGGGACACGGGTGATGCTGCCAAAACGCAAGAGCGCTTGACCTGGTTTCTGGAGCATGGGCGAAGAGCCGAATTTGATCAGCATCGTTTCGTATTATCTGCGCTCAGTGTTGCCAACCGTTCCAACTACATCGCATCCTTAAAAAAAGGCGACACGGAGTCGGCCCGGCAGTTGATCGTGTACGCATACATGAACAGACTCCCATATGCCGGCATTGCCGCCTTTGATTACGCCTGGTATCTCATTATTTGCAAAGCTGGCGCCCAGCAGTCCTATCTTCCCAAGGCAGATGCCGTAGAAAGCATGCTGGACGTAGCCAAGCGAATCCAACTCGCTTATTCGAGCTGGGAAGAGTATTTATTTGCGTATGCATGTGGCAATCTTTACGACGAAGCAGGCGCGGCCAAAAATACGAGTAAAGCAACCGAAGCTCATATTTTGAAGCTCCTGACGGGCAAGTACAGCCCGATCCATGAATTTGACTGGAAGTTTGATCTCACACCTTACCTGCCCTCACCCAATTAATCTCTCTGTATCTCTTCCCTGCTCGACCTAGCTTGGTCTTGGCGTAAGCGCTCGTGATTTTTGGCGGATTGCCGATATATTCAATCCTTTAGCTGCCGGATGAGTTACAATACCAGCATGTGTGCAGAGATCAACTATCCGGCGGTTTAATGGAATAGTTGCAGCGTTCTTGGCAATTCCGTTCATTGGTAATAATGGTTTCTAACTTTGATGAACCACGGAGAGGAGTAATGAAAATTGGTGAGTTTTGGTACTCTTATTGCTTTTGTATTTGTTTCGCTTGGTATGGTCTGTTCTCCTGGTCCTAACATGATTTACCTCATTTCTCGTACGATTTCGCAAGGTCGCACAGCTGGAGTCATCTCGCTTCTTGGTGTTATACTTGGATTCGTAATTTACATGATCGCAACCATGCTCGGTCTCTCGGCGCTTTTCTTAACGGTTCCATTCGTTTACGAATCAGTCAAGTGGGCCGGGGCTGTCTACCTGCTCTGGCTCGCTTGGAATGCGGTCAAACCAGGTGCTGCTTCCATCCTCAAGCCTGATACTCTTCCTATTGAACCGCCGAAAAAGTTATTTTTGATGGGATTGATCACAAATCTACTGAACCCCAAAATTGCTATTTTGTATGTTTCACTCTTACCGCAGTTTGTAGATCCTGCGCAGGGATCGGTGCTCCTGCAAAGTGCTACGTTAGGTCTAACACAAATAGCTGTCAGCTTTACCATTAACCTGCTTATTGTTCTTGTAGCGAGCAGAGTTGCTCTGTGGTTTGGTACACGCCCAACATGGATACGGGTGCAGCGTTTGCTAATGGCAAGTGTCTTGACAGGTCTTGCTGCAAGTCTTGCTTTTGATCGCAGATAGTTCGCTCAATAAAAAACAGCGACCAGTCTAAGACTTTATTTTCAGGTCTTAGGTGGTCGCTGTTTTTTCAAGCCTCGATAGAGGTCCTCTTACGCCTTTTACGCTATGTCCTTCACCATATGGCTCAATTTATGCCCGCTTACGATCACTGTCCCGTCCTCACGGTAGCCAAGTGATTCATACAGCTTGCGCGCACGTGGTTTTTCCTCGTCAACGAGCAAAGCGATCCGGTCATGCCCGCGCTGAATCGCTTCTTTTTCAAAGGCATCGAGCAGAAGTGATCCGATCCCCTTCCCTCTGCATGAAGAATCAACCGCGACAGAATCCAAATAAAATTCGTCGTCCTTTGCTTCTTTTACGAGCGTAATCGTCTCACCAGTCAAACGTTGGACATGCTCAATAAAGGGGCGATCGAGCACCTCTGTTTGGCTTCCATGATAAAAGAGCGCCAGTCCTACCGGTACATCTCCATCCATGGCAATCACCGCGTTTTCGTAGCTGAGTCGGTTATTTGCCTTCGCAAAAAACTCCTCCATCACGCGAATCGCAACCTCTTCCTCCGTTGCACCTGTCAACGTATGCGCGATATCTCCAATGGCATCATAAATTAAGGGCGCAGCAAAAGCTGCATCTGTGGGTTCCGCTTTGCGTATCATGTGTTTCCTCCTTGCGTTTCGAGCATTCGCACGACACGACTCTTTTAGATTCTTTGTATATCATGCACTCTTTCATTGTGTCACAATCTGCCAAGCTGATCGAGCTTTCCCGACGATCGTTCACAGATCAGCAACAATGAAACCGCTCTCATTTTCCAGGAGCGGTTTCACCTTTTTTGCGTCGTCTTCTCTATCCAATCATTTTTTCAATTGTCAGCTTGCGATCATGCCGCAAATCGAGGAATTCACCCATTCTTCTTACCAACGGACGCATTGGTTCATCTTGATGGATGAGAATCACTTCGACTTCTTCCCCACTACTCAACCTCGCCTTCGCACCTACGTACAGCAAGGCAATGTAGCGGACAAACTGCGCAACGATCTCAACGTTCAACGTCCCATTACAAGCTTCCTTCCACAAGAGCTGTGCCGCCTCGAATGGGGACGTCCTCCCTTTGTACACCCGATCAGAGCAGATCGCGTCAAACATGTCGGCAACCGCGAGCACCTGACATTCGATCGGAATGCTATCGGCTTTTCTTTGCTCCGGATAACCAGATCCGTCGAGTCGCTCGTGATGCAGCAAGGCACACAATGCCAACAGCTCAGACGCACCCTTCATCTCACGGATTATT
Organism: Brevibacillus sp. NPDC003359; assembly: GCF_042878995.1. Classification (NCBI taxonomy): domain Bacteria; kingdom Bacillati; phylum Bacillota; class Bacilli; order Caryophanales; family Paenibacillaceae; genus Brevibacillus; species Brevibacillus sp. NPDC003359. The sequence continues at coordinate 154,037 of NZ_JBIAOR010000002.1, forward strand.
TCATAGCCGTAGACGGTATGCTTCTTCATGATCGCAAATTCTTCTGCACTTAGCTTGCCCGGCTTAAGCAATATTTCCTTCGGTACCCTCATTTTTCCAATATCATGCATAAATCCGGCTGTCCCCATGAATGCTACTCGCTCTTCATCCCATTTCATCAAGCGAGCAATGAGCGAACAGAGAATGCCTACATTTAATGAATGTCGGTATGTATAGCTGTCTGCCCCTTCCAGTACGTACAAGTTCCGGAACAAACCCAAATGCTTCGTCGATTTTTCTGCTACATCAAAAAAGATGTTGGAAAAATGATCAAGACTCGGTGCCCCGCCAACTGTCAGTTCATCGAAGAGAAGTCTCGTTTTGTCGAGAGCTTGTACATAAGCAGCAACGGTCTCAGAGTCTGCTTCTAGTTGAAAGAGTTGAGAAGTAACTTCCTTACCGTTTCCCTCCGTAAGGCTCTGAATAATGTCAACCTCACGCACTCGTTGTTTTTGCAATAAGATCACATGGGCAGCCGTGATCGTCGTGTTTTGTCCCAGCAGCAAAATTCCTTGTTCGGTGTACAAATCAGCCGCTAATACTTGCCCAATCAGTGAGAGATCAACAGGTGCCAAAGGCATACGATCAACCTTTCCAGTCTCCGTCTTTTTAGATGTTGTTCAAAAAGTGGACTTTTTGAACTTGCACTTTTACTCAAATTATAGAAAGGAAGAGGGGGAGTTACAATCTTTTTTTCGACAATTCATAACTTTGCTGGTCACCGTGACCTTTCACTATTCGCATACATATGATATCAAGCAAATGTCAGTGGTTTTATCAAGGAGGGACGAACGTCTCATGACGACGCTGTACATCACACCAAAAGCGTGGAAACAGATTGAGCAGGCCGTACGGAAAAAACCCTCTCTGGAAACAGGAGGGGTCATGATGGGATACCCACTTAGTGAGGATAGATGGGTCGTTACGTATGCAAGTGAACCAGGCCCAAATGCGATTCACCAGCCACATTCTATATTTTTCGATGATAGCCATCTCAATAAGCTCGTCCGCAAATTAAGTAGACATCGACAATGGAAATACATTGGTGATTGGCATAGCCATACGATAAAACGCCTATCTCCCAGCAAAGGTGATAAGAGAACGATCTGGTCAAAAGCGTCGCAATCCATGTACATGTCCTCCTCTCCCCTCATGTTGATCGTCGGACTAGGTAAAAACGATCAAATTAACGCAAGGGGCTTCATCCTCGGAGATACTCTTCGCGAGGTGGGGAAGATTGAACTGTATGATCAGCAAGCTCAGCGACAGCTCGGCGAAAAAGCTCCATAGCCTGATTTTTCCCCGAGCTCGGCTGATTTTCTGCCACAACACAAATAGCGTATCGCGGCTCTTCTAACGGAGCGTACCCGAGAAACCACAGATGGTTGTTTCCATTCGCATCCCCGATTTGCGCAGTCCCGCTTTTGCCCGCCACCTGCCAAGCGGAATGCATGAGCATCTGCCCTGTTCCCTCTGTGACGACTTTGCGCATCATTTTTCGCAATTTGTTGGCTGTGACGTAGTCAATTCCGTCCAAAGAGAGCTCCTGCTCTGGAAACGTGTGGAACGACTGTCCATTTCGGTATGCGATCTCTTTTACTAGCCGTACCTGAGAGCTTTGACCGCCACGCAAAATCGTTACCATCATGTTTGCTGCTTGCAAGGGGGATATTCGTACATCCCGCTGACCGATAGCGCTTTGAATCAGGACGCCTTCATCGTCGCGGGATACTCCCTCTGCAAAAACTCTGCCCGGCTCTTCTCCATCCAGCTGCTTGAAGTTGTTGAGTTTATATAGATGAGGGGTAATATGCCCTACTTGAGTGGTCAAGCCCAGCTTTTTCGCATATTCCTCCAACTTTTCTCCGCCCACCATCTTGGCGATATGTGCAATTGCAATATTGCAGGATTGGGCATACGCTTCTTCCAGTGTCACACTGCCGTGACCTTCTTTTTTCCAGCATGAGAATTGGTACTTCCCGTACTCCCCTGTACATGTGAAACGGTCAATTGGCGAAACGATTCCTTCCGCCAAGGCTGCTGCAGCCACTACTGTTTTATAGACGGAACCAGGCGGGAGTTGTTTGAACACGCGATTCTTCCAGTCGCTTGCGTTACCCGTGACATTCGTTTGATCATAAGTAGGGCGGCTAACAGCTGCAAGAACATCGGCTGTTTGTACGTCCAAAACGACGATACTTCCCTCTTTTAACCCTACTTGATCGGCTGCTGCCTCCATGCTTCGTTGGATTGCTGCATCCAAAGTAGTCGTTAATGACAACGGATAGTATTGATTCGATTGCTTCGTATAGCGAATATCCAGCCCTCGGAGCGGTTGTCCGTGTCCATCTACGTAATAGGACAAGACAGACGGCTCTACCCCCTGTAAAAATCGGTCAAAACTTCGCTCCAGACCAGATGCCCCCACCGTGCTCTCGGCATTCATTTTGCCACTGGACCATTCATCTGGATACAGCTTCTGCACCATGCCGGGGTTTTTATGGATAAAACCAATCAGATGCTTGGCTACTTCATCAGCGCGGTATCGCTCTGTCACCGCCAATGCCACAACTCCCGGAATGGCAAGTGCATTGATTTCCTCGGCCTGCCGCTCTGTGAGCATCACCAGCTTGCCTGACTCCTCTCGCATGAGCAGCGGCGCTTTTGCCCCTTCCATGGTCTCCGACAGCCGTTCCTTGGCTTCTCCGGTTATTTGAGCCAATCGCTGCAAGCCATCTGTTCCTTGCAAGCTCCCACGCGCCAACGGGAACAATATCAAGGCGAGATGCTCTTCTCCAGTAAAGGCGTATCCATTTCGATCCACGATATCGCCACGCCCGCTATGCAGCACGATGCTTTGCTGCCTTTGCTTTACGGCTGCCTTTACCAAATCAACGCCATGCCTGGAAAATCGATGGGGCGAACCGAGTTGAATCCACCACAATCGCACGACCAAACCGAGCCATAACAACGACATGGACAGCAGTACAAGAAAGTGACGTCTTTTGATTCGTCGATCCAGCTGCATCGAATTCCCTCCCTGGCTTTTTTCACCAGTATTGCCGGAATATCCGCGACAGAAACAACGAACAAAGAAAAAAGCACACCGTACGTCACGGTGCACTTTTAGGTGTTTAGGATTGATTGGCGAATTGTTGCTTCTCCAGCAAAATATTGCTGATCTTTGTGGATAACAGATCCAATGCTACTCGGTTGTAGCCGCCCTCTGGGATGATGACGTCTGCATATCTTTTGGTCGGCTCAATAAACTGCAAATGCATCGGTCGAACGACGTTTAAGTACTGTGTTACAACAGAATCGAGGGAACGACCGCGCTCTTCGATGTCACGTACGATTCGGCGTACAATACGCACGTCCGCATCGGTATCGACGAATACCTTGATATCCATCAAATCACGAATCCGCTCATCCTCCAGAATCAGCATTCCTTCCAGAATGATGACATCCTTCGGGTCGACCTGGATTTGCTCCGCCTTGCGGTTATGCTCCTTGAAGTCGTAAATCGGTTTTTGGATCGCTTTTCCTTGCATCAGCTCCTGCAAATGCGCAAGCAACAGATCATTGTCAAAAGCGAATGGATGGTCGTAGTTAGTCAACGCCCGCTCTTCTGGGCTCAAATGGCTTTGATCCTTGTAGTAGGAGTCCTGCTCAATCATCGTTACACTATCATTTTGGAACTGGCGGTACAGCTCCTTTGCTACAGTCGTTTTTCCAGAACCACTGCCTCCCGCTACCCCAATCAATACGGGGTTACCCATGCTTCATGTCCCCTTTCTCATGATGCTTTACACGTTTACGACCCTATGTTTTTATTTCTTTTTCAGACTGATGGCCAGCCCGTCTCCTACTGGGATAAACGTCGTCTCTAAATCAGGACGCTCCATCAGATGTGCATTATAAGAAAGCAGCTTGTCCACCATTGGACGCTGGCGCTTGCCCGCTTCTTCAGGGGTCGCCACTAATCCGCGGAACAGGACATTGTCGCTGATTACCAAACCGCCTTCACGTAGAAGCGGTAGATACAAATCGAGGAATGCTCGATACTGACCTTTCGCCGCATCGATAAACAAGCAGTCAAATTGATACGACTCCGGCAGCCCTAAGGTGGCATCACGTGAGAGAATCTCCACACGGTCTGCACATCCTGCTTCTTTTATATTTGCCCGTGCTCTCACCAATCGATCTTCATCTATGTCCATCGTGACAATTCGCGCTTCCGGTGCAGCTTCTGCAAGCCAAATGGTGGAATAGCCAATTGCCGTTCCCACTTCAAGAATCGCTTTGGGACGATGCAGCAATAACAACATCCGCATGACTTGAGCGGATGGGAGCTGCACAATCGGAATATTTTCCTCTGCCGCCTCCTGCTCCAGTCGCTTGAGCAGCGGAGAACGCTCGGGAACCAGGCTTGACACGTAGTCGTCAATTGCCGGATTGGTAATCATGATTTCACTCCTCTTTCGTTACAACCGAATTATTATAGCACACCTTAGGAAAACTTGGCTACGTCAAGCGCCGTTGATCGCATGCCAAAAAAAAAGAGGAAACTTGGTTAGTTTCCCCTGCTTTTCTTATCATTCGCTTCATGCTCTTGCAGTGTTTTGGAAAAGTAATGCTCAGACGTTCCATCTTTTTTCGTCACGTAGAAAAAGTAATCATGTTTAGCCGGATTCACCACTGCTTCAAGCGAAGCTCTGCCTGGGCTAGCAATCGGCCCCGGTGGCAGTCCAGGATTCGTGTACGTGTTGTACGGGCTTTTTACTTTCAGGTCCTCGAAGGTCAGACGGTCTCGTTGTTTGCCGAGAACAAATTGGACGGTAGCATCTGCCTGCAACGGCCATTTGTCGCGAATCCGATTGTAGTACACGCCTGCTACAAGTGGGCGCTCTTTGTCTGCAGTTACTTCACGCTCAACGATCGATGCGAGATTAACCGCTTCATCCAATGTTAAATCGTACTGCTTCAACTGCTCTGTCCACTCCAGGTTCCATTCCTTTTGGAATTGAGCCAGCATACGCGAAACGACATCATGTGCCGTAGCGTCTTTGTCCACCTCATACGTTTCCGGGAACAAATACCCTTCCAAACGATGTTTTCGGTCTGCATGTTTCGGTATGGCTGCGACAAAAGGATAGTCGGGGAATTTACCTTCATTTACTTCTTTTAAGAATGCCGCCTTCTCTACAATGCCTTCTTTATCGAGATGATCTGCGATCTGTTCGACATTCCAGCCTTCTGGGATCGTAAAGCGGTTCGCATTGATCACCGTGTTTCCTTCCACCATGGCTGTTAGTATCTCGTCGATGGCTTGCCCAGTCGTAAATTGGTATTCTCCCGCCTTAAGCTCAGGCGCCACACCTTTATACTTCACGTAGTAATTAAATACATCGGCATTTCGGATCAGACCTTGTTCTTCCAGTAGTCGACCGATTTTTTGTACGGATGAACCGGACGGAATCGCCACGTTCTTCACCGTTTGTTCACCTGCAACCGGCTGTAATTGCTGGTACACGTACCACGCTGCTCCCCCCGCAGCCAAAATGATCAATAAAAACAAGGCAACCAGCCACATCACAATTCTTCCGCCGCGTCTGCGTCGATGCGCCACTGGGCGGCCGGGGTTAAAATCAGGCTTCGCTGACATTGGTTTCAAGCTAGAAATCCTCCCTTTAGGGTCTCTTTATCTCCATCCCATTCATTATACAAGAGGCTTATCCACCTGTCACTTCATGGGTGATTTTGGCGAAAAAAGACAAACAAAAAAGAGAGCCCGTCAGTTGCGGACCCTCTTGCCACGAATCTATTAAATTCCGTCTTTCTCCAAATCAGCAATCAGAGTTTCGAAGGTAGCTTCTACTTGCTCCCACTCTTCATCATCCTCGATTGGCTGGAGCATGTCTGTACCGTCATAACGCAGGAAGTGAACCTCGTACTCTTCTTCCTCTTCCTGATCTACTGGTACGAGCACCAAATAGCTGCGGTCTTCAATGTCAAAAATGTACATGATACGAAAATCTCGCGGTACCTCGGTACCTTCTTCCGTCAGCGCGATCACATCGCCCACTTCGAACTCTTCCATCATCTCTTCACTCATTGTGGTCACCTCGATTTCGCGTCCATATATCCTTGGAGGATGAAAGTGGCCGCCATTTTATCTATCACTGTCTTCCGCTTTTGACGGCTGACATCAGCAGAGATCAGCATACGCTCTGCCGCCATCGTCGTCAAGCGTTCGTCCCACATGTGGACAGGAAGAGACGTGCGTTCCTCCAAAAGCTTGCCAAATGCTTGACACATTTCAGCACGCGGGCCTATGGTTCCGTTCATGTTTTTGGGCAAACCAACGACGAAAGCCCCAATTTGATACTGCGAAACTAATTCGCTCAGGCGGGCAAGATCCTTTTCCTTGGATTGTCGCTTGATGGTCTCTACTCCTTGCGCAGTCCATCCCAGCTCATCGCTGACAGCCACTCCAATCGTCTTGTCGCCTACATCCAACCCCATCAATCGTGTCATCGTTTTAGGTCTACTTGCGCTCTGACAAGTAAACGGTCACCAACTCTTCTATGATTTTGTCCCGTTCCAATTTGCCGATCAGGCTCCGCGCGTTGTTGTGGCGTGGGATAAACGCCGGGTCGCCAGAAAGCAAGTAACCGACGATCTGGGTGATCGGGTTGTATCCTTTTTCCTGCAGGGCTTTGTACACCTCTGTCAATGTTTCTTGCACATCCGCCGCATTCGCTTCCTTGGGCACCGTGAATTTCATGGTATTATCCAACGAACTCACAATCAACACCTCGATTTCCTTTGAGACTCTTTTTTATTACATACTCTTTCTGTATTCGACTCGGATTTCATTTACTCCTTGTCGATTGTACAAATTTCTCGCGCAATCGCACTATTTCGCTACTGCTTGACTCTTTACGAAGTCAACCACAGCATCCAGTGCTTCTTGTAGCTTGGATGGGTCCTTACCACCGGCTTGCGCCATGTCAGGACGTCCACCACCGCCGCCACCGCAACGCGTTGCGACTTCCTTGATGATCTTACCAGCGTGAATGCCTTGATCCATGAGATCTTTGGTTACACCTGCAACGAGGTTCACCTTGTCGCCATCGACCGCACCCAACACAATGACAGCGGAGCCGAGTTTGTTTTTCAGCTCGTCCACCATACCGCGCAGGTTGTCCATATCGACAGCGGAAACACGTGCAGCCAGTACATTCATGCCGTCTACTTGTTGGAGTTTATCCGTCAACGATGCTGCCTCGATGTTCCCCAGTTTTGCACGCAGGGACTCGTTTTCGCGCTGTACTTCTTTCAATTGTTGTTGCAGACCTTCTACACGTGCAGGTGCTTCAGCCAGTACTGGTGCTTTGAGTGCTTGCGCCACTTCTTTGAGTGTAGTGAACTGCTGGTTCAAGAACTGATAAGCGCCGCGTCCTGTTACTGCTTCGATCCGGCGCGTACCTGCACCGATACCGCTCTCGCTAACCAGCTTGAACAGACCGATTTCCGCGGTATTGTTCACATGGCATCCGCCGCACAGCTCCAGGCTATATTCGCCGACTTTTACAACGCGTACAACATCGCCATATTTTTCACCGAACAACGCCATCGCACCCATAGCTTTTGCCTCAGCCAACGCTTTGTTGGAGATCTCGACACTCAGGTTTGCCCACACTTTTTCATTCACGATTGCTTCGATACGCTCCAGCTCTTCTGGCGTAATGGAGCTAATGTGAGTAAAGTCAAAACGGAGACGCTCTGGTGCTACCAAGGAGCCTGCCTGATTAACATGCGTTCCCAGTACATCCTTGAGTGCTTGGTGCAGCAAGTGAGTCGCTGTATGGTTTTGTGTGATAGCCAGACGTGCTTCACGGTTTACTTCCGCGCGAATCTCAGCGCCTTTACGCAGGGTACCTGCTTCGACGATGACGGAATGTACGTTTTGACCCATTGGTCCTTTTTGTACATCTGTCACACGTGCTTTCACGACATCAGAAATCAGGAAACCTTCGTCATTGATCTGACCGCCGCTTTCTGCATAGAAAGGGGTTTGGCTCAAAACGACTTGTACGGTTTGACCTTCTTCTGCTTCTTCTACCAGCTGGTTGTCCAAAATAATTGCTTCAACTTTACCTGTTGCTACCAATTCAGTATAACCAACAAATTGGCTCGTAACCGTCAAATCAGACAATGGACCACCTTGGATTTGCATGCTGTCTACATCTTGACGTGCTGCACGTGCACGCTCACGCTGTTCTTCCATTGCTTGATCAAAGCCATCGCGATCGACAGTCAGTCCTTGCTCGTCTGCGAAGTCTTCCGTCAAATCAACAGGGAATCCGTAAGTATCGTACATTTTGAACACATCTTGACCAGACAGTTGTGTCTTTCCGCTTTCTTTTGCTGCCTTCACCATGTCAGACAGGATCGCCAGACCGTCGTTCAGTGTCTCGTGGAAACGATCTTCCTCGGCACGAATAACTTTTTCGATGAACGCACGCTTTTGGACAACCTCTGGGTAGAATTCGCCCATCATTGTGCCTACCGTCTCAGTCATGCTGTACAGGAATGGCTTCTCTACGCCCAGCTTTTTCCCCATACGTACGGCACGGCGAAGCAGACGGCGAATGACATAGCCACGTCCTTCATTGGATGGAAGCGCGCCGTCACCGATCGCAAACGCAACCGTACGTGCATGGTCAGCGATTACCTTCAAGGCTACATCCATCTCAGGGCTTGTTTTATACTTCACACCGGAGATTTCCGTGGTCTTTTCGATCAGAGGGAACAGCAAGTCTGTCTCAAAATTGTTATCTACGCCTTGGATGACAGACGCCATGCGCTCAAGACCCATCCCCGTATCAATGTTCTTCTTAGGCAGCGGCGTGTAGGTACCGTCTGGATTGTGGTTGAACTGGGAGAATACCAGGTTCCATACTTCTAGATAACGCTCGTTCTCCCCACCTGGGTACAGCTCAGGGTCGCTCGAGTCGTTTCCGAATGCTTCTCCACGGTCATAGAAAATCTCCGTGTTCGGTCCGCTCGGGCCTTCTCCGATATCCCAGAAGTTGCCCTCCAGTCGGATGATTCGCTCTTCTGGAACACCGATTTTCTTGCTCCACAGCTCAAATGCTTCTTCGTCCTCTGGGTGAATGGTAACGGAGAGCAGCTCCGGATCAAAGCCGATCCATTTTGGGCTCGTCAGAAACTCCCAAGCCCATTCAATCGCTTCTTCCTTGAAGTACTCCCCAATAGAGAAGTTACCCAGCATTTCGAAAAAGGTATGATGGCGAGCAGTACGTCCCACATTTTCAATATCGTTGGTACGAATAGACTTTTGCGAATTCGTGATGCGCGGGTTGTCCGGGATGATGCGGCCGTCAAAATATTTCTTGAGGGTCGCCACACCGCTATTGATCCACAGAAGGGTAGGATCGTCGATTGGAACCAATGGAGCGCTAGGCTCAATGCGATGTCCTTTTTCTACAAAAAAGTCGAGGAACATCTGGCGGATTTGATTGCCTGTCAGTTTCTTCATCTACATTCTCCTCATCTAAAAATAAAAAAAGCCCCCATCCCCTCAGGGACGAGAACTGATTTTCTCGCGGTACCACCCTGCTTACAGGCTCGCTACACGTATCTGAGCCAAGGCCTGTCGCTTAAGTGGCGTCTAACGGTGCCAAGCCGCCGGGTTTTGCCCGGTCTTAGGAGTAGCCTTCTGCTGCTCTTCTTTTGGTCGCCCTCTCAACCATGGAGCGTCCTCTCTGTAAAAGGTCTGCAACATACTCGTTCCCTCATTGATTTCACATAAATCACTTTGTCCATATTATAAATATTTTACCTGATCACTGTCAACTTTCATGCATCATGACAGCGATTCGGCTGACGATCACTTTGCAGACGGCAAGAATCGGGACAGCAACGATAAGCCCGATGATCCCCCCTACGGTCTCCCCTACCAGCAGTGCCAATATAATGAGAAGCGGGTGTAAATGCAAAGAACGACCAACGATGTTGGGAGACAGTATGTTCCCTTCCACGATCTGAATGATGAGATTGACAACGACGACGAGTAGTAGTGTCTTGGTGGAAATCGTAATCGCGATCACAACTGCTGGTGCCGCCCCAATCAATGGTCCGATATAGGGAATGATGTTGGTGAGACATACGAATGCAGCCAGTACAAAAGGATACGGCATGCCGATCCACCTGTAGCCCAAGTATGCGACCCCCCCTACGATCAGGGCTACAATCATTTGTCCATGTATGTATTTGCCCAAGGATTCATTAATATCCCGCAGGACGATCAGCACTTGCTTCCGATAAGCCTTCGGAACAACCGCCATCCCCGTCTCATGCAATTGCTTCATATCTTTCAAAAAGTAAAAAGCGATAAACGGCACGATAGCAAAGGCAAATAGCTTTCCCATTGAATGACGAGCGTTATCCACGATTTTCGCTACAGAATGAGACATCCCCTCATTCGACTGGATGATCACCCGGTCCACACCCTTCGAGATGCTATCCGGCAAGAAATACTTTCGTGCCTCCCACTCACTCATCCATGTATAGTACCAATCCATCAGCCGGGGAATATCGTCTGACAGCTCCACCAATTGTTTCGTGAAAACTGGAATCGCATTAATGATTGCAATGGTAATCACCAATACAAACGATCCATAAATGAGTAGGACTGCCATTAAGCGCGGAACCCTTCTTTTTTCCAGCAATTGCACAATCGGATGGAGTAAGTAAGCAATGACGAGTCCCAATATGACAGGAACGAGCACTTCCTTTATGAGCGAAAACAACTGTGACAGGACTGGTCGGAGCAGCCAAAGCAGATTGCCTATGACCAAAAGTGCGATGAGCCAAACAGCAGCAGCAAATAGACGACTTCGCCGAAGTTCATCCACGTTCCCCAACTCCTCCCTATTGAGTACATCTTTTTTAGCTTGTCTCATTCACATTAATTTCATGTAACCTATTGACACACAATTTCGTGTTCAGTAGTATGTAATTACAAGAGGATATCTCCAAAGGGGAGTAGCTTTTTCGCAACATAGTCGTCATTACGGGATTTTTCCCCGGCTATGTTGGCAACATTTACGAAAATGTTGTAAGCAAGACCTTTGCCGAACAGGTAAAAGGTCTATTTTTGTTTTTCAAACGACCTTTGCCTGTCCCGGGAAAGGTCGTTTTCTTTTTCGCCCCTTTACACACACTATAGGAGGTATCAAGAAAACGGCCAGCGGATTATTCGCTTCCAAAATGGATTAGGAGGAGGAAGAGAAATGGATTTATTGTTAACACCTGAGTTTTGGACTGCATTACTCTCTATTATCATCATCGACCTGGTGCTGGCCGGGGACAACGCGCTCGTCATCGGGATGGCCGCTCGCAACCTGCCTGCGCATCAGCAAAAGCAAGCGATCATTTGGGGAACGGTTGGTGCGATTGTCATTCGCGCGCTGGCGACATTAGCGGTTGTTTGGTTGCTGAAAATTCCTGGTCTGCTGCTTGTAGGTGGTTTGATTCTCATCTGGATCGCCCTCAAGTTGCTGACTCAAGATAATGGTCATGATAATATGAAAGCAAGTGGTACTCTTGGTGCAGCGATTTGGACGATTATCGTTGCCGACACCGTTATGGGCTTGGATAACGTTATCGCTGTAGCAGGTGCAGCACACGGTGATTTCCTTCTGGTAGTTATCGGCTTGATCATCAGTGTTCCGATCATGGTATGGGGTAGCACATTGATCTTGAAGCTGATCGAAAAATATCCGGTTGTCATTTATATCGGTTCTGCTGTATTGGCGTATACCGCTGCGGGCATGGTAACAAGCGAAAAGTTCCTCGCACCGTTCTTTGCATCTTACCCTTGGGTAAAATGGGTATTCATCGTAGCTGTTGTGGTTGGTGTCCTCTTGATCGGACGCATGAAAAGCCAACAGCAAAAACGCTTGGCAGAACAATCTTAATGCAAAACAAGACTCCGTCGTTTCCGCGACGGAGCTTTTTTCATGTATGTCGAAAAAAAAGCACCCGAACACAGTTTATGTTCGGGTGTTTATTTACGTTCCAATTGTGTTAACGAGTAACGGCACGCATCAGCTTGCGACCTGATTTCCACATACGCGTCACATCACGCATGGAGAAGGGCAACTGATTCCAATTCAATGAAAACCGACTGCGACGTCGCGGAGCCATCCAATAGCCAATGATCGCCACAATTCCGCTTGTGGCAAGAACCCGCAACAGGCTTCGAGTGAACAAGCGTGCCACCTCCATTGGTTTTGCCGCTCAAATCCACTACATATTCAAGTGAGCGGTTACTGTCTGATCCTCAATAAACAGATCGTTGAGCGAATGCAAGGATCCATCTTCCTCAACTTGGTAGACAGAAGCGATCTGCTCATTGGAAACGCTCATTTCTATAAAGCAGTTCCAGCAATAGTATTGATTGGTTCCAATCTTTCCTACGTCTTTGGAACTGCAATTCGGGCATATGACACGCATCACGCTTTTCCTCCCTTTCACGCCTGGCCACGAACTAGTCCGGCACGATCAGGTTCTCTTCCCCGACGATAACGGATGCTGGTGCAGGGAGGCGCTTTCGTCCTTCCGTAATATCTGCAAACCAGCCATTCGATAGTTCGTACCCTACAAGTTTCTCCCAGTTGGCTGAAAAGTAAACGTCTTCCAGCCTCCCCAAACACTCTCCGGATGCGGTAATCACCGCTTTTCCTTTTAGCTTCGTCTTTCCCGTCACAATGCCGACAGGCTCTAGTCCGGCGAGATGAGGTAAGGGCGTGATCGCGTCTTTTCCCGATACGGTAAGGCAGGACTCCCCGACCGCATGAATATGTTCGGTAGGAATATAGGTACCTGATTGGAACCAGCCCTGTTCGCTCAGCAAGACTCCTCGTACATGCCAAGTGGCGTCGCAAAGAATGTCACGCACGGTTCCAATCGTCTCCCCTGTTTGAAGGCAAACAACTGGCAATCCGACTGCATCCATTGCCTTGCGCATGTGGGACATCCCCCTTCCGCCTTGTTAGTATCAGGCGAAATGGACATGTCCATTCGGCGCAAATGGTTCCAACTTCACTCTTGCTTCAGCCGTTCCTCCAAGTAGCTGTACCGTACCCCCTCCTCATCAGACTCTACAGCAGCACGGAACGCATCCGGCTCTCCACACATGATGAGGAATGATTTGCTCCGGGTAATCCCGGTATAGACCAGCTTGCGTCTGAGCATACGATAGTAGCTTTTGACAAACGGCATGATCACAATCGGAAATTCGCTGCCTTGAGACTTATGAACCGAGCAGCAGTAAGCAAGCGTCAGCTGATGATAATCCGAACGCTTGTACACCACTTCCCGGTTATCAAAGGCAGCGACCAGCATCTCCTGGTTCTCCGCATTTTCATTCGGGAAAAAGATGGCGACGATCTCACCCATGTCACCGTTAAACACCTGTTCTTCAGCATTGTTCACCAATTGCAGAACCTTGTCTCCTGTACGGAAAGTCGTCTCTCCGAAAGTAACTTCACGCTTTTGCGGCGTTTTCGGATTAAACAACTCTTGCAATTCCTCATTCAACCGGTTCACACCGGCATTACCTTTATAGATAGGGGCTAATACCTGAACATCTTTTGCCGTATATCCTTTTTTTACGGCTCCGAAGCAAATTTGTTTCACTGCTTCCGGAACTTCTTGTGGCAAACTTGTGAAGAATCGCCGATCCGGGGTGGTGTGAAGCAAATCTGCCGGTACATTCCCCTTACGTACATCATGGGCCAACCGAATAATGGTAGACTCTTCTGCTTGCCGATAAATTTCTGTCAGCTGTACCAACGGCAGCAATCCAGATCGAATCATATCCAACAGGACGTTGCCTGGTCCTACGGAAGGTAACTGATCAGGGTCACCTACCATGATGATCTGCATGTCATCTGGGACCGCTCGAAACAATTGATTCGCGAGCCAGATATCGACCATGGACATTTCATCCACAATTAATAACCGCCCGCGGATTGGATGCTCCGCGTCATGCTCGAAGCTCTCCCCTTTGTAGCCGAGCAAGCGATGGATGGTCATTGCTGGTAAACCCGTAGTCTCTGTCATTCGTTTTGCTGCACGTCCAGTAGGAGCGACAAGAATGATCGGAAACGGATTTTCTTCGTTGTATTTTTTCAAGTCCAGAGACAATCCATGAAGCTGAGAAAAAACACGACAAATCCCACGAATGACTGTCGTTTTCCCCGTTCCAGGCCCCCCTGTCAAAAGCATCAGACCTGCTTTGATCGCCTGTTCAATGGCATCACGCTGTGTCTGGGCATACGTAATCCCTAGCTCATCCTCGACCGCCCCTAACGCACTGTAAAATTCCGAGGTCGGGAACGTACCGAACTCATCCCTGGCAGCGAAGTGACGCAGTCTTTTGGCAAGACCGAGCTCGGCAAAAAACAGCGAGGGCAAATACACCCGCTCATCTTCCCAGGCAATTTTGCTCGACACAAACAGGCCTTCCACTGCCAGTTGAATATCGTCGCCAGAAAAGACGTGCCCCCCGCACTCTTCGAGCAGGCGTAGCGTTTTTTCACAAAGCTCCTCCACAGGTAAATAAACATGTCCTTCTGAATACGAAGCCTCCTGCAAAACAAAGAGAGCCGCCGCCTTCACACGTTCTTCTGAGGAAGCTGCGATTCCAGTTGCTCGCGCAATGTCATCTGCTCGCTTAAAGCCGATTCCTACGACATCCTCGATCAACCGGTAAGGCTCTTCCTTCAGCACTGTCATCGTTTCCAGCTTGTAGGTCTGATAAATACGCAGCGCCATGTTTACACCAATGCCGAAGTCGTACAAGAAAACCATGGCACTTTCCAAGGAACGATGCTCGACCACTGAATCGTAGATCGTTTTGGCACGTTGTTCAGAAATACCTTGTACCTCAGCCAATCGCTCTGGGAAATCCGCGATAATCGACAGCGCATCTACGCCAAGCTGCTCGACAATCCGTTTGGCCATCTTCTTTCCGATCCCTTGAAACAAGCCACTGGCTAAGTATCGCTCAACCCCAGCCAATGTTTTCGGTGTTTCACGTTCATAGCGCTTTGCTACGTACTGCTGCCCAAAACGAGGGTGTGTCTTCCATTCACCGTAAAAGGTATAAAGCTCATCTGGGTGCGGACGAGGAAAATTACCAACAATAATAACTTCCGATTCTTTAATCGATTCGGTAGTCTCTTCTATCTTTAGACGGATAACTCCGTACCATGTTTCTTCTTTGTAAAAAATTTCTTGAGAAACAAATCCTCGAATGAAGTTTTCCGCAAACAGCGAGATTGACTGCTGCTCGTCCATCTAAACGCCTCCTTACATAAAAACCGTTCCAGAAAGGAAAAATCCACTTCTCTTGAAAGTGGATTTTTCATATGCTCGTCTTAAATTGTAAATCGTTTTACTTGTTCTGACAACTGCTCGGCCATTTTCGCAAGCGTTTCTGATGCTGCCGTCATTTCCTCAGAGGTTGCTGACTGTTCTTCAGACGCTGCTGCCACTTCCTGCGTATCTCTGGCCGCCGTTTCCGCAAGTCCAGCTATTTTTTCGGAGTGACTCACCAATTGGACTGTATCGCGATGAATCGCTTGGGCTGCATCGTTCATACGATGTACTTGCTGACTGACGTCTTGAACGGCTACCAATATTTGCTGGAAGCTGTCTCCTGCCTGGGCCACTCCTTCGCGTCCATCCTGTATAGCGACTGCCGTCGTTCCCATTGCAGATACCGCCGCGAGAATATCCGTATGGATCGTATGAATCAAGCCTGTGATCTCTTCTGCAGCCCCACCCGATTGCTCCGCCAGCTTACGCACCTCCTGGGCAACAACCGCAAAGCCGCGTCCCTGTTCACCCGCCCGTGCAGCCTCGATGGCAGCATTCAAAGCCAATAGATTCGTCTGGTTGGATATTTGACGAATGATCGTGATGATTCCGATGATTTGCTCGGATTGAGAGCCAAGCTCGCGGATAACCTGCTCCGTACTACGGGCATGATCCGTGATTTGATCCATTTCTTGTACGAGCTCTTGCAGCTTGCCTTCACCAAGCTGTGCCAATCGATTCGCGTCTGTCGCATCAGCATTTACTTGAGAAGTCGAGGCTGCAATGAGTTGGATATCTCCACCGATGCGAGACAAAAAGCGCACCGTATCCGTCACCGTTTGTTTTTGTTGTTCGGAACCTGTAGCGATTTCCGAAGAAGCCATGGAAATCTGTTCGGAGGCACGTGCACTTTCTGTCGCACTCGCTGTTAATTCTTCCGAAGCTGCCGCTACCTGTTGGGCTACTCGCTGCACCTCGTTGACCATGCTGCGAAATACCCCCATCATCTCATTGTACATCGCCGATAATTCCCCAAGCTCGTCCCGGGAATGGACAGTCACTTGCGTGGTCAAATCTCCTGTCTCTGCACGCTTCATTGCCAATACCAGCTCTTTTAGTGGCCGAACCAGCTTGTTGACAATAAAAATACCCGTTACCAGCGCTAATATAGCGCTTATCAGGTTGAGGAGAAACATCATCGGACGACTGCTCTCAATTGTCGTCAGCAAATCATTCTCATAGCTGCCAATGGCAAGAATCCACCCATTCGGCAGCTGCTTATACGCCGCCACTTTGGTAGAGCCACCGAATTCATATTCGATCCAGCCGTTTTTTTGGGCGAGCATGACTTGCGTGAATTCTTCATTCGCCAAGGAGGTATTCTCGACTTTCGGGTCTGGATGAAAAATTGCGATTCCACTCTCATCCAAGATATAGGCGTAGCCAACCATACCATTTGGCTTATAATACCGTTCGGCCACCTCACGCGTTATTTCAGTAATCTTCTGTCTGTTTTCCTCACTAATCGTTGCATCTTGGGCGTAAATCGAAAGCTCACGTGCCTTCATTTCCGTTATATATTGCAAGTCAGATACAGCCAGCTTGTATAGCGCGCTGCGTGCATTTTCAAATTGGATATAGCCGACGACCATTAATGGAAGCATGGTTAGGATGAGTATCGTAAACACCAGTTTGTAGCGAATAGAGTAGCGTCTGGCCAACATGAAAGTCCTCTCCTTATCGGATGATCCGAAATTATATAGTTCTTCAGGATTAGTCCCACAGAATCATTCTACCATCCTCTTCCACAATTCACCACAAACTCCCATAAGAAACCCGCTTTTGCTCAAATAAAAAAACCGCTTGGCTTCAACCAAACGGCTTTCTTCCTTCGTTATTCGCGTACCAAGCGCTTTACAATCGCAGCAACCGCTGTAGCAGCCTGCTTCGCCTCTTCCACTGTATTCGTAATCCCAAAGCTAAACCGAATGGCTGAATAAACAATCTTCTCGTCCAAGTGCATCGCTTTGAGAACGTGTGACAGCTCTAATGATCCGGATGTACAAGCTGAGCCACTCGCTGCTGCAATCTTGGCGATATCCAGATTCATCAGCATGGTTTCTGTATGTGTACCTGGGAAGGACACATTTAAAATATGTGGCAATGACTGCTCGCTATGTCCATTCAGGCAGAACGTAATTCCTGCTTCCCGCCAGACTGCGATCATCGTGGCTTTCATCTGCTCATACTTTTCAACCCGCTCGGCCATTTCCTCGCCAGCGACCTTTGTCGCTTCAGCAAAACCAACAATCCCAGCCAGATTTTCCGTTCCTGCTCTGCGTTTGCGTTCTTGTGAACCGCCGTGCAAAATCGGGGAAAACGGAACCTTACGCGCTATATACAATGCGCCGACTCCCTTTGGACCATTAATTTTATGGGCAGATACCGAGAGCATATCAACAGGCAGCTTCCGTGCATGGACAGGCAGTACACCAAAAGCCTGTACAGCATCGGTATGAAAAACAATTCCTTTTTCCCGCAGGAAGGTACCGATTTCCTCGATTGGCTGGATCGTTCCCACTTCGTTGTTCCCGTACATAATGGACACCAGTACCGTATCCGGGCGAACTGCTTGTTTCAGGTCATCCAAACGGACCATGCCTGTCTGATCAACAGGCAAGTACGTCACTTCAAATCCAGCCTGCTCCAAAAATTCACAAGTATGCAAGACTGCATGGTGCTCGATTTGTGAAGTAATGATGTGACGACCACGTTCGCGCTGTGCCATTGCAGCACCGATGATCGCCATATTGTCCGCTTCTGTCCCGCCACTCGTAAAGATGAGCGATTGCGGATCCGCATCCATAAAGTCGGCAATCGCGTCTCTCGCATGCTCCAAAGCTTTTCGCGCTTCACGACCTGCACCATGGACACTGGATGGATTCCCGAATACTTGAGTCAAATAGGGAGTCATAGCAGCAACTACACGCGGATGTACCGGCGTAGTAGCTGCATGGTCAAAATACAATAGATCTGACACTGCTCTCACCTTCTACCAACTTATATTCTAGATATAAAACATATAATTATCGGCAGGACTATCGTCTTCAAAGCTGATCAAGTCTTGAAGGGAAGTCGAATCCAGAACAGCAGAAATGCTATCCCGAATACGCAGCCATAAAAAGCGCTTAGCCGGATCTTCTTCCTCTGCAAATTCCACAGGGCTGATTGGTCCTTCCAGCACACGAATCACATCGCCAGCAGAAATCTCATCCGGCTGCTTCGCCAGGACGTAACCGCCATATGCGCCACGAATGCTTTTTACCAAACCTGCGTTACGCAGAGGTGCAATCAATTGCTCCAAATAATGCTCGGACAAATCGTGTTTTTGGGCGATGCTCCTTAGTGAAGTCGGCCCTTCTCCGCAACGGTTGGCCAATTCCATCATGATCGTCAGCCCGTAGCGTCCTTTCGTCGAAATCTTCACGTTAACAACTCTCCTCTTTGTATCGGTTATACGCGCCCGCCCCCTACATGTCTTCTGTATCGTGGGACACACTAACATCTTAGGGGGTGAAATGCAGATGGCAACGAACAAACGCTCGGAACGAGGTCCCAACCACCCGTCCGAAACCTTGTATGACCAACCCGCAGGCACGATCGCTCACAAAGCCCGTTACGGTGCGAGTGAGCAGAGCAAACAACCGAATGAAAACGGTGATTTGCCCAATAAACCAGGCGGAAACGTCCGCACTTAAATGTTAGCTCCCCCATTATTCGGGGGAGTTTTTCCTAGGCAATCCATGCTCATCCATCTTTTGTCTTTCTTCCTGAAAGCGGCGAATGTGACGCTCATAGCCGTGATCCTTTGGCTGGTAGAACGAGTAGTTTACACCGTCAGGCAGATACTGTTGAGGTACATACCCATATGGATAGTTGTGCGGATACAGATATCCCTGACCGTGTCCCAGCTTCGCAGCTCCCTTGTAAGCAGAATCTCGCAGATGAATCGGTACTTGCTTGTGACCATCAGTTCGAATACGATCCAACGCAGAATTAATTCCATTGTAAGCGGCATTGCTTTTGGGGGCGGTTGCCAGGTACGTCGTCGCTTGTGCTAAAGGGATACGCCCTTCAGGCATCCCCACCAATTCTACTGCCTGAAAGCAGGAAATCGCAACTGTGATCGCTTGCGGGTCAGCATTTCCGATATCCTCTGAAGCCGAAATGACCAAACGGCGGGAAATGAACCGCGGATCTTCTCCAGCATCAATCATTCTCGCCAACCAGTAAAGAGCTGCGTCCGGATCAGAACCACGAATGGATTTAATGAAAGCGGAGATCGTGTCGTAATGGTTGTCCCCACTCTTATCGTAACGTACAGCCCTGCGCTGAATGGATTCTACAGCGACGTCCAAGGTCACCGTAATTCGTCCATCCGCTCCTGGTTGCGTCGTTGTCACTGCCAGTTCCAATGCGTTCAGCAAACGTCTGGCATCCCCTTCCGCGTATTGAATCAAATGCTCTGCCGCTTCCGGTTCTACGGTGACAAATAGTTCCGCCAATCCATTCTTTTCATCAGTAAGTGCCCGATCCATGACCTGCTTCAATTCCTCATGAGAAAGCGATTGAAGGGAAAACACTTGTGAACGCGACAAAAGCGCCGGGTTCACCTCGAAAAAAGGATTCTCCGTCGTAGCCCCGATCAAAATGATCGTGCCTTCCTCCACGTAAGGAAGAAGGGCGTCTTGTTGCGATTTATTGAAGCGGTGAATCTCGTCTACGAACAACGTTGTCCGCTGATTGTCCATGACGAGCCGCTCTTTTGCCGCATCCACTACTTTGCGGATGTCAGCGACACCGGCCGTAACCGCATTTAACTCGGAGAAATGTGTGCGTGTGGTACCGGCGATTACTTTTGCCAGTGTTGTTTTCCCTGTACCTGGAGGTCCGTAAAAAATGACAGAGGATACTTGATCTGCTTCAATCGCGCGTCGGAGTAGCATCCCTGGAGCCAAAATATGCGATTGCCCGATCACATCTTGAATCGTTTGCGGCCGCATCCGTGCAGCCAATGGCTTCTGTTTGCCGCCACCTTGCTGGTCGTAGGCAAACGTGAATAAATCATCCATCTTCCACTATCCTTTTACAGGCTGCCACTCCAAAATATCGCGTGCCACCACACTGGCCAAAATTAAACCAGCCACAGAAGGCACGAAAGCATTGCTTGCTGGAGGCATCCGCACTTTGCTAATCGGTGAATTCGGGTTGGAAACGATCTGTTCGCGTACATCTACACGTACAGTTACTGGAATCTCACGGGAATATACAACTTTTACTCCTTTGTAGATACCGCTTTTCCGCAGCTCACGACGAATGACCTTTGCAATCGGATCATAACTCGTTTGGGAAATATCGGCAACCTCAAAACGAGTCGGGTCCATTTTGTTGGCCGCACCCATGCTAGAAATAATAGGGATTTTTCGACGCTTCGCTTCCTTAATCACATGGAGCTTTGCGGACATGGTATCCATGGCATCCACGATGTAATCCAGTTCATGCTCAAACAGCGCATCCGCTGTTTCTTCATTGTAGAACATATTGAGTGTGACGACCTCGCACTCTGGATTGATCGTCGCAATACGCTCCTTCATGAGCTCCGCCTTTTTTTGACCGACTGTGTTCAGCGTCGCATGGATTTGGCGGTTGATGTTCGTAATGTCTACTACATCCTTATCCACCAAAACGAGCTTGCCTACACCTGTACGCGCAAGTGCTTCCACGGTAAAGGAACCGACTCCACCAATTCCTAATACAGCAACGCTGCTATTTTTCATTTTTTCCAAACCTTCGGGACCGAAGGCCAATTCACAACGAGAAAATTGATGAAGCATATTTCGTGTCACCTTTCATTCGCAAGCGAGATTATTGTGGTTATTCAACACGGACTTATAGTCAATCGGAAAAGTAGGATTGAAGAGTAGAAAAAAGGAGCCCCATTATGTCGTGTTGCTCCTTAGTTTTGAACCTGCTTATCGCAGGTGGGTGTCTTGCCGAACTGTTACAGACGTCCACTCTAAGGAGGCATGCCTTTACAATCACGGACGAAAAACTCCCTATACAAACTTTGTGGCTCAAAACTATCGGATGTCACGAGCATCGCAGGGCTTTCATCATAGTATTACCAATGTATCAAAGAGCAATGCAGTTGCGCAAGTCGATTACGCTTCTACCTTTTCATCTTCTGTGACAATTGTTTCAATGGACAGCTCTTTCAATTGTTTTACGTCTACTACATCTGGAGCGTTTACCATCAGGTCGCTTGCACTTGCTGTTTTCGGGAATGCGATGACTTCACGCAGGTTGGTGCGGCCAGCCAAGAGCATGATCAGACGGTCCAAGCCAAGAGCGATTCCACCGTGTGGAGGTGTACCGTACTCGAATGCATCCATGAGGAAGCCGAATTGTTTACGTGCCTCTTCTGGTGAGAAGCCAAGTGCGGTAAACATTTTTTCTTGCACGTCGCGCTTGTAGATCCGCATGGAACCTCCGCCAAGCTCGTATCCGTTGAGAACCATGTCGTACGCTTGTGCGCGCATTTGACCTGGATCGGTGTCGAACAGGTGCAGGTCTTCGTCTTTTGGACGAGTAAACGGATGGTGCAGGGCAACGTAGCGTTTTCCATCCTCATCCCACTCAACCAGTGGGAAGTCTACTACCCAGAGGAATGCGAACTTGCTTTGGTCAATGAGACCAAGTTCAGCACCCAGCTTGGAACGAAGGGCACCCAATGCATCTGCTACTACTTTTGGTTTGTCAGCAACGAACAGGAGCAAGTCGCCTTCTTCTACCGCCAAGCGTGCTTTCATCTCGTTGATTTCTTCTTCTTTAAAGAACTTCGCAATTGGTCCTTTAATTTCGCCGTCTTTGAAGCCTATCCAAGCTAAGCCTTTCGCGCCATAACGGGAAGCGAATTTGCCCAGGTCGTCTGCTTCTTTGCGGGAGTAGTGTCCGCAACCTTTTGCGTTGATCGCTTTTACTTGTCCGCCGCCAGCTACTGCTGCCGCAAACACTTTAAAGTCACTTGTCGCAACCAGATCAGATACGTCTGTCAGCTCCATGCCGAAGCGTACGTCTGGTTTGTCAGAACCGTAACGCGCCATTGCATCCGCATACGTGAGACGAGGGAATGGAGTTGGAACATCTACGCCAACCGTTTGCTTGAATACGTGAGCAACCATCTTTTCCATCATCGGCAGAATTTCTTCCATAGACAGGAAAGAGGTCTCAATGTCGATTTGGGTAAATTCAGGCTGGCGGTCAGCACGCAGGTCTTCGTCACGGAAGCAACGAGCGATTTGGTAATAGCGCTCCAAACCGGATACCATCAAAAGCTGTTTGAACAGCTGTGGCGATTGCGGCAGTGCGTAAAACTCGCCTGGATGTACACGGGAAGGTACGAGGTAGTCACGTGCGCCCTCAGGAGTGCTCTTCTGGAGAATAGGTGTTTCGATTTCCAGGAAGTTGTTCTCATCCAGGTAGTCACGGAAAGCTTTCGCTGCTTTGCTGCGCAAAATCAGGGAGCGCTGCATTTCTGGACGGCGCAAGTCGAGGTAGCGGTATTTCAGACGAACTTGTTCATCTACATCGATCTCGTCTTCAATCAGGAACGGAGGCGTTTTTGCATCGTTCAGGATTTCAATTTCGGAGATGTGCACTTCTACTTCGCCGGTTTTCAGCTTCGGATTGATTGCTTCTGGTGCACGGTTCACGACTTTCCCTTTTACAACCAGTACGTATTCGCTACGCACTTTGTCAGCCGCTTCCCATG
The DNA here is from genome assembly GCF_042878995.1 of Brevibacillus sp. NPDC003359. Taxonomy (NCBI): domain Bacteria; kingdom Bacillati; phylum Bacillota; class Bacilli; order Caryophanales; family Paenibacillaceae; genus Brevibacillus; species Brevibacillus sp. NPDC003359. The sequence goes on from NZ_JBIAOR010000002.1 coordinate 177,327, forward strand.
CTTCTTTATTGTACTCCGGGTTGAATACGATTTGGACGATGCCAGTGCGGTCACGGAAGTCGATGAAGATTACGCCTCCAAGGTCGCGACGCTTTTGTACCCATCCGTTCAGTACGACTTCTTGCCCAACGTGTGCTGTTGTTACTTCTCCACCATGTACGGTGCGATATTGCCAAGACATGATCATTTCCCCCAACGATTTGTTTTATTGATTCACTTTTGCAGCGAGTACCGAAACGAGTTCCTCGCGTTTCACTTCTTGTTGCTCGCCTGTTGCCATTTCCTTTAGAACAACCGTCCCATTCGCCAATTCAGACTCACCGATGATCGCCGTGAAGCGAGCCTGTAGACGATCTGCTTGCTTGAGCTGTGCTTTCATTTTCCGATCCAGATAATCCAGCTCAGCGGCGATTCCCGCTTGGCGCAATTGATCAACCAGCACGAAAGCGGTTGTCTTCGCTTCTGGTGTCTGCACCACTACGAAGCAGTCGATGCCACCCGAGATCGGCAGTTGAACACCTTGCTTTTCCAGAGCCAACAGCAGACGCTCGATACTAAGTGCGAAGCCGATGCCCGGCATATCGTCGCCGCCCAGCTCTGCCACAAGTCCGTTGTAGCGTCCACCACCGCAAAGCGTTTCTACCGCACCGATCTCTGCCATTTTGATTTCAAACGCGGTCAGTGTGTAGTAGTCCAAGCCGCGAACCAAACGCGGATTCACATGAAATGGAATACCCAGGGCAGTCAAGTAGCCTTGAACTGCTTCAAAGTGAGCGGCAGACTCTTCGCTCAAGTAGTCCAAAATGGACGGAGCATCCATCGTCAATGTTTTGCATTTTTCATTTTTGCAATCGAGCACGCGCAGCGGGTTGCGATCGATACGAGATTGGCAATCCTCGCACAGCTCGGAGCGAACGCCGTTCAAATGTGCGAGCAAATGCTCACGGTGATGCGCCCGGTCTTCTACCGTACCTACGCTGTTCAATTCCACAGAAAGTCCTGTCAATCCGAGCTCCTGATACAGACGAATCGCAAGGCCAATGACTTCTGCATCGATCGCTGGATCGCTTGAACCGATCGCTTCTGCACCGAATTGGACGAATTGGCGATAGCGGCCTGCTTGCGGACGCTCGTGGCGGAACATCGGTCCTAGGTAGTACAGCTTGGTAGGCTGATTAGGCACACCGTACAGCTTGTTTTCCACGTAGGAGCGAACAACACCCGCGGTCCCTTCCGGACGCAGCGTGAGCGCATCCGTACTGCGCGGATTGGCTACACTGTACATTTCTTTTTCCACGATGTCAGTCGTCTCGCCTACACCTCGTTGGAATAACTCTGTGCTCTCAAACAACGGCGTGCGAATTTCCGCGTAATTGGAGCGGCGACACAGATCGCGGGCCTTGGCCTCCACGTAGTGCCACAGCTCTACAGTACCAGGCATGATATCCTGCGTACCGCGTGGGATCTGGATTCTTGTCATTCCTCTCGAACCTCCATGTCTTTTCAAAAACTCGGGCTAAAGCCAAACCTCCAGGATCAAGGAACTTATTTATCGTCAAATAAAAAAGCCCCTCGCCTCCTGACATTTAGCAATTCGCCGCATGTCAGGGACGAGAGACTGGTTATACTCCCGTGGTGCCACCCTGTTTGAATAGCCCTCCATCACAAAAGGCTATCCCACTTATTAGCCGTTAACGCCGGCACACGCCTGCCAGTTACTGGGGAAAGAAATTTCTTTCAGCCGTTCACTGCGGTCTTCAGGGATGTCATTCACCAAGCCGTTATATGAAAGCACTCTCAGCCGCGGCGCTTCCTCTCTGGTTATCCGGTTCCTGGATACTTGTTCCCGTCATCAGATCATTGTCTATTCAATAAAAAAGCTTAATGTGAATCATAGCAAACCCGCCAACTGCCGTCAACAGGCGCTCATGTAAAACTTTTTTTATTAAGGATCAGTATATCCATCACTTACTTGCCAGATACCTGTCCAGCCGTTCTCGCACCTGAATAGACCTCATCCAAATCACGGAGTTTATTTTCGACCAGAACCTTGTACGTATCATTGTACGTTTTCGGGTCCTTCGGATTCGGAAAGCGCGTCAGCTTGCCGCTACCTGGAGCCATCAGCTTGGATACCGCTCCGCAACCAAGACCAAGGATGGTCTGCACCTCTTCCATGATCATGATGTTGTAGATGCTCTCCTGCCCTGGCTTGGCATATCCGACATTCTCCAGATTTCCCAAAATGTTTTTTTGCCGATACAAGTAGTATGGGTCATAACCATTCGCTGCGGTCCACTCCGAGGCCATCTCCATCATCTTGCTGATCTCATCCCGACTGGCGACCTTGTAGCGATCTTTGTTCTGCGTCATTTCTGATGCTCTTTTGAATGACAGCGTATGAACCGTCAGAGAGGCAGGCATCAGCTTTTCTACCTCTTGCAGACTATGCGCCAACTCGGCTACTCCTTCGTTTGGCAAGCCGATGATCAGGTCCATATTAATATTGGTCAAGCCCATCTCCATTGCCAGATGGTATTTCTCAATCGTCTCTTCGACGGTGTGATGACGTCCGATTGCCTGGAGCGTCTCCTGCGTGAACGACTGTGGATTAATGCTGATCCGATCCACTTCCCACTGCTTCATGACATCGAGCTTTTCACGTGTGATCGTGTCGGGTCTTCCCGCCTCAACCGTCAATTCACGCACATCTCCCATGTGTGGGAACGAACGATGCATCGTCTCAAACAGCTGGTTCATGTCATCTGCGGTAATACTCGTAGGGGTTCCGCCACCGAAATAAATGGACGTGATCCGCTGGTCATTCGCGCGAAGCCACTCCCCCATCCGCTCCATCTCGTAATGAAGACCTTCGAGAAACGGATTAACCGAAGCCGTATGACTGCGAATCGCATAAGCAGGAAACGTACAGTATGCACACTTCGTCGGACAAAACGGGATGCCGATATACACAGACAGCTCACGGTCAATCTGGTACAGATCAGGCACAACGTAGAGCTGTTTGTCTACAATCTCTTGCAAAAGCTTTAGCTTATATGGGCGCAAAATAACTTCCTGCTGCAATCTCTTGTGTGCTTCCTGTCTGTCTACACCAGCGGCGTGCAACTGATGCAGCAGTTTCGTCGGACGGATGCCAGTCAAAATACCCCAGCCTTGCTCCATGCCCGTGTATTCTTCCAGCATCAATAACAGCGCATAGCAAAGTGCTTGCTTGGCCGTCTTTTTCATCGCTTTTTCATCACGTGCTACGTAGTCTCTCTCCACCTGATGGGAGATGCTTCGTTTGCCGTCGAATAACTCTCCCGAAGCGACTACACCATTTTCATGCACGGTCAATGCCAGCTTGATTTTCAAATCAGCCTCACCTGTCCACTCGGGTACAAAGGCGAGCGCTGGATCTTCATAAAATAACGCGAGAATTAAGGAGAGTTCCCGCTCGAATGCGTGTCCCTCACATATGATCTGTATCATGGAGTTCACCTGCTTTTTTCAAAAATGCCACTCCTCATCATAGCCGACGAGAATTACTCGGGTCAACTAGACAAGTTGTGGCATCCGTGCAAGGTCACTTTCGGTGTTTGTGAAAAACGACTCGACGTTTTTCATTAATGTGGATGACACCGCTTGCGGTGGGCAAAAACGGTCATGACCGTTTTTGCCTAGGATGTTGGATATCTCTCAAGCCTGGATGAAAATCTTGGGCCATTTCTACATTTTGCTGTGACGTTTCTTTTTCCAAATCGTCTTGAAAATCGACAGAGAAAAACTGCCGATTCAATCCTTGCGCGAATGTTTCCTTCTTTGACTGCCTCACGATGAATTCCTCCTGAAAAGCTGTATGCACTAGCATCTAGTAAAATCTAGTATTGCCTTGCCTGCTGAAAAGCAATCAGGGAACGCATGCAGAACTTTGTCGTTTTTTGCAGGAAAAAGCAGGAGAAATAGCGAAGTGATTGTTTTGGTAAAAACATGCAAGATCGTATTGAAGTCAAAAAGCTACTTATTGTCGGAAAGGATGTCTATCGTGTTTGTTCGTCAAAAGTTCCTGAGGAGTCTCCTGACTATCGTCTGTGCCATTTCCCTCCCCGTTTCTGCAGCTTGGGCCGCCGGTTCTGTTCAGGTCACCGTGGACAAGCTCAATGTCCGTTCAGGTCCAAGCCTCCAAGACGCTATTGTCACCACACTGCCGAACAATACTGTGCTGCCCGTCATCTCCACCAAAAATGACTGGATTCAGGTAAAGCTTCCGAACGGCCAAAGTGGTTGGGTAGCGAACTGGCTCGTCAGCACACAGCAACAGAAACCTGCAACTGCATCTACCAAGCAAGTGGAGAGCACCACAATGAATCTCAATGTTCGTTCTGGACCCGGACAGACTTACGCAGTCGTTCAAACAATCAATCCAGGTACGCGCTACCCCATCGTGCAACAAAGTGGCGAGTGGTTCCAAATTCAACTAAATGCAGGAACAAAAGGCTGGGTCGCAAACTGGCTTGTAAAAGAAGTAGGTGCGGGACAAGCAGTTTCTCCTCCTTCTACAGGCAGCACACCCCCACCAACCAATCCTGCGGGCACAGGCTCACAAACGAAGCCTCCGGCTGTACAAGGAGCCAGCATGACCTTGGATTTCGCTCCATACGTATACGCCACACCAGATGCAAGTACACCTGCTATCGGTCAACTACATGCAGGCGAGAAGATCACGGTCTTGAACAGACAAAATGGTTGGATTCAATTCCCTTACGATGGAGTCAATGCTTGGCTCTCCACCGATCAAACCAACCCGGACACAAGTCAACCGACTCTGCCCGAAAATGGAAACGGCAGCACACAACCTCCGACTGGGCAACCATCTTCTTCAAGTCAAACCGCTACAGTAAAAACGGACGGATTGAATCTGCGCAGTGATCCGAACACAACCAGTGCCATCCAAGCTACACTTCCAGTCGGAAGCAAGCTGACTGTTTTGGAAAAACAAGGAGACTGGTACCGCATCAATACAGCTGCCGGAAAAACTGGCTGGGTGGCAGGCTGGCACATTACGGTGAATCAACCAGACATCCCTACTCCGAGCGGACCTTACGTGACGATCATGAATCCAGATACCAATGTTCGTTCTGGTCCCAGTACCGATCACAATGTTATCAAACAGGTACAGCCTGGCGAGAAATACGGGATTGCCAATAAAACAGGCGATTGGTTCCAAGTAAACTTCTCTGACGGCTCCACAGGCTATATTGCAGGCTGGCTCGTTTCTGCTAATGGTGCGTCGGCCGTGGTACGCAGTAATGATCTTGTCGGCAAAGTCATCGTCGTCGATGCTGGTCATGGTGGTACAGATGGTGGTTCGACCGGCTCCAGCTTCTCTACTTTAGAGAAAACCGTCAATCTGCAAGTATCTTTGCTCCTGCGCAACAAGTTGGAAGCAGCAGGTGCAAAAGTCATCATGACACGGGCTGATGATCGCAAGCTGACCTTGCAACAGCGCGTCGACATTGCGATTCAAAATCAGGCTGATATTTTTGTCAGCGTCCATCACAATACGCATCCAAACTCAGCAACGAATGGCTCGATTATTTTCTACTACAGCCAAGGCAACTCTAGCAAGCTCGCCTCCTTGGTCCAAACGGAACTGGTAAAAGCGACGAGCTACAAGGATATGAATTATCGTTACGGAAACTATTTCGTTCTACGCGAAAACCCGGTGCCATCCATTTTGGCCGAGATCTCCTTCTTATCCAATTACAACGATGAGATTCGCGCACGTTCCGAGAAACAGCAGGATCTTGCCGCAGACGGTCTATTCAAAGGGATTGTCCAATACTTTAATACACAAAGCAATCAGGGAGGTTGATTCCTCTCTTCCAATAACCCTCATGCGAATGAAGCTCTTCACGCGCTCTCGTATGGGGGTTTCTTTTATGGAGAAGCACGTAGCATCAAGGCAAGGCAGGCAGGAATTCCAAAAGGATTTGCGAATATCATAAGGCATCGAAAGGAGTGATGACGGATGAAAAACAATCACAACAGCATCAATCGCACGGTATGGACGCAGGTGATCACAAGTTAACCTTTGAAAATGGAGTGATTTCTATTAAAACTATGTTTGAGTACAATTGGATGGTTCGTGAAGAATGGCTGAAATGGTGTGAGGATGTTCCGATGGAAGAATTACTTCGTCCGCGCATCGGAGGTGTCGGGGGGATTTTACACACATTGTTCCATGTCATTGATGTAGAATGGAGCTGGATTCAAGTCATGCTGGGGAAGCCGGATTTCCAAGAAAGCTTCGACCTACACAACCGGTTGGAAAAGGTTCGTGAGTTGGAGGAGACTTTTCGCCCGGATGTGTTTCAATTTTTGGGCAATTGGGATGAAAGTATGGAAACAAGACCCTTTCTGGATACGAAACCTGACGGCAGCGTCGTTACCTACACATGGGGCGAAATTACTCGGCACATGATTGCTCATGAAATTCACCATATCGGACAGTTATCGATCTGGGCACGAGAAATCGGGAAAAAGCCGATTTCCGCAAACCTGATCGGCAAAAATCTGATCCTCCCTTCGCCCCATTACACGCACTGACCCGATTCAGTACTGAAACGACAAAAACGATTGCATTCGGCAATCGTTTTTTGTTTTTGACTTCGCTCTATGGTGTCTGATGATAATAATGTTTTAGACTGTTCCAATACAAGAAAAAGCGGTGGTTTAAGACCTTAATAATAAAGTCTTAGACTGCCGCTGCTGTTGTTCAACTATCATACCCGTTAGTTGCATAAATCCTAACACCCTACTTTTCTATCGATTCCTGTGATAACAATATCCTTTTCTCCTCTGTTGAATTGAATCAAATAATGAATAAGAGGCATAATATGCGTATTCCAAATGGTAAGGAGATCGCTATGAAAAAAATTCTATCGTGTTTCTTTGTATTTTCGCTTTTTGCCAATGTTGATCCTTATGGTTTTCATAAAAATATGGTAGCAGCACAAACCACATCACTTCCATCACCGGGAATGGCAGTGGATCAACACAACACCGCTTTGGTAATCACAGATCCGCAAAATGACTTTTTAAGCCCAAAAGGAGTTGCATGGGGTTTAGTTAAAGAAAGCGTTGCTAAAAATCATACGATTGAGAACATCGAATTATTATTAAAAACAGCAAAAGAAAATAAGTTTAAAGTATTTGTATCCCCTCATTACTATTATCCTTATGACCAAAAATGGATGTTTGGGGGAGCTATGGAACATGTGATGCACGATCTCAACATGTATCAACGAAAATCCCCATTATCACTTGAAGGATTTAAAGATTCTGGTGCCGACTTTCTGAAAAGATATAAGTCCTATATTGAAGATGGACAAACCGTAATAACAAGTCCGCATAAAATTTACGGACCCGAAGCCAATGACTTAGCTTTGCAGCTGCGAAAACAAGGAATTACCCGCGTGATTCTCGCAGGCATGTCTGGAAACCTGTGCGTCGAATCTCATATGCGTGAACTAATTGAACAAGGATTTGAAGTGGCAGTCGTTCATGATGCCACTGCTTCCGCAATAATGAAAGACTTGGATGGTGATGCAGCTGCAAAAACAAATTTTCGCATGATAGCCAGTGCTTCATGGTCTACAAATGAGGCCATCAATAAAATGAAATCTGCTCATAGATGAGAGCCTCCAGTTTGGAGGCTTTACTTGATTGGTGAGAAATTGAAGATAACCCGTAATCTGCACATATGGATTAATACGCCGGGCGTTTTTCCCACGGCTCGACTTGACCGACGATGGTTTGCCGTTCTTTTGCTTGCAGAGCGCCAATCACACCAGCCGCAATTTCATCATTCGTCAACCAGCGCAAATGCCCACCTGCACATGTAAACCCGAGGATGACCCGTCGATATGAACAGACTTCTGATGCAGGTTCTATTGGTGGATTTTTCCAAGCACCACTCCCACACACATGCAGCAATTGCCAGCGCTTCTCAGGACGCGACAGTTCTTCCACGATCACAGGCAGTGCATGCGGCGCAGTCGAATGAATCCACGCGACCACCACATCCATCGGCCCTCTCTTCTCTACGAGTTCGGCCATAGCCTGACGCAAGCGGTCTGTCTGGTGGTAGTCTTGTGGCAGCAAATGAATCGACTCTGGATGGGCGGAACCGTCTCTGACACGTCTTAATTTGACTGGATCACGACCGAGCACGGTTACTTGATAACCTTGGCGAGCCAACCATCGGGAGACCTCAGTCAGCATGCCACTCGCACCTATTACCAATGCTTCTTGGGCCATGTTTTCATCCTCCCTGATGGTTGTGCTTACGATTCCACAATCAGTGTGACAGGTCCATCATTTAACAGACGTACGTCCATCATCGCGCCAAAACGACCTGTTTCCACCTGGAGCCCTTTTTCACGCAGCTTGGCGTTAAACAGCTCGTACAGCGGTTCAGCCTGCTCTGGTCGTGCAGCAGCCATGAAGTTCGGTCTCCTGCCCTTTCTGCAATCGCCATACAACGTAAATTGTGATACGGACAAAATTTGACCACCCTTATCTAATACGGAGAAGTTCATTTTGCCTTCCTCGTCTTCAAAAATTCGCAAGTTCGCAATTTTGTCTGCTACAAATTCTACTTCTTTTTCTGTGTCTTCATGCGTAATTCCTACCAGCAGCATTAAGCCGTGATCGATTTGTCCGACGACCTCTCCTGCTACGGTAACACTCGCTTCTCTCGTTCTTTGTACGACAACCCTCACACTGACTCATCCTTCCTGTTAGGTAAACAAGAACACCCAACCCACGAGGGATTAGGTGCTCAATATCCGGCGAACCGAATAAATATCTTTGATGCGCTTGATGCGCTCTACTACTTTCAACAGATGATCCACATTGCTAATCGAGATGGTCATATGAATCGTTGCCACTCGATTTTTATCGGACTTGCCACTGACAGCCGCAATGTTCGTCTTCGTCTCAGCGACAACCTGCAATACATCGTTTAACAGTCCGCTTCGATCATTGCCCGTGATCTCGATCTCTACCTGGAAATTATGTTTGAAATCGGTATCCCATTCGACATCAATCAGGCGCTCTGTACATTCGTCAGTCAGCACGTTTGGACAATCCAGTCGATGCACCGATACCCCGCGGCCTCTTGTAATGAAACCGATAATCTGGTCGCCAGGGACAGGTGTACAGCACCGAGAAATACGAACGAGCAAATTATCCAAGCCACGGACCTTGACGCCGGACTCACTTTTCGCAGAACGATTTGCAGGATTCGGTTTAACCTCCGGAATCGTCGGGTTTTGCTCTTCGCGCTCTCGACGGAGTTTGTCTAGGAGACGAGTCGTAATTTGCGAAGCCGTAATGCCGCCATAGCCGACTGCGGCAAACATGTCTTCTGCCCCTTGGAAATTAAACCGGGCTGCCGCTTCCTTCAAGTTCGCTTCCGTCATCGCTTCTTTTACATCAAAGCTGCGCGACTTGATCTCTGCTTCCACCATCTGCTGACCTTTGGCGACGTTCTCTTCCCGCTTCTCTTTTTTAAACCACTGTTTAATTTTATTGCGAGCATGCGCGGATTTGGCCATCTTTAGCCAGTCCTGACTAGGACCGTAAGAATGCTTGGAAGTCAAGATTTCGACGATATCGCCTGTTTTCATTGCATAGTCCAGCGGTACGATCTTGCCGTTTACCTTGGCACCAATCGTTCTGTTTCCTACGGCAGAGTGAATCCGGTAGGAGAAGTCCAGCGGTACAGAGCCTTTTGGCAGCTCGACTACATCGCCTTTTGGCGTGAAGACGAAAACCGTATCGGAGAACAGATCCTGCTTGAGACTCTCCATGAACTCTTGTGCGTTCGGAGCTTCTTCCGATCCACCTTCGATAATCTCCCGCAAGCTGCCCAGCTTCTCTGCAAAAGAGCCTTGCACGATGCTTTTGCCTTCCTTGTACGCCCAGTGAGCCGCGATCCCGATCTCTGCTGTCTGATGCATATCCCATGTGCGGATTTGCACTTCCAATGGCTCACCTTTTGGCCCAATTACTGTGGTATGCAGAGATTGGTACATGTTCGTCTTTGGCATCGCAATGTAATCTTTGAATCTTCCCGGCATCGGCTTCCACAGGGTGTGTACGATACCGAGAACTGCATAACAATCGCGAATGTCATTCACGATGATACGCAACGCAAGCAGGTCATAAATCTCGTTGAACTGCTTGTTTTGCCTCGTCATCTTTTTAAAGATGCTGTAGATATGCTTCGGACGTCCCGAAATTTCTGCCTCGATGTTTAACTCGCCCAGCTTTTCCCGGATCGTATCCGATGCTTCATTCAGGTAGGCTTCGCGCTCCACCCGTTTCTTTTGCATCAAATTCACAATCCGATAATACTGTTGCGGATTCAAATAACGAAGCGCCGTATCTTCTAGTTCCCATTTGACGGAAGCGATCCCCAAGCGATGGGCAAGTGGTGCAAAGATTTCCAGCGTCTCATCAGAAATCTCGCGTTGCTTCTCCTCGGACATGTGCCGAAGTGTCCTCATGTTGTGCAGACGGTCTGCCAGCTTGATCATGATGACGCGGATGTCCTGTGCCATGGCAACCAGCATCTTGCGGTGGTTTTCGGCGAGCTGCTCTTCCTTGGACTTGTATTTAATTTTTTCCAGCTTGGTCACTCCATCAACCAGGAGAGCTACATCCGGCCCGAACTGCTCACGGAGATGATCAAGCGTAATCTCGGTATCTTCCACGACATCATGCAAAAATCCAGCCGCAATTGTAACAGCATCCATGTGCAGGTTTGCGAGAATACCTGCTACGGCGATTGGGTGCATAATGTAAGGAACACCTGATTTGCGTATTTGCCCTTCATGCGCTTTTTCGGCAAGCTGATAGGCACGTGTAATCAGGTCCATATCCGATTGTGATAAATAGGTGCTTGCTTTTTTTACTATCTCATCAATGCCGGTAATCATAGTTCCCTTCCCTTATCCTCTCAGTAAAATAACCTCGTTCGAGGCCTTCTCACGGAGGAGCGACCGCATTATAGCGGAAAGTTTCACCGAAGTATTGCCGGAAGCAGACGCTGAGGCACTTCGTGATGCGCTCCGGAAAGTTTAAGCCTGGACGCATTTCGCACTGCGAAGCACTTGAACTTTCCTATACGTCTAGAAAACTTGGGCTTTGCCAAGCCTATTGGCGCAGGCGAAGGCTTACTTGCACGTATCATGTCTGTCTATTTCATACTATTATCTTGTATGTCGTTCGTCTTGTAAAGCTGATTTCCCCTGTAAAGTATGTACAGCCAAAGAAAAAAGAAAAAAACGGGCATTTCACCCGTTTTTCCTTGTTGTATCAATTAATATTGAACAAGCGATTTGATAGGAATTTCACCTATTTTGCTACGTCCATCCAAATAGGACAGTTCGATGAAGAAGGCAGCTCCTACTACTTTACCACCGAGTTGCTCAATCAAATTGATTGTTGTCTCAATGGTTCCACCTGTCGCCAGCAAATCATCTGCAATCAGAACACGTTGACCTGGTTGGATAGCATCTACGTGTACGGCAAGTGCATCTTTTCCATACTCCAAGTCGTAATCCGCCTTGATGGATTCATATGGCAGTTTGCCAGACTTGCGGATTGGTATAAAGCCAATTCCCATTTCATAAGACAATGGAGCCCCTACTACGAATCCACGTGCTTCTGGACCCGCAATCACGTCTGCTTGTACTTCACGAGCGAAAACAGCCAAGTCTTGAATAGCTGCTTTGTAAGCAGGACCATCCTTCAACAGAGTAGTGATGTCCTTAAAGCGAATACCTGGTTGTGGAAAATCCGGGATAACACGAATGTATTGTTTAAAATCCATGAAAAATTCCTCCTAAACAGTGGTTGGTTCCACCAATTGATGAAGCGATTGAATCATTGCATCAGAAGAAGAAAGCAATAAATCCGTTGCAAGCTGTGCCTCTTCCTTCCAATTCGCGTAGAGCACAGAGCTCTCGAGCGGCCTTTTCGCAGAGTTGGCCTTGAGCGTGTACTGCTCGGCCTCTTCTACTAAAAACTCCAGCTCCATAAAGATGGCGATCATGCCGTCCAATAGATTTCTTTTCCATTGCAGCTTTTTGGCCAATGCATCCAAGTGGATTTTTTTAACAGTTGGCACATGTACGAAAAACTGGTACAACTGTTTAAAATGATCGCGGCCCGGACAGGAAAGCCGCTCCATTCCTAAATCCGGATCACCAAACAAACAGTATATGCGCTCCGCTTGTTTGAGCAAGACTCGAACCATTTCCAATTCGGAACGACGCGTCGGCAAATCATACAAAATCACATTGGTAGCGGTTGTGATGTTCGTCACCTCTCGACCAACCACGAGCAAGGAATTCACCTGATCGCTTGTCGCTTTCGCTGCCAATGGCTCATAGCTTTCCTCGCGAAACAGGATGGTCGCTGAATTTGACTCCGCCATCACTTGCTGCCACTTCTCTATCTTGTCACGGCTGCCTCGCCAGTCAAACACCTGCTGGTGTCCAACAGACAAATCACGAATCGTCAGCTGAGGCTTTCGATTTCCGTTCCATTCGTTTACAGACAATTCACCCAATACATGAAAACGTGCCTTCGGCGTTACTCTCTTTGTTACATGTGCCCAGTTGAAGCCAATTGCATCCAAAGAGGTGCCCGCTTTGTTCAACGTACACTTCAAATGATTGTCATCTCGCCCAATGGTGCGCATACCTTGTGTTTCTACTTCTTCTAACAAAACGAGCGGTGTTGAATTCCCCATTCCATATGGGGCGAGCTGTTCGAGTTGCTCCGCTGCGGTCAAGCTGATCTCTTCCATGCTCATCGCAACGTCCACTTTGGTCATCGGTGTGAAGTCTTCAGCGGACAACCACTCACCAGCTAGCTCGTTTAGTTTTTGCCGTAATAAATCGAGATTTTCTACAGGCAAGGTCATTCCCGCTGCCATTGTATGACCGCCATAGTGCGGCAACCACTCCTTGCAAGCAGTCAGACCTTCATACATGTCAAAACCTGCAATGCTTCTTGCCGAGCCTTTTGCCGTTCCTTTTTCGGGATCGATGCCAAGTACAATCGTTGGACGGTAAAAAAGCTCGACCAATCGGGATGCTACGATTCCTACTACACCCACGTTCCAGCCTTCTTTAGCCAGGACGAGGACATTGTTCTGGTCTGGCGGATACAGCTCATGCACCATCTGTACAGCTTCCTCAGTCATCGCTGCTACGATTTCCTGACGTTCGCGATTTAAGTCGTCCAGCGCCTGGGCGCATTTCTCTGCTTCGTCCATATCCGAAGTCGTCAGCAATTTCACAGCGGATTCAGCCGTCTCCAGCCTTCCACTTGCATTCAGACGTGGTCCAAGCGCAAAACCTACATGTCCCGCGGACAGCTCAGTATCGGCCAAGCCACAAACTCGGATTAAGGCTTGCAGACCAAGATTCCGTGTATGATTTAAGCGCTTTAATCCTGCTCGAGCAAGAATGCGATTTTCATCTACCAACGGCACTAGATCCGCTATCGTCCCCAATGCAGCCAAATCAGCCAAATGCAGAGGCGGCTCCTTCAGCAAGGCATGCCCCAACTTAAAGGCGACTCCCACTCCCGCCAACATATCAAACGGGTACGAACAGCCGGGCTTCTTGGGGTTAATCACAGCAAATGCCTCCGGGATGATTGCCGGAGGTTCGTGATGGTCGGTTACAATGACGTCAAGACCCAACTGATTCGCGTACGCTACCTGCTCCACTGCACTGATCCCTGTATCGACAGTGATGATCAGCTTATAGCCGCTATGATGCAGATGCGCCAATGCGTCTTTATGTAACCCATACCCTTCTGTAAAACGGTTGGGAATGTAGTAGTCAAAAACAGCGCCGAGTTGGCGCAATAGATGTACCATTAGCGATGTGGAGCTAACCCCATCGGCGTCGTAATCGCCGTATATGCAAATCGGTTCTTGCCTTTGAATGGCTTGTTGAATGCGATGCACGCTTTGTTCCATTCCATCCAGCAAGAAAGGGTCATGAAACAATTCTGGACCGGCTTGCAAAAAATCACGAGCCTTTTGTGATGTGTCAATGCCACGTATCACCAATAGCTTGGATACGAGCGGAGTAAGCTGGCAATCTGCGGCAATACTAGCAGCTAGCTGCTCATCATAGGTGGCCAGTTTCCAGCGTGTTTTCGCTTTCAGCATGGGCTTTCCTCCAATCCTCATTCATTATAGTGGATGGAGCAGGAAGCTGACAACTGCATAAAACATACCGTTTTATGCAAAACTCTCATGCGGCTCCAAACTGCGCCCAAAACGGAAATAGAAAATAAAAAACCGCAGGGTTCACCTGCGGTTTCGTCCACCGTTATACTACTTCTTTTTTCTTTTTCATATTCCGTTCTTTCAGATTCACCCATATTTGGGCTGCAATAAAGATAGAGGAATACGTACCACTCACCAGACCGAACAGCAGGGCCAGGGAGAAGTTCTGAATGCTCTCGCTTCCCAAAACAGCAAGTGCAAGAGCTGTGAAGAATACAGTCGCTACCGTGTATACAGAACGGCGCATGGTCTGCCAGAGTGACACGTTAACCAGATGCTCCAGTTCAGGAATTGTCTTGGATTTCATCGTTCTCAAGTTCTCCCGAATCCGGTCAAAAATAACGATTTTATCGTTAATCGAGTAACCCAAGATCGTCAGAAGCGCGGCGATGAAGGTAATGTCTACCTCCAACCCAAGGATAGAGAACAACGCAATCGGAATAAACACGTCATGCGCAAGTCCCACGACACACGCAATACCGAACAGCCATTGGAAGCGGATCGCGATGTAGATGGCAATTCCCACAGCAGCAATCGCAACCGCAATCCCTGCTTTTTTCACCATCTCTTGCGCGATACTCGGATCAACCGACGAAACCTGCTTCGAGACCTGCTCACCATATTTTGCTTTGAGAGCCATTTCCACTTTCATCAGTGTATCGGATGAAATGGTTTGGTCAAACCGTGTATAGGCCTGATTTGTACCGTACGGAGTAACCTTGCTAAAATTCACATCCGGAATCTCTTGTTTGATCAATGCTTCTAAATCTGTCGGATTGAATTGTTTTCCAATGAACATATCCAAGCGAGTTCCTGCCTTAAAGTCAACGCCAAGGTGAAGCCCTTGAAATAGCGTAAACAGAAGGCCGATGATAATAATCGCAGAGGAAAAGATAAAAAACTTCCTGCGATTTTTCACGATGTCAAACCTGATTACAGTATGGTCTTTATCATAGCTCACGGATCTCACTCTCCTTTACCCCGAACCAGAACGGCTTTTTAAACATGTTGGAACGGACAACCAGCCAGAGGAGGAAGCGAGACCCAAACACGTTGGTAATGATACTTACGATAATCGTCATCGCCAATACAACAGCGAAGCCTTGAACGGAGCTCGTCCCGAAAAAGAACAGTACGCCCGTTGCAATCAGTGTCGTCACGTGAGCATCGATAATCGTAACCAAGGAACGGCGTTCGCCTGCACGGAAGGCAGAGAGGACTGTCTTGCCAGAACGAATTTCTTCTTGGATGCGCTCATATGTAATGATGTTAGCATCCACGGCAATCCCCACGGCCAAAATAAATCCAGCAATACCTGGCAGCGTCAGCGTTGCATTCATCCAGTCGAGTACGACCATACAAAAATAGGTAAATCCAGCCAAGGTAATGTTCGCAATCATACCTGGCATACGGTAAACAACTACCATGAAAATAAAGATCAACGCTGCTCCGATATACCCTGCATACAAGGTTTTCTCCAGAGCCAGAGTTCCCAAGGAAGCTCCCACAGAGGTTACTTGCTTCTCAACCAGCTTCGCTGGCATCGCACCCGAATTCAGCAAATCAGCCAATTCCTGTGCCGTTTCCTGTGTGTAATTTCCAGTAATTTGCGCGCTACCACCAGTAATGACCGATTGAATGGTCGGACTGGTTTGCATCGTCTCATCCAAATAGATCGCCATTGGCTTGTGAAGGTTTGCACGTGTGACATCCTCTAGCTTCTTTGGATCAGAGAATTTCAGGGTAACGAGCGGGCGTTTCAGATCGTCGTAACCAACTGCTGCCCCGTTTGGAGCCAAGTCACTACCTTGCAGCATAATCTTGCCATTTTCATCACGGAACGTCAGATGAGCTGGCTTCCCGATCAAATCGCGAAGCTTGTCCTGATCCGCTGATTGTGATGCGATTTGAACACGAATCCGGTTTGGCAATTCCGTCGTGGTGACTGGTTCAGCCACGCCACCGATGTTAATCCGTTTTTCAATCATGTGTGCTGTTGATTTCAAAAGCTCGATATCAACTTGGTGCCCAGCCTCGAGAGGCTCTACCTCATACAGAATCTCAAACCCGCCCTGCAGGTCCAGGCCGAGTGTGATGTTTCCTGCCACCTGCTTGGTCGTAGTTGCCATGAGTGTAGCCAATAGCCCGACAACGACCAGAAACAGGAGGAATCTTCCCCATTTTATCATCGTAGTAATACCCCTCTTTCCTAACAGGGTCCCGTCCTAGACGAGAAACCAATATATCCATTATAGCGAAGTACAAAAAAACGTGTCAATTATTGCTGGAAAAGCGAACCATGGTAACCAACCCCTTGCGTTTTTCGCGACATGTTCGTATACGAAGAAGGCGGCAGGAAGTTTCTATAAAATCACTAAGAATTTTTGTACATTTGAATCATGAGGTAATTCATATACTTGTTTGGCTTCAAGGACAAAATGTCGTTGACAAGCTGGTGTATCGGTGGCATTTCTTTATAGCTGTTCGTGACGCATTCCCAAACGTCTACAGCTGCCACATTGTCGTACCCCAAGAGAGCAAATTCCTCTGCCTTGCTTACACAAAGAGTTGCGACTTGCCCATACCATTCCTGTTTTTGCGCTTGGTCCATCCCAATTTCCCCCTCAAAGTAGTCATGCCGACAGCGGCACGTCCATATTCTTTACTGAGTGAATTTATCCTTGCAAAGGAGCCTTCCATGAAACAATCCTTTTTTTACGGAACGGTCATCCTCATTATTGCTGGTGGCATCACCAAAGTGTTTGGCTTTGCTCATAGGATCGTGTTGTCGCGCATTATCGGAGCGGAAGGAATGGGGCTTTATCAGATGGTTGTGCCCCTTTTATACTTTCTGATTACTGTGACGACATTCGGACTTCCGGTTGCCATCGCGAAGCAAGTGGCAGAGACGGAAGCGGCTAATAATCCGCGGCTGACTCGCCGATTTCTGTTACTAGCCTTGTCGGTCGCCGGCGGGATCAGTCTCTTCATCTGTGTCCTGCTCCTCTTGTTCTCCCAATGGATTGCCGGAATGCTATTTGCAGACCCTCGTGCACACATCGTCCTGCTCGCAGCCATTCCGATCATCCCGATTTCCGGTATTTCTCTTGTCCTGCGAGGATACTTCCAAGGCAAGCAAAACATGATCCCTACTGCGGTCTCTCAGCTTGTAGAGCAGGTCGTCCGAATGGCATTGGTCGTTGTCATGACGATGTCGTTTCTTTCGTCAGGCATTGAGTACGCCACAGCAGGCGCTGTCGCCAGCATTATTTTTGGAGAAGCCGCCGGACTCTTGTACATTCTCTGGCAGTATCGCAAAGGCAGCAAAAAAGCAGCAGCTCAGCTTCTGGATAAGCCTCTTCTCATGACAGTTTCAGCTAGCAAAAAGAGCTTGTCGCAACTCATCCATGTCGCACTCCCTGTCACACTAAGCCGCGTCATCGGCTCCATTGCTTACGTGCTAGAGCCTATGCTCGTACCCTACGCACTCGTCATTGCTGGCTTTACCACCTCGACGGCTACTGGTTTGTACGGACAGTTTGCTGGGATGGCCGTTCCTTTGTTGCTTTTTCCCACTTTTTTAACGTATTCCTTGTCCGTTTCCCTCGTTCCTGCCGTGGCGGAAGCGGCCTATCAAAAAAATGCTCCACTCGTGCATCGCCGCATTTATCAAGCCATGCGGATTACACTCGTCATCGGAGCACCTTGTACCGTCTTGCTCACTATTTTTGCAGAACCTTTATGTGTCCTGCTTTACGGCAGTGAGTATCAGGAGGTTGGCGTGCTGCTAAAAGAGCTGGCACCATTCTCCGTCTTCCTGTTTTTCCAAGCACCGCTTGCCGCCGCCTTGCAAGGCCTCGATTATGCCCAGGTCGTTTTCCGAAATACGCTGATCAGTGCCATCGTCAAGACTGTCGCCATGTTTTTTTTCACGGCGCATCCAGCCTTCGGCATTCACGGCGCTGTCATTGCTCTTAATATCGGCATTACGCTTGGAACGTTATTGCATTTTGCTAGCCTGATCAAAAAAATCGGGTTTACCATCGACCTTTGGGAATTCGGCAAAATCGCTGTCGCCATGCTGGTCATGGGCTACTCCGGTTCCTACATTGCCAAGCACTGGTTTATGGACGTTTCGATTGGACAGCTATTGACTGTAAGCACCTTCATCAGCACCTTGCTTTACATTGTTCTGCTCGTCGCCATGCGTGTCTTGGGCAAACAGGACGTACGTCGCATTCCGTGGATCGGCGAACAACTCGCCGTGTTCTTCCCTCGCCGCTAGCGCTTATTGCAGCGGCTTGTCTTTTTTGTCCAAATACATGATTCCACGTTCGTCAATGCTGCAAAAAGAAACCTCTCGAATGTCCTTGATACCGTATTTCCGGATTTCTCGTTTCAGCCAAAGCTGGTTTTGCCCGATCTTGTTCAATGCCTCCGTCCTCACCTTTCCATCGAGAATCAGTGGGATGGGCAGACCTTTGTAAGAGACAGGACCGACTTGTGGCTTCTTCATCAACGATAAATCTTCCTTCGTAATCTTTTCTTTTTGCTCCTTCAAAAACACACTCATCTGTCCGGTTGGCTCCAACAACGCAAATTCAACATCGGCAATGTTTTTTACGTCTTTTTGCCGCAAATGAACCATCAAATCATCCATGTTCAAGCGATTGCGACGCATCGCCTGCTCCCTGATTTGCCCATTTTCTATAATCAAGTCGGCAGAACCATCCACGGTATCGCGGAATTTCTTGCTCTTTAATGACAGATAAGCAAAGGCGACTTCCAATAAGGCAATCAGCAGCATCGGCAAATAAAACCGAAGAGCAGGCTTATCGACATCCTCAATCGCCAGTGCAGCCATTTCTGCAAGCATGATCGAGATGACCACATCAAAAACGGACAGCTTTCCCAATTCCCGCTTTCCCATCAACCGCACTAAGATCAAGAGGAAAAAATACGAGAAAAGGGTGCGAAGTAACACCATTGTAAGATTATCCACTTACGCTGCCCCCCAAAGAACATTTGATACTAGTGTTCAGCAGGGGACAGGGAAAGTATTAGCACCAATTACAGCCACTTTCGCTTGAAGAAAATATGAAGCATGGCAAATGTCATGGCTAGCATAATCACAAGTGCCACGATCAGCATATACGGCTCTGCTTCTTCACCCAGCCATGCGAAAGTATTCATCCCGAATAGTCCGGTGATAAATGTCAACGGAAGGATGATCGTAGAAATAATCGTAAGAACCCGCATCGTCTCCGTTGTTTTGGCGCTAATGATAGTGTAGTACGTATCCAACGCACCGTTAACCAGATCACGGAAGGTTTCGGTTGAATCCGAAATCCTCTCCAAGTGGTCTGTTAGGTCGGTGTAGAACGGAACGTTTTCCTCGGAAATATCGAAGGAGTAACGGCCGTTGACGTTTGCGAAAATTCTTTTTTGCGGCATAATCACACGCCTGATTAAAATAATCGTTCGCTTCAACGCCAGGAACTCTTCGGTAATTTCCTCCATCTGATGTTCATAAATCTCGTCCTCCAGCTCGTCAATCCGCACACTAATCCGATCAATAATGGGAAAGTATTCATCGGTAATCCCGTCTACAATGGAATAGAGCAAATAGTCAGGACCTCTGTTCAAGTAAGAAATGTTGCGGTGACACATGGCAGCGATCCGACCGATTGTATTCATCGGTGACTTGTGGATCGTCACGATGTAGTTAGGGCCGAGAAAAACGTTCAGTTCTACCGTTGTGATCTCGTCATCGCTTTCTTCATTGTAACGCAGGGCGTGAAAAACGAAGAAATAGTAGTCATCGTACTTATCTACCTTGGCACGTGGACTGACGTGCAGGCAGTCCTCAATTGCCAGCGGGTGAAAGTCAAATATCTTGGCAATATAGGGCAGTTCATTATTTCCCACATCATACAGATCGATCCAGAGTAGATCCTCTGGTGATTTCAGCCATTGATCCTTCGTTGCCAGATCAACGTCGTGAAACATCTTCTGTTCAGAGTGGTTATAAAAGTACGTTTTGATCAATCTTCCTCACCCCCGTCTCGTTCCCCATCCATCATACGAAAATTCCTATCAATGTTCAACGCGAAGATGAATACGTGAGCCAAGCCTCTCATATAGATGTACAAACACTTCCAATGAGGGGGTAAATACCGTGCGAAGTGCATCCACCTCTGTGCTGACAGGTCTATTGTATACGACATGTCTTGTATTAATAGGAGCGTTGCTTGCGACCTTGCTCCTTAGCTTCACCTCGATACGGGAAGGCACGTTGCCCTATTTTACTTATGTGATCAATGCCATCGCGCTCTTGACCGGGGGATACGTCACTGGACGTCGCTGCGGCGGCAAGGGCTGGTACTACGGCGGACTTACCGGACTCACTTACTTCCTCTTCATTCTCTTGATCGGCTTCCTCGGCTTTGACGCTCCGATGCAATGGGGGACCTTCCTGTTCTTGTTCGGCGCTTTTGGAGTGGCTGCGTTAGGTGGGATTCTCGGCGTGAATTCGGCTAATTCCAACAACAAGCATAAAGGCGGTAAACCTAAAGTCATCAAGCCTCGCCGCTAAAACAAGACAGAAAAAAGCAGGTGGATTACCCACCTGCTTTTCGCATGTATTATTTGGATTCTTCTTTTGTTTCTTCGCTCTTCACTGGTTCACTCTTTGCAGGTTCGTTGCTGGAAGAAACTACGCTGTTGATCGCACCACGATCGAACGTAACGTTTACGTTGTGAGCAATACGCAACGTGACAGTATCATCAGACAGGTCTTGGATCGTTCCATGCACTCCACCGATTGTTACGATCTTGTCGCCTTTTTTAATAGCACCAAGCATAGCGTTGCGTTGTTTTGCCTTCTTTTGTTGCGGACGAATCAGCAAGAAGTAAAAAATCGCAAACATGATGATAATCGGTAAAAACTGAGTCAAGCCTTCCATGAAAAAAATCCCCCTCGATTAAAAAGATCTATCTTCACCCAATCCATATTGAGCGAAAAACTGGTCGCGGAAATCTTGCAAGCGGTCTTCGGCAATCGCCTGACGCACTTGTTCCATTAACTTCACCAAGAAGTACAGGTTATGGTAAGTAGTTAATCGAATGCCAAAGGTTTCCTCCGACTTGACCAGGTGTCGGATGTAAGCACGTGTGTAATTTTTGCAGGTGTAGCAATCGCAATTTGGATCAAGTGGGGTAAAGTCGCGCGCGTATTTTGCATTGCGGATGACCAGTCTTCCCTGGCTTGTCATGCATGTCCCATTGCGGGCAATTCTTGTCGGCAATACACAATCAAACATGTCGATGCCACGGATCGCTCCATCGATAAGAGCATCTGGTGAACCTACCCCCATCAAATAGCGGGCTTTGCTTGTCGGAAGCAGTGGAACGGTATGCTCCAGCACTTCGTACATCAAAGGAAACGGTTCTCCCACGCTCAAACCGCC
This sequence comes from Brevibacillus sp. NPDC003359, assembly GCF_042878995.1. Lineage (NCBI taxonomy): Bacteria > Bacillati > Bacillota > Bacilli > Caryophanales > Paenibacillaceae > Brevibacillus > Brevibacillus sp. NPDC003359. Next base: position 199,182 of record NZ_JBIAOR010000002.1, read on the forward strand.
GATCGCGTATCCTGGGAAATCCATGGAAACGAGATCTCGTGCACTTTGTGCGCGCAAATCGTTAAACATTCCACCCTGAACGATTCCAAACAACGCTTGTTCGTTTGGACGAGTATGCGCCTTCAGGCAACGCTCTGCCCAGCGGGTTGTTCGCTCCATCGATTTTTTTACGTAATCGTACTCCGCAGGGTACGGGGCACACTCATCGAATGCCATGAAAATATCGGCACCCAACGCGTTTTGAATCTGTGTAGCCTCTTCTGGGCCAATAAACAGCTTTTCTCCGCTTAGGTGGGAACGGAAGGATACCCCTTCCTCCGTAATTTTGCGGAGGTTACTAAGGCTAAATACTTGAAAACCGCCGGAATCAGTCAGAATGGCACGGTCCCAATTCATAAAGCCGTGCAATCCACCTGCCTCACGAACAATTTCATGCCCTGGACGAAGAAACAAATGGTACGTATTACTGAGGATGATGCCCGCGCCAATAGCTTTTAACTCCTCGGGGCTCATCGTCTTTACTGTCGCTTGTGTACCGACAGGCATAAAGACAGGGGTGTCAATCGTCCCATGAGGGGTATGTAGCTTACCGAGACGTGCACCAGTTTGCTTGCATGTTTTGATTAACTCGTAGCGTACAGCCAAATCTTTTGCACTCCTCAAGCTATGTATGTAAGTCTTACCTATTATAGAAAAACTTCTGGGTGAAGTAAACCCACCTGACTAATAAGTATACACTTATACAGGTGGGTTGTTCACATTTTTATAGAATTAGCATCGCATCGCCAAAACTGAAGAAGCGATACTCCTCTTCCACAGCCGTTTTATAAGCACGCATCACATTCTCTTTCCCAGCCAAGGCACTCACTAGCATTACGAGCGTAGACTTTGGCAAATGGAAATTCGTCAGGAGCCCGTCCAGGATAGAAAACGTGTAGCCCGGATAAATGAATATATCCGTCCAACCGGAGGTCGCGACCAGCTTTCCTCCATTCGCTCGCCCTACTGTCTCCAATGTGCGGCATGATGTTGTCCCGACAGCGATGACTCTTCTACCTTCAGCTTTTGCCAGGTTCACCAGCTCTACTGTTTCCTCGGGAATCTCATAGTACTCCGCGTGCATGACATGCTCTTCCACGGAATCCGCTGACACAGGGCGAAAGGTCCCAAGACCCACATGCAGTGTCACGTAAGCCAGCTGTACGCCTTTTGCAGCGATTTGCTCCAAGTACGGCTTCGTGAAATGAAGTCCGGCTGTCGGAGCTGCTGCTGAGCCGCGCTCCTTTGCATAGACTGTCTGGTAACGCTCACTGTCCTCCAGTTGCGCGTGAATATACGGAGGCAAAGGCATCGAGCCTAACTGGTCGAGAATCTCATAAAAGATTCCCTCGTACAAAAAGCGAACGATCCGTCCACCCGTCTCTGTCACATCTTCACAAACACAACGCAAAAGACCGTTGCCAAAAACCACTTCTGTCCCCGGCTTCATCCGCTTTCCGGGCTTCACCAGCGTCTCCCAGCGATCGTCACCGAGTGATTTCAACAACAGGATTTCTATTTTCGCACCAGTCTCAGCCTTTTCTCCAATCAATCTGGCAGGTAATACGCGGCTGTCATTCATGACGAGTACATCCCCAGCCTGGAGGTGATCGAGTAAATTGGTAAATTGCTGATGAATGATATTGCCTGTTTGTTTCTCTAACACGAGCAATCTCGATGATGTTCGGTCTTCTAAAGGGTGCTGGGCAATCAAATGCTCCGGCAAATCAAAATCAAATTGTTGCACGTCCACGAAATCGTTACTCCTTTTTGCGGTATATCTTGTGGCAAACGACTTACTTTTCGATTGTCACATCCTGGTAGTAGTGTTGCAAGATATCTTTGTAGTCATACCCTTCTTCTGCCATCGCACGAGCTCCGTATTGTGAGACGCCAAGACCATGTCCAAAGCCAGTACCACGGAAGATGAATTGCGAACCATTAATCATTTCCACTTCAAACTTCGTGCTGCGCAGAGAAGTTCCACCCTGTTGGAAAACGGAACGGAATGCATCTGGCGAGGAAACGACGATTGGCGTCCCATTGGCTTCCATCGCAATGACACGTCCCGATGGCCCACGCTTCGTCACTTTCAGGCTCGTTACGTTTCCTGAAATACGTGGAGCTTTGTTCTTGTCATGCGCGGCATTGATCATGGCTGCAATCTCTGTAGAGGTAAACGGACCGCGTGTCCATGAATACGCATTTTCTTCTTTTACTTCTGAGAGGATGGTTACCTCTGCTCCGGTAGGTAGTACGGACAACACACGATGAGTCGTTGTACTTGGACCTGAGCGCAAATTGGTATTCTCGGTCGAAATGACCGCCATTCTTTGTCCCTCTGAATTGCTCTGGCCTGTTTCGGTTACCAGATCATTTCTTACATAGCCGAGCGATCCATCCGCTAAAGCCACGCGATACCATATGCTCGCATTCTCCATCGGATATGTGTCTTTACTCTCGACAGAACGCAAATAAGGAACCGGATTGCCCCATACTTCTGTTCCGTCTGCAGTCATACCGCCTGCATTGGAATAAAATAGCGACTCAGCTGGTTTGCCTTGGTAGTAAATGATTTCGCCTTCTGTCTCGTCGACGGCCTCACGTACATCATCAGACTCTTTTGTATAGCCATAATACGCCTGTTCGAAAACCGTATCGGACACATTGGCAACTCCATACTTATTGCCTTGCCACACAGCACGAGTTCTCGACAGGATCGCCTGCGTTTTCAATGCTTCCATCGGCCAGCCTGGAGCCATTTCAGACCCAACAACTCCATACAGATACTCTTCCATTGGAAGTTCATTTACTAGTGTCAAGTGACCATTGTATTCCGATAGTTCCATCTCGCCGCGATATGTGCGTTGCTCTCGTTCGATAACGCCAATCACCGATGCATCGCCTGCTTTATTCGCTTCAACAGTCAGTTTTACTTGAGGGGAAAATACATACTTCCAAATCACTTCATCCGGTGATCCGTATACATCTTGCTTCAATATAACATAAGATTGGCTGGCTGGCTCCTGATAGGAGAAAGAAGGGAATGCGGCACTTGCTCTTCGCTTCAATTCTTTCACGGCATCTGGACTAGCCTCGTCCCCGATCCAAACCGCATATTTGACTTTATCCCCATCTGATACCATCACCGGATAAGCAGGGATACCTGTTGCTTCAAATGACGCTTGCCATTCTTGTGCTTCCTTTAAGCTTTTGAATTTGCCAGCTTCGAGTCGAAGTGGACCTTTTATAAGCGGATTCTGCCCGATCTCTTGGGCAACCGTTTTTGCCTGATTAGCTGCATCCTGATACGTGTCATAAGTTCCGCTTACGACCTGATAGACGGTCTGACCGTTACGCTTTGCCACCTGGATTGAGCCCTCGTATTTTCGTTGGCTCATTTGCTGTGCAATCTGCTGTGCGCGATTCCAGTCACTTGTTTCGACAACGATCAGATGATATTCATCAACCCGGTAACGAGCTGCATCTCCCTTTAATTCAGGTAAATCTGTCTTGCCCTCAGGTCCATTGAGCACGACATCCATTCCGTTTTCTGCGGTTAGCGTAATGGAAGGAACGATTCCCCGATAACCTTGTCCTGTATCCACAAATAGTGCAACCCTGATATTGTCGCCGGCTGCCTGCGCTGGTACTTGTCCTCCTACGAGAACTACTGATAGTAGGCCCACCGAAAGGACTTTCCCCATCCATTTCTTTCTCATGTCGTCCATTGTCCTTTCTTCACCTGATTTCCACAAAAATTGGCATGTCTTCCCATGTTTTTCGACAATACCAGGCTGATCTCCTGCCTTTTTCGTAAAATGGGACCAAACGCCCGCACGCAAAAAAGCCACCGGAACGATGAGCTCCGATGGCCTTCACACTTGCCTATTTGAACAGCCGGAATAAATACATGCCAAGCGACAGGACGATACTAATCACAATACAAGTCACAATCGGAAAGTAAAATTTGACGTTTTCCTTTTCTACCACGATATCTCCCGGCAAACGCCCCAGCGGCAAAAATCTGCCTCCTACCTGCCACAAAAGACCGATTACGATTAAAGCAGCACCACCAATAATAAGTAGCTTGGCTACAGGATTCACGATTTCATCTCCCGACCAAAGTGTTGGTACGCACTCGGGGTAAGAACACGCCCCCGCGGCGTCCGCTGCATAAAGCCAATCTGCATGAGATACGGCTCGCAAACATCCTCCACCGTTTGTGACTCTTCTCCAATTGTTGCTGCGATCGTATCCAGTCCAACCGGTCCACCGTCAAAGCGATCAATAATCGCTAGCAACAGTTTATGGTCGATATGATCGAGACCGCAGGTATCCACTTGCAATCTTTCCAGCGCTTCTTTGGCAATCTCTGTCGTAATGACGCCTTCGCCTTTTACTTGGGCAAAATCGCGAACCCGCTTCAGCAATCGGTTTGCCACCCGAGGTGTTCCACGTGAACGTCTGGCGATCTCCTCTGCTCCGCCTTCTCGAATGACGACCTGCAAGATGTCGGCCGCCCGCGAAACGATAAAGGTCAGTTCCGGGACCGTATAAAACTCCAGGCGATTTACAACCCCAAAGCGATCTCGAAGCGGCGCGGACAGCATTCCAGCCCGGGTCGTGGCTCCGACCAGTGTAAATGGCGGCAAATCCAAACGAACACTGCGAGCGCTTGGCCCTTTACCGATAATAATGTCCAGCGCAAAATCCTCCATAGCCGGATACAGAACTTCCTCTACGCTTCGGTTGAGCCTGTGAATCTCGTCAATAAACAGGACGTCACCCTCTTGCAAATTCGTCAAAATCGCTGCCAAATCACCCGGACGCTCAATTGCCGGACCAGACGTCGTGCGGATATTCACACCCAGCTCATTTGCGATAATTTGCGACAGGGTCGTCTTCCCCAGACCAGGCGGACCGTACAGCAGTACGTGATCCAACGACTCTTTACGCATTTTGGCTGCTTCAATAAAAATTTTCAGGTTTTCCTTCACGTGCTGTTGACCGATGTATTCGTTTAAATAGCGAGGACGGAGGCTCAGCTCCGCCGCATCTTCTTCCAAATTCAAATGCGTCGTGATGATCCGAGAATCCAAAATCCTACCCCCTCATGAGCAACGCAAGCCCTTGTTTGATAAGCTTTTCTACACCATCGCCCTCTTTTGATTTCTCAGACAGCGCGTTTCTGATTTTTTGCAGCTCACCATCCGAGTAACCCAATGCGGTCAATGCATCGAGTGCTTCGTTCAGTGCAGACACAGCTTGCTCGCCTGCTGTCAAATCACCCGCTGCAACAGTCAGAATCGCAGATGGCGTGTACCCTACCAATTTATCCTTCAAATCGAGGATAATGCGCTGGGCAGTCTTTTTCCCAATCCCCGGAAATTTCGTCAAATAGGTAACATTCTCCTGTTGAACCGCCATCACCAGCTGCTCAGGCGTCGCCGCAGCCAGAATTGCCAATCCGCCCTTTGGACCGATTCCGCTTACATCAAGCAGCTTGCGGAACAAATCGCGTTCGTCACGGGTAGCGAAGCCATATAGCAGGATGGCATCTTCGCGAACATGGTGGTGGGTAAACAATTTGGTTTTGCTGCCTTCATACCGAACGAATTGATACGGGTTTGGGCAAAACAGCCGATAACCGATTCCTCCGGTTTCAATAACTATGTATTCCGAATCGAGATAACAAAGTGTGCCTTCTACAAAATCAATCATTTCTGGACCCCTTCCGAAATGGAAATGAACGCGCGAAACTGTGCGTGCGTAATGGCAATGCCCAATGCGTCCGCCACGTCGTCAGGCTTCGGTACTTCTTTTAACCGCAATAGGAGCTTCGTCATTTCCTGTATTTGCTTCTTCTCTGCTCCCCCGTAGCCAGTTACGGCTTGCTTGACCTGCATCGGGGTATATTCATAAACCGGTACACCAGCCAGCTCTGAAGCAAGTAAAATAACCCCTCGCGCTTGGCCAACTGTAAAGGCCGTCGTCACGTTTTTATTGAAGAAAAGCTTTTCGACGGACATTTCATCGGGACGATATGTTTCCAGAAGACTCTGCATCGCCTCAAAAATCTGTTTCAACCTAAGCGGCACTGGCAATCCGGCTTCTGTCTGAATGCTGCCATACTGGACGGGACGCAATTGACTGCCCTCTTTATCCACAACCCCGAAACCAACAATCGCAATGCCAGGGTCAATTCCTAAAATGCGCATAGTCCACTCTCCGTGAGCAAAAGATTCTACTCTCTACTGTAACACAAAGCACCTAAAAAGCGAACGTGTATTTCCATTTTAAATCCGAGCTCAAAAAGTCAACTTTTTGAACAACCTAAGAAAAAACCCGCTCCCTATAAAAGGAGCGGGTTATACGGTGTCTGTTAGTGTTTGTTCATTCCGAGTGAATCCGACACATCATGCTGCGTGTGGGCATAGTCGTCCACACCACTCTGCATGTGCTCTTTGATCTTGTTGATCTGTTGGTAATTGAGCTTATTGTGCCCCTGGTTCAACTGAACGTACAAACGCTGATGGAACTGGTCTTTGTAGCTACCTCTAGGCATGGTAGACATGGTCTAAAGACTCCTCCTTCGATCACCGTATGAAAACAGTATGGCGTAAGCGCAATGGGGTTATGATACCAAGATTTACGCTACATGAACCAGACATCTTATTGAAACGATAAGCAGTGGAGGTGTTGATTGTTGCGGAGCAAAGTCCTTATTTTTTGCATATGTCTTTTCATAATCGCTCTGTCAATGCCGCACTCTACGTATGCCAAGGGCAAGAATGGCATCACGGTCACCGTTTCGGTGTCACCTGAGTCCTCCTTCCAAACTACAATGCCCTTTCGTGATCAAAATCATTTTACGAAGCGGCTAATGGGCTCATCTACCGTGGTCGCCTCCTACAACCCGCACTGGATACGTGCTACATTGACCGTAAAAAAACGAACATATGTATATGATCATGATGGCCAGCTTTATGAAAAAGAAATGCCTCATCGCTATGTATTGGGAAATGACGTTCGCCAGCGGATTGAAGAAATGGTCAAGTCCGTAGAGGCTGTCCATTTTGCACAAGCCATCCCTTGGGAACAGGTAAAAAAAACGTTGAAACGGATGGAGTTCGGTACCGTGATTGATTTAGAGACAGGCCAACGCTTTGATGTCCAGCGAAGAGCAGGCAGTCGCCACGCCGATGTTCAACCGTTGACACGCAAGGATACACAGATCATGAAGAACATTTATCAGGGGAAATGGTCGTGGAAGCGCAGAGCCATTCTAGTAGAGGTAGACGGTACTTATTTTGCAGCATCCATGCATGGAATGCCTCATGGCGCTGGTGCGATTAAAGGAAATGAATTCCCGGGGCATTTTTGCATCCACTTTTTCGGTAGCTCCACCCATCGACGCACAGAGCCAGATCCTAGTCACAGTATGATGATACTCAAGGCTTCCGGAGCACTTGCGGCCACAATAAAAGGGGCGTCACCTGAAGAGTTGGTCGGCTTTTTCCTCACTGCTCTGCATGAGCACGACACTCATACGATGCGGATGACAACGGACGGATTCTCACTTCCAGAAGGGCTGTCCTCAATCGAATCTGTGCGATCGTCAGAAATCGTCATCCCGTCAGACGAACGCGGTCCTCTCTTGATAGAGGTTCCTGTTCGGCTCACATACATCGCCCGGGAAGGGGGAAATTTTCGGAAGACATGGCAGTTTCTTTTGCGCCGCGAAGTGCCGTGGGAACGCTGGCGAATCATTGCGGTAATGCTGAATCCGTAGCGGTTGAAACAAAAATCCCTTTCCAGTCCAATACGTGCTAGTTACACGAAAGGCTCGAAAGGGATTGTTTTTCGGTCCACCAGATTTCATCGTCCACTCCATTGGTATTCGCCATAGGTGGACAATACACTGTTATACTCTGCCAAATTCCGAATGCGTATGCCCCGTTTCAGATTTTCCCATTCCTCTTTTGGCAGACTCGCTTCCATTTTCGCAATATCAATTCGATAAAAGGTTTGCACGACATCTTGTCCAGCAGGCAGGCCATGAAACAGGGCAAGCATGCCGTCCGCCGCTATTCCGAAATGTCCATTCTCTTTGCACGTTGGCGCTATATCCTGCTCTCGCTTCATCAGGGTCATTTTGACAGGTTCTGCACGGACAATTTCCCAACCATTGTAATTGCCCATGGCGTCTGCCAGTTGATTGGTACGAACTGACACATGTTCTTCCTCTCGCACTCCACACAAATAATGGCGAGCTAAAACCAACTCGTACGACGTACCCGCGACCACGTCCACTTTGCCTGTATGGGTCAACAAGCGAGCAAGACCCGAATCGTTTCCGTCCTTTCCTACTAGTAAGATGCCGACTACGACGCCTGTGGCTAATGCAGCACCCCACGCCACGTATACCATCCACTTTTTCTTCTCAGTCACCCTGAACCCCTTCTTCATAGTCTTTTCTTCCTATTATTTCCACGAGAGAAGAGGGACATACGCGACCATTGAGGGATTGACCTTCTATTTTTTTATTTTTGTCAATACAAAAAATTAATATACTATTTCATCAAGCTATCTATCCAGCGTCCAAATCTAATGATAAACTATTTTTGCTTGGCATTATTGTAAACTTATGGAGGTTATTTCAAACATGAAAAAAACGAACAAAAAAATGCTGACTGCTTTCCTCCTCAGCACTTCTTTGGTTGTTGGCGCACTCTCTTTTCCTCTTACTCCTGTAAGCGCGCAAACAGATTCTGTCCTCAAGCTCCGCCTGTTGGAAACGACAGATATCCACACTAACATCGTTAACTATGACTACTATCAAGACAAAAACACAGACGAGTTCGGCCTCGCAAAAACAGCTACATTGGTTAAAAAAGCAAGAGAAGAAGTGAAAAACAGCATCCTGATTGACAACGGTGACTTGTTGCAAGGAAACCCATTGGGCGACTATGTAGCAAAAATTGATCCGTTGAAAGCTGGCGAGACTCACCCTGCTTATAAAGCAATGAACATGATGGACTACGATGTTGCCAACATCGGTAACCACGAGTTCAACTTTGGTTTGGAGTTCTTGGACACTAGCTTGAAGGGTGCGAAATTCCCTTACATAAACTCCAACGTCTATGTAGACGACAAGGACAAAAACCCGGACAATGACAAAAACATGTACACTCCTTACGAAATTCTGGAGCGCACATTTAAAGATGAGAACGGTAAAGATGTAAAACTCAAAGTGGGCGTAATCGGTTTTGTTCCGCCACAAATCATGCAGTGGGACAAGGCTAACTTGGAAGGAAAAGTAATTGCGAAGGACATCGTGGAAACCGCCAACAAATTCGTACCTGAAATGAAGAAAAAAGGTGCAGATATCATCATCGCAGTTCCTCACTCCGGAATTGGCCCTGTTGAGGGTGGTGCCCAATTGGAAAACGCTAGCTACCAGCTGAGCAAAGTAGATGGTATTGATGCGATCCTGTTCGGACACTCCCACTCCGTATTCCCTGGTCCTGGATTCGATAAAATTCCAGGCGTTGATGCAGAAAAAGGAACGATCAACGGCAAACCAGCAGTTATGCCTGGTTTCTGGGGTAATCACCTCGGCGTGATCGACCTGACGCTGAAACAAGAAAACGGAAAATGGAAAGTGGCTGAGTCCGGTACTAAAGTAGTTCCAATCTATGACAAAGCAAACAAAGCATCCTTGGCTGATGCAGACAAAGCAATCGTAGATGCAGTGAAAGAAGATCACGATAAAACGGTTGAATGGGTTCGTTCTGCTGTTGGGAAAACATCTTCCCCGATCTTCAGCTACTTTGCACTCGTGCAAGATGATCCATCTATCCAAATCGTAACCAATGCACAAAAATGGTTCGTTGAGAAAAACGTGAAGGGTACAGAATACGATGGCATTCCAGTTCTGTCTGCTGGGGCACCATTTAAAGCAGGCGGCCGTAACGGAGTAAGCTACTACTCCAATATCCCAGCTGGTACAATCGCCATCAAAAACGTATCTGACCTGTACATCTACCCGAACACATTGAAAGCTGTTCTGGTAGATGGAGCAACCGTGAAAGAATGGCTAGAGCGCTCCGCTGGACAATTCAACCAAATCGATGTGAAGAAAACCGATGAGCAAGCGCTTATCAACGAGACTTTCCCAACGTACAACTTTGACGTAATCGACGGTGTTACTTATCAAATCGATGTAACCCAACCGTCCAAATACGCAGTAGATGGAAAAGTAGCAAACAAAGATGCAAACCGCATCAAAAACCTGTCTTTCAATGGCAAACCAGTTAAATCCGAAGACAAGTTCATCGTTGTAACCAACAACTACCGTGCAAGCGGCGGCGGTGCGTTCCCAGGTCTGGATGGCAAAAACATCGTTATTGATTCTCCAGATGAAAACCGTCAAATCGTAATCGACTACATCCTGAACCAAAAAAATATCGACCCAGCAGCAGACAACAACTGGTCTTTTGCTCCAGTAGATGCGAAGCTGAACGTTACATTCACTTCTTCTCCTGACGCGAAACCATTCGCTGAAAAAATGTCCAACATCAAATTTATCAATGTGTTGGAAACTGGCTTCGCGAAATTCTCGATTGATTTGTCCAAGCCTGCTTCCAAGTAAACTGGTCAACAACACAAACATCCCTCTTTCGAGAGGGATGTTTTGTTTTATCCGACAAAATGGTAATTTCCCCAAGGAGATCGCTGGAAAATTCGTTCTCCGTCGTTTAAAAAACGTTGGCGATTCGCCATCACTTTGCCTTCCATTAGGAGCAGCTGCATGACGCCCCGCATGTGGTAGCCTGGGCGATGGCTATACAAGCCCGTTACCTCCCGCAAGAAATTATCCGGATAGCGAAGCAATTGATGAACAGCCCAAATCTGGGTGTCAGATAAATAGTTGACGTTACTATAGGCTTCCATCGCTTCCACAAATGAATCCATGCGGTACTCCTGCATCAATAGCATTCGTGACATCAATTGTACGAGGTCAACAAGCTGAAGATCATGACCTACTGTATCAAGGTCAATCAAATAGCAACTGCCTCGCTCCGTAAGCAAGAAGTTATGGCTCGCCACATCTCTGTGTGCGAGTGTGCCCCTCTCCATCGCTAAAAACATTTCTGGCGTCAAAGGTAGCTTGTAGGCAGATTGCAGCAGCTCCTTGCCATCACGAAGGACGTGATCTGCCTGTTGGGAAATGAGTTGCTCCAGTTTGCTCTGGGGTCCTTTATGTTCGATCGACCACATCAACCGCTCAAAGTATTCCAAGCGGCTCTCCCATTTATCTAAAAGAGCCGGTTTTCCTTCATACGCATACGAGTGGGCAATAGGAAAGCCCTGGGCTGCAACATGAAAACGCGCTAATGTTTCTGCTGTCTTTTTGACATCGAAAAGAGAATCGTTATCTGCTTCATGCCCATCAATCATTTTCATGATGGTGTAATGACGGTCTTCCAATGCAAAAATTTTGGACCCTTCATGATTCGCCACATATTGCACGGTTTGATGAAAGCCCTTCTCATGTAGTGCATCCGCTAACTCTGTCACCCACACAGCTTTTTCGACCTGCTTATATCCCTTGAGTATCCAGTGGCCCCGGTCTGTTTTTAACAGGTTGACGTTTCGCTTCGGTTTTACCCCGTAGATTTGACAGCGAAAAGCCTTTTCAATGGTGGATAAGATTTCTTTGTTCATCCCATACCCTCTTTAGTAAGAAGAGGATTCTTCATGCCCATCTCCCCAGTTCGGCCAAACCCCTTGTTCAGGCATGGAAGCCATACACGGGGAAGGCGGAAACATCTTGTTATTGTGAATCTCCTGTGGAGAACGATTGTACTTGCCTTTTCGGCCTTTGTACTCCGGGACTTCAGAAGAACACTCACATGATGATGACTCCACTGGTTCCGGGCACACATGCTTCTTCACTCGTGGCCGCTTTAATGGCATGGGCGGAAATGGTGGTGGGCATGGATAAGGAAACGGCATCGGTCTGACCGGTGGTGGGCACATTGGAAATGGATTGATTGGTCGAATTTGTTCTGGACTCACAATCGGTCGTCTATTTGGAAAAAACGGTCCAATCCACGGATTCCCGCACGGTGGGCAAGGCGGAAATGGCGGGCATGGTGGCGGGAACGGTGGTGGGAACGGCGGGAATGGACGCACCTGTGGCGATGGCCTGCGCTCTTGCTCTGGTCTTACTTTCGTCGATGGCTTCAGCTTCTGTTGTGGGCTCACTTTTGAAGGTGGCTTGAGCTTCTGTTGTGGACTCACCTTCGAAGGCGGCTTAAGCGGTCGCAACGGACTCACCCGTGGCGGTGGATAGTTCGGCTGCATCGGTTGCAATGGACTTACCCGTGGCGGTGGGTAGTTTGGCTGCATCGGTTGCAATGGACTTACCCGTGGCGGTGGGTAGTTTGGCTGCATCGGTTGCAATGGACTTACCCGTGGCGGATAGTTTGGCTGCATCGGTTGCAATGGACTTACCCGTGGCGGATAGTTTGGCTGCATCGGTTGTAATGGGCTTACCCGTGGCGGTGGATAATTTGGCTGTGGGCAAGGTGGGCAATATGATGGCGGTTGTGTTGGCTGTAAGGGCAAGACCTGTGTTGGCGGTCTATATGGAATGTTGGGCACATTTTGATTCGGTGGAATCGCTGGTGGATAAATATACGGGCTCACTCTGGTTGGAGATGGAGTCGGCATGAGTGGACGTATTGGAATAGGCGGAATCGGAGGCAGCACATTTGGCTTGCCTGAAATGTTCGGCGGTTTATAAGGTGTTGGTTTTTCGATCGGTTTTTCGATCGGTTTTTCAATTGGTTTTTCGATCGGTTTTTCAATTGGTTTTTCAATCGGCTTTTCAATCGGCTTTTCAATTGGTTCTGTTGGTTTTGGTATGGGCCGGGTCGGTGGAGGTGGCGGTAATGTTGGTGGTGCCGTTGGCCTGACTACTTCTGGTGAAACAGAAGGGACTGGCGGCCTCGGCTTCTCCTTTGGTGGTTTCGTAGGAATGGGAGCCGGCGAGCGAGTAGGTCTGGTCTCCTCCCTGGATTCGATTTGCACCTCTCCTGATTCTTCCGGCTCAATTGGCCGCCTCTCGATTTGTTGCGGTACCTCCATCTCTTCCTCTTCCGTAATCGGTCTTTCTTTCACATAAGGGGCCGCCTCACTCATTCGGTGGGGGGGCGTCGTTCTTTGCTGTGGTCGGACGGGAACTTGTTTCGCCGGAATCTTGATTCTCGCTCCAGGATAAATTGTATCGGGAGTTTTTAATTGACTATTAAGGCGTAACAGTTCTTTGTAATCGACGCCGTATCTTTTGGCGATCTTCCACATCGTATCGCCTTTTTGGACGATGTGTATTCTCAATGTTTTTCTCCTCCCTTGCACCAAACTCCCTAACATCGTATGCAGTCATGGGCGTTTTGCTCCTTGACGCCACTCCTTTGTTGGGAAGGAGCAAAAAAAGAAAAAAACCAATCCCTCTAGGAATTGGTCTGATGCATATAAAATGGATACGTCCCGAGCTGACGAACTTGACAACCAATGGCTTCAATCTCCGCAAACGCTCCTGGCAATAAGACGTCGTCCATCTTCTGCTCAATATCGACGACAAAATAATAGCTTCCGAGTGCTTTCTTCGTCGGACGTGATTCGATGCGAGACAAGTTGACTTTTCTCCAAGCAAAAGCAGCAAGCACTTGATACAAGGCTCCCGGGAAATCTTCCGGCAGCGTGACCAGTATTGTCGTCTTTTCCTTGCGAGAAACCGGCAGATCAAGACTTTCCTGACCGACAAGAACAAAGCGCGTGTAGTTATTCGAATAATCTTGAATTTGTTCACGCGCAAACTCCAATGGATAAATCTCTACATTTAATCGAGTACCAACAGCAGCCCACGGCTCTTCTGGATGCTCACTCACCATTTTTGCAGCCAATGCCGTACTGTTTACCGTTTCGATCGCTGCTCCTGGCAAATTCTCACGCAAAAAATTATGGCTTTGTGCAATCGCTTGGGGATGTGACAACACTCTCGTAATCGCTGACAAAGGTAACGGGTGCTCTCTTTTTGCCACCAACAAGTTTTGCGTAATGGGCAGTGCAAGCTCCGCCAAAATGGGCAGATCTACTTCGTGAATGAGCCAATCCAATGTGGAATTGACTGTTCCTTCAATGGAGTTTTCCATCGGTACGACACCGAATGCCACTTCATTTTTGGAAACAGCGTCTAGTACTTCAATAATACTTGGGTACGAAACGAAAGATAGCTTTTGTCCGAGCGACAATATTCTCGCTGCTTCTTCGGTGAACGTTCCACGCGGTCCTAGAAAAGCAAGTTTCTTCTCCATGGCTACTCCTATCCACTATGCTCTATCTCTGATGGATTTCTACCTGTACGCCATTTTCGTCCGGTTGCAAGATCATCACGCGGTACGAGATGTCGTGTCCTTTCATCACTCTGTCCACAAATGCACGCAGCTTCTCTAATTCTTCATCCGAAGAGAAAAAGCAGAGGATCGTCGGTCCAGCACCGCTCAAAGCAGCCCCCAGTGCGCCGTGTTCAGTCGCTTTGTCCAGGATTTCGTTCAAGCCAGGTACAAGCTTTGCTCGATACGGCTGATGCAGCCGATCAGACATTGCCCGCCCCATCAGGTCTAGTCTGCCATGTGCCAGTGCAGCAACTAGCAAACTACTATGACCCACATTATATACAACATCCTCTCTGCTGTACACCTGCGGCAAGACGTTCCGCGCTTTTTCTGTCGAGAGCATGAATTCTGGGATCACGACGAGCGTCTGCAATCCTGCAGGAGCAGAAAACCGCACATAAGGAATAGGTTCACCTGGTACTTCCGGCATCGTCGCCACAATGATACCGCCAAACATCGAAGCTCCTGCATTATCCGGATGCCCTTCCAGGCGTGTTGCCTTTTCAAACAACTGTTCACGAGTAAATGGTTCGCCAGCGAGATGGTTGGCCGCTACGAGTGCACCTACAATCGCAGCGGCACTGCTCCCCAATCCCCTCGTCAGGGGAGCGTCACTTGAAGCACGGATCGCGAGCTCAGGAGTAGCGAGACCCGCTTCCTGAAACAACCCCGCCGCAACTTTGTAGAGAAGATTGTTTTTGTCCGTCGGTGTTCCTTGCAGTTCCTCACCGATCATCTCAACTGTCGTATGCTCACTGATTTCCATGTCGACGACAGAATACAATTGGAAAGCCATTCCCAGCGCATCGAATCCCGGTCCCAGATTCGCTGTCGTTGCCGGTATAGTTACTTTTACACGTCGTCCATTCATGATACAAATTCTCTCCCACTTTGACGAACCAGTTCCATCACAGCTTCATGTGTCGCCGGAACAGAACGCGGCTCTTCACCTACTAGCTTCAACGCGATATTTGGATCTTTCAGTCCGTTTCCAGTCAGTACGCACACGATCTGACTGCCGGGTTGAAGCCTTCCAGCCTCATGCAGTTTGATAATGCCAGCCAGCGATGCTGCCGAGGCAGGCTCACAAAACACCCCTTCACTCTTGGCCAACAAATGGTAGGCGTGCAATATTTCTTCGTCCGTCACACTATCGACGAGACCGCTTGATTTCGAAATGGCATTCAAAGCGCCATCCTTGCTCGCTGGGTTGCCGATGCGAATAGCGGTCGCAATCGTTTCAGGGTTGGCTACTGGTTCGCCATGAACCAACGGAGCTGCACCCGCTGCCTGGAATCCGTACATCTTAGGCAAACGACTCGATTTTTTGGCTGCGAAATATTCCTCGAAGCCCTTCCAGTATGCTGTAATGTTGCCTGCGTTGCCAACTGGAATTGCCAAAATGTCAGGTGCGTCTGAAAGCGCATCGCACACTTCAAATGCCGCGGTCTTCTGTCCTTCGATCCGGTAAGGGTTCACGGAATTCACCAGTGTAATCGGCTCTTTCGCTGTGATTTCGCGAACGATATCCAGTGCTTCATCAAAATTGCCGTCAATCGCGATGACTTCAGCGCCGTAGGCGATAGCCTGTGCCAGCTTGCCCAGCGCGATATTGCCATTCGGGATCAGGACGATGCAACGCAATCCTGAGCGTGCTGCATACGCCGCAGCCGCTGCTGATGTATTCCCCGTCGAAGCGCACATGATCGTGCTGCTTCCCTCTTCTACCGCTTTGGCTACAGCCATGACCATTCCTCTATCTTTGAAAGAGCCTGTCGGATTGAGCCCCTCGTACTTGACGTACAGCTCCACCCCAAATTGTTTGGATAGGTTCGGAGCATGGATCAGGGGAGTGTTTCCTTCATGCAAACTGATCAGTGGAGTTTTTTCTGAAATCGGGAGAAATTCCCGGTAATGTGCCAGGATGCCAGACTGTCGATTAGAACCCATTATTTGTCTCCCCCTTCTACACGGTAGCAGCTCTGCACAGTTGATACGATATCCATCTGTTCCATGTAAGCCAGTACCGCATCCATGTCACTTTTTGAGGACATGTGTGTGATCATGATAATCTCCGCTTCACGTCCGTTGTTAAACGGTTGTTGGATGACCTGCTCAAGGGAAATATTTTTGTCAGCCAAAAGCTGTGTAATTTGAGCAAGAACACCGCGTTTATCTGCAACTACGATGCGGAGGAAGTATTTAGAGAATTTTTCGCTGTCTTCTTTCAATACTTTTTCTTTGTATGGTGCAACCATTCCGCGTCCATTCACTCCTAGCTTTCTGTTTTTGACGACAGTAACCAGGTCAGACACAACGGCGGTAGCAGTCGGCAATTCACCTGCGCCCGGCCCGTAAAACATGGTTTCTCCTACTGCTTCCCCATGTACGTACACGGCATTAAAGACGCCATTTACGGAAGCGAGTGGATGGGATTTCGGAACCAGAGTCGGCTGCACACTTACCTCAATCGCCTCTTCGTCACGACGAGCCAGTCCGAGCAGCTTGATTTCATAGCCCAGTTGCTTGCCATAGGCGATATCTTCCTTACTCACGGAACTAATCCCTTTTACGTCCACATCTTCGAGCTTCATCGGTACACGGAAGCCCAGCGTTGCCAGAATCGCCATTTTGCGGGCGGCATCAAAGCCCTCCACATCGGAGGTAGGGTCTTGCTCCGCATAGCCTAGCGCTTGCGCTTCTTTCAATACCTCGCTATACTCCGCGCCCTCCTGACTCATTTTGGTCATGATGTAATTGGTCGTCCCGTTGACGATTCCCATCATTTTTGCGATACGGTCTGAGGAGAACCCTTCTACTAACGCGCGTAAAATCGGTATTCCACCTGCCACGCTTGCCTCGTAGAAAACGTCACAGCCCTTTTCTTGTGCCTTCTCTAAAATTTCGGCGCCGTGCAAAGCCATCAGATCTTTGTTGGCTGTTACTACGTGCTTGCCTCGTTCGAGTGCACCCAAAATATATTCCTTTGCAGGGTGAATTCCGCCAATCACTTCTACGATGACTTCAATTTCTGGATCATCCAAAAGACTAGCTGGATTAGTGGTCAGTGCGCTCTCCATCAATGGAATATTGCGAGATTTTTCTGCGTCCTTAACGAGAATCCGGGAAATCTCAATACTGAGGCCGGTTTGCTTTTGCAAATCCTCCTGATGCGCTTGAATAATGCGCACTACACCAGTTCCGACTGTCCCAAAACCCATTAATCCCAATTTAATGCTCTGCTTCTCCATGTCTCTCTCCCCTGCCTTTTCTTTGATTATTATTTTGCTTAGCCTCTACCGACGATCATCGCTTTGCGAACGCCTGGGATCTGCTGCAGGCCATCCAAAAACTCTGTGCTAGATACGCGGAGATTAGCCATATCGACTGACATGGATATGGTAGCAATCCCTTGTAGTGGTATCGTCTGATTGATGGTCAATACGTTTCCACCTTGATCTGCTACATATGTGAGCACTTTGGACAAGTAACCTGACATGTGATCCAAAGAGAAAGTAAACGTCATAATTTTTTCGCTCATCATTGCGTTGAACGGAAAAATGCCATCTTTGTATTTATAAAAAGCACTGCGGCTCAATCCCACCCGTTCAACCGCTTCATTCACGGTATCCACTTCGCCGGATTCAAGCATCTTCTTGGCTTCAATCGTTTTGGCAATTGATTCTGGCAGGATGTCAGATCGAATCAAGTAGAATTTTTCTTCCTTTTTCATGCCTTGTGTCCTCCTGAGAAAAACAGTTGTTTCTTTATAGAGGACATTATAACGGAAAGCACGTAATGTGACAATCCTTATCCATCACTTTTTTTCATCGGATCATATTTGGTTTACTTTGATTACATGAGGGGGAGCTTCTTCGCGCACAATAATGCGTATCGTATGGAGGAGGTGAAAGGCAAATGGCCGGACGTGGAAAGTCAGATAAATCGGAGCGCCGTAATAATCACCCAGCTGGTAAGCCAAGCAGTCTCGAACAGTTTGGCAATGACACTCGAGGCAAAAAGATGGCACAATCCCCAAACGTGATTGAAGATCCTAGCGGAAACGGATAAACAAGCACAAAAAACCCGGGACATCATGATCCCGGGTTTTCCTGATTCGATTAGTATGCCAAAGAGGACAGACCGTTAATATGAGTCAAGTAGCGAACGTTACTCGCTTCTTTCATCAAGGTTGCAGGCAAGCCTTTCAGCTTCAGTTGGCTTGCACCAATTGTTCCGATCGCGTCTTTACGGCCGAGGCTACCCAGTGTACCGGAGAAAACCGGTTTGAAGGTATCCATTTTGGTGCCGTTGAAGTGTGCGAAGAGATTGTGACCCACTACTTCACCCATTTGCCAAGCCAATTGCGCAGTTGGAGGGAATGGACGACCTTCTGGCCCCATTACTACCGCACTGTCACCTGCGAGGAATACATCAGGGTGAGAAGTGGATTGCAGGAATTCTGTAACAGTTGCACGCCCGCGATTTACTTCCACGCCGCACTCTGCTACTACGCGATTTCCTTGTACGCCACCTGTCCATACCATTGTTTTGGTTTCAATGGTACCGCCATCTTTTAAGCAAACCGTGGTTTCTTTCATTTCCGTTACAGGTACGCCTGTCAGGAACTGAACGCCACGTTTTTCCAAGCTCGTTTTCGCACGCTCAACCAAGTCAGGAGCAAAACCAGCCAAAATGGATGGACCTGCTTCTACGCAGTAGATGGATACGTCTGCAAAGTCTACGCCGTGTTTGTGGCACAGATTTGGCAGCATATCAGCGAATTCCCCAACAAGCTCGATACCTGTCAGACCGCCACCACCTACAACGAAGGAAGCATCTGCTTTATTCTTGCTCGTCTTGTATTCAATCACGCGCTCTTCGAGGTGTGCACGCAGACGATTTGCTTCCTCTACAGACTTCAGTGTGAAGCTGTACTCTTGCAGACCTGGGATTCCGAAGAATGCTGTTTCGCTACCCAGCGCAATCACCAATGCATCATATTTGATGGACTCGCCGCTCGCCAGTGTTACGCGTTGGGAATCGAGACCAATATTTTCTACCGCGTCTACTACGAGGTTAATATCTTTGCCACGCAGCAATCTTTCCAGAGGGAGCGCCACGTTTTGTTCAGACAGGTTTCCTACTGCCAAGCGGTGCAGTTCCGTAATGATTTGGTGAGTAGGAAAACGGTTTACCACCGTGATCGACGCTTCTTCAGCCGTCATGTATTTACGTGCAGTCAATGCGCTGAGCAAACCGCCATAACCGCCGCCTAGAATCAGAATATGCTTCGCCATGCCCAATCCTCCGTCCTTGTCTTACATTCCATAATGAAAAAACTAGCGTTTTTGTTGTTGACGTTCTGCCGACACTTCCAAGAATGCTTGTGCGAAACGCAATGTTTTTTGTACTTGCGGATCTTTGAGCATTTTGAGAATACCGAACAAACCGATAGTAGACTCTTCTACATGAACACGGTCATTGGCTTCAATGGCTGCTTGCGCAATACCTTTCGCTTTATCAGAGATCGGTTTTACGAACTCTTCCATTCCGCCTTTGATGTCGTCGATCAATACGTGATCATTTGCTACCGTTTGTACCAAATCATACGTTTTGGTCAAAAGAGTTGTCAGTTCCGCCAATTTAGGCAGGTTCGCCACCAATACGTTAAGTGACTCTTGGATTTCTGGTTTCATCAACTGATCGAGTACATCTTGTTGTTGCGCTGGCGCCAGAGTAGCAGTGCTTGCTACTTCAGCAGCAGCTTGAGCTTGTTGCGTAGTTGTTTGAGACATAAAAAAAACGTCCTCCTTTGCTTTGGAATAGAGGCCTTTTCATTCTCGATGCCTGTTCATACGAGTAACGGCCGCTATTCTCCCTGAAAATCCAGAAATAAAAATTACTTGTAACATTTTTCACAAAGTTAAGCAAACAACGGATTCGAATAATCAAAAGTGAATGATTTCACAAGAATTTATTCAGATGAAAGCGTACACAACAAATCCATTAAGTGAACAGGCTCGATTTAGAACTCTATGTACTCTACTATATACCTTCTTCACAGGAACATCAAAGGAAAAAAACCGCTTCCTTAGGAAGAAGCGGTAGTTGAGAGCTTTTTATAGTAATCTTTGATGAGTTCATGGTGCTTTTCATTGATATCCGTAAAGATTAATTCAATGATTGATTGTTTGTCTTGAAACGTTTTTTCCACGATTTTCGCCATCATGACGATCTCCTGCGCTTGCTTCGGTATCTTAAAAGACAAGTGGAGAAAATCGCCCTTCGACACATAACCGTCCGTTCCCAAAACAAGACGGGTAGGAGAGAATTTCAGCAGCACTGCCTCGCCTTTTTCTTCGATCGGTCTAGCTCCCATCACCTTGTAAGGGACAGAAATACCGAGATCTGGGGAGATGGGATCCTGCTTGCGCTTTGGTGAAATTTCTACCCCTACACTAATCGGAATCATCCCTAAAAGCTTGATTGGCCAAAGCGTTTGCTCCGAAACCACTTCCAAATCAATTGTGTTCACTGCCGAATCCGTTTCCCAACGAATGCGTACAGTTGATCCGAGGAGCTCTGCTTTCGTTTCAAGCTTCATCTCATAGGAAGCTACGAGATAACTGCCCTTTACATGTTCGACCAAAACTTGGACAGGTGTCTTCACCTGTTTGGAGATGATTAGCGGTAGCGTCGCACCGCGTTGGAGTCGTTTATCCCCCATAAAGGGGTTCAGTGATGGGACATCAATCATGGTTTTTGTCACTCCACAAAGTCAAACTCTAATTTGCCGATCCGGACGGTATCCCCGTCTTTTGCTCCAAGCTTACGCAGAGCATCATCTACACCCATACTGCGCATTTGTCTTGCAAAACGCTGGGCTGCATCATAGCTGTTCAGATTGGTCATGCGTACGAGCTTCTCAATCGTCTCGCCGCTGACGACAAACACTTCGCTATCACGCGTAATTTCGAATGCCTCTGGTTCTTTTTCTGCTCGGAAGACAACGCGCTCTTCCACTTCGGCAACTTCCTCGACAGCAGGCTTGTCCGGAATCGTCGCCAAGGTATCCCCAATCGCATACATCAATCCTTGTACGCCTTGACTGGTTGCAGCGGAAATCTCGTACACCTTCACATCTGGAGCCTTTTCCTTGAAAATACGCAGGTTTTCCTCTGCTTCTGGCAGTTCCATTTTGTTCGCGACTACAATTTGCGGACGATCTTCGAGCTTCAGGTTATACATAGTCAGCTCTCGGTTGATCTGCAAATAATCCTCGTACGGATCGCGTCCATCTACCGCTGCCATATCAATCACATGGACGATCAAGCGCGTACGCTCTACGTGACGCAGGAATTGGTGACCAAGACCCACACCTTCATGCGCGCCTTCAATCAATCCTGGCAAGTCAGCCATCACGAAGCTCTGCTCGCCCAAGTCCACAACACCCAGATTAGGTGTCAGTGTTGTAAAGTGGTACGCAGCGATTTTTGGCTTCGCCGCTGTTACACTGGACAACAACGTGGATTTTCCGACACTCGGATAGCCAACCAAGCCCACATCAGCAATCAACTTGAGCTCCATGACAATATAACGCTCTTGACCTGGCTCTCCGTTCTCCGAGATGTGTGGGGCTGGATTCGAAGAGTTGGCAAAACGAATATTGCCTCGTCCACCACGTCCGCCTTTTGCGATCACAGCACGTTGTCCCTGCTCCACGAGATCGACAATCACTTCTTTGGTATCATCATCAATGACAGTTGTTCCCGGTGGCACGCGCACGACCATATCTTCCGCGCCTGCTCCGTGCTGAGATTTGTTGCGCCCATGCTCTCCGCGAGGTGCTTTGAAATGTCGTTGATAGCGGAAATCTACCAGTGTGCGCAGACCTTCATCCACGACAAACACGACATCTCCACCTAGACCGCCATCTCCACCTGCTGGACCTCCCAGCGGTACGTACTTCTCCCGGCGAAAGGAAACGGCTCCGTTACCACCGTCCCCGCCTTTTACATATACTTTTACCTGATCGACAAACATGGTGTCACCTCTTTCATTCCGCGAATGGGACCACCAATTTCAGGACCCATTCTTCTTCCGTATGTATCCACTCGGTGACCTCCACCGTACTCTGTTCGCTTTTACGTATCAGCTTTTCCAATTCTTCCATTCCGGATGCACGAAGTACACCGGCCAGGTCAAAACGAAAATGAACGCCACCCTCATCCATCTGCAAGCTTACCTGCATGCTGGCTGCTTCGTACCCGCTCTGGTCTACATGATCGTTCACTGTGCATAATATCTCTGACACCAACTGAAACAAGTCTTGCTCGTTCAAAACTACTCGCGTGAGATCCACATGATTGCACACGTCTACTTCTAAAAGCAATTCATTGTTCAGTGCATTAAATGTCAAGAAGAAGACGGACAACAAGGAGCTATTCAATCGGGCAACCATCGATTCCTGCATCGCCATCTGTGCGATGCGCTTCAAATGGGCCTCTCCTTGTTCAGTACGGTTCAAATGCAAATAGCCGAGCAGAACCTGAACGTGGTTCAACCAGTCATGCCGCTGCCTGTTCAGAACGGTCAGCAGTTGGTCTGTCTGATGCGTAAACAGCCTCCGCTCGTCCCCCATCACATTCACCCAAGTCGATAAGAATATCTTTCCCACCTATTGTACCATAAAAAAGAGCCGGACAAAAAGAAAACCCAGCTATATCGCTGGGTTTTTCTTAACAAATATTTACGCTTCGGAAGCAACTGGCTCGATCACAACTTGTTTGCGATCACGGCCCAGACGCTTGAAACGAACAACACCATCTGCAGTTGCAAACAGAGTGTCGTCTCCGCCTTTCATTACGTTCGCACCTGGGTAAATCTTTGTTCCGCGTTGACGAACGAGAATGTTACCAGCAGTAACGAATTGCCCGTCGCCACGTTTCACGCCCAGACGTTTGGAAATGGAATCGCGACCGTTCTTTGTGGAACCTACCCCTTTTTTCGATGCGAAAAACTGAAGGTCCAAGTTAAACAGCATGTTCATATCAGACACCTCCCTGCCATTTACGATCATTTACTTTTACGTATTTACCGTAATTCGCCTCAACTGACAAAAGAGCAATTACCATGCTCTCTGCCAAAAGCTGTTGTTTCTCGCGCGTAGCCTCATCATCCGAAGAAGAAAGACTCCACTTCAAGAACCCACCGCCTTCTTGTGCGACAGCGACATCAGGAGTGATGCCGGTCAAAGGTTGGATGGCGTTTAATATACCAAAGCTGATGCCTGATACAGCAGAACAAACGATATCTGCCCCATAGGCACCCGCATTGGCATGTCCGGAAATACTAATTTCATGGATACCGTGCTTCGCACGGCTCACGATCACTTCAATCATAACAAGTCACCAATTAAGCGTTGATCTTTTCGATCACAACTTTAGTGAATGGTTGACGGTGACCTTGTTTGCGACGGTAGTTTTTCTTGGCTTTGTATTTGTACACGATAATTTTCTTCGCTTTACCGTGTTTTTCTACTTTACCAGTTACCGTAGCACCAGCTACTGTAGGAACTCCTGCAGTAACTTTGCCGTCTTTGTTTACGAGAAGAACCTTGTCAAAAGTAACTACTTCACCTTCAACGTCAGCCAATTTCTCGATGAAGAGAACTGCTCCCTCTTCAACCTTGTATTGCTTTCCACCGGTTTCAATAATTGCGTACACTGTGTGCACCTCCTATACTCAGACTCGCCTTTACAGGTGCGTCGTCTGGCGACGGCTTATGTACCTGATTCGTGCGGTTACAGTATGCACGAGGCATATCTGCATGACAACCATTAGGTTATCATAGCTACAATGGCCCAGTCAAGTTATTTCGATACTAAACGCTGTGCCTCTGCGCGATTTCCGACGTATCCAATCCGAAACTCATCTGGGCTCATCGCAGGAACAAGCTGCTTGTAGACATGAACAGGCCATGTAATTGCCTCTGCCCGTTCCCACTCCTCTATCATGTCCAACAATCTTGGCGGCATGTCCACGAGAACAGCCTCCACGTCCTGACTCTTTGCCAATGCGGTGACTTCGGCATACAAACGCCGGAACAGCTCGTCTACACGCCAAACTCTCCCTCGTCCCTTACATACATCACACGGCTCTGTCAGCCGCTCCGTCAGACTCGCACGCACTCTTTTTCGCGTCATCTCAACTAATCCAAGCGTCGTCATCCCGAGAACAGTCGAAGGGACAAGATCTTTCGCCAGCTCTTGTTTCAATCGCGAGATCACTCGTTCCTTATTGTTCTGCTCCTTCATATCGATGAAATCAATGATCACGATACCACCGATGTCTCGCAGACGCAGCTGCCGGGCGATTTCCGTTACCGCCTCCAGATTGGTCGCAGTCACTGCCTGCTCCCGCTGCTGTCCTCCCCCACCAGTGAACGAACCGGTATTTACATCGATGACCGTCATTGCTTCCGTCCTATCGATGACCAAGGACCCTCCACTCTTGAGCAGCACTTGACGATCACGAGCACGAATCAGCTCCGCCTCGACACCCAAGTAGTCAAAGAGCGGCTGTTTGCCCTGATACCAGCGAAGCTTCTCTTGTACTTCCGGAGCAAAAGCAGCCACCGCCGCTTTTACCTGCTGATGAGTCTGCGCACCTTCTACCAAGAGCTCATCCATACCGTTTTCCAAGCCATCTCGAAGCGCCACCTCAATCAACTCTGCATCCTGAAAAATCCGCCCAGTCGAGCGCAGTCCCTCCGCTGTTCGCAGCATGTCCTGCCAGCGATTGCGCAAATAGGCTAGTTCATTAATGAGTGTCTGCTCTTCTGCTTCCGCCGCTTCTGTGCGCAGAATACACCCTTCTCCTTGCCCTACTGTCGAGGAGATCACCTGTAGCAGTCGTTTTCGTTTTGTATCATCGGTTATTTTACGTGAAAGCGATATACTTTCTTCAGTCGGCAGGTACACCAGGTAACGACCCTGCAAGCTGATCCGCATCGTGATTTTTGGCGCCTTCATTTCCAACGCTTCTTTACTCACTTGAACCAATACCTTTTGCCCTACGTGAACGCGTTCCGCAATGCTTGGTTTCGCTGCTCCGCCTACCTTCACACCGACCGTATCATCTACGTACAAATAAGCATTTTGGCCTGTACCAATATCAACAAAAGCGGATTGGATGCCAGGCTTCACATCCGCGATGCGTCCTTGGTAGATGTCACCAACGCTTGCGTGTGCCCCCACATCCTGTGTACGCCATTCCTGCAATCTTCCGTTTTCCATAAATGCGATGCGGATGGTGCCGCCTTGTGTACTTATCGCTATTTGCTTCACTGCCTTCACTCCTTATTCCCCGTACAAACATTGCCCAAAAGAAGGATAACCGGGCTCATAGGAAGTAATCTAACATAGCTGCCAAGTCAAGGTAAAGGAGATAATCCATGTTTCATGCTGGTGATCTAAAAATACGAGCCTTATCACCCAATGATACCGCTCCCTTAGTCAAATGGCTTTCTGACGAGCGTATTTTGCCTATTATGAAGGTCGTGATCGGCCACATGACGAGACCCTCGTGCAACAAAGCTTTTTTCCGGAAGACGACGGTGAGACTCTCTGCCTGATCCTTTACGCGGACAAACCGATTGGCTATGCGCAATTTTATCCACTTGATACCCCTGAAAAACGAGCACAAAAAGTAGCCATTGACCCGCAAGTCTGGAATGAACGAGCCCTCTGTTGCTACGAAAAATGCGGCTTTCGAAAAATAAAAGAGCTTCCTCTGCACGAATGGCACGAAGGAAGCATGCGCGATTGCTGGCTGATGGAATGGATTCCTCCTGTTGACTAAAGCCTAAAGGAGCTTGCCCACTGCCGCGTCGTGCTTTTGCTCAAACAGAAGGGCATATAGAAGCTGTTCCTCTACCAAGAGACCCGCCCCTTGCACGTAAAAAAGATGGGAACATCCCCGCCGCAGCTTGTGTGAGACAGCCAATACCGTTTCCTCGGGATGCACACGTATCGCTTGAACGGCAGCTTCTTCTTGCTGCCGTTCGTATTTTTCCACAAGAAAGCGAAAAAATTGATAAGGAAACCGTAAAAATGCCTGAATGTTCAACGCTAATAAATAAATTCCGATCACTGCCAAATTGTACTTCAAATCCAAGCTGGACAACCCCACCATGATCCCCGCAAACAGCGTACTACCTGTCATCGATATCATCGTCGCCTGCCTATACGACATAAACCAGCAAAGAATGGACAACAAAATTCTTCCGCCATCCAAGGGCCAGATTGGCAACAGGTTAAACAACGCAATCGTCAAATTGCTTACCAAGAAAAAGCGAGCCCACTCCTCCGTCCATATCCCCATAAACCAAAACAAGTACGAAGCACCCATCATCACCATATTTAAGAAGGGCCCTGCTAGTGCTACGACAATCTCATCCATTGGGTCCGTGGCGTACGAGTCTTCCATCGTCGCTACTCCACCAAAAGGCAGAAGCTGCACTTCTTTTACGGTCCATCCGAGCTCACGCGCCATCGCTACATGCCCCAATTCATGGATCAGGACGATGACAAACAAAGTAATGACCTCCAAAAAATGGCCTGTCACCACTGACAGGCCGATCACCGCCCAAAATAGAAGGTGAATGCGAATCCGAATGTCCAGCCAGCCTCCCCTATTCAAACGGAATCACTTCCAGCGGATTGACAAATTGCTCATTCGCTTTCGCCCCTAAATACAGATGACGTGATGTCTGGTCCATTACTCGAGCAGTTCCGATGACTTGACCAGGAATAAGGACCTCGTCCTTCGTCACCCCTATACTATCGAGATTGCCCAGCCATATTTCCCGCCCTTTGGTTAGACGGACAATCACTGTCGTCCCATAATCAGGCTTTTCTCCGACAAAAGCGACCCAGCCAGCTTCTCCAATCGTGATTTGATCGTTCATTCCCGTATGCAGGATCACATTTGCGCTCTCTGGATCATAGGATTTTACGACTTTCCAGCTACTGGGGAGCTTCCACACAGCCGCTGCGTCCTTTGTTGTACTCGTTGCTGGCACGGCAGGAGGGCTCGTAGATATCGTAGGAAGCATTGTGGGAATCGGACCAAATCTCGCTTCATACCAGTCCGCTACCCCAGAAAAATTAAACTCGCGTGTCATGACTTCCCGCGCAGAGCTTTTCCAAGAGGTAGGGATCAGCGTTGTTTGAAACAAAACATAAGCAGCACCAATCAATAAGACAGATGCTAAAATTTGCACGCCCCACTTTTCATGGGACGGTGGCTGCTGGTCCATCATATCGTTCTCGCGCGGCGAGTAACTGAATGGGTTTGGCGTTTCTTCGATGGGATCTTTCCAATCATCGACGTAGGGAGTATAGCTGTCTCGTGACTGTGTACGAATTTTTTCCAAACGCTCCCTCCGTCTTTCTTTTACTCGATCTACTCTTTCAAACATGTCCATCCCTCCGCAGGCCAAGCCTTTAGTATCATCCTATGACTTGTCTACCTGCTTTATGACGACCGTTGCCGCTCTCCAACGACCTAGCATATCGGGCGAAAACACGCAAAAAAGACAGTCTCCCATTGAGAGACTGCCTTTGAATCTGTCAATTTTACAGTTTAGCTACGCTAGCAGCTTGTGGTCCACGGCTACCTTGAACGATTTCGAACTCAACCTTTTGACCTTCGTCAAGAGATTTGAAACCTTCTGACTGGATTGCGCTGTAGTGTACGAATACGTCGTCGCCACCCTCAATTTGGATGAAGCCGTATCCTTTTTCTGCGTAAAACCATTTTACGATACCTTGTTGCATGAAACAAAACCTCCCTGAACATTACGCCTCACGAGGCGAAAGAGTGTAGCGTTAACCTCTTTTTTACAGATAAGCCTTTTGCGTCAAGGAAAAAAAGTCATACGAATTGCGATTGACAATTGGTGACGTCACTCGCAATACGTACGACTCCATACCAATCATTCAAACACTATAACTTGTAAAAATGGTTACCTTAGGATTATTTTAGCATAAATATTTGCGTTTGTCACACATTTCATAAATGTTCAAAAAGTCTTCTATTCAGCACCGAGAAATTGGCGTGAACCTGAAGACTTTTTGAACAGCCTTATTTAATCAAAACGCAATTTTTCCTTGCGCATCCCAATATTGAGCACCACACCAATGATCAGGAAGTTGGTTATGAGCGAGCTCCCTCCGTAGCTAATGAACGGAAGCGGAATACCCGTAATCGGCATCAACTGAATCGTCATCCCGATATTCTCAAAGATCTGGAAGGTAAGCATCCCTACGACACCCGCGACAACGTAGGAGCCGAACGGATCTTTAGCCTCCATCGCAATGCGGATCATTCGGTAAATCAAGACGAAAAACATAATCATCAGCAAGCCCGCTCCAACAAAGCCCAGCTTCTCTGCAATGACGGTAAAGATAAAATCACTTTCTCCTACCGGCACCCATCCAAAGCTCGCTTGCGTCGGCGTATCAATCCCTTTTCCGAACAATTGCCCTGAGCCGATGGCAATCATTGCTTGCTTGAGCTGGAATCCTCGTCCCATCGGTTCAAGATCTGGGTCCATCCAAAAGAGGATTCGATCCCATTGATACGGCTTGATAATCTTGAAAAAGATATCCTGCTTGTACTGATGCAACAGCGTCATGGCGGCAAAGAAGCTGCCGACCAATCCTCCCATGTACAATAGATGCTTCATCCGTACGCCACCCACGATTAGCATTGTGGCAAGCATTCCTGTAAAAACCATGGCCGTACCCAAATCGGGCTGAACCAAAATCAAAAGCAATGGTACACCAACCAAGGCCAATACCGGAAGCAGCTTATAGAAATAGTAAAATCGATCTGGATCATTTGCCCTCTTCGACAAGAAGCGGGCCACCGTTATGATCGTGAACAGCTTCATCGGTTCAGAAGGCTGAACCGAGATAGGACCAAGGTCATACCAGCTCGTGGTATTGTTAATCGGCTTCGTTTGGAATACCCCGATCAAAAGAATTAGACCGAACACATATAAAACATAAGCCATGTTGTGGAATAGACGATAGTCAAATACCAATGACACACCTAGCACAATAAAGCCGATGACATACCACAGGACCTGCTGATGCGCCTTATCTACACCTGCCGCAGAACCAGAAATCCCCAAATAACTGAAGACACCCAGCCCTGCCAAAATCAAAATGATGGTCCAGTCAATTGTTTTTAAATGACGTTTTTCCAGGTCCATCCGTTACCTCCTAGAAAACGTGACTCCCTTCTATAATAAAGAAGGAAGCCATGTATTACCTATTTTAATCCAAAGAATTTACGCATTTTGTGGAACACGCCCGCTTTTTCTTCCAAAGGTTGCAATGGAACAGCTTCACCCAAAAGGCGACGAGCGACGTTCCGATACGCGATGGAAGCACGCGATTCGTGGTTCATCACAGCCGGCTCACCTTGGTTCGCGGATTTAATGACATGATCATCATCCGGTACTACACCAATTAAGTCAATGGCTAACAAATCCAAAATG
This sequence comes from Brevibacillus sp. NPDC003359, assembly GCF_042878995.1. Lineage (NCBI taxonomy): Bacteria > Bacillati > Bacillota > Bacilli > Caryophanales > Paenibacillaceae > Brevibacillus > Brevibacillus sp. NPDC003359. The sequence continues at coordinate 229,266 of NZ_JBIAOR010000002.1, forward strand.
TCTTCTACATCCAGCATGTCGCCATTTTTCACCATGTGGGAGCGAACGCGATTGATTACCAGCTTAGGCATTCCGATTTTTTCTCGTTCTAATAGGCCAATAATCCTATCAGCATCACGCACAGCGGCTTTTTCAGGTGTAGTCACGACGATTGCTTGATCAGCCCCTGCCACAGCATTGCGGAAGCCTTGCTCAATACCCGCAGGACAATCGATGATGACATAATCATACTCCCGCTTCAGTTGCGTGACGATTTCCTCCATCTGCTCGGGAGTTACTGCTGATTTGTCTTTGGTTTGTGCAGCCGGGAGTAATGCCAGATTGTCAAACCGCTTGTCTTTGATCAGAGCTTGCGGCAGTCGGCATGCGCCTTCTGCAACGTCTACCAGATCATAAATAATTCGGTTCTCGAGTCCCATAACTACATCCAGATTGCGCAAGCCAATATCGGTATCTACCATGCATACTTTTTGTCCCAACAATGCGAGCGCAGTTCCCAAATTGGCGGAAGTGGTCGTCTTACCCACGCCGCCTTTACCGGAAGTTACGACAATTCCAATCCCCACGTCCGTTCCTCCTCTTTCCCTCAACCCTCACGCTTTTTCTCACCCAGATCAGGGCGGATTCGCGACAAGTAGTTCATTTTCGCTACCAGCATGATCTCATCTTCCAGATAGGCAAATTCTGTGCCTCCGGAATTATTCGTCCATTCCTCTCCCGGCTTGCTGATCACATCTGCAATCCGCAACTGGGTAGGACTCATGACTGCAGCCGCAATAATTACCTGTGAGTCACCGGAAATACCTGCGTGCGCGTACCCTCTGAGATGCCCAAGCACGTAGATGCTTCCTGTACTGCGAACCGTCCCCCCGGGATTGACATCTCCCAATAAGAGCAAATCACCGTCAAACTCTAGCACTTGCCCAGAGCGTACCGTATTTACCTGTATGGAAAAATGGGTTTTCAGGCGTTCAGCCATTGCTTCTTCCCGCGTGATCAAATCAGATTCGATTGTATGGATCACCAGGTTGCCCTTCGTTCGAATAATTTGAGTCAACTGCTCTTGTTGCTCGGGTGAGCAGTATCGTTTTCCCAATTTTATAGATACCCGAATGAGTGGCCCCGACAAAATCTGTTGGTGGCTATGCTCTATTTTTTCACGCATATCGGCCAGCAGTTCGTCGAAGGAACAGGTATCATCCATAAAGAAGACGAGACCCTCTTTAGTCCCTTTGATCGTGACCTTGCTTTTCACAGTCGTCACCGGTTTCACCTCGACCGATACCATTCGCCATGCAGAAAGATTTTTCCTGCTCTACATGAAAAAATTGCCGAATTGGGTCAGATGCTGGCACTTTACAAGAGCTTGACTCCATTATTCTCTCGGGCTTGATTGCTTTGGATAACCATCGCGGTTACTTCGAGGACGGTGGATTAGGCTTCGGAACCCCACCAGTAAGTACACCTGGATTCAATTCATTGTAAGCTTCGAGCAATCGACGTGAGATTGGACCTGTAGCATCAGAACTGGATGTACCGTCTCTCAAACTGTTCGGCGCAATGACGACGAAAACCAGTTGAGGATTTTCATAAGGCGCAAAGCCGACAACCAGTGCATTTTCCGCAGGCTGCGATGTTTGTGCCGTACCAGACTTGGCTGCAACCGTGAAGGGCAACCCATTGAATCGTTGAACGGTACCACCTGGCTGAGTAACCATCCGCATTCCTTCTCTTACCACCTGTATGTGCTTCGGATCGATATCAACCCGGTTGAGCACTTGTGGTTCAATTACCGAGAGTGTTTGTCCCGGCTTTTTCGGATCGGTGGTTCCCGTGCGAATTTCTTTTACAAGGTGCGGGCGTACCCGGTATCCCCCATTGGCAATGGTCGAAACGTATTGGCCCAGCTGCATCGGCGTGAACAGATCATATTGACCAATCATCACGTCCGCCAAGTTCCCGTAGTAAAGGTTCTGGTTTTCCCAACCAGTATGTTCATTTGGTAAGTCCACACCTGTTTTCACACCAAGACCAAACTGAGCATTGTAGTAATCATAGACAGAAAACTGCTTTTCCCAGCCGTCTTTCCCTTTTCTTGCCAAGCGAACCGCCATTTCGTACATGTACGTATTATTCGACACCTGCAAGGCACGTCGAGCGTTAACAGGTCCATGACCACTTGCCTTCCAGTTACGTTTATACGTATTACCGACATTCAAGCCGCCTCGGTCATAGATGACTTCGTTCGGTGTCGTCAACCCTTCCTGAAGCGCAATCATGACAGACAAAGGCTTATACGTAGAGGCAGGTGGATACGGCGTATAAATGAACCGGTTTGATTCGTTCGGCAAGATCAGAGAGGTGTAATTCTCGTTGAATTTCTTGCGGTCGTAATACAGATTCAAATTGTAATCTGGATAACTCGCCATCGCCAATATTTCACCCGTATTCGGATTCATCACCAATACGTGTGCGTCTTTAAATTCTTTTGGGGTAGTTGGTCGCTTCTTGAAAGATTCTACCTCTTCTTTCAAGATGGCCTCTACCTTGCTTTGATAACGCCAGTCCATCGCCAATACAAGATCGTTTCCTGGCTTAGGGGCTTGGCGCATCTTTTTCTCTACCGTCTCCGAATTTTTGTTCACGTGCACTTCCATAATCCCGTTTTTGCCGCGCAAATAACGTTCATAGGAACTCTCCAAACCCGTTACACCGACACGGTCGATAGCGTTGTAGCCTTGTGCTTGGTACTCTTTCAAGCTCTCAGGACGAATCGCATTGATGTACCCGAGAAAGTGAGTACCAAATGCCGAACCATCTGGGTCTTCGAAAATCTGGCGAACAGGCTCGAGCTCCACACTAATCCCCGGCAGTTCGGTGCGTCGTTCTTCGATTTGGAACATTTCCTGCTCCGTGATGTTGACCTTAACACGTCTAGGAATGTAACTGGCCATCTGCCGTGAACGCATCTCCTGCAATAACGAGAGCTTGTGCCACTGAAATTGGCGTTGCGGCTCTGTCAACGGCAGTTTGATATCCATATCGAACAACGAGGCATAGCGCAGCAAATCCATATCAGACTTATCTGCTAAGCCTTCGGGTTTTGGCAAAACTTTGATCTGATCCTTCACTTTTTTGGCGAGGTCGCTACGATCTTCCTTGTCCAATTTCAGTGTGAGGGTCATATTGGCGTTTATCGCCATCTTTAGCAGCTCGAAATCCGTAGTGTTCGCTTCTGTAATAGCAGGTGTACCCGGCTTGGCAGCATTCAGTTTCTTAATAAGGTCTGCTCTCTCCTTGTCATCAAAGGGAGAACGAACGCGCATCCCGATATACACGGCAGTTTTAACCATCTCAAAGTCTGACATCTGATCGACGGTCTCCACTTTCGGAACGGCTTTCAGCTTCGCCGCAATCTTTGCCTTGAGATCGTTCGTTTCCTGAGCATTAAAAGCAACGGGCAACGTTGATTTCAGTTCGATCGTCTTTTTCAACAGTTCCTTATCCGTACCAATTTTGCCGCCATCGGGCATGAGGATTTTTGCCAGACGATCCGCTACTTTCTCTTCATCAATGTCCTGCCCTTGTTCTTCCACGTATTGAACAGTGTACACAGGCTTATTCGAAACGAGTACCTCGCCATTTTTATCCAAGATACGGCCACGAGGAGCGGAAATCGGCAGTTCGCGAATACTGAACTTTTCCAATTCATGCATGTACTGTTCGCCTTCCACCAGCTGCACAAAGGCTAGCCGCAAAATAATGGCGGCGAAGAACAAAAATACAATCACAAACAATATATTGAGCCGAATAGGTATTTCTGATTTCGGTTCTTTGACTTCTTCCACGAACTCTCCTCTCCTTTGCCCTTACTGCATGTGCATTTCCTTTTTCGCCAGAATCTTGTTGCATACATTCTTGATCGGAAAGTATACCAGTAAGCCAAAAGCGAGATTAAACAGCACACTAGGCAAAATTTGATGTGTCAAAATCCATTGAACATCGAAGGGGGCAGCGGAAAACAAGCGGAACAAGGAATACAAAAGCCACTCATGTCCGAACAAAATCAGGAAGCTGGTAATGAAAACCATCCCGAACCCTCTCTGGAACAAAAGAACGATCATCCCTGCAAAGTAGCTGGCCACCATCATGGACATGGTATAGATTCCAATTAGTTGCCCAAACAGGACATCTTGTAAAAATCCGAAGGCGATCCCGTAATACAAACCTTCGCGCCTACCGAGATACATCGAAATAAAGACACAGCAGACAAGCGCAAACCGGGGTACCGTCATCCAAGACAGACCCCATGTACCAGGCGCAAATACTTGCATCACAGTTCCTTCTAAAACAAACATGATCACAACGCCCAACGTCAATAAAAACCGAGCCATTACTGACCACCCCCGCTAGCAGGTGGAGTCGGAGGCACAGATGTCTGAGTCTGTGTTTGGCCAGCTGGCTGTTGCGGGATCAAATCACCATTGGGAGCAATTGTAAAGTCTCGTTCCACTACCATGACTTCATTCAATTGTGAAAAATCAGCGCTTGGTTGGATGTAAGCGGTTTGAGTCAAGCCATAATCATCTGGTTCTACGCGAACGATATAGCCGATCGGCAAATTGCGAGGTACAACTCCTCCCAAACCTGATGAAATGACTTGCTGATCTTTTTTAATTGCCTGTCCCCAAGGGATTTTGCGCATGACTAGCAATCTCTTTTGCGGGTCGTATTCCTCGATGACACCACTAATTGGACGGAACACTGTCTTTCCTTCGACCACTTGCTCTGTCAATATATCCGCAGAGATGTGGTCACGTCGTTCGTAGCTCGTCAACAATTCAACGGTAGCCGAAAAATTGGCTACACTCTGTACGCGGCCGATCATCCCTTTGGCTGTAATGACCGCCATATCCTTCTTGATGCCATGTTTCAGCCCTTTGTCGATCGTGATGACGTTGTTCCATGTATCAGGGTTTCTCGCCACAACTTCCGCATAGCGGAGGCGGTAAGACTTGAGTGAATCTTTTGCCTGCAGCATGTCTCGAAGGCGATCATTCTCAGCCTTGAGCGTGTGCAGCTCAGCACTTAGACGGGCGTATTGATCCAGCCCTGCCTTGAGTGCCTTGTTTTCTTCATATACGCCGTACGCATCTTCAATTTCCTGAAAAAAGCCAGAAACAGCCTGGGCAGGACGATAGAAAAAGCCCTGCACCACGCTGAAGGTATCTTTGAAGAACATTTCTGGCCAGGTCAGGCTAACCCGTTCACGAGAAGTGAAGCCCACGACGGAGATAAGCAGGACCAAGCCTACAAGTACAATGATAAGCCGCTTATTCCCGAAAAACGACATGCCCTACCCTCCGTTTATTTACCCCGTTTTAGTCGGGAAGAGGTGATGCCTTGCTTGGATTTGAACAGGTGAATGTTCTCCAATGCACGACCTGTTCCAATCGCTACGCAATCCAGTGCGTTTTCCGCGACATGTACGGGCATACCCGTTTCCTTACTTAACAGGCGATCCATGTTACGCAAGAGCGCACCACCGCCTGTGAGTACAATTCCACGATCCATGATGTCCGCTGCGAGCTCAGGCGGGCTTTTTTCGAGTGTTACCTTCACCGATTCCACGATAGCAGAAATGGTTTCTGCCAATGCTTCGGCAATCTCTGTGCTGCTTACCGAGAGCGTTTTTGGCAATCCGGTTACAAGGTCACGACCACGAATGTCAACGTTTTCGACCTCATCAGGAGCAATCGCAGAGCCGATCTCGAGCTTCAAGGTTTCTGATGTCCGTTCCCCGATCATCAAGTTGTAACGGCGCTTGATGTACTGGATGATCGCCTCGTCCATCTCATCTCCGGCTACACGAATGGAACGGGATGTAACAATCCCCCCGAGCGAAATGATTGCAACTTCTGTTGTACCGCCGCCAATGTCAACGACCATACTTCCAGTCGGTTCCCAAACAGGCAGGTCTGCACCGATTGCTGCTGCAAACGGCTCTTCAATCGTATGTGCTTCCTTCGCCCCGGCCTGCTTCGTAGCGTCTTCGACAGCGCGCTTTTCCACCGCAGTAATGCCGGAAGGTACACAAACCATTACGTTAGGACGACGTGTAAACAGGCCTTGATTTTTTTGTGCTTGATTGATGAAATAGCGCATCATCGTCGCAGTCGTATCAAAGTCAGCGATAACCCCGTCTTTCATTGGACGAACCGCTACGATATTACCTGGCGTACGACCAATCATACTTTTCGCTGCATTCCCTACTGCTTCAATGGAATTGTTATTGGTACGAATCGCTACTACAGAAGGCTCACGCACCACAATTCCTTTGCCCTTCACAAAAACAAGTGTATTGGCAGTGCCGAGGTCAATCCCCAAGTCACGTGTAAATCCACCAAACATAAAAAAACTCCTTCCAAATATTAATCCATTTGACAAGCATAAGAAAACCTCTATCGAGGTCTCTCCAAGGTAGAGCGACCGCGTTTTTGTGGAAGGTTTTCATGCGTACAAGAATTCTAGACGTATCGATTATGCATTCTTGTGCGCAAAAACATGTTACAAGTATCCTTGCTCTTTGAGACTAATGTACTTGCCTTCCCCGATAATAACATGATCCAACAATGAAATCCCCACCAGTTCACCGGCGTCACGCAATGTATGCGTAATCGCGATGTCTTCCCTGCTAGGTGTCGGATCGCCGCTCGGATGGTTATGTAGGCATATCACCGATGCGCTGCTACGACGGATCGCTTCTTTAAAGACTTCTCTCGGGTGTACGATGGAAGCGTCCAGACTGCCTACGAAAATCGTCTGCTTGCCAATCACGTGGTTCTTGGTATTCAGAAAGAGACAGACAAAATGTTCCTGTGTCAAATGAGCAAGCTCTGGCGACATCAAATCAGCTACGTCCCGTGGTAAACGGATAGAAGCCCTATATTCTCGAGGCGCTCCCATCAATCTACGCCCAAGCTCAAACGCAGCATGCAATTCAATCGCTTTGACTGGACCAATTCCTTTTAGCTCTGTTAACTCAGCATGAGAGGCTTGGGCTAAACCACGCAGGTCTCCAAACCTGGCTAACAAGCGCTGAGCCAGCTGATGAGCCGTCTCTTGTTCCCTGCCTGTCCGCAGTAAAATGGCAAGAAGTTCAGTATCAGACAGATGGACCGCTCCTTCGCGAAGCAGTCGTTCACGTGGACGGTCATAGTAAGGGACGTTTTTCAACAGCGTTTTGTTACAGGTATTTGTTGCCATTTTATAACCGCCTCCAGCCATATTCACATTATCGAAAACGGCTGACATGAAGATGTTCATGAGGCGTATGGCCGTCGCCGCTTGCTTCAAGCATGACAACTTTACAATATTGGCATCCCAAAACGTGTCAAAAGGGTAGATGTCAGACCTAACGGAAGACCAACAACAGTGAAGTAGTCACCGGTTATCCCTTCCACAATCGTGGCTCCAATACCCTGAATGGCGTATGAGCCCGCTTTGTCCATCGGCTCACCCGTCGCAATGTACGACTTGATTTCTTGCTCCGTTAAAGCTCGAATTCTTACGTGTGTTAGACTATGAGAGACTTCCGTACGGCCTGTCTCCACATCTATCAAGGCGACTCCACTATAAACGGTATGCTCTTGCCCCTGGAGCATGGACAACATGCGATATGCGTCCATTTCGTCAACAGGCTTGCCCAATATTTGGCCATCAAGAACGACTACCGTATCAGATCCTAAAACGACGCCTTCCGTCAAGCGAGAAGCCACTTCCTTGGCCTTGCGCAAAGACAATTCTTCTACTACTTCCTTCGCAGATAAATGCTCTGCTGTCGTCTCATCTACATCACTGGTGATGATGGTAAATGATAAGCCTAACGTTTGCAGAAGCTCCCTTCGACGCGGCGAAGATGAAGCCAGAATGAGAGGAACATTTTTTTTCGTCATTTTTCAACCTACTTTATTCGTCGATGTATCCAAAATGCGAGGGCTAAGCCTCCAATACTGGCTAGATTTAGTTTTACCTGAAAGTTCAGTTCGTACTTCAAAATTTCTAAATCTGCCGCAGGCGACCAAGTAATCTCTTTGCTCTTGGTCAAAAAAGGTAGCCAGGGACTTAAAATCTCCCCGATAATGCTGCCAAACAAAAGTCCACTCACCAACAGAAACACGAGAATAAGCGTTTCTTTCCCCATTTTCCCAACTCCCTTTTTATAAGGGATTCTCTTTTTGCCAAACATAAGTTTAGCAAATGGGGAGAAGCGAAACAATCCCTGATTGCTCTTGGTAGTTACTGTATAGAAAGAAAAGGCCTCCTGCAAGAAAACCTTGCGGAAGACCATATAAACATGCATTTATGTGGATGAATGTGCATTTTGAATCCAGCTCGCGTAGCTCTCGAAAAAGGCAAGGATACCTGCCTGCACTTGCCACGCATAGGATTCAGCGCTTTCCACTTTTTTACCAGCGCTTGCTTCTGCCATTTTGTCCCTGGCTGCCAGCGCCTGATTCACCCCATTTACCATCCCATCTAGCAATGGCTTCCAGGCTTCCTTTGCTTCAATACGGCGGCTTTCCTCCAAAAATTGGCGGTGAATTTCTTTTAATTCTGCCGTTTCTTTTGCCGTTGGAGAAAGTTGACCTGTCGTTATTATCAGCCCTGATTGTGCTGAAAGTGTTTGGACGAGTTTGACTCCGTGGGTGAAAAAGGCACTGACGTTAGGGTCAGCGGATGCGTTGGCGGCTTTTCCGACAGGGACAGACCCTTCAAAAGCAGGAAAGGAAAATTCTTTGACGTATATATCCATGCCTCTGTTTTTCAGACTGGCGGCAAAGCCTAGCACAGCATCTCTTGTTGGAGCAACCGCGGCGAACATGTACTGCTTGCTTGCGTCCTTATAAAGCAGATGAGGAATACCAGCTTTCTCCAATGGCTCCACAGCTGTTTGCGGGGATGCATCCGGCTGGAATACACCTGCTTGTGCGACATACATGTTTACGGCTGGCAGTTGTAACGCTACCTCTTTTTGACCCACTGCGTTACCATTCGCCTGCGCACCTTGTGTTTGTTGACCTTCCTCAGGCAGAGTGGGACCTGCCACGCCATTTTTCACGTTCGCTTGTTCAGTGCCTGCACCGGGCGAAGTTAACGTCTGGACTGTATCACTCAGAACATTTCCGTAAGACTCGGAAAACTCCTTTTGGGAGAAGACCGTCAAAACGAGAAATCCGAACAAGAGGCCAATTGCTATAGCCCCACCTGTTGTTAAAGTCGTGCGCCAAAAGGGCCCCTTTGGCCATAATGCCGCGAGTCGACTACCAGGGCTACTCCGGTATCCCTTCTCTTCGGTATCGTCTAAGGAGCACTCGGACTCAGTGGAGTCGTTATTCGTCTGATCGAATTCAATGTTTGGCTTCGTTTCTCTCGCGGCAGTTCCACGTAGCTGCATCATCCGCTCCCATGCTTCGTTGCCCTTCTCCTTAAACGGGTCAGTAAACGGCAAGGGAGGAGCCTGAAAACGAATGCGTGGCGTGTCATCCTTTGGGGTGCGCTTTTTACTTGCTTCCTTTGAGATGTCCTCCCGCTTTTCATCCCAGGACCTTCCGTTCATTTTGACAGTCACACGATTTTTATTTTGTCCGCTCATACGCTTGCCCTCCTAGTCACAGGCTCTTTGTACTAGCATACGTTTTGGTCGGACGGGTTATGACTTCTATCTAGTGATTCTATCGAATTTGTTTCTACTACGATTCCCCTTGCCATTTCAGTAGGTTTCGTTCATATACAAAATGAGAGCTAACCCAATCGTCACAAAAGGCGCAAACGGCACTTCGCATTTTATACTTACTTTTCGAAGCAGCAATAAAACGAGAGAGACGAGCAAAGCTGCCAAGCTCGCAATCGTAAGAACGACTACAAAATCGCGGACTCCAAGGCCATAGCAGACTAGGGCGAACAGCTTCACATCGCCCATACCAAGTGCAAGCGGCCTGTGCCAGCTGATCCATCCAAATACCAGTAAACAGAGAATCGCAAAGAGTCCAGCTATCAGCCATTCCATCGGCGAAGAGAGAACGAACTCAAGAAGCGAGATTAGTACAAACCCTGCACCTAATGCGCGATTGGGTATGCGTCTATGGCGAAAATCTACCCACGAGAGGTAAATGCAGAGCCCGAATAATATCACAGCGTTTGCCATTTCTTCTTCCCCCAGTCGAAAACTGTCTTTAAGAATACGTTTCTTTCCTGGGACAAAAAAACTGCCCAGAACGGTTCTGGACAGCCTCTCGATTTACGAGCATCTTTTACGGATTCCAAGTAAACAAAAGACCAGCGTGGACGAGACCGCCGCCAAACCCATACAACAGGATCGTATCCCCTGCTTTTACTTTGCCTTCCTTGATCCCCAAGTCGAGCGACAATGGTATGGTAGCCGCTGATGTGTTGCCGTAGTGTGTCAGACTGTACAATGTCTGCTCGAGAGGGAACTGACTCTTCTCGCATATGGATTCAATCATGCGTAAATTGGCACTGTGCGGGATGAACCAGTCGACATCTTCTAGCTTTTTGCCCGCCCGGCTCACTACCTCCTGCATCCCCTTTGGAACAGTTGTGACTGCCCACTTGTACACTTCTCTCCCGTTTTGGACCATGCATCCATTCCCGCTCAATTCTCGTCCGTCCATATGCATTGACAAGCCCGATCGGTATACATGAATCCCTCCGTCTCCCTTTGAACCTACATAGGCGGACAAAAAACCGGGAGCTGTAGAATCCTGCTCAACCAGCACCGCACCCGCCCCATCCCCAAACAGGATACACGTCGTACGATCCGTATAGTCGGTTACTTTTGTTAACGTTTCTGCACCTACCACCAACACTTTGCGATGCAAACCAGAGCTGATGAGAGCATTTGCCGTATGAAGTGCATACGTAAATCCTGCACAGGTAGCGGAGAGGTCCATCGCTCCGGCCTGCTCAACTTGAAAATGCGCCTGGATTTGGCTTGCAACACTTGGAAATGGATAGTCTGGCGTACTGGTCGCGACCAAAATCATATCGACATCGCGGACATCCTTCTCATAAGTTGCGATCATATCGTGGATAGCGGCGATGGCCAGATCACTGGTGAATTCATCTTCCCTTGCCATACGGCGCTCATGAATACCCGTGCGTTGTAAAATCCACTCATTCGATGTCTCCACTAGCTTTTCCATATCTTCATTGGTAAGAACGCGACTCGGCACATACGTACCGATAGCGGTAATCCGCGACTTGAAGGGGCTAGCATTTGTCATGATCCGATCATCACCTTCCGTTTTTATGATCTGATTATAACACTAGATATTAGTATCTAGTACTAATTTTTCGTAATTAAAAACTTAGGAAGGGGCGCTGATTGGAGTCAACATAGTGGAGGAGAAGAAAAAGCACAGTTCTCTTCGACTCTGACACGCCTGCATGGGGATTCACTGGCCGTCTCCACTTCCAAAAGGGGACCGTCGATCCAAAGCCACCCTACGGGCGGAAGTTTCTCAGGGAAGAAGTGTTCGACAACCGTGGTCCCCTTTTGGAAGTTCCGACTGGGTAGGCGCTGTCAAGGTCTACGAGCCCTGTGCTTTTTCTTCTCACCAGCATTGTTGGTTCATCGATACTTTTTAAAACATAGGTAGATCATCCTTAGCGGTATTACATCAAAACTTTCCGATAGTAAAAAAGACTTGAAACCCGTAGGCTTCAAGTCTTCAAATGTCGCTATCCGTTATTTTTCAAGCTTTTCAGCCAGCCAGTAAGCGGATTTCCAAATATCTCCTGCACCCATTGTCAACACGAGATCGCCCTCTTGCAATCCTTGGAAGACATGCTCCTGCATTTGTTCCTTTGTCGGAATGTACTGTGCACGCGGGTGACTGTTCGTGCGGATTTTTTGCACCAACACCTCGGAAGTAACTCCTTCGATTTTTTCTTCTCCCGCTGGAGAGTAGATATCCGTGATGATCACTTCGTCCGCTTCTGCAAAGGCACGGCTGAATTCATCCATGAGGAAATACGTGCGTGTGTAGCGTTGTGGCTGAAACACAGCGATCACGCGTCGGCCTGATGCCCTTGCACCACTTAGTGTAGCGATAATTTCCGTCGGATGATGAGCGTAGTCGTCAACGACGAGAACGCCTCGTGCATCCCCGATAATTTGAAATCTGCGCTTGGCGCCGCTAAACGTAGACAGTGCTTTTGCAATTTTTTCAAAGGAAAGGCCAGTATCCAGGCAAACGATGATCGCAGCCAGTGCATTTGCAATATTATGCTTGCCTGGGACTGCGAGCAACAATTCACCCAAAAGCTCATCCTTGTGATAAATCTGGCACTTACTGCAACGATCCCCACACTCAATCGAAGTGGCAGAAAACTGTGCTTGTGCCACAAAGTTCGGATCGACTGCATACGTCACGACCGTTTTTTCGACGGACGGTATGACTTCCCGCACATGTGGATCATCGATGCACAAGATCGCTTTTCCATCCGGTTTGAGATGGCTCAAGAACTGAACATACGCCTGTTTCAAATTGTTGAAGTCGCCATCGAAATGCTCCAGATGATCTGCTTCGATACTCGTCACAATTTCATACATCGGTCTGTATTCCAAAAAGGAACCGTCGCTCTCGTCTGCCTCGGCAATGACATAGTCACTGGTACCTGCTTTTGCATTGGTACCAGCACTCATCAATTCACCGCCGATGATGAAAGTCGGGTCTACACCGCACTCTTCCAGTACGTGAGAGATCATCGATGTCGTGGTCGTCTTGCCGTGTGCTCCGGCTACTGCTACTCCTGTGCGTTCATTCAATATGCGAGCAAGCATTTGGGAACGGTGCATGACCGGAATTCCTAATGCTTGGCCTGCGATCACCTCAGGATTGTCTTTGGAAATACTGGTGGAGTATACGATGCTGTCTGCTCCCTCCACGTGGGCAGCATTATGGCCAATATGAATGACCGCCCCTCTTGCTTCCAGCTTTTTCGCCAAATCATTCATGGCGACATCGGAGCCGGTTACCTTGTATCCAAGGTCGATCAAGACGCGGGCAATGGCACTCATGCCATAACCGCCGATGCCCACAAAGTGGACGTGTTGGGCCTGATCCACCCTATTCACCTGCCTCTTCTACTATAGTGGGAAAGAATGCGCGTACTTGGGCGATGAAGTAGAGCGATCCGCAGACGACCAACCAGTCATCCGCCTTCGCTGATTGCTTCTCCCGCATCCAAGAAAGGAGAAACGCCCGCCAGTCTGGGACTGCATCGAGAAACTCCTGCTCCCAGCCACCGGCTAAAAACGACTCTTGTAAGTTATTGGCTTCGGCTGCACGCGGGAAATCAAAAGTTGTCACATGCAGCTTTTTGATCTTTGACTTTAATGGTGCGAGCGACTCTGCCATTTTGGCAAGCGGCTTATCTGCCAATCCAGAAAAGAGCAAATGCAACCGTACTCCGTCCGGCAACAACCGATCCAGACTGCTTACAAGCGCCTCCATTCCTTCCTGATTGTGTGCCCCATCCAAGATAACCATTGGTCTTGGAGAGATGACTTCTAGACGACCAGGCCAACGCGTTTGTTGCAAACCGCGAGATATTTCTTCTTCCTCCAACAAGAAAGAAAAGTAATTTCGCAGGACATCGATGGTCATTAAGGCAACTGCCGCATTGGTTGTTTGGTGAATTCCATTCATGGTAAGACGGTAGGAGGCTTCCGCTCGACGGTGAATGCTTTTGTAACGAAGCTGTTGTTCACCCAGTCGCTCCTCTACCTGCTCTGCCTGGAAATGCTCACCTATATGGTATAGCGTACTCTTCGTTTGTCTGGCGCGCTCCTCAAAAACCGCGAGAAGTTCCGGCCTGACCTCACCTGTGACTACAGGAACACCCGGCTTGATAATGCCCGCTTTTTCCCGAGCAATTTCTTCCAAGCTTTCTCCCAACACTTGTGTATGGTCCATGCCGATATTCGTGATGACTGAAACAAGCGGAAGGACGACGTTCGTCGAATCCAATCGCCCGCCTAGTCCTGTTTCCCATACGACTACCGCTGGTCTCGCCACTCTTGAGAAATAAAGAATGGCGATCAGCGTAATCACTTCAAATTCGGTAGGAGAACCGAACTCTGTTTCTTGTTCGCATCGGTGTACCCATACCTTGACTTCATTCACCAACTGCAATAGATCTTCTTCCGCGATCATGCTGCCGTTGTAACGGATGCGTTCACGGAAATCAAGCAAATAAGGAGAGGTAAATGTACCTACACTATATCCTGCTTCCATCAGCATTTGCGTCAGGAATGCGCAGGTTGAACCTTTTCCATTGGTGCCAGCCACATGAATAAATGGGATTCTCCGCTCAGGATGTCCTAGTTGCTCCAAAACCCACTGCATTCTCTCAAGCCCCGGCCGTTGACCGAACCTGAGCAGCCCATGCAGCCAGTCGAGCGCTTGCGGGTATTCTACAAACCCTTCTTCTGCATGCATACCACAATGCTCCATTCTCAAAAATATGCGATGGTATGGCGGATCATTCGCCCTTCAATTCGGCAAGTCGTGCAATCACTTTATCCCGCTTATCCATGTAGTCTGCCATCTTCGCTTTTTCCTCTGCGACTACTTTTTCAGGTGCCTTGGCCATAAATCCGGCGTTGTTGAGCTTTTTCTCAATACGCTCCACTTCTCCGCTGAGTGTCGCCACTTCTTTTTCCAGGCGTTTCAGCTCTTGCTCGATATCGATCAAGCCTGCCAGTGGAAGGAACAATTCTGCTCCCGTGATCACAGCAGACATCGCTTTATCAGGCGTAGCCAGATCCAGGCTGATTTCCAGACGCTCAGGGTTGCAGAAACGAGCGAGGTAGTGTTCACCGCGTATCAGGCGCTCAGCGGACAATGCATCGCTTGGCTTGATCAAGAGCTCAATTTTCTTGGACATCGGTACGTTTACTTCTGCACGGATGTTGCGTACGCTGCGGATGATATCCATCAATTGGTTCATTTCGCTTTCTGCTTCAGCAAACATCCATTGTTCATTAACGGTTGGCCAAGGTGCTACTGTGATGCTCTCGCCTTGGTGCGGCAATGCTTGCCAAATTTCCTCCGTGATGAACGGCATGAACGGATGCAACAGCTTGAGCGTTTGATCCAGAACGGTCACCAGAACGGATTGGGTTGTTTTCTTCGCCGCTTCATCTGTACCGTACAATGGCAGCTTCGCCATTTCGATATACCAGTCACACAGGTCATCCCAAATGAAGTTGTAAAGCACACGGCCTGCTTCACCGAATTCAAATGCGTCAGACAGACGGGTTACATCTGCGATTGTCGCTTGTAGACGGGAGAGAATCCATTTGTCTGGTGTAGACAGCTCACCGCTCAAATCGATTTCTTCGTATTTGAAATCAGCCAGGTTCATCAAGGCAAAACGAGACGCATTCCAAATCTTGTTCGCGAAGTTGCGGTTTGCCTCCACCTTTTCCCAATAGAAGCGCTGGTCATTTCCTGGGGAATTCCCAGTCGCCAGCGTGTATCGCAGCGCATCAGCTCCGTACTTCTCAATCACTTCCATCGGATCGACACCGTTGCCAAGTGATTTGGACATTTTGCGGCCCTCAGAGTCGCGAATAATGCCGTGGATCAAGACGGATTCAAACGGACTTTTCCCGGTAAATTCAAGACCTGAAAACATCATGCGAGCAACCCAGAAGAAGATGATATCGTAGCCTGTTACCAGGACATTCGTTGGATAGAAGTATTTCATATCCTCGGATTCTTCCGGCCAGCCCAGTGTCGAGAACGGCCATAGACCAGAGGAGAACCATGTATCGAGAACGTCGTTGTCCTGCTCCAGCTTGCGACTGTGGCAGCTTGGGCACTCCGTCACATCTGTACGGGATACAATCGTTTCATTACAATCTCCGCAATACCATGCAGGAATTCTGTGACCCCACCATAGCTGACGGGAGATGCACCAGTCGCGGATGTTTTCGATCCAACGCAGGTAATTTGTCTTGAAGCGCTCTGGGACGAATTTCACGCTCTCAGGGCTATTTGCATTCTCCAATGCTTCGTCAGCCAGAGGCTGCATTTTTACGAACCATTGGGTAGAAAGGTATGGTTCAACAACGGCATCGCTGCGCTCACTGTGTCCAACCTGATGAATATGCTCCTCGACCTTGAACATCACGCCTTGCTCAGTCAAATCTTTGATGATTTGCTTGCGACATGCAAAGCGATCCAAGCCCTTGTAAATACCTGCCAGCTCGTTCATCGCGCCAGTCTCATCCATGACAACGATTTGTGGCAACTGATGACGAAGACCCAATTCAAAGTCATTCGGATCATGTGCTGGCGTAATTTTTACAGCGCCAGAACCAAACTCAGGATCAACGTAGTCATCTGCTACGATTGGAATTTCGCGTCCTACGATTGGCAAAATCACGGTTTTGCCGATCATGTCCTTGTAACGCTCATCTTCCGGATGTACCGCTACAGCCGTATCACCGAGCATCGTTTCAGGACGGGTTGTAGCTACCTCGATATAACCGGTGCCATCTGCCAATGGGTAACGCATGTGATGCAGCGCACCTTTTACTTCCTTGTAGATTACTTCAATATCGGACAGAGCCGTGCGGGCAGCAGGGTCCCAGTTAATGATGCGGTTGCCGCGATAGATCAAGCCTTTATCGTACAGGCGAACAAATACTTCGCGTACAGCTTGGGACAAGCCTTCATCCATCGTAAAACGCTCGCGGGAGTAATCCAGGGCAAGACCGAGCTTTTCCCACTGCTCACGAATGTGCGAAGCGTAAATGTGCTTCCACTCCCATATCTTTTCCACGAATTTTTCGCGGCCCAGATCATGACGAGAGATGCCTTCTTCACGCAAAGTAGCTTCCACGCGAGCTTGAGTTGCGATTCCAGCGTGGTCCATACCAGGCAAGAACAAAGTGCTGTAGCCTTGCATACGCTTGGTACGCGTAATGATATCTTGCAAAGTCGTATCCAGCGCATGGCCCAAGTGCAATTTACCAGTTACGTTCGGCGGTGGAATGACAATCGTAAACGGACGTTTATTCGGGTCACGTTCTGCCTTGAAAAATTGTTTTTCGATCCAATACGGATACCATTTGTTCTCTGCTGCCTTTGGATCATAGTTCTTCGGCAGCAATTGGTCGATGTCGGTTGTTGGCTGTGTAGACATATACGACTCCTCCTATTAGCATAACTTGCTTTGCAAAAAATAAAAAAACCCTTCATCGCAAAGGACGAAAGGATTATTTTCGCGGTACCACCTTTGTTAACACACGATAAACGTCATGCTTATGGTGTGTTCACTCTGACAAGATAACGGTTGCGAACCGGTTTCGGCTAGGCACATGCTTTCACCGAAAAAACTCCTGGGCGACCTTCAGCCATACGTTACCCTAGAGAATCTCGCAGCAACTGATTCTCCTCTCTGCTAGGGCGTCCTGGCTTACTCTTCCCACTCATCGTTCATATCCTATGTAGTTGTCGTATTGTTAGCTTTCACTATTATATACAATCACGCTGTTTGGCGTCAAACCCGGGTTTCGCCCACTTTTCCAACCGCAATGCCCAGTGCTTCGGTAAAACCGAGCACGCCCAAAATATCGAGAATCTCTTCTCGGACATTGACGATTTCTACCTGTTTACCCATGGCCAACAGTTCTTTCGTAGTAAAAAACAGGCTTCCAATACCGGAAGAATCTACAAAGGAGACACCTTGAAAATCGACGGTAACGGATTGATTTCGCCCTCCATACTGCTGGAGCAATTCACCTACTCGATCTCCTACAGCCATGTCCAACTCTCCGACGAAAAACAAAGTAGCCTGTCCGTTCGCCTCTGTTGCGCGGTAGTCCATGCTCAAACTCCTCTCAATAGGTATCGGTACACCCAATCTGCTCGTCCTTTTACTATATTACCCATTTTCATTCACGTGCAAACATTTGGCGTTTTGGAAATCGTAGCTTAACGAGGAAGGATGCATTCTAAAATAAGCTTCGTACCTGCCAGCGAGCTGCTCAAATAAACACGATCACAGTATTGCAGGATCACGTGAAAACCAGCCCCCAGCGAGTGGCGCGTAGAAAATCCTTGCTGTAGGGTAGCACGCGGGATATCCTCGAGCAAAATTCCTTGCCCTTCATCATGGATCACAGCCCGGCACATCTGCTTGTCATTCGATAGGTATAGCGTAACCACACCACCATTTCCGTGCTTCAACGTATTGGAAGCAGCTTCGTTGACAGCAACGAGAAACTGCAGCAATCGTTTGTCAGAAATGCCTTGTGGTTCCAAAGCTTGCTTGAACAATTTACGCAGTTCTGCAAGCTGCTCCGGTAAACGGATATCGATTGCCAAGAGCTTATGACCTTCCCGAAGCAAGGAAAATAATTCTTCATCACTAAGCAACAATAACTTACTCTCTGTGACCACACCAAGAATATCTCTATAGATCTCCCATTCCCGTCTTTTGCGTTTGCGTTCTTCTGCAATGACGGCGGTGACATCAATCAAGGCGATTCCACAGGTCCGATCTGGCAGTACAGATGTGTATAGTTCAAACACCTTTGTGCCATCAGCAGTGACAATCTGCTCCCTCACAGGTCCACCCGATCCAGCCGCTTCTTCGACCAGTCGTTGCATTTCTCGCTCTACTTCCGAATTTGCGCGAACGTCACCCAACGGACGTACTTTCCCTTCATCGTAAAGATAGAGGAAAATGGTCTCGATCTGACGCAATATCGACAGCTTCTGAATCTCTTGTTTTATTAATCGCCCCCGCTCGTCGTCTCGATCCCTCCAATGTAACAAGACGTCTGCCGGGTCCAATTCGCCACTCATGTGCCACGTATGAAATTCTTCCAGGAGCAATCGCTCCAAAACATCTTCCCGTCGCAAAACTTTTTCGATATCGATAATGTAGTAAGGATCACCTGCGATACCACGCAATCCGCTACCGATAATTCGGAAATCATAGGCGAGCTCTATTTCTATGCGTCCGTGCAAAACATGATCAGAACTGCTTAACCCAATGGTCGTCCGACTCACTGCTACCAGCTTCGCTTGGAACGATTCCATCGTTGCCAGGTTCGTCACCTTTACAGTGCGGGGCGGAACTACTTTGCTCGCTGCACCGCCAGAACGTAGTGCGACAAGGCAATTATCACAAGTGGGATTGTCCGGACAACGCTCACACAAAATCACAGTTCATCCTCCTATTCACTGGCGCAACTACACGAGGGCTATACTCTCTTCAGGCTCAAATTGAAGAATCAACACAGAAATATCATCCGTTTGTTGTCCCTGCTGTGTTATCCCCATTAAGTAGGCCTCAACTCGATTCATCGACTCCTGCTTACTATCACCAGGCATATTCAATAAGGAGGACAGTTCTTCTAGCCAATGCCTACTGCCTCGAAACACTTCTTTTCTCCCTGTATCCAGCAAACCATCTGTGTAGAGCAATAGCATGCCCTCTTCTTCTAAGGGTACCTCCTCCATTTGATACGTGCTATCGGGCAAAAGCCCTAGGCCGACGCCACCCTTGCTAGCTAAAACGGTTTGATTCGACTTGGACAAATAAAAAGGCTGTGGATGTCCTGCCCTCCCAAATCGAATTTTGTGTTCCACCTCGTCATAGACAGCAACCAGCATCGTAATGTAAGAACGGGTTTTCACCAAATCTGCATAAAGCAACTGATTGAGTCTTTCTAAAATCTCATCCGGCGAATAGCTGGACTGCAAAACCTGTCGTGCGGCAATCCTAATTCCCGTTGCCCAAATACTGGCCAAAAAACCATGCCCGGACACATCCGCAATCATGAAACAGGTGTAGCGATCATTGATTTGTCGATAATCGATGTAATCTCCGCCTACATAATCGACTGGCACGTAAACCGTTCTTGTTCGCAACCTGGTTAACTGCAATTCTTCTGTGGGAATGAGCATCGACTGCATGCGTCTAGCCAGCTTCATCTCCATCTCGATTTCATGCTGCCCTGATGACTGGTCCTGTTGACACCTGAGGATCAACGCCCGAATGTTCACGAGGAGTAGCCCATAAAAAGATTTCTCCAGTTCCTTTAGTTCACGGTCATTGACGTTACTCTGGGCGAACAAGTGGACATAGCGTGGTGTTTGAGCTGTGTCACACTGTTCCGAGACAACAATGCGTTCTTCTATTTCGCGCTTCACTTTTGCGCTCTCTTTACTGCCACGCTCGATCTGAAAATAGACAGCACCTTGAGCCGATTCAAACGTGATCGAAAGGAAGCAAGGCTTGTCCATTTTCACGAACCACGTATCGACCAACTCTTCTATAAATGGCATGAGACTCTCATAATTGACTTGGCGGTTGCTTTGCTCATTGCTGGTCATTACCAGATACTCGTAATTCTGTTTCAATTCCATAAGTTTGACCAATTGATGATTCATCCCCGAGCCACTCCCATACACACTTTAGCATAATTCTTTCTTTCGGGAATTGCGAAAAGGGTTATGGCAATTTTCAAAAACATTATGATCACCTTTATTCGTTCGTCCTAGCCTTCCTGCCCTACACCTTCCCTTTTCAGGCAGGATTCAAACCACTATCTACCTTAATGAAAATGTTTTAGGCATTTGCTCAAGGTTGTAGACACTGTCCAAAGTTGCTGCGCATATGCTGGAATGAGGTGATTGTGATGAATTTTCGTTGGAAGTATAACCCCACGTATTTACGGATCAAATACGGATGCAAACAGGTGCTCTTTCCGTTATTGGTTTTTCAGTTTATCCGAACGATTGTGTTTCCTACCTCTTTTGATGTCATCCTTCTCGGTTTGCTAGCCATGCTCTATGTTGCCATCTCCCTCGAATGGTTATAAAAAAAGAAAAACAACGCCCCACGCGGTGAGACGTTGCTCATTAAAAGGCTTGCTGGACCCAACGATGCAGGCGCATCAGGCGGTCCATATCTTTTTCAAAACGTTGGACAGCGTAAAACTCGCTCCATTCGCGGGGATGATGATAATAAATATCCAAGTCCCTCATGATTCTCTCCGGGTAGGACAGAAACGCAGCCATCAGTTCAATTTCTTCCGGTTGCAGAGGAAATATCTCGGCGTAGCGATGGAATAGCTGAGAAGCCCCAGCCTCATCCCCCGCCATTTGAAAATAGGTACGATAAAATAGCGTCAAATCGCGTACGGGTGTATCGAAGCTCGCACGATCAAAATTAAGGAGCCTTCCTTTACCCGATCGATCTGGCACAATATGCTCAGGATTCGGGTTACCATGGATCAAGGATAAGCGAAAATGCGCGTGCGTCTCATGCCGCTCTCGCCAATCGATCAATAAGTCTGTCGCTGTTTGAGCCATTTCCTCAATAAACTCCTTGTTCGCCAAAAACACCAGATCAAAAGGGGACGGATATTTGCGTTCTTGCGCAAGGCTTGCTGCCTTATTAATCTGGTCTTGCCAATATTGCCAACGATTCAGCAATGAGTCGACAAGTGGCTCTACCTGTCTCGGATCATCATAGCGATAGTTTTGTGTCAAATGATGAAGCTCCGCCAAACGCTCCAAGGCAGGAGTCGCCCAAGACAAGGGTTCCCCGGCCCACTCCTCGCTTCCAGCCTGCCAGGGCGTTACGTAATAAGCGGCGCTACCCTGTTGGACAAAAGGGTCATCGTATTTCGTGTACGTAAAAGGAACTGCTCCATCCCATCCGCGGTGCTGCAATTGACGCAGCATATCGCTGACGAACACAAGACGTTGAGCGGGTATTTGCGCTCGTTTGCAGACAAAGGAGCCGTAGGGAGTCGTCGCCTTAAATACATTTGGCTCCTTTAAAATGTCAATGCTCTGGGCATACATGTCATACTCTTTGAACAAAGGAGCAATGTCATCATACCGACTCATAGACTCCCTCCCTCCTCGAACGCTCGGCCCGCTCTGCAATGTGCCGAAGCAGCAAGTCAACCGATTGTTGGCTCTGCAAGGCCTGCTCAATACCAGCGATCGATACTTCTTGATCCAACGATACTCGCTTCACGTAGGATTCGATACTCCTGTACACTTCACGAGGACGAGCCATAAAGGCGAGGATCAACGAATAGTTCCCATAGGTGAGTGGCTTAATTTCTTCATAGCCGTCAAAAAATGCATCAATCTGCTTAAGATCCTTATGGATTAAAAAGTGATCGCGCAAAAAGGTAGCAACGTCGCGTTGCTGGACAGAAATCACTGGCCGGAAAAAGCCTCTCAAGTACAGCTTCCCATTTACCATTCCCCAGTTGTCACGCAAAAGGTCCCGATGTGATACAGCAACCGCCTCCGCCGTAATTCGCTCATGGGCAAGCATCGCAGCAGAACGGTCCATTCTTTGCAGCATCGGGGTTATGAGTTCCGATACCCAGCGATTCCCCTTAGAATCCCGCCCATATTTGGCTCGGAACGATTCTACCAGAGCTTTGACACGACTTCCTTTTTCTTCTACTTGTTGTTTTTCCTGCTTAAGCAAATCACTTCCGGACAGTAAAGGACTTTCCTGCTGAGACTGATGCATCATCGCGATCACGCGTCCGCATTGCCTCGCAATGTCCTGGCCTGGCTGATATTCTTCGATTTGTCGGTGGTGGTCAGTCATGGTAACACCGCGTTTACCCAAAATCAAAAATGGCTTGGTGTCTCTCGTCCGAATAAACCGCTCCACTTCTCGAAACCCCTGACGAGCCAGTCGTTCGCGCCAAGCAAACGACCAGCGCATCACATCTACACGCGGCCAAACGTGGAGTTCTTTGGGGCCCCGGTTTGTCTCCAGTAAATAGCAATCATCAAGGGGCGTAATTCGGATTACGCGCGCCCGATATTGCTGGCAAACCTCAGAGAGATCAATTTTATCCACGGTCCCCCACTCCCTATTGTGGGATGTACAGAATCTGCCCTGCTACAAGCTGCTCGGAAGCTAATCGGTTTACTTCCACGATTTTGGATACTGGCAAGGAGTATCGTTGTGAAATATGCTCTAACGTCTCATCTCGCTGAATAATGCACATTTTCAGCTGACTGGAGCGATCTTCTTTTTTCCGGACAAACGACGTGAGATTTTGCATAGCCTCCATCGTAGAAGCGTTGACATTCGCTGCAGAGCCATGTCGCGAAAAGCTAGATGAAGATTCCGCCTCCAACGCCTCCTGTTTGGCACGACTCGCTTGTGAGAAGATGGAAGTAATGTTCACGCGACTTCTATCTTCCTGAGAGGGTTTGCCTGAAATCGCCACTCGTACTTCTACATCCTCCGCGGCAGCCTCTGGTTGTGCAACGACTGGTTCTGCTTCTTCCTCGGGTTCCGGTTCGGATACCACACTGGCTTCCACCGCTTCCTGCGACTCTGCTTCGACTGATGCCCCAGTAGATTCATTGGAAACTTGCTGGTATGCGATAGCCTGTTGATCGTGAATAGCCAGTATAGGCTCCTCATGTCCTTGATCTTTTTCCGCTATTTCTCTCATCTGCTCTTGCTCATCTGCCAATGCTTCCTGCTCGGAATAGGAGTCAGATGAATCGTACGAAGCAGATTGTTGGGAATCAAAGTCATACGAAATAGGAGCGGTCTCCCAGCTCTCCGGAGG
This sequence comes from Brevibacillus sp. NPDC003359, assembly GCF_042878995.1. Taxonomy (NCBI): domain Bacteria; kingdom Bacillati; phylum Bacillota; class Bacilli; order Caryophanales; family Paenibacillaceae; genus Brevibacillus; species Brevibacillus sp. NPDC003359. The sequence goes on from NZ_JBIAOR010000002.1 coordinate 252,949, forward strand.
ATTGGACTGTGCCGCTTCCAGCACATCGCCGTATTGCTCGTAGTATTCATCTTCATCGGATTGAGCAATAGCCGGAGTATCGAACATGGAAGGCGATTCGGTTGATTCATAGGATGCCGGCAATGCCTGCCGCTCCAATTCCTCCTCCAGCGCACTTAGCTTTTGATCAATGTCATCGAGGGACGTCGGTTCTGTATATTCTTGCCCCTCATCCCTAGCAGCGAAGGCGTATTCCCATGCCCCTTCGCCTGGGCCTACAGCCTGCGTTTCGATCTGATCCGCTTGTTCAGCTCTATCCCCCAGGACTATCCCCAAAATCTTTAGATCGGCATCGATCAGCATTTGATGTGGTGATTCCAGTTTGTAATCAAAGCTGTCCACAATTGCGTAGATGTCTCCGATCTCCGTAATCCGATCCAACGGAATGGTGATGTTTAACGGAATGCGATGACCGATCTGTTCCTCCCAGCCATAAAAGGCTTGATCCGATGCTTCCTGGCGAAAGGGAGTAAAAGTCATGGCCTCAACCAGCGATTCTCCTTCGCCGCCTGTCGCTTCTGCGGCTTCCCTGATTGGCTCGTACTTCCCTACTAATTGCAAGCAGCCCGTGATTGAGATGTAGGAATCGTTTTCCAATACTTCCACATCTGGAACCAATTCCAGTTCTTGCAATTCACCTATTCCAGCTCTATCGGATGAGAGGAAAATGGTCTCCTTGATGGCAAAAGAGAGTTGCCCATCCTGTAATGCCATTCGTGCTCCTCCTTTCAAGTGCAGGACATTTCCCTATACTATATGGACAGGACGAGCCGTTTAGCACCGAAAAAAAAGGAAAAACCGGGGTTATCTATCTCCCCGGTTTTACAGACGCGATCCATTCTTCTATTGCTTTTTTCCCCTGATCAATACAATCTGGTACACCGACGCCGCTGTACGACGCACCTGCCGCGATAACACCAGGGAGTTTTTCTTTTAATTGATTGTTCACTTCCTGCACCCAAGCCTGATGTCCGACAACATACGGAATGGCATTTTGCAAGCGTGATACGTTATAAAAATCCGGCTCTGCTCGAATCGTCATGATCTTGCGCAGATCGCGGAGGACAACCTCCAGAATCTCCTCGTCTGTTTGCTCCATGAAGGATTGTTCTCCTGCTCTCCCTACAAAGCTACGCAGCAAGGCTTTGTTTTTCGGCGTCGTATGCGGCCATTTGCGATGCGCCCACGTACACGCGGTAATTTTTGCTCCAGAATGCCGCGGTACAATAAATCCTGTCCCTTCCATCCCTAAATCAATCGCTGACTCTGGAAACGCCATAGCGATGGTTGCGACCATATGCGGCTTCGCTTTTGGCAGGGTAGGAACTTGTACATAAGAACGGAACAGCGGCTCTGCGACAGCATGTGGTACGGTGAACAGCACCGTATCTGTCTCGATCGTTTCCCCATTTTTCAATACCAAGGTGTACTTCCCGTCTGGCCGTTTCAGCAGTTCTTTGACACCGGTATTCTTCGAGATGACTTCTTCAGGCAAACTCTTCTCAATTTCCTCTACCAAGGACTGCAAGCCGTTCTTCAACGTCAGGAAGATGCCTTTTGGCTTTCCTTGCATTTTCACTTGCGGGCGAGAATGCTTCATCGCTAAAATCAGGCTGCGATGCTGACTCTCCATTTTGGCGAAGTGAGGAAAACTCGCAAGCAAGCTGAGATTGTCGAGATCCCCGGAGTAGACACCGGACAATAAAGGCGCTATAAGATTATCAATAACTTCATTACCTAGCCTACGCCGAAAAAAGTCACCCACGGAGATATCGCCGTCTCCTTTTGATGCAGGAAGAAAGAGATCCAAAGCTGCCCGAAGCTTACCCGGCCAAGAAATGAGATCGGTCGTGACAAAAGGCATGAGCTTTGTCGGTACACCCATAACCGCGCCTTCTGGTATAGCCTTCAGGCGATCCTGATGCCAAATATAAGCTTGGCCTGTACTGTTGCGAACGAGATCATCTGCTAGCCCCAAGTCGACTGCCAGCTCAGCCGCACTTGTTTTCCGCTCAAGAAACGAATCCGGACCTTGCTCAATTACAAATCCTTCGTGACGCCATGTCTTGATTTTTCCACCAAGTCGTCCCTGCTCTTCAAGCAGTTGAAACCGGATTGGCAAGCCTTTTGCTTCGATTTCCTTTTGTAAGTAATAAGCAGCGGTCAACCCTGTGATGCCACCGCCAACAATCGTAATATGATAGGTATTATCGCTCATATGATCGATCCCCTAATTCGCCAGCTTCTTTCCGACAGCATCAGCCAGACAGGAAATGAACGCAGGTCTGGCGTTAGGCATCGGAGGACGATAGTAATGTACCCCTAGCTCATCTGTAACCACTTTGCATTCCACATCATTATCAAACAGAACTTCCAAATGCTCCGCGATAAAACCGACAGGACAGTAAACAAATGCTTGGTAGCCTTTTGCTTCGTACAGCTCTCTGGTCAAATCCTGTACATCCGGTCCCAACCACGGATCAGGTGTATTTCCGGCGCTTTGCCATCCGATTGCATAAGAAGTGATCCCTGCCTGCTCGGCAATGAGCTTTGCAGTCTCTTCCAGTTGCATGGGGTACGGATCACCTGACTTCAAGATTTTTTCCGGCAGGCTGTGAGCCGAGAAGATCACAACTGCTTGTCCACGCTCTTCATCCGTCATCCCGGCAAACGTCGCTTGAATGGCATCTGCCCAATATCCGATGAAGCCTGGTTCCAGGTACCAGCTCTCAATGCTATGGATGACAGGTCCCCCGATTGCCGCGGAATGCTCCTGTACTCGACCATTGTATTCTTTGACGCTGTAACTGGAATAATGAGGCGCCAGAACAAGGCTGATCGCTTCCGTAATCCCATCGCGTTTCATTTGCTCTACTGCGTCCTCGACAAACGGAGCGATATGCTTCAAACCAAGGTACCCTACAAATTCTCGGTTCGGGTAGCGTTTGTTCATTTCCTGCTCGAGAGCGCGCACCTGCTCATCCGTAATGTCTGCAAATCGATTCAATCCATCTACAGCCTCGTAACGCGCCATCAAATCATCGAGCAGTTCTTGTGGTGGCTTACGACCACGGCGAATGTGCGTATAGTATGGTTCAATCTGTTCAGGACTGCGTGGCGTTCCATACGCCATTAACAAGAGTCCAATCTTCTGCTTTGACATGTAAGCGCTCCTCCTGATTAGACGTCCCTTTTGTAACTATGGATGAACTTCGTCAGTTGTTGCAGCGTTTCTACTTTGGCATCTGGGAATACACCATGTCCCAAATTGAAGATGAAGCCTGGTTGCTTTGTGCCTTCATCCAAAATTTCCTTTGCCTTCGCTTCGAGCTTCTCCCATGGAGCCAATAGCAGTGTTGGGTCCAAATTGCCTTGCAGGTTCCTCGTCACACCCATTTCACGAGCAGTCGTAATCGAAGTACGCCAGTCCAGACCAACCACATCAACAGGCAAGCGGTTCCAATCCATCAAAAGATGACCAGCCCCGATACCAAAATAGATCAATGGCACGCCAGTATCTTTTAGCGCGTTGAAGATACGCGTCATAACTGGTGTAATGTACTCGCGGTAATCTTCGTCATTCAATGCACCGACCCACGAGTCAAATACTTGTACAGCTTGTGCACCTGCTTTAACTTGCGCTTTGAGGTAAGTGATTGTCATATCACCCAGTTTTTCCATTAGCGCCTGCCAAGCAGCTGGCTCGGTATACATGAATGCTTTTGTCTTATGATAGTGCTTGGAAGGGCCGCCTTCGATCATATAGCTAGCCAGTGTAAATGGTGCACCTGCGAAACCGATCAATGGAACAGATAATTGCTGACGCAAAATTTTAATGGACTCAAGAATGTACGGCACATGCGTTTCTGGATCGAGCTCAAGCAGACGCTCCACATCTTTCAAGGATTCGATTGGGTTCGCGATCACAGGACCAATGCCAGATTCGATGTTCACATCCACGCCAATCGGTTTTAGTGGCGTCATGATGTCTGCAAACAAGATTGCAGCGTCAACGCCCAGTTGCTCAACGGGCAGACGTGTCACTTCCGCGCAAACTTCCGGTATGTAGTTCATTTCAAAAAAGCTATGCTTCGCGCGGATGGCGCGGTATTCTGGCTGATAACGCCCTGCCTGACGCATGTACCAGACCGGGACATGCTCTGTCGCTTCACCGCGACATGCTTTCAAAAACGTATCGTTAAAAGTTTTTGCGGTCATGAATAAACCTCGCTTTACACAATTATGTTTCCTTCAATATGATACCATTCGTCATTCGACAAGTAATGTCTCTTTTGTGTCAAAATCTTTTCGTTTCTTCCGTTTCCAATCCTATCCATCAGTGTTTCCAAACTTCTCCTATTGAATGCGAACGTCCCCGGTAGAACTTCGCACAGTCATTTTGGGTCCACCTGATCCAATCGATGCCTTCACTTTGTATTCCTCGTCCTTTTCATATATAAGGTTAGACCAGGTGGTTTCGATGCCTCCTGTATCTGTCGTTACTTCTAGCTGTGCTGCAGCAGGCTCCTTGGCTACTGTCACTCGAATATCCCCCGTATCCGTTCGAATAGAAACGTCATGGGTCAACTCTGGCATTGTCACTTTATCAATCTCGCCTGTAGAGCTTTCAATTGTAACGGCCGAGCGAACATTCGCCAGATTGATATCTCCTGTAGCTGTCTGGACGTTAAGCGTTTCTCCTTCATAGCCCAACACGTCCACATCTCCATTGCTGCTGGATATTTTCGTGTTCTTTGCACGCAGCATTCCGCTCTTGATATCCCCTGTCATTGTTTCAAGCTGGACCTGCTCATACACTTTTTCTGGCAGGAAGAGCTCCAGCTTTACCTTCCCGTTGCGAGGATAAAACATATTGACGTGAGGACGTTCACGCAGTTCTACGAGCAGCGTACCATCTGGTGAGACTACACTCCGAAACTCCAGTCGCTCCTCCTGTTGTTCGGATACTTCCCCGACCATCCGTACGCTCGCTTTTGGTTGCTTGCTTGCCATGATTTCCACATTAGCCGCTTCCGTCAGCAACTCAATCGACTTTACCTCTTGTTCGATCATGCGCTCTTCATTGACTTGTTTTAACGAAAATGAGAAATTTTCTTGCTTCGTAAAGAGCCAGATGATTCCACATACACCGATGATGAACAAAAGAAGACTGATTCCAAAGAGTCTTTTCCCCAAATTTCGCATCTTATTTCCCCCTGATCATCTTTACGTTGAACTGGAGATAACGCAAGAACTGGCGATACAGCCATTTCGTCAATTTCAGCAAGCCGATAGCAAACATTCCGCCCAATCCTACGGAAACCATGCTGGAGAACAGGAGGAAAAGCCGCTCTTGAGAAGGGGCAGGAATCCCGTAATCCAAGAATATTCCGACTGGCGCGACCAAAAGAGCCGCAGTCATCGCATACAACCCCAGCAGTAGGCCAATCAGGCCTAGAAATGGCCCCAAAACGAAGACGAGATTGAAAAATCCCAAGCTGATGGTCGCGACAATTGCCCTCGTCATATTCCCTACCGATGCGTTGGACTGTGCCTGATCAATTCGGTAGCCAGCCAAAAGCTCGCGTGCCACTAGCTTCGGACTTCCCAATCCTTCCGCAATCTCATGCTCAGTCTTCCCTTGTTTCATTCCCAAGAGAAAATGCTCTGTATAGTCGGCAAGGATGTCTAAGCGTTCTTTATCAGGCAAAGCGCTAAGCAAAGCATTTAACTCATCCATAAACTCACGCCTTGTCATATCCGAGTCCCTCCTCTATGATTTCATTTACCCCGCGGTTAAATATTCGCCACTCCAAGACGAGGTCGTTCATGTATTGACGTCCGCGATTTGTCAGCTGGTAATATTTCCGTGGAGGTCCCTCTTGTGATTCCGCCAAATAGGTCGTAAAAAATCCTTCCTGGGTCAAACGGCGGAGCAAGGGGTACACCGTGCCTTCAGAGATATGGAATTTTTCTGAGATGCTCGCAACCAGTTCGTAGCCGTATCTGTCCTGCTTAGCTGTCAAGACGAGAACACACAGCTCCAGAACTCCTTTTTTAAACTGTACGTTCATCAACATCACCCATGACAAAGCTTACCAAATAGGTACTGTATATTGCAAGGTACTTCATAATAAAAGACGGACAGGGAGGCTTTTCTCCATCCCTGTCCGGTCAATCCTTATTTTACTTCAACAATACGGTCTTCTACTTTTGGATTGACAGTTTTACGCTTGATCAAGCCTTCTTCCACAATGCTGTACATGGACAGACCTGTGTTGAAGAATGGCTTTTTCAACGATTCGTAACCATCTCCACCTGCTGCCAGGAAGTCGATAGTCGCCAATTTATACGTTTTGGTCAGGTCAAGCGGCTTGTCCCCAACTTTTACTTCTACTACGCGCTCGCCAGCTGGTTTGGATGGGTTGTACGTGAAGCTCATGCCGCTCACTTGCGGGAAGCGTCCTGCTCCCTCTTCTACCTTGCTCACGCCGTTTTCGAGGGCTTTCTTCAGCTCTTCGCCTGTTACTTCTACGACTGCCAGTGTATTGTTCTCGAATGGCAGGAGCGTGTACAGACCTTTTTTCGTGATATCGCCTGCTGGCAGCTGTGTACGGATTCCACCGCCGTTAGCAAGTGCTACATCTGCCTCATATCCTTTGATGGACTTCGTGCGCTCCAGCATGATATCTGTGATCAGGTTACCTACGTTTGTTTCTTTCGTACGTACCAGTGCACGGTCACCATCGAGTGGCACTTCGGATTTCGCAATGACAACATTCATTACCGTATCAATCTTGCCCACGATTTCTTTTACCATCTTGTCTACGTCTGGATCAGCCACAACTGCTTCATCGTACTCTTTCAAACCGCCGCTGAATCCTACCAATTCTTTGCCCAGGTAGTAGAGGTCAGCGCGTCCGAGAGACTTGCCGTACTCCCAGTCTTGTACGATGTACGTGCCGTTTACGAGTTCAGGTTCTTTCAGCGGCGTATGGGAGTGACCACCAACAATCAGGTCAATGCCAGGAACGTTTTTCGCGATTTCACGGTCTACGTTCACTCCGATATGAGAAACAACAATCACGTGATCTACTTCTTTTTTCAGCTCAGGTACAAGTACTTTCGCCACTTCTACCGGGTTTTTGAATGTCAGCCCTTTTACGTTGTCAGGGTGAGTCAATACAGGTGTGTCTTCCGCTACGAAACCAACAAAGGCGAATTTTTTACCGCCAATCTCTGCTTTGAAAACAGGTGGCAGCAATTCTTTTCCATCTCCCTTGAACACGTTAGCAGAGATGACTGGATGCTCGAGCATGTCACGCAGCTTGAGCAGTTGCTCATAACCGAAGTCAAACTCGTGGTTACCTGCTGCCATTACGTTGTAGTCGAGGCTGTTGAGAATCGGAACAACAGATTCGCCTTTGAATTGGTTCACGAAAACGGTACCTTGGAAGGTATCACCAGCGTCCAAGAGCAAGAAATTTTCGTTCTCTGCACGCCAGTCCTTGAGCAAGGTTGCGATTTTGGCAAAGCCGAATTCTTTTTGGTTCTTGTCTTCTTGAATATGACCATGTGTATCGTTAGTGTGTGCGATCGTTACATGCGTGGTAGCCGCATCACCCAATGCTTGAAAAAATTCGCCGCGCGTTACAGTCGCTTTGTTGTCGAGCTTCATTTTGTAGCCCAGTTTGTCAGCCATTTGAGTCAGCTTTGCAGACGTTACGACTTGCGCAGGGTTTTTATAGTCGTCTTGTGTGAGAGCACCTAGGCCCTTTGCCCAATCGAAGTAAGGAGTGGACCAATGAGCACCTTTAGCGGCTGCTCCAACTTTTGCCTCTTTCAATTTGGAGAAAACCACAGTAGCTTCAGCGAGAGTTACGGCACGATCCAAAGCAAGATCGCCATTTTGACCCGCTGATACAATTGCCTTTTTAACCATCCAGTCAACGTGCTGTACGGGATGCAACGGTGCTGCAAATGCTGAGGAAGACATCAGCGATGCAAAAACGATAGACGCAAACGCCGTCATTGTAATCCGACGTGCCTTTTTCATGATAATTTCCCCTCTCGTCTATGTATAAATAAATAGGATAACGTTTTCATTATAGCAAAATTTGCTAGGACTATGGTGTGATTTTGTTACTTTTTGTTGAGAAAGCTCCCCAATGCTTCAGCCATTTTCTCTGGCGCTTCTACCATGCCCATATGCCCAACCTCAGGCAGCAGCACTTGCTTGCTGTTAATTTTATCTACTGTAAAAGTTTTTTCAGCAGGAATGATCTGGTCCTCTGTTCCTGCGACTAATAGCACAGGTAAAGTCGTTTCTTGCAGCACATGATTACGATCCACTCGATCACGCATGGCGATTAATGTTTGGATGGCTCCAATTGGGCTCGTCGCGAAGCCAATCTCTTTTGCCAACTGGACTTCTTCTCTCCTTGTGTCGATATGCGAGGGTGCGAACAGCTTCGGGACCAGGGCTTTGATAAACGGTTCCATTCCATTTTGCCGAATGTTGTCTGCTCCTTTATCCCGATTCGCTTTGGCAGCGTCGTCATCCGGATATGGGGTCGAATGGATCAACCCAAAGCTCGCCAGCTTGTCCGTGTATTGATTGGCAAACGCCAAAGTCACATAGCCACCGAGCGAATGTCCAAAAAGATGAATCTTCGATAAACCCAGCTCTTCCACAAACAAAGCCAAATCATCCGCAAAACGCTCCATCGAATACGGTTCGTCAGGGGCCGAGCTATCTCCATGCCCACGCAAATCGATCGCAATGACGCGATGCGTTTCGGACATGAGCGGTACAAGCTTATGCCAGTATGCTGAGCTTCCGCAAAAGCCGTGGATCAAAACAAGTGGCTCCCCTGTCCCTTCATCTACATAGGCCATTTTGATCCCGTTACTCAGTTGGACTTCCTTTTTCATAAAATCATGCTCCTTTATCGTTTTATTTCTTGTCACCCAGTACTTCTGCGCTTACGATTGGTATATATTCCCTGTTCAATGAACGTGAAAAGAGGTGCACATGTAAATGGTATACCCAAAAATAGGTTCCGTGATCGTAAGGAACGACAGTGAAATATCGTACACACTCATTCAGCCAAATCAAGCTCCGTCTCGCTCCATCTGTTTTTTCTTTCCTGGAGCAAGCTACTCGTTTGACAGACCTTATCTGTATTATTCTACCATGCTTTTTTTAAGCAAACAGATTGATCTCGTTCATGTGCATGCTGCTTATGGACAAGAAAATACGGATTTTTGGAACGAATCATTCACAAAACGAAGTGCATGGATCAGCGACGATATGCAGACGGTTGTCTCTCATGTGCTAGACAAGCAAGAATATGAGCGTGTTTTCTTTCTTGGGAAGTCGCTCGGCACAGTGCCAATTATAGGCGGCTTGCTCAAGGAAGCTCGTTTTGCCCGTTCGTCTTCGATCTTGTTGACGCCATTGCTGACTGAGGATGTGGTCAACACGAATTTGCTGACTCTTACCCAACCGATCTTTCTCGTCTCGGGAACTGCCGATCATTACTACAATCAGGGTGTGGTAGATCAGCTCGCCGCTACCAAGCCAAACATTCAGCTCTATCTGCCGCAAAATGCCAAGCACTCCCTCGATGTTGAGTTCTATGTCGATGATTCCCTTCAAGTTCTACAATCTGTCATGGGTGAACTAGCGCGTTTCTTGGACAAGGAAATGAATTGACATCAAAAACAACACCTCTTGCTCGTACAATGAGAGGTGTTGTAGTGCTTTTGTGGTACGTGAACAATTGTCCCTTCCATATCTCCACCTCATTTATCTGCATTTTTCCTCGTACTTTTGACAATGGGTAGAAAAATCCTGCAAGAAGTCAAAAAAAGCACTTCCTGTATAAAGCAGGAAGTGCTTTCTTCTTTTCATTCCTTTTATTCAAACGCTTTTTTCATCGCGTGGTAGCTTGCTTCAATCGTCCGCTCGATATCTTCATCAGTATGAGCCAAAGAGACGAACATACCCTCAAACTGGGACGGCGGAATCATAATACCTTCCTCCAGCAGATGGCTAAAGTACGCCGAGAAACGCTCCAGATCGGAAGTTTTCGCTGTTTCGTAGTTGATAACCGGCGTCTCTGTAAAGAACAGGCAAACCATGGAACCAACGCGATTGAGCGTGTGCGGAATGCCCAGCTTCTTCGCGTTGTCAGCTAAGCCTTCAGCCAAACGCGCTGACATCTTTTCCAAGCGTTCGTAAGCGCCTGGTTTGCTGAGCTCTTGCAAGGTAGTCAAGCCAGCTGCCATTGCCAAAGGATTCCCTGACAGCGTACCTGCCTGATAAATTGGTCCTGCAGGGGCAACTTGCTGCATGATCTCCCGTTTGCCGCCATATGCACCTACTGGCAAGCCACCGCCGATGACTTTCCCCATCGTTGTCAAATCCGGGGTAATGCCGTACAGCTCTTGTGCACCGCCCAATGCTACACGGAAGCCAGTCATGACTTCATCGAAAATCAGCAATGTCCCATGTTTCTCCGTAATTTCACGCAGTCCTTCGAGGAAGCCTGGCTGTGGAGGAACGACCCCCATGTTGCCGCCGATTGGCTCTACAATGATTGCTGCCAAATCATCGCCAAACGCTTCGAATGCAAGCTTGACGCTTTCCAGATCATTGTAAGGAACCGTAATCGTGTTGTGTGCTGTTCCTTCAGGTACGCCTGGGCTGTCTGGTAAGCCTAGTGTAGCCACACCGGAACCAGCTTTGATCAAAAGGCTGTCGGCATGACCATGGTAGCAGCCTTCGAACTTCATGATTTTATTGCGGCGGGTATAGCCACGCGCAAGACGCAGTGCGCTCATCGTCGCCTCTGTACCGGAGTTCACCATGCGCACGACTTCTACAGAGGGTACGATCTCACAGACGAGCTTCGCCATATCTGTTTCCCGCTCAGTCGGTGCACCGAAGCTGGTTCCAAGCGCGGCTACTTCAGTAATTGCTGCAAGAACACGCGGATGTGCATGACCCAATATCAATGGACCCCACGAGCCGATGTAGTCAATATAGCTGTTTCCATCCACATCAAAAATGTGGGAGCCTTCTCCTTTTGTAATATAAACAGGATTGCCTCCAACGCTCTTAAATGCACGAACCGGACTGTTTACTCCACCTGGTATGTAATGCTGTGCTTCTGCAAATAACTGAGTAGATTTTTCTCTCATCATCTCATGCTCACCTCGCCAGCCATTTTGCAACATCTTTTGCATGGTACGTAATGATCATATCTGCACCTGCACGTTTGAAGCCAACCAATGTTTCCATGACGATACGTTCTTCATCGATCCAGCCATTCAAAGCTGCCGCTTTTACCATAGAATACTCGGCACTCACATTATAAGCCACGATCGGCAGGTTGAAGTTTTCACGCAGGCGAAGAACCATGTCCATAAAGGCAAGGCCTGGCTTCACGATCAAAAAGTCCGCGCCTTCTTTTACATCAGAAGCTGCCTCGCGCAAGCCTTCACGTGCATTGGCCGCGTCCATTTGGTAGCTTTTGCGATCGCCGAATTGTGGAGTCGAGCCAGCCGCATCGCGGAATGGACCGTAGAAGGCAGAAGCGTATTTCACCGCATAGGACATGATTGGAATGTGCTCAAAACCAGCCTCGTCCAAAGCTTCACGGATTGCAATCACGAAACCGTCCATCATGTTGGAAGGTGCAATAATATCTGCTCCCGCCTTTGCTTGGGAAACGGCGGTCTGACCCAAAAGCTTCAATGTTTCGTCATTGACCACTTCGCCTTCGTGAATGACACCACAGTGTCCATGATCGGTGTATTCACACAGGCAGGTATCTGCAATCACGATCATTTCTGGATGGGCTTCCTTGATTAGACGCATCGCCTGCTGGGTAATCGCATCATCATTGTACGCCTCTGTTCCACATGCGTCTTTATGCGTTGGTACCCCAAACATCAAAACAGCTTGAATTCCAAGAGCTGCGATTTCCTTCATCTCTTCGGCTAGTGAGTCCAAGGAGAGCTGATACACGCCTGGCATGGACGGAATCTCATTTTTAATACCAGTTCCTTCCACTACAAACAACGGATAAATCAAGTCTTCCACCCGTACGTGGTTCTCCCGCACCAGATTGCGCATAGCCGCGCTCTTGCGAAGTCGGCGATGACGGTCAAATGTTTGTGCCATGTCGATTCCCTCCCAGATTATCTAGTATAGCTCCTAGCAAGCCTTCCACGGTGTACTCACTCGCTACCACATGAACAGACAACCCGTGTTGTTTTGCTGTATCTGCCGTTATTGGTCCGATGCAGGCTATCTGAACATGCTTGAGCCAGTCAGATGATGCATACGGCTCCATCGCTGCCATAAAATGCGTCACCGTTGAAGAGCTGGTAAACAAGATGATATCGATTAGACCTTGCTGTAGCTTTTCCGCTGCGTCTGGAGCCTGCTCTGCATCAATGACAGTGTGATACACGTCTACCTCTGTCACAGCAAGCCCCAAGCGAGCGAGCTCCTTTGGCAGTGCCTTGCGGGCAATATCTGCGCGAGGCAGCAGAACACGCTGACTAGGCAACAGCTGATCATACAAGCTCGACAGCAAGCCCTCTGCCACGTAATCAGACGGGATAACAGCTACTTCGAGCCCGTGATGCTCAAGGGCCTTAGCAGTCTTCGGACCAACCGCAGCAATTCTGCCAGTGATCGCTTCGAGTCCAACCCCGACCTCACGCATCCGCTCCAGGAAGAAGCGCACGCCATTCACACTCGTGAACACCACCCAGTCGTATGTTGGCAACTGAGTGATGGCTTCGTCGAGTTTGGCGGTGTCCGTCGGCGGCATCATTTTTAACAGGGGAAATGCGTACGCTTCTCCACCTAACCTCTCAATATGTTCAACGAGCTCGCGAACTTGACTTCTTGCCCGCGTGACCATGATGCACTTGCCAGTCAGCGGCTTGTGCGATCCGTGGACAATCATTGCTCATTCTCCCGCAATACTTCCGCAAGTACATCTCCCGCTCCCTGCGCCAGAAGGGCTTCCGCCACTTGAATGCCCAGTGCTAACGGATCTTGGCCAGTCGCCGTGTTTTTGAACATTTGCTTCCCATCAGGGGAACCAACCATTCCCGTCAAAGTAATTTCATTGTTCTCTCCAACTGTCGCATATGCGCCAATCGGCACCTGACAGCCGCCTTGCAGCTTGTGCAGGAAGCTACGCTCTGCCGTTACCGCCAAACGCGTCGGTGCATCATCCAACTTCTTCAAGAGAGCAAGTGTCTCCTCATCGTCTGCACGGCATTCGATGGCAAGTGCTCCTTGACCAACTGCTGGCAGGCTAATTTCAACAGGCAGGAACTGCGAGATGTTCCCTTCAAAATTCACGCGCTCAAGTCCTGCCGCAGCGAGGATGATCGCGTCAAAATTGCCTTCCTCGAGCTTGCGCATGCGCGTATCAATATTTCCACGCAGAGATTCGATCTGAATGTCAGGGCGATGTGCGAGAATTTGTGCGGAACGGCGCAAGCTACTAGTCCCTACCAACGCTCCTTGCGGCAGTTCATCCAACGTCTTGCCGTCCTTGGATAGCAGAACATCCCGCGGATCTACACGCTTCGGGATCGCCCCGATTACCAAGCCCTCTGGCAATTCAGCCGGCATATCCTTCAAGCTGTGTACCGCAAAATCGGTTTCCTTATCGAACAAGGATTGCTCGATTTCTTTGACAAACAACCCTTTTCCGCCTACTTTGGACAAGGTCACATCGAGGATTCGATCGCCTTTTGTCACGATTTCATGCAATTCAAAATCAGCTTCAGGTGCGAACCCCTTCAGTTTTTCTACGACCCATTTCGTTTGGGTGAGCGCCAATTTGCTGCGACGCGTTCCCACTTTCCATTTTCCCATGACAGCCTCCTTGATGAACAGCCCCTACCACCAGTCGTGAAATGTAGAAGTAGTGAAGCCTAAAAAATTGATAAGCAGTAACAAAAACGCCAGGACGTTCCACTGCGCGAGTCTGCGCATCTGCACCGTATCCCGATAGCGTTGGTACAGCCACAGCGAATAAATCGCAAGAACTAGCACGGAGAGCACTACTTTTGAGTCAAACAAAAATTTCTCCGGCAAAACCATTTTACCCCAAATGATCCCTAATACAATCGAGAGCAGGAGCATCGGTACACCCAACATGTTCATTCGGTACGCGTAGCCTTCCAATTGATCGAGGCTAGGCAAACGCCTGAGCAACGGCGACCAGCGTCTTTCCTTGAGCATTTTGTGCTGAAGCAAGTACATAGCCGAGAAGATCATGGAGAGCGAGAACGCCCCGTAGCTGAACATGGCCAGTGTCACATGCGTCAACAATAGCTCAGAGGTCAAGATGCTCGATACTGCCTCAATCGGCGTTTCCGGCAAAAACATCGACATGACGAGCACGACGAACCCAATAATATTAGTAAAAAAAACCAGTAAATCAATCCGAAAAAAATAGTGAATGGCAAGCGACAAGCCTACCAGCACCCATGAATAAAAAAAGAGCGTCTCAAACAGCGTAATAACAGGAAAATACCCCTTCATGACTGCCTGTGAGACAAAAAATGCGGTTTGCAAGGCCCAAACGACAACAAGCAACCCGAAAGCCAGACGATTGACTTTCCGGTTGCTTTGCAAGAAGTCGTTAAAATAGAAGAGAACACTTGCAGCGTAGAGAAAGATCGTCAAGTCGTAGATCCATCTCACCTCGGCCATGCACTCTCTCCCCCACTTTCCCAATCGGTTTCTAACAGTAGCAGATAGATTGTCAGGTCAGCTTAGTCAGGGAACCGGGAAGCGAATACCTGCTCCCGAGAAGAAGATGTCTGTTTATTTTTATCGTCCGCCCAGATTGCTTCCTGCTCTTTTCGTTCCAGGATTTCTTCCAACGCAAACATTTTCTCGAAAATATCCAGTACTTCTTCCCCATCTTTGGTAGCTGCCATTTCTTTCAAACGCACGACCGGATCGTGTAACAGTTGATTGACAATGCCCTTGGTTGTCTTGCGGATGATGTGCATCTCCCGCTCGGTCAAGTTCGGCAGCTTGTTTTCGATTTTTCGCATCGCTTCGCTTTGGATCGTGTGTGCCTTGTCACGCAGTGCAGCGATGAGTGGCGCCACGCCAAGAGTCTGGTACCAAGTCGAGAATGCCACGATCTCTTCTTGAATCATGACATCCAGACGTTCCGCTTCACGAGAACGTTCCGCAACGTTACTCGCAACGATTCCTTCGAGATCGTCAATATCATATAAGAATACGTTATCAAGATCATGCAAGTCAGGATTCAGGTCGCGAGGAACCGCGATATCCACCATGAACAATGGACGATGCTTCCGTTGTTTCATGATCGGAGCCAGTTCTTTTTTGCCGAGAACATAACCTGTCGCTCCGGTCGAGCTGATGACGATGTCTGCTGTGAGCAGTGCCTCAGGCAGCTGCTCCATCGTACAGGAGTCACCCTTGAACTTTTCTGCCAAAAGCTGCGCTCGCTCCCATGTACGATTCGCTACCATGACGCGTTCCGATCCGTTTGCGTGCAGGTGCTTCGCGGTCAGCTCGCTCATTTTGCCCGCTCCGACGATCAAGACAGACTTCCCTGCGAAGGACCCGAAGATCTTTTTGCCCAATTCGACAGCAGCGTAGCTGACAGAAACCGCATTTTGTCCAATCGCTGTCTCTGTATGAGCACGCTTGGCAAACGTAATCGCTTGCTTGAACAAGGTGTTGAAGACGGTCCCTGTCGTTTGTCGCTCCTGCGCCAACAGGAACGCATCCCGGACTTGTCCGAGGATTTGTGTTTCTCCCATTACCATCGAATCAAGACCGGAAGAGACGCGGAACAAGTGATCGATTGCCTGTTCGTTCTCTTTTATATAGAGATGATCCTTAAATTGTTCTTTCTCCACACCGAACCATTCAGCCAAAAAACGGCGCGTATAGTCTCGGCCAATATTCGCCTGGTCGCAAACGACGTAAATTTCCGTCCGGTTGCACGTCCCCAGGATGATACATTCTGCGATACTCTTCGTCTGGGAGAGAAGATGAAGAGCGCGTGCTGTCCCATCGTCGCTGAATGTAAACTTTTCGCGAATTTCGACAGGAGCTGTTTTGTAGTTTAAACCCAGCAAAAGAATATCCATAATGTCCTCCCAGAATAACAAACCTGCTAGCGGCATATGTAAAATGCACTATCATTATATCATTATGTCCCGAATCGGATAGGAGTAATTGTGAAAAGTTTATTAACGGAGTGTACTTTGGATATATCCTGTATAATCCGCTTGCGTTCTTTCCGGGAATACCTTATTATGTCGCCTATACATGAAAACAGAAGAAAAATTGCGAAAATGTCAGGAAGGAGAGGAAAGAAGCTTTGAGAAAACCATGGATGGCAGACACAACGCTGTTCCTCGTCGCTTTAGTCTGGGGAACCACGTTTTTGATCGTACAGCAGGCAATCGCATCGCTGCCTCCCAATACGTTTAACGCCCTACGCTTTACCATTGCATCGTTATTTTTACTCATCATCTATTTCATCCGCAATCGTCAACGTCATCAGACCTCTGAATGGCGAGGTCCACTACTACTATCAGGCGTTATCCTCGGTTTTTGGCTGTGTCTCGGATACGCCTTGCAAACCGTAGGACTCTTGTATACAACGCCGTCCAAAGCTGGCTTTATCACTGGATTAGCCGTCGTGTTGGTGCCGCTTTTCTCGTTTTTGCTCTTGCGTGATCGGGTGAAGCCTTTTGCCATTGTCGGCGTGATTCTAGCAGCTTTCGGCTTGTATTTGTTGACGCAGAACCAGTCGTTCTCCTTTAATCTCGGAGATGCATTGGTCTTCGGCGGTGCGTTCTGCTTCGCCATGCAAATCGTCTTGACGGGCAAATACGCACCTCGTTTTGCAACACTGCCCCTTGCCATTACGCAATTAGGCACGGTAGGTGTTATAAGCTGGCTGTACGCCTTTTTCTTTGAGGATTGGAGTCGTGCCTTTGATCCGGCGATCTTGTTCAAGCCCGAGGTGGCCTTTGGTTTGATCGTCACTTCCATTTTCGCTACGGCACTTGCCTTTCTCGCTCAGACGGCCTTACAAAAACAAACCAGCTCGACGCGGGTCGCTCTCATTTTCGCTTTGGAGCCCGTGTTTGCTGCCCTCACCTCCTACGTCTATATTCATGAAGTACTGAGCGGAAGACAGTTGACCGGATGTCTCCTGATTTTCACCGGAATGATTTTGGCTGAACTTCCGATTCAAGAATGGTTGCGGAATTTCCGA
Organism: Brevibacillus sp. NPDC003359; assembly: GCF_042878995.1. Taxonomy (NCBI): domain Bacteria; kingdom Bacillati; phylum Bacillota; class Bacilli; order Caryophanales; family Paenibacillaceae; genus Brevibacillus; species Brevibacillus sp. NPDC003359. Next base: position 270,312 of record NZ_JBIAOR010000002.1, read on the forward strand.
CAGAGAAAACCAAATGACGGTCGTGAATCCGCCTGATATGAATAGCAAAAAAGTTCCTTCTCCCCTGCGGGAAAGGAACTTTTTTTATGAGCTCTTCTTGACCTCTTGCATGACGGCATCCACAAAAAGCTGCATGACCGGTCCGCACACCTCTTGCGGGTAACGCTCCGTTCGTTTGAGCCATTGTTTGAGCCGGAGCAAGTGGTAGGTTGCTTGTGGAAGTCGCCCTCTTGTCCCATGATCGATGAGAGCGACTGCCGACAGACCAACCTTGGTCCACAGATGGAACTTCTCCACCCACGGCCTCGTTTCTTCCGCAAGCTTCTGATTCGTCATCCCTGCCAACAGCTTGTCAGCCGCCGACTCCATCTTCTGAAAAAGAGTCGTCAAGTCAGCAATGGCTTTTTGCCGATCCCCTTCCAAGAAATGAAAGCGAAAGGTCAGGATAGCTTCTAGCAATCGCGGCGACTCCACCTCGCATAAAAACGAGCTCTGCACGTTATCCGCAAAGGTGAAGAAAGCATCTGCATCCTTTTGTCCCGCCACTTCCTCTACGGCTTGTTTCCACACCGTATCAGGATCGTAGCCGATCGGATCTCGCAAATAGGCTGCCGTCGTAATCAAAGGAATCTTCGAGCATTCTGGTCTAGACATCGCATTCGCCACATAGCCTGCTGCGTATTGCCACAGGTCAGGGTCACGGTGACGCAATGGACCGATATGTAGTTCGTTCGCCATGGCCAAATCATTCACCGGGTAGTTGTCCCAATAAAATGGCTGATGTCCCGTGTACTCCTGAAAGCGAATCGCATCGCCGTCCGTCAGGTAGGGCGAGCAGACGAATCGTCCCGTCCAGAACAACTCGATTTCTGGCGGCAAATGCTGGCCAAGGTACATGATGTACGCTTCTTTTCCAATCCCGTTGTATTGAGTAGGACAGACAACCAGCTTGACTGGATCGCCCCAGCTTCGTATCAAATCCCACACGTAGTGCGTCGTATGAGCATGTGCCTCAGCCAAATGGGCAAACTCAGCTATATCCTGGTCATGCAACAGGTGTATGGGGATATCATCGAACAATAGCGCAAAGTAACGCACACCGCGATCATACAAATCCCGATACTTCCTACCCAACAGCTCCAAGTGCTGACGATTCGTATATTCCATGCTGAGTCCAGGACCCAAGCAATAAATAAACTGCATATTTCGAGTCTGTGCCCGCTGGATCAGCTCGTCTAGCTGTTGATTGGCTTTCGCGGGAAGCGGCTCCATCCAGCGTTCCCTCAGAAACACGTCATTTTTGGGGGCGTAGAAATACGCATTGTAATCATGTCGGTGCAAAAAGTCGATCATATCCAGCCGCTCTTCATGTGTCCAAGGCGTTCCATAGAAGCCTTCGATCACACCACGTACAGCAAAGCAAGCACTCCCGCTCACTCAGATGCTCCCTTCCCCACGACGAATTGGGTCTAAGAATTACTCATTAGCTGGAGCAGTCTCCTCAACCTTAGCAGCGGTCTCCTTGGCCATTTCCTCTCCAGCACGGATACGACGCATGATTTCTGCCCACAGCTCATCCTTGCCTTGCCCTGTCTCCGAGGAAAATACGATGATCGTATCACCCCCGCGCAAATTCAGGCTTTGACGGATGATTTTCGTATGCTGCAGCCAACGCCCGCGAGCGATTTTATCACCTTTCGTCGCTACGACTACGGTTGGGATCCCGATTTGCTTACACCAATCGTACATCGCAACATCGTCTTTACTCGGAGCATGGCGAATATCGACCAGTTGAATAATGAAGCGAAGCTCTTCCCGGTTTTTCAAATAACCCTCGATCATTTTTCCCCATTGTTCCTTGATCGTCTTCGCTACCTTTGCATACCCATAACCCGGGAAGTCAACGAAGTAGAGCATTTGATTGACACGGAAATAGTTCAATGTCTGGGTTTTCCCCGGACGAGAACTGATCCGGGCAAGCCCCTTACGGTTCATCATTTTATTGAGCAGTGATGATTTCCCTACGTTAGAACGTCCTACCAGCGCGATCTCATGGAGACCATCTGTAGGATACTGCTTCGGTCCAACCGCGCTGATAATAAACTCTGATGATGTTACTTTCATGCTTTGTCACCTACTGGCTGTTTAGTTAGCGCGTGACGCAGCACTTCATCTAAATGATCAACTGGATAGAATGTCAGTTCACCGCGTACGCTTTCTGGGATATCCTCGATATCCTTCTCGTTGTCTTTTGGCAAAATAATCGTGGTTAAACCTGCACGGTGAGCTGACATGCATTTTTCTTTCAGCCCACCAATTGGCAGTACCCGACCTCGCAACGTAATCTCCCCGGTCATCCCCACTTCTTTTTTCACAGGGATTTTCGTGAGGGCGGATACGAGTGCGGTTGCCATGGTAATCCCAGCAGACGGACCGTCTTTTGGAATTGCCCCTTCTGGAAAGTGGATGTGGATATCGTTCTTCTCGTGGAAGGACGGATCAATTCCCCACTGATTTGCACGGGAGCGAATATAGCTGAACGCAGCCTGCGCAGATTCCTTCATGACGTCACCCAGTTTCCCTGTCAGGGTGAGCTTTCCTTTTCCAGGCAAAACGCTGACTTCTACATTCAGCGTATCTCCGCCTGCTTGTGTCCAAGCGAGACCCGTAACGGAGCCCACTTGATCTATTTTCTCCGCCAATCCATAACGGTAGCGCGGTTTGCCGAGCAGCGTCTCCAACGTCTTGACCGTAACCACGACGCGCTTCTTCTCACCGCTCACGATCAGCTTGGCAGCTTTGCGGCATACGTTGGCTGCTTCGCGATTGAGGTTGCGAACACCCGCTTCTCGCGTGTACAGACGAACGAGTTTCAACATCGCATCGTCGTTCATTTTCAGCTTATCTTTGCCCAGACCATGATCCTGCATTTGCTTCGGCAAGAGGTAATCGCGCAAAATGTTCAGCTTTTCCAGTTCTGTATAGCTGGAAATCGAGATGACCTCCATCCGGTCTAAAAGCGGACGCGGAATCGTATCAAGACTGTTTGCAGTCGTAATAAACATGACGTTCGTCAAATCATAGCTCTCTTCGATATAATGGTCACTGAATTTATCATTTTGGTTTGGATCGAGCACTTCGAGCAGAGCAGACGCAGGGTCTCCGCGGAAATCGGACGCGAGCTTGTCGATCTCATCCAGCAAAAAGACAGGATTAACCTTGCCTGCTTGCTTCATTCCTTGCATGATTCGTCCTGGGAGAGCACCTACATAAGTACGGCGGTGTCCGCGAATTTCTGCTTCATCGCGCACTCCACCCAAGGAAATGCGAACGAAATTACGCCCAATTGCACGCGCTACGGAACGGGCCAGAGAAGTTTTCCCGACACCCGGAGGACCTACCAGACAAAGGATCGGTCCACGCATGGAGTTTACCAACTTTTGTACAGCCAAATACTCCAAGACGCGCTCTTTTGGTTTATCCAAGCCGTAATGATCTTCATCGAGAACTTGCTGGGCATGGTGAATATCCAGATTGTCTTCTGTCGTCTTCGCCCAAGGCAGTGCAAACAAGGTATCGATATACGTGCGAATGACCGAGCCTTCCGCAGATGTCGCCGGCATCTTTTCCAGACGCTCGAGCTCCTTCTCGATCTTCGCTTTGATCCGCTCAGGAGCGTCTGATTTTTCGAGCCCGGCACGCAGCTCATCTACTTCACCTTGGCGTCCGTCCTTGTCGCCCAGCTCTTTTTGGATAGCTTTCATTTGCTCACGCAGGTAATATTCCTTTTGCGTGCGCTCCATTTGTTTCTTCACGCGGTTCCCGATCTTGCGCTCCAGCTCGAGTACCTCGCGCTCGTTATTCAAAATGGTCAAAAGAATCTCGAGACGTTCCTTGATGTTGGTCGTCTCCAAAATTTCTTGTTTGTCCTTCATCTTGAGCGGCAAATGCGAAGCAAGCACATCCGCCAAACGTCCTGGTTCCTCAATGTCCTGCACAGAGGTTAACGTTTCTGGGGAAACCTTTTTGGACAGCTTGATGTACTGCTCAAAGTGGCCCAGCAAGGAACGCATTAAAGCTTCCACTTCGTTTTTTTCTGTTTTTTCATCTTGCAAATATGTAATCGACACGACGAAATAATCTTCTTTTTGAAGATACTCCTCGATCTTCGCGCGTTGCAAGCCTTCTACCAATACACGGATTGTCCCATTCGGCAGCTTCAGCATTTGTTTGACACGCGCAACGGTACCAATACTGTAGATTTGCTCAGCGTCTGGCTCTTCTATATGGACCTCTTCCTGTGTCGCAAGCAAAATCTTGTTATCGTCTACCATGGCTTGCTCCAATGCGCGGATGGACTTTTCCCGTCCAACGTCTAAATGGAGTACCATTGTCGGATAAACAAGCAATCCTCGCAACGGGAGAAGCGGTAATTCTCGTTTACCGGAACGTTCGCCCAAGCGGATGCACCTCTCCTTGTTGATCTACCCTCTTACGAAGAGCCTTATAACAGACAAAAACGGCCCTCAAAGCCGTTTTTAAACGCCCGCCCGGCCCAAAAAACGAGACAAAAAAGATCATACGCAATCATTTTTGTGGAGCTCGTTTCAGGCCGGGCAAGGCCTCAGGCTCTTTGCAAGCAGAAGCTTTTTTCCATTGTAGCGCAAACACAATCCGATGTCTAATCCGCGAGCATACCCGACTGTTACAGTGATACCGGAGAGGAAGCGAGATCCTCTGCTGGGATTTGCAAAGTAAATCCCGTTGCCTCTTCTTCTTGCATGGTAGCTTGCGGTACAGCTAGCTCGATTACTTCAGAGACCGTGGACACTGGAATGATCTCAATCCCTTTCATGTCAGTAAAAATGCTCTGCCAGTTTTCCTGTGGAATGAGGACTCTGGTCGCTCCGGCTTGTTTGGCTGCCTCCACCTTCGCAACTACACCCCCAACCGGCTTTACCTTCCCATGAATACTCACTTCGCCAGTCATAGCCAGTAAATTATCGACAGGCTGATTCAAAATCGCAGAGTAGATCGCTGTTGCAATGGTAATTCCCGCAGAAGGCCCATCCACAGGGCTGCCTCCCGGAAAATTGATATGCAGATCATAATCATACGGACGGACGCCCATTCTGTTCAGGACAGTCAAAACGTTTTCGATCGATCCTTTTGCCATCGACTTTCGGCGAATCGTCCGGCTGCGGCTGCCCATTTCCTCTTCCTCAGCCATTCCTGTCATCGCCAATCGACCTTGACCTAGAACAGCGGCTGGAGAAGCGGTCACTTCCAGCTCCATCACACTGCCCATGTTCGGACCGTACACAGCAAGACCATTGACCAATCCGACCTGCGGCGTATCATGCACCTGCTTTTCGGGACGCGGCGATTTTTGACTGCTGTGCATCACCCATTCCACATCTGCAGCCTGGATGTCTTTGCGCTCTTCAGTTAAGGCTATTCCCGCAGCGATTTGCAGTGTATTGATCGCTTCACGTCCATTGGTCGCATAACGCTCGATCACGGAAACAGCGCCGTCTTCTATATCCATATTCATTTTAGGCACAGCCGTACGCACGATACTCCCAATTTCTCCAGCCTTCAATGGGCGAAAAAAGATTTCCAGGCAACGGGAACGAAGAGCAGGAGGCAGTTCTTCAGGCAACCTCGTCGTCGCTCCAACCAGACGGAAGTCGGCGGGCAAACCGTATTTGAAAACGTCATGAATATGCGAAGGAATTTGGTTATTTTCCTCGCTGTAGTAAGCACTTTCCAGCATGACTTTGCGATCTTCGAGAACTTTTAGTAATTTATTCATCTGAACAGGATGAAGTTCCCCTATTTCATCAAGAAAAAGCATGCCACCGTGCGCTTTTGTCACAGCTCCTGGTTTTGGCTGTGGAATACCAGCCTGTCCAAGTGAGCCTGCTCCTTGATAGATGGGATCATGTACGGAGCCGATTAGCGGGTCAGCAATCCCGCGCTCATCAAAACGAGCAATCGTCGCATCGATTTCAATAAACTTGGCATCCGAAGAAAACGGGGATAGCTGATTTTTCTTCGCTTCTTCCAGCACGACCCTAGCCGCTGCGGTCTTGCCTACACCAGGCGGTCCATAAATAATGACATGCTGTGGGTTGGGACCACACAAAGCGGCACGCAACGCGCGAAGCCCATCTTCTTGTCCTACAATTTCTGCCAAAGTAGCTGGTCTTGTTCTCTCTGACAGTGGTTCTGTCAACGCAACCATTCTCATTTTACGAATAGAATCAAGATCCTTGCGCGATTCCTTTTCGGTTGAGGTTTTCGTGTTTCTCTGCGCTCGCAGCAAGTTCCAAAAGTAGGTGCCGATCACGATACCAACAACCACTTCAATGACAGCAATGACCAATGTCGTATAGTCCATATGCAGTCCCTCCCATGCGTCTTCGCTTACGGTCAACTTTCATCCCCCGAAAAGAGGGGATCACGTTCATAACCGCTTTGTGCATATGTAAAATCTTCTCTTGAACGATATCAAGTAGTATTGCCCCGCAAGCGTGGACGTAAACCAACAACAAAAAAACCACCTCGCTTATAACGAGATGGTTTTTGTATACGATGCTTATGCTGTTTCTTCGTGCAATTCCTGGCCTTCCTTGGTCAACAGTTGCGGCTTCACTTTGTCGCGTACCGTTTCTTCGGTAATCACGCACTTGTTGACGTCTTCTCTGGAAGGAAGTTCATACATCATATCGAGCATGATTTGTTCGATAATCGCACGCAGTCCGCGCGCACCAGTGTTGCGCTTAATCGCTTCTTTAGCGATTTGCATGAGCGCTCCGTTATCGAACTCTAGCTCAACACCGTCGAGACTCAGCAGTTTTTGGTACTGTTTCACCAAAGAGTTTTTCGGCTCTGTCAGGATACGCACGAGCGTCTCCTCATCCAGCGGCTCCAAGGTAGCCAGAACTGGCAAACGACCGACGAACTCCGGAATCAGACCAAATTTCAGCAGGTCTTCCGGCAAAATGTATTTCAGGTATTCTCCGGCTTTCAGATCGCCTTTTACGCCATCGCCGAAGTCTGCACCGAAACCGATGACTTTTTTACCCAAACGACGCTTGATAATTTGCTCGACGCCATCAAATGCACCGCCGCAAATGAACAAAATGTTCGAGGTGTCGATTTGGATGAACTCTTGATGAGGATGCTTGCGTCCGCCTTGTGGTGGAACACTCGCAACGGTACCCTCCAAAATTTTCAAGAGCGCTTGTTGAACGCCTTCGCCAGATACATCACGTGTGATGGATGGGTTTTCCGATTTGCGGGCTACCTTATCAATCTCGTCGATGTAAATGATGCCTTTTTCAGCCTTCTCGACATCATAGTCAGCAGCCTGGATGAGCTTGAGCAAAATGTTTTCAACGTCTTCACCCACATAGCCTGCTTCTGTCAAAGAAGTTGCATCCGCAATCGCGAAAGGTACATTCAGAATGCGCGCCAATGTTTGCGCGAGCAACGTTTTTCCGCTACCAGTCGGACCGATCAGCATGATGTTGGATTTTTGCAGCTCCACATCCTCGATCTTCGCCCCAGAATTAATCCGTTTGTAGTGGTTGTACACCGCTACAGACAAGGACTTCTTCGCCATATCTTGACCGATAACATAGTCGTCCAAGATTTTGCGAATTTCCACTGGCTTTGGAATTTCTTTCATATCGATTTCTTCTTCAGTGCCCAGCTCTTCCTGTACAATTTCATTGCACAGTTCGATACATTCGTCACAAATGTAAACACCAGGACCAGCTACCAGCTTGCGCACCTGTTCCTGGGACTTGCCGCAGAAGGAACACTTCAGTTGGCCTTTGTCGTCGTTAAACTTAAACATGCGCTTCACCTCACAACGGGTCAGTTTTTGCGTTCAATAATAGAGTCAATCAATCCGTAGGCCTTTGCTTCTTCTGCGCTCATGAAATTGTCGCGGTCTGTATCTTGCTCTACACGTTCGTAAGGCTGACCTGTCCGCTCAGACAAAATCTCATTCAGCTGGCGCTTCGTTTTCATAATCCATTCCGCATGAATGCGGATGTCTTCTGCTTGCCCGCGCACACCACCGAGTGGCTGGTGAATCATCACTTCGGCATTTGGCAGAGCGAAGCGCTTGCCTTTGGCACCAGCAGCCAACAAGAAAGCACCCATGCTGGCAGCCATGCCCACACAAATCGTGGATACATCCGGTTTGATGTACTGCATGGTGTCATAGATGGCCATTCCTGCTGTAACAGAACCACCTGGAGAGTTTATGTATAGCGATATGTCTTTGTCCGGATCTTCTGCCTGCAAGAAAAGCAGCTGGGCGACAACCAGATTGGCGATTTCATCATCAATCTCGGTGCCCAAGAGAATAATCCGGTCTTTCAAGAGGCGCGAGTAAATATCGTAGGAGCGCTCGCCCCTGCTTGTTTGCTCGATGACCATAGGGATCAACATTATGTATTTTCCTCCTTTGCCGAAAAAAGTCAATGGTGGAAAAACAAGGCACGATACACTCGTGCCTTGTGGTCTTGACAGTCAGCGTTCAGGGTTAGCCTGCCCACTGACCAATCATGCGTTCTTCTAAGCTTATGCTGTTACTTTGCTTTCTGCAACCAGCAAATCTACTGTTTTGCGAGTTTGCACATCGCGGTACAGAGCAACCATGCCATCTTGTGCGGAGAAGATTTTGCGCAGTTCATCTGCTGGGCGGCCGTATACGCCAGCCAGTTTATCGAGTTCTGCGTTTACGTCTTCTTCTGTTGCTTCGATGTTTTCTGCTTTACCGATTGCTTCCAAAGTCAAGGAAGTGCGAACGCGGGATGTTGCGTCTGCACGCAATTGATCACGCAGTTGGCTCTCATCCATGCCGGAGAACTGGTAGTACAGCTCCAGAGTCATTCCTTGGTATTGCAGGCGTTGGCCAAATTCATTTACCATTTGATCCAATTCATGCTCAACCATTACTGCTGGCAGATCGATCTCAGCGCTTTCAGCTGCTTTCAGAACGAGCTGTTCACGAACATATTGATCTTTTTCTTGCGCAGTTTTTTCTTCGAGTTTTTTCTTGGTGTCTGCTTTCAGCTCTTCCAGCGTGTCGAACTCGCTCACGTCTTTGGCAAACTCATCATCCAAAGCAGGCATGTTTTTGCGCTTCAGGCTGTTCAGCTTCACTTGGAATACCGCTTCTTTACCAGCGAGGTTAGGAGAGTGGTACTCTTCAGGGAAAGTTACGGTAATTTCTTTTTCTTCGCCGATGTTCAGGCCAGCCAATTGCTCTTCGAACCCTGCGATGAAAGTACCGGAACCCAGTTCCAGAGAGTAATCTTCCGCTTTACCGCCTTCAAAAGCTACTCCGTCTTGGAAGCCTTCGAAATCGATGATAGCGATATCGCCTGTTTGTGCGGCACCCTCTTCTACTGCTACGAGCTCAGCATGACGCTCTTGCATACGCTTCAGTTCAGCGTCAACGCTCTCTTCTGTTACAGAGAAGTCTTTTTCTTCGATGGACAGACCTTTGTAGTCGCCCAGCTTCACTTCAGGCTTCACAGTTACAGTCGCTTTGAAGATCAGGTTTTTCCCTTGTTCCATTTGCGTTACGTCTACTTCTGGACGATCAACTGGCTCGATACCAGCTTCACGAACAGCTTGTCCGTATGCAGTTGGAAGCAGAATGTCAAGAGCGTCTTGGTACAGAGATTCTACACCAAAACGGGATTCGAACATCTTGCGTGGTACTTTTCCTTTACGGAATCCTGGAACTTGAACTTTTTGAACCACTTTTTTAAACGCTTGATCCAATGCTTCGTCAACTTGCGTAGCATCTACTTCAATCGTCAGGACTCCCTGGTTATTCTCTACCTTTTCCCAATTTGCTGCCACGTAAACTTCCCCTCCTAAATCGAATCAACAGAACATCGCCAGCCGCGCCATGGTATCTTCGCAGGCTCGGATGATAATATTCTAGCCATTATAACCATTCTAGTATAGCACAAATCTTTTAGTTTTCAAGAAGACCTCACTCGGCGACGAATAGAATAGTTCCCTCCCAATTGCGGAACCGGGTTGCCTAGATGGTCATAAAAGTCGACGGATATGTAAACCTCAGTCGGACTCGTGCCTGTCTCTTCTAAAAGAGCATATGTCGGTACGTGAAATCCACGCGGCATTTGCAGGCTACCCGGATTCAGAAACAAGATATCTCTCTCAACGCCACAGGCTGGTACATGAGAGTGACCGAATACGACTACATTTGCCCCGACCTCTTCTGCACGGTAATGAAGGCGCAGAAGAGAGCCTTTCACTCCGAAAAGATGCCCGTGCGTTTGCAGGATGTGAAGGTCGCGCCATTCGGTCTCTTGCTCAGTCGGCACATCTTGTGTCGAATCGCAATTGCCTCTGACAAGCGTCATGTTGGAAAACGGCTCGCGCTTATGGTCGACACAAAAATCGCCACAATGCAAAATTTTTTCGACATGATGTCGGTTGACGACCTGGCTTACTTCCCGAACCAAGCCGTGACTATCGCTCATGATGAGAATTCCCATCACGCCTCACTCTCCTGTTTTCTCTCTTGTCTACTTGATGATGTCAAGCAGTTGCTGCATGGCACGAGCGCGGTGGCTGATCTGGTTCTTTTCTTCTGGCATGAGTTCGGCCATCATTTTGTCCATCGATGGGATGTAGAATACCGGATCGTACCCGAAGCCGTTTGTCCCTTTTGGCTCACGGGCGATCACACCCTCACAAGAACCAGTGGCAATGATTGGCTCTTCGCCTGGAATCACCAGCGCCAGTGTACAACGGAAGCGAGCTGTGCGTTCCTCTGTCGTCACCTCTTCCAGCTCTTTCAACAATTTACGCCAATTCTGCTCGTCTGTTGCATCTTCCCCGGCGAAGCGTGCGGAGTAAACACCTGGACGTCCTTCCAGCGCATCTACTTCCAGACCAGAATCGTCACCGAGGGCTGGCATGTTCAAGTATGTAGAGATTTCGATTGCTTTTTTCAGCGCGTTTCCTTCGAAAGTGTCTTTGTCTTCTACTACCTCAGGCACACCGTCAAATTCAGCGAGGCTAATTCCTTCCCAGCCTGCCTCTGCGAACAGCCTGTTGAATTCTTTCACTTTTCCCTGGTTACGTGTTGCGAGAACGACTTTTTTTCGATTAAGCATGACTTTCCTCCACTACCGATTGTGCAAAAGAGTGCGTAACATCTGCGAGCGCCTCTTTTTGACTGTTAATCAAGTTGTCAATGCCGATTTTCGCAAGGGCGATCATTTCTTGTAGCTGTTCAGGAGAAAATGGAGCATCCTCGCCTGTTCCTTGCAGTTCGACAAACTTTCCTTTTCCCGTCATGACGACATTCATGTCGACAATCGCTGTAGAATCTTCTTTGTAGTTGAGATCAAGCACTGCTTCCTCGCCGACCACCCCTACTGAGGTCGCTGCCAGGAAGTCGTTGAGCGGCAGCTGTTTCCAGGTCCCACTGTCTACCAGCTTTTGCATCGCGTCTACCAATGCCACGTAGGCTCCGGTAATTGAAGCTGTCCGTGTACCCCCGTCTGCCTGGATGACATCGCAATCCAGCCAAATGGTGCGTTCCCCCATAGCTTCAAGGTTCACAACGGAGCGCAGAGCACGCCCGATCAGACGCTGAATCTCCATTGTTCGTCCACCGACTTTTCCTTTGGACGACTCACGCGCGTTGCGGGTCGCTGTTGCTCGGGGAAGCATGGAATACTCGGCTGTGATCCAGCCCTTCCCGCCACCACGCATAAAAGGTGGTACCCGGTCCTCCAAAGTCGCCGTACAAATCACCTTTGTGTCTCCGACTTCAATCAGACACGATCCTTCTGCGTGTTTAATGTAATTGCGCGTAATAGTTACAGGGCGCAATTGATCATGGGCACGGCCATCCACTCTCATTCCAAGTTCCTCCTAAATCGCTTTGTTACACTCCGCTCATTATACCAGAGGCAGGAAACGATCTGCCACTGCACAAACGCCTCTTCCCTATTTACGTTAATTGCAAATATTCTTGTCACTTCCTTTTTTTCAAATCAGAAAAATCAGATTTGTGGATTCGTCGAACAAAAACCACGCTCGTTAATACGGGCGTGGCTCGTTCATTACAGCTGTATGGGATTGAGTTGAACCGGGCGACTCACTGGCTTGGTGAACTCGCCACTAGCTAGCGGTTTTCCTTCCACCAGCAGTTGCACTTGCTTGGCTCCTGTCGTCTCTGTCAATGACAAGACGAGCGATTGCAGGGCCTCTGGGCTCGCTTCCTTGCCATCGTCATACTTAAGGATGTCACTGCTCAAATCGACCGTCACCAAATCTTTTTCCTGCTTCACATTCAGAACACGTGTCGTGCGGAGCAAGGAGCTAAAGAGCTGCGATCCTTGTTTCGGTCCTTTGATCAACTCTTCAACGGTTGCCTTGGCGATGTCAGCCGTTTCAGGAACCAGACGAGTGACTGGGACATAATACGTACGTGTATCATCCAACTGCCCTTGGAAATAAACCGTCACAGTGGAGGTATCTCCTGGTACGGCCCCATCGCCCAGTTCGAGATTGACTCCTTGATTCCGGTCTAATAGCGTGATCGGTGTTTTGGCTGCTGGCATTTCCGTCAACGGCGTTCCATTTACCCAAATTTGCACAGTTTTGACGTTGCTGAATTCTGTCAACGCCCGGGTGACTGCATCGACGATTTTCTTCTCGTCTTTCTCCTCGTACGTTTTGAAGTCTTTGGAAAAATCGACGGTGGCTACACCGTTTTTGATGACAAGCCCTTTGACTTCTGTCCCTTTCGGCAAGACAGCGGAAAAACCACTCTGGAGCATGCTCTCGACCGGACCACCTTTTACCATGTAGCCCAATACTTGTTTGGCAGGACCTTCTGATTTCGGAAGAGTCATCGAGACAGGAACGATATATCCGTTAGCATCCTGCAAGTAAACCATTCTCTCTCCAGTCTCCTGAACGACCGGTTGTGCACCGTCTTTTGCAGCATCCGGGGACGGCGTGCCGTTTGGCAAATCAACTGATACCTCTAACTGTGGCGGTGCATCAATACTAATCGTTTCCTTTTCAGGGCCAAAGAGACCGCAGCCCGACAAAAGCACTGCGCTAACCCCCAGCACGGCCGTCATTTTCCCGATGTGCCTTATCTTCATTTCCCCAGCCTCCTCCAGACACTTTGTACTACCATGTATACGAGCTAGGCTTGGGTTTATGCGTTGAAAGTTTGTCTCGCCAGACAAGGTCTTCTATCAGGGCTGGACGGATATTTCCAATGAGTGGTGCTGGACGTTCACTTTGCAATCCAGCCATTCTTCTGCAATGATCCGGAATTTGTGGGCGTCCCCGCTCGTTACAAACAGATGTTCCGGGCGTTCTTGCTGCTTGCTTTCGGCGTCCGTCGCGATTTGCAGGGACAATTCTCGCGCTGTTTCCTCAGCAGAGTTGATCAGACGAACCCGATCCCCCATCACTTCCGAAATGACAGGCGCTAGCAACGGATAGTGGGTACAGCCCAAAATTAACGTGTCCAAATCTTCGTGCAGGAACGGGGCGAGCGTTTCTTTTACGACTCTTCTTGCTTCCTCCGAGGTCGCCATATGGTTCTCCACCAGTGGCACAAATGCGGGGCAAGCCATGCCTGCGACGTACAGATCAGGTTGAATCCGTAAAAGCGCACGTTCATACGCTTTGGTACGAATGGTCGTTTCCGTCCCGATGACACCGACCCTTCCGTTTTTCGTCACTTGAACAGCCGCACGTGCCCCTGGGTCGATCACCCCAATGACGGGCAGCGGCAAATCCTCCATCGCTTCCTCCAGCACAACGGCAGTCGCCGTATTACAAGCGATCACCAATGCTTTTAACGGTGTACGCATCACATAATCAATCATTTGAAAGCTGTAGGTACGAATCTCTTCCGGCGATTTGGAGCCATACGGACAACGGGCATTATCGCCTACATAAACAATCCGTTCTTCGGGTAGCTGACGCATGACTTCCTTCGCAACAGTTAATCCTCCCACTCCTGAATCAATTACGGCAATCGCTCGTTCTCTACTCATGCTAATGTGTCTCCCCTGTTGAAATGAATATAGTACAGCATACCACTCAAACATTTGTGCTACTACCATATGCGGAGATGAAATTTCTTGTACTCCGCAAATGTCGCACCTTCTCTAGGCGCCATTCATAATGTGGGGAGAGATGATGTGCCCACGAGGAGGAGAATCTATTGGTAGAAGAAGCCAAGAATTTGCTGGACTGGAGCCAATGGGGCCGACAATGGATCGAGCATTTGCGTAGACATAAAACACTCAATCGAGAACTCGAACGGCATCTGCACAAATTCGAAGAAACATTTACGCTGATTGGAAGGCAAGCATCAAAGCTTGATTCGACAAAAGAATTCGACGAACTCCCTGCTCTCATCACTCGCGCAGAACAGGTGCAGGAGCAATTCCATCATTTTTTGCGATTGGCTCAGTTGAGTGAAGAAGAGCATGTGGAAGGAGACGTGAGGGAACCTGTTCAGGAAGCAATGAATGCACAGCCCGTGGTGGCGGAAGAAGAGCAAGTACCTGTAGTGCCAGCCCCCGCTTCCTATCCCAGTGCACGTGAGCCAGTCCGTGCGGCTCGCCCTGTGGCTATCGGCCGTCATACACTCCCCCCACTCCCTTATGCCTACAACGCTTTGGAGCCGTACATCGATGAAGCTACGATGCAAATCCATCACAACAAACTGCACCAAAAGTATGTAGACGATCTCAATACAGCAGAGCGGAAGCTAGCAGAGGCTCGAGAAAGTGGCAACTTCGATCTCATACGCCATTGGGAACGCGAGCTAGCCTTTAATGGGGCTGGTCATTACTTGCATACGATCTTTTGGCCATCTATGAGTCCAAATGGCGGTAGCACTCCATCTGGTGATCTCGCAGCGGCAATCAATCGGTATTTCGGTTCGTATGACGGATTTAGGAAACAATTTAGTCAGGCGGCTGAAAAGGTAGAAGGTCCTGGGTGGGCAATCCTCGTTTGGTCCCCGCGCGCACATCATCTGGAGATTCTTACAGCCGAAAAGCATCAGAACCTGTCACAGTGGGATGTGATTCCGCTACTGGTTCTGGATGTATGGGAGCATGCCTATTTCCTGGCGTATCAAAACCAACGAGACAAGTATGTAGAAAACTGGTGGAATATCGTCAACTGGCCATATGTGGAAGAGCGATTCGAGAAAGCACGAAAACTGCGCTGGGAGCCGTATTAACTTGTATCTCCCCATCATTTACAAACCCCCTCGTCATCCCAAATGCAAGGAATGAGAGGGGGTTTTTGCTTGCGAATCTTATTCGTTATACGGGACAAATTCGATCTTTTTCACCTTGATCGGATTTTGGATGGGCTTGGCATTCTCATCTGTTTTCTGGGCAGCGATCTTATCTACGACTTCCATCCCGGCAAACACATGACCAAAAACAGTGTGGCGATTGTCGAGGTACGCTCGTCCGCCCAATTCTTTATACTTCGCTTCTGCGTTCAATGGCAGTGCCGACAAATCGAGATACTCCTGATCTACCTTCGGGCTTTGTACAATGTAGAAATGCGTGCTGTTCGTATTAGGTCCAGCGTTCCCCATACTGAGCGCGCCTCTGAAGTTGAACAGATCCCGGCTAAACTCGTCCTCAAACGACTTTCCGTAAATACTCGGCAACTCCTTGCCATCCGGCCCTTTCAAATCTCCCGCCTGAATCATGAAATCGTTGATCACACGGTGAAAAATCATATTGTTGTATTGCCCTTTTTTCGCAAGGGTTTTAAAGTTTTCAACAGCTTTTGGAGCTTTGCTCGGAAACAGTCTCAGCTTGATCACACCGGCATCAGTCGTAATCACGCATATTTCTTCGCCTTTGCGTGGCTTCTCCAGCTGAATCAGCTTTACATCTGACACATCGATGCCTGAGTCCTGCCAAATGACTCCCCACGCCTTCCAGTTCACCGGGTCAGTCCCGAGCCTGGCCAAGCCGATATAATCCGTTTTTTCAATGGCCTTGTTATCTGCGGTATACCCGACGTATTTGAATTTCACAATCGCGCGGTAGTTATTGTAAGCGTCCTCCTTCGTGACGGTGTACAGCTTTTCTACTTTTGCTTCGATTACCTGAATGTTTTTGTATCGCGCCAACCCTTCCACGTAGGTTTTCATCGTAAAAATTGTTAAGGAGTCATCTGCTACCAGCTTTGCTACCTCAGCAGGATTTGATCGCTGCTTCACCAAGGACGCTATGAAATCATTCACTTCCTGTTTATCTCCCCCATGTGGGCGGAACTGGTTGACCTGAACTTCGTTACGATAATCTTGAATAGCGCTTGCAGCAGCTTGTTGGACAAAAGCCGGATTCAGTAACGGGATCGCAATACTTGCAACGACTGCTAGAGAAACGAGTTTTTTCATTTTTTCCGCCCCCACTAAATTAGAAGATTTTTACACAAGAATAGTATAGCGTAATCTGATTTCAGTTGACGATTAGTATTTTTAATATTCAGTTATCTATTTTGTACGAATGTAGCTTGTCATCTATCCCTTTCAGATCCATTGGTTCCTTCATAGATTGTAATCATCATGCGAAAAAGAGGAGCTATGCTATGGCGAATGAACTGAACGATCCAGAAAAAGGTGCAGACAAAGACAAGCTATATGCAGATGAAATCAAAATCGAAGCTGAGAAAGTGGAGATGAAGGTCGAAAAATTCACTGGGCCATCTGAATCAGGTAGCACAAACTGCTTTCGAGATTTACGGAAGAAACTGAAGAAACTACAAGGACAATTTATTTCCCTTACGCTTTCAGGTTGCTGTGACACCATACAAGGAAGTGTTTTCCGAGTCGATAAAGGTAGTGTGATTCTTACTGGGGATTTTGGCACACGTATTATCCCGATTTGTGGGATCAGTTCCATCGATGCTTGTCGAGTGTACGCTTATGTGACGAATACCGGCTCGCTTCAAGACCTCGGCAATACCGTTTCTGTCATCAATACCGCTACGGATACTATCATTGATACCGTCATCGTTGGAAATGCCCCTGTCGGAGTAGCCATATCTCCAGATGGAAGAAGGGTCTATGTAACCAATCAATTTGATGACACTGTATCGGTCATCGAGACCGCAGCCAATCAAGTTATCGCTACGATCCAAGTGGGCAATCGACCTCTTTTAGTAGCGATTACTCCAGACGGATCACTCGCTTATGTCACGAATGTTGCAGATAATAACGTCTCCGTCATCCATACAGCAACAAACTTGGTGACGGCTATTATTCAGGTTGGGTCTGCCCCCTTTGGCGTAACAATTGGCAATACGCCAGCCGGAACAAGGGCGTATGTGGCAAATTCAGACGATAATAATGTTTCTGTCATTGATGTGAATCCGAATTCTCCCACATTTAATACGGTCATCGCTACCATTCCTGTTGGAGCTGCCCCTATTGATGTGGCGATTACACCAGATGGAATCAGCGTCTATGTGACGAATGCCTTGGATGATACGGTCTCTGTCATCGATACGGCGACCAATACAGTTGTGACCATACAAGTTGGCAGTATACCTGCTGGTGTAGGAATTGGCCGGACTCTCGGTGGAATAAGGGTATACGTGCTGAATTCAGGCGATAATACGATCTCCGTCATCGATGCTGATCCGAATTCTCCCACATTTAATACGGTCATTTTTACTATTACAAAAGGGGTCGGGAATTCCCCCAGTGATGCAGCGCTCACTCCAGATGGAAGTAAGGTCTATGTACCGAATAACTTAAGCAACAACGTATCTGTGATTGACACATTCACCACTACCATCATCACTTCTATACCAGTGGGGAATATACCGAATGGCGTCGCTGTTGGACGTGTTTGCAGCCTGATATAATCCCCATCTTTTCGGAACAAACAGAACGACCGTCGATTTTGGTGATATAACCGAGTCGGCGGCTTTTCATTTTTTTCCAAAAAACTCTTGCGTCTTTTTGCGTCCCTCCCCCGTCTAACCCATGTAAACTTCATGAAGCTACAACAATAAAACAATCAATCATTACGACAATAAGCCATATAAGGGAGAGACATACCACCATGAATAAAAAAACCATCACAGTATTCGCTGCTTCTATTTTGACTTGCTCTGTTTTTGCAGGAGCTCTTGGCACCACTTGGGCTAACCAGGCCGCTACCCCAGTCACCACGCAGCAAGAGACAAAAGCAAATGATTCAGCCAAGCAAAATATGTTTCGCAATATTAAACTGACAGAGCCAGCACTGCTGTACACGCTAAAAGGCGAAGCCAGCGTTTTTGAGGGTACGTACCAATACGCAGTAAAACAAGGCAAGCACGTATTGGCAAAAGGATTCGGAACAGCTTCACAAGGCGGGCCAGAATGGGGAACTTTTGCACAAACGGTGAAAATACCCATAAGTGAGTTGATTGAAAACGAGCCATTGACGCTCGAAATGTTTGAAGTCAATCAAGAGAACGGCGAGATCATCAACAAGCTTTCCATTCCTTTAAATAGCTCCGATAAAGTAAAAAACAACAACGTATTTCGTAACCTGAAGCTTGCCGCACCGTCTGTCGTGTACACAGTATCCGGCGAAGCTAGCGTTTTCGAAGGCACGTATCAATATGCCGTGAAGCAAGGCGAACAAATAGTTGCCAAAGGCTTTGGAACAGCATCGAAAGGCGGCCCGGAATGGGGTGAATTCTCACAGGAGATTGTCATCCCACTGAAAAATCTGTCCCAAAATAAGCCAAGCACCCTCGAACTGTTTGAAATCGATCAAGAAAGCGGCCAAATGAAAAATAAAATGGTGCTTCTATTGAAGTAAGGATAGTAGAATCTACGCTCCCGCAGTGTCTCTAGCGCTGCGGGATTATTTTCGATCAGAAAGGAAGAACCTAACGTAATCAGCAAGGAGGGTGTGCAGCATCGTGAATCAAACTGAACTGGCACAAAGAGCCATTTCCGGTGATGAAGACAGCTTTACGCTTCTGATCCAAGAGAGTAGAGAAAAAATATATCGCATGGCTTTTACATATGTACGAAACAAAGAGGATGCGCTGGAAATCGTGCAGGAGACTGTCTACCGTGCTTTTATCTCCATACACAAATTGAAGCAGCCGCAATATTTCCAAACATGGCTGACCAAAATCGCCGTCAACTGCGCCTTGGATCATATTCGCAAAACCAAAAAAGTCGTTTACATGGATAAAGAGCATGAAGGCAGCTACGAGCAGAAACCGCGGGAAGATGTCATCGACTTGCATGATGCGCTAGATCAACTCGACGAAAAATCCCGAACGGTCATTATGCTGCGATACTTTGAAGACATGCCCATCAAGGACATTGCCGATGTGCTAGATATACCCCTCAGTTCCGTTAAGTCGATCATTTACCGCGGACTGGAGAAATTGAAAGTGAACATTGGGGAGCGTGAATCTCTTGGATAAAAAGCTGGACGATTATAAACAAGCCTATCACGATATTGAAATTCCAGAAGAGTTGGCGGCAGTCACTCAGCAGGCCATCGAACGTGGAAAGCTTCATCGAAAACGTGCAAAAGCAAAAACGCGTTGGTTAAAGCAAGCTGGCGTAAGCGTGGCTGCTGTCTTTGTTCTTTTCACGGTAAGCATAAACACGATGCCTGCCTTTGCAAGTGCTTTGGAAAACGTGCCTGGTCTAGGCAATCTGGTGAAAATTTTGCAGTTCAATAAAGGCAGTGCAGGCGGCGGTACTCCTCAGGATGCCGTAGATGTTAGCTTCATAACGGTGCAGAAGCAAGGAAACCGGGAAAACATCATCTTAAACTTTACCCAAGATAATGAGGTACAGCAGAACGCTAGCTCCTTCCACGTGAGTTTTACGGAATATCCGAATACGATGACGTTTGCTGTTGGTGGTGCGAGAAGATTTTCGGCTGTCAAAGATTTCGAGACATTGAAGCAAAGCCCGTATATTGAAGATGCCTATGAGATCATTTCGTTGGACGATTCGCTTGTGCGGTTTAATGTGACCTTTAAGGAAGCGATTGCTTATGAGGTGAAGGAGTATAAGCAGCCAGCGCAAGTTGTGATTACGATTTCTCCAAAAGAAGTGACGCCAGAAGAGCAGCAGCCTGTTTACTCGGTGCGCACTGCTTCCGTGCCGTATGGGGAGACACTTGGGGCTATGGAGGAATCTCTACTGGTCGCCGACAATATGCGGGTTTTGAAGGATAAACAAGGTGGATACTTTGTCGAGGCCGGGTATTATCGTACGGAAGCTGAGGCTCAGGAGAAAATGAAGCAGTTGAAGGAAGAGTTTGGGATTATCGAGCCGTTGTTTGTGGAGAAGAGAGAGTATTTGGAGGTGCCTGGGGGGATTGTGGCGAGGTAGGGTTCCCCCCTTCTCCTCTATCAATCGTCAGATTATTCTGGGAGGATAGAAAAGCTGTGAACATGGTAGGAAAGTTCCTAGCGACTCTATATAATAAACTCTCAAGAGCGCTCTTTTCATTTTTTTAGTTTGAATCGGGAGGTTTCATGATGAATACCAAAACTGTTGTTTATGAAGCCAGCTATCGTGATCAATTGGTAGATATTTGGTATCATGCTGTTTGCCGTACTCACCATTTTTTGACGAAAGAAGATATTGAGTTTTATAAAAACATGGTAAAAAATGAAGCACTATCTGCCGTTGAGGTATGGATGGAAATAAACGAAAAGAAAGAGCCTGTAGGCTTTATTGGCCTAGATGGAACGAAAATCGAAATGCTGTTTGTTGATCCAGAATACCACGGAAAAGGGATTGGCAGCAGATTACTCGAACATGCAGAACGTAAGTATGGCCCTCATTTGAAAGTAGATGTCAACGAGCAAAACGAAGGAGCTCACGCCTTCTACAAACGGTATGGGTTTGTGCAAACAGGACGCTCTGAACTGGATGGTTCGGGAAAGCCGTTTCCTTTGCTTCATTTAGATTTACAACGTTAATTCTTGGTTTTTCAAAAAACAAGACTGTCTCCGGTAGTAGATTCTCTACTTGCGAGACAGTCTTGCTCTACTTATGTGTCTTGAAAACTACCAAGGGCATTCACACAGAGGGCCATTTCTTATGCATCCTTTTTGGCATCCTGCAAATGCACTTGCTCCGAGCTTTTGGAGTAATTTCTTGAACATGCTTATCACCTCTTATTTTGGTATAAATTGTATTTACAGGGATATAATATAATATTTATACGAGAATTGAAAGCGTTTTCTAAAATTTCAAGAATTCATATTTTTGTCGCTCCTCCTACCATTCTCCTCAGCTGCTTCCATTTTGTTAATGAACGTCCCGACCACCTTTAATACTTGAAACAAGACGACCAAAATCGCGATTACTGTCAACCATAATACCCCAAACCCAATCATCCAGCCTGTAGACATGTTCATCCCTGCCTTTTTCGCATAATATGTTGGAACGTACTGATTTCTCCGCCAATAGCCATGAGCAGTGAGATGCACACACTCGAAAAGACGATAGCAATTACCCAATTGGCGATTTCGAAACTGCCAGACGATAGATAATGGTCAACACTCGCCCAGCCCCCGCTCCACTGCCCCACATAGACGGCCAGACTGATGAATACGAGGTTACGCAAAACAAGCTTCCACGATAAAAAATGGTTTCCCGCCATTCCGCCGCACCCGCAAGATATCTTTCTCCTGCCTTTTATTAGATTGATGCCTATCGCAACTGCGTACATCGCCAGCAACCAAATCGCTAGGCCCAGCCCCAGCGTTGTAAAAAGACCAAGCAGCAAGGAAATCGCTACGGTGGCTTGCAGCCCCAGATCAAGATACGTAAAGCTCTTTGACCATGAATAGGGTATGATCTGATAGGCCCGCACAATGGACAAATGCGTGGCAATATCGCTTATTTTTGAGACAAACGTACTGAGAAATAAAAATGCGAGAATCAGCCGAAACAGCAAACCAAGCTCCTCCATAACACCCCTCCTTCGTTATGCGAACCATTTCGCTTGCATGCCGTACATGCGCGAATATTCGCCATTTGCATCCATTAGCTCATCATGATGCCCCACCTCTATCAGCTGACCCTGCTTCATGACAAAAATCCGATCCGCCATTCTTGCCGCTGCCATCCGATGGGAAATAAAAATCGCCGTCTTGTTCTGTGTGAGAGAATCAAACTGCTGAAATACTTCCAGTTCTGCTTGCGGATCAAGTGCAGCCGTAGGCTCGTCCAGAATAAAAATCTCGCCTCTTCTGTACAAAGCCCGCGCCAACGCGATCTTCTGCCACTGCCCGCCTGACAGGTCTTCGCCATCCTGTAGCGTCCGACCCAAAATCGTATCGTAGCCACTGGGGAGTTTGCGGATAAAGGTATCTGCCCCTGTTTCTACGGCTACTTGCCTCATCTGCGCGGGATTAATTTCCTGCGTCACTCGCCCAATGGTGATATTCTCTCCAGCAGTGAAGTTGTACCGAATGAAGTCTTGGAAAATGACCGTGATATTTCGTTGCAGGTCGGTAATATCGAGCTCATGAATCGACTGATTATCAAACAGGATATTCCCAGAATGGATCGGATAAAGCCCCATCAAGCATTTGATGAGCGTCGTTTTTCCAGAGCCATTATCGCCAACAATCGCAATACGCTCCCCAGGCTTGATCGTAAAGGAAACTTCATGAATGACATTGCGCTCCATTTTGGGATAGCAAAACGAAACCCGCTCAAACGTAATACCAGATTGCAGCTTGGTAGGAAACTCAGCTTTGCCAGTGAGCTGCGGAATCGTCTTATCCTCGTATTCCAGAAAGTCAAACAGATCAGCGATGTACAAGCATCTGTTGACGATATGTGCGAGGTTAAAGGTCATGAGCGAAAGTATCTGTTGTGTATTTTGTACCGCTTGTGCAATCGCTACAAAGTCCCCTACCTTCAGGGCGCTCGCACGAAGCAGCGATACGACCAATCCCAAGCAGCCAATATACATCGAGGAGGTGAAGATTCCCGAGAAAATCAGTGCTTTTTCTCTGCGGTGGAGTAGACGAAGTACCTCTTTCATATTTTTCAAATACAGTCGAGACCATCTACCTAGCAAAAAGTCCTTTAGCTGAAACAGTCGGACCTCTTTGGAGCTGTCGCGCTCATTTAGGATCGAGCTGATATAAGAGGCTTCGCGAATCTCTGGCGTCTGCAACCTTGCGAGAAAGTATTCCGACATCCCAAATTTGATTTGGACGATTAACAGCGGGATCACGGCTAGCAAGCTCATCACTGCCAGTCCCCAGTGAATGCTAAGCAGAAAAACCGCATAGGAAATCAGAGTAATCAGATTTTTACCTAGATCTAATACCCTTTCCACAGGGTCCAGAAAGCGTTCCCCCATTGCCTCTGCCCGGATACGATGATGATGATTGTAAAATTCCGGATCATCGAAATAAGAGAGCGGAACAGATGCTGCTTTCTTTGCTACCATATGCTCCAAATGATATTCCAATCGTTGCTCCGTATGGGCATTGAGAATACGCAAGACCGTTTCCAACGCATTGGTCACCAGCGTCACGGAAAACAATCCCGCCAGCAGCCAAATCAATGGCTGGTAATCATCCGTCTGATCCAGCGCAATGGCCGTAACCTCGTTCACCATTTCTTTCATGATCCAGATCGAAGCCAACGGGGAAAATGCCAGGATGATTCTAAGAGCAATGGAACAAATGAGCCATACCTTGCCATGCTCCCAAATCAAGCGAACCGTTTTTGCAAAATAGGAGCGTATCATGCTCGTTCACCTGCTAGCGCTAGGAGCTTCTTTTTGGTTTCCTCTGCGGTTATTGGTTTGGCACGAATGACGTCCTGCTCATCGATTACGAAAATGCTTGGGAAATGATTGATCTTGTAGGCTTCCAGCATGGGTTCGTTGCCGATCAATACAGGGATGCCGGCAATGTTGTTTTCTTGTAGCCATTTGGAAGTGGAAATCTGTTCGGATTCGGTTGAGATGATAACGGATGCATCTGTTAGTACCCTTCCCTCGGACAATAGTTCGTGTACATGATCGGCACAGTGCCCACAGCCTGTATGGGTGAAGTTTACGATCAGTGGACGGGGGAGATGACTTAGTTGTTGCTCTTGACCGTTTAGTGTAAGGAAAGGTAGTGCTTGTAGTTTGGTGCCGATTGCTGGTCCGGTTTCCGGGATGAATGGGTGGAAGTTGTGGACCTGTCTCTGGGTTTGTTTTAATAGGGTGAGAACTTTTGCCAGTATGAAGGCAAAGATAAGTAGAAAGATCAGGTTTATGGCTATGAGCAAATCTATCGATCCCCTTTCGTGCGACTCGAGATAAGACGAGAGGCGTAACATATTTTTACAGAGAAAATACCATAATATTCTAGTTTTGTCATTGTTTTATGTTTCAAATGAGTTTGTTGGTAGAAAAAAATTGGTGGGCTAATGCTTCTCAGTTATCTACACCCTTAACATTAGATGTATACGTTCGAAAACGTTGTTATTTGTTCAAGTTATGTGACTTAAAACACGCTATTCAAGATCATTTGAACAAATTCGCGTTCTTCACGATACAAAAATCTTCTCTATCTTTTGATATGGTGGGAAGGTCAAAAAAGAACCCCAAACGAGCCTTGATTGCTCGTTGGGGTCCAACAAGAAGAACATAAAGAAAATCTTGAAAAATTAAATCATCTATCCTTGTTCACATGTTTATCAATCATTTCGAAGAATTCATCTTTATTCAAATGAATAGAATCAGTATACTCCCAAAGAAAATATGGACTCAGAGATTCGGCTACTTCGTTCCAAGTTTCCCCCTCATGCCTTGATAGGATTTCATTAATAGTTTCAGTTATCAACTCAAAGTCTAATTTATTTACAATAAAATACCTCATACCCAGAATTATTTTAGTATCACTTTTTAATTTTCTTTCTAAAG
The DNA here is from genome assembly GCF_042878995.1 of Brevibacillus sp. NPDC003359. NCBI lineage: Bacteria > Bacillati > Bacillota > Bacilli > Caryophanales > Paenibacillaceae > Brevibacillus > Brevibacillus sp. NPDC003359. The sequence goes on from NZ_JBIAOR010000002.1 coordinate 295,331, forward strand.
ATTTTGGAGTAATAATTGCAAAATCAAAATTATCCTCCCCAATAGAATCTTCTGTACCGATACATGCTGTACCCGATAAATGAAAATCATCACCAATGTCTTCCGTTTTTAAAAATTGTAATTTGCCGTAAATCTTAGGGTCTCCAGTAATAATAAGATCTTTCAAAATTGGCTTAACCAAGTTTACCACCTCCACCTCATTGTATCTGATATTATTATCCTTCACTTTATATCAACGTAAAAAGCCTTGATCTATTTCTTTCCTAACTTCAAACAAACCCTGTGCGCGTCGTTCCCCTATAATCTGGATATACTTTATAAAAAATACACCTCTTAAAGTTCATCGGCAAACCACGGGGTTATACCAATACTTACTTTAAGAGGTGCATTTCAGACTGCATGTTTTAATTTATGCCCATTTAATGTGATGCACATTATTCTTTCGTTGCTGCTACTTCTGACGAAGACATTGCTACTCCTCTTTCGTTCACCCATTTCATGTCAAACTTCTCGTTTTCCTCACTAAAATTAATACAATATTGCACTGCTTTTACCGCCGGTATCTGTTGGTCTGTTATATCCCAAGTCTGAACAAGCCTGTAAGCAGATAATGGTTTACCTAAACTTGCATTGTGCTGATAATCATGGGCGGATTCAAAGTTTCTCTCCATGATAAACCTTCTAGCTGCAGAAGGTGACACTTTATTAAATTCCTGCATTTCAATGTATATTTTCTCATTTATAGTCCAAGCGGCATTTATATTTCTGTTTTTATCATACATATCATCTAAATCATGTATAACAAAGTATTGAATGTTAAAGTGTCTCAATACTTTTTGAAAAGATGGGATATTCATTTTAGAGCCACAATTGACAACTAGCGGAACTGATTTAAGTTCCAATTTCCCCTCCTGAACCATTCTATCAAATAACTCTCTGTATATTACTGTTTCAGTATCCCCTTCTACAAGAATAACATGATCAGCAAAAAAGGCTTCGCAAACATAAGGGTTAAAGGAATTAAGCATCTTTATTTTTTCTTTCTCCTCCCCTTCAAACAAATTATATTTCACTTGATGTGCTACAGATTCATTCTGTTGATTCATGTCACAACGGACAATTGTAGTGTGATCTCTTGATAAATCTACTACTACCGGTGAATGTGTCGCAGCCATTATTTGAAATTCAGAATTCTCAGCTAGCCTGTACAATATATCCGAGAACATCCGCACAGACTGAGGATGTAAAAACAATTCTGGTTCTTCGATTAACAACATTTTCGTTTTATTCCGATTATCTAAGTTATCAATAAGACTTTCATCCCTACTTTTTTTCGCCTTAGATAACTCAGAGAACACATCACTCAAAGTTCGCAATGTATTAAATAAAAACTGTCGTCTGATTCCATGACCATTGTTATTCATATCTACATCAAAGTCACTATTCTTATTGGAAACATTTATATCAGTATTTATGAAACCTGCAACCTCTTTTGAGAACTCTTTTTTCTCGCTCCCGAACAATGTTACTTTTAAATCTGGAAACGTATCCTCCATTAATTCTGTTAGTTTACTTTCAATTCTCTTTGTAAAATCATCGTTTATAATATCATGTCGTAAACTCGCTATATCTTTCTCAATTTCTTTGAATCTGGGGAGTTCAGTCACCCTCGAAAGTACTTTCTCTTTAACCATTTTTTGAACATTTTCAAAAATAATGTCAACAGAATCTAATCCTTTTAACCAAACTGGTTCAGGACAAGCATTTTGTAATATTGAATCAAACCCGCCTGCTCCCCCCTCTTCCCAAGCCAATGTTGCGTGGTTGTAAGTTAACTTCTTTGCCTTTTCGCCTTGGACTTTCCACACTTTTCTGAACTTTGCTATTTTGGTGTTAGAGTCCATCGATTTCATCGCCTGATGATTTTCGTCTTCGGCAGTTTCAGCTTTAATCCAGCCTTCAATTACGATCTCTTTAGTAGAAACTTTCTTGTGAAAATCACTAATTTTACTTTCAATATTGCTTGATACGAAGTATTCATACGAAGCTAAGACATTGGATTTACCTACATTGTTTTGACCAACTAAGAACACGATATTTATATCTTCTAAATCAACTACAACCCCTGGCTTGTCCTGATCTCCACCGATAGAGCGAAAATTTGAGATTAACATTTTTACTAATTTCATTGAAAATCATCTCCCTTTTATTGGATAGTAATATTTTACCAAAAAAGGTGATAACCTCCATATTAAGCTTCGATTTATTACAACAAGTTTTTACTTATGAAGATGAAAATACAAGTAAATTGCTCCCAAGCGAGATAACCAAATTCTATCCTCCAATTTAAACCACCCCATCTTCGGATTATAATACCGTGCACCCAGGTATTAATACCCAATCACGAAAGAAACCCCGGACGAGTTCTTGATTTCTCGTTTGGGGTTTCTTTCCTTTTAGCAAAGAGCGTAATATGATTGGCTTATAATTTTAAGCTTCTTCTGTAATTTCCTCTGGTGTTTGCTCCTTCTCGTTCAAAAAAATTAATCACTTATCTTAGGATGAATATGTGAAATATCCTCAAGTAAGTTAATCCTTTCATCCATTTCTCTCTCTGTACCCACTGCTCTAAAAATAAATTCATCCCGTTCTTTTTTACTAAATTCTATATTACGATTCTCATCCCAATAAGCGGGTCGGATTACTTCCATTATCTCCCCTCTTGAGATAAATCTACCAAGACATTACTCCAGAGATGAACGCTTAATATTTGTAAGTTCAGACCATAAACCCCTATATCCAAATTTATTCATAAACGCTTTGAAATTTATGCAATTCTCCTCCTGAAAATCTTGAGTTTGCCACATCATATCACACTCGTCACAAATATAGATATTAATATCATGATTTACTACTTTCGCTTCATAAATTATTCCATTCCCCTCACAAAATGGGCAAATGATCATATAATATCCCTCCAACATTTTTACTACCTTACAGGAAATGCATATACTATATTCGATGTTCCTGGTTCCACTACGATCCTAATTTTTTGTTCGCCATTAGTACCAACAATTCTCCCCATAGGAATGTTATATACTTCTCTTCCATTACTTTGAATAATTAAGGAAATACTTCCTCTCAAGGACCACGCTTCATCTACTAACGATATTATGTTGTCTCTCGAACCATTAAGAAACCCCAGACGAGTAGTTGGTTACTCGAATGGGGTATTAAATTAATCGATGGTGTGTATTGTTATTTCTTCAATAGCCTACGACAAATTACTACTTCATGCTGAAACTGTTGTTATATCTACTATTTTTTTTAGTTTAGGTAAAACATGCTGTAACAAATCCACTTCATTTTTCGCTATTATTACAAGTGCGCTTCCCTCTTCAGTCTCAACACAGCCCAAAGAATAATGATAACTATCAAAATCACTTTCTTCTTTTAATACAATACAATGAAACTCCTGATTCAACCGTAACGCTCGAATTATTTCTTCTTTAGTTCTAGGTCTATACCATATTGTATCCTTCACTTCATTGTTTGGCGCTGTCCAAGGAAGTTCCCACTTGTCGTTAATGAAAACTGTTCTATCATCAATAAACTTTTTGTTTTCAGCGTTCTCCCGCTTTGCTACTTCTTCATCAACTAAAAACGCTGACAAATTTGACAATACTTCTTTCAACTTTTCATCTATTACTTCGTTTTCCAATTGGCTAAAGTCAAGCTCCTTCCATTTACACCCAAATAATAGTTGCATATTTTCTCCGCAAAAGGACATAAGAAATTCAGGAATTACTTTAATTTCCAATTGATCGAAATCGTATAATGTAAAATAGCCTGTTTCTCTTCTAAAAATCATTTTATCCTCCAATTTAAATCAGTCTAAGAACCATAAATGGTGATCTTGATCAGTAGACCCATTTTTATCCTAAAACATTCCTTACCTGCTCTATACAAACTGGCACGTTACCAGATTAATCTTTGAGCCTTATACTATAAATAATCGGGACATCCCCTCATTTTGTTGCGATAAATACTTTTTGACCGTCTCACACCCAATGCATTGTTTTATATAGGGGATAAAAGAAAGGCCTTGAAGGTATTCCCCTAAGGCCTAGAATTGTTGTCTATATTCACTTGCTTAATTGGACAGCAGGATTCCAATTTTCAGGAGGTTTCCTGCCTTCTGAAAACCAAATACAACCATTTCTTATCCAATCATCTCTCCACTTTCGATAGGAATCCTCATTATTGCAAAAACCATCATCATCAAAACCATATTGAAATCCGCAGCAAGGACATATTTCGTCAGATGGTACACCTCTATGGTCATATGGTGCTTCATACAGGTCCTGATAATTACACACTAAACAAATACGCTCCATAAAATCCCCCCATCAATTTCCTGGTTGCCCATTCCAGTAAGCCTGTCTACGAGTCGGTTTATAGAATGTTCTCGTAGTCCCATCAGCGTTAAATGAGCCGAATGTATTAGTTGCCTGATCATACACTCTAATAGTACCATCTGTATCTGTTTTAACTTGATATTGACTTCTATTATTATAAAAGTCGTTAGCCTTCTGTGCATAATCATTCGCATCTGTCGCCCCAAAATCTCTACCATGCCGATTATAATGGTCCCGTAATGTCCTATTATTACCCCAGTTACAAGGTCCAGTATTATGCACCCAAATCCCAAGGTCGCTAACAAAGTAGGTATGGAAGTTATCGACCGTCATGTTATAAACCGTGACATGCTTCTTCACGATTTCGATGCTCTCTACCTTGAGTGTAGTCCCATCGCTCCGAACAAGCAAGTTGCCAACTTCGATGTCTTTTACGAACGTCCAACCTTTTCCATATACCCAGAACGGATGATTGTACGTCGCTTCAATGGTTTGATCGCCCACATGAATCTTGTAAATCTCATCCGTTTCATGATTGAACGTTGCCGTAACCTCTTTGTATGCTACCTCGCCAGTCGTTCCATCCTTTGAAAGAACCTTATCTCCGACTTTAATGTCTTCGATATTCTTCTCCCCTTCGTCTGTTTTAACCTTTGTACCCGTTGTAAAGCAATTGCAATTCGCAATATTAGTTTTTGATTTGATAGGTGTGCTTTTTGTAGTGCTTTTTACAGTAACCTTTGCTAAACGGGCTCCTGCGTATGATCCTCCCACCGCGGAGAAATCTCCTGATTCTCTGGCCCATTTTGCAGCTCCTACCCAACCTACAATTGTTTTAACTTCTGCCTTATATTCCGCTGGGACAACTATGTCTACAGCATCATAGGGAACCATTCCTCCATGAGCATCTGCCCAATTAACTGTTCTTGCTGCCCAATACAACGCGGAATCTTCAAATGAAGAACCTGCAGGAGGACCACCATATGCAAACCCCCCTGTCATTTCCTCTAAGTGTCCACTTGGATCAACATATCTCAAAGGATTATTACTAACATACGTATACCGATTCAACGTCAACGGATTATCCACTTGCCCTTTATACGTATCCTCCGAGATAAACCGCCCGATCTTCGGATCATAATACCGGGCACGCAGGTAGTAAAACCCGCTCTCTTTGTCAAACATCTCCCCCGCATACATAAACGGGTTGGAAATCGTCTCCTTGACCTTATCCGCAATCAGATTACCCCAGATGTCGTAATCATACGTGTTCAGGACGTTGCCGTTCGGGGCTTTGATCTTAACAACATCACCGTGGCTGTTGTAGTAGTAATTGCCTTCAAGATTCGACGCGTAGTCTTTTCGCCAAATCAACTGGTTACCAAACACATTCCGCGCCTTGACCCTACCATCCTGCGTCAGCTCTTCAATGACTTGCCCATTCAAATAGACATAGTGAGTCGTATCCGTCACGCTGCCAGTCTGTTGCTTCGTCGCCCGCAGTCCACCTGGGTAATACGTGTAAGTCGTTGTCGTTGTCCCTTTCTCATCCTTATACTCCTGCAAACGATTAAACAAATCGTGTTTCATTTCATAGGAGCGCAGGATATCTGTCGGAGCGTTTGCATACACTTGGCGGTTGCCGCGCTTATCATAAGCGTATTGCTTGACATTGCCTTCAACCGATTCTTCCTTGATTCGGGAAAGCTTGTCGTATACAAACAATCCATAATTCGTACCGGAGCGCTTTTGACTGGTGATATTGCCAAACAGATCGTAGCCATTTGTCTCGTTCCAGCCGTCTGCGTGATTCAAGGCTGTTTTTTCACCAAATGAGCTGACCGATTGCTGCATCGCTGTCGGTTGTCCCGGATACGAAACAGCATTGGTTTCTCCTGAGTTACTGATATCGTACGTGTACGTGGTCGTTCCGACTCCCGGGATCGCCACCGAATTTAAGCGGTTTGCGTTGTCATAGGTGTATTCGACACTTAGAGATGGGGCTGAACCAGATACCGCTCCCCTTGCTGGGTATACGAGTGTATCTATCGTATCGTCGTTGTCAGAATACAGAAGCTGGTAATCCTTGCCCATCATCGTTTGGCGATTCTTCCGGTGGAATCCATCGTAGCCATAGCTGATGGCGTTTCCGGTGTGATTATTTTCGCTCAATAGCAGACCAGATTGTGGATCGTACACCCGGTCTTCATAGAAAGAAGCTCCGGAAGAAACTTTCTTTAACTCATGGAAAGGCGTGTAGTCGTAGTTGAAAGTGACTCCGTTTTTGTCCTTGTAACTCTTCACGAGACCGCTTTTTTCGTAGGAGTACGTCTCCGCTTTTGTCTCTGGATTCTTCTCCGAGAGCTTCCACGACAAACTATTGTAGGTATACTCTGCCGTAGTCGTGCCATTCTCCAATACACTGGTGAGATTGCCTAGCGTATCGTAGCCATATACGTTTACGTTATTTTCAGGGTCCTGCAAATATACGAGATTGTCGTTATGGTCGAAGCGCATACTCCACGCTTGGGAAGTTTTGCCGTCGGAGATTTCTTTATTGGTTACTTTCCCGAATCGATCCGTCTGGTAGTTCGTCACGCGATGGTGACTGCCGCTTTGGGTCGTCTCCTCTGTGCTCTCCACTTTTCCATACAAATCGCGGTATGTGGTCGCGATAAAGCCATTCGGAGAGAGCGTTTGTTCCGTCAGGCGGGGTAAGTATCTTGTTCCATCCGAGTAGGCATTGTTTCGATGGTTCTTAGTGGTTCCTAAGGAAGTCGTCGTTTGGTACACAAAACCGTCCCAGTCATACAGGTACGAGGTACTTTGCTCCTGCTTCCCGTAAGGAACCGTGCGGCTAATCTCCATGCCATCCGGCGTAAACTCGTTTTCTACCAATGAACGCTTCGCACCTGTCGTGCCCACCTGTTCTTGATAGGCGGGATCTCCATATGGGGTGTAATAAGTGATGAGCTTCGATTGATCCGGGGCAATTTTCTCCACGATGCCCGGTCCCTCTGTACTCGATCCAGAGGCTTCGCCGTCCCGATACACATACGTAATGGTTCGTTTTGCGCCTTGATTGTGAAAAGTCTCCGATAACGGTCGGCCTAACTCATCGTAATCGTATGTAGCTTTGCTTCCGTTCGGATAGGTCTGGCTTTTGATTTGGCCTTTGTCATCGATTTCGTAGGAAAAATTCAATACATCCGATTTGCCGCTTTCTAGCTCAACACCTGCGAGTGCGATTTGTGTTGGCTGAACGCCATATTGATCATAAGCGGTAAAGGTCTGCGTCCGTGTCTTTCCTGCGCCAAAGTTCTCCGTAATCGAATAGAGCTGGTTATTGGTGTACTCATATGTCCGTTCGATCGATTGGCTCTTGTGATTATTGATCAAATTGGCTGGGAACGAGTTGATCTCTGTTTCCTTCCGAAGCAAATATTGATTGTTATACTCGAATGTCGTATTCGAATAATACGGATCGCCCGAAGCGGAGGTTGATTGCGTTCTGGCTGCCTTCAATACGGAGAAGGTCCGGAAGCCCCATGGATTTACACCTTCTGCATCATATGTCCATGTACTCACGATCCCATCCGGTGCAATCTGCTTGATCAGCTGTCCGTAATCGTTATATTCGAAGTACGATTCTTGCGCGTAATTGTTGATCTTGGCCGCATACCGTGAGCGATTGGAAAGATTCGGGTCTTTCAAGTAGGAATTGTAAACATCCAGATCGCTCACTGCCGATGTCGGTTCCAGGAAAACGTATTGATACGTCGGCTTTGTATTTCGGCCGGAATAGGCAAAGGTTGTGTACGTAGTTGGATTGTACTCGACCCGATACTTCGCGCCAGATACATTCGTTCCGCCTTTGCTCACGCCTGTTGTCTTCTCGCTTCGCAGCAATGTATTTCCGTCTTGATTGACCTTGTAGATTGCATTCTTCGTGTAACGGGATGCCTCAGATTCTGTGACTTGGATGGTATCCCCATGGCGTTCCGCAAAATTCTTTAATCTGGGCAGTTGTTCCTTTGGTACCTTCCATATCTCGCGGAGGTTGTCGTTATTGGCATAGTTCTTTTCCAGCTTATACGTATTGGTTCCTTTTGGCGTTTTCTGCGTATAGCTGTACGATACTTTATTAACAGGATGATAGGCTACATAGCTTAGTGCATACTTGTCTTGAAAAATCCGTACGAGACCGTCATTGAACGTATTTTGACCTAGTTGATAGGGACGATATTCGTAGTTGATTTTTAATCCTTGCAACGGATAGGAAACTTCTTGCATGAGCAAGTAATCGATTTCCTTACGCTTCTTTGTATCCGATTCCCAATACTTTGCTGAATCTTGAAGAGTTTGATCAGTTGGGATCTTTTCCAGCGTGTATTCTTTGTTTAAATTGAAATAAGCAATGCCCTTGGTAGTAGGATTATGATAGGAATAATTTGCTACTGTATAAGGACCGCTTCCACTGCCTGCTGTCGGCAGGACTTCTACTCGAACAAGCTGAAAGTAACCGCTCAATGCTAGCTTTCTCTCAAAATGGTAGCGAATGTGCTTGAGCACGGTAGTCTCGGTTTTATCTTTATAAACAATCAAGTCTTGCGTGGTGTCGTTTTGCTTTCGTTTTAGCACCACATAGCGGCCGACACTGTCTTCAATGCTGACCGGCTCTCCGTCACTATTCAGGTTGTACTTGATCGTATCCCCATAAATATTGGATTTGACGACCGTTCCTAGCTTTACATCAAATTCATACTTCAGATTACGGTAATGCAGCGTGTACTTCCGATTCACGTCGTCCGTGATGAACATGATGTCTTTATATGGATAATTCACGAACTTGTTGAATCGATATTCTAAAGATGTCCCGTCCTCTAAGCTAATGTAATAACGATTCGCCGTTGGACTCTTGTCTACGTTGGTGGAGTAGATTTGCTGGCCCGGATTTTTAGGGTCGTCCCTTACTATTGCCGCCTGCTCCCGCGTGACGATATCCAATCTCGGCATATTGAAATCCCAGCCGGTTGCAAATTTCTCATTGGCCTTTAGGGCTTCATTCTTGTCTAGATCATCATCCCAGCTTGGTGCACTGATTTTACTGCTCAGGGAGTGGTATCTGCGTTTTATATCCAGATCCAGTCCATGCTTTCCTGGCAAGTAGAGATCTTGCTCCACTAGGTTGGCAGCGCGATATACATCATCTACGGATTGCTCTGTTTTTGAACGAGCAAAGCGAAACTCCTGATCCTTTTCCGAGTAGAGAACTTCTGGAGGAGTTGTATTCACTGCTTGAATGTCGAACGTTTCTTCCAGACTCTTGATTTCATTTACTTTCGATGCTACGAGGGGTGTAAGGCGATTTAAGAGGTCCTTATTTTCCTGAGTGAAACGATCGAATTGAGAAATGAGCTGGTCACTGGAAAAAGATTTGACTTCTGCTTGTTCGGCAGTTGAAAGCAGCTGCAATAGATCTGGGTAGAAATAGGCAGCGTACTTTAGTAAGGATCGGTCGAATGTTTGGTGGATTTCGATTGCTGTGTCAGCATCCAGCTGGGTCCATGTTAGTGAAGCGATGTCCTCTGCGTTATATGATGCGGGATTTTTTGCTTCTGTTTTTTCTGGTAGAGGGGTGAGATTTTGCTCTAAGATGGATTGCTGGATTTCATCTATTGTCTGGTTTGGAGTTGATGATTCTATATTTTGAGTGTTTGATAAGTCTCGGGTTGACGGTTCATTTGCCAGGGTACTCACTGGTGGTATCATCGTCGTTAATAGTGAAAGACATAATATAAAAATCAGGGTTGATTTTGTCGACAGGAGTTTCATAGTGCCTCCAAAAGAAATGTTGTCCCCCTTGGTTAGAAGGGGGATTTACTAGTAAATATTATGGTGTAATTTTGACTTTTACAGGTTTGTTACTGTCTTTAGTTGTTCCATCTCCTAGTTGACCTCGATTGTTTCTTCCCCATGCATATACTGTGCCGTCTCTCTTTAAAGCTAAACTATGAAACGCAGAGGATCCACTTGCAATTTCGTCAATTTCTATTAATTCTTGTATCTTCACAGGAACTGCTTGTATTGAATTAGAATTACCATCACCAAGTTGTCCATAGCCCCCATTCCCCCACGCATACACATTCCCATTTATATCAAGAGCCAAGTTATGATAGTATCCTGCAGCAACAGAAACAATATTAGAAAGTTCATATATTTTAGTTGGAGATTGAGTCCCTGTTGTATTGTTAATACCTAATTGACCATTAGAGTTGTCCCCCCATCCCCATACTGTTCCGTCTTTTTTAACAGCAAGACTGTGATGGCCCCCAGCAGCAATCGACCTTACGTCTGCAAGACGCTCTACTTTGTATGGTGTATTTGTTTCGCTAGAATACGTATCTCCCCACATCCACACCGTACCATCTTTCTTGAGGGCCATTCCATAAAATCGTCCAGCAGCAATCTCAATGACATCTGTAAGGCCTACTGCTTGTACTGGTGTGGCACTATGTGTATTTGTGCTGTCACCTAATTGACCGTTACTATTAGACCCCCAACTCCACACTGTACCATCAGCTTTTAAAGCTACGCTATGGTACGCTCCCACAGCTATACGCGAAATGTTTGTAATACCTTTTACTTGAACAGGAACATCTTTTTGAACTTTTGTACCATCTCCCAATTGACCGTAATAATTATCACCCCATGCCCAAACTGTACCATCACTCTTCAGGATGAGAGAGTGCCCAAAACCTGCTGCACTACTTACTGCATTAGCCGCTGCAAAAGCCGTCTCTTTTGATAGAAAAAGAACTGCAAGCATTATCAGTAAAATATTGCTTATTAATTTTGACCTCATTAGATTTTTTTCCACTTAGGCTCACTCCGTTTTATTGTCGTTCGTTACTACTGGAACTGTGCTATTTTGTAGACTATTATTTCCTAGCTGCCCCATATCATTTTGACCCCACGCCCAGACACTTCCGTCTTCCTTCACCATTAACGTATGTGCTCCACCTGCGGACAAGCGATTGACTTTCACTTCTTTTTCCCTAACTTCCACAGGAACCGTAATCGTTTTGTTATAGTAGCGCACTGTGATGTTCGCTTTTCCTATCGATACCGCTTTAATCAGACCTGCCGCATCTACCGATGCTACCGCTGGGTCACTGCTTTCATACGTCGACTGCGTCGTGACATCTTGGGTACTGTTATTGGCATAAGTTGCCGTGATTCGCAATGGCTTGCTGTGCGAAATTGACAGCAACACCGTACTTGGACTCGCTACTAGTTGCTGAGCAGAGACCACCAATATGCTTTCTACCGGAGTCGTCCGAATTTGTATTGTTCCATCTCCTAGCTGCCCGTTCTCATTTTGCCCCCATGCCCATACACTTCCGTCTTCTTTCACCATTAACGTATGTGCTCCACCTGCGGACAAGCGATTGACTTTGCCCCCTGTCTCCTTGACTACCACAGGGACTGTGATCGTTTTACCATAGTGGTTGACTGTAATGGTCGTTGTCCCTACCGATACAGCGGTTATCACGCCTCCTGCATCTACCGATGCTACCGCTGGGTCACTGCTTTCATACGTCGACTGCGTTGTGACATCTTGGGTGCTGTTATTGGCATAAGTCGCTGTGATTCGCAATGGCTTACTTTGCGAAGTCGGCAGCAGCACCGTACTCGGACTCGCTACTAGTTGCTGAGCAGAGATCACCAACATGCTTTCTACTGGAGTCATCCGAATTTGTATTGTTCCATCTCCTAGTTGCCCGTTCTCATTTTGACCCCATGCCCATACACTTCCGTCTTCTTTCACCATCAACGTATGTGATCCACCTGCTGATAAGCGATTGACTTTGACCCCTGTCTCCTTGACTTCCACAGGGACTGTGATCGTTTTGTCATAGTAGCTAACTGTAATGGTCGTTGTCCCTACCGATACAGCGGTTATCACGCCTCCTGCATCTACCGATGCTACCGCAGGGTCACTGCTTTCATACGTCGACTGCATCGTAACATCTTGGGTGCTGTTATTGGCATAAGTCGCTGTGATTCGCAATGGCTTACTTTGCGACGTTGGCAGCAACACCGTACTTGGACTCACTACTAGTTGCTGAGCAGCAATCACCAACATGCTTTCTACTGGAGTCGTCCGAATTTGTATTGTTCCATCTCCTAGCTGCCCGTTCTCATTTTGACCCCATGCCCATACACCACTTCCGTCTTCTTTCACCATCAACGTGTGTGCTCCACCTGCAGATAAGCGTGCTACCTTACTTTCAACGCTAACTACATGCACCATAGTATTTATGTTTTTTCCTAAATGCCCAATTGTTATAGAGGTACTTCCCACTCTTAAACCTGTTAACAGTCCATCGGTAGTAGCAGAAGCAATCGTTTGATCTTCCAATATATACGAAGCTTTATTTGTTATATCTACTTCCGTACCGTCCATAAAAACTGCATTTACAAGTAACTGCTTTGTTCCATTCTCTAGCATTGTTATCTTTTCTGGTATAACTTTGATGCTTTGAATTACGTTCTCAGCAGTAACAACAGGCACAGCCACACTCGCTCCCCCAAAGGAAACAGTGATGTTCGTACTACCTGCCTTAACAGCCGTAGCCACCCCGCTTGAATCAACAGTTACCACTGTGGCATCTCCTGACAAGTAGACTGCTTGCCCCGAAACATCCGTGTTTTTGCCATCCTTATAGGCCGCTTTTACTTGTAGCTGCTGAGTCTTCCCAACTAACATGTTCAGGCTGACTGGTGTAACGGACAATCTCTGCACAGGCTCTTGTGTCTCTGTAACCTGAACAGGAACGGTAACGACTTTCCCACCAAAAGATATGGTAATAGTAGATGACCCCACTGCCACCCCAGTAACGGACCCACTTGCTCCAACATTGGCAATAGCAGGTTGCGAACTCTGATAAGTCGCCTGATTCGTTACAATCGTTTGGCTGTTATCACTGTAGGTCGCCTTCACTTCCAACTGTTGGTTGGCTCCTTTGCCAATGCTTACTGTCGCTGGCGTAACTGCCAAAGACACAAGAGTGATGGCATTTCCTGAAACCGTGACCGGAATGATCGTACTTTGCCCGCCGTAGCTTACCGTGACTTGCGTAGCTCCTGGCGAAAGTGCTGTTATTAATCCACCACTATCTACTGATGCAACATTGGAATTACTACTTGAATACACGGCTTGTTTTGAAATATTTTCTTCGGCCCCGTTTGAATAAGTGGCCGTGACACTAAGCTGTTGAGTACCACCTGCAACCATCGTCACTTGCGCTGGGGTTCCTTTTATTTCCTGGATGGTAGCCCCTTGAACAGTTACTTGGCTGGATGCGTTTTTACCATCATAAGAAACGGTAATCGTCGCTGTTCCTGCTTTGATACCCGTTACGACACCCTGGCTGCTCACTTGAGCAACGGATGAATTCGAGGTGTCAAAGCTGGCAACGCTGCTGATATCTTTGCTGTTACCGTCTGAGTAATAAGCGGATGCGTACAAGCGTTGGATCTGTCCTTCCGTTATTGTGGACTGCCCTGGTGCAAGACTGATCGATGTCAAATGAACAGAAGGTGCATCAACCGTAATGGTAAACGCCTTCGACTGACCTCCGAAAAACAATTTGGCTCGCGTCGTCCCGCCGTTCACCGCATACACTATCCCTTTATTGATAGAGGCAACCGAGGGATCCTCCACGACATATACAGCCTGCGCGCTTACATCCACCTGACTCCCGTTGTCCAACGTTGCCATGACCTTAATCGATTTGGAGTTACCAGGTGATACATCCACCTTCTCCATATCAAGACTCAAGGCTTTGGCCTTCGGTGGTGTAGATGCGTTTTGCTTTACGCTTTTTGTGATATTTCCGTTCTCGTCATGATAGAAAATGACGCTTTCGACTCCATTTTCTTTGATCGCCTTAATTCGATTGTTCTGATCGTATACATACTCGTAAACCGTTCCCCCAGCCGCTGGAGCAAAAACTGTAAATAATACATTGACTGGATTACTTTCTGTATTGGTCAACTTAATCGTATAGGCGCCTGCCGCCAAATCATAAATGACCTCCGCTGCACTTGGCTTCTCCCTTGGTGACACTTGAATCCCATTGGAATAGACCGTTACAGCAGGATACTTCTGAATTGGATTTTTCAATTGCGTAACCATGCGATACTTTCCAGGAATGGTAACATTCATGGCAATTTCTACAGTCTGTCCACCTGGAATCGTGATATCGTTTGGCTGATTAAAAATAAAGGCTTCGCCTCCTGGCTTTGCCAGAAGCGTAGCGTAAAACGCACTTTTTCCTACAATCTTCACATAATACGTTTTTCCGGCAGCAAATACTGGATTCACTCTACCATTACTTCCTGAGGAGATCTCCTCATGATCCAGCAAGCCCGCCCCTTTATAAACGGATATATTTGCATCTGCCGCTAAACCCGAGTCGTTATTTAACGTGAACTGATAAACTCCGCTCGTTTTCGCTGTGATTTTAAAGTATTTTGCCTGATCGGCAGGAAAATGCATCCGTACCGGGTTATACTCTACCAACAGATTAAAATTGCTTTCTGCTGGTTTCGTTCGGACAGTGTAGGGGCTGCTGCTATAGCTGCTAGTACCGGATGAATTGTACGCCCAAAGTATGATTGTATAAGCGCGATCCGGTTGTAGGCCCGTGATGGTATGATTGGACACGTTGCCTACCCGCTTAATCCCGCCGCCATCTACTTGAATGCCGTAGTCTGTTGCACCTGCGACAGGACTCCAAAATACTTTAAGGGAATTCGTTTCTGCCTCTACTTTAATAATATTAGGGGCATCTGGTTTCTTCTCGATAGTCAAGCTTCCGGGATAAACCGCTACAAAACCGCCGCGATTGGATACTTCGATGTTCGGATAGGTGCCTTCTCCAAGATCCCTGCCCCTCCAGCTAAGGCTCCACTGACCTGAGCTACCAGTAGTAGTAAATTGCTTCGGATCTTTAAGACGATTCATTCTCCCAGAGATGATATCTCCTGATTCCAGATGGGTATAGACACCTTCCAAGGTAAAGGTCTCATCAATATCGATGACCCTCTTTGCCCCAGGGGTATAAATGACGATCTTCGGGAGAGCATCTACCAATCGGGATGAGTAATTCGTTGGTGTAGTCCATGCCCCGCGATTATCCTGAGCTTGAACCGTCCAGTAAACGGTTTGATATAACATTTCTTTTGTGATGGGGAAAAAATATCTGCCGGACGCATTCCCATTTTGGCTCGCTTCGGAAATCGTCTCTTCTTTCTCACCCAGCTCGTTTCCGCCTGGAGTCAATCCCACTCTTAATTTTGTTGATACGATTTTGTCTGAAACATCATTATCTCTAAGCGAATAATTAATTAACCCTGTACGGCCACTATCCATGATGAGAAGCTCTGTATTTACGACTACAGGTGCTTGATTGGTGGCTAATAGATAGAACTCCAATTTAGCGGTACTGCCTTCAAGGATTTTCGGGGCATCGCTCTTCATTACCGCTTTTAGGCGCACATCAATGAGTGCGTTTTTTTGTATAAAGTTTGTATCAAATACATAAGAACGGGCTGTACCTGTTAATTTCTCCTGTTTTGTAGAAGTGACATGCCCGCCCTCGCTGATATAAATGATTAATTCTTGCGAGGCTATATAACTTGGATATCCTTTACCGTTGTAGTAGTCCCAATTCAACGTAATCGACTGCCCTTTTGGTATTTCTTGTCGATCTCTCGGATATTTCCAATCGGCAGCAATTGTTATCGGGTCCTTTTCAGCTTGAGCTCTCATATCCAAGCTAATATCGACTTTTTCGACGAGAGATTTACTGGATTTCTGATCGACTGCCCAGACACGAAGTGAGTATAGATGATCTGGCTTCAAATTGCGGATGGGCAAGTTGTACGAAAATTCATTTGCGCTCTCAGACGCCGTAAAACGAGTCAATTCATGAGGATCTTCTTCATCTAGCTGATACCAAATATGAACTTGGTCTCCGATGTTCGGATCCATCGCAATGCCTGATATGACGATAACATCCTCTGAATTAACAGTAGTGACAGCCTTCCCTACCATTGGTGAGGTCAAATAGACTTGGGGAGCAGAATTATCGTTCACCTCGCTCGTTATGTAGGTGATTTCAGGTGTCCATTTGAGAAGATCCCCAACACTGTTTTCTTTCTGATTCACTTGAAAAATCAGTGCGTCTCCTTCTTCAATGGAAAGCTCCTCCTGAAGTTCCACACCAATCTCATCGTTAAAGTCAATCGATTGCCAGCCTGAGGAAGGCCAAATTTGAGCATCGTTTTTCAGTAATCGGACGTTGACTCCGTCTCCCTCTTCCACTTGGATTTTGGAAATCCAACCGCTAACGTGAATTTGTCCTGAACGCGGCGCCTTCCATTTCAGGATAGGATCTGAGCTCCCGACTTTTATCCACGTATTTCCGATCGCGGTCTCGTTTTGATTACTCTTCCATTCCTCGGCAGCTTTGTCCCACTCCAAGTCCGTGAAGCGATCTCCGCTTACCTCCTGATAGGACCAGTTGTTCTGTCCTTGCTGATTAGAAAATTGCAGCCAAAAAGCATACGTGTCATGTATGGGTTCCACAATCGTGATTGTTTTCTCCATACTGGTTTGCTTCCCGTCTTTTTCTGTGACCAGCACCTGTAACTGGTGTTCCCCTACTTGCATCTGGTCAACTTCCAACAGATAGGAGAAACCTGGCTTTAGATGAGGTGCGTCTGGGTATTTGCGTTTCATATCTGGTCGTTCAAGCCCATATTTCGCCTCGCCCAGCTTATCTCCATCCATCAACACTTCGATTTTCTCCACTTCACCAATAGAAACGAACCATCCCGTCATGTTGTAATTCCTACTGATCAGTTCGTTATCTTGCGGGGTGTCAATGGCGCCCCCTGTTACCAAGACGTCGCCTTTTACAGTGACAGGGTATTGCTTCACGATGCCAGCATAAGAAACGGTAAGAACCGTACTTCCTGATGAGAGACCTGTTAGTAGTCCTGTTGCATCTATTTTGGTAATAGCTGGGTTATCGATCGTATAGGTCACTTCTCCTGTTACATCCTTGGTACTCTTATCTCGATAAGATGCAACGACAGTGAATGCTACGCTCTTGTCTTTTTCTAAAGTAACTTCGGAATAATTGGCTGTGATTCCCGTAACAGGTCCAATGATGATGTTACTTTCAAGCACGAGACTCTCCGCGCCCGCTTTATCCGTTACTTTTATGGTCAGTTTGTGGTTCCCTTCCGTAAACAAGGATGTATCCAGTAGATATTGAAAACCAGCATTTGCATTCTGGTAGTGTGGATACATGGCGAAAATATCTGGACGAGGTCCGCCATAAACGGCGGTTCCCTGTAATTGTCCATCCACCAAAACCTCGATTTTGGACACACCGCTTGGGTTCAGAATCCATCCCTGTATGGTTGTGGTTCCACCAATAACTGTGCCTTCTTTAGGGATGTCCATTTGCCCTTTGGCAACAAGCGAGCCTGATTCTGATTCTGTGACAACAACAGGAATCACCAATGACTGATTACCGTAATTCACGTGAATCTTGGTCATTCCCACCTTCAGCCCTGTTACGATTCCCAGTGGACTGACATAAACGACATTCGGATCCTCTACTGTATAAACAGCTTCCCCCGTAATGTCCTTCTGTTGTTGACCTTCAAAACTGGCCGTAATCTGCAGTTTCTGCATAGCGTCTTTTGCTACGCTCATGTTGGGTTCTGCATTTTGCAGACTGATCGCTGGAGCAATATTTCCAATCACAAAATTTCTTTCTGGTAGTGGATATTGCTTTCCTTCGCTATCCGTTGCGATCACAGAAACGGTATGATTACCTGGTTGCAATTCGTTCAGGTCGACGTTGTAGCTATACCCTGCTTGCGTATTTTTATATTCGGAATGAAGCAGTGCAATATCAGGTCGCGCAATGCCCGATTTTGCTTTTCCATGTTCGATCCCGTCAATGACAACCCGATAGTCAGAGATAGCAGAAGGATGTAAAAACCAGCCTGAAATCGTATAAGTACCATTGACAATAGCACCATTTACAGGCGTTTCTATCTCTCCCAAAGTTTTAAGTGCTTCCGCTTCCGTAACGGTAATCGGGATTTTGATACTTTGGTCCCCATATTTTATAGTGAGACTCGTACTTCCTTGGGCTAGAGCCGTGACCAAGCCATCTGTGCTCACCTTTGCCACAGAAGAATTCTCTATGTTGTATAAGGCTAGCTTGGTTACATCATGACTGCTCTGATCCTCCAGTACCGCCATGACAGCAAATTGATGCGTTTTTCCTTGAGGAACGATTAACTCTGTAACGTTTGCCCTCAATCCTATTGCTGGTAGCAAGGTAACGACTTGAATCGTTCTGTTCCCCAGCATCACCTGATTTCCACCCTTGCCTGTTCCTCTAACAGAAAGAGTATGTGTGCCTTCCCGCAATTTTCCTGTATCGAGATTATAGTGGAACCCTACGTTTCCATCAGGTTTAGAAGCGTCCATAATTTCGATTTCCGGACGAGAAATGCCATAGGTTGCTTCACCACTTACGGCTCCATCGACCAGTACTTCAATCTTTTCAACCCCATTGGAGTCAATAAACCAGCCTGTGACAGGGTAAACACCACTGATTAATGCATGGTCTGCGGGACTGTCAATGCCTCCCCGAGCCAGACCCGCTGCTGCTTTGACCCAGACAGGTATCGTAAGCGTTTGTTCCTGGTATTTCACGGTGATGTTTGTTTGACCTATCTCAATTCCCGTAACGATACCTTTATCTGAAATGCTAATGATCGCAGGATTCTCAACCGTGTATTGAGCCTCTCTCGTCACATCTTTCGTTTGTTGATTCAGTAAAACAGCAGAAATGGATAATTGCTGTGTATTCCCTTGTATTACATCTACTTTGCTTATATTTGCAACAATACCTGTGGCCGGTTCTGCACGACCAATGAAAACAGCTCGCTCTGCTAGAATTTGCTCGGCGCCTTCTTTATTAACGGCTGTTACCTTAATGGTATGTTGACCTTCCGTTATCTGCGTTGTGTCTAGAAGGTACTCAAATCCGGCTGTAGCATTCTTGTAGTGTGGATACAAGGATTCAATATCAGGCCGGTTATGTCCATAAGTAGCTTCCCCCACTACTGTTCCATCCAAATGAACCTCTATCTTTGAAACGCCTACTGGCTCTAAATACCAGCCTTTGATGAGTGTGGCGCCTGTCATCATGGAATTACTTGTCGGCGCCTCTAACTCCCAACGCGGTATCAGTGGCTCATCCTTATTAATCGTAACGGGGATCATGATTGATTGACCTTCATATCGAATGGTCACAATCGCCGTTCCATCCCCCATTACTTTTACAAGCCCAGTAGAATCTACTGTAGCGATACTCTCATCTGATGAAGCATATTCTGCAAGACTTGTCACGTCTATCAGGGTGTTATCTTCTAAAACCGTAGATACCACCAACTGATGTGAGCCTTCATTCGTTAATTCCAGCTTGGTGACATCGGCATGCAAACCATTCAGAGGCTCCATGTTACCAATGTAAAATGTCGTTCCTTCTATTATGGTTTGTTGACCATTGGTATCTTGAACTTCCACAGTAATGATATGAGTGCCTGCGGTTAAATTCCCAGTATCCAGTTGATAGTGAAATCCAGCATTGCTATTCTGATAAGCTGGATATTTCGCTTCAATATCTGGTCTCGGGTCGCCATAGGATGCCTCTCCAACTTTCATCCCATCAATCAGGATATTGATTTGCGATACTCCGTCTGGATTGAGGTGCCATCCTTTGATGGTATACGTACCACTGATTAACTCGCCTTTTTCAGGGGTGTCGAGTCCACCTCTTGGTATCAGGGGCGCTCGCTCCGTCACCACTATCGGAATCTCAATCGTTTTGTCACCCAACGTGGCGATCAGTTGTGTATCTCCCATTCCACTTCCGGTGACTAAACCTGTAGGTGTAACCGTAGCAATTTTTTCATCCTTGCTCTTATAAATAACTTCCTTACTAACATCTCTGGTGTTGCCATCTGTCATGTTCGCCGTAATTTTCAGTTGATAATTCTCGCCTTCGGAAAGTCGCAATTCGTTAGGTTTCGATTCCAATGAGATAATCTCAGCGGAGTCCTCATCCCCTAGTCCCAACGCTTTCTCTAGGTTTACAAGCCCTTTTCCGTAAAACCGCGATTCCCCTAAAGGTGTTGCATGATCGACTAAACTATCACGCACTTCGCGATTGGTAGCATTACCCTTTTTTGACCAAATAACAGCTGCTGCACCGGCTACGTGAGGAGCTGCTAAAGAAGTGCCTGAACGTTGCTCATAGTCTCCATGGAGTGACGTACTTAGAATATCAACCCCAGGAGCCATCAGGTCTAACCCACTACCAACACTTGAAAAGTCAGCCCGTTGATTGTCTTGATCAATGGCACCAATGGACAATGTCTCTGCATATTTCGCAGGATATAACTGGGTATCCTCACCCATTCCCCTATTTCCTGCTGATGCAATAACCAGTATCCCTTGTTGATTCGCTCTTTTAATCTGGTCGTGTAAAGCTTGACTGTCAATTTTACCACCAGCACTAATGGAAACGATGTTCATGTCATTCTGAATCGCCCATTCAATACCCTGAATCATGCTGGAATAAGTACCGTGACCTTTTTCATCAAGTACTCTAATTGCATAGATTTCAGCTTCTGGCGCAACACCAACAATCCCAACATCATTATCTTTACCAGCGATAACGCCAGCCACTGCAGTCCCATGCCCGTGCTCATCATCAAAATCTGATTTTCCTTCTACATAGGAAATACCTCCTTTTACTCGGAGGTCTTCATGATTGGATATACCTGTATCTATAATTCCAATTTTGATGTTTTGGCCTTTAAAATTCTTTTCGTGAGCTTGATTTGCCCTTATGTGCGCAATCCCCCACGGAACTTCCTGTTTTTCTGTTAGGTTTGTTTCTGCTAACTCTATTTCACTATCTTCCTCAATATAGGCTACATTTTCATCCTGAGACATTACCTCCATTTCACTCTCTGTTAATTGAGCAACCATAACTTTCGTGCTAAGTTGCTGTACCGATGATCTTTGAATCGCCCTTACTTTTGCTTTCTTGTTTTCTTTAAAACCAATTAAATACGTCTTACTATTAGCGCTTGCGATAGCGTGCTCAGGGACAAGTTGTAAAAACAGTAAAGCAAGCAGTAGGAATAGATTGAAACTACTGATTGAACGGATGAATCTAGGGTTCATTCCTGTAACTCCTTGTCATAATTGTGATGAACTTTGGTATCATTCCTTTTGAAAAAATAATTCAATGCCAGCCAGTTACTTTTCATCTCCTTTCCAAAAATAAGTACAGATAAAAAATGTAAATTTTACCTAAACAGCATTTAGAATTATAGTGAATTCCTTATATTGGATCAATAGGAACTTTCCAATTAGTTTCGACTAACAAATAACTAGTCATCCAATATTGCTGATTTTCAGAAGTGATTTCCAAGTTAGAATTTGTTTCCCTTGCTTGTAGGTCAGCCTTGCTCTCTCAAAAGCAGATTGTTTCTGAAGTTTCCTTCTTCAGACAAAAAAGAACCCCAAACGAGCGTAGATTACTCGTTTGGGGGATAGAGGTAGTTCTATTGATTGTTTATTTTTACTGCTGTTTTCTCCAGTATATTAATTTCATATTTCTCATTTGGAAAAGGAAACTCCTCGGTAGTGTTAAGAATGTAAATATTTGAGTTAGTAGTTGGTTCGAGCTTAACAAAGTAATTTACATCACCCCAAGATACACCTGTGATCTCCTTTGTAGGAAACTCTAGATGAATTCTTATTTCCTCCAATGTCTCGGTATTTTTTAAATATAAGCGAGCTGAACTATTTTTCTGAAACAAATTAATCAGTTCCATGCAGTATTCAAATCGACCATCCGGAGTCTGCTGTATGGAATCAGTTCTTATTTTTTCTGTTAACCACCCACTCGTCTCTACGTTTTTATACAAATGTGGTGTCAGTAAAAGCAAGGAAATAACGATAATTAAAACCCCAATGAACTCCCACCACCTAGATGGACTCCACTTTTTCAGTAATAGAAAACTAGAAACGACTACCAATATTATTGAAGGTATACCTAAATATAAAAGCAGTACTGTGGAAATCAAGTCCATACCACGCTGAAAGTTTGCAGTCGAGCCAAGTACAAACCAGATAACACCTGATAAATTAACCAATACAGTGATGATCCACATTAACCTCAACAACAATTGCATTGGGCATTCCCCCTCTTGCCAATTAATCAGGTTTCGCAGTAAGATTATTTCTTACTTTATGGTTTCACATAAAAATCTGCGAGATATGGTGTTATATATTTTTTCCACATTTCAACACTAGAGTGCATTGCAGAATGAGCCGCAATTGGGTCATACTCCTCCCCTACTTCAATTTTTATATTTGCTGCATTTGTAAACTCCCGTTTGGCTTCGCCAAGTAGCCATACGCTTCCCCCATTTACTTGTACACCATCTCGTTCATTGTAATCATGTAGATGCTGTCCCACTGGATACTCTAAATAATATTCAAGTTCCCTTACAGGAGTAGCAATAGTAACAAGCGTTTCCACCTGAATTCCTTCATGTTCCAAAACATTTGCTGTTAAAATTGCTACATTTCCGCCATGACTATGACCAATTAGCCGAATTGGTTTCTTCTCATTACCTTTAATACTTCGCCAATTCATAATCTCGCTTGCCAAAGATGAAAATTACATCATCTATCTTTGTACACATGTTTATCGATCATTTCCAAGAATTTATCTTTATTCAAATGAGTAGAATCAGTATACTCCCAAATGGCATGAGAGATTAACTTTTGTAGCCCCTTTTTAACCGAACCTGATCGGAGAACGCTAAGAACCCCAAACGAGTAGTTGATTACTTGTCTGGGGTTAATTGCATTTCGTACACCTAACCTCAATTCCCTTTGTACGTAAATTTTTCTGGATTCTTTACATAGGCGGTAGATATTACAAAATCATTTGTTTCAAATGACACTCTCACTGTTCCAGTTGCATTAATACCAAGTTGACAATAGCCACTTGGCCAGTCTAATACTCCACCTAGATGATATTGATACTCCTCATACTCTAAAGGTTCTCCCCAGCTTTTTGTTAATTTTAAATTTATGCCATTTCGGATCTTAATAAAGTCATTTTTTTCTGGATGGTATACGGAAACATCTAATAAACCAGATGTCACACCTTCAAAGCTGATGGTCGAAATTCCAGATACATAGTAATCCTCATTTTTTTGTGTTTCGCTTAATGATAGACCCCACACTTCAATTTCTATTGACCCAGGTAATTCTCTATAGCAGTGAAAGAATATCGTCGATTCTGTAAAATCCAATTGATTAAATGATGTACCTGTAACATCAAGTATTTTTCTAATTTTACTCACTCATTTCTTAATCAAAATGTAATTTATATAATGTAATCTGTTTCAACGTTTCAGGATCGATAGCTTTACCACTCGTTGTAAAACTAGTTAGTAAATCATCCGCCGGCTTTCCTTTATACATTAGACCAAAACCAGCATTCCTAAGTTCTTGCTCTGTTGCATTAAAGACTTTTTTAAAATCCTTATTACCATAGTTACCCACAATAGTAAATGTTCCACCTTCTTTTAAAACTCTAAACGCATCAGATGTTAACGGATCAAATCCAAAAGGGCTAACAGACACAATTGCATCAAAAGAAGAGTTCTGAAAGGGTAATTTATTTGCATCTGCAATAACATTTACTCCTTTGCCTGCTTTTATGTCCACATTAATTGCTCCAACAATTGGGTTATTACCTGATGCTAAATTCAATAGTTTAAACGTTGACGTGGAAGGTACTCTTGAATATTTCATTATACTCGATAACGTTGAAGCTCCACCTTTATCAGGAGCAAAAACACTTCGACCCATGCCGTACAAAGCCTGAACTATTTGCTTATCAGTACTTTCTGGATTACTTAGAACCCACATAGCTTCACTTGGTGTTAAATCTCTTGAGTCTTTCCAATTTCCATTGCTAGGTGCCACACCTAGACCTTGTTCAGGTGCATGCCCACTAGGATCAACAAACCTCAATGGATTATTATGCGTATACGTATACCGATTCAACGTCAACGGATTATCCACTTGCCCTTTATAAGTATCCTCCGATATAAACCGCCCTATCTTCGGATCGTAATACCGGGCACGCAGGTAGTAAAACCCGCTCTCTTTGTCAAACATCTCCCCCGCATACATAAACGGGTTGGAAATCGTCTCCTTGACCTTATCCGCGATCACGTTACCCCAAATGTCATAGTCATACGTATTCAAGACGTTACCGCTCGAATCCTTGATCTTAACAACATCCCCGTGGCTGTTGTAATAGTAGGTACCTTCAAGATTCGACGCATAGTCTTTTCGCCAGATCAACTGGTTACCAAACACATTCCTTGCCTTCACTCTACCATCCTGCGTCAGCTCTTCAATCACTTGCCCATTCAGATAGACGTAGTTGGTCGTGTCCGTCACGCTGCCAGTCTGTTGCTTCGTCGCCCGCAATCCACCTGGATAATACGTGTACGTCGCTGTTCCCTTATCATCCTTATACTCCTGCAAACGATTAAACAAATCATGTTTCATTTCATAGGAGCTCAAGATGTTACCAGGAGCATTGGCATACACTTGGCGGTTGCCACGCTTGTCATAGGCGTATTGCTTGACATTGCCTTCGACCGATTCTTCCTTGATCCGGGAAAGCTTGTCGTACACAAACAATCCATAATTCGTACCGGAGCGCTTTTGGCTGGTGATATTGCCAAACAAGTCGTAGCCATTTGTCTCGTTCCAGCCGTCGGCATGCTTCAAGTCTGTTTTTTCACCAAACGAGCTGATCGATTGTTGCATCGCCGTCGGTTGTCCCGGATACGATATAGCATTGGTTTCACCTGTGTTGCTGATATCGTACGTGTACGTGGTCGTTCCGACTCCGGGGATCGCCACCGAATTCAATCTGTTCGCGTTGTCATAGGTGTATTCGACTCTCATCGATGGAGCAGAACCAGATACGGCACTTCTAGCTGGGTATACCAGCGTATCTACCGTATCGTCGCTATCAGAATATAGAAGCTGGTAGTCCTTGCCCATCAGCGTCTGGCGATTCTTTCGATGGAATCCATCGTACCCATAGCTGATGGCGTTTCCTGCGTTATTATTTTCGCTCAAAAGCAGACCAGACTGTGGATCGTACACGCGCTCTTCATAGAAGGCAGCGCCGGAAGAAACTTTTGTCAGTTCATGGAACGGCGAATAATCGTAGTTGAACATGACGCCGTTTTTGTCCTTGTAACTCTTCACAAGGCCGCTTTTATCGTAGGTGTACGTCTCTGCTCTTGTCTCCGGATTCTTCTCCGAGAGCTTCCATGCCAAACTATTGTAGGTATACTCTGCCGTAGTCGTCCCATTTTCCAGTACACTGGTGAGATTGCCTAACGTATCGTAGCCATATACGTTTACGTTATTTTCCGGGTCCTGCAAATATACTAGATTGTCGTTATGGTCGAAGCGCATACTCCACGCTTGGGAAGTCTTGCCGTCCGAGATTTCCTTATTGGTTACTTTCCCGAATCGATCCGTCTGGTAGTTCGTAACTCGATGGTGACTACCACTTTGGGTCGTCTCTTCTGTGCTCTCTACTCTTCCATACAAATCGCGGTAGGTGGTTACGATGAAACCATTTGGAGAGAGAGTTTGTTCCGTCAATCGTGGCAAATATTTCGATCCATCTGAGTAGGCATTGTTTCGATGATTCTTAGTGGTTCCGAGTGCATTCCTCGTTTGATACAAAAAGCCATCCCAGTCATACAGGTACGAGGTGCTTTGCTCCCGCTTCCCGTAAGGAACTGTGCGGTTGATCTCCAATCCATCCGCCGTGAACTCGTTTTCTACCAAGGTACGTTTCGCACCTGTTGTGCCCACCTGCTCTTGATAGGCGGTATCACCATATGGCGTGTAGTAGGTGATGAGTCTCGATGAATCCGGTGCAATTTTCTCGACGATTCCCGGTCCATCTGTCGTCACCCCAGAACCTTCACCGTCCCGATAGACATACGTGATCGTTCGCTTTGCGCCTTGATTGTGAAAAGTCTCCGATAACGGTCGGCCTAATTCATCGTACTCATACGTAGCCTTGCTTCCATTCGGATAGGTCTGGCTTTTGATTTGACCTTTGTCATCGATTTCGTAGGAAAAATTCAGCACATCCGATTTTCCGCTTTCTAGCTCAACACCGGCGAGTGCGATCTGCGTGGGCTGAATTCCGTATTGATCGTACGCGGTAAAGGTCTGCGTTCGTGTTTTTCCTGTGCCAAAGTTCTCCGTAATCGAATAAAGCTGTTTGTTTGTGTACTCGTAGGTCCGTTCAACCGATTGACTCTTGGGTGTATTGATCAAATTGGCAGGGAACGAGTTGATCTCCGTTTCTTTCCGGAGCAAATATTGATCGTTGTACTCAAAGGTCGTATTCGAATAATACGGATCACCGGATGCTGTCGTTGATTGTGTTCTGGCTGCCTTCAAAACGGAGAAGGTCCGGAAGCCCCATGGATTCAGCGCCACCTCATCATATGTCCATGTGCTCATAATCCCGTCTGGCGCAATCTGCTTGATCAGTTGTCCATAATGGTTATATTCCAGGTATGTCTCTTGTGCGTAATTGTTGATCTTGGCAGCATACTGTGTGCGATTGGAAAGATTCGGGTCTTTCAAGTAGTGATTGTAGACATCCAAATCGCTAACGGCCGATGACGGTTCGAGAAAAACGTATTGATATGTCGGCTTTGTATTCCGACCTGAGTAGGCGTAAGTCGTGTAGGTAGTTGGATTGTAATCGACCCGATACTTTGCGCCAGTTACATTCGTCCCACCTTTACTAATGCCTGTCGTCTTCTCACTTCTCAGCAAAGGATTTCCGTCTTGATTGACCTTGTACCGTTTATTTGTCGTGTAACGGGATGCCTCTGATTCGGTGACATGAATGGTATCACCATGTCGATCCGCAAAATTCTTCAATCTGGGCAGCTGTTCCTTTGGCACCTTCCATATCTCACGGAAATTGCCGTTATCTGTATAGGTCTTTTCCAGCTTATACGTATTCGTACCGCTCGGCGTTTTCTGTGTATAGCTGTACGATACTTTATTGACAGGATGGTAGGAAACATAGCTCAAAGCATACTTGTCTTGAAAAATCCGTACGAGTCCGTCATTGAAGGTAGTCTGACCTAATTGATAGGGACGGTAATCGTAATTGATTTTTAAACCTTGCAAGGGATAAAACACTTCTTGCATGAGCAAGTAATCGATTTCCGAGCGTTTAGCTACATCGGACTCCCAAAACTTCGCTGAATCCTGTAGGGTTTGATCTGTAGGCAGCTTTTCCAGCGTATAGTTTTTGTTTAAATTGAAATAGGCAATGCCCTTCGTTTTGGGATCATGATAGGCATACCGGGCCACTGTATATGTACTGCTTCCGCTCCCTGCTGTCGGCAGGACTTCTACGCGAACAAGCTGATGGTACCCGCTTAATGCCAGCTTTCTTTCAAAGTGGTAGCGAATGTGCTTGAGCACAGTGGTCTCTGTCTTGTCTTTGTAGACAATCAAATCCTGCGTGGTGTCGTTTTGCTTTCGTTTCATCACCACATAGCGGCCGACACTGTCTTCAATGCTAACTGGCTCGCCGTCACTATTCAGGTTGTACTTGATCGTGTCCCCATAAATATTGGATTTGACGACCGTTCCCAACGTGACATCAAACTCGTACTTCAAATTTCGATAATGGAGTGTGTACTTCCGATTCACATCGTCGATCGAGAAGAAAATGTCTTTATACGGATAATTCACAAACTTGTTGAATCGATATTCTAAAGATGTGCCGTCTTCTAAGGTAATGTAATACCGATTACTCGATGGATCCTTATCTACTTTGGTGGAGTAGATTTGTTGACCTGGATTTTTGGGATCGTCCCTTACCGTTACGGCCTGCTCCCGCGTGACGATATCCAATCTCGGCATATTAAAATCCCAGCCGGTTGCAAATTTCTCATTGGCCTTCAGTGATTCGTTCTTGGAAAAGTCCTCATCCCAGCTTGGCACACTGATCTTACTGCTCAGGGAGTGGTATCTGCGTTTTACGTCCAGATCCAGTCCATGCTTCCCTGGCAAATAGAGATCTTGCTCTACTAGGTTCGCAGCGCGATACAGATCGTCGACGGATTGCTCTGTTTTTGAACGAGCAAATCGAAACTCCTGATCCTTTTCGGTGTATTTTACCGGAGGAGGCGTAGTGGATTGGACCTCCATCTGTTCTTCCAGTTGTTTAAGTTCATTGATTTTAGATAAAACAAGAGGAGTTAACCTCTGCAAGAGATCTTTGCTTTCCTGACTCAGATTCACGAATTGAGAGATGATCTGCTCAGAGGAAAGGCGTTTGATTTCCTCTTGTTCTTCTGTGGTTAGTAATTGTAGCAGCTCGGAATAGAAATAGGCTGCGAATTTTAACAATGCTCTGTCAAAACTGCGATGAATTTCAATAACAGTGCCAGTGTCTAACTGCGTCCATGTAAGAGAAGAAATATCCGTTTCTGTGAACTCGGTCGGATTTTTTGCTTCTCCTTTGTCATTGGTGATTGGCTCGCCCATGGATTGTTGAATCTCTTCGATTGCCGCGCCAGGGGTTGCTGCTTCCACACCTGACGTTACATGAGAGATGGACACGGGGGAGGTTTCATTTGCGAACGTCGCTCCAATCGGCAGCATCGTCGTGCATAATGCAAGACATAGCACATAAATCATGAGTGATTTTATGGAAAAATGTTTCATAATGCCTCCGTTAGAGATATTCGTCCCCCCATGTTGCAAAGGGGGGACTGTATGAACATGGATTATGGTACAACCGTAATCGTTATCGTTTTAGTCTGTCCGGCGTAATACACCCTGGCCTCTGTTGTTCCAGGGTTCATCCCATGCACAACGCCTTTCACGATAAATCCAACCCTAGAATCTACCACCGAGTAAAGGCCTTGTGCTGTTACATCCAGCGTACTGCCGTCCTCCATTGTTGCTGTGACCTTAATTGGTCGCGTGCTGCCAGCTCGTACCTCCACCTTTTCCAAATCCACATGTAATACGGTTCCTTTCGGTGGAAGCGTCACTGCATGCTTGACACTTTTTAAAATGTTTCCGTTCTCATCATGAATGAAGGTGACGGATTCTACGCCATTTTCTTTAATCGCCTTAATCCGATTGTTTTGATCGTAAACGTACTCATAAAGAGTCCCACCAGGGAGGGGAGCAAAAACAGTAAAGGAAACACTCACCGGATAACTCTCGGTATTGGTCAATTTGATCGTGTAATTCCCCATCCCCAGCTCATAATTGATTTCTGAAGGAGTTGGCGCCTCCTTTGGTGTTACGGCATTTCCATTGGACAGTACCGTGACAACCGGATATTTATTTGTCTGATTTTTCAATTGTGTCACCATGCGATACTTGCCAGGAATGGTTGTATTCATGGTCATCTCTACCGTTTGACCAGGCTGAAGCGTAATTTCCTTTGGTTGGTTAAAGGTAAAAGCCTCTCCCCCTGGCTTTACCAGAAGCGTACCGTATAAGGAATCGTTTGCGACAATCTTTACATAATAGGTTTTTCCTGCAACAAATACGGGGTTGACTCTTCCATTCGCTCCCGCGGCAATCTCCTCATGTGGCTGCAAGTTAGCTGCTTTATAGACGGATATGGTTGCATTTGCAGGTGAACCCGAATCATTGTTTAACGTGAATGAATAGGTTCCATTTATTCCAGCAACGATTTTCATGTATTTCGCCTCTTTTGCAGGGAAATACATCCGCACTGGGCTATTCTCGACCATTCCATTAAAATTGCCTTCTGCTGGTTTCGTTTCAACCGTAATCGAGCTGCTGTAGCTGCTAATACCGGCTGAAGTATACGCCCAAAGTCTTATGGTATACACACGCGCAGGCTGAAGACCCGTGATCGTATGGTTGGTAACGTCGCCCACTTTTTTGATTCCGCCGCCATCGACTTGGACTCCGTAGTCAATGGCACCGACAGATGGGCTCCAATAGATTTTGAGTGAATTCGTTTCGGCCTCTGCGTTCACGATACTCGGTGCATCTGGCTTATCTTCTACTGTTAAGCTACCGCCGTAATAGGCCACAATCGGCTCTGTCACTTGGATATTTTCATACGTACCTGATCCGATTTCCCGCCCTGTCCAGTTCAGCTCCCACTGACCGGAAGTTCCTGTTGTCGTGAATTTTTTAGCAGGATCAAATGGGACCACTTTGGCCGCAATCATTTCTCCAGAGGTAAGCTGCGTGTATGTTCCATCCAATGTAAAGGTGTCATCAAGGTCCATGACTCTTTTGGCAACCGGTGTATAGATCACGATCTTCGGAAGTGCCTCTACCAGTCGAACTGAATAGTTAACAGCTGGTGTCCAAGCTCCCCGGTTATCCTGCGCCTGCACTGTCCAGTAAATGGTTTGTTGCAGCATATCTTTTGAAAGGGGGAAGGAATATCTGCTAACCACTTGTCTGTTTTGGGAGGCCTCCGGGATTAACTCTTCCTTTTCACCAAGCTCGTTTCCGCCTGGTGTGATGCCTACTCGTAATTTTGTCGCAACGATTTTGTCCGTGACATCATTTTCATTGAGTGTATAGTTGATGACCCCTGAAAGTCCTCTGTCCAATGTGACAAACTCTGTACTTTGTACGACAGGAGCTTGATTGGCAGCCAGAACACTGAAATTCAACTTCGCAGTGCCACCATAAACATAAACAGGCGTCTTCGGCATAATCGAGCGAATTCGTGCTTCCACTCGGGCATTTTTCTCGATCACACTTGTATCAAACACGTAGGAACGTGCTGTGCCCGTCAATTTTTCGCGGATCGTTGAAGTGACATGCCCACCTTCGCTAATGTAAATGATCAATTCTTGCGATTCAATTTTACTGGAGTGCCCACCGTAGCTTGCGTAATCCCAGGTCAGGGAAACCTTTTCTCCTTTTGAAATTTCGGTTCCATCGCTCGGAGATTTCCACTTAGCGACAACCACAATGTCTTCCTTTTCGGCTTGCGCTCTCATGTCCAAGGTGAAGTCTACTTTTTCACTGAGTGATCTTCCGGACTTTTGGTCGACTGCCCAGACACGAAGCGAGTACAATACATCCGGTTTCAGATGATGGGTAGGCAGGTTGTACAAAAATGGTTGGTTCTTTTCCGAAGCCGTAAATCTCGTCAACTCTTGTGGATCTTCTTCATCCAGCTGATACCAAATGTTTACTTGATCTCCCCTATTCGGGTCCATGGCAAAACCTGATATCGCAACAACATCTTTGCCATCAACGGTAGAGACCGCTGCTCCCACAGCGGGAGAGGTCAAATAGATTTGGGGAGCCGCATTATCGTTAACAGCGTTACTCATGTAGGTAATTTCAGGTGTCCATTTTAGCAAGTCGCCGATGCTGCTTTCTTTTTGATCCACTTGAAACAAGAGCGCATCTCCTTGCTCTACCTCAAGTTCTTCTTGGATTTCCACGCCAATCTCATCGTTGAATTCGATGGATTGCCAGCCAGTGGACGGCCAAATTTGTTCATCGTTTTTCAGCAGTCGGACGTTTACCCCATCGCCCTCATCGACTTGAATTTTGGATATCCAACCGCTGACCTGGATCTTGCCTGATCGTGGTGCTTCCCATTTGATGACAGGATTTGAGCTGCCAACTCTTATCCATGTATTCCCGATGGCCGTGTCGTGATTACTCTTCCATTCTTCTGTTTGCTTGTTCCACGTCAAATCAGTATGACGATCCCCTGACACCTCTTGATAGGACCAATTGTCCTTGCCTTGCAGATCAGAAAATTGCAGCCAATAGGTGTACTTGTCATGAATCGGTTTCACTATCGTGATTGTCTTTTCCATGCTGGTCTGGTTCCCGTCTTTTTCCGTTACCAACACAGTCAGCTGATGTTGTCCCAAGTCCAAATCGCCCACTACTAATAGGTACGAAAAACCCGGTTTTACAGGGGGTGCCTCTGGGTACATTCGCAAAATATCCGGTCGTTCCAGTCCATACTTCGCCTCACCCAATGCAACGCCATCCATCAACACTTCGATTTTTTCCACTTCACTGGCAGTAATGAACCAGCCTGTTAGGTTATAGCTTCCACTAATCTGTTCATTCTCTCCTGGAGCATCAATCGCACCTGTCGTCATGAAAGGGCCGCCCTTCACATGAACAGGCACTTGCTGGACGATGCCAGCAAAGGTGACAGACAGAACGGTATTCCCTGGCGCTAGGCCCGTTAGCACACCAGTTGCGTCTATTTTTGCAATAGCTGGGTCTTGAATCGCGTAGGTAACTTCGCTCGTTACGTCCTTCGTACTCTTGTCCCGATAAGCGGCAACAACAGTGAGAGCAGCAGTCTTTTCTTTCTCCAGATCAATTTTGGAGAGATTGGTAGTGATCCCTGTTACGGGGCCAATTGTTACTTCATTATCGAAGACGAGACTTTCTACTCCCTTTTTGTTGGTGACTCGTACGGTTATTTTGTGCCCGCCTTCAGTGAAGCGCATTGTATCGAGAAGATACTGAAATCCTGCATTTGCATTTTCATAGCGCGGATACAGGGCGAAAATGTCAGGGCGAGGCCCGCCATATACTGCCGTTCCCTGCAACTGTCCGTCTAACAGCACTTCCATTTTGGCTACACCGTCCGGATCAAGCAGCCACCCCTGAATGGTAGTGGTTCCTCCAATTTCTGCTTTGTCCACCGGAATATCGATCTGTCCTTTTGCAACGAGTGGGCCAGATTCTGTTTCCGTCACAACCACTGGAATGATTAGGGTCTGACTTCCATAACTGACTACTATCTTGGTCATTCCCACTTCGAGTCCTGTGACGATCCCCAGCGGACTCACGTGGATCACATTGGAATTCTCGTACGAATATACAGCTTGCGCGGTAACATCTCTTGGATTTTGCCCAGCTGAAGTTGCGGTAATCTGTAGCTTCTGCATTGACGATTTTGCTAAGCTGATGCCTGACTCCGTATGCTTCAAACTATCCGCCGGAGCGACTTCTCCCACCACAAAGCGTTTCTCTGGCAATGGGTATTGTTTTCCTTCGCTATCCGTCACCACGACAGAGACTGTATGATGGCCTGATTGCAAATCGGACAGATTCAACGTATAGCTGAATCCAGCATTCGTATTCTTATAGTCTGGATGCAGCAGGGCAATGTCAGGTCGTACTATACCCGTACTGGCTTGTCCAACTTCTTTTCCATCAAGGAAGACGTGATAACTGGTAGGCGTAGAAGGATGCAAGAACCAGCCCGCTATCGTGTACGTACCATTGATAGTCGCGTCATTTACTGGCGTTTCTATTTCGCCGATTGCTTGTAGTACTTCTGCTGCTGTAATGACGAGCGGTATCTTGATACTCTGATTTCCGTACTTGATCGTAATGCTCGTATTGCCTTGCGCAAGAGCCGTAACCAAGCCGTCTGGACTCACTTTTGCAACGGATGGATCTTCTACTGTGTAAAGGGCTAGCTTCGTCACATCCTGCTTGCTCTGATCCTCCAGCTCTGCTATGACAGTGAGTTGATGTGTCTTTCCTTGAGAAAGCTGCAACTCGGCAATATCTACGTGCAATCC
Organism: Brevibacillus sp. NPDC003359; assembly: GCF_042878995.1. NCBI lineage: Bacteria > Bacillati > Bacillota > Bacilli > Caryophanales > Paenibacillaceae > Brevibacillus > Brevibacillus sp. NPDC003359. The sequence goes on from NZ_JBIAOR010000002.1 coordinate 329,632, forward strand.
GATTGCCGGTAGCAATTCGACCACCTGAACAGTTCTTGACCCCAGTATCGTTTGATTTCCATCCTTGGCTGTTCCGCGAACAGAAATGGTATGCTTTCCTTTCTGGAAAAGACTCGTGTCGAGGCTATAATGAAATCCCACGTTGTTACCCGGTAAAGAAATATCGGTAATCTCTATTTCAGGACGTGGAACACCATATGTGGCTTCACCGATTACAACGCCATCCACCAACACTTCAACGCTCGAGACGCCGCTTGAAGCGATAAACCAGCCTGTTACAGGGTAGACTCCGCTAATCGTCGCATTGTCTAGAGGACTGTCCAATCCCCCTTGGGACAAACCAGCAGCCGCTTTTACTAAGATCGGTATCGTCAATGTTTGTCCCTGATAGTCGACAATGAGCGTGGTTTGTCCAATCTGGAGACCTGTGATGATTCCGTGATCGGAAATACTGGCAACCGTAGAATCTTCAAGGGTGTACTTCACTTCTCTTGTTACATCTCTTATTTGGTCATTTTGCAAAACAGCCGAAATGATAATTTGCTGTGTATTCCCTTGTGTTAGTTCGACCTTGCTTACATTTGCAGCTATACTCTTGGCTGGTTGTGCACGCTCGAAGGACACGAGGCGCTCTGCCAGGACTTGCTCTTTGCCTTCCTGATTCACAGCCATCACCGTAATGGTGTGCTGTCCTTCCGTTATTTGGGCCGTATCTAAAAAATACTGAAATCCAGAAGTAGCATTTTGATAAGCTGGATAAGCCTGCGCAATATCAGGTCGCGGTTGCCCATAAAGAGCTTCCCCTACTTTTTGCCCATCTACATGGATCTCTATCTTTGATACACCTGCTGGATCTAAATACCAGCCTTTTATGAGAGAGGCTCCCGTCATTGTAGAATGATCCGCTGGACTCTCTACTTCCCAACGCGGTATGAGCGAGATTTTTTCCTGGATTGTGACAGGAATCGTGATGGCTTGTCCTTCATAGCGAATCGTAACAATCGCTGTTCCCATTCCTGTTCCTTTTACGAAACCAGTCGGAGTGACCGTTACGATACTTTCATCCGAAGTAGTGTATTCAGCCAACGTCGTGACATCTTTTAACGTTTTATCTTCGAGAATCGTAGAGACAACGAGTTGATGCGTACTCTCCGCGGTGAGTTCCAGCTTGGAAACATCAGCATGAAGGCCCTCTACTGGCTGCTTACTGCCGATATAGAACGTATTCCCTTCGATAACCGTCTGCTCTCCATTCGTGTTCTGAATGGCAAGCGTAATCGTATGCAATCCTACGGCCATTTCTCTGGTGTCTAGATTATAATGAAAACCTGCGTTTCCATTTTGATACGCTGGATACTTGGCCTCGATATCGGGTCTAGGGTCACCATAGGTTGCTTCTCCAACCTTTCTGCCATCAATCATGATACTGATTTGGGAGACGCCTGCTGGATCTAGGTACCATCCCTTCATCTCATAGGTACCGACAATTAATTCACCATTTTCCGGGGTATCAAGACCACCACGCGGGGTCAAAGGCACCTTTTCACTCACTACTACTGGAATTTCGATCGTCTTGTTTTCAAACTTTACGATCAATCGCGTCTCACCAATACCAGTCGCAGTCACCAGTCCTGATGGGTTTACTGTTGCGATTTTTTCATCGTTGCTGGCATATTTCGCTTCCTCGGTAATGTCTTTGGTCGTGTCATCTGTCATCTTCGCCTTGATCTTCAATAGATAGCTTTGCCCTACGGAAATAGCCAGTTCGTTACGAGAAGATTCAATCGACTGAACCCCGAGAGACTCGGTGCTTCCTATCTCCAGAGCTTTTTCCAGGTTCACCAGCCCTTTGCCATAATAACGTGGCTCTCCTAGAGGTGTTGCACTCTCGACCAAAATATCCCGAATTTCATCGTTGGTTGCCTTTCCCTTTTTCGACCAAATGACTGCTGCGGCACCTGCCACGTGAGGAGTAGCCAAAGAAGTACCAGAGTGCAATTCATATCCTTGGTGAAGGGAAGTACTTAAAATGTCCACGCCCGGAGCCATCAGATCCAACCCCGTGCCTACACTGGAGGTATCCGCACGTTGGTTATCCCGATCAATGGAACCTACCGACATCGTTTCCGGATATTGTGCCGGGAATAATCGGGTATCCTCCCCGAGACCTCGATTTCCCGCTGCTGCAATGACCAGAATCCCCTGTTCATTCGCCCTTTTTATTTGGTCATGCAACGCGCGACTGTCCACGGCCCCACCCGCACTGATCGAGATGATATTCATGTCATTCTGGATGGCCCATTCTATTCCCTGAATCATACTCGAATACTTGCCATGACCTTTTTCATCCAGAACTTTGATCGAATAGACTTCCGCTTCTGGCGCGACTCCTACAATTCCAAGATGATTGTCTTTACCAGCGATCACCCCAGCCACAGCGGTACCATGACCATGGGCATCATCATAATCAGCTTCACCTTCAACATAGGAAATGCCGTCACTCACTTTCAAATCTTCATGACGAGAGATTCCTGTATCCAAAATTCCTATTTTCACATTATTACCTAAGTAATTTTTGCGATGTGCCTGATCAGCACCTATATGCTCGACTCCCCATGGGATCTTCTGTTTGTCTGACAAGTCGATCTCTGCTAACTCTGTGTCACTGTCTTCCTCTATGTACGCTACATTTCGATCTTGAGCTAATTCTTCCATTTCGCTTTCAGTTAAGGTAGCCACCATAATTTTGGAACTGAGTTGTTGCACAGTCGTCCCTTGGATGGCGCTCCTTTTTGTTCGTTTACTGTCCTTGAAACCAATCAAGTATGTTTTGGTTTTTTCAGATGCACGCACCTGCTCAGGAATCGTTTGCAAAAACAGTAAAGAGAGCAATATAAATACGTTACAAATACTGATGGAACGGATGAATTTACTGTTCATCTCTAAAACTCCCTCCCCAATGCCGGTTCAAAACCGAAAGAAAATAAGTACAAGTAAAATTATTGAAATATTCCTTAAACACACAATTCGAATTATAATGAATTCCTTATATTGGATCAACAGGAAATAAAGACAAAAAAAGACGTTCTTAGACAAGAACGCCTTTCTCCTTTCATTATTTATCCCCTCATCTGCCCCGCAATCGTTAAATGCGCCTCACCTGCTACGCGAATAACAGGCTCCTCTTCGGATCGATCGACCGTTACATACAATGTTCCTGGCCGATCAATCGCATGTCCTTGCCCTACGACGAGCTGCGTCACTTTGCCAGCAGGCACCAACTCTTCCAACGCCAGATAGCCAGCCAGTGCCCCGTTTGCAGCACCTGTTACCGGATCTTCCGCAATTCCAATCGCAGGCGCAAAATCCCTCGTATACAAGTCATAGCCTTCAGGGGCATCCCACGTAAACAAATGGGTGGTGGTGATGCTGTGTTTCCTGTTCATTTCTGCGAGCGTTGAGAACAATGGCTGTGCTGCATCGATCGCCTGACGGGTGCGGACTGGAACGAGAAGATGCATATTGCCAGTGGAAGCGAGCTTCATCGGATAGCGATCGTCGAGATCAGCCGGTGCTATGCCAACCAGCCTCGCTACCTCTTCTCTGTCTAAATCAATCTCCTTCACAGAAGGCTTGATTTGGGTCATTTCCACGCGCTGTAACTGACCATCCTCGATCACCAATTGAACAGGAATCAACCCGACGTTTGTCTCAAATACGATACGGCTCCCCTTTTCCAACCATCCGTGTTCTGTTGCCAATAGCCAAGCAGAACCCACTGTCGCATGTCCACAGAAATCGATCTCAACCGTAGGAGAAAAGTAGCGAATCCGAAAATCTGCTTCTGGATGGTCGGTTGGCATCAAAAAGGCAGACTCAGGAAGATTCAACTCATTGGCAATTTTCTGCATTTGTTGTAAAGTCAAAGTACCTGCTTCTGGGATGACTCCTGCAGGATTGCCTGCAAATGGCTCTCTCGTAAAGGCGTCCACATGGTATACGCTCACATGATTCATGGTTCATTCTCTCCTTTTGTTAAACGAATGCTTCTCTTGCTTTTCATCTTAAAGTGAGGCAACTGCGCTGTAAAATGAAGCTTTCGCATACCAACCATGATAGAAACTTCATGAAAGGAGGAGCTCCATGACTTTATTTCAAATGGAAGTCCTTATGGCTGTCACGAATACTGGTAACTTCACGCGAGCAGGAGAACAAATCGGATTGAGCCAGTCGGGTGTGAGTCATACCATCGGCGCACTGGAGAAAGAGCTCGGCATCTCCTTGTTCACCCGCAATCGCAGCGGGGTTAAGCTAACCGAAGCTGGCGAAAAAATCGTCGCCTCTGCCCGGACCATATTGGAAAACGTCTCGCTGATTAAACAGGTGGCTGCCGAATCAAGCGGGCTTTTGGAGGCAACGATCCGGATCGCTTCTTTTCCCAGCGTGACCTCACAGCTCCTGCCAAAATTGCTGAAGTCGATGCAGAGTCACTATCCACAAATGCAAACAAAGCTATATGAAGGAAGCTATCAAGAAATAAAAGAATGGATTCGCTCAGGAGTTGTCGATGTCGGTTTTCATGTGTGGCCCGATGACGAGCTGGAGGGAGTCCTACTGACGACAGACGCCCTGCATGCTGTCGTGCCAGCCAATCATCCTCTGGCAAAAGAACCCGCTCTTACCTTGGAGCAATTAGCCCGCGAATCGTTTCTCATGCCCATGGCGGGTTGTCACTTGTTGATAGGCGCGGAGTTTGCCCAGGCTGGGCTTACGCCGAATGTTTCCTATGAAATCGCTGATAATACAACGATTCTGGCAATGGTAGAAAGCGGTGTAGGGGTGACAGTCGTTCCGTCGCTGACTCTACCAGCGCAACTACCCGAGGTCGCTGTCATAGAAATCACACCGCCTCTCTCTCGGCAAATCGGCTTGGTTGTACGCTCGCTTCGTGAAGCCCCACCTGCCGTTCAAGCTTTTTTGCGGGAAGCAGAGCGCATTGCACCCACACTATAAAAAGGACGTGCTTCTTCGTTGAAAAAATGGCTCATTCTACTACTCGCTCTCTCCGTGATCAGCAGTGTCATTTTAGGGATTACCATTCAAGCCGGTACGTTGGTGCCATTGATTAACCAGAGCTTTTTAATCGGTCTTTTCCTGTTGATCGTTGGGAGTATTGCCGTCGTGACACGCTCTGGATTTTTCTCTTTATTTCTACGTGGATTCAAGCAGTTGAAAGGGATGTTCTTTCGCAAGCCGCGCATGATGGACAGTGACATCGTTCAGGCAAACGACCCTGCTTTCGAGGAAAAGAAGGAGTCATTCGTGCGAATCGGAACCTCGCTTTTTCTCACGTCGGGCACTGGACTGATTGTCTTCTCGAGCATTCTTACCTGTTTCTACTATTTTTAATCTCACAAGAAAGGGCTGTCCCACCGATCGGGAACAGCCCTTCTTCCTCTCTTACGACTCTATCAAATGACAAGCCACCCAATGCCCCGGATCTGCCTCCTGCCACTTCGGCACTTCTTCCGCACAACGAGGTTGTACGAGTGGGCAACGTGTGCGAAAACCGCAACCACTTGGCTTGTTGGCTGGACTCGGCAAATCTCCCTGCAAAACGATTCGCTCTCGCTTCACCGTCGGATCAGGCACTGGCACAGAGGAAAGCAACGCCTGCGTATAGGGGTGCAGCGGACGCGCGTACAGCTCATGGCTCGATGCAAGCTCGACCATTTTTCCCAAATACATGACGCCAATCCGGTTGGAAATATGCTTGACCATGGACAGATCATGTGCGATGAACAAATAGGTCAATCCGCGATCATGCTGCAAATCCTCCAATAAATTGACGACTTGCGCCTGAATCGAGACGTCGAGTGCGGAGATCGGCTCATCGGCAATGATAAATTCCGGCTCCACTGCCAACGCCCGCGCGATTCCGATCCGTTGGCGCTGTCCCCCGCTGAATTCATGCGGAAACCGCTGCGCATGATCCTTATGCAAGCCCACTAGATGGAGCAGCTCCGCTACACGCTCTCGTCTCATTCCGCGATTCAAATGGTGGATGTCCAAGCCCTCTGCAATGATATCCTCCACGGTCATACGCGGGTTCAGACTGGCTTGCGGGTCCTGAAAAATCATCTGGGCATCTCGATTGAACTGCCCCGCTTCTTTTCCGCGAAGCTGATGAACATTCTTCCCTTTAAACAGCACTTCGCCATCTGTATGGTCATACAGGCGAATGATGGTCCGACCTAGTGTAGACTTTCCGCAGCCACTTTCACCGACCAGTCCGAACGTCTCCCCTTTGTTGATCGAAAAAGAAACACCATCGACTGCTTTCAAATCAAATCCCGTTCCAAGCGAAAAATACTTCTTCAAATCACGAACATCAAGCAAAGCTTCTGTCATACTCCCTGCCTCCCTGCAGCCACCAGTTCTTCGATTCGCGGTGCCCGTGGATCATGGAGCCAGCATGCTGCCTGATGTCCACGACCGAATTCGCTCGTCATAGGCATCTGCTGTTCGCATATTTCCATCGCAAAATCACAGCGGGCAGCAAACGGACAGCCAACTGGCGGATTGAACAAATCCGGAGGACTGCCTTCGATAGGAATCAGCCGTTGCTTTTCGCCTTCATCCAGACGAGGGAGGGATCGCATCAGCCCCCATGTATACGGGTGACGAGGATTCGCAAAAACGTCCTCGACCGTCCCAGTCTCTACCACCATCCCCGCATACATGACAACCATGCGATGAGCGATCTCGGCTACCACTCCCAAATCATGGGTAATAATCACGACCGATAACTCCTGTTCCTCTTGCAGTCGTTTGAGCAAATCCAAAATCTGCGCCTGAATCGTCACATCCAGTGCTGTCGTCGGCTCATCAGCAATCACCAGCTTGGGTTGGCAAGCAAGCGCAATCGCAATGACCACACGCTGACGCATCCCACCGCTGAATTGGTGTGGGTACTGATCGATTCGCTTTTCCGGATCGGGAATACCTACGAGCGAAAGCATCTCGATTGCTCTCTTTCGTGCTTCCTCTCTCGATACTTGGTGACTGCGAACGAACCCCTCTACGATTTGTGTCCCTACCTTCATCGTTGGATTGAGCGCGGTCATCGGGTCTTGAAACACCATGCCGATCTGCGTGCCGCGAATACCCAGCAGCTCTTTTTTGCGCAGGTGACTGATTTCGGCCCCTTCAAAAACAACCTTTCCCCCGACGATTTTTCCAGGTGGATTAGGGATTAGACCCATAATCGCTTGGGCCGTAACGCTCTTACCGCATCCACTCTCGCCTACGATGGCAACCGTCTCCCCTTTGTCCACATAAAAGGACACTCCCCGCACGGCTTGCACCTCGCCACCATACGTCTTGAAATTCACTCGCAAGTTATCGATTGTCAGCAAATGCTGATTCATCCTCATTCCCCCTGTCGTCTCTAATCGCGTAGACGCGGATCAAGAGCATCCTGCAAACCGTCGCCGAATACGTTGAAGGCGAACATCGTCAGCGAGATCATCAACGCTGGGAAAAACAGTCGCCACCAATCGCCCGTCAAAATAACGCCCAAGCCATCGTTTGTCATCGTCCCCCAACTGGCGACGGGAGCTTGTACACCGAGTCCAAGAAAACTGAGAAAGGATTCTGCAAAAATCGCCGATGGAATCGTAAAGGTCAAATTGACGATAATGACGCCAAATGTGTTGGGAATCAGATGCTTTAGCAAAATGCGTGAAAACTTCGCTCCCAGAACTTGCGCAGCCAGAATGAACTCTTGGTTTTTCAATTGCAGGATCTGTCCACGCACCAACCGCGCCATGCCGACCCAACCAGTAGCAGACAGGGCAATAATAATCGTCAGCATTCCCGGCTCCATCACGACCATGAGCAAAATGACGACCAGCAAATAAGGCAGCCCATACAAAACTTCGATAATGCGCATGATGAGCGTATCGATGCGATCCCCTCGTTTGCCTCGTCCTGCCATATAGCCTGCAATTCCCCCGACTGTCACTCCGATGACCAGGTCGATGAGTGCCGCGACGATTCCAATCGTCAAAGAAATCCTCGCCCCATACCACGTACGGGCAAACATGTCACGGCCCAGCTCATCCGTACCGAACCAATGCTCTGCGGAGATTTCCTGATTTTTGGTCAGCAAGCTCTGGTCCGAATAGCTATACGGCACGAGATTCGGTCCAATGATCGCCATGCCAACCAAAGCGAGTATAATGAACAGCCCGAGCATGGCCAGCTTGTTTTTCAGCAGCTTCCGAATGACCTGCTGCCCATTGCTAAGACTCGGTCGTGCAATGACATTCGCCTGTGTATTTTTCGTCAACGGGCGAAATAACGGGTCCACTTTGTGCTCCATCGCCACAGTTTATCTCTCCTTGTTGGTCAGCTTGATCCGCGGGTCAATCAGGGTGTATGCGATATCAATCAGGAAAATGGTAAAAATCAGAATCGCACTGTAAAAAATGGTCGTACCCAAAATGACCGGATAGTCACGGTTGAAAATACCGTCTACGAAATACTTGCCAATGCCGGGAATCGCAAAGATTTTCTCCACGACAAAGGTCCCCGTTATCAAGCTGGCAATCAAAGGTCCGAGAAAGGTGACAACTGGCAGAATCGCATTGCGAATTCCATGTCTGACAACGATGATAAACATGGGAATGCCTTTTGCCTCTGCTGTACGGATGTAGTTCTGGTTCATGACTTCAATCATGCTGGCACGCATGTAGCGGGTAATGATCGCAACCGGACCAAAAGCGAGCGCCAGTGACGGCAGTATCGTATGCATCCAGGTACCCCATGTCGCAACGGGAAAGAGCGGCAGCTTGATCGCGAAAAAATTGATCAGAAGCGGTGCCATAATGAAGCTCGGGATCGCTATCCCCATTACTGCAAGCGCCATGGCAACGTAGTCCAGCCATTTGTTGCGATTGAGCGCTGCGATGATGCCCAATGAAATTCCGAAAAGGAGTGCGATCCCGATCGCTTGCGCCCCCAACCAGGCAGATGCACCAAAGCCATCGGATATCATGTCATTGACTCCACGCGAGTCTGATTTGATGGATGGACCCAAGTCGAGCATTAACAGATTTTTCAGATATAAAATGTATTGAACAGGCAACGGCTCGTCCAGGTTGTATTTGGCACGTAAATTATTGAGAATTTGCTCTGGCAGCTGATCCGACTCGGAGGCAAACGGGTTCCCCGGAATGGCATGCATCAAGGCAAACGTCAGCGTCACGATAATCCACAGGGTGACGAACATCATCAAAATACGTTTTACCAGATAGTTTGACATGGAAGTCCTCCTCGTTTACTTAGCCAGCGCGTAAATGGCATGCGCGTAAATCGCCATGGCACGCAGCAGGTCGTCAATCTCGGCATATTCATCAGCCAGATGGGCCATGGATTCCTTGCCTGGAAAGAGCGGGCCGAAAGCAACACCATACGGCATGATTTTGGCGTAGGTAGCTCCCCCTGAGGAAAGAAGGGTTGCTGGCTCTCCTGTGTGCTCCTCGTACACCCGCGACAAGGTTTGGATCACAGGATGATCTTTGGGTACATAATGCGACTTGGATGTCCGCAAAGCAGAAATCGTCCAGCCCAGTTCTACTGTCCTTTGCTTCAATTTCTCAACGTATTCCTCACAGGAAACCGTAGCTGGATAACGTATATTGAGCCGAACTGTCCCCCCCTCGCTGGAATCGTAATGCAAAATCCCCGCGTTAACCGTCAGCTTGCCGGATACCTCATCCTCGCAGACCATATGTAGGTGGTGCGCAAAATAATCCTCATGCAGCACATCAGACAACATCGCAAGAAAGGACGAACAGGAGCCACCAAACGGGTACGAGCGCAAGAAAGTGGCCAATAAGGTTCCTGCGTTCACGCCTTGGAATGGTGCCATCCCATGAGCCGGCTTTCCTGCGAGCGTGAATTGCAATTGTCCCAGCCCTACCATTTCCATCCGACCCGTTGTGTGCTGTTCATTCAGAAACATTTCCCACTCTTCCGCCAAGCGAGAAAGGATGACCTCCTGACGTGCCTGTGAACCTAGGCGCACAAGAGCGACTGCTTTTTCCGGAACACTGTTGCCTTGATCACCGGAGACAAATGACGCTAACTGCCAGGCTCCATTTTGTTCGATTGGTTCCATCGCTGGAATCGTCAATGTTGGATTGATCTGTCCCTTCTCGGCATGAGTCATCGGGAAGGAGGAATCCGGTGAGAAGCCAATCGGCGGGATGCGATCATGCCGGGCAAAATGCTTCATGCACAGCCAGCCGCTCTCTTCATCCGTTCCGATGATCATTCGTACGCGTTTTGTCAGTGGCAAGCCTGAATCCTTGACTAGCTTCAACGCATAGTACGCAGCCATCGCTGGGCCTTTATCGTCAATCGCTCCCCGCGCATAGATGCGACCGTCGCGAATGCTCGGCTCAAAAGGCGGGGTCGTCCAACCTTCTCCCACCGTGACGACATCGATATGAACGAGGACACCGACCTCTTCTTCCCCGTCGCCGAACTCGATTGTCCCTGCGTACCCTTCTAGGTTTTTGGTCTGGAAGCCATCCAACTCACCGCGTGCAAGCATCGCTTCAAGCGCAGCGGCAACGCCTTCGCCAAACGGCTTTCCTTCTTTTGCCGTCGCCATATCTTCTATGCTGTTAATGGAAAGAAAGGCTTTTAAATCATCCAGATACTGCTCTTTTTGCAGAAGTGCTTGCTTCTTCCAGTAATCGCTCATGAGCGTTCCCCTGCTTTCATCCGATGTAGAAAGGCAAGAAACGATTCTCCTTTCGAGGAAATCTGACTCCCCTGTCTCCCTTTTCCTACTTGAATCAGCTCATCCTGCTGCAAAAGCTTCAGGCGATAGCGCAGCTGTTGCAAGGTAACCGCGTGACCTCTTTCTTGCAACTGCGCAAGAAGCGTATAGCGTCCACCGCTTCCTTGCCCCAGCTCCTGCAAAATAGCCGTGATTTCATCCAGAAATCCTCGTTTTTTATATTCGGTAACGATGATTTCACATTCGTTGTTTAGACCATCTACAGGCAATAGCGCTTCCGGTATTTCCCGCAGAAACGGCAAATGATACGGATACGCTTCATCCTCCACGACATGCGCTAAATACTCGATTACATTTTCGAGCTCGCGAATATTTCCAGGCCAATCGTACTCATGGAGAGCCCGCATCGCTTCATTAGTCAACGTAAACGGCGGGCGGCGCAAATCATAGGAATATTTCTTCATAAATTGATGGGCCAACCATGGGATATCCTCTCGTCTGTTCCGAAGCGGCGGCAAATGTATCGGCAGGATATTCAGGCGATAGTACAAATCCGCACGGAAGTCCCCTTCCGCAATCATCCGCTGCAAATCTTGATTCGTTGCGGCGATGACGCGAATATCTGTCGGGATGATCTTACTGCCGCCAACACGCATAATCTGGCGCTCTTGCAAGACACGCAGCAGTCGGTTTTGAATGACCGCGCTGGCATCTCCGATCTCATCTAGAAAAATCGTCCCTTTGTGGGCCAATTCAAACCAGCCGATATGTCCACCTTTACGCGCTCCGGTAAAAGCCCCTTCTTCATAGCCGAACAGCTCGCTTTCCAAAAGAGATTCCGATATGGCAGCGAAGTTAACCCCAACAAACGGCTCTCTTCTGCGTGGCGAAGCATTGTGGATAGCCTGGGCGAGCAATTCCTTCCCTGTCCCTGTTTCTCCCAACAACAGCACGGTGGAGTTGCTTCTTGCGATTTTGCGGGCAATCTGAATCACTTTTTGTACAGGCGCGCTCTCCCCATAGAAATCATCAAATTGGTACTTGGCTACCAATCCTTTGCTGTAAAGGCGCATGCGATAATCATGCTCCAGCTTTTCAATTTCTGCAGCCTGGCGAAACAAGAGCAGACTCCCGAGAAAGCTTCCTTCCATGACGATGTGCATTTTGCGGAAAAAGTAGGTTTTGTTCGCCCAATCTACCAAAACGTCTTTGTTCTCTTCACACTGCCGGATCAATTGATAAAAATTCGCAGGCAAGCAATTGGAGGCCCGCTCACCGACGACTTCATTCCCTTCCATCTGCAACGTATCGATTGCTTTCTGATTCACAAAACGGATGTTTTCTTTTTCATCCATGGCAATCACCGCGTCCTCGATCCGATTGACGATGGCCTCCAAATATTTGCTCAACAGATGCGCATGCTGAATCTCGTTGTTCAGCTCTTTGGTAATATCGACCAACGATTGCATGGCGCGTGCGGTGACCTTTTGAAAATTGCCGTTTTTAAAATGAGAGTAGATGGCAAGCCACGTAGATAAATCGATGATCCGATACCCGATATCGACAACTTTGCGAATATGCGGGGGGACATGCTCTGCCTCTCCTGGCGTTACAGCAATCTCGATGTCAGGTGGATAGTCGGCACCTGGATAATAGGGATACAGTTCAAAATCCATTCCAGAGGCACGCAGCAATTCCACATTTTCTTCAGCAGTCTCCTTAGTATCACTGACGAGAAGCACTTTCACGCCTTTCGGAATTTCCAGCATGCCGCGCAAATTATGATATGGTAGCATTCGCTTGGCAATAATGATGCTGTTTTCTTTTGGCACATATGGTTGTACAAGTGGGACGATGCTTTTGGTGGATACAATGACGAGGGCACCAGGCGTGATCGGGCGTAACGGAAGCTGGTCGACTCGCATCGCCTCGACATGGATATCATCGCCGATTCCCAATTCATGATATTGACTAACGACAGATTGCAGAAACTCATCCATTCTCGCAATAAATATGATCGATTTTTTGTCCATATCAGCCGCTCCAAGATGAAAAGTGAAGACAAGAACGTTTGGAATATTCGATCTTGTCTTCGGATTATTGTACTATTTATTGCCGACTTCTACCCATTTGTAGTCGATCGTGCCGACTGGGTGACGAACGATGCCTTTCACGTTTGGTTGCTCCATAAATACTTTTGTGCCGAAATAGATAGGTACGAGCGGCATATCATCCATGAAAATTTTCTCGGCGTCATGCATGAGCTTGAAGCGCTCTGTTTCGTCGGCAGTGTTGCGAATCTTCTCAACCAGTGCGTCATACTCTTTGTTGCTGTAGTTGACACGGTTTCCTGGATGGTCAGTCACGAACAGCTCAAGGTAATTGACCGGGTCCCCGTAGTCGGCCGGAATTGTCGAGCGGGAGAATTGAAGACTGCGGGCACGCTGTTCTGCCAGGAATACTTTCCACTCTTTGTTTTCCAGCTTCACATCTACTCCGAGATTTTTCTTGTACATTTCCTGCAAAACTTGCGCGATGGCCTTGTGCGCATCACTGGTGTTATACGTCATGGTGACAGGCGGGAGGGTTGTCCAGCCTTCTTCTTCCATCCCTTTTTTCAGCAGTGCTTTTGCTTGCTCTACATCGTTATCCTGGAAGAAATCCCCGCCCTTTGTGCGGAAGTCCGCTCCGTCTGGCTCAGGGAAGCCCAATGGCACGTGGGCCATGGCAGGCGTCTGTTTCCCCTGCACCACATTGTCGATCAGGGTCTTGCGATCGATGGCCAGCGCAAATGCTTTACGAATATTGGCGTTGGTGAATGGAGGCATTTTCGTGTTCATCCGGTAGTAGTAGATGGACGCTTCCGTTTCTACCTTTGCTTCTCCAGAATCGATCAACTGTTTCTTCATATCGTTTGGAACGGTCTGGATCATGTCGAGCTGACCTGTTTTATACATTTGGAATTGCGTATTTTCATCGTTGACCATGACAAATTCGATTCCCGCATATTTGATCGAATCACGGTCCCAGTAGCCCTCGTTTTTCGCCAGCTTCACTGATTGGTCATGAACCCAATCTTCCATTTTAAAAGGTCCATTTGTCACGATGCTTGCAGCGCCTTCCGCCCATTTCGGATTGCTCTCCACGACCTTTTTATTCACCGGGAAGAAGGTTGGCTGTGTCAGGATGTGGAGGAAATAACCTGTTGGCGCCTTCAGCTTCACTTCAAACGTCTTCTCGTCTACGGCTTTTACCTTCACACCGTCTGCATTTCCTATTCCTTTGTTGTACGCTTCGGCTCCATCGATGTAATAGGCGAGAAAAGCAGACGGGAATGCGTTGTTCGGATCGACAATGCGCTTAAACGCAAACTCGAAATCCTGCGCTGTCACTAGTTCGCCATTCGACCATTTGCTATCGCGCAAGGTAAAGGTATACGTTTTTCCATCCTCACTCACTGCCCATTTCTCAGCCATGGCTGCTTGCGGCTTGTGATCCTTGTCTAGTCGAACCAAGCCTTCCATTGTGGCATTCAAGACTTCATTGGAGGTACTGTCAAAGCCTTTTGGCGGATCGAGCGAAGGCGGCTCTGTTTTCAGGTTGAGCTTGAGTTTTGCAGCGACATTCGCTTGTCCACCTGTTTCTGTGGACGTTTGACCTGCTGTACCTCCCCCTACTGGCTGTGTCGGCGATGTCGACTGACTACAACCTGTAATGGCTAGGACAGTGACGAGTGCAGCGGTACTAAGCAGCTTCCATCCTTTTCGCATGTTCATTGCATGTGACCCCCTTTTCTTTTTGAACAACGTTTAGCCTGTGTTGCTTTATGAATAAACGGCACTGCTGGGAATGCCATTTATACACGTAAAGAAAAATCCGTCTTGGCGAGACGAAAGGAGGTCTCGATCCTTCCAACAATGTTGCCACTCATGTTTGTAATAGGCGGGTTGGTATATTCGGTGAGTGTTTCCAAACGACCGTCCATGCCGATTCCCAGTTGACGCAGCACTTCATTGACGACCGGATTAATCGCTCGTGGTCCACCATCCTCGATTTTGATGGCTATGCCCAGTCCTGTTTCTCTATCACCCAGGCAATACACCGACTCTGCGCCTGCCTTCCCTACGATACGGCCGCCAAAGGCTGACATGAGGTCTGTGCAATATCGATTCTCGCCTCCGACCATTTCGGGATGAGCGGTCATGGCATCCGTAATTCGCTGAACGGCTTTTCGTCGCTCTGGATTCGCGATCACCTCAGGTCTCGCCAGCTTGGCGAATGCCCACGCGTAATGTGCGAGCGGTAATTGATGGACGGGAACACCACATCCATCTGTCCCGAGCTTGATTTTGTCTTTGGGGTAGCCTGTTAAGTCCTCGACTACTTCGAGAATCCGCTGTTGAACCGGATGCAGAGGCAAATGATAAGTAGTCACGTCCTCCCCCATATGTGTCGCGGTGGCGATCATGCCGGAGTGCTTACCGGAGCAATTCGAGAAGACGGGCGTAAGTGGCTTGCCCTCCCGGATCAGCTGTTTGTAGCTCTCCTCATGGCGTGGCACATGTGTCCCGCATTGCAATGCCACTTCTGGCTGACCTGCTCGCGCAAGCATAGAGAGCGCCCGCGTGCGATGGCGTGGCTCTCCACTATGAGAAGCGCAACAGAGCGACAGATCAGCCGGCTCAAAACCATACCGATCAGCCGCCCCCGTCTCGACAACCGGAATCGTCTGCAACGGCTTCATACTGGAGCGTGCATATGTAAGGCGATGGGGATCACCATACGAATAAAGCAATGTCCCCTGCGAATCAACGACTGCGATATGTCCAAGATGAGAGCTCTCTACCTGTTCTCCCCGGTATACGTTGGCAACGACGTTCATAGCAAGTCTCCTTTGAGTGTGAATAGTAGA
Organism: Brevibacillus sp. NPDC003359; assembly: GCF_042878995.1. Taxonomy (NCBI): domain Bacteria; kingdom Bacillati; phylum Bacillota; class Bacilli; order Caryophanales; family Paenibacillaceae; genus Brevibacillus; species Brevibacillus sp. NPDC003359. The sequence continues at coordinate 345,360 of NZ_JBIAOR010000002.1, forward strand.
ATGATTGTACTTTTCTACAGTAAGCAATTAGCGTGCCAACGCAAATATATGACAGTTAATATTGAATTTTCTGCTATTTTAACCAGAAGTAACGGGACAAAAATAACGATTAGCACAATGAATAAGTCACCCTATTTGCATTAATGGGTTGTCCTTTTTGGCGATTAGGCTAGCTTTATGATCGAATAAAAGAAAAACACCCCTTTTTATCCCGCATTCGGAAATAGGGTGTCCTGAATAGCCTTCCTTTTATTGTTTAGCAACGCGCTGCATATCCGCTTCGACCATCATGTGAATGAGCTCTTCCAACTTCGTTTTCGGTGTCCAGCCGAGTTCTCTTTTCGCTTTTTCCGAATTGCCCAACAAAATATCTACTTCTGCTGGCCGATACAATTCCGGGTCAATCACGACGTAATCAAGGTAGTTTAACCCAACATAATCGAAGGCGATTTTGCACATGTCTTCCACTGTCGAAGTTTTTCCTGTCGCAATGACATAGTCATCCGGCTTATCCTGCTGAAGCATCAGCCACATCGCTTCCACGAAATCGCCAGCAAAGCCCCAATCCCGCTTCGCCTGAATATTCCCCAGCCGCAGTTCCTTTTGCTTGTTCGCGGCAATCTTTGCGACTGCATGCGTCACTTTCCTCGTAACGAATTCCAGCCCACGCAAAGGTGATTCATGATTGAATAAAATGCCGTTGGTGCTAAACATCTGAAAGCTTTCCCGATAGTTTTTGGTCGTCCAGTAGCCAAACAGCTTGGAGACTGCATAAGGGCTTCTTGGATAAAAAGGCGTTTGCTCCGATTGCTGTGGTTCCTGGATCAATCCGTACAGCTCACTTGATGAAGCCTGATACATTCTAATTGCAGGGTCCGTTTCCCGAATCGCCTCCAGAACATGCAAGACACCCATTCCCGTTACTTTCGCCGTCAAAATAGGCTGCTCCCACGACGAACCGACAAAGCTCTGCGCACCTAAATGGTACACTTCCTCTGGTTTACATGCCTTTAGCGCACGTGTCAACGACGACACATCCAACAGATCACCGTCCTTGTACTCTACGTGATCTGCGATATTCAAATACTCCAGCCGCCACCTGTCCATCGTGCTCCGGCGTGGTACCAGTCCTACTACATGGTACCCCTTCTCCAGCAAAAATTTTGCTAGGTAGGCGCCGTCCTGACCTGTGATTCCTGTGAGGAAAGCTGTTTTCATGAACGACTACTCCCCTTCTTCAGGCTGTGCCGTAATGTTCATTCCGGTAAGTTCCCTCGAGCATCTCTTAAGCTTATGCGGGCCCATTCTCATTCGTTCAGTGGTCAAAATGAGGGGTAATGAATTCGTTTAGGTCAAGAGTGAAGGCCCGTAATAAACTAATGAAAGCAACCATTTTCATGGAGCGATGAGGAGGTAGACCGATGGCAGATCGCTGGATACCAAGTCCATGATGATGCACTGCGGTCTCCCAAAGGACTTTACCATAAGGCACTTAGTGTGGAGGAATGCGTGGAACGAATCTTCTCCTCATTCCTGTCGACGATCAACAGACTATAAGGCTGAGCATTCGGGATGGGGATCATTTTACTCACTTTTTGGACTCGATCAAAAACATGGATTCCGCTATCCAAGGAAACATGCAGATGATGCTGTAAATCTTTTTCATGAGTAACAGTAATTTTCTTCGTAACGCTTTGACCGATAAACAGAAGATCTCCATACAGCTCCACGCCTCGGGTAAATCCATTACACCGGAATATGACCTCCTTGTCTTTTCTCACTTCGAACTCCAAGGAATTGCAGTAGTACAATGCATCCCCGCCCAGAACAACGCTATGAGGCTTACTCAGCTTTTGATCATGAATGTGTGTGATTTGCCCTTTATCCAAGCAGTACTCCATCACGACCCCTGACGGCCCTTCTGTTGTCCGCCACTCTTTTTCCAAGGAAAACATGGAGACAAACAGCCTGTTTCCCTGAATCCACAAATCGTTCATGTGATGGATATCCCTGTTTTCTTGGGAAAACCGAATTTCATCTTCTCTGTTTAGTGTCAACGGATGGAAGATCCCGATCGAATTCGTCCTCGTTTCGACAATGTATGCTTTATGGTTATGGACGAACACCCCATGATAATCCATGGGATTGCTTTTGCTCCGTACGAGGATACGGCCATTCTCGTCTAGAAGGTTGAGATCGTCATAGGTCGCCATCACGAAATGCGCTCCCCACCTTGCGATGCCCCGACAATTGTCCGTCAACAATTTCGTAAGGAGAAAGCACCCTTCGTTTATTTCCAGAACATACAGTCCCCCGTTCACGTTGCTACAGGTGACGAGCAACTTGCATTTTTCGATCCCTAAAATGGTACGCACCCCTCTCTTCTTTCCTAACATGTGTTTCGCAGTCCGTTTACTAATGACCAAAAGAGGTGTTTCGATCGCCATGTCGCTCATTACTGTCGTGATTCCCACTTACAATCGGGAGAAGTATCTCTCCACAGCCATCGAAAGTGTGTTGAACCAATCTCTCAAAGAATGGAAGTTACTCATTGTAGATGATGCCTCTACTGACCAGACTCGAGTAATCGTTGAAAAGTATCTCGATGATCCACGCATCGAATACATGCTACTGCCTACAAATTCAGGCATCGGAAAAACAATGGCTGCTGCTCTGGAACGAATTGATACGCCTTACTTTGTCTCACTCGACTCGGATGACTGGTTCGATGAAATAACGTTAGAAATTTTGTTGGATGAAATGGAACGACAGCCCGCAACCACGAACGTCGTCTTCTCGAACACTGTGTTTTGGAAGGAAACGGGCGATACGCGAGAACTGTCCGAGATCATGCGGCCTCCGATCTATGAAGATAAGTATTATTACTTGGAAGCTCCAATGGTTTGGCCACGTTTTTATCGGACACAAGCCGTTCGTGATGTCGGTGGATTTGAATATGACGATCCGATGGAGGGCAGGTTTTCTCATGACAAATACATGTTATTGAAATTGATTGGAACAGGAACGATTCACTGGGTAGACGCGAACCTGTATCATTATTTAATTCACGAGAGCAACAATTCCAACACGAAAAATTGGCCAGAGTGGACAAAGGCCAGGAAATATATTCTCACGAAAATTTTGAAGCTGTGGGGCGAAGAATACGATCCTGGCTTTGTGTACACACCCGAGGGATGGATTTATGTGAACGAGCTCATTCCAAAAGAAAAGCCTTCATAACTGTTCCTCTACAATTTGCTTAAACAGGGTCAATGCCCGCGCCACCGCTTGATCCATGTTGTAGTACTGATAATCCGCAAGCCTCCCCGCAAATAGCACCTGATCCCGAATCTGCTCCGCTTCTTGTTTGTAGAGACTGTAGCGTTGACTGTTTTCCTTGCGAGGAATGGGGTAATAAGGCTCGTTCTCCCCAGGTGTATACGGCTGTGAGTAGACGAAGGATATGGTAGTGTGAGGAGAGACTTGACCTGTGAGATGCTTCTGTTCGAGGATTCTGGTGAAGTCGTATTCATTGGGATAGTTCACGGTTCCAACTTCTTGGTACCATTCCTTTTGATGCGTTTCAAAATGAAAACGCAGACTTCGATAAGGCAGATGCCCATGCTTATAGCCAAAAAAGGCATCGATGGGACCGGTGTAGATCATTCGTTTATACCTGATTTCATCAGCGATTTCCTGATAGTCCGTATTCAGAAGCAGCTTAATATTGGGATGGTTCAGCATGCGGTTGAACATAGCTGTGAAGCCATGCAACGGTATTCCTTGATACGTATCCTGAAAATACCGATTGTCCCTGCTTACGTATACAGGAACCCTCGCGGAAACAGACTGGTCCAGCTCCTCCGGCTTCAAATCCCAATGCTTGATCGTATACCGGTGAAATACTTTTTGATAAATGAAATCAGCTAAAAAGCCAAGATCTTCATTTGCATGCTCCCGAAGCTTCAAAATCGGTATCTTCGCTCCAAATCCATATTGACGAATCAGCAAGCTCGAAAGCTTCTGCGCATATTGCGGGGAAAACAAAGCAGAAAGTGCATTGAGATTGAAAGGCAGTGGTATTTTCATGCCATCGACAGAAGCACGGACCTCATGAAAGTACGGCCGCCACTGGGTAAAACGCGACAAATAGTCCCATACCAGCTTGGAATTCGTATGAAAGGTGTGCGAACCGTATTTGTGAATCAGTATCCCCTGCTCATCATAGCAATCGTAGGCATTTCCTCCGATGTGATTGCGCCCCTCTACCACCAGCACTTTTTGATCAAGTCCATTGGCAATCCGCTCTGCGAGTGTAGCACCCGTAAATCCAGCTCCGACAATCAGCCAATCCACCTTCATGTTAGACTCACATCCTCCAGTCTTAATGAGATCCACTCACTCCCTCACCATTCCGTTAATACCCTAGTAAATGATGTTGTAATTTTTCACTCGGGAGTGAACTCTACATGAATGCAAACTGGTACGAACACTACACACGCTGGAACGAGTGCGAATCCCTCGACCCAGAGCTTCGTCAGCAGTTAACCGCCATGCACGCTGATGAAAAGCAGCTTGCGGATTGCTTCTCTGGTCCGATTTCATTTGGAACGGGAGGCATGCGCGGGGTCATGGAGCCGGGAATAAACCGCATCAACCTATACACGATTCGCAAAGCAAGCGCAGGGCTGGCCCTATATTTGCTCGAAACATACCCGGATCTGCCCGTCAAAAAAGTCGTCATCGCCTATGATTCACGGAGACACTCACAGCTATTTGCTAGGGAAACCGCCACAGTTCTCGGTCAGTACGGGATTACTACATGTATATTCAAACAGCTGACTCCTACCCCTCTGCTTTCCTTTGCCGTACGCCACTATTGCGCCTGTGCTGGCGTTGTCATTACAGCCAGCCACAATCCGCCCGAATATAACGGCTACAAAATTTACGGAGCTGATGGGGGACAAATTACACTCGCGACAGCCGAACGACTGATGGAGCATATCGCTGCAGTCGGAAATGAACTCGAAATTACCCCAGCCACAGAGCAAGAGCTATACAACAATGAGCTTCTTCACTACATGGACGATTCTCTCTTGCAAGCGTATCTGGAAAAAGTAAAGCAATTGCGCGTCCATGCAGACTTATCTCATGCGATCCGGGAGCAAGTGAAGATCGTCTTTACTCCCCTACACGGTACGACGCATGACTCCATCACACGTGGATTGAAATTGTTCGGGTATACACAAGTGAGTGTTGTTGAAGAGCAAGCTGTCCCCGATCCTAACTTTTCGACCGTAGCCTCGCCTAATCCCGAGGAACCCGAAGCCTTTCTATTAGCGATTGCATACGCCAAACAGTTGGATGCCGACATAATCATGGGGACGGACCCTGATGGAGATCGGCTGGGTGTACTCGTCAAAAATCAAGCAGGAGACTACGCCGTACTTACTGGGAATCAGTTGGGAGCCTTGCTTCTTCATTACCTGCTGGATACGAAACAAAAAAAGGGGGAGCTCCCCTCTAACGGCATTGTTTTGAAAACGATCGTCACATCCGAATTGGGCAGAGCCATCGCAACAGATTTCGGTGTATCGACAGAAGACACCTTGACAGGCTTCAAATATATTGGAGAAAAAATCGATGCCTACCAAAAGAGTGGGGCGTACGTCTTCCAGTTTGGTTATGAAGAAAGCTACGGATACTTAATCGGCGATTTTGTCCGGGATAAGGATGCCGTACAAACTGCCCTGTTGCTTGCCGACATGTGCGCGCATGCCAAATCACAGCACAAAAGCTTGTATGATGTCATGAATGACTTGTTTAGCCGATACGGTCATTATGCAGAAGAGTTGGTTTCCTTTACGTGCAAAGGAGCAGATGGCATGCAAAAAATATCGGCAACAATGGCTTCCCTGCGCAATCAGCCACCATCCCGTATCTCCACCCACCCCATCAAAGCCATCGAAGATTATGTCAGTGGTCTTCGCACAGATTGTCAAACTCGCACATCCACACCCCTCACCTTGCCTGCTACAGATACGATCAAATACTTTTTCAACGATCATTCCTGGTTTTGTGTCCGCCCCTCAGGCACGGAGCCCAAAATCAAAATTTATATCGGAGTGAAAGGAACCAGCCAGCGCGATGCGCAAGAAAGGCTTTTCGCCTTGAAACAGTCTGTCTTGAAAGAGCTCGGATTTCAAACAAATTAAAAAAGATTAGGGTTCCCAAATCCGCAGCAGGGAGGCGACTGCCGTTTCGTGGTACTCCACGGCACATATACTAGGAAAGAGTTTGCTAGCGTGAGCCTAGTAGTGTCATTTTGAAGGACAGAGGAGATGTATATCGTGAGTTTACCCATCGTGTTTATCCACAGAGATGATGAGGAGCATGTCGGTATATGCATGCAACAGGCGAAAACCAGCAATCCTTCTTCTCGAGTCATTCTGATTGGGAGTCCTGAAAACAAACATCTTTGTGGCAATAACATAGAGCATTACCTATTGAGTAAGTACAATCAAAGCGCCCAAATCTTCTCCAATCATTACAAGCACTCCTCCGACCTGAGCAGCTACGCTTACAATCTGTTTTGCTTTTTGCGTTGGTTCGTCCTGCGTGATTTTATGAGGAGCCAAGGTATCGAGCGCTGTTGGTATTTCGACTCGGACGTGATGCTATACACCGATATTAGCCAGCTCGACTACGCGGCCCTCTCCAATTTTGAGTTTGAGTACACGTGGACCACAACCTGCGAATTGAGCATGCTCGATCAATTATGCGACTACATGACCAAATTTTTCCGCGAGCATCTTCACTACCAAACTCTGATTACCTATGCGAAAGAAAACGGAGACGTGCCCGTATCAGATATGGTGCTGTTTGTCTTTTTTCACAATTACGCCCTTCGGCGCAGTGCTACGTATGGCCAGATCGAAGCTGGTTTTTTTGACCATAATCTGAACTGTCCGTTTCCTCCCTTTACTCCGCAAATCCACAACCTAGATAATAAAAAGCAAATTTATCAAAAAGACGGCATTCTTTATTCCAAATTCATAGAAAAGGAGGACTACCTCAAGGTTCATACTCTACACTTTCAAGGACACGCGAAAGGATATATCCCTTACTTTCGCTCACAGGACATCCCGAACACAGATGATTATATGTATTTCGACTATCCGACCTGCAACTGGGTGCGTGCCGAGCCCTGATCCCAATAATTTCCCTTTGGGAACGAGCTATGCGCCGTGCCATTTTTTCACGTTTTTCCATATTCATAATATGTTAAGCTGTTCATCCTTCGCTATAAGCATCATGGACAGGGGGGATTCGACTCATGAAGGCATTGATTACCGGAGTAACGGGATTTGCCGGCAGTCACTTGGCTGAGTATCTACTGTCGCGGGGAGATGTAGATGTTTACGGCACATTCCGGTCCCTTACCAAAAAGGAGCAGCTGGGGCAACTGATGGACCGCGTGCATATGGAAAACTGTGAATTAAAAGATCCCCAATCTGTAAATGAACTCATCCAGAAACTAAAGCCTGATCTCATTTTTCACCTGGCTGCACAAAGCTTCGTCCCCACCTCAGTGCTCTCGCCTGCCGATACGCTGGTGAACAATATTGTGCCACAGCTAAATTTGTTTGAGGCCGTACGCAACAATGCTGTTCCGTGCAAGATTCAAATCGCTTGCTCCAGTGAGGAATATGGTTTGGTCTATCCTGAGGAAATCCCCATTAAGGAGACCAATCCCCTCCGGCCTCTCAATCCATACGCTGTCAGTAAAATTGCCCAGGATTATCTCGGATACCAATATCATCACAGTTACGGTCTGGCAATCATCCGTACCCGGACGTTTCATCATACAGGTCCGAGAAGAGGCGAAAGCTATGTAACGTCCAATTTTGCCAAACAAATTGCCCAAATTGAACTCGGTCTGCAAGAGCCAAAAGTACACGTTGGCAATCTCGGTGCGATTCGAGACTTCACGGATGTACGGGATATTGTGAAAGCGTACTGGTTGGCCATTACGCGAGGCGAACCAGGTGATGTATACAATATATCCGCGGGTACCCGTTATACCATCGAGGACATGTTGAAGACGCTGCTGGCGCTGACTGATGTGCAGGTAGAAATACACGTAGACACCAATCGGTTGCGCCCCTCTGATGTAGACATCGTATTGGGTGACTCTTCGTTGTTTCGCGAAAAGACGGGATGGGGGCCCGAGATCTCTTTCCAGCAAACAATGGAAGATTTATTGAATTACTGGCGCTCTGTGCTGCGCCAACCTAACAGCTCTTGAAAACGTCGAGTGGATGAGTAGAAAAAATCAGGAGGGAACTTTTTATGTCCATGCAATCCCTTCCTCTCGTAAGTGTCATCACCCCTTCGTACAATCAGGCAAAATTTATCAAACGAACGATCGATAGTGTACTGACACAAGACTATCCCCATATTGAGCATATTGTGGTCGATGGCGCCTCAACTGACGGGACACAGAGTATCTTGCAGCAATACAGCCATCTGGCAGACCGCTTCCGCTTTGTTTCTGAACCAGATCGCGGCCAATCCCATGCCATCAATAAAGGATTACAAATGGCGCGTGGTGAGATTATCGGTTGGCTCAATTCAGATGATACGTATTTTCCCGGTGCCATTCGAAAGGCTGTCGCAGCCTTGCAGCAACATCCCGATTGGGGCGTGGTTTACGGAAAAGGGCTCCACATTGATGAGAATGACAAAGTAAAGTATCCGTACATTTGGATGGAGTTTGACAGAAAAAAATTGTTTCATCTCAACCTCATCTGCCAACCCGCGGCTTTCCTGCGCAAGCATGCCTTTCAAGCAGTTGGCGGTGTAAATGAGGAGCACGACTGGTGCATGGATTACGATCTGTGGAACCGGATTTCCCTGCATTATCCGATTGGAACGATACCGGAATTCTTGGCCAACTCCCGCTTATACGACGCGTGCAAAACGTTCGTCTATGAATTGGAGCCAGGCTTTTCCGAAATTTTGAAAACAAGCGTGAAGAATCATGGCACCGTCTCGAATGAATGGCTCCATCACTACACGCAGAAGCATTACAATCAAGGAGCATTCTGGTTTCTCCACAAGCTGAAAGCGTATCATGCATTCGGACCCTCTCCCCAAATCATTGCATCCAATCGCTACTCGGACGCATGGGCTCCCCAAAACCTGCGAATGACTGTCGAAGCCAGCCACGGACCGATGCACGCTTTGCTTATCAAAGGAAGCAACCGTAATATCGCCCCACTCTTGCATTTCCATGTCATGAGGAATGGGACTCTCATTCACAAATTCCAAATTACCCATGCGCGTTTTCAAGTTGTGATTCCCATTACCTCTGAGGGAAAGCAAAGTGAAGTGAGTATTTTTTGCAGCCAGCAGATCCTTCAGGACCACCCCAATAATCCTGAAGCCAAACGATCTGTCAGCTACCACCTGGAAGAAATACTCCCGCTTTCTTATGAGGAGTACCAATTTTATCAGGAATTCTCCAAAGGCAAGGCCCATATCGAAAAATGGGTAAATCGCAGAGTCCCTTCGCCTCGAATTTGAATGCGGACGAGAAAGGCAGGTTGACATGAATTGAATCTGGCGAAAAAACGGATTGTGGTTACTGGTGGAGCAGGATTTCTAGGAAGCCACGTCGTTCATCAATTGCGCAAGATGGACTGTACCGACATCTTCATCCCTAGAAGCCATGAATACGATCTTCGCAAAGAACATGATGTGAACAAGATGCTGCAAGATTTCCGTCCCGATATCATTCTTCACTTGGCTGCCGTCGTCGGCGGAATCGGCGCGAATCAAAAAAATCCCGGTAAATACTTTTACGATAACTTGATGATGGGCACCCAGCTCATGGAGCAATCCCGCTTATTCGGTGTCGAAAAATTCGTAGCCATCGGAACCATTTGCTCCTATCCGAAGCACGCGCCAGTTCCGTTCCAGGAAGAAGATATTTGGAATGGTTATCCTGAAGAAACCAATGCTCCGTATGGCTTAGCAAAAAAAATGATGTTGGTGCAATCGCAAGCTTATCGCGAACAATACGGATTCAATTCCATTTATTTGCTCCCTGTCAATTTGTACGGTCCAGGCGACAACTTCGATTTGGAAACCTCACACGTCATCCCTGCCATCATCCGAAAATGTGTGGACGCTATTCGCAATGGCGAGAAGAAGATCGTACTCTGGGGAACAGGCAGCGTCACACGCGAGTTCATTTATGTTGAAGATGCCGCACAGGCGATTATTGCTGCAACCAAGAGCTACGATCAATCTGAACCGGTCAATATCGGTTCCGGTCATGAAATTTCCATCAAAAGCTTGGCGGAAACGATCAAGCAACTAAGCGGTTTCCAAGGAGAGATCGAATGGGATAAAGCCAAGCCTGACGGACAACCGCGCCGCCTTTTGGATGTGACCAAAGCTAAAGAACGGTTCGGCTTCGTGGCACAAACTTCCTTACTCGCCGGATTGGGGAAAACGCTCGCTTGGTACATGGCACATCCTCACGCGCAAGGGAGGATCCCTACATGAGAGTAGGAATAAACTTGATGTCCGTGATTCCTGGCAAAATTGGCGGGATGGAACAGTATGTCAGGAACTTGCTGGCCTACTCAATGAAAGCAGGGGACGGCCATCAGTGGTTTCTTTTTTTATCGTCTCACAATTTCCATACCTTTGAGGCGCAACCAAATGTCAGGAAATTCATGGTCCCCGATCAAGGAAATGTTCATGCGATGTTTCACTTCTGGATTAACTCCCTTCAACTAAACTTGTGGTTTTGCCCTCTGCTTGTCTTGAATCCAGCCGATGTCACCATTCCTTCTGTCATCAACATTCCTGATATCCAACACGAGTATTACCCAGAGTTTTTCGATGCTCATTCCTTGCGTTGGCGGCTGGACAACTACAAATCGTCCGCTCAACGTTGCAGTGCCGTGCTGACTCTCTCGGAGTTTTCCAAGCAAACGATCCTCCAAAAATTCGGGCTTCCCCCGCATAAAGTACATGCGATCCATCTGGATGCTTCGCGGGAATTCACCTTGCCGCATAACGAGGCACTCAACCAACAGGTCCTGCAAAAATATAAGTTGCCCAGCGACTACGGCTTTTTCCCCGCCAATACATGGCATCACAAAAATCACCTGAATGTATTCAAAGCCCTCGTCACTTTGCGAGATAAACACGATATACGGATTCCCATGGTTTTCACCGGTTTTGCGCAAGAGGCTCATCAAAACGTCATGAATTACATCACGAATAACCAGCTGTGGAACCAAATCAAATGGCTCCATTACGTACCACAGGAAGAGATGCCTTACCTGTATCGGAATGCTCAGTTCCTTTGCTTTCCTTCCCTTTTCGAGGGCTTTGGCATTCCGCTTGTAGAGGCCATGAAGTCCAACATTCCAATCATTTGCTCCAATGCAGGGAGCATTCCAGAGGTGGTAGGTGACGCTGCTCTCACCTTCGATCCGAATATTTCCGATGATATCGCGGTGAAACTCGCCCATCTTTATTTGTCACCTGACGCAAGAGCAGAGCTGGTTGCCAAAGGCATCCATCAAGCAAAGCATTTTTCATGGGAGAAATGCGCGCGCGAAACACTGGCTGTCTTTTCTTCCGTCGCACGCTAATGTCATTTGAAAGGAGGTCATCTTTGTATGTCACGCATGCAACAAATTCGGGAGTCGTGGAGGAAGGAGCGCCGAATCCCGTTTCCGTTATCAGAACAAGAGACTTGGGATTTTTGGCTGTTGGAAGCACCGACAAACGATTTGAAAAAGTCAAAGATCAAGCATATAGCAAAAACGATGGGCATACGCACCTTGATCGAAACAGGTACGTTTAGGGGCGACATGTTGCAAGCGATGAAAAACCATTTCGACTTGCTCGTTTCCATCGAGCTGGATGAAGCTTTGTTTATCGCGGCAAAAGAGAGATTCTCTGGTGACAGCCACATCCATATCCTCCATGGTGACAGTGGAGAAGTATTGACCAACCTGATGCACTCTGTTACAACACCTTGCCTGTTTTGGCTAGACGGTCATTACATTCCCCGCTCAACTGAGGCAGCCAAAGGAAACCTGGACACCCCCATCTTGCAGGAACTTGCTGCCATTATGCAGCATTCTGTTCAAAATCACGTCATTTTGATTGATGATGCTCGTTGCTTTATTGGTCCCAATCCACTGCTAAAGGATTATCCTACTATCCTAGAGCTACAAGAATTCGTTCATTCTATTCGTCCTGATCTCTTATTCGTTGTAGGAAATGACATCATCATGATCTACAATCCACTTGAAGGAGCAACGAATTCGATGAAGAAAGTTGACTTTCACCTGCCGTTTGACAATCAAACCTTTACCGTCTATGGGGATGACTCCGATCAAAGTGTCCTGTTCTTTATGGACTACTACAAAGGATACTATGAAGACTATGTCATTCTTCCGCTGAAAAAAATCGTACAACCTGACCATGTTTGCCTAGACATCGGTGCGAACATCGGAGCGATATCACTCGCCCTGAGCTATCTCGTTCCCCAAGGAAAGGTTTATGCATTCGAGCCCTCGGATGCCAATTATCCTTACCTCCTGCGAAACCTGTCTGAGAATCACATCACCAATGTCGAGCCACTTCAGCTCGGAGTAGCGGACCGGAACGGTAACATTCATTTTACTGACGACCCACGTGGAGGCGGATGGTCTTACATCCCGCATGAGCCAAAAGACGTGGCGAAATCCACTCAATTTATTTCATGTGTCAGGCTGGACGACTGGGTAGAACAGAATATGATCTCGCGCATCGATCTCATTAAAATCGATGTGGAAGGTTCGGAGGTCGTCGTCTTGGAAAGTGCCATGCGCACACTGAAGCAATGGGACCCGGATGTGATCATTGAATTCAACCCAGAAAGCATCAAGGAAAATTTCGGAAGACATCCACTCGTGCTATACACACTGCTGGAGAAATTGTTTACCCATATGTATATGTTTAAGCGGGACAATACGGTGGTGAAAGTGAAGAACTACAACCATTTATTAGATGAAATGAAACCTTACCACGCTGATCTGTTCTGCACAAACAAGACTTTCCTCGATTAAGCGTACACGATAAAAACATGGCTGCAGGCTCGCCATGTTTTTTGTTTCGCTGCTATTTGAAAGTGGCCAATACCTTCGTCAACCCATCCTCCAGCTTCACTTGGGGATTCCACCCTAGTGCTTGCAGTGGTCGAATATCTGCTTGTGAATGCATGATTTCTAAGTCTTTATAAGCAATCGATCCGAACTTCAGAACCGTGCTTGATTGGGTCATCTGATGAGCCAGTTCTACAAACGCTCGGATCGAGGTTGCCGTACCTGTCCCTACCTGGTACTCCGTAAAGCCTGCCGGTAGACGGGCAGCATGCACCAACAGCGCACGAAAGGCAGAAACAACATCATCCACATAAATAAAGTCCCTTGCTTGCTTCCCTTCTGTCAACCTTAGTTCAGGCTGATTTTCCAGACAGCTTTTGATGACAGCAGGGACAAATTTATTCACATTGTCATAGGGACCATACATATGCTCCAGCCTGACGTTGATGAATGGCAGGGAAGACGTATCTGCTAGGCATTTTCCCCATTCTCTAAACTGACGCTTCGTCAAATTGTATGGTTGTAGATGTCTGGATAATCGGACGGGCGCACTCGAAAACGTATCCGTATTCAGAAAAACAGGAGTGGCAGAGCGCATGGCCACATCCAGCAGTTTCAGCGGAAAGCTCACATTGGCATCTACCATCATGGCATTGCTCTCGTTGTTGCGTCCATAGCAGGTTGCCGTATTGATGATCGCATCGATTCTCCCCTGTTCGAAAAAAGGAGCTTCCCATTGACCGCGATCCGTATCATACGTAATCAAATCAGGCAATATGTCTTGGATACGCGAGCAATCCGAGGTGCTCCTTTTCAAAACGATGACGATATGTCCGTCCAATCGCAGCGCTTTTACGAGCTGGCTTCCGAGAAAGCCTGTTGCGCCGGTCACAAGTATCTTCATTCGGAGCGCCCCCCTTCACCTGCTTGGCACTCTTCTTAAATCCAGTTCAAGTCGATGTTGTGAATTTGTTTTTCTTGCATGACCATCCGAAAGTGATCGGCCTTCGTTTTCAAGTCTTCGATGAGCCATTCATGATTTTCTACGACGATTTTTTCTATTTGCTGGTGTAAATTTTGCTCCACGATTTTTTCCAACAGTTCAAATTCTGCCCCTTCGATATCGATTTTGATCAATTTGATCGGACGATTGAGCATTTGGATAAACTGTGTCAAATCGATTACCTCTACCTCTACATACTTTTCGGGATTCGTCACAGGATGATTATCTAAAAGAGAAGAGGCATAAGCAGACCCTGCCGGATCAGTTTGGTAAAACTCATGCAAATGCAAGCGCAGCTTGTCGTTTTTATGCCAAACCGCTTTGTTTATACATACGACATTGGGATAGGATCCTACCCTTTTTTTCAATTCCTCAAATACGTATGGATTCGGTTCAAATGCAAAGACGAGGGCGCCTTTATCCGCCATTTTTTGAGAAATGACCCCGTAATTTGCCCCACAATCGATAGTGATGTCCCCGTATCCGATCGGAGAAAAAACTTCTTCACTGTTCTCGTTTAATCCGCCCACTTCTGCTTCCTCCTTCAAGTTCGGCTGGTTGCCCATGCTGCTTTTCCGGATTTCCACAGATCTTCCAAGTAGTTTTTATCTCGCAACGTATCCATTGGATGCCAAAAACCAGCATGTTTGAAGGCCATCAGTTGATTCGCCTTGGCCAAGTTCTCTAACGGCTCTTTTTCTAATACAGTCTCATCACCCGTAATATAGTCAAATACGCCCGGCTCCATGACAAAAAAACCAGCATTGATCCACCCGCCGTCCCCCTTTGGCTTCTCTTGGAATCCTGTTACGGTATTCCCATCGGCAATATCCAATGCTCCAAATCGGCCTGGCGGTTGAGTCGTGGTGATCGTTGCGAGTTTTTTATGCGCGCGATGAAATTGAACCAGCTGTACAATATCGATGTCGGATAAGCCATCTCCATACGTCAGCATGAATGTTTCTTCTCCCACATATTTCTGTATCCGCTTCACTCTTCCAGCTGTTCCTGTGTCTTTACCCGTATCAATCAATGTGACTCGCCACGGAGCAGCATTGTGGTTGTGAAAGGTGACTTGATTGTCGTTTCGAAAATCAAACGTCACATCAGAATGGTGAAGGAAGTAGTGCGCGAAGTACTCCTTGATCATATAGCCTTTGTACCCGAGACAGATGATGAAATCATGGAAGCCATACTTGGAATAAATGGACATGATATGCCAAATAATGGGCCAATCACCGATCTCAATGAGCGGCTTCGGACGAAGATGCGTTTCTTCTCCAATGCGCGTGCCATACCCTCCTGCTAGGATGACGACTTTCATTGGCTGCCCTCCTTCCTCTGTTGATCACTGGGCCCTATCTGAGTACGCTGCAATTTGGGCCAAACAGATCTCCCTTACGTCTTGCTTTTGCTGATAAGCCTTATGCCAAGAGATGATACTGTCCAAGGTCTGTTCGAGCGACCACTTGGGCTTCCAGCCTACTACACTTTTTGCTTTGGAACAGTCCAGCTTTAAATATTGGGCTTCGTGCCATTGTGAATCGGTTCGTTCTGCTTCAAAGCAGGCCCCAGCTCCCCATCGCTCACACAATTGCTGGACGATCCACTCTACCGATTTGGCATCTTCGTCATTCGGACCAAAATTCCAGCTCTGCGCGTAATCCTTGCCATTCCGCCACATTTTTTCAGCGAGCATCAAATACCCTTTCAATGGCTCAAGGACGTGCTGCCACGGCCGAATCGCGTTTGGATTTCGGATGATGATTTTCTCTCCCTTGATCAAGGCGCTCAGGCAATCCGGTATCAGGCGATCAAGAGCCCAATCACCGCCGCCTATCACATTGCCTGCTCGTGCTGAGGCAATAGCTACACCATGCTGGTGATACTGGTCGGGGTGGAAAAAAGCATTGCGATAGGAGGCAGTCACTTGCTCCGAACATGCTTTACTGTTGGAGTACGGGTCATAGCCGCCCAACACATCCTGCTCACGGTACCCCCACACCCACTCCCGATTTTCGTAAACCTTATCCGTCGTAACATTGATGATTGCTTTGATTTTCATTCCGTTTTGCACAGCCACTCTCGCCGCTTCGAGTACATTCACCGTACCCATGACATTGATTTCGTAGGTTTCCGCGGGATATTGATAAGACAAACGCACCAGCGGCTGAGCAGCCATGTGGATGATGATATCCGGATTTGCTTGGTTGATGGCTTTTTGAACGCTTTCCTTCGACCTGACATCATCGATGATCGAATCAACCAATGAGCTGATCTGGGCACACTCAAAAATACTCGGATTTGTCGGAGGAGACAGGGCATACCCTGTCACCTTCGCCCCTAAGTCATGCAGCCATAAGCATAGCCATGCCCCTTTAAACCCCGTATGACCTGTAATCAACACTTTCTTGTCTCGCCAGAACGCTGGATCAATCATCGTGATCACCGTGCTTCCCAATCTGCTCCAGAATCGCTGACCACGTCATTCCGAGTCGAACGATATCTTCTTCCACCAGCTGACTTCCCATCTGTACCTCGATGAATTCCAGCTCATTCGTGGCTTTGATTGCATGTTTGGCCCCTACCGGAATTTGCAATACGTCACCTGGGCCAACTTGGCGCAGCTGATCATCCAAAATGAACTCACCGCACCCCTCTACGATCATCCAAACTTCGCTACGGTGGTGATGGTACTGATAGCTCAAATTTTTCCCAGCGTGTATATGGATCCTTTTCGTTAATACTTCTACGTCGTCTTCATTCTTTTGAAAATGCATAACCTGATACCATCCCCAGCGCCGCTCTTCATACATTGGGCGCTTTGTCCAATCCAAAGCCAAATTTTTGACCATATGACTTTGCTCCTTGGAAGAAACGAGGATGCCATCCGGACTGGCTGCCACGATCATATCCGCTACACCGATGGACACGATAGGTATGTCCAATTCGTTGATAACATGGGTATTCGTGCAACTCTCATCAAGCAACACCTTGCCGATTGCATTCCCGCTCATTTCTTCCGTGAGCGTATTCCATGTCCCCAGATCCTTCCAATCTCCGTCATACGGGAGAACGACTACTTTCTCTGCCTTTTCTACGATTTCATAGTCAAAGCTGATGGCAGGCATTTGGCTATATTGCTCAAGCATGCGGTTGTATTCAGTAGGCAATCCTTTTCGCTCCAATTCACGAATCAGATAGCCCAATCGAAAAGCAAAAATTCCACAATTCCACAGGGCCTTCTTTTCTACTAAATCCTGCGCTTGCTCAAGGGACGGCTTTTCTTTGAAGCTTTTTACTTTTTGATAGGCATGAGACCTTTTACCCTGAACAGAGTCTGATTCTAGCTGCGGAACAATGTAACCGTATTTCGTAGATGGATACGTAGGTTTTACCCCGATTAATGCGAGATTCGCACCTGAGCTGAGAATGACGTTCTCTAGCTCCTTGATCCTGTCCATGAATCGATCCTCAACGAATGGATCAACAGGCATGATGGCTATGACCTCATCCGGGTCCGTTGTCAAAGCAGAGTAGAGATAGGTCACTGCTAAAGCAATGGCAGGGAAGGTATCCCTTTTTTCCGGCTCCACGATCAAGGGAACGCGTTCACCTAATTGGCTTTGGAGCAAATCAACATGCGATCGGCCTGTTGAAATATAAACGGGCTCCGACCAATTGCGCGAGGCCAGCTGTCTCCACACTCGTTGAACCATTGCCTCTGGTTGGTCATGTGCATTGCGTATCAACTTCAAGAACTGTTTGGATCTGACATCATTGGAGAGCGGCCACAGCCTTTTCCCTGAACCACCCGATAGCAATATCAGTTTCACCCAGGCCACCTCTATCCGTTTATCGTGTTGTATGAACCATCTTATGCGTTTGTCGCAGTCGATGCTCTATGGTCCACTGAAAATGGTCAAATAACACGAGGGATGATAGAAGCCTATAAGAACTGAATCCAACGATTCGATATATAATCGAAAATGTAAGAACCTGCTTGGGGGAGATAGGGAGCTGTGAAAAATTTCATATGATGCTTCGTGTATCCTTGAAAATGAAGAGAAAACAACGGCAAATATAGACTCGTTGCCGTATCTTTGCAGCACAGAGCTCCATTGATCGAGTAAATTTTCTTAAAGCCATACAAATTCTCCACCGAAGCGGAATACTGAATATTCCCATCAACAAAGCCATCATGAAACAAGCCGTTCGTGATTTGGTAATCCTTGAATTGCTCAAGAAATAGCAAAGCCAGCACCATATCTGTAATTAAAGGCTGATTGAATCTTACATGTTCCTTTCTCTGCATCGTGTAATGGACGACTTTCGCGAACGTAATCGGATTAGCAAACTGAGACGTCATGAACTCGCAAAATTTTTCTAGATTTTGACTATCTACGAAATTGGTCCATACGAATTCCATCATAAAGTTGGCAAAGCGCGGATGGTTCACGTCGGTAAACAGCATGACATCCGTATCGATATAACAGCATTTCGGAATTTGATGCTTTTTCATAAACGCCAATAAAATATACCATCTTTGAAAACAAAACAGATTGTATTCATAGGGCATGAAATGAATATGTTTATAGACTCTCGTCATTTCGATAGCGGCATGCATGTAATCGTCTACCATCTCGTGAATGATGCCGTTCATAGCATACCTTCTGTTTCCCCCATTCCCAATCAGATAGACGGGCGAATGGGGATTACTTCTTTTCGCTTGCTGCAAGCTATATGTGAGATAATCATCGTCCCCCCGATGGATGATCACTATGGGCAAGGGCATACTCTTTCCGCCTCCTTTTTCTCCCCATACTTTATGTATGTGACAGACAACGAGAAACGGGCATATGCCTTTTTTCCGAAAACCTACTGGTTGCCAAGCAACTTTAGACCTGAATAGGACGAAATTAATGCATTTATATCATTTCCCCCAGCACGGTCCGAACATATCGTATAGGGCAAGCACCATGCAATGAAGGGGGACATGTCGATGGGCAAATTTTGGACCGATCAAGAAATCCTCGATGAGATCAACAACGGACGTTGGTGGTACCATAAAATCACGCTGAGACCCGGTATTGTCACACCCGGGATTACGCTTCTGGAAAATGTATGGAATATGACGAGACAATCCAGAGAATACATCCAATATTCGGGGAAACGTGTCCTTGATCTCGCTAGTTTTGATGGTATGTGGGCTTT
Source organism: Brevibacillus sp. NPDC003359 (assembly GCF_042878995.1). NCBI lineage: Bacteria > Bacillati > Bacillota > Bacilli > Caryophanales > Paenibacillaceae > Brevibacillus > Brevibacillus sp. NPDC003359. Next base: position 364,758 of record NZ_JBIAOR010000002.1, read on the forward strand.
TGAAGCGGAGCAACGAGGAGCAAATCTTGTCGTGGCTACGGATTGTATGCAGCCGCTTTATTCGAATTTCGAGTTTTGCAAGAACATCCTGCAAAGCAAAGTTTTGCCGCTGTACAATACCAGTCCTTATAAACTATGGGAAGGGCTTCAAGTACTGCTAATGGACGATTTTACAGAACCAATGCCATTCCCTCATCAAATTCGGCACAATCAATTTGATGTCGTCCAGCATCTTGGTCTGCTCTATCATCTGCGCGATCCGATGTGGACATTGTCGCAATGCCGAAGCGTGATTAAACCAGGCGGGCACCTCTTGTTGGAAACTGCCTGTATTTTGGATACGAATCAATCCATCATGGTTTACAACGGAGCTCCTGGACAAATGAATCGAATTTACAAGGACGATACCACTTGGTGGCTGCCGTCCGTACTTTGCATTGAGGAAATGCTGAAGAGCACGCTATTTGAAGTCATTCCTGAATCAATTCGGACCATCCCCTCTGGCAAAATAAACAATTACGATGCAGGTCGCATCAGCCTCGTGGCAAGAGCCATTCCTGGCAGCGCGATCGACCATAACTGTCACGCGGAGTTACTCCGTATATTCCGCAATCCAGGGATCGTTCCGGATTACCTGTAATAGCCGGGTAAAATGAAATCGGGTGCACAAGATCAACGATGCTTGTGTACCCGATTTTCCATTCTTTCATAGTCTGATGGTAGTGCATGCATTTTTTATGATGGAAAGATGGGAGTGAATCTCGTGTCCCACTCACACCAACCTTTAGTGAGTATCATTACGCCCTCTTACAACCAAGGCCGGTTTATTCGTGAGACAATAAATAGCATATTGACCCAGGACTATGCAAACCTTGAGCATATCGTGGTAGATGGAGGCTCGACTGACGATACGCTCTCCATCTTGCAAGAATATGCACAAAAAGATCCGCGCTTCCGTTTTATTAGTGAACCGGATCGCGGACAGTCTCATGCGCTTAACAAAGGCTTTGCGTTGGCAAGAGGGGAAATCATTGGCTGGCTGAATTCAGACGACACCTATGTACCCGGCGCCATTTTGAAGGCTGTTCACGCTTTTGCGGGTAACCCGGCCTGGGGAATGCTTCACGGCAATTGCCATGTGATGAACGAGTACGGTCAAGTATCCACCACCTACCCGTCTGAACAGGCTGATTCCAAGAAGTTGTATCAGAGCTGCGTGATTTGCCAGCCTTCTGCTTTCATCAGAGCCCACGTCTTCAAGCACATGGGGGGCGTTGATGAAAAATTGCAATTTTGCATGGATTACGACCTGTGGATGCGCATCGCCAAATTTTACCCCATCGGTTATCTACCCCACTATTTAGGAAACGCTCGAATCCACACAGCGTGCAAATCAGCTACCCAATGGCATTCCGTCGGAGTACCTGAAGTCTTACGATCTCTTGCGAAAAATTATTCGTCCATACCCAGCCACTGGATATCGTACGTTCCACACTACAAAGGCATGGGGGTACTCGACCTGCTGAGGCTCTATAAGTCTTTCCCATCCAATACAACCAGAATTACAAGCATGAATCGGGGGATGGACTTGTGGGCGCCTCCTGTCCTGCGTGCGATTGTGGAATCGGCTCCTTCTGCACCCGCTCAAATGTTGTTAGTGAAGGGCAAAGTCCCTGGCTCCCCCGTAAAATTGCCGAAGCCCATTATTTTGACTGCGCTCGTGAATGGCCTAAATGTAAAAAGTTTTACTGTTGATAAACCCACCTTTGCCCTCGAAATTCCACTCGATCCGAATGCCACCACGCTTCGTGTGGACATCGCGTCTTCCAGTGTCGGTTTACCGAGCACCCCTCAGGTCCAACAAAGAATTGCGGGGGGATACATGGCCGAAGAGATTATCCCTCTTTCGTATGACGAAGTGATCGTGTACAAAGCTTTTTCGAGGAGCTAACCTTTTAATTCGAGTATAGCTTCGTCTCAATGACAGCCGCCGCTCCGGCTATGGCAAGCAGGAGCAACAAAGGATAGGCGGCTGGCACATACATATACAACCCAACGATCAAAGCGCCAACCCAAACTCCCACGCACCAATGGCAGCTCAACAATCTCCCTATCCATTGGCGCACCCTCCCGCCTTTAAAATGAAAGTCCCGAACCATTTGGCCCGACTCATCGGGTACATATAATACCTGATAAAATGGGCTTCGCAGAAAAGACGTGATCTCATCAAAGACAATCAAATGCGTGAGACGAAAGCTTGCCAGCACGAGGATGATCAGGTCGATCCAAGAGAGGTCAAACATTCCACCTCCACCTCTTTCCAATATTTTGTGCTTTTCTCATTTGTTCCACATAAACCTTTACCTCTTTGAAAAAAGGGATGAAAAACACGAGCGTGCTTGAAGTGGAAAAGATGCTCGATGCACTCAATTACGACTACAAGCTGGTAGTAGACAAGATCTACAACAGCAACACAGCTTATAACGTCAAAGCGTTCCAGAAAAAATACAAGCTCAAGCAAACAGGCATTGTAAACAAAGCTACATACGATAAATTGAAGAGCGTGTACCAAGCACGCAATCAAGAGCAGCCTAAACCAGATACGAAGCCAACCTTCCCAACAAATCCAACGACTCCGGTAACACCGGGTAAGCCTGAGCAACCGCAAAACCCTGGTGCTGGCATGAAAATTCCTCTACCCGCTGAATTGACGTCTGAGGAAAAAGAAATGGTTCAACTTGTGAATCAAGAGCGCACCAGCCGCGGCCTCGCACCCTATCAAGTGGACATGCAGTTGGTGAAAGTTGCACATGTGAAAGCCCAAGAGATGGTAACTAAAGGTTACTTTAGCCACACGTCTCCCACTTACGGCTCACCGTTTCAAATGATGGATACTTTTGGTATTCGCTATTTGGCTGCTGCTGAAAATATTGCTCAAAACTATTCTGTAAGCAGCGCCCATCAAATGTTCATGAATTCTTCTGGGCACAAAGCCAATATCATGAGTCCAACATACGAGTACGTAGCCATTGCTGTCGTAAATGGCGGTCCTCACGGGAAAACGTTCGTACAAATGTTCTTAAAAAAATAGAAGCGCCGAACGGAAAAGCCATCATTTCTACTGAAATGGTGGCTTTTCTTCCATATTAAAAAGACACGGCGATCCGGTTATTGGCTGAAAAGTGTACCGTCTGATCGTTGCACAGCACGACGCCCTCGACGACTATTCCCTTCCCCGCTTCTTGTTTCATAAAAGAAATCTGGAAGTTTTGGAACGCTTCCGTCGATTCTGGCGGAATGGATACAGGCTGGATCGGCGCTATCCAGTATTCCCCTCTCTCCATCGCTTGCGCAAACCAATCGTCTTCTAGGTATCTCCATCCTTTTAAGCCCGATGTACCTTGCACGGCCATTGTCTCCACGAGCTTCGGTGGCAATACTTGCCCTCCCATTTTGATCGAATCGACAGGCGAGACGCGCAGGCAAACGATTGGATTGTTCAGTTCAACGTTCCCCGTATTTTTCACCTGAAGGGTTCCAATTAACAGGTACGGCTTCTCAACTGATTGGGAGTGAATCAACGTGTAATCAAAATACACTTCTGCCGCTGTACGCAATTCAACTTGTTCAGGCACTTCTTCCACCGGATGAATGGCCACTACCTGTTCCAGCAGTTCTTCTTCTGCCAGTATCAACAGCTCTTCCCGTTCACTGTCTGATTCACTGTTTAATTCACTGTTTAATTCACTCTTTAATTCACTGCTTGAGTCACTTGCCTCATTAGTCGGCTGGTCACTTTCCTGAATCGTGCTTTGTTTCTCTGCCAATGGCTTTTCGTCTGCCCCCTGCTGGCTCTCCTTGTCTGAGGTAAGTAGCATAGTGGAATAAAACAGCTTTAAAATGTTGGGGGGTAAAAACGCCATTGGTTGAATGTGTAATCCATTTTGGAAATACTCTAAAACCCCTGACGCTAAGTGGAGGGCAATTTTTTCCGCATAGACCTTACGATTGTTCACTTCAGTATAATGCGGCAACTGTAACTGGATGTGCACGATCGATGGTTGCTTTTGGTTTTTGAGTACTTTATAGTGACACGGGATTCCTGACTGCTGCATTTCTGTCCGCAAACACTTCACCAGATCTTGCCGCTTTTCATCCTCCGACTGAAAGAAAATCAATCTGGGTTTTTCAAGGGTTCGCATTTCCTTCAAACTGAAACGTATGGCGACATCCGTATTTTTAGCCAGAGCCGAATTGTTTTGGCTTAAGACAACCTCCATACCGCTATCAGAGAGAAATTTTTGAACGTTCCCCAATACCTCCCACTCGTAGGCGGTCCCTCCTGAAGTTACACCTGTAAAAAGAACGCAAACTTTTCCTTTCAACCCCGAATCCAGGTCAACTCTTTTATTCGTCGAATCCCACTTCAATTGAAAGCCATTTTGCTTGCAAAACAAACGAAACGCTGGCAGAGCCGCGTACGGCATGGTCCCGCCACGTTGACCACTGTAATATACCTCAACATCCATTCCCATCTCTCCTCACGACACTTTCCGTCAGTCCGCGATATTGTATGAATGCCCAGTGTCCAAAGTGAACATTTTTGGTGATGACTGTTCCGAAGAAGCGCTTTGCGCATACGATGGCTACAGAAAGGAGTGGTCATATGCCCACCTCACAAATGCCCCTAATCTCCATTATCATTCCTGTAAAAAATGAGGGGGACAATGTGCGTTCTACCATCACTTCCCTTTTGAATACAAGAACCACATATCCGTATGAAGTGATCGTAGTCGATGATGCCTCAACTGATAACGGTTGTCACTTTTTACAAGACCAAGGGCAAAATGAAAAAATAAAATTAATCACAACAGAAGGCATTGGTGCTGCAGCAGCACGAAACTTGGGCGTGAATCATGCCCGCGGCAACTACTTCATTTTTTGCGATGCCCATCTGTCATTTGAAAACTTTTGGATCGATCGCATGATGGAGCTCATTCTTACCAAAAAAGCAGATGGCGTTGCTCCCGGAATCGCTTCGATGACGGAGCCTCATAAAATAGGTTATGGGCAAAATCTGAATCAAAAGCTCGAGATCACCTGGTATCCAAAGCCATCAGGCCTATCACCAGTTGCAATATTGCCAGGGGGATGCTTCCTGGTCACCAAAGAAGCTTTTATGAAAGTCGGGGGTTTTGATCGCGGTTTTCGCATATGGGGATTTGAGGATATCGAGTTTTCCATCAAAATGTGGCTGTTTGGATATACGTGTATGGTCCAGCCATCCGTAAAAATCTTGCATTTGTTTAGGCAAGTTCACCCTTACACAGTTGCACATGAGCACATTTATTACAATATGCTTCGTATGGCCTACAGCCATTTTAACGAACAGCGAATTGAGGCAGCCAAAAAACTTGTGCTCTATGCAAATGCGAGTGAAATTGCGGATGATGTGCTGACTTGCGGGGCTGCCGCTCAGCGTGTTCGATACACTGCCCAAAGAAAATTCGACGACAATTGGTTTTTTCAAAAATTTCAAATTCCATTCTGATAAGATAGTGACCTAAAAAATAGGCGCATGCTCAACATGCCAAACTCCCGTTGCCCACATAGTATGTAACTGCAAAGCAAACTCCCTAGGAAAGGAAGGATTCTTACGGTGAAACATCACGTGAAGCCCATTATGGGTCGCCAGCTCCCTACACCGACGCCTACAGCAACTCCTCCTATATCGAACAACTTGCAGGAAGAGTGCATTCGCGTCAACAAGGTGTATGACTGGGTAGTATTAGCGAACAGCTACCGAAACAAGATTGCCATTCCCGACGATTGTCAAGCTCTGGTAGACGCTGCAATTCGTGCAGGGCAAGATATCACGCTCTCCTGCGTTGAACCAGTTTCTCCTGGTCCTACTTGCAGAGTCGTCAGTATTCGCCGCGAGAACATTACAGTCAATGGGACCACTGTTCGGGTCGGCGTTGTTCGCTTCGTGTTCGGAGCCACTGTGCTCGTTCGCGTCTTCGCAGACGGAACACCTCTCTGCGAATTCACAACAACAGTGCAATTCGATCAGGAAGTCGTTCTCTGCCTGCCTGAACCGCTTGATGAAGACAATATCTTGTGCCGAATCAGTGCTTTCGAATGCGCGCCGACCGGTACAGTTCTCCTCGGTGGCATGGTTCAACTCGACGTCATTGTCTGCGTAGAAATCCAGGTAGAAGCAGAAGTCAAGCTGGAAGTATTGGCGAAATTCTGCTCGCCGCGTCCTAACAACATTCGTGTACCTGATCCAACGCCTTCTTTCCGTTGCCCGCCGATCTCATTCCCGCCACAATGCCCACCAATCTTCCCTGTACGCAACTGCGATTGCCAGGCGTCCGTCAACGCATTAATACCAAACATCTCCGTATCGATCGGTATCCCGCTCGCCATTGCCGTTGGTACCATCCAGCTTCTCGCGGATATCTGCCCAAGCTGCGATCCATCCAGCAGCTCGTTTACCTTTAACTTCTTTGATGCTCTCCTGCCTGATGTCCTTGGCGATCAAAGCTTCAGCTTCTCGCCAACGACCATCAGCTCTCCGACATGCATTACCGTACTGCCTATCCTGCCAATTGTGACAGGTCTGGTCGTAACAGGTACTGGTGTACGGACATTCACAGCAACAGGCGCACAAGAAACGGTGACCTACTCCCTGACACTCGCCGAAACAGGACTCGGACTGCCAGACGTCATCATCCTGACACTGCATGACTCTAATGGCATCCTCGTCTTCAGCGTCACAATCACAGTCGTTCCAGACGAACAATTGCTGGTTGCCGATTGCATCACGTTCGGGGATATTGTCATTACCACTCCGTAAGAAAAATATATTCGTTTCCAATCAGGCGGGAGAAGGACAACACTTCTCCCGTTTTTTCTATAAATGAACAGTCACGACAATACAAGCACCAATTCCCACCCCGTACATATGTCTATATGGGAAAGCCAGACGGAAAAAGGAGGACAACACTGTGTACAAAAGGAGAATCTCCAATGCTAACAAGTCGAGAGAAAACGAGAAGCTCCTCCTGCTAAAAAAACAAGCACACTACTACGAAGAGAAAGCAAACCAACTCATGCAAGAAGTGTGGTACCTACAGAAGCAGATAGAGGAAACGTCCCAAAAAAACGAATCATACAGAGAGCAGCATGAACAATTGAGCCAGACCCTCCAGGACTTGGACAGCAAAGGGGCAGAATGGAAGCAGCGCTTGAATGATTCACAAGATATGCTTCAAGAAATGAAAAGCAAGCTCGACTACTACGAGCCTCTCCTGAAACAGCGCGAAAATGCCATAACCGACCATCAGGAAACAGAAGCAAAGCTAAAAAATTCAATCGACAGCTTGCAAACCGAGATCAGAGAGCAACGAAAAGGTCCACGGTTGGAAGAGATCATGTCCAAACATCAAGCGCAGGAAGCACACTTACGCGAGCACATTGAATTGCTCCAACGTCGAGTGCAGAGCTACGATCAAAAAGAGGCACAATGGCAAACAACGTTACACGAGCAAGAACAGCAGCAGCAAAGTCAAATCGAGGAGCTCCTGCATGAACGCCAGCAGCATTTAGACATGATCGCACATCTGGAGCAGCAACAGCTTACGTGGAAACAAGCTTTGGATAATGTGAATGAAGAGTTTGAGAGTGCGCAAATGAGTCAACAGGAGCAACTATTCAAAATTAAATCTTTGAATCAGCAGTTGGATGACGCACGGGCACGAGAAGAGCAGACACTCTCTGACCTACAGCAGCTTACAGAAGCAAGCGCAAAATGGGAGCAGCGGGAGCAAGAACTACAGGTGCGGGAGCAAAACCTCCACGCATTTGAGCATAGTCTCCAGATGCAGGAGCAGGACCTTCAGGATATTGAGGAAGAGTTGCAGGGGCAAAGCCAAGAACTGCATTCCCTAGCGCGTAGTCTGCAGACGAAAGAACAGGAGCTACTCTCTTTCGAACAAGACCTCCAGACACAGGGGCTAGACCTGCATTCGCAGACGCAACAACTACAAAAACGGGAACAGGAACTTCTCGGCCTTGAACAAGAGCTTCAGACGCAATGGTTAGATCTGCATTCCCAAGCGAATGACCTCCAGACGAAAGAACAGGAGCTATTCTCGCTTGAGCATGACCTCCAGACGAAGGGGCTGGAAATGCATTCTCAGACACAAGATCTCCAAGCACGGGAGCAGGAACTTCTCGGTCTTGAGCAAGACCTGCAGGGGCAAAGCCAAGAACTTCAATCCCTAAAACATAACCTGCAAACAAAAGAACAAGAGCTATTCTCTCTTGAGCATGAGCTCCAGACGAAGAGGCTGGAAATGCATTCTCAGACACAAGATCTCCAAGCACGGGAGCAGGAACTTCTCGGTCTTGAGCAAGACCTGCAGGGGCAAAGCCAAGAACTTCA
>NZ_JBIAOR010000002.1:373306-374777 GCF_042878995.1 Brevibacillus sp. NPDC003359
TCAATCCCTAAAACATAACCTACAAACGCAAGAACAAGAACTGCTTGTCTCCGAGCAAAAGCTCCAGGCTAAGGAGTTGAAGCTGCATTCTCAGACACAAGACCTTCAAGCACAGGAGCAGGAGCTTCTCGGTCTTGAACAAGCGTTACAAGCGCAAGGACTAGAGCTGCATTCTCAGGCGCAAGAACTCAATGCACGGGAACAGGAACTTCTCAGTATTGAGCAAGAGTTGCAGGCACAAGGGCAAGAGCTGAAATCCAAAGCGCAGAACCTGCAGACGAAAGAACAACTGCTCACTACCAAAGAGCTGGAGCTGCATTCTCAAACGCAAGACCTCAATGCACGGGAACAGGACCTTCTCAGTATTGAGCAAGAGTTGCAGGCACAAGGGCAAGAGCTGAAATCCAAAGCGCAGAACCTGCAGACGAAAGAACAACTGCTCACTACCAAAGAGCTGGAGCTGCATTCTCAAACGCAAGAACTCAATGCACGGGAACAGGAACTCCTCGGTCTCGAGCAAGAACTTCAGACACAAGAGCAAGAGCTCACTTCCAAAGAGCTGGAGCTGTATTCTCAGACGCAAGACCTCAATGCACGGGAACAGGAACTCTTCGGTCTCGAGCAAGAACTTCAGACACAAGGGCAAGATCTTGAATCCCTGGCTCACAACCTGCAGACAAAAGAACAACAGCTCTCCTCCAAAGAGCTAGAGCTGCATTCTCAGACGCAAGACCTCAATGCACGAGAACAGGACCTTCACGTTCTCGAACAAGAATTGCAAGTGCAAGGGCAAGACCTTCAATCCCTGGCTCACAACCTGCAGACTAAAGAACAACAGCTCTCTTCCAAAGAGCTAGATCTGCATTCTCAGACGCAAGAACTCAATGCACGGGAACAGGAACTCCTCGGTCTCGAGCAAGAACTGCAGACACAAGGACAAGAACTTCAATCCCTAGCTCACAACCTGCAGACAAAAGAACAACAGCTCACTTCCAAAGAGCTAGAGCTGCATTCTCAGACACAAGACCTCAATGCACGGGAACAGGGCCTTCTTGGTCTCGAGCAAGAACTTCAATCACAAGGGCAAGACCTTCAATCCCTAGCACAAAACCTACAGACAAAAGAACAACAGCTCACTTCCAAAGAGCTAGAGCTGCATTCTCAGACACAAGACCTCAATGCACGGAAGCAAGACCTTCTCAATTTCGAACAAGAACTTCAGACGCAAGGGCAAGACCTCCAATCCCTAACGCATAACCTGCAAACATTAGAACAACAGCTCACTTCCAAAGAGCTAGAGCTGCATTCTCAGACGCAAGAACTCAATGCACGGGAACAGGACCTTCTCGGTCTCGAGCAAGAACTACACACACAAGGGCAAGACCTTCAATCCCTAGCACAAAACCTACAGACAAAAGAACAACAGCTCACTTCCAAAGAGCTAGAGCTGCATTCTCAGACACAAGACCTA
>NZ_JBIAOR010000002.1:374870-494659 GCF_042878995.1 Brevibacillus sp. NPDC003359
AGACCTAAATGCACGGGAACAGGGCCTTCTCGGTCTCGAACAAGAGCTTGAGACGAAAGAACAAGACCTAACAATCCTCGAACAAGGGCTTAAAGTGCGAGGGCAAGACCTTCTCTCTCAGACGCAATACCTTCAAGCGCGAGAGCAGGACCTTTACTCTCTTGAGCAAGAGTTGCAAGCGCGAGTGCAAGAACTCCTCTCACAAAATCATAACCTCCAGACGAAAGAACAGGATCTGCTCGCTTTCGAGAAAGGGCTACAGGCGCGAGATCAAGTACTTCTCTCGCAGACACGAGAGCTACAAGCACGGGAAGAAGAACTTAACGATTATGACCAAGATCTGCAGGCGCAAGGAAAAGAGCTACAGGCTCACACGCAGTCATTGCAGGTTCAAGAACAAGAGCTCAAGACCCAAGAACAGGAGCTTCGTGATTGGGAGCAAGCCAACCTCTTTCAGAAGGATGCGCTAATGGCTCAGAGCCAGGAGTTGCAGGTTCAAGAACAAGGACTTCAATCCCGAGAGCAAGCGCTACAGGTTCGCGGACAGGAGCTTCTCTCTCATGAGCAGGAAATCCACTCCCACGAGCAAGAGTTACTCACGATGAAGCAAGATATGAACGCGCGAGATCAAGAGCTACAGAACCAAGAACAGGAGCTGCAGGCTCAAGAGCATATCCTATACACTCGTGAACAGGAGTTGCTTACTCGGGAGCAAGAACTAAACACATTGGAACAGGCGCTACTCTCTCAGGAGCAAGAGATCCAGGTACAGAGCCAAGATTTGCAAGCCCGGGAGCAGGAGCTACAAGTGCAGAATCAAGATTTTTACACCCGAGAGCAAGAACTAGAAGCCACCCGCCATGAGATGTTGCAAAAAGCAACAGATCTCGATCAAAGCTGGACAGCAAAGCATGAAGAGATTTCTCACCAATTAACTGAAGCTCTTCTTGAGCTGGAAGCAGTACGGTTGACGAAAAATCAACTCATCGCTGACTATAAAAAGCTGGCCGAATCTCATTCACTGCATGAGCAAGAATTGCAGCAAAGCCTACAAAAACGCGACGAAGAAATACAACGAACACAAAGCACCGTTAAGAATCTCCAGTCGGAGTTAAAAGAAACACTACAGCAAGTAGCGAAGGAGCAGGATCGTAATAAAGCTGTTCAGCAACAGCTTAAGGAAGCCGATGAAAAGCTCGCGAACCTCTCTCTCCAAAAAAATAAATGGAACGAAGTCCTGGAGAAAACAACCCAAAAATATGACATCTTGTTAACGGAAAAAGAAAAAGCCATTGAAGAGTTTACATCCCAGGAGCAAGTGTTGAAGAAGATGATAACTGGACTCAAAAACGTGGTGAAAGAACTCCAGAACAATGAAGAAAAATACAAGCAAATCATTAAAGAATTCACTCAAAAAGAAGCTCGAACGAATAAAGCATTCAGTCAATTCCAGCAAAATCCCCACTTTCAACCAAACACACGATTCCAGCCAAACACCCACTTCCAACCAAATACCCAATTCATGCCAAGCTCCGATCCCTCCAGTCAGCAATTATCTTCCACACCAGTAAAAATGCAGATGCCCTACCCCCCAAATGTCAACGCCTTCAACCCGTTTCGCTGAAAAAGTGAAAATGTGCGAGAGCCGTTACCATGTGAATCTATCCTGAATACAACATAATACAGTCCAGAAAGGGAGGAAAAACCATGACACCTGAACAAATGCGTGCACTGTATCAACAACGTCAGCAGCATCAAGTCCATCCAGCCCAGCGTCCATCGAGAATGCCGCCATCACCATTGCCAAAATCCGGTCCGGTTCACAGAGTCCAACCGTCCGTCCAGACTAGAACAAGTGGAGGTTGCTGCGGCAGGCGTTGGCAGGGCTAATCTTATAGAAACCCCCTTTTCCATGACCCGTGCAGTCTGGGATGAAATCATCCGAGATTCCTTGGGGAAGAGGCCAAATGAAACGTGCGGATTGCTTTCCGGTAGAAATGGGAGTGCACAGACGGTTTGGCGTATGGAAAATTTATTGAAAAGCCCGGTCGCCTTTGCTATGGACCCAAAGCAGATTCAACAGGTTTTCCACAAAATGGCGTTGCGCGGGGAGCATTTGGTCGGGATCTATCACTCCCATCCTACTGCACCCCCCATTCCGTCACTTGAAGATATTGCTTACTGTCATTACCCGGAGGCCGCGTATCTCATCGTATCGCTCGCGTCTCCCCAACCAGTTCTCGGCTGTTTTCGAATCGAGGGGGCTTATGCTCGGGTGCTTCCTTATTCAGTCCGTAACGAATAGTCGAATTCACCCAAAACAAAAGAACAGTGGGAATTTACTCCCGCTGTTCTTTCTGTTTTGAGGGATAGCCATGTTCCAATGGGCTGGTCAGTAACAACTCTCTTTTCTCCCAGCTGACAAAATCATCTTCCCACTTTACCTGGAAGCGGTCCTCCTCAATATGAACAACGACTCCCTTTGCGCCATCCTTTACGTATACGACCAGATCGCCTACTTGTATCACCGCTCATCGCCGCCCATTACCCGAGTCTGAAGATGATTCCGTGTCCACCCTTCGGATACACCCATTTGATATTTTCGTACGGACAACCAATGCGGCAGCTCCCACACTCGTGACACCCTTCGTAACCGACGTGCATCCGCACTTCTTCCCATTTGTATACTTCCGCAGGACAAAAGATCGTACAGAGCTTCTCAGGGCATTGCGTCGCACAAACATCTGCGGAGAGTACATGCAGATGTGACTCCGTATCCGCTTTGAAGCGCACAAGGTACTGTTTCTCCTCGATTGACTGACCCTTCGGTAGATCCTGCATCACTTCATCACCCTCCACGCATTCATCAAGTCACGCGCCATTTTCCACTTGTCCTTCGCAGAGCCGAGATCGTTCCAGATTTTTTTCTGCTTGCTCCATTTCGAGCTGCCATCAACCGTAAACATCTGACTCGCCGCTTTGTTCATCATCGGAATATACTGTTCGAAATACTGCGGGAATTTTTCAAAATGATGCGTTGCGTCCTTATACTTTTTCAAATCTTGACCGACAAAGCTGTTCAACAGATTGATTCGGTATCCGTCGAGCATTTTTTCGGAATAGTCCCCCACCTCTTTTGCCGCGAGGATCGTTTCCGCCGCCATGACACCAGATGCCATTGCCATATTCGATCCCTCTCGATGGATCGCATTGACGAGCTGGGCAGCATCGCCTACGACTAGTACACCATTGCCGACAACTTTTGGAATGGAACGATATCCACCCTCGGGAATCAGGTGCGCCAAGTATTCCTGCTGCTCACAGCCTTGGATATACGGTCGAATCATCGGGTGATTCTTCACATAGTCCAACAACTCATACGGCTTGATCTTGTTTTTGATCAGACCCGACAGCATTGTCCCTACGCCAATATTCAAGCTGTCCTTATTCGTATACAACCAAGCCGTCCCCAAAATCCCTTTGGTCGAATCCCCGAATATTTCAATCGTACACCCGTGATCGCCCTCCAAGTTAAAGCGATCCTCGATTATTTTGCGATCCAGCTTCAGTACTTCCATGACAGCGAGCGCTACTTCATCTGGGCGAAACTCTTTGTGGAAACCTAACGATTTTGCCAGCAAGGAGTTGACGCCGTCTGCTAGAACGACAACATCTGCGTATAGATCTCCATCCGGTCGATCTGTTTTTACACCGACTACCTTTCCATTTTCCACAATGCACTGCAAAGCAACTGTCTCATTGAGCAAAAGCGCTCCCTGCTGCACGGCTTTATCTGCAAACCACTGGTCAAATTTTGCCCGCAGCACCGTGAAATTGTTATAGGGTTCCTGGGCCCACTCCATGCCCTTATAGCTGAAATTAATGGCTGATTCCTTATCGAGCATCATGAACCGCTGCTCGACTATCGGCCGTTCAACAGGCGCCTCTTTGTAAAATTCGGGGATGATGTCTTCCAACGTTTTGCGATACAAAACACCTCCCATGACATTTTTGGAACCCGGATATTCTCCGCGCTCCATCAACAGTACATTTACACCCGCTTTGGCAAGCGTATAAGCACAAGCGGTTCCAGCCGGACCTGCTCCGACAATAATCACATCAAATTTCTCAGCCATACGTTACCTCCTTGTCCGGCTCCTTTTGGAATGCTTCAATGAGCAATGGCACAATTTCAAAAGCATCACCGACAATACCGTAGTGACAAGACTGGAAGATGAGTGCATTCGGGTCTTTATTGATGGCAATGATCAATCCCGAGTTGCGCATGCCGACCAAATGCTGGATAGCTCCCGATATGCCGATAGCAAAGTAAATTTTGGGCGTGACAGTCACTCCCGTCTGTCCTACCTGATGTTCATGATCGATCCATCCTGCTTCCACCGCATCTCTGCTGGCCCCGACGGTTGCCCCTATTCGCTCTGCGAAGCGATGAATGAGCGCAAAGCCGTCCTTGTTTCCGAGTCCCTTTCCACCAGCGACGATCACATCAGCCTCATCCAGCCGCACCTTTTCCTTCGTCTCCCGGACGATTTTCAGTACTTTTGTGCGAATGTCTTCTTCACGCAGCTCCATGATTTCTTCGATGATCTCTCCTGTACGTGACTCCTCTGGCTCAAGAGCTTTCATGACTTTTGGGCGCACGGTCGCCATTTGCGGTCGATGTTTTTTGCACAAAATAGTCGCCATGATGTTGCCGCCAAACGCCGGACGGCTTGCCTCCAATAAACCTGTCTCCGCGTTCACATCGAGCATGGTAGTATCCGCGGTCAGGCCTGTCTCCAAGTCCGTCGCGACAGCGCTCGCCAAATCTTTTCCGGTTGAAGTTGCCCCGTACAAGATGATTTCGGGCTTGTGCTTTTGGACACATTCGATGACTGCCCGCATGTAGGACTCCGTTCGGTAATTATGAAAAATCTTGTGATCGTATACATACACTTGGTCCGCACCGTATGGAAACACAGCGTGGGCCAACTCCCTGACTCCATCTCCGATTAACAAGCCAGCAAGCGGCACGCCTCGCTTGTCAGCCATTTGTCTTCCCGCCCCCAGCAGCTCGAGTGATACAGGCGCGATACGGCCGTCACTCACCTCTACATACACCCAGATGCCACGAAAATCATCTAGATTCATATCTGCTCCTCCTTCACCCGAAACATTCGCTGTTTATCGTGCAAAATTTCCATCAAGCGTGCGATCTGCTCGCTGGCACTACCTTCGAGCATTTCGCCACCCTTTGGCTTCTCTGGGGGCCAAACTTTTGCGACGATGGTAGGAGAGCCCTTCAGTCCTAACTGCGTTCGATCGATATCCCTCAAGTCATCGACGGACCAGACGACGGGATTATATCTTGCAGCTCGAAGCATGTTGGGCAGCGGAGAATAGGGCACCTCGTTAATCTCCTTCTCCACGGAAAACAAACAAGGCAAGGTCGACTGTATGACTTCATAACCATCCTCCAGCTTTCGATGCACGATGGCGTAACCTTGCTCTTTGTTTATCTCCACTACTTTTTTCACACACGTAAGCGGCGGAATATCCAATCGTCTGGCGACACCCGGTCCGACTTGTCCCGTATCACCGTCGATGGTCATCTTCCCACAAATGACAAGGTCTACTGGCTGGCTTTCTGCAATCTTCTCAATGGCTTTGGTAATCGCATAGCTGGTCGCCAATGTGTCTGCTCCGGCAAATGCACGATCCGTTACCAGATAGCCGGCGTCAGCTCCGATCTCGATACATTTCCGAATGGCCTTCACCGCTGGTGGCGGTCCCATCGTAACGACCGAGACCACACCCCCATATCGATTTTTCAACCGAACGGCTTCTTCCACCGCATGTGCGTCATACGGATTGAGAATGGCTGGCGCACTGGCGCGGTCCATCGTATTTGTCTTCGGATTCATCTTGATGATTTTGGTGTCCGGCACTTGCTTAATGCAAGCGACAATATGCAGCATGATTAATCCCCCCTTGCTGCCGGGCGCGATTCCTATGCCTGTACAAAAGGTAGTCTTTCTTACGCGCAATTACCTCAGGCAGCTTGTCGTTCATTGTTATAGCCTATTGCGATTTAGCCGAGCTTAGACCACTAATCATAGAAACGAAAAAGACGCCAAACATCAGCTTGGCGCTGTGTGGCGTCTTTTGGCTTATGGATTAATCTTTGTCAATGGAGAACTCAACCGAAGCCTCCGTGAACTTTTTGTCTACTTTTTTCAGCTTGATTTGCAAGCCGATTTGCTGCAGGATTTTTCCGACTTCCGGTACTTCCGGCATCGAGTAGTCCTCACTGTCGTCAAACTCCTTAACGCCTTTTAACGGCTCGTATTGCATCGTTCCAAAAATGTAATCCAGATCCATTCCAGATGTTTTGTTAGGACTAAACGCAGCATCGTTCACCTGATAACGGGAGTCTGCAATTGCCTTTTTGTTACCCTCATCATTGTTCCAGTAACGTACTTCCTGATGGGCATCTACTACACCGAGCAAGCCGTAGCCTGGATGCTGGCTCGTATTGTTGTCACGGGTTCTTTCGAAGCGACCATCAAAGTACCAGATCACCATACCTGGATCATACGTGAAGAAGGAGTCGTTGCGGCGGAAGTACTTCAGTCCAGCGTCAATTCCTTCGTGAGAGCGCAGCTCAACCAGGTAGTACGCATCGTACATTTTACCTTTTCCATCGAAGTGGACGAAGCCATCCAATTTGAACTTCTTCTCACCCTCTGCATCATCCGCGAAGATGACTTGTCCATCTGCCTCTACTTCAAAGTTATCGAGATAGAAGCCGTCCAACACGTAAGCAGTGTCAGTCACATAGTTAAACTCGACTTGCACTTTTTTACCGACAAACTCATTCAGGCTGATTTCTTCTTTGTCCCAGCCTTTTGTTACATCATCGAATTTCTGCACTTCTTTTTTCTCACCTGTATCCGCATCGATCACATTGACGTTCAGGTAGTCATAACCTTCCTCAATGCTTCTCCACGAATCGAATTTCATCGTTGCGGAGCTAACCCCAGTCAAATCGATCACATCGGAAGTCATTTTGGTGTTCAGTTTGTTGCCTTCATCCGAGAAGTATGCGTATCCACCATCTTTTGGCTCAACCGGCGGTTTCTTTTCAACTTTCGGCATATTCAGCTTAACGACTTTTCCGCTTTTCTCGGTGCTGCTCGCATCAATGAGCGGAACTGTTCTCTTGCGTTTTTCTACATCCTTGTAGTCCAGAACAGTCGGAGCAATCCAGTTGCCGCCAAACATTTGTTGCAGAACCATTTTGGACCAAGGATCAAGGCCTGTCGGTTCCGTTTGGAAGACTTTACCTGTATGGCTACCGGACGACATGAGGGACCAAGCGCCTACTGGCGAATCTTTTCCGGCTCTTGACGTGTCATACAAGTCTGGCAAACCGAGATTGTGTCCGTATTCGTGAGTGAATACACCTGGTGCGCCATCTTCAGGTTGGATCATGTAATCAAACGCTTTGAGGCTTGTGCCTGGAATATCCACTGGTTTTTTCAAGGTCCAACGGTGAGACCAGATCGCATCTGGATCTTCCCCTGTCTCTTCTCCAATCCCTGCATGAACGAGCATGAGGTTGTCCAGATTGCCATCCGGCTCCATCAGGTCACCATCGCCATCAAAGTCATAGGGATCGCGTTGATCGTACAATTCCTCTTTCCCAGCAATGGATTCCCCAACTGCCGCAAGCGTCTCGATTACCAGATCGCGCGGATTGGAATCGTCACCGGCCTTGGAGTTTTCTCCATAATACTTGTAGCCATTCTCTGCCATTTGCCACGGCGTTACCACACCATCAACTGTCCACGATCTTCCCGATTGCAGATAGAAGTATTTCGACATTGTTGTCATGCTGATTCCTTCAGGAGTTTCGTACCCCTTCTGATCAAACAGCATCTCTTTATAATGCTTTTCGTTGAAGTCTTCCGTCCAAAGCGAGTCACTCACTTTTGGTAATTGGTTATGCTCCCGATCTGGAAACTCAATAAGAGCAACAACGATGTTATCGGTATGTAGACGTTTGGAAGAACGCAATTCATCGCCGTCCTCCATCTCAGCCACTTTTTGCACAGCCTCAGCCAAAGCTGCCTGCTGACCTCTGCTCGCTTCCTTACCGTAAGAACTGGATTCGTCAATGCCGTGCGGTACTTTTTTGTCTTCCAAGTACTCGAGCAGCGCCTCGTCAATCTCTTCCTGATCAGCGTCTTCATCAATGATTCCCTGCTCGATTAACCCTTTAATCAGTCGCTCCAGGTTAACAGTGGACAAGTCTACATGCAGATCATGCTTGTCCTCTTTTGATTTGGCCAAACCAGCTGTAGGTGCAGCCACGAAAGTACTGAGCACGAGTGAGGAGGAAAATAAAACGGATAAGAGCTTCTTGCCTTTCTTCACTACGGTTCACCCTCTTTTTCTATCTATTTGTGATGCATCGGAATAATCAAACCCCCAGTTCCGACTATTCTTAATTATTACGCGATACGTAATCTTTGCCAAATTTTTTCCTTCGACAAAAAAACCTTCCCGTTCAAAAGAAATTGCTCAATAAGGCTATCGACCTACTTGCAACAAGTGCCGAATTTTCGGCTGATCATTTATGCATAGGGTCTCTATTTGATATATGCTTGGTGTGTCTACCGTCTAAAGACCTACAAAAAATATTGCGAATTTTGTCGAAAAAACTCGATATTTTTCGGTAAATGATTCCTTTCGTCTCCTCCTCTTCCTTGCAAAACAACTCGATTATCGGTACGATCAAATAAAAATGCTCGTGTTTTCCCATGGAGGATTTTAATGCTGCAAACATTTGGTTTTTCTCTGTATGAGAGTAAAGTTTATGAAGCGTTGGCGTCTAGCGGTGAGCCTCTCGATGCGGCAATGGTCGTGAAGCATTCGGGGGTGCCGAAGGCGAAAATTTACGAAGTGTTGAATCGTCTGGTCGAGAAGGGGATGGTCCTTGACACCGTATCGGAAAAGAAAAAGCGGTATACAGCCCTTCCTCTGGACAGCCTGGTAGAAAAGCTGACCCGACAATTTCAAACGGACGTCAAAAACTTGACCAGCTCGCTTTCTCATAAAACCGTACGCGATGACAGGGTCTGGAGCTTGAAGGTTGACGAATCGATACGCGCGGAATGCAAACAATTGATCCAACGAGCAACACGGTCTATTCGCATCTCTGCCTGGTCCGATGATTTTTTGGAGTATGTACCTCTACTGGAGATGAAAGAAAAGGAAGGGGTGGAGATCGAAGCCTTGGTGATCGGGCAGATTAACACCAAGCTTTCCTGTGTTCATTCCTTTATCCCTGTGCAAGAGCATCAAGGATTGGAGCGCTATCAGCTAATCGTAGCAGATCAAGATGAAATGATTTTTGCAGGAGAGGAAGACACGGGCTGGCATGCGATCAAGACACGCGGTCAACCGTTCGTCAAATTTTTTGCCGATTCTTTTTACCATGATGTCGCGCTGACAAAAATCACCCAAAAATATGTGGATCAACTTTTTGACGATGAAGAAATCCGCAAGATGATCATCCGTCTCCGTTACTGACAATACCTGGACTTTGGCTTTTGGCCAGAGTCTTTTCTATTTATATGGAGAAATTTCTAGTTGCACACGACAAAAAAGGTTACTATTATGGTAGTAACCTTTTCACTTGAGAGGAGCTATTGTTTTGAATCCACGTGTCTTCATCCTAGCGATTGCTACCTTTGTCGTAGGTACGGTGGAATTGATTATCGGTGGTACCCTCGATCTGATTGCTCGTGATCTTCAGGTATCGATTAGCGCTGCCGGACAATTAATCACCATTTTCTCGCTTGCATTTGCTGTTGCCGCTCCTCTACTCCTGCATGTTACGCGGCGTGTTGAGCGCAAAAAGCTATACTTGTATGCCTTAGCCGCCTTTTTCTTGAGTAATGTGCTCGCAGCACTTAGTCCGAGCTACGCTGTATTAATGACGGCGCGCATCTTGAGCGCAGCAAGCAGTTCCATCCTGATTGTAATGTCGATTACCATTGCGACGAATCTTGTGGAACCTGCCTATCGCGGTCGTGCCATCGGCGTTATTTTCATGGGGATTAGCGGTTCACTCGTTCTCGGCGTCCCTGTCGGACTGGCTCTGGGCAATGCCTTCGGATGGCGTGCCCCGTTTTGGCTGATTGCGGCTCTTAGTGTCGTTGCGATGATTTTTATCTTCATGTTTTTGCCAAAAGTTCAAACTGCACCGCCGATTCCGTTGCGTGATCAAATCACTACCCTCCGTAGCGGCAAGCTATTCAGCGCATTGTTTATCGTCTTGTTAATGCTGACAGGTCACTTGACGCTGTATGCATACTTTACTCCTTATCTGCAAACGACGATGAATGTGGCCGGAACGACATTGAGCTGGATTTATCTCTTGTTCGGGATTGCTGCCGTTGCAGGCGGTGGTATTGGCGGTTGGATTTCAGACAAATGGGGAGCAACCAAGAGCATCCTGTTCATTATTCCGGTGTTTGGCTTGATCATGTGTATCTTGCCGTTTTTTACAGGTTCGCTGTATTTGTTCTTGCCCATCATGGTCATTTGGAGTGCGCTTAGCTGGGCTATCTCGCCAGCACAGCAAAACTATTTGATCTCCTGCTCACCTGCTACCGCAGACATTCAATTAAGCTTGAACACTTCTGCCCAGCATTTAGGTATCGCCCTTGGTTCTCTGGCTGGCGGTCTCGTCGTCGAACGGTCATCCGTTATCTACACGCCTTGGGTTGGAGCAGTGTTCGTCCTGCTTTCGTTCGGTTTTGCTTTCTACTCGATCTCACGTCCATTTCAAGCTCAGGATAGCCAAATCGCACAGCCAGTGCCAGGCAAAAATGCATAGCGAATTGCAAAAGCAAAAAGCCGTCAATGAATTGACGGCTTTTCTTTTCTTCCTAGAATGTTTTCGTTACTAGCCTATTTCACAGGCAACCGGACGGTAAATCTCGTGATTCCCCGCTCGGACCAAACCTCAATTTTCCCCTTGTACTTGTGAACGACTGCGTCTACGATCGTCAGACCCGTTCCGCGCGCGCCGCATTTTTTCTCTGTTTTCGTTGTAAATCCATTCTCGAAAATGCGCGCACGTTGTTCTGGCGTTATTTCCGGTCCTGTATTTTCAACGCGGAAAACAACCTGTTCTTCATCACAGCAAAAATAAATGCTGATTCGCTTTTCCCCATCCGCTAGATCAGCCGCTTCAATCGCATTATCAATAAGATTCGATAAAATTTTGATCAGATCAATGGATGGAATGCTATCGAGTGGATCAGAACATTCTTCAAATTGCATCACGATTTGTTTGGATTTAGCCTGCTCCCATTTGGTGTGAAGCAATACCATTAAGGCAGGGTTCGCAAACCTCACGGTGAGGTCCAGAAGCTTGGTTTCTTTCAGCAACGACTGCACGTAATCCCGTGCTTTTGGATAATATCCGCATTCGATCAAACCATAGAGCACTTGCATGTGATTGACGAAATCATGGCGTATGGAGCGCATCGAACAAATGACGGAGCGCAATTCATCCTGATAGGTTTCTTCCGTTTCGCCAACTGCTGCCTTGATAGCGCGTTGGTACCAGCGTTCCATGCAAAGAACCAGGAAGATCAGTACGACGACAAACAAACCTTGAATCGCAAAAACAGGAATGCTACTACGAACGACATCATTTCCAATGTCCTCGATGATGGCTACGTCCGTATCTACTCCGATGATTCCGATGATTCTTCCTTCTCTATCTCTAAGCGGCGCGCCAGCAGACATGTAGACCCCGTAATCTGGATCCCTGATAATCTCTGAGTAGTACGTTGATGATCCTTCGTAAATCATTTGAATGTGCTTAGAAGATAGAACAATAGGCATACCGATATCAAAATTTTGCTTCGCATTTGGAGGCCTTGCGACGATCATCGCGCGACCACTCTGCCTGTCTTCATTGACTTGAATCGTGTATAAATACAGCAGACCGAACTGCTCACGCGCTTGATTCAATTGCTGTTCGATTCGTTTATAGGCGGGCGTCTCTTTTACCGGATTTCGTAAAAACTCCTGATACGCGTCAACATCTAGACTGTCTGCTACTGTAGAAGCAGCTTTCATGCTTTGATTCGCAATGGAGAGTCGGACGGATTGAATCGTATTGAAATAGGAAATCGCGATGCTTACACAAGTCAAGATCAAAACAAGGATGCCAGAAATGAGCATAATGAGTAGTACTCTAGGATTTTTTGGTTGTGTTGGACTCGTCATAATCTCCTCAATCCATCTGTTCAAAAAGTAGTCTTTTGATTACGCAGTTGTACTAAAAACACGACTTTTTGAACATGTCTCTCTAATATTCTAGAGATTTCTACTGGAAATGTCTACATAATATGAATTTAGCTTCATTATAGTTCTCGAAATCATACATTGAATTATGATTCGGAATATTTTTATAATAAGACGAATACGAAATACCAATCTCTTTCCCTAGGAAAAAGGAGTGGGTTCGATGGAAGAAAAATGGTTTGCCCGACTGCAGGAGATTTATCCAGAGCTTGTTTCATTCAGACGTGATTTGCATATGTATCCCGAGCTTTCCTTTCAGGAGGAAAACACAGCGAAGAAAGTTGCGGACAAGCTGGCTTCTTTTGGTATAGAAGTACAAACCGGTGTCGGCGGCATGGGAGTTGTCGGTCTCTTGAGGGGTGGAAAGCCAGGAAAAACAGTGGCGTTGCGTGCTGACTTCGATGCCTTGCCCATTCAAGATGAAAAAGAAGTACCGTATAAGTCTCGCATTCCTGGCGTCATGCACGCGTGCGGTCACGATATACATACCTCCGGACTTTTGGGAGTCGCGCAAGTGTTGAGTGAGTTTCGCGACGAGCTCCCAGGAAATGTGGTATTCCTACATCAATTCGCGGAAGAACTGCCACCTGGTGGCGCCAAAGCCATGGTGGAGGCGGGTTGCCTCGAGGGAGTCGATGTTGTGTATGGCGCGCACGTCGCCTCAGAGCTTCCCGTAGGCACTGTCGGGATCGGTCATGGCTACATTACGGCAGCAGCAGACAGCTTCGAGATCGTTCTGTACGGAAAAGGCGGTCACGGCGCTTATCCTCATACCTCTATTGATCCAATCGTATTGGGTAGTCAGGTTGTCATGAATTTGCAGCAGATTGCCAGCCGTCAGGTAGATCCGCTGAAACAAGTTGTCCTGTCTGTTTGCTCCTTCGTGGGCGGGGGCGAAGCGTTCAACGTCATTCCTGATCTAGTGAGGCTCAAAGGGACGGTCCGCACGTATGACGAGGAAGTAAGAGTCGCTGTCGAGCAATCTCTGAACCGTATCGTGGAAGCCAGCTGCCAGGCAGTCGGCGCTACTTGCGAAATCATGTACCAACGCGGCTACCCAGCTACTTGGAACGATGAGACAGAGACTCCGCTACTTGCAGTAGAAGCCAAACGTATTTTTGGTGAGGAGCGCGTACTAAAAATCCCACCAGGCATGGGCGGAGAGGATTTTGCTTACTTTGCCCAAGAGCGCCCCGCTACCTTCTTCATGGTCGGTGGACGCAACCCGGAGATCCAGGCGACGTATCCGCATCATCATCCCAAATTCGATGTCGATGAGCGCTCTATGATTCAAACTGGTCAGTTATTCATTGCAGCATTACTTGCCTATCAGGCACGTCATCAATAAGCGATCGATGTTAAAAGGCAAGGGCCTCATGCTCCTTGCCTTTTTTTGCAGCCGCCGTACTCACACCTCGTGACCGACAATCCAGTCCAGTCTTCTACTCTGGATACGGGCAGGGATCGTTTTTAGCATGAAATGACGTGCCGCGACGGCCAGTGGATTTTCCCATTGGGTAACTGCTCCCATCAAGCGGGAACCTTTCACAATCGCATTCGCCCGCTTCTTCCGTAGCTCTTCATACATACGCAAAGCATGAGCCGAGTCCTTGTCGTTTTCTGCCAAGCATCTGGCCAGCACGAGTGCGTCTTCCATTCCCTGACCCGCCCCTTGACCTAGGTTCGGCAGCATCGGATGTGCTGCATCGCCTACTAATGTAACCCGGCCCTCACTCCATCTCTTGAGTGGTGTACGGTCGTAAATATCATGCCGCAAGATGGCTGCATCCTCTGTTGCCTCAATCACCGCACGTACTGGCTCATACCAGCCGTCCAATCGGTGCAAAGTCTCTCGCTTCCGGCCCAGCGGCCCATCTTTTTCTCCCTCAGGTGCATTGATGGCGGCAAACCAATGAATTCGATTGTTGCCGATATGGGAAAACCCGAAGCGAATCCCCCTGCCCCATGCTTCAAAGCCTCCTCCTGATTCCAGTGGATAACGAGGGTCTTGGTAAGTAGCAATCCCGCGAATCGCCGTGTACCCAGAGTATCTCATCGACTCTTCACCGAACAGCTTCTTCCGAACACGAGAGTGTATGCCGTCCGCTCCGATCAGAATCGCCCCATGTGCACTTGACCCATCTGCAAAAACGGCTTGAACCCCTTCCTCTTCTTGCGAAAAAGAAATGAGCTGCTTGCCCAAAACAAATTCCAGCGTCGAGACTTTTGCCAATAGTGCCTGCTGTAAATCCGCGCGATGAATCAAGTAGCTGTCAGCCCCGTACCGTTCTGCTTGTTCCGCAACAGGCAGCTCGACTAACAAATTGCCCTTCCAGTCGCGAATTCGTGCGGAGCGGACAGCTGCCCCAAGCTCGCGTACTTCCTGTCCAACTCCCAGCTTATCCAATGCCTTCATGGCATTGGCAGCCAAAACGATTCCAGCACCGATGCCTTTATGCTCTTTTGCCTGCTCATAAAGCGTCACTTGCCAGCCCATTTGCTTCAAGGCAAGCGCTGATGCGAGCCCGCTCAACCCAGCCCCGATGATCACCGCGTGTTTTTCGTTGCTCATCGCCTTTTCTCCTATTAGAAAAGATTCATACTCAAATACCGCTCCCCTGTATCAGGCGCAATGCAAACGACCCGCTTTCCCACTCCCAGCCTTTTTGCAATCGTGATGGCAGCAAAGACCGCGGCACCCGATGAAGGTCCGACGAGAATCCCTTCCAACGCTGCAAGCTGCCGCATGCTTTGCAGGGCGTCTTCGTCTGCGATTTGAATGATTTCATTATAGATGCTTGTATTGAGGATTTGTGGGACAAAACCAGGGCTCGTGCCTACCAGTTTATGTGGACCAGGCTTTCCGCCTGACAGAACCGGGGAGCCTTTTGGTTCGACGACAGCGATATACAGCTCCGGGAGCTTTTCGCGCAACGCTTCGCCTGTTCCGGTAATCGTCCCACCCGTCCCAGCTGTGGCGACAAACGCATCCAGTCGACCATTCGTTTGCGAATAAATTTCCTCAGCCGTCGTCGTTCGATGAATGTCCGGGTTGGCCTGATTCTCAAATTGCTGAGGAATAAAGCTGCGTGGAATCTCTTTTTGCAGCTCCTGCGCTTTGGCAATCGCCCCCGGCATCCTCAGCTCGCTCGGTGTCAAAACAACCTCTGCCCCATACGCTTTCAAAATATTGATCCGTTCCTTCGACATATTGTCAGGCATGACCAAAATCGCCCGATAGCCTTTTGCTGCGGCATTCATCGCCAAGCCGATTCCGGTATTGCCGCTCGTCGGCTCTATGATCGTATCCCCCGGTTGGATCAGTCCCGCTTGCTCAGCCGTCAAAATCAGATTGTAGGCAGCGCGGTCCTTCACACTCCCGGACGGATTGAATTTCTCCAGCTTCACAAAAACTTCTGCTGCTCCTTCAGGAACCATGCGCCTCAGTCGAACAATCGGCGTATTTCCAATCAATTCGGTAATGTTCTGGTAGACGCTCATCGTACTCCTCCTGGAAAATTTGCCTTAATGAATATTTCTTAGTAATACTATAAGAATAATATAATTTTTCCGACCTGAAAACGATAAGGGTGCTCAAATGGGAAAAAGCTCCCGAATGAGAGCCTTGTTCCTGTCTAAAAACCATACTTTGCTTTTGTCTGATTCAGTACATCCGCTGCTTGTTGATACAGACTGTTCGCCGATGCTTTCACTTTTGCTTGCCCGCTTTTGTCCACCGAGCCTTGGCGCTGTTTCGCCTGCGCGATGGAATCAGTCGCCGTCCTTACTGCCGCATTGATCGCTTTTTCCCGCTTCTCGGCATCCTGCACGCTCGCTTTGACTTCCGCCCATATCGTTTGGATATCCTTCATGTCGGTCTCCATGATAGCGATCATTTCCTGCATGTTTTTATTTTTATCCTGGATCGAGCCATCCATCGTGTTCATCCCATCGACCAACACCTTCATACTGCCCAGCGTTCCTTGCATGACCTCATATTCCATTTTGCTTAAGCCTGGCTGCTTCGAATAAGTACGAATCTCCTCCAAAAGCCTTTGCAGCTCCGCTATTTGATCGTTTGAAAACTGCGCTTCATCCGTAAATTGCAGCTCGTCCAAATACTTTGCCGTTTCAATCAGGTCAGCCTCTAGCTTCCCTGTCTGTTCGACTTTTTTGGCGAAGTCGACACGCGCTGCTTCTTTGACTCTTTGTTCTGCTACTTCTTTCTTTTTGACTTCCGCTTCCTCGTTGGTCCGCTTGGTTAATGTCGCCAATTTACTTTCATACGCGCTTTTGTTTGTGGCAACCAGACTTGTCGATCCCTTATTCTCTTCCATAAGCAGCCCGTCAAATTGGAGCTCATCACCCTTCACTGTGCCCATGATATCCTGACCAGTTGCCGGATTTTTGAGGATCAGCTGCTGACCATCCAGCGTTCCCTCTAGTAAGATCGACTCGGTTTTCAGAACAGGGATGCTGTCTTCTGCTTCGACGATGGAATCCGTCATTTCAACGTTTACTTTCTCGTTATTCACCGTGACACTCGTGTAGAGCATGCGTGTATCGTCTTCGTACAAATACCCTTCCGCCAGTGTCACAGGACCAAAGAAACGATAGCCTGCGTATCCCAGCAATGCGACGATGACCAGAGCCATGACGATCATGATGCTTTTGTTTTTTCCCTTCATGCTGCGACCCCTTTACCCACAAATTCTATTACGTTTGACCTGTTTTTCCTGCCAAAACGTGCCATAGTTTAATGATACATGAATCGCGGGGGAAAACCCTATGAGTCTAAAGGCCAAAACACTCATTAAAAGTACGTGTTCCCAAAATCGTGACTTAAATCGAGTGTTTGACCTTCTTCGATTGTAATGGTAGAGACCTGATATTTCTTATCCATTAGACTCATCGATAAAAATGCATCCCATTTTTGTATGTATGGTTTCAATTTTGTTATGGGATATTCATCCACAGGCAGGTCAATGTTGCGAGTAGTTTGTGCGGATACGACCAAGACGTGGTATTCTCCAACCGGCAAGTTACCAAGCTCGTAGTTTCCATACCCATTTGCTTTTGCTGCAAATAATCCCGAGTTTTTTGGAGCTAAACCTATTGCAAATACCCCCTCCTCTACATCGGTAATCGTATTTTTATCAAAATCTGTACGAATGAGCAGAATCTTTGCATTCACTTCTGGCTTCGTTCCAACAAAATCATTGTACTGCCACGTAATCGTCCCCTTGAGCGCTCCCTTTTGAGTCGGAAGTGCTGGTTGTCCCACTTGTCCCTCACCATTGCTTTGTTGGCCTACCGTTTCAACAGGATAAGCCGCTGGCATCGCCACGTCCGTTGCACTATTTCCCTCCGACGAAACAGGTACAGCATTCGACTGCTGATTTGTGCCCGCTTCCTGACCTGTAGACACCGGACTTACTGGTGCAGGCTGATTCGTTTCCTTTTTCGCTACGGGTCGCGCCCCTAGTAGATCATCAAGGTTTTTCCCAGATAAATAAAAAATAGCACCGCTGGCAATTCCGAGGATGATGGCAACTACCAATAAAAAAGTAAGGAGTTCTTTGAAAAATCCGGGCTTCTTCGCTGCTTTTGCTGTTTTGGCATCTGCCATGGTACCCCTCCGTCAATCTCTCTATCAAGTTATGTGAAGATTTTCCAATCAATATTTTACCAATAGATAGAATCTAGGTCTAGGCTCCTATGACTCGCACTGTACACGAAACAGGAAAAGCCGATGTCTACCAAACATCGGCTTCTAGCACTTTCATTCTTGTTATACCTCAACCATTTCACGCTCGGACGGATAATACATGCCTGCTGCACCGAGCACGCCTGCTTCCGCTCCAATCGTAGTCAACTGGATGTTCACTTGGTTTGCCATCCGAGAGATAGAGCGCTCGCGAATGACATTCTTCGCTTCGGCTAGCAGCAGCTGTCCGTTCTTCATCACACCGCCACCAATGACGATCACCTGCGGATTGAACAGATGGATCAGATTGGTCAGCCCGACCCCGAGATAATAACCAGCTTCCTTCATCAAGGTCATGCTGAGCAAATCTCCCCGAACCGCTGCCTCTCCGACCTCTCTAGCCGTTATCCTACTCAGATCATTCCCATTTTCAACGAGCAACGAGCTTGTGACGCCCTGTAGAAGCTGCTCTCTTGCTCTACTTGCCAAAGCCAGTCCAGACGTGTAATTTTCCAGGCATCCTCTATTCCCGCACACGCACAGCGGACCTTCCGGATCAATCGAAATATGCCCGAATTCCCCGGCACTATCGCCAACACCAGTAATCAGCCGTCCTCCACTAATAATGCCAGCACCAACACCCGTACTGACCGTTACATAGATCAAGTCTTTCGTGCCTCGTGCACTTCCAAACGCCCATTCTGCTACCGCTGCTGCATTGGCATCATTGATCAATTGCACGGCTACGCCGAATCGCTCCTGAAGTATCGCGCCGATCGGCACATCGCTCCAGTTTAGATTGCTCGCAAAAATTACCATTTGGCGCTGCGTATCAATAATTCCCGCAGTTGCAATCCCGATTCCGCGAATGCGAGAGAGATGGATGCCGCTATCGTCTAGGACAGTCTGCACCAAATCACCAATACGATCGATGACTGCCTGTGCTGCCTCTTCTGTTTGAGTCGCTGCGTTCGCCTGACTGAGGATGTTGCCATGCTGGTCGACGATCGCGGCTATGATCTTTGTACCACCCAAATCAATCCCGATGGCATATGGTTTGTCTTGATTCATCTTACGCTTCACATCCTTGCTGTCCATTCACGATTGAAAAATGGCGTCCAACGCTTGGGACGTATGCGCGATCAATTGCTCTGGTAACTGGCTGTAAGGCGAGATTTCCGGGATGATGTAGCCGTCGTACCCGATCTCACGTAACGCTTCCACCACACGGTTCCATGGAATATCGCCAGCGAGCAGCGGCACGAAACCTGTGATGTTTCCTGTTGACGTCTTGAAATCTTTGACGTGAATAGCTTGGATTCTCTTGCCCAAAATACGAATCCATTGCTCAGGAAAACCGAATTGCAGTACGTTGCCCACATCAAAATAAGCGCCTACCCAAGGACTGTCTACTTCATCGATCAAGCGGGCCATCTCCAGCGGACTGAGCAAAAACTTGTTCCATACGTTTTCTACCCCGATGTATACCTGATGCTGCTCCGCCTTTTTCGCCAAGCGCTGCAATGCTTCACGCGCCCGCTCATAGGCGGTATCATACGACACCTCAGCCGTTACGAGACCTGGGACGACAAGAACAGTCCGTGAGCCAAAAATGCTTGCCGCCTCTATCATTTTCTCGACAACACGAATGCCTTTCTCGCGGATCGCTTCCTCATTGTGTGTCAACGGATATTTCCACAAAAGGGCAGTAGAGACGCTTGGCAGCTCCAATCCTAGTCCGCGAGCCTCGTCCGCCAAGCCTTTCAATTCCTGCTCTGTCATCTCTAAATGAAAGGGAGCATCTCCCTCGTCCAAATTCAGTTCTACCCCTTGATAGCCATGTGCTTTCGCCTGGCGAAACATTTCTTGCACGCTCGTTTCCTTTGGGAAGCACCACGCATTGATCCCCTTTTGAAAAGCCATGTTGCTCACTCCCCTTTTCTCAAAATAGTGACAGGCTTCCCTTCTTGTGCCGATTGATTCGCTGCCAACGTTACTTCTAGCGTCTTTCTCGCTGATTCATACGGCGACAGAATCAAGCTACGATCCCCTGTTACAATCGCTGTGATAAACGCCCGATCTTGCTCCACGTACATATCCACCGTGCTCTCTGAAGTACGTGTTCCCCGTTCATCCATGATTGCTAATTGCTTTCCATCAATCATGACGCGAAAGTCTTTGCCCAAGATTTCTACATTTGTACGGTGATCCGGCTGGATGAAGCACGTATCCAGATGTCCTAGCGCTCCTGACTGAAACACCATACTGATGGAAGACACGTCTGGAATATCGATGCTTGGGATGTCACATGAGACGAGCAAGGCCATCTGCGCATAAACCTTCTCGATATCTCCCGCCAAAAAACGCATCAAGTCCAAAGTATGCGTCGCCTGCTCGACAAGCTGTCCGCCTGACTTGCCCATTTCTCTCCACCAAGGTGTCGTGACGAACTTGGTCAAATAATGGCCGCGCACGAGGGCAATCGACTTGCCTTCCAAGTATGCTTTCGCTTCCTGCACGATATCGAGATAGCGCAGGCAATAGCCAGTCGCGGTGATAATCCCTGCCTTTTCAATCGCTGTCTGCTTTTCGCTCACTTTCTGCATGTCCAACCCAATTGGCTTTTCCACAAACAGATGAATCCCTTTCGCAGCTGCCGTTTCCTCAATCTCTTCATGTGCAAAAGGAGGGACGCACACAAACAAAGCATCCAGCTTTTCTGCCTCTAATAGCTCGCGCCAAGAGGTGTAGCCATGCGCACCAATGCGCTCAGCAGTCTCTGCAGCCGCCTCTTGGTTCACGTCGCACACTGCAACGACCTGTACCCTTTCGTCCGCTAGCAAGCCTTTTAGATGATGCTGCCCGATTCCACCTACGCCGATCATGCCTACACGTACACTCATGCGTTATTCACCGTCCTAGCGTAATACAACTGGTTGCTTTTGTTCAGCGGATTGATAAGCTGCGAGTGCTACTTCCACAGCTCGCAAGCCGTCTTCACCCGTAATCGACGGCGCTTTCTTTTCACGCACGCTGGTGACGAAATCTTTGACCAATTGACTGTCCATGTCATCGCCCCAATTGACCCACTTCAAGCCTTTTTCATTGGAATAGACGTCCAGCTTCTGGGAAAAAGCGTCGAGCGAAATCGTGCCTTCTGTCCCGATAATTTCCATCGTCACGTCTCCCCAAGTTGGGAAGGCCTTGTTGCGAGACCAGCTGCAATCGAGTGTGGCAAATACACCGTTCTCAAATTCCATGGTCAAAATACCGCAATCGTCAATCGGCGTATCGGAAAACTTGCTGTCTACCTCCGCGTAAACCTCACGTACCTCGGAGTCCATGAACCAACGCATCAGATCCACAACGTGAACCGTATGATCAATCACTGCACCGCCGCCGGATTTTGCCGGATCGACGAACCAACCACCAGGATTTTGTCCACGGTTCGTGCCCCGGATCGCCATGATACGACCTACCTTGCCTTGCTCCACTAATTGCTTTGCTCGAACGACAGCCGGATGGAATCGGACAGGGAATGCCGTCTGCAAGATGACACCCTGCTCTCGGCAAATGTCGATCATCTCTTGAGCTGCCTCTGCTGTAGTTGCCAGCGGTTTTTCGCACAAGATGTGCTTGCCTGCCTTCGCTGCCGCTAATGTATGCTCCTGGTGCTTGGCGTTTTCCGAAGTGACGATAACCGCATCCAGATCGGTTGCAAGGAGCTCATGATAATCTGCGAAAAACGGAACACCAAACTTTTCAGCCGCCGTCTTTCCACGTACTTCATCCTCGTCTGCTACCCCGACCAACTGAACCCCATCTAATTTCGCAACCGCATTTGCGTAGCTGTATGCATGCATATGTGCAACACTCATGATTCCGAGTTTCATGTCCAGTCCCCTCCTACACCAAAGTTACGGGTTTGCCCGTTTCGATTGACACAAGCGCAGCACGAGCGATTTCTACCGCTTTCACGGCGTCTTCTGCCGTCACGATTGGCTCCAGATCACGGTCGATGCATTCGATGAAATGCTTCAGCTCTCTGAAATACGGGTTTTCACGCAACGGACTCTCCGGAACTGCGACTCCGCTCATGCCTGCTTGCTTTGAACGATTGACGGCCACTAGCGGTTTTTCCTTCGAGCTGTCGTATTGAATGACGCCTTCCTTGCCTGCCAACTCCATTTTCATCGCGAAGCCTTCATGTGCCCACGAGCCTTCCACATGTGCAATCATGCCGTTCTTGAAGCGAAGCGTAACCAGTGCGTAATCCATCCGGGAAAAGCCTCGACCAAGCAAGCCTTTCGCGTACACACGTTCCACATCCCCGAAGCACCAGCGCAAAAAGTCAAAATCGTGAATGATCATATCTAATACAAGGCTGCCACTGTTTTTGTAATCCGCGTACCAGTCGTTCCACGCTGTCGGGAAGATACCACCGCGGAACGTACGCGCCACACCGACATTGCCAATCGCACCATCATTGACCAACTGACGGGACTTTTCGTATTCAGGGAAAAAGCGCAGGACGTGTCCGACGAACAGCTTGACGTTCTTCTCCCGGCAATAATCGACGATAAAACGAGCTTCTTCCTTATCACGAGCCAACGGCTTTTCGCAAATGACATGCTTGCCTGCGTCCGCAGCCTTTTTCACATAGGTTTTATGCAGGTACGTAGGCAAACACACGTCTACGATGTCGACCTGCTCCAGTTTTTCCATGGCCTCTTCATAGCTCTCGAACCACGCCGTTTTTGTTTCGGCTGCCAGCTCTTTTCCACGCTCGCTGCGGATATCGACGATTCCAACCAGCTTGACACCTTCCATGGCAGCATACGATTTCGCGTGAACAGTCCCCATGGTTCCTGCTCCGATTACCAGAACATGATGCATAATGGTTTCACTCCTTTTTTCGAAAATGACTATTTGCGGTTGTTCAAAAAGCCAACTTTTGATCACGAAGTAGTCCTGAAAGTTAATTCGACTTTTTGAACTTGGACTATTTGGACCCAGTTAGGGTAATTCCCTCAACAAAATGCTTCTGCAAGAAAATAAAGACGATGATCATCGGCCAAATGGCAAGAACAGAGCCCGCCATCAAAATCGGGTAGTTCGTCAAGTTTGTGTGCTCGCCCGTCAAGTACGCCAAGCCAGCGGAGAGCGGCATTTTATCAGGCGTGCTGTTGACGATCAGCGGCCACATCAGATCGTTCCAAGACCACAACGCCACGAAAATGGCGAGTGCGATCAAGCCAGGCTTCGCCAGCGGCATCATAATTCTCCAGTAAATCTGAAAATGATTGCAGCCATCGAGCTTCGCCGCTTCTTCCAGTTCTTTTGGCAACGACATGAAAAACTGGCGCAGAAGAAATGTACCGAATGCACTGAACAATCCCGGTACAATCAATGCTGTCAAGGTATTCAGCCAGCCAAGCTCTTTCATGATCATAAATTGCGGGAGCAGAAACACCTGACCTGGAACCATCAAAACGGTCAAGAACAGGATGAACAAGGCGTTTCGCCCTGGAAACTCAATTCGCGCGAATGCGTACGCCGCAAGTGAGCAGAGGAATACTTGTCCGATTACCTTCGCCACAGTTGTGATCACGGTGTTCCAATAAAAGTCCAAGAAGGGCAGCATCTCAAAAATATGGGTGTAATTCTCCCATTGATACTTGGTGGGCAAAATGACCGGAGGCACCTGCGTCGATTCGCCCAGTGACTTGAGAGAAGTGAGAACCATCCAGACGAACGGTGCAACCATCACGAGAGCACCCACAATCAACATCAGATGAATCAGCAAATTCTTGGCCGTTTTATTCCGACTCGTATAAGCACTCATTTCATATCCCTCCCATCTGTCCAGTATCGATTAATCATAGTGAACCCATTTTTTCTGCAATTTCATTTGAATAGCAGTGACGATCAGAATCATCACCAGAAGCACGACGGCAACTGCGGCCGCATAGCCACCGTTCCCCGATTCGAATCCATTCGTAAAGAACAAGTACGCCATCGTTTGTGTCTGCTCTGTTGCCGGGTTGCCCATTTTGCTTCCGAGCATCAGATAAATCAGGTCAAATACTTGAAACGCCCCGATCAAGGAAGTGATACTGACGAAAAAGATCGAAGGGGTCAACAGTGGCAGGGTAATCTTGAAAAACATGCGAATCGGACCCGCTCCGTCAATTTCTGCTGCTTCGTAATAGCTTCTCGGGATGCCTTGGAGTCCAGCCAGAAAAATCACCATGTTGTATCCGATAGAACTCCAAACGGCTACGATAATTACCGCGTACAAAGCAATGGCGGGATCAGATATCCAGCGTGGGCCCTCAATGCCTACCAAGCCCAGTAAATAATTGATCAGACCGTAATCAGCGTTGTACAACCATCTCCACACCATCGCCACCGCTGCTGCCATCGTCACAACGGGCAGGAAGAACAGCGTGCGATAAATCGCAATGCCCTTAATTTTCTGATTAAGCAGCACAGCGATAAAAATGGAGATGGCGATACCTACTGGAACTGCGACCACTGTATAAATCAGCGTGTTTTTCAGCGCGATCCACAGGTAAGGGTCCTTGAACAACAACTCGTAATTATGTAAGCCAGCCCACTTGTACTTGCCGAATCCTCCCCATTTGGTAAAGCTCAAATATATGGTTTGTACGATCGGCCATAAGTAGAAGACACCCAACCCGATCAATGTGGGAGCAATCATGAGATAGGCCCAGAACCAATCACTTCTCTTCATGTGATTTAACGATTTTTTCGTTTTTGGCTGGACGGCGGCGTGCATTTCAGGCTGCAACTGGCTGCTCATCGCATTCATTCCCTCCTTACATCAGCTTTTCAATAAAGGATGGCCTCGTCCATGATACGAAGCCATCCATCATGGACCTTTTATTCTTGACTTAGCATTTCGTTCATTTTTTGCGCGAGCTCTTTGGAAGCATCCTCTACGCTCATTTGACCAGCCCAAGCCTTGGTCATGAGCTCTGTTTCCAGCTTGGCCCACTTCGCCGTGTCTTTCGAAATTGGATACGATTTCGCCAAAGCTGCCTGATCAATAAAAATTTTCAGATTAAAGTTCGGCATGGATTGTATCCATGTATCTTGTGTTCCGTTAAACGCCGGAATCGCAGCACCCGATTTTGCCAGGATTTCTGCCCCTTCTTTAGAGCCCAAGAATTTCACGAATTCCCATGCTTCCTTTGGATGCTTGGTATTGGCCGCAATCACGTTGCCCAGGCCGTGGATAACGCTCGTGTTCTCTTTTCCTTTTGGAAGATACGTCACGTCCACTTTGTCCTTTGTATACTCATTCTTATTAAAAGCGGATGCCATCCATGATCCGTTGTACATCATCGCGATCTTCCCTGATTCAAACAACTGTGTTGCCTCTGTTTCGGACAATTGCGC
This sequence comes from Brevibacillus sp. NPDC003359, assembly GCF_042878995.1. NCBI lineage: Bacteria > Bacillati > Bacillota > Bacilli > Caryophanales > Paenibacillaceae > Brevibacillus > Brevibacillus sp. NPDC003359. The sequence continues at coordinate 400,396 of NZ_JBIAOR010000002.1, forward strand.
TGCGGTGGGCGATGCTTTTTCGTTGATCAGGTCTGTCCAAAACTTGAGACCTTCGATCGTTTCCGGTTTGTCATAGCCGGACGTTTTCTTGTCTTCCGAAATGATATAGCCACCATTTTGATAGATGGTGTTATAGAAGCCGTCCTGTCCATAAGGAGGTGCTGCAATTCCCCAAACGCCTTTTTTCTCATCAGTCAGTTGCTTCGCTACTTCCTTCAGCTTGTTCCAATCCCAGGTTTCGTCTGGATAAGGTACTTTTGCGTCGTCAAACAGTTTCTTGTTGTACCAAAGGCCAATGGTGTCGAAATCTTTCGGTAGCGCGTAGTTTTGTCCATCGTAGGTGTAGAGATCTATGAGAGCTTTTGGATAATTGTTCAAATCGATGCCATCTGCCTTGATTTGATCTGTAATCGGCAAAAGCATGTCATTTGCTGCGTATTTAATGATGCGCGGACCATTAATCCAAAATATGTCCGGCAAGGTGCCACCCGTTGCGGCTGCCTCCATCTTTGTCCAGTATTGCTTGTTAGGCGTTAGCTCGATCTTGATGTCCACGTTCGGGTTCTTTTCGTTAAACTTTTTCGCCATTTCCTCTATCGCAGGCACTTGGTTTTTGTCCCATAGCGCGTACGTGAGCGTTACCTTTTCGCCTGAAGCAGCAGGCTGGCCCGTCGTTCCGGAAGACTCTGTGCTTTGTCCTCCGCCCGAACATCCTGCTACTGCTACCAAGAGAGCAGCCATTGCAATCGAAACCAACTTCTTCATCAGAAATCCCTCCTCGATTTACGTTCTCCTCTTTTACCCCCAGAATATAGCCAAACGCGACACGCTTCCCTTTTCGACTCGCCCCCTTTCAACGATTTTTGATGGTTAAACTTTCTTTTTCCAGTGACCAAATAAAGTATGTAAAAAAGATGTTACAAGCTGAAGTGAAAAACATCTTGTAACAAAACAGCAGCGGCAGCCTTGACCTCGAAATCAGCCCCCAATACAGTTGGACGGAATTCCAGACCTTCTACCATCGTCCCCATCGCTTGAACCATCACTTGTTTTTGGATACGCTCAAACAACACTTGGTTGTCCCGTATCATTTCTCCACCGAGAATAATCAAGCTCGGGTTGAACAAATTCACCAGGTTCACAATGCCAATCGACAAGTAAGAAGCGATCTCGTCGACGATATCTTGGCATACTTGATCCCCTTGATGCAGGGCTTGGCGGAAGACATCAAAAGTGATTCTTGTCATATCTCCGTCAGCCAAATCCATGACGAGCGTTTCTTTTCCGCGTGTAACGGCGGACAGTAAGCCTGAGTAAATAGCTGGCCACGCCACGTAGTTTTCCAAACAACCGACGTTGCCGCAATCACAGCGCATCCCACTTCGATCGACCGTCGTATGCCCGAATTCACCTGCTCCACCACGGCTTCCTCGGAAGATGGAACCGTTTACAACTAGCCCTGAACCAACCCCTTCTCCTACAGTAACAAACAGGAGATTGTCAGCATTCAGTCCACCACCGAAGTTTTTTTCAGCCAACGCGATTGCATTGGCATCATTGTCGAGCCATGTTTTTAGCCCAAAACGCTCTTCTGCCATGTCCTTTAACGGAACATCATGCAAACGCAGCTTGGAGTTGAAGCGGATGACCCCACTCGCTGCATCGACAATCCCTGGTGCGATGATGGAAATACCTAGACAACGACCAACATAATCCATTGACTGGAGAAAGTCCTCGATCGAATCCAGCACATACTGGATGATCAGGTCGCTCACTAGACCAGCTTTCACCGGATAGATTTTCTTTTGCTTTGTAGCCGCTTCCAAATTCATTTCGGCAATCGTAATCGCTGTATTCGTAATGGAGACGCCAATCAAAAACTTCCCGTCTGGACAGAAGCGAACCATAATCGGCTTGCGGCCACCCTTTGACTCACCTGTTCCATCTTCTGCAACCATGCCGTCACGGATCAGTTCATTGACTGCCGAGGTGACCGTAGTTGGACTGATGCCCTGCTTTTTGGCAATATCACTCCGCGAGATGGGCCCAAACTGGCGAATAGTGTCGAGTATAATAAAGCGATTAAGCTCTTGGATTAGTTTCAGATCTCCAGTTCTGCGCATCGTATTCGTTCACCCTTTGTTTTTCCAATGACTTTATAAAGTGATCATACTGAAATTTTTATTTTGTGTCAATTTCGTTTTTTCTTATATTTCAATCAATTTTTTCTGATCGAGCTTACATAGAAAAAGCCGATTTCCTATACGCTAAGGAAAAATCGGCTTTTTCATTTACTTACAAGCAGGGATTACATATTTAGCAAATAAATCTAAGGATGAAAGCACTTTACGATGTTCGAATCCACCAAAATTCATCACGGCCATAAAGTTCGTTACACCTATTTCACGGTAGGACTGAACATGCTTAATGACATCCTCTGGACTTCCGATTACTGGATTAAAATTCTGTTTAAGGACTTCATAAGGGATATCTTTTCCATGTGGAGTATTCATAAATAATTGATAAGGAGCTTTTGCATTTGATTCAGCTTCTGCAAAAGTTTCACCAACATGAACATGAAACGCAACGGGGATTTCTAAATGATCTGGATTACCGTGTCCTGCTTTCTGATACGTATTTTTGTACGTATCAATCAATTTGGCTAATTCATCTCGGGATTTGCTAAATCCTAGCCCCATGAAATTGCCTCCCATACTGGCAACATGAGCAGCACCTATTTCACTAAAGGTGGCAATCCAGTGAGGGGGAAACGGAGCTTGTATCGGCTGGACGTTAAGCCTAATGTCTTTGTATTGAAAAAAGTTCCCTTGATGAGAAAATGGGTTGCCTGACCATGCTTTACGCAACACTTCTAGGGACTCGTTAAATCGTTGAGCTTTATCCTCCAAGGAAATATTATATCCTCCGAATTCCTTCTGATCATATCCACTACCTAAGCCTAAGTCTAACCTTCCATTTGATAAAAGATCGACAACTGCATAATCCTCAGCAATTCGCAATGGATTATGTAACGGAAGTACAGAAACACCAACACCAAGACGAATTCTTTGTGTCCTTTGAGATATTGCAGCGAGCATCACAGCCGGAGAGGGACTAATACCAAAATCCGTGAAATGGTGCTCGGTAAGCCATACCCCGTCAAAATTCATTTCTTCAGCCCAAACCGCTTGTTCCAATACCTCGTTGTAGAATTGTCTAGGTGTTCGGGTTGATTGATTTGGGTAATGGTCAAAAATCGTCAATGTACTAAATTTCAATTCATCTCAACTCCAAGTCATTTATTTATCTTTTTCTGAATCAATCCACCGATGACTTGCTTCTAAACCATCATTCATATCGTAAACCTCTCGAATCGCTTTTATCTTTTCAAGACTCTCCTGATTAAACACAGGTTGATTCTCAAAAGCACGCAGAACAATTCTCTCAAGAAGATCGCCTAGTGAAATATCATGATACTCTGCCATTGCTTTCAAAACTTTCACCATGCGTTTCTCCATCCTAACGCCTGTCTGCACACGCTCAACTTTTATTTTTTGCGCTTCTCCACTCGTTTTATCGTTTTGTTGTTCCATCATTACCACCCTTTTTTCACTATACATTATCCATATAGATATATACCTGTGTACCAAGGTAACAATATAACACATAGTGTTGTTTAAGTAATCTTTTTTTTTTCTGGTTATCGACAAAGACTATCAAGGAGGGATTTTATGGAAACATTATCCATCTGGTTCTGGATACTTTTCCTTTGCAGCATTGCTACTTTCTATCATCACTCCTGTTTCGAGCTTATTGTTCTCGATTGGTAGACCCTCTGGCAACGAGTTCGCCTTTATGTTTCAGCAAGCTTTTTCGGGTAGTACCTGGGCTCTCTTATACTGGCTGGTCATCTAGTCATGATTCTATGGTGGATTAAGAAGCTATTTACACGATGATACGAATACATGAGTCAAGTTAAGCTCCTATCCAACTGGGCTTTTCTTTTTGTTGATACTGCCCTAATTAGCGATGGAACTTACGCCCTACTGGCTTCAAGTATGCGAAAATGGATTGTGGATAGTCTGGTGAAAGTGACAATCCAGGATAAAGTTACCGGCTGCACTTATATCGCTATAGGTGTATTCGCTGCCTTTGCGAGTTCATCACAGAAATGATGTGGAGCTGATGCTCCCCCTTTGCTTTTCATCTAACTCCCAAGCTGAGCCTTATGGCTTGGCTTTATTCTTATGTATGTTAAAATTTACAAAAAAGGGAAATGGGGCGTTAGTATGAGTGAGCAGCCCTTTTGGTTTAAAGCGACTGCAACTGTTGTTGTTGTCATTGGAATTTTAGCACTACTGACAAGTGTCGCTTTCTTTCAGCTATTAGCATTAGTAGGCCTTGTCGTTATTTGTGCCTCGAAAGGCGTACTAGAATGGAAAAAGAACAGAGACTGGGCTGTTATTATTTTTGTACTGGTTGCATTACAAATCGTTATTTTTTTCAAGGCACTCTATCACTTTTTTACATAAGCCACTTTGTCAATGCGACATATGTGGAAAATATTTCTTGATTACTATTATGAACATTAATATAATAATAGTGAATTTGGAATTTTAAGGAGGGGCTTCTATGAATACTGCAATTGCGATTCTTACTTTTATTGGAGATCTCATTCCATTAGTCCTCCAACTGTTAAAAGCTTTTGCTTAATTTCCAAACGAACAAATAGGGGCTGTTCCTCCGTCATTTTCATGACTGGAGGGACAGCCCCTTCCCTACTTATTGGGTATCTGCATTTCCTTCTGTTTCTGGTGTTTGTTCTGTTTCTTCAGTACCTTCAGCACCTTCTGTTCCTTCTGTTTCCTCCACAACTGGCTCATCTACATAACCCTCGACGCCTTCAACTGCTGCTTGCTGCTGAGCTTGCCAGAGAGTCGCTACGTTTGTTGGCTCCCATCCCACGAGGGAAGTGTGTGGTTGCAAACATTTGTATACCTTGCCTTGATAGCTGACTAGGTCACCAGGCACGTAGCTTACATTTGGTGCCCATGCTGGAGTTCCCGGATTTGAAGCATCTGTCACGCCTACGACCTCGACGCTCTTCTGTGAAGAATTACCTGCTGCATCCTTCGCTACCACAGAGAAGGTATAAGAAGTGTTAGGCGTGAGTCCTGTGACAGTTGCAGTTGTAGTCGCTACATCCGCAGCTAATGCTGTCCCGTTGTAAACCTCGTAATTCGTCACCGCGATATTGTCCGTAGAAGCAACCCAGCTCAGACTGATACTCGTGCCTGTTTTCCCTGTTACAACTAGATTGGTAGGTGTGCTTGGAGGTTGATTATCTGGCTGAATCGTATCCGTCGTAACCGTCACCTCGTTGCTTGCTACTGAGGAATTACCTGTTGCATCCTTCGCCTTCACAGTGAATTGGTACGTAGTTCCTGCTGTAAGCCCGCTAATCGTCGTATTGGTACCGGTTACCGTTTTTGCAAGCTGAGTGCCATTGTATACCTCATAGCCAGTAACCCCTACATTATCGGTAGCAGCTCCCCAACTCAGGCTAACGCTTGTAGCTGTTTTTGCAGTCGATTGGAGCGTGGCTGGTGCTGTCGGCGGTACGTTGTCGACTGGAGCTGTCCCGCCCAGAAGATCACCATATACTTTATCTAGCAGTGCTTTGTTACGGTCTCCGCTAAATTCCCAGAACATCGCGCCTGCCAGACCTTTGGATGTAATATAAGAAGTTTTGTGTCCTGTTGAAGTCACGTCGTCATAGCTAATATATGTTTTCGAAGCCGGGTTGAAGAGATAGGGTACTTTTGCAGCGTCGTTCCAGTGGCGTATGAAGCCATTTTTGTTCAAGTAATTATTTTGGATATCCGTGAAGTCAAGCATACCAGGTTCCCATGTTCCTGTTGAAGGCCCTGTGCAATTTTGATATTCCCCATTGTTAGCCGTTGCGCAACCCGACCAGCCTCTCCCGTAAAACGGAAGCCCGAGCACGAGCTTGCTGGCAGGAACACCATCACGAAGATGACCCTCTACTGCCGTTTGAACATTATAGGTTTGAGCATTTGGCAAACCAGCTGCTCCTGCTGCCGGATCATAGGCCAACGGGGCGTTATGGCCAGTCTGATTTTGGAAGGCGCCATAGAAATCATAGGTCATAATATTGATCCAATCCACAACCTGGGCAATATTTCCAAGCTCTGTATTAGCAGCATAGCTAGGGCTGGCACCAGAGGCAATCGTCAAAAAGTACTCTTTGCCATCTGTTACCTCAGCCGCATCGAGTTTATCTCTGACTGCCTGTAGCAACAACGTATAATTTTGTTTATCTTCTGGACGTTTGCTATTTCCAGGCAATCCTCCACTAACCGGGTACTCCCAATCGAGATCGACTCCATCCATCTGATACTTCCGGATAAAATCTACCGAGGACTGTGCAAATGCTTGGCGTGCAGCCGGATCCGCAGCTACATCCGAGAAACGATTCGACCACGTCCAGCCCCCGATCGATATTAATGTCTTCAATTGAGGGTTTTTTTGCTTTAATTTTGCCAATTGATTCAGATTTCCGCGGATTGGCTGATCCCATTTATCTCCTGGAAAGGATTTTTGCACATCAATCCATGGATCTCCGAGAACGACTGTACCATTCGGAGCGTTAATATTGCCTACTTCATCCTGGCAAGCCCAAGTTTGTGGATTGGGTCCCGTCGGATCTGGGTTGCCGTGTCTGCCATTCCAGCAAATATCAGCAAAAGCGTAGTTAATATGGGTTACTTTATTTGGATCGATATCCATTACATTGTAGTTTCGTCCATAAGCTGCCCATGAGGGATAGTAGCCAATAATTTTGTAATTGGATACCGCTGCCGCCTCCGTTTGATTTTCCTCTGCTTGCGCCGCCTGTGCCGCCATGGGCAGTACAGAAGTAACAAGCAGAGCACCTACCATAAGCACATTCCTAACACATTTCGTAAATTTCATAGTATCCCTCTCGATCTTCATGGATTATCTTACAAATCCATCTTATTGCGACTTATATCACGATATGCTAATGCATTTACATAAATGGGAATAAAAGGGTGCTCAAGCACAAATGAACATAAAAAAACCCTCCCTTCCGACCAAGGGAAGAAAAGGGAGGCTGGGTGGACTGGGTTCAAATCTCTAGTTCACCAAGTCGAACGAGTTCGACTACTGCCTGAGATCGACCTTTGACACCTAATTTTTGCATGACGTTACTAATGTGATTGCGCACAGTCTTTTCGCTGATGAAGAGTTGTCCGGCAATCTCTTTGGTTGTCTTATCTTGGACCAAGAGTTCAAACACTTCTCTTTCGCGATTCGTTAACAACGGCTTGGTTTGGTCGCTACCCTTCAATCGTGCCACCCCTCCTTGTGGGCTCTACAGGAACAAGGTTGAGGGATTACAGAGTCACCTTATCCTATGATGGGGGGTGGGTGATGGTGCCGGAATTTCAAGGATTTTAGGCTTTTGCCTTACATCCTATTCAGAAAATGGGCAATGGGTTCCGAACACCGCTGAGAAACCTTCGACATCCGCCGTGAATTTTTCCTTTCGAGACGACGATGGCCACCAGTTGTCCCCCGTTCAGATCGCGACGAGTTCGCCTCGCCTGCTGAGATTGCCGTCGAAACCCAAGGCCAACACCGCCCCCGACACTCCAGTCTATTCACCTAACACACATACTGCTCCCTTCTTTTCGACTTCCTTTCCCTTGTTTTTAACTGGATCGACCAAAAAAGGCCCTTGATCCGAAAAAAATCAAGGGCACCTGCTCAAATGAACGGTGTACGATTATACGTTTGCTCGAACTTATCACGCAATCCTTTGGCCAACAAGCTAAACGATCCAATGGCAATCATGAATGCTCCCAGTGGTACGAGAAAAATCCACGTATAGTTACTGTAAATAAAGCCTCGGTAAGACCCGAGCAGCCCTGCCCATTCATGTGTGATTGAATGATACAGAAGGGGATCAAAGGTCATTTTCGTCCCACCTACAAACAGGTCAAATATGCCGAGAAGGCCCATCAATGTCATGACAGCGATCATTTCGGTCACCATCATGATGATGAGTTGCTCCTTCAAATGTGGCAAGATGTGGCGAAAAACGATTTGGTTTCGGCCAGCTCCCAGTGCAATGGTAGCCAAAACATATTGGGATTCTTTAATTTGTTCGGCCTTTTGACGTACAGAAGAGGCTACGGAAGGCGTTCCAAGTACAGAGACAAGCCCAATAAAAAGCAGCACGAGCGTGAATGTCGGCAGCTCGGAATTTATATTGATTCCTTGCAAAAGAAAATACACGGGAATAAATACAGGCATATAGCTCCATGCATTTTCAATTGCCAGCCACCAACGCTGCTCTTTATCTTGGATGCCGATATAGAGCCCAATCCATGTACCAAATAGCAGGCGAATAAATGCGACCGCAAGAGTAATAAAAACAGTGTATGGCGCTCCATGTAGCAAGAGGGTCAGTAAATCATAGCCCCATTTGTCGGTGCCGAGCAAATGATCCTCTGACGGTGGAAATGGCGGTGAGACCATGCTTAGTTTGCCATTTACCTCCTCATGACGCAGCTTCGCTTGATATTCCAAGTCATAAGGAGCCAAATAAGGCCCCGCCACAGCGATCACGATCAGAAGAAACACAAAAATACTCCCTAGCCATAAAGACAAATTGAATCGTTTCTTCATCCAAAAACCTCACTTATTGCCATCGAAGTCACAAGCCCTCATGTTGCCTAGACTAGTTCTTAAATGAATGGCGTCCGACTATAAGTCTGTTCAAACTTCTCACGCAATCCCTTGGCCAAAAGACTAAAGGAACCAATTGCAATCATATAAGCAGCAAGTGGAATCAGGAAAATCCACGTGTAATTCGTGTAGACAAAGTTTCGGTAAGTCCCGAGCAGTCCTGCCCATTCATGCGTAATCGAGTGATACTCAACAGGGTCGTAGTACATCGTTGTGCCACCTACAAAAAGTCCAAATATCCCGAGAAGACCCATCAACGTCATGACAGCGATCATCTCTGTCACCAAGACAATAACCAAATGCTCCTTCAAATGCGGCAGGATGTGGCGAAAAATAATCTGATCCCGCCCAGCACCCAGCGATGTCGCAGCTAAAACGTACTGGGATTCCTTGATTTGCTCCGTTTTTTGACGAATGGACGCAGCTACCGAAGGCGTCCCTAGCACTGCCACAACCACTATAAAAAACAACACGAGCGTAAACGTTGGCAATTCGGGATTGATATTGATTCCTTTCAATATAAAATAGACAGGAATAAATATGGGCATGTACCCCCAGGCGTTCTCAATCGCAATCCACCAACGCTGCTGCTTGTCCAATATTCCAATATACAGTCCGATCCATGCTCCAATCAATAATCGCAATAACGCAATCATGAGCGTAATAAAAATGGTGTAGGGTGCCCCGTGAAGCAGCACGGTAAGCAAATCATAGCCCCATTTATCCGTACCTAACAGGTGCTCGCCTGACGGTGCCAAAGGCGGCGAAATGATCACTTGCTTCCCGTTCACCATCTCATTGCGCACTTTCACTTGGTAATCGATGTCATAGGGGGCCAAATAAGGTCCGGCTACCCCAATAATCATTAGAAATAACACCAGGATACAGCCTAGCCATAAAGCCCAATTGAACCTCTTCCTCATACCATAACCTCACTCAATCCAAAAGAAGTCTGCGTTATTTATACACAACCGCGCGTTCAATCACATACAGAATGAGACGAATCAGTAAATAGACCAAAATGGATAGCAAAATAATACCTAACAGCCCCATGACAGCAGCATTGAATTCGTAACCGCCATCTTTGCTGAAAATAAAGCGGGTCAATCCTACGACGTTTAATAAGTACTCGACAATAAACAAGTTGGCTACCGTAATCGCAATCGTCTTCTTTAAATCAGCAATGAGAAACGGCTTGATATTTTTATAGACATGATGAATGAGAACATGCCAAATCCCCATCCCCTTGGCAAGTGCTGTTTTAATGTAGTCTTCGCCGCCGATTTGTACATACTTCAGGCTGACTACCTTCATGAGGAAGATCGTTGGTCCAATCGCCAGCAGCGTGATCGGAAACCAGGTACTCTCAGAGTCACTTACGGGTGACAAGGTGATAATTCGAATGTTCGTCAGCTTGTAAAATCCGACCGCACCCACAATAGAAACGACGATCAGGATAAAATCAGGAATCGTGGCAAGTAGATTCAAAACCTTTTGAAATTGACGTACGATCCGAAATCGTTGCAAGAGCAATCCAAAAATAATACTCGCAACGACTGCGACACTAACACTTGCGAACAGTAGTTCAAAGGAGCTAATTGCAAATGGGAGGATATCCTCTGCGATACTCCTTTCCGTTTGCCCCGAATAATAGGTTCCGAGGGAGCCCTCTGCAATCTGCTGAATCAAATATACCGTATGAACGATGATATTTCCCGGCTCGAACACAATTTCTTCCTTTTGCGTATATAGCATGAACGGCCCACCGCAAACGACGATAACTAGGAAAAACATCCCAAGTAATTGTTTCACATAGGTCAATCTCTCATACCCCCTTACTATTTCCAACAATACACTATCTATTAAAAATCATCCAGACAATAGAAAATATTTTATTTTTTTATTCTATTCAAACAGAATGGAAGTAAATAAAAAAGTGGCTGAACAGGATAGCCTGTCAACCACTGATGATAGCTTGTCGACTACTTCGCAGTAGAAGTAGCTACACGCAGCTGATCAGATCGAGAAGTAATGATCCATCTCTTTACATCCCTCCTTGGAATGATGCGTATCCTTCACCAAAAAAGACGGCCATTAGCCGCCTCTATCTTATCACAATAATTTGAATATCCAGTCTGCCCATGTCGTGAAGATCGAGTGGTGCTATCAATGCTGTTCCTGCCATGTCTTTCAAATCATGCTGGTGTAAAAATAAGGGCGGGGTTATGTCTACAATAACACCTCGATTGGACAAAAGCGTACTCGCATTCCCGGAAATCATATTCCCCAACTCGGAAATGGCACTTTTTCCGAGCTCATCCATCTCTTGTACAGGATAGCCGCCCATCATGGCCGAGACAATACGCAAAGCCAATTCCTCTTGCAGACCGAAAAAGACCTCACCTTGTAATTGACCTGTCATTCCGATTCGAATCCATGTATGGCCTTCTACATGGCTCCATTCTCTTTCAGCTAACTCTCCACGCGAAATGTCGACATTGCATACTTGTTGAATCACGGACGAAGCTGATTCAAGAAATGGATCAAGATATTGGACTATCATCTGCGTTCTCTTCCTTTCCCGGGCAATTCCTCTCATATAGGACTATCATAATGTCGATTTTTGGCAGATGCAATAGGATTACGAAAACTTCATAGGCATAAGGTCACGAAAACAAGGCGTATTGGGGAAACAATCCTCTACTTTTGTCTCATGACGAATGGTATAGATGGCCGTGCACGTTCGCAAGTCTAATATTTCTACACCAATCTCATGCTTACTCAATTGCCACATCGGAAGCTGGATTCTATCAAAGGCAAAAACAGTATCTCCAAATGCCAAGCATTCCTGTATACAGCGCTCAGCATCGTAATGCTCATCAGCCTCGAGCAAATGAACTGGCTCCAAACCGAATTGTTCGATCAGATGTATGCGATCCCATAATTTCTCTGCCCCACGCTTCCTCTTGGCGGTCCTTCTCGGTGATAGCACAGGGTACTCTCTCGTAACATATTCCCACATGATCCCGTGATAAAACATGAAATGCAATCCTCCCACAAAAATTTGGCCCGGCACTAGCCTTTTAGCTGCTAATGCCGAGCCCGCTCGCCTATTTTTTCGTTCCGACGACGTTCACCTCAGCTCGGGCTTCCCTCCCCAGTGCATCAGTGGCGACAACCGTCAGTTTTTGCTTGCCTTCCTCTACCTCATGAAGCACCAAGCGAAATAGCCCACGATCATTCGCGTTGGTCTGAAAGCTCTTTGAACCATAGTTGATTTGGAGGTTAACAGCACCAGCACCTGTCACTTTCCCTTCGATGGGCAGTGCTTCACCTTCCTGCCCTTCTAGCTGTTTGTTCGGTAGCTGTATCGTCGGAGCTGGCACTGTTCGCGCCTTGTAGGATACACGCTGCTCCCCATTGCTTATGACGACCGACCCTGCATTGGCATCGACGTACGCATAAACCAGCAACATGCTTTGATTGTCTGCACCGTCTTTCCCTTCAAGCAAAATGCGATTTTCTCCCTGCTTCATACTCAGAATTTGCGTTACGTATTTTTGCGCAGGGATTTCCAATTGCTCTTCTTCAAAGGAGGACACGATTTGCCCATTGATACTTACCTGACCTTTATAGGTTTGATCTCTGTACATGAAGCGGACCGGAACCAGCATATTCTTTGTTGCTGGATCGAACTGTACGTCTTCGCTGCCATCGTTTAGCAGTTGCAGTGTCGGAGGACTCGTATCGACGATGACCCGCTGCGTGAATTGGCGCTTGTTTCCATACATATCCATTGCACTGTACATCACATAGTTGAGGCCTTCCGTTAATCGCAGGATGGTTTCAAATGATCCATCCGTCGCCAGCTTTACAGGCGTTTTGTTAATCGACAAGCGGACTCTGTCCATCATATCCTCGCCTGTTACTTTGCCCCTGAAGGCCACATCCGGCTGCTTGGATATTTTCAGATAAGGAAACAAATCATCCGGGAACTCCACAAATGGCGGAGTGCTATCGCTTTTCCCGTTAATATGCGCCACACTGATATTCCCTGCGTAATCATGCCCTACTACACTCATTTTTTTATCCGGCTGATTAATAAGTGTGCTGGACACTTTTGGAGAATAGGGGCCACCTACCCTTTTGCCGTTTACATAGAGAAAATAGGCCTGGATATCTTTATCGCGGCTGCTCCACTGAACCCGGTTTCCTGACACAGATGCTGTAATAACAGGAGCTTTTGTATCCACGCGGATGGGGAGAGTCATCGATTGCCAATTTGCATTGCGTCTGTCTATTTTGGCCTTAATGGAGAATTGGTACTGTCCATCAGGCGCCTGTATATAGGCGCCTTTTTGCGGAGAAAAGATCTTTCCGTCCCAGCTCCATGCTTCCTTTTCCGTATAATAGTATGGTGTCCCCAGCTTGGATTGGTCGTACTTGCTCACCTTTTCATCGCGCACAAGCGTGCGAACTGGCTTGCCTGACTGGTCTAATACTTCGACGATAATATGACGGGCATTGCGCAAAAACGTAATCGAAGGAGCAGCGACATCGTAATGCCCATCCCCGTTTGGCGAGAAGGCAATTTCATTGGGATCAATTTTCTCACCGCCATCGGTTTTGACACCCGTAACACCTAGATAATCCCGATAGCGCCACTTATCGTTGCGTTTATCGTGATACCAGCTCGTCTTGACACCCGTTCGTTTTTCCTGGCTTTCTGCCTCCCATACGGGCTGATCCATAATCCTTGGTTCATCCCAATCGCCGTAGAAGCCATAAAACGGAGTTCGCAACGTAGGCAACTCCTTATCATCTGGTTGAAAGGAAATAAAGCCTTCTGCAAATTGATTGCGTGCGGATCCTGTCGGAATCGTGAGCGTTATCTTCACTTCCTCTAACTTCCCTGGCGCAACTGTAACCTTAGGAGCGGAAAATTGCAGTTCTGCCCCCTCGAAAAGGGTATTTGTCAGCATGTTGATCCCATTCTTGCGCAAGTCAGTCATGACGCCAAACTCATTTTGCAGCTGGTACGTAATCGGCTTTTTGCCAAACTTGTTATTAATAAACAGAGAAAAGGTCGTTGAATTCCCGATCTCTCCTAACGAGACGCCTGCTTTTCCTTTTGCATTCACAACGATGGCTGGCGTCTTGATCGCCTTAGCGATTTGCATTAGACCTGCCCCTTGAACCCGTGGACTGTAAGGTACTTTTTTTGCCTTCTCTTTATCCGTTGCCGGGACGCTGATTTGCGGATCGATAATCGGTTCTGCTGTATTCATCGCCGCAGCCTTTAACGTATCGACAAGCGATCTGCCTTGCAGATTTCGCCCTTGCTTGAGATAGCCTTGCTTCAGTAAAGCCATTCCGCCTGCCACATGTGGCGTCGCCATGGACGTACCACTTTTCACGGCATATTCAGACTCTCGGGTGAGCGACAAGATGCCCCCACCTGGAGCCGCAATCTCCGGCTTGAATTGCATATCGGGTGTTGGTCCCCATGATGAAAAAGCCGAGATCGTTCCTCCGTCTGGATAAGGCATTGAATTTTGGCCATATTCACCGTTAAATGAGATCGTCACTTTCTTGCCTTTTTTAATCGCTTGCGCCATTTGCTCGCCCATGTGTTTCAAGACAGAAACAGCCGGGATTTGTTTGGCATGCTCCGCACTGATAATGAGTGGTCCCATTTCATTGTTGTAGATGACAGCGCCAACTGCTCCTGCTTCTTTGGCGAGGCGCAGCTTTTCGTCGAATGAAATGTCACCTCGCTCGAGCAATACCACTTTATCTTTTACGGAAACATTGTAGTCTTCCTTCTTCCCTTTCCCCATATAGACAAGCGGGTACGGCTTCATCAGCGTCATGACCGGGTTTATCGCTCCCCCGCCTTCCACATATCCGGATAAATACACGACTTTCTCCATACCGGGTACCCCTTGCACTGTGAAGCTATAGCCAGCCAGTGCAGTAGCGTTGACAGAGGCAACGGAAAAAGCATCAGGACTCAAGCCTGGAGAACCGATCATGGCGATATCCGGATTCTGTGCTCGTACCTTATTACTGCCGAAATACGCATCATTGCCCGCCGCTGCCACTACTATGATCCCATTGTCTACTGCTTTCTTTACAGCCATTTGCTCCACATTTGTTTCATCCACATAGCCCGCAGAGGAGCCGAGACTCAAATTGATGACATCTGCTTTTTTCGTAATGGAATCATTAATCGCAAATAAAATCGATTCACCCAGCCCAGGAACCTCGCTTTGATAATTAGAGAATACTTTTTGACTGATGAGCTGGGCTTCGGGAGCTACCCCTTTTACTTTTCCGTTCGCTCCAATTATTCCCGCCACATGGATACCATGCTGAGATTCCGATACGTCTTCGGTTGTTTGCGTACGGTCAGCCCAGTTAAAGCCAGGGATCACCTTCTGGGAAGAGCCTGACTTTTGCATGGCTGAACGCTTATCATGCGGGACAGGCAAATCAGGGTGACTCGGATTGACTCCCGTATCGATCACGGAAACGAGCATGCCTTCCCCTTTTACCCCTGCTTCCTCCCAAGCCCGAATCGCCTCAATCATTTCCAGCGAATTGACAGGGGCAGATTTTAATTGCTCGCCTCGTAGCTGCAATTCTTGTGGCTGCCATTCATCTGCCTTCGTTCTACTTAGCCCATCACTGTGTTTTTCGATCGCCTTGCCTGTATGTAATGGCTGTTGCATTTCCGAAAGATCCTGCAAAATCTGTGTACGAATGGTCGCTGATCCTTCAAACGCTGTTGTGTTGACAGTCGTTGCGGGAAGCAAAGCCAATATCAATCCAATGCTGCATACCTTTTTCTTCATCGTTTGCCCCCTTGCTGGAAGTCATTCCATTATGTTTTCAGTTTTCACTAGGAATCGCTTAGGTATTCCCTTCTTTTCATGAAGGTTGACAAACGAAGTATTTTCAGCCTATATTTAAGTGCGTTAAATATTACATATCAAATATTCCCAATAACGAAAGAATAGATCAAATAAGGAGATGATACGAGCATGCCCTCCCCCTCAACAGATACGCTTGAGCGCCTGCAGGAGGCGTTTCGTACCATTATGCGCACGATGGGAACGCAATTGGCCGAACCTGTCTCTGGTTTAACTGGCCCGCAATTCTACATTCTTCATCAGTTGGAGCAGAAGGAAAAATGCACCGTTGGAGAATTGGCTGAATCAATGGGGGTCAAACCAAGTGCAATCACAGCAATGGTCGACCGTTTGGATAAACACGGTTTCGTCGCCCGTGATCGTGATGAGGAAGATCGCCGAGTGGTTTACATCAGCTTGCGTGATTCTGGCAAACATATTTTGAAAGTAGCCAAGCAGAATCGAAGAGAAAAGCTAAATAAAATGTTCTCTCACCTCAGCGAAGATGAACTCCAGCACTTCGTCAGCATTTTTGAAAAGCTGGCCGTGGCGGCGGTCATCGAGGCGAATTGAAAAAACTCCTTGTATGTTGCTGGTGTGGTGGGGAGGAAACAGGAGAAAACGCTCAGCTTCTAGGGCCACCCCCTGGAGGAATTGACTGCACGACTCCATGCAAAAAGCGAAACCGCGTCCAAAGTGGTCCATTCAGGATGTTTTTCAGAGGTGGACGCTTAAGAGCGTGTTTCGCTTTTTGCATTCCGTCTCGGTCGGTGTCCCTAAGATCTTCGCTTTTTTCTCCTGTTTCCTCTACGAGCATTCAGTGTGATCCGTTTTTTAAAAGCTTTAATAGATTGAAGAACGTAATCAGTTACGACAGAGAAGAATATTTCCAGACGTAGCGACTTGTGGAGTCCTACCGAGCAGAGAAGGGATTCGCGGGCAACAGAAACGCAACGTGCCCTCGCTACGAAGCGGCTACCACTTTTGCGTTTCCCCGCGAATCCCTTCGGAGCGGACAGTGCATGCTCCCCCGTGGGACGGAGCCTCGAGCCTAGACTGGAAATATTCTTCTCTCCACTACAGCCACATGTTCCCCTCATGCAGTAAGCACTTAAACTAACTTCCCTATAAGTTCAAAAAAGGCGTGCATTCCGGATAACCGGCGCACGCCTTTTCTATTGCAAACAATTAGGAGAAGAAGAACTTCTTCACTGCATGTTTGGTTGTTTCTTTGTTCATGTGAGCGATCGAAGTTGTCAGCGGAATGCCTTTTGGACATGCTTGTACGCAGTTTTGCGAGTTACCGCAATCACCGATACCGCCATCTTCCATCAAAGCTTCCAGACGCTCATGCTTGTTCATCATACCCGTTGGATGCTGGTTGAACAGACGAACCTGCGAAATTGCGAACGGACCGATAAAGTCAGCCTTCGCATTCACGTTCGGGCAAGCTTCCAAGCAAACACCGCACGTCATGCACTTCGAAAGCTCGTATGCCCATTGACGCTCCACTTCTGGCATACGAGGACCTGGTCCCAGATCATGCGTACCATCGATTGGAACCCATGCTTTTACGCGTTTCAGAGCATCGAACATGCGGCTGCGGTCAATCGACAAGTCACGCTGTACAGGGAAGGTGCTCATTGGCTCAAGACGAATCGGCTGTTCCAGTTTATCTACCAGTGCCGAGCAAGCTTGGCGTGGTCTTCCGTTAATAACCATCGAGCACGCACCGCATACTTCTTCCAAGCAGTTCGATTCCCAGTTTACTGGAGACGTTTTTTGACCTTGTGCGTTGAGTGGATTACGTTGAATCTCCATCAAAGCACTGATCACGTTCATACCAGGACGATAAGGGATTTTGAACTCTTCCTTGTACGGAGTGCTGTCAGGGCTATCTTGACGAGTGATAATCAAATGGATCAATTTTTCTGCCATGATCAGTTTCCTCCTCTCTTATTTCTTGTCAGACGTATAGTCACGTTTACGTGGTGCGATCAGGGATACATCGATATCTTCATAGTAGATTTCTGGCGCAGTTGTTTCTGCATTGAACTTCGCCATTGTCGTCTTCATGAAGTTTTCGTCATCACGCTCAGGGAAATCAGGCTTGTAGTGAGCACCGCGGCTCTCGTCACGCTTGAGGGCACCGATCGTGATCGCACGGGACAATACGAGCATGTTCCACAGATGACGGGTAAACGCAGCACCCGAGTTGCTCCATTTATTCGTATCGTTGATATTGATCTTTTTGTAGCGTTCCATCAGTTCAACGATCTTATCATCCGTTCTTTGCAGACGGTCATTGTAACGAACTACCGTTACGTTGTCAGTCATCCACTCACCCAGTTCCTTGTGGATCAGGTAAGCATTTTCTGTTCCGTCCATTTTCACGATGCTGTCGTATTTCGCTTGCTCTTGGCTAGCAAAGCCGTCAAAGAGCGTGGAAGACAGGTCATCAGAGGATTTGTTCAAGCCTTTGATGTACTCGATCGCTTTTGGACCTGCAACCATACCGCCATAGATCGCGGACAGGAGGGAGTTCGCACCCAAACGGTTTGCACCGTGCTGAGAGTAATCGCACTCACCTGCTGCAAACAGACCAGGAATGTTGGTCATTTGGTTGTAGTCTACCCACATACCGCCCATGGAGTAGTGAACCGCAGGGAAAATCTTCATTGGAACTTTACGTGGGTCATCCCCAACGAATTTTTCGTAAATCTCGATAATACCGCCCAGTTTAACATCCAGTTCTTTTGGATCTTTATGGGACAGGTCGAGGTATACCATGTTTTCGCCGTTGATACCCAGTTTCATATCTACGCAAACAGAGAAGATTTCGCGAGTCGCGATGTCACGCGGAACCAGGTTTCCGTATGCAGGGTATTTATCTTCAAGGAAGTACCATGGCTTACCGTCTCTGTATGTCCATACACGGCCACCCTCACCACGAGCAGACTCGGACATCAGACGCAGCTTGTCGTCGCCAGGGATCGCAGTTGGGTGAATTTGGATCATCTCACCATTGGAGTAGATAACCCCTTGTTGATACGCCGCAGATGCTGCTGTACCCGTATTGATAATCGAGTTCGTCGATTTACCGAAGATGATACCAGGTCCGCCTGTTGCCAAAATAACGGCATCTGCACGGAAGGATTGAATTTCACCGGAACGCATGTTTTGCGCAGTAATCCCGCGACAGGTTCCTACATCGTCCAAAACGGCTCCGAGGAAATCCCAATATTCGTACTTGGTTACCAGACCTTCAGCTTCATAACGGCGCACTTGCTCGTCCAATGCGTACAGGAGCTGTTGTCCAGTTGTCGCACCTGCAAAAGCGGTACGGTGATGCTTGGTTCCCCCGAAACGACGGAAGTCCAACAGACCTTCTGGTGTACGGTTAAACATTACACCCATGCGGTCCAGCATGTAGATGATGCCTGGTGCTGCATCAGTCATTGCTTTTACTGGCGGTTGGTTAGCCAAGAAGTCTCCGCCATATACTGTATCGTCGAAGTGCTCCCATGTGGAGTCGCCTTCCCCTTTGGTATTTACCGCACCGTTAATACCGCCCTGCGCACAGACAGAGTGGGAACGTTTTACCGGAACCAGGGAGAACAGCTGGACGGGAACGCCTTTTTCTGCTGCTTTGATGGTAGCCATCAAGCCGGCCAAACCTCCACCGACAATGATCAGTTTACCTTTTGCCATGAGTTTTGTCCCCCTATCCCTACAGAATGAAAGCCGACATCGCACGCAAGCCGATGAAGGTTACAACTACGAATACGCCCAAAGTCAGGAATGTTGCAATGCGCTGGGAACGCGGCCCAACTGTAATTCCCCAGTGAACCAGAAACGACCACAGTCCGTTGGAGAAGTGGAAAGTCGTGCTAATAATCCCGATTGTGTAGAATACGATCATTGCAGGACTGCTCAAAATGTTTGCCATCATGTCATAATCCACGTGTGTACCCAGTGCTTTTTGGATACGAGTTTCCCAAACATGCCAAACAATAAAAATGAGGGTAATGACTCCTGTAACGCGTTGCCACAAGAACATTTGATTTCGGAAGTAACCGAAGTTCCCTACGTTATGCTTCGCTTGGAACGCAATGTAGAGACCGTAAACAGCGTGAAACAGGATCGGGAGGTAGATCAATGCAAATTCAAGTACTAACAGAAATGGAAGGCTTTCAATGAAGCCTACGGCCTGGTTGAAAGCTTCAGGCCCACGAGTCGCTTGATAGTTGGCTGTCAAGTGGAACACGAGGAAGAGCCCGATCGGAAACAAACCAAGAAGTGAGTGTAGCTTGTGACTGAGAAAGCTATGGCCTTTCGCCATACAATGGTCCCCCTTTCAATGTATGTAACTCTCAATTCTGTGAAAAACGTCAAGCGTCACCGCAAGCGGTCCAAAACGGTTTTCGGCCGTTTTGATAGACCTTCCCCCAATATCCTAACCCATTGCCTCACCCATTAGACATAGCAAAACCGCCACGATCATTTTATGAACAGCATCTTGAAGCTGTTCACAAAAAGACTGCGTTCACTAGATCAACTGAATTTGTCGGAATGTGTCAAAATACGAGAAAAAGTTGGGCAAAACTTTGACCAAATCCAATTGTACTCTTGTCGACACAGAGCGTCAAGACAATCAATGTACTAAATACATTGATAGAATAACTTTGTTTAGTCCAGCTATTTTTTCTATTACGATGTCATGAATGCGGGTCCCTTCTCATAATCTAGTACAGACAGGAGGGAAGCACATATGAAAGAGAAGGATCAGCTTGCAGCACTGTTACCGCCGCAAACCATTCCCTATGCGGAAAGAATAAATATGCCCTATCTTGGCTATCATCTTCTACGCGAAACGCTGACCAGCACCCTGCTAGGCGATAGTGAGAACCATATTCTCTATTGGATAGGAAAAAATATGGGTCGCCAAATCCCCATTCAATCTGCAACAGGCCCAATTATGCCTTTTATTCGGCTCGGATTAGGCCAGCTAGACGTCGTGGAGGAGACCGGGCAAACTATCGTCTATTCACTCACTCATTCTATTTTTAGTTATCAGTCTATAGAGAGACTAGAATGCAGTCTTTCTTTTGAGGCCGGAATCATCGCAGGTATGATTGAGCAGTGGAAAGAAAGAGAAGCGTTCAGCAAAATCGAAATGGAAAGCCCTTCAGACATACGTATATCTGTACAAGTGGCGTCATGAATAAAATGCCCCCTCTACCTATAACGAAGGGAGAGGGAGCATCCATCTTTTATACTCCGTGCACGACCGCGGTTTCCTCGACATCCAGACCGTATGCCGAATGAAGACTGCGAACAGCCAGCTCCGTCAAGGCTGCTGGAATGACGCAAGAAACCTTGATATCTGACGTAGATACCATTTTAATAGAAATTTCTTTTTCTGCCAGGACGCGGAACATTTCGGCAGCTACCCCTGGATTGTTAATCATACCAGAGCCAACAATGGATACTTTGGTCAAGCTTTCCTCGAAGTCAACTTTTTCAAAGCCAAGCTCCGTTTTGTTCCTGTCAAGTGTATCCAGTGCTTTTTTCAGATCATCCGCTGCAACTGTAAACGAAATGTTCGTAACAGAGGCATCATAGGAGCTTTGGATAATGATATCGACATTCACCTGATTGTCCGCCAGCGTATTGAACAGACGGGAGAGTGTCCCGACCTTGGCAGGCATACCGACAACCGTGATTTTTGCTACATCTTCATCGTGTGCAACTCCACTTACTACTCTTCCTGTTTCCATGTTGGCAACCTCCTCAACGTACGTACCATCTTCGGCAGTAAAGCTGGAGCGGACGACCAGCCTTACCTTATATTTTTTCGCAGCCTCTACTGACCTTGGATGAAGAACCCCTGCACCGAGGTTCGCCAGCTCCAGCATCTCGTCATACGAGATCGTATCCAGCTTGCTCGCAGCTGGAACGACTCGCGGATCAGCTGTATACACCCCAGACACGTCCGTAAAGATTTCGCATTTCTCAGCGTTCAGGCTCGCTGCGAGAGTAACCGCAGATGTATCCGATCCACCGCGGCCGAGCGTCGTAATTTCACCTTCGTCACTGATCCCTTGGAATCCTGCCACGATCACCACACGACCACGGCCGAGCTCGGATTGAATCCTCTCTGGATCAATCTGCTTGATCCGTGCTCTTCCGTGAATCGCCTCCGTGGTGATTCCAGCTTGCCAACCCGTCAGGGAAATGGCATCGTAGCCTTTTGTATGCAAGGCCATCGACAAAAGCGCGATCGATACCTGCTCCCCCGTGGTCAGCAGCATATCCATTTCACGCTCGGATGGGTATGCGCTAATCTGCTTGGCCATGTCTACCAACACGTCAGTAGATTTCCCCATTGCAGAAACAACGACTACCACATCATGTCCTTCCTCTTTGTAGCTGATAATTCGATCCGCAACTCGTAAAATTCGCTCAATGGTACCTACAGAGGTGCCTCCGTATTTCTGCACGATCAACCCCATGCGGCTTCTCTCCCTTTTTCTCATATCCAATGTTGGTATTTATCTCGGATCGTATGGTTTTTCACTATTCTCTCTATATGGAAAAGTCTTGCATTTTTATTTTACAAAAAAGGCACCGACAAGGAATAAGACCTGCCGCTGCCTATTATTTCGACATACCGGTTCCTCCCTCCCAATACACGCGGACAATGAAGATTGACAGTAATCACCATCAAAACTCACATTGACACACCGTGAGATAGCTCTCCATCTGACAATTGGTCATTGTGCAGATGACAGTCCTGCATTTATTCAACGCAGACCCAGCATGGAGAAAAGCGGGTTTCCCTCCACACTTCGGCGAATTCCCCTTTCCCGTCCCCTTCACAGATACCCGATCTCAGGGTGGTACTCTTGGTTTTCGCACCTCTACCTCACTCCATAATGGAAGTGAGGCTAACTATTCTGTTTGAATCGGATTATATCATGAGTCTAAAAATGGATCAATTCCTTTTTAGAGGTTGTTCAAAAAGCCGACTTTTTGATCACGTATTTTTGTTTTCTATGCGTCCAGCTTACGCAGATGAGCGATGATTTCTTTCGCCAGCTTGTCGCCGATCCCTAATTGGCGGAAGTCTTCGACGGTCGCCTCGCGCATTTTTTTCAACGAACCAAAATGAGAGAACAACAGCTTGCGTCGCTTCTCACCGATACCTGGGATCTCATCTAGCTGCGAGGAGAGCATCGTTTTTGTCCGAGATTGTCTATGGAACGTAATAACAAAACGGTGGACTTCATCTTGGATGCGCTGCAACAAATAGAACTCATAGCTATCACGTCTAAGATTCACAGGCTCTGGCGGATCTCCGTACATGAGCTGAGCCGTACGGTGCTTCTCATCCTTCGCGAGTCCACAGACGGGAATATAGAGGCCCAGCTCGTTTTCCAGGACGTCCATAGCCGCGCTGATTTGGCCTTTTCCACCATCGATCACAATCAGGTCGGGCATCGGCTGGTTTTCTTTCAGCAGGCGAGAGTAGCGACGGCGAACCACTTCGCGCATGGAGCCGTAGTCATCTGGTCCCTCGACGGTTTTGATCTTGAATTTGCGGTATTCCTTTTTGTCAGGGCGTCCGTCTGTAAACACAATCATCGCAGACACAGGCTCTGTTCCCTGAATGTTGGAGTTGTCAAACGCTTCAATTCGATGAGGAACCGGAATCCCTAATATGTGACCAAGATTGTGTACCGCTTGGACCGTACGAGCATCGTCCTTGGACATCAACGCAAACTTCTCCTGCAAAGCAATCCGGGCGTTCTCGGAGGCCATCTTCACGAGCTCATCCTTTTTGCCTCGTTTTGGTGCATGGACTTTGATGCCCAACCACTCACTCAAAAGCTCAGGTTCACTCTCTTGCGGGAGCAAAATTTCTTTGGGCAGCGCATTTTGCTTGTCGTAGTAAAACTGACTCACATAAGACATGAAGTCTTCCGTTTCGCTGCCGTAATATGGAAAGGAAGTCGTCTGACGCTCGATCATCTTCCCTTTTCGCATATAAAACACCTGAATGCACATCCAGCCTTTTTCTACAGCAAACCCGATAATGTCGCGGTCTACCGTATCGGTGAAAGTGATCTTCTGCTTCTCCATCACCGCTTCGATGCTCTTGATTTGATCGCGATATTCCTTTGCGCGTTCAAACTCCATGTTTTCTGCGGCTTGCAGCATTTTTTCCGTGAGAGTTTTCTTCATTTCCTCATGACCGCCATCGAGGAACCGGCTAATTTCATCCACCAAACGCTGATTTTCCTCAGCCGATACCTCGTACACACAGGGCGCAAGACATTGTCCCAAATGGTAGTAAAGACAAACCTGCTTGGGCATATTGCGGCATTTACGCAACGGATAGAGGCGATCCAGCAGCTTCTTCACCTCGGAGGCATCTCCGGCATTCGGATACGGACCGAAATACTTCGCTTTATCTTTTAATACCTTACGGGTAATCTCCAGACGTGGCTGTGCTTCATTCGTAATTTTGATGTACGGATACGTCTTATCGTCGCGGAGCATGACATTGTAGCGTGGGTCGTGCTCCTTGATCAGGTTGCACTCGAGGATGAGCGCCTCAATCGGGGAGGATACCACAATGTACTCAAAGTCCACGATCTCACTGACCAACAGCTGCGTCTTCCCGTTATGACTGCCTGTAAAATAAGAGCGGACGCGGTTTTTCAGCACCTTGGCTTTTCCTACGTAAATGATTTCCCCGCTCGCATTTTTCATCAGGTAGCAGCCCGGCTTATCTGGCAGGACCGCCAGTTTATCTTTTAAGGAGCTGTTCATGGCTGCTCCCTCCTCTTTACTCTATATCTGCCTTGCTTCTATTTGTTCTTGTTGAATGGCTTTTCCAATACATACAGTTCATCTTCTAATGAACTCATCCGTTCGAGCAGCAGCTTGCGGCTGTCTTGCACCCCTTGATTGTAATAGAAGGGGCCGAGCTCCTTCGAAAAAAAGGCAATCAACTCTTCCGTCTCCAAATTGCCGAGTGTCTCCGACCGTTCTTCTTTAAAATAGCGCTGTACTTGATGAACAAGATATTCCATTTGCTCTCTCGTCAATTTAGCTGGCATCGTATCCGGCTTCCTTCCCTTTTTCGCCTCATAAAGAGAATATACGTTCTATCCTTCATAGTACCATGGAATGATGACGAAAAAAACTGCCGCCTCATTCCATAGCGACAGTTTTTTATAGGCAGATCTAGTGCTTGCGACCACCCAAATATGCTTCTTTTACACGCTCGTCGTTTAACAACGCTTCTCCTGTGCCATCCAATACGATTTGACCTGCCTCCAGTACATACCCGTAATCAGCGATTTTGAGGGCCTGTTTGACATTTTGCTCTACGATGAGGACGGTCGTACCTTCCGTATTGATTTCTTTGATCACCTTGAAAATGTCTGACACCACAATAGGAGCCAAGCCCATCGACGGCTCGTCTAATAGCAGCAGCTTCGGGCGAGACATCAATGCGCGGGCAATGGCTAGCATTTGCTGCTGACCGCCAGACATCGTCCCTCCCAATTGAGAAAGCCGTTCCTTGAGGATAGGGAACCAGGCCATCATCTTTTCCATGTCGTCCTTGATGCCTTGTGCATCGTTGCGCTGGAATGCGCCCATCTCCAGATTTTCCAACACGGTCATCTTCCCGAGGATCGCACGCCCTTCTGGTACCAACGCCAGCCCAGCTTTTACGATCTGATGAGGCTTTGAACCCTCCATACGTTGACCGCAAAACGTAATCGTCCCTGCTTCAGGCTTCAGTTGACCTGCGATCGTACGCATGGTGGTGGTTTTACCCGCTCCGTTCGCCCCGATCAACGAGACGATTTTACCCTCAGGCACTTCCAGCGTTATACCCCGAATCGCCTTGATTTGACCGTAGGAGGTCGTCAAGTTTTGTATGTTCAGCATCCTATTCGTCCTCCTTGCCGAGGTAGGCTTCAATCACATCTGGATTGTTTTGTACCTCTGCCGGGGTGCCATCGGCAATTTTGACCCCAAAGTTGATACATACGACCTTTTCACACAGGTTCATGACCAATCCCATATCGTGTTCGACCAACAGAACAGTCGTCCCGTCATCGCGAATTTTTTTGACCAGCTCCATGAGCGCTTTCGTCTCGGTCTCAATCATACCAGCAGCAGGCTCGTCCAAAAGCAAGAGCTTTGGCTCAGTAGCCAGTGCCCGTGCAATCTCCAGACGACGTTGCTGACCGTAAGCCAATGTATCCGAGCGGACATCGGCAATGTCAGACAAGCCCACGAATTCGAGGAGCTCCTCCGCTTTTTTGGTAACAGCCTTTTCTTCCGCACGTTGTCCCGGTGTTTTCAAAAGGGAAGCCCAGAAGCCTGCCTGCATGCGCGAATGACAACCTACCTTCACGTTGTCCAACGCACTCATGTGACCGAACAGGCGAATATTTTGGAACGTCCTCGCAATTCCCATTTCGGTAATTTTGTTAGGTGCCATTCCATTAAGCTTTTGTCCGGCAAAAGTAAAGGTACCCGTCGTCGGTTCGAATATGCCCGTTGCCATATTGAAAATGGTCGTTTTCCCCGCACCATTGGGACCGATCAAGCCGACAATTTCGCCCTCTCCGACAGAAAAAGAGACGTCACGAAGCGCGGTGATGCCGCCAAAGCTTTTTCCTACGTTCGCAAGTTCCAGCAACATCTTATACTCCCCCCTTCGCGTCCTTGTCCGTTGACTTACCCCGCCTGCGCTTGAACAGCTTCTGGAATGTATCGGCACCGATCAAGCCATGCGGACGGAACGCCATCACACCGACCATGATCAAGCCATACATGAGCATTTTGTACTCGGCCAATCCACGCAGAACCTCCGGCAGGGCCGTGAGAATCAAGGCACCAAACAGCGGGCCCCATACCACCTCGCTGCCGCCGATCACTGCATATGACAGAATCTCTACGACTTTATGATAGTTAAAATCATCTGGCGTAATCGTCGTCGTAATGTGAGCGAATAATCCCCCACATACACCAGCCAAAATCGATCCGATGACAAACGCGAGCATTTTGTAATAGCCAACCTGCAATCCCATCGCTCGTGCCGCCGTTTCATCTGCTTTGATCGCTTCAAAAGCACGGCCCAGACGCGAACGGTTCAGACGCAGCGTCAGGAAAAGAACGAAGGCAAACAGGAGCAACATAAACACAAAGGTCGATAATGACTTCATTTGCATGACCGAAATGCCGAAGGTTTGCGCTTTTAACCCCAATGCTTTTTCAAAATCGTACAAGTAATTGCCAATCGATTGAAGTCCCGTTAGTCCGAGAGCGCCATTTGTAATCTCCATATTGAGAAAAATAACGCGAATCACTTCACCAAA
Organism: Brevibacillus sp. NPDC003359; assembly: GCF_042878995.1. NCBI lineage: Bacteria > Bacillati > Bacillota > Bacilli > Caryophanales > Paenibacillaceae > Brevibacillus > Brevibacillus sp. NPDC003359. The sequence continues at coordinate 427,514 of NZ_JBIAOR010000002.1, forward strand.
GCCTAACGTTGCAATTGCCAGGTACAAGCCGTGGAGCTTCAATGTCGGAGCACCGATCAAGAGTGCAATCAGCCCTGCCGCCAGTCCTCCAATAATGATGGCGATAAGCAGCGGCATGTCCGCTTGCTTCGTTAAAATACTCGCCGTAAAAGCACCGATGCTCATAAAGCCCGCATGGCCCAAGGAAAGCTGACCTGTTGAGAGCGTAATGTAAATACTGATCGCCAATATACTGTTTAACAAGATAAAAGTCAGTACCTGTAAGTTATATGGATTGAGAATGTCCAATGTCTGCACCTCCCTTACGCTTTGCGTCCAAATAGCCCTTCCGGCTTCAAGAGCAAAATGAGAATGATCAAGCCGAAAGCAACCGCGTCCCGATACGACGAGTCTCCGTACGCCACGGTAAACACCTCGATAATCCCGAGCAGTACGCCACACACCATGGCCCCAGGAATGCTACCTACACCGCCTAAAATCAAAACGGCCAAACCTTTAAAACCAAGGGTCATCCCCATTGTCGGAATAAGAGCGGAATACGCCATCCCGATCAATATGCCGGCAACTCCTCCAAGTGCCGAAGCAAGCATGACGGTAACGACAATGACCATATTGGTGTTAATCCCCAAAATATTTGCTGTATCCGTATTTTCAGCCGTCGCGCGAATGGCTTTTCCCATTTTCGTTTTTTGAATCCAGAAATGCAGGACGAACATCAGCAATACAGAAATCCCCAAAATAACGAGATCGACGCTGCGAATTTGAACGAGCCCCAAGTCAAATGTGGTGTCCCCAAAGGATTGCGGAAATGCACGGGAGTCCGCACCGAAAAACTTATGCATGGCCTCTTCCATCAAAATGGCAAATCCGATTGTACTGATCAAAGATGCCAGATGGGGTACATTTTTTTTACGAAGGGGGCGAAGAGCTGTATACTCCAGCACAAGACCCAAAATCGCCGATATCGCGATCGCCACGATCAACGCTACCCCTAAAGGCATATTCAGGCTGGTCATCAATACCAAGCCAACCAGTGATCCAAAAATAAAGATTTGACCATGTGCCATATTAATGATTCCCAAGACACCAAAAATGAGCGTATAGCCCAATGCGATCAATGAATAAGTGCTTCCAACTGTCAAACCGTTGACTAATTGTTGCCAAAACAAATGCCTCACCTCACTGTTAAGTGGTTAACATCACACGACGAATGAGTTATTCTCGCTGGATCAGCAAGCGAAGAACGTGATCTGGTACTTTCTGATCCAGCGAGATAACGGATAGAAAAAGAAGCCCGGGCGACCCCCGGGCATGATCCTATTCAAACGGGACGAATTTGCCTTCTTTTGCGACAACGACAACCGCATCACCAATCGGATTGCGTTTCTCGTCAAAAGACAGTTTGCCGGATACACCTGTGAAGTCTTTCAGCTGAGCCAATTTTCCGCGCAACTCTTCGCGATCTGCTTTTCCTGCGGCAAGCAGTGACTGCGACATGATATACAGCGAGTCGTATGCTTGGGCAGCGAACTGGTCAGGCTTTTTGTTGTATTTGGCTTCGAATGCTTTTACGAAGGCTTGTACTTTATCATCTTTCTTTTCCGGGCTGAATGGGGTCGCAACGATCAAGCCTTCAGCAGCTGGACCTGCAATTTCAAAAACTTTTGGATTATTGAAACCATTCCCGCCGAGGATTGTCCCTTTATAGCCCAATTCACGTGCTTTTTTCACAACCATGGAGCCTTCTTTGTACAAGGCGGACACTAGCAAAGCGTCTGGGTTGGTTTGTTTCAGCTTGGTCAATTGTGCCGAGAAATCCACATCGCCATTTGCGAAAGTCGCTTCACTGGTAATCTCCAAGCCCAGCTTTTCAGCGGTTGCTTTCATGACCTTGTAGCCATTCACGGAGAAGTCATCGTTAGAAGCGTGGATAAGTGCTACTTTTTTCAATCCATTCTTCTCCACTGCTGCTTTCATCGCTGTCGGGATGGCAATGGATTCAGGCAAAGAGTTGCGGAACACGTATTCCCCGATATCATTGATTCCTTCTGATGTATTGGAGATACCAAAAATCGGAGTTTCCGCCTCGTTTGCAACTGGTCCTGCTGCAAACATTTCACCGGAAAGTGTCGGTCCGATAATCGCCACGACATTATCCTGATTAATCAGTTTATTTACCGCATTAATCGCGCCTTCTTTTTCTCCGGCGGAGTCTTCAAACTTCAGTTCGATCTTGAGCTTGCCTTTGTTCGTGTCATTCAGCTCGCCCAAAGCTAATTCCAACCCCGCTTTTTGTGCTTCTCCATAAGCTGCGCCAGATCCTGAAAGGAAACCAACCACACCGATTTTTGCTTGAATCTCTTGTCCATCGGTGCTAGCAGCTTGTCCAGAGCCACCCTCTCCTGCTGCAGGAGCACTTGTATTTCCTCCGCTCGAACATCCGACCATCAATACCGCCCCTAGCGAGATCGCCGCCAGCGAGCGCATCAAATGAAATCCCTTCATTCAGAAAAGCCCCCTTCTATTTTCGAAATAAATTGAATACATGAAGTTTAATCAAAGTATTCAAGAAAGGCAATTATTTTCGCTCAATTAAACTTAATTTTTTGACAAACGATCGCTCAGAATGCCGTATCAAAACATAATAAAAAGCGGCACATTGCTATGCCGCTTCATTCTTTGCTTTGCAATTACAGATGTTTGCCTACAGTTGCCATGAGCGCTTCTTTTGGTTGGAAGCCGATCACTTTGTCAACTGGTTGACCGTCTTTGAATACGATCAGGGTTGGGATGGACATTACGCCAAAACGACCAGCAGAATCTGGGTTGTCATCCACATTTACTTTGACGATTTTGAGCTTGGAGCCCACTTCACCGTCGATTTGCTCCAGTACAGGAGCGATCATTTTGCAAGGGCCGCACCATGGAGCCCAGAAGTCAACCAGGACTGTACCGCCTTGCTCTACTTCCTGGGAAAAGTTTTGATCGGTAGCATTTACAATTGCCATGAGAAGTTACCTCCTTGAATTTCAATTACTAAATAAAGGTTACTAACGGTTATCAGTATATCATTCAAATACCAAATTGACTACGCCGCTCCGCACTTTGCGATACACTTCCCGCTTTAGTTTGTCCAGTCTGACCGCACCTTATTGACCGACTTGTTTTAGCCGGTTGACCTCCCGTTCTTGATCGCTGACTTTCCGATGCAATAAATCGAGATCTGCATCGATGTGTTTGTTTTGGCGTTCCAGTCTGTCTAATCGTCGCGTAGTGTCATCGCGGAATTCGTACATCTCATCGCGAAACGCATACATCTCATCCCGAAAATCATAAATCTCTTTCTTAAACTCACGTAGCTCCTGCTGTGTCTCTTTTATAAGCCGATTATTCTCAGCCACCATGTGAATCAGTTGTTGCAAAAGCTCCTCGCTCATCCCGATCACCTCTCCTTACCCCCTATTATACCAAGCAAGGAAAGCATAAAGTAAGCCTTGCGGACAAAAAAAGCGCCCCAATAAGGAGCGCCTAATCATCGTCTTTCTGTTATACCAATACTTTTTTAAACTCAGCCGTCAGCAATGGCAGCACTTCGAACAGGTCTCCTACGATACCGTAATCAGCCACTTGGAAAATAGGTGCTTCCGGATCTTTGTTGATCGCCACGATGACTTTCGAGCTGGACATACCAGCCAAGTGCTGGATCGCTCCGGAAATCCCGCATGCGATATACAAGTCAGGTGTTACAACCTTACCTGTCTGTCCGATCTGCATGGAGTAATCGCAATAGTCAGCGTCGCAAGCGCCACGAGATGCACCAACAGCTGCTCCAAGCACTTCCGCCAGATCGTTCAACGGCTGGAAGCCTTCTGCACTCTTCACTCCACGCCCACCGGAAATCACGACTTTTGCTTCGGAAAGGTCTACTTTGCCGCTTGTTTTTCTTACGACTTCTTTTACGATCGTACGCAAATCTTTGATATCCAATTCAACTGGTACCACCACTGCCGTTTTCGAAGGGTCAGCAGCGCCGATGGTAATGTTGTTTGGACGAATCGTTATAAATGTTGTTCCATCAACGAATTTGCGTGTTTGCGTCGCTTTTCCTGCATAGATCGGGCGAACGAAGACAGGACCTGCTTCTACACTTGTTACATCCGAAACCAGACCATAACCGAGTCTCGCTGCTACGCGAGGTGCGATGTCACGACCGATCGCTGTATGGCCCAAAACAACTGCATCTGGAGAAGCCAGTTCAATCAACTGCGTGAGTGCCTGCACATACGCATCTGGCGTGTACTGTGCCAACGCTACGTGCTCAGCCGTATACACCGTGCTCGCACCATGCTGACCCAATGTCACTGCATGCGTTGCTGCATTTGCGCCGAATACACCTGCTACAATTTCGCCACCCTCAGCCAATGCTTGTGCTGCAGTCAATGCTTCCAGCGACACGTTGCGAAGTTGTCCGTCACGTACTTCTGCCAATACAAGTACTTTTTTCATGGATATCCTCTCCCTCTCGCTTAGATCACTTTCGCTTCATTGCGCAACAGTTGCACCAATTCCGACGTTTGAGCTGCCAATTCGCCAGAGAGAATGCGACCTGCCTGCTTTTTCGGAGGCAATGTCTGATCGACGATTTCTGTCTTCGCTTTTACCTCTTCCGCCGTGATACCCAAATCGTCTGCGCCGAGTCGATCCATTGGTTTTTTCTTCGCTTTCATGATCCCTGGGAGAGAAGGATAGCGCGGCTCATTAAGACCCTGCTGAGCCGTAATCAAAACAGGAAGGCTCGTCTCCACGACTTCCAGGTCACCTTCTACATCGCGCTCTACGCGTACGTTCGTTCCGTCCACCTCTAGCTTCACAGCAGTCGATACATGGTTAATTCCCAGTTCTTCTGCGAGACGAGGACCGCCTTGGCCAGCCCCGGAATCTACAGCCATTTGTCCACCAATGATGATATCGAAGCCGACCTTTTTCGCTACTGCAGCCAAAACCTTAGCGATCGTGAATTCGTCTCCGAACAGAGACTCGTCGTCCACCAGTACAGCCTTGTCTGCTCCCATTGCCAAAGCAGTGCGTAGCGCACTTTCAGCCCGGTCTGGACCTACACTGATCACGGTTACTTCGCCGCCGTGCTCTTCCTTGAGCTTGATTGCCTCTTCCACAGCGTACTCATCGTAGGGATTAATGATGAATTCAACGCCATCTTCGGAAATTTGCCCGTTTTGGATGACGATTTTTTCTTCTGTGTCAAACGTCTGTTTCAACACAACCACGATATTCATCAGGATGCCTCCTCCTTAGTGGTACCTCATACTTGTGAAGCTATATGCTTAACTACCGATCTGCGAATTGCGGCTTGCGCTTTTCGAGAAAAGCAGTCACGCCTTCTTTTACGTCCTCCGTCGCGAATACATCGCCAAAGAGCTTTGCTTCTTGCTCCAAGCCTTGTGACAACGACATCTCCGTTGTGTTGTGGATGGACGCTAGGGCAAACTTAAGGGTAATCGCGCTCTTACTTGCGAAAACACCCGCCAGCTTTTGCGCTTCTGCAAGCAACTGCTCAACGGGATAAACCGCTTCCACAAGACCGATGTGCAAAGCTTCCTCGCCACCGATCATCTCTGATGTGAGGATCATTTGTGTCGCTTTACCTCGGCCAACCAGGCGTGGAAGACGTTGTGTACCACCGTAGCCAGGAATGAGTCCGAGATTCAGCTCAGGTAGCCCGAGCTTAGCTTCTGGTGCTACCAAGCGGATATGGCATGCCAATGCAAGCTCCAATCCTCCGCCAAGGCAAGCGCCGTTAATTGCTGCAATGATTGGCTTCGGGAACGTTTCCAAGCGATTAAACAATGCTTGACCCTTCTTCGCCAGTTCTTCCGCATTATCCCGATTCAGTTGGGTAAATTCTTTGATGTCCGCTCCTGCAATGAAAAACCGACCTTCGCCAGTCAAAACGATTGCTTTGATCTCATCGTTATTTTCCCACTGGTCTAAAAGTTCACTCAATTGACCGAGCACTGCTTGACTAAGTGCGTTTGCAGGCGGGTTGCTAATCGTAACCGTAGCAACGCGATCAATGATTTCTACATTCCAATGCGACGCCATTCCTCTCCCCCCAAACTCTCCCCATATATAAAAACAGCATTCTTTTAATTCCGAGCGATCGCTCAGTCTTACTGTTTCCATTGTAACAAACGTTTTCATGCAAAAAAAGCTTTTCTTTTCATTCTTTTCCCTTCATACCAAGCAGGAAGAGGTTATGAATGGAATCAACATAAGAGACAAGGTCGTACTTACACTGTTTCATCACCCAAGATGTCGTCACTTCGTCCAGCGTTCCAAAAATCATTTTGCGTGTAATCCGCACCTCAAGATCGGATCGGAATACCCCCTGTTCCATTCCTTCCACGATCACTTCATCGATGAGGTTGAAATACTGCTTCATCACATTGCCGATTCCCTCGCTGATGATCGGACTGGATTGGCGTAGCTCGATTTGCGTCACTCTTGCCAGATCATGATCATTGGATAGCTGGCTCAAGTGTGCATGAATGAGTACATACAGTTTTTGCTCAATGGTCGTCGCTTCCGAAATGCGTTTGCGGTTTGTCTCCACAAACTGGCCCATCTTTTCGTTAAACAGTGAAATCAAAATATCATCCTTGTTTTCAAAATAGAGGTATATGGTGCCGTCTGCTACCTTCGCCTCTTTCGCAATTTTCGATACCTGGGCACTGTAATAGCCCTGTTTGGCGATTACTCGAACAGCAGCATCAATAATGGCTTGATACTTTTCCCCCGTTTTCTTTGCCATAACTACCTCCATGTTTACTAACATTGATGACGAAATGAATGATCGCTCATTCATAATTAGTGTAATACAGGGCTACTTCTCTGTCAATCGCAAGAGGTCAGCAAAAAAGGCCGCTTTCCACCTGGGATCGCAAGCCTCAAAACATCAGCTACTAGCTCGTTTTGATTTCTTCCTGAGCTTCCCTTTTCTTCTTGTCTTCTTCTTGTAATTGGCGACGCAATACTTTTCCGACCATGGTTTTGGGCAAATCTGTACGAATCTCGTATTGTCTCGGAATCTTATAGGCGGCAAGTCTCTGTCTGCAATGTGCTTCCAGATCCTCTTCATTCGCGAGCTGTCCATCCTTGAATACGACGAATGCTTTGACTGTTTCCCCCCGGTACGGATCAGGAACACCGATGACTGCTGCCTCCTGGATAGCGGGATGCTCAAACAGCACCTCTTCTACTTCGCGCGGATAAATGTTGAAGCCACCAGCTATAATCATGTCTTTTTTGCGGTCTACGATATAAAAATAGCCGTTTTCGTCCATATAGCCCATATCTCCCGTCAAAAACCAACCATCCTTCAATACGGCAGCGGTGTCCTCAGGGCGATTCCAATACCCCAGCATGACTTGAGGTCCTTTTACGGCCAACTCCCCGACCTCGCCTTGGGGCATCTCTTCTCCCGTGGCGGTATCAACAATTCGACAATCCGTATCTGGCCACGGCATTCCGATGCTTCCCGTAATTCCTTTTTCCCAAATGGGATTGGAATGTGTGACGGGAGAAGCCTCCGTCATCCCATAACCCTCGACCAGCTTGCCGCCCGTCAACTCTTCAAATTTGAGCTTGACTTCGATTGGCAACGGAGCTGATCCACTAACACATGCGTCAATGGAAGAAAGATCATGCTTCTTCAGGTCCGGGTGGTTAATGAGACCGATATACATGGTTGGTGCCCCTGGGAAAAGAGTAGGCTTACGCTTGTCAATCATTTCAAATATTTGTTTCACGTCGAATTTGGGAACGAGAATAATTTCCGCTGCGATACAAATGCCTTTGTTCATCACGGTAGTCATCCCGTACACGTGGAACAGTGGGAGCACACACAAAATCCGTTCTTTTCCCTTTTTCAGCTTGTAAAGGACCGCTTGGCACTGGACTGCATTCGCAATGAGATTGGCGTGCGTCAGCATGACGCCTTTGGCAACACCTGTTGTCCCCCCTGTATACTGGAGGAGCGCGATGTCCTGGGTCGGATCGACTGGTACTTCTACAGGCTTGGTAGCGCTTTCTTTTAGGACGGAAAGAAAAGGCTCAATATCTGCACTGTATGTAACCTGCGGATTTTGTCCTTGTTTCTTCTGCACGAACGGATATAGCCATTTTTTCAATAAGGGAAGGAAATCGCCAATGCTTGTGATGATGATTCGTTGAAGTGAGGTAGATGCACGGACTTGGGTAACACGTTTGTACAACAAATCCAGTGTGATGATGGTCTCGGCGCCTGAATCGTTCATTTGGTGAATCAATTCTCGCTCGGTATATAGCGGGTTGGTCATGACCACGATCGCGCCTGCAAAAAGCGCCCCGTAGTAGCTGATGACGGCTTGAGGAGTATTTGGCAGCATAATCGCCACGCGGTCACCTTTCTTTACACCGCGCTTGATCAATGCATTGGCAAATTGGTATGACAACTGCAAAAGCTCTCGATACGTAATGCTTTTTCCCATGAAATAGATCGCGTTACTGTCTGGATACATAGCTGCAGACTGCTCCAGAAAATGCGTCAAAGGAACACGGGGGTAATCCAATGACGGCGCAGTTTCGGGCGGGTAATTGGCAATCCAAGGCTTGGCATTTGACATGGTCATTCCCTCCATCCCTTAAATGGCCTTGCCTCTCCCTATGATCTACATTCATAATCTCTTCCTAATGACTATTGTATTCGAAACATATTCAATTTTCCAACTAAAATCAAGAATTTTCCTTTTTTTAGGACAAAACTATTCTACGAAAAAAAGGACAAAGCCCCTGATGATAGCCGTGTCCTTTACCCTTATGCTCTCCGTGTTTTACGGTGTTACTTCTTTGATCATTTGCTGTCGTGCTCTTTCCCGTTCAGATGTGGGGACGAGATGATACCAGCCAACGATTCCATTATGCCAAATGCGCTCATCCTGCCCGACCAGTGTATCAGCTTGAATGGAGTTCGGAGTGCCATCGCCATAAGACAATAGTAGAGAGGCGATTTCTTGCTCAGTGAGGTCCGTTTTCACATGCTGACCCAGTATTTCCATGAGTGAAAATGCTTTAGTATACACTTGGAGCGAGGTGCCTTTTGAGGCCAATGCTTTGAGAATCTCCTGCTGTCGGCCAATCCGCATGTAATCACTGTCTTCCTTGCCCAGATCACTTTTGCGATAACGGGCGTAATCCAAAGCCTGTTCACCCGATAAAGTCTGCTGCCCTGGTTGAATGTCGATATACGTGTTGTCGCTCGGATCGCTGTACTTCATTCGTTTCTTCACATCGACAGTGACACCTCCCAGCTCGTCCACAATTTGACGGAAGCCATCAAAATCTACGGAGATATACCGATCAATTTTTACATTCAAAAATTTCTCAAGCGACTCTTTCACCATCTTCGGACCGCCAAAAGCCATCGCATGGTTCACTTTGTCGTACCCTTTTCCCGGGAGCTCCATGTAACTGTCACGCGGGATGGCCAGAAGATAGACGGATTGCTTCCCGGGATGAATCGCCGCAAGCATCATTGTATCTGAACGTGCACTTTCCCCGTCTCGACTATCAACACCAAGAAGCAGGGCGACAAAAGGCTTCAATGGTTCTGTTCCTGTCAAAAGATCACGTGGAGGAAGTGAAGCAGCTGCCTGTTTTGCGCTTCCTTTCGCTCCATCGATCGGGGCATACCACTGATTTGTCATTTGCTTATATTGATAGGCACTGTAGGCAACCAGCAATAATGCCGCGATCGCCAAACAGGAAAAGGTATGAAACGCAATCTGTTTTCCATGTCGTTTGAAAAATGACCGTATAAACATGACAAAGCCTCCCCCTTTGCTTCCATTTTTAACAGGGGAGACTTCGTTTAAACCTACATGCGTTCGACAACCATCGCCATACCCATCCCGCCGCCAACACAAAGTGCAGCCAAGCCTCGTTTTAGCTGTCGCCGCTTCATTTCGTGCAGCAAGGTTACGACAATTCGGCATCCAGTAGAACCGACAGGGTGACCCAGCGCGACGCCGCTTCCGTTCACATTCGTCAGTTCCCGCGGCAGCTCCAGCAGTTTTTCCACGGCGAGGTATTGTGCAGCAAAGGCTTCATTTACTTCGATCAGTTCCATATCCGCAAGCGTCAGCCCGGCTTTCGCCAATGCTCGCTTCACTGCTGGTACGGGTCCATATCCCATCAAATCGGGTTCTACCCCCGCTACCGCCCACGAGACAATTCTACCGAGTGGTTCGATCCCGAGCTCTCTCGCTTTTCCTTCCTTCATCAAAACGGCTGCGGACGCTCCATCGTTGAGCCCGGAGGAATTGCCTGGCGTCACTGTACCATCGTCTCGGAAACTGGGTCTGAGTTTCGCGAGGCTTTCCATGGTCACTCCCCTGCGAGGGAATTCGTCTTCCGTTACGATGATTTCTTCGGTGCGTTTTTTAATAGGGACTCCGATGATTTCTTCAGCAAACAAACCGCTGTCTATGGCTCGGATCGCATTTTGCTGACTGCGCAAGGCAATTTCATCCGACTCCTCGCGCCTGATCCCATAACGATCGACCAAACGTTCTGCCGTTTCGCCCATCAGGATTTGGTGGTGGGGATCTGTTAACAACTCCCACATCGAATCGGTCATCTCACCATGCGTCAATCGTTTGCCCCAGCGTGCATTTTTCAGGACATACGGGGCATTGCTCATGCTCTCAACGCCGCCTGCCAAGACGATTTCACTGTCGCCTAAAAGGATTTGGGAAGCGCCGCTTACAATCGCTTGCATGCCGGAAGCACATTGACGTTGAATCGTGTAGCCCGTCACTTCTTTTCCCAATCCTGCATCCAATGCTGCCACTCGCGCTATGTTTGGTTCGTCTGTCCGCTGAATGCAATTGCCTAAAATGACTTCATTGATCTGAGAAGCTTCCAGACCAGATCGAGCCATGACACCACGAATGACAGTTTCTGCTAGCTTGCGAGCGCTTACATCTTTCAGGACGCCACCAAACGTACCGATTGGCGTACGTCCGGCAGCAACAATGACAACCTGCTCCATTTGTTTTCCCCTCCTGTGTAGCATGTTTTCTCTATTGTCTCACACGGAAGTTACATGGCGGTTCAGAGCGATATTTTTCAGTAAAATAGTTACCCATTCGTCTTGTTGACTTTGTTTCTCTACTTGAAATCCTGCCTGTTCAAATGTGGCGATGACAGCTTCCCGATTCCATTCAACAATTCCCGAGAGAATCAAGATTCCTTCTGGCGCGATTCGCTCCGTAATCATCGGAAGCATCGCGACATTTTCATCGCCTCCGATATTGACCAGAATAACATCAGCTTGGTCAGGCAATTGAGACGTAACTGCGTCTTCCCTCGCATCCCCAATCACGACTTTTACAGCCTGGTCAGGAAGATGGTTATTGGTCGCATTGACGAGGACCTGATACTCACTTTGAGGATTAACATCCACTGCCCATACAGGATGCTTAGCTCCATTCAAAGCGCAGTACAAGGAGAGAATTCCTGAGCCAGCTCCTACATCAATGACTCGCTTACCCTCCAGATCCATCTCTTGCAAAAACAAAAGAATGTCCTGCGTCGTTCCATGATACCCGGTTCCGAAGGCTGCACCTGGATCGATCCATAGGATATGCTCTGCCGACTCCAGCGCTCCGGGGTCCGTCCACGTTGGTGCCACCCACCAGTCGCCTATTTTGACTTCCCGGAACTCCTCTTTCCACGATTCATTTTCCTCAGCTACGAGTTCTACTTCTTTTATGGTGACTTGTCCATTCCAGCGCAGAATGTAGGTCTTCAGGCGGTCTACATGCTCCTCTTCATGATCGTGCTGGGGTTCAAACAAATAGCCAACAAGTGGACCTTCCGTATTTTCTGCGTAATCATATCCGTTTTCTGTTGTCAGTACTTCGATTTGCGGTTCGATCCAGCCAAGCGTATAGGAGCTGGTCAAAACCTCTGCCACAAACAAATCCTCAATCTCTGGTTGCACTAGTAATGTGTATTTGAGCCACATGCTTTCCATGATGAAAAATGCTCCTTCCCTTTTGCTGTCATACGCCCCTAATCTTGCGGACATCTATTCACTCATATGTGGATGGCAAGGATGATAGAGAACATGGTATGATAGCAGAATGGACTATCATAACCGCAGGGAGGCTTACCATGTTTGACGAATTTTTTTACCGCCGCCGCAAAAATAAGGGACTATTCATCGTCATGATTGCCCTCATTGTTCTTGGCATCGGCATGTTCGGTATGGGTTTCCTCTATATGTTCTCGTAAGTCGGAACAACATCATTATACCCTACGAACCGCGCTGAACCCACTGTATCTGTCCAAACAATTGGGGCGTGAAGTTTTCTACTGTGGTTGCTTTACTTCCCCTTGTTTACTCGATTATACTTGAGAATGTATTTTTCCTGTACGTTTGATATAGAAAGAAGGTTCACTCCATGTCGCGAATTCTCATCTCCGGGTACTACGGATTTAATAATGCCGGAGACGATGTGGTCCTGTACGGCATCATCAGCTCTCTTAAGCGGGAACAACCAAATATCTCTCTCTCCGTCTTGTCCAATCAGCCTGATCGGACAGCGGAATTATTCGGGATTGAAGCCTATGACCGCTGGAGCTTTGGAACCATCGTCCGCGAGCTTTCGCGAAGTGACATGCTGGTGATGGGCGGCGGCACACTGATGCAGGATGTAACCAGTCCACGCAGTGTCCTCTACTATTTGGGCATCGTCACCATTGCCAAGCTTTTAGGTAAACCCGTGGTCTTTTACGCACAAGGGTTTGGACCCATCCTCAAATCGCTCAGTCGCACGATGATTAAACGAGTGGTGAATCACGTCAACATCATCACAGTTCGCGACTACGAATCCGGGGAGGACTTCAAAGCCTGCGGCGTAAAAAAAGCCCCGATCTATATAACAGCTGACCCTGCTCTGACGATATCCCCAGACGATATTGCAGATCAACGGGGAAATGAGCTGCTCCATGGTATGTTTGATGATCCTTCCAAGCCTTTAGTCGCCATCTCCGTCCGGGACTGGAAGCAGGAACAGCAATTCAAACAGAAGATAGCCCGAGCAGCAGATTGGTTTATCCTGTGCGGATGGAATGTTCTCTTCCTTCCGATGCATGTCCCTAGTGATTTGGCACCGTCCAAGGAAATCATGGACCAGATGACCCAACCAGGAGCACGTCTTCTCGATGCGCCTGTTACTTTTCATGACATTATGTCGGTACTGAAGCAATGCAACTACGTCGTTGGTATGCGGCTTCACTCGCTCATTCTTGCGTGCATGCTGCGAATCCCTTTTATCGGTATCTCCTACGATCCGAAAATCGATCGATTCGTCGAACGCGCTGGAATGCCCAATGCTGGTCATATTACTGAACTCGATGAAACTACACTTTTGACCTTGCTCGCTGAAAAACTGGACAACCTCAATCACGAAATTGATGTGGTAACGGAGCATTCCCATCTACTAGCGATCGAAGCTTCCAAAAGCAGTGAACTTGTTCTGCAGGCGCTACGTAAATAAGGCTGACCTGGAAAGGAGGACATCATGTCCTTTTCTTCACAAGTGTTAGTTGGTTTAAATCGATTATTTCCTCTCCCCGTTCACCCTTTCAACCTGGCAAACAACGGGGAAATGAGCTATACCGAATGGCAATTTCAAAAAGGGGATCAAACCATTCAGTTTTTCCTCCCCTTCCATTCACAGGAGCAAATGTTCCGTGACAAAACCGTATTGGACATCGGCTGTGGCGGCGGGGGAAAAACCTGCTATTATACCACCTATGGTCCGAAAAAAATGATCGGCATCGACATCGTCCCCCACTACGCGGAGGAAGGAAATGAATTCGCGAAGAAAAAAGGACTGGATCATCTTGTCTCCTTCATGACTGGTGATGCCGCAAGAATGGACTTCCCAGACAACACGTTCGATACGATCATCATGAATGACGTGATGGAGCACGTAGGCGAACCGAAAAAGACGCTGGAGGAATGCTTTCGGGTATTGAAGCCTGGCGGGCATCTCTACATTAATTTTCCGCCGTATTATCATCCATACGGTGCTCATTTGTCAGATGCAATCGGCATTCCTTGGGTGCATGCTCTCTTCTCGGAGCAAGCCTTGATTGACGCCTATAAAAAGCTGGTCCGCGACTTGCCAGACGGTTCTGACCGGATTGCTTTTCGCTTCGACCAGCTTCCTGACGGCAGAGATACCATCTCGTACATCAATCGCATGACGATTAAACGTTTTCGAAAAATCCAGCAAGGCGTGGTGCAGCCAGCCGTATACCAGCGCGAGATTCCGTTGCGCAATCAGCTACAAGCATTGGCAAACCTCCCTGCTATCCGCGAGTTTTTCGTAAAGATGGTTGTCTGTGTTTATCAAAAAACGAAATAATAAGAGCGAAAAACCCCCCTTCCTCTATCGCAGAGAAAGGGGGGTTATTTTCGTCCTTTAATCGTTATTCGTATTGGATTTTAGCGACGAGGCTTGCTTCTTCCGAATGAGTTGGATAAAGGCCCGCAGCTTGTTTCCGCCTGGCAGCCAGTCCAGCTCCTTGTCCTCAATGAGTGGAATGAGGATCAGCAGTCCCAAGTAAACCACAAGTCCTACCCCGACCCCAGCAACGGTCTCTATCGCTCCCAAAATGCGCACCGGTTCTCTTCCCCTGAACAGGAAATCAACTACCTCTGTCGCTCCCCAAGCCAGAATGAGCATGAGGTTAGCCACCAGTAACGGGTATATGGTATCGAAACGCCAGTTAATCGGAATCGATACGTACCGGCTGATGACTCGCATATTCAGTACGCAGACAAATGCAGTAGCAACCAGCCATGACAGGGACAAGCCGTCCATACCGAACATCGAGGTAAACACGAGTGTCGCCAATACTTTTACAATGACACCATACAGCAGATGACGCGCAGGGATTTTCTCTTTACCTATGCCTTGCAAAATACCGTTTGTAGCAAGCAACAAGGAAAGTGGGATCGCCGTAATGCCTAAAATCGCCATCGCACGTGTCCCTTCCATATCACCGTACAAAGCCAGATTCGCACCTTCGGCTACAGCTGTCAGCCCAAGACCAGCAGGCAGACCGATCAGCCAGGCAAAGCGCAGCGAAAGCTTGGTCAAGGTCGTAATCCGTTCCTGATCCTTTTGTCTCATCGCTTCCGCAATGGCAGGCACGATCGAGAGGGCAATCGACGATCCGAACAAGCTCGCCATTTGCAAAAGTGGACCTCCCCTGCTGTAAATGCCAAACCACGTATCCGCCGTCAAGCCGTCCACATTCCATATGTAGCGGAAGATGTTAATCGCCAGGAAGGAATCGGTCAGGCTGAAAATCGGGATCACCAAGGCGCTGATACAAATCGGCCAGGCAATTCGCCACATGTACAAGAAGAATGTACGATCGTACCACCAAGCAAGGCGCCCCCACTCTGCCCCGCTAAACACGGAATTTTTCCGATTATGCAGCCACATGAGCAATGCTAGAAACCCGAGACTTAAAAACGTACTAATCATCGTACCGAAATTGACTCCAGTAATCACGGTATCCGTATCTTCACCGAGTGACACGAGATACAGGGAAGCTACCAAAATAAATACGACACGCAAGGTCTGTTCTACGATTTGCGAAAGACCGACAAATAGCATTTTTTGATGGCCATAGAAAAAGCCGCGAATGACCGCAATCAAAGGAACGAACAACAGCGACATGGAAATCGCCCGAATCGGCTCAATCAAATGCGGATTCCCCATGAGCTTTGCGATGAGTGGAGAGCTGGCGTACAGGAGCGCAAACAAGACAAGTCCGATGGCGCCCATCATGACCATGCTGCGGGCGAGAATTTGCCCAATAGAGCCTTGCTTTCCTTCAGCCAATGCCTCTGCAATAACCCTCGACAACGCTACTGGCACACCTGCTGTCGCCAATATGAGAAAGGTCAGGTAGAGAGGATATACTTCCTGATAGAGTCCGAGACCTCTGTCCCCCACTATCTCCTGAAGCGGAATCCGATAAAACATCCCGATAACTTTTGACAAAATCCCCGCTATGGCTAAGATCAACGCTCCCGCGAGAAAATGACTTTTTTTCAACATGGGTAACTCCTTTATTCGTCTCTTTGACTGGATACCCTTGGGGTAGCACCAATCGACATGAACCCACTCTCTATCCTACTATCATTTCCCTCTTCCGGCAAACAGGTATATCGATGGAATTTGGCAGGAATACTGATGAAAAACAGATTCCATTGATTTTTTATAATCGTCTGCATGTCTGATCTGTGAGTAGGAGGGGATATTATGCCCACAACCGGATTTTTGATCCGCCATGTACAGTGGCCCTTAATGGAGGTTTTGAAAGGAAATCGCATCCGTCATTACATGAAAGAATGGCAAGCAGCCGAGCATCTATCGACCGAGGCATTACACGTGCAGCAGCGAGAAAAGCTGGTGAACCTACTCGATCATGTGATACGAAACGTCCCCGCCTACACAGCCTTAGCACTAGACTGGAGCAAAATGCGCGAGATGCCCGAACGTTTTTTGCAGCGCATTCCTGTTCTAACCAAAGCACACTTTCGGCAAAACGCTGATCACTATATGAGCCAAGGCCTACAAACAAGCAGGCTCATCGGAAATCGTACGGGAGGCTCCACAGGTGAACCTACCCATTTTTATCTCGACCGTCCAACTGTCGAGCGATATGAAGCTGCACGCTGGCTGGGGCTGTCCTGGTACGGCATTCGCATAGGTGACCCATGTGTGATGATCTGGGGCTCTCCTCTCGAACTGAACGCCCAGCAAGCTCGCCGCTACCGTTGGAAGGAACGCTGGTTGAAAAACCGCTTGATGATTTCTGCCTATGAACTGGATGAAAGACAGTTGGAAGCAAACCTGCGCCTCATCCGAGAATTCCGTCCAGTTTATTTATACGGGTACGCCTCAGCGCTTCATTCACTCGCCACGATGATGCTACGACGCGGCATGTCACTCGGGCTCCCGCTCAAAGCCGTGGTCTCTACAGCAGAAAGCTTGCACGAGCACCAGCGGCAAACAATTGCCCAAGCTTTTCATGCGCCTGTTGTGAATGAATACGGCGCCCGTGACGGCGGGATCATCGCCTATCAATGCAAGGCTGGTAGCATGCATGCCTTTTCCGGGAACTGTTATTTGGAGGTAGTCGATCCAATCACGCACATTCCCCTCTACAAAGGGCAACCAGGAGCCCTGCTCGTCACAGACCTGCACAATACCGTCATGCCTCGTCTTCGCTACCAATTAGGAGACATCGCCGCTCTGTCTGATTCAGCCTGCTCATGCAATCTCCCGTTTCCACTACTTTCTACGATCGACGGCAGAGAAGACGACATGTTCCTATCGCTAAGCGGACAGTACGTACACGGCCATTATTTTAATCACATCGTGCGCAATATGGACAGCTTCCGCACCTTTCAAATCGTCCAGCATGAGCCCGAACGACTGAGCCTGAGACTTGTGAAGGAGCCCGAACGTTTTTTGCCTGCGGATGAAGCCAAGCTTTTGGCAGGAATTCGCCAGGCGTTAGGCCAAGTGAGCATTCACGTCTCATACGTGGAGACCATTCCCTCCGCAAGCTCGGGTAAGACTCGATATGCAATCAGGGAATTCCCGCTTACGAGCGCCCTCCCGCAGGAGTAGACCGCTTTCGTACTTTTTGCAGTAGCTCTGACACAAGTGGCTCTCGAACCACAATGAGCACCACGAGATAAAGCAGAGCCGCACCGATAATTCCTAGCGGCAAGTACACCCAAACAGGCAGTGCGGATAACCATGGATCAACGAGTAAAATAGCCCCGGCCATGACTCCGCAACCCAGAATGGTTTTCCCGGCCGTCATGAGGAAATTCGCTCGAACAGGGCTGCCCACAGCCCTCCACAGCAAAACAAACAGCAACAGCGCTTGGCTGACAGCCGAAACCGCATTAGCCAGGGCGATTCCGCCATGACCGAGGACCGGAATGAGCAACCAGTTTGCAAGGGCGTACACAACGATCCCGATCGCTCCAATGATAACGGGTGTCTTCGTGTTTTCTAGTGCATAAAAAGCGCGAGTCAGCAAGTCTCTCGATGCTAAAAAGAAAAGTCCCAAGCCGTAAAACGGCAGCGCCCATGCTGTCAAAGCGACAGAACGCTCATCGAACGCACCGCGCTCAAAAGCTAGTCGGATGATAGGCTCTGCGTATAGCGCAAGTCCAACCGTCACAGGCAACAGCAAAATGAGGAGATAGGCAAGTCCCTTTTGCAGAATTTGCTTCATCTCTGACATTTCCCCCCGCTTGACGTGACTAGCCAACAATGGGAACAACGGCAACGTAAACGCCCCGACAAAAATAGCCAGAGGCAATTGCATAATCTGGTTCGCATTGGCGAGAGCCGAAACTACGCCGGTTCCGAGTCCTTCTGCGAAGCCTCGCTCCAAAAAGGTAGTGGCCTGAGCTACCACCGCACCAATCAAAATTGGTATGACGCGCTCGCCCATGCCTTTGAGAGCAACGTCATCACTCCAAGCGAAAGAGAGGCGTTGCTGATAGCCGAATCCACGCAAAGTCGGGAGAATCGGCAACAGCGCAGCCAAGTAACCGATGGTCGTAGCCATTGCCAAACCAATGGGACCATACATCGGAACAAGCACATACATGCTGACAATCACCAGAGCTCCGTTGACTACCGTGCCAAGCGTCGGTGTAAAAAAATGTTGGTGAGCGTTACAAATACTCGACCACAGCCCTGTTAACCCAATGAAAATAGCGGATGGCCACATCCATTGCAGCATGCTAGCCGTGAGTTCCAGCTTCTCACCTGTCAGTCCAAACATCGCAGCAAGTTCGTAAGAAAAGACAACCCCTAAGACAGAGAGAGTTACGAATATACCCAAAATGATCGTGAGCATCTTCTGATACAAGGCAGAAGTCCGCTCTCCTTTTTCCATCATGCCACGCATCGTCGGAATCAGCACAGCATTGACCGCTCCCGGTATGACTAAGAACAGCGTCAGCGGGATCGTCGCCGCAATATTAAACGCATCGGCCTCCATCCCAGTACCGTACAAGCTGGATACATACACACTGCGAAAAAAGCCCAGAAGTCTTCCAACGAGAGTCAGCACAACAATCATGGAAGCGATTTTCAACAAACTCATGTCCACTTATCTCCTATCCCTATTTGAAACCCTTCGTTCCAGGCTTGGTTCTCATCCCTCAAACTACCTAGCTATCATATCTTATTTCTACTGTTCCTACCAACCTCTTTCCCCCCGGCTTGCTACCGGGTTGTCAGATTCATTATAATAGGTAGGTTAAACCCTACCTGTAGGAGGACTACAATAAAAATGAGAGAAACCGTGTTGAAGTGGGGAAGCCAATCAACTACGTGGTTGTATTTGCTATTGGCCTATCCTGTAATCGATTATGTCATGCGACAGATTCTACCGATTCCAGTCATATCTTCTTTGTGGGATGAAGGACTGCTCATCGTTCTGATGCTGTTTACGTTTGGAGCCTTCTTGCAATCAAACAGAACGATGCCTGGAATCAAACATTGGCTGGGAGCCTTTTTCGTCCTAGGTGTTGCCATCATGGTAACAGACATGGCGAACTGGGGAGCGACAGTGGAAGGATTCCGCTCTGTCTACCAGTACATCCTCGCCTTTTTCATGGGCTTCTATTTACTGAAGTCGATGGAAGACTTGGACAAGTTCATGAAGGGACTTGCCCTTGTCGGTTTCATAGCCGCTCTGTACGGTGTTTTTCAAGTCGTTATTGGTGTCAAAACGCCTGAATCATGGGTTCAGGAAGGCGAAGCGATCACGACTCGCGCCTTCTCCTTTGTGACGAGCCCGAACGTATTGGGCAGCTACATGGCGTTGGTTTCACCGGTTGCCGCTGGTCTTTTCATGACTGCTAAAGACCGTAAGCAAAAATGGATCTGGGCTATCGTTACACTGACCACTGTGCTTGCTATGCTATTAACAGGGTCTCGCGGTGCCTGGTTCGCACTCGCCTTTGCCGTATTCGTGTGCTTCTACATATGGAACAAGCGAATCGCCGGATACTTGGTGATCGCAGGAATCATCGGGCTTGTCGCTCTGTTCTTCGTTCCTGATTCCGTTCCACTTGTCGGAAAAGTTAAAGATCGCATTTTCACGCTGTTTACACCTGAATACTTCGAATCTAGCAGTGAAGGTGGACGCATCGGGCGCTGGGGAAAAGCATACGACAATATGCGTATCGAACCATTGTTCGGCGTCGGACTCGGTCATCACGGCGGAGCAGTTGCTACTCGCCATTTCGGTACGATTTATTCAGACAGCTATTTCTTCAAAAGTTTGGCGGAATACGGTCTGATCGGGATCATCCTGTTAATCGGAGCCGTGATCACCATGTTTAAATATGGGGCTGGGCTCATCCGCAGCCTTCAAGGCACGCCGCACTTTTTTGCGATACTCGGCCTACTGGGCGGATTAATAGCAGTAGCTACCCATAACCTCGTGGAAAACATTTTCGAGGTGCCGTTCATGGCCCTCTATTTCTGGCTGTTTGGCGGCTTCCTCTGCGCATTATTCGTCGACCAGACACAAAACAAAAGGTGGTGAGGGCATGCGCCGGAATCCTATTCTTGAAACGATAAGCTGGGCGCTGTACGCCATTGCCCTGTTTTTGATTTACCATTTGCTCGTGAAACCTGCGTTCCTTGATTTAACGTGGATTGCCTTACTCATTTTCCTGCCACTACTAGCTTTTTGCTACTTTGTGGTGCATCCGTCGGAACGTCGTCAAGTGCTTGTGTTTACCATCGGCTTCTTGCTCTTGGATCGGGCACTGACGCGCGTAGACGTGAAAACGACTGCTGCTATCTTGATCGGTGGAGCAATCGCAGTCATTGTGATTGCCCTGCTCGTGAAATGGTACGGGCGCCTCAATTGGCGTGCAGTCGGATCTTTGGTTCTGATTGCCCTCTTGGCAAATGTCACGTTCAACAGAGATACACTGACTGCACTGAGCCACTTTACTGTGAAGTACGAATCTGACCGTCTGTACAACGGGGATTGGGTCGATTACTTCCCACTCACGCTGTACGACGTCAATGGCGATGGCAACATGGAGATCATCACCCTTGGAAATGCGGAAGAGCTCCCACTGCCAGAAGAAATTGAAAAGCCAGAGACGGAGGAAGAGAAAAAAGCAATGGCTGAGAAGCTGCGCCATTTGCAGGCTGAA
This sequence comes from Brevibacillus sp. NPDC003359, assembly GCF_042878995.1. Classification (NCBI taxonomy): domain Bacteria; kingdom Bacillati; phylum Bacillota; class Bacilli; order Caryophanales; family Paenibacillaceae; genus Brevibacillus; species Brevibacillus sp. NPDC003359. The sequence goes on from NZ_JBIAOR010000002.1 coordinate 448,881, forward strand.
CCTGTTTCTCTTTACGTCCTGACCTGGAAAGACGGCCAAATGGTGCGGATGCCGAATGATCAGATTCCGGCAGATACCATGGAGATCATCAAGGAAAAATTGCCGACCGACTACCCAGGCTTCCCATACTACACGCTAAAAGACGGACAATTGGTACCAAATGTACAGCGACAGCCTTATGCGGAAGGCATGCTGCAAATCGGAACAGCACCGTACCGTGCGTTTGTCCTCGATATGGAAAATATCGCGAATCAGCTGGAAGAAAACCAAGGAAGTATGGATGTACGCCAAACCTTGGGCTCGAAGTACACAGATCTGCACATCAAGGACGGCATGCTGACAGGAAACTATGAAGGAAAACCATTTGGTGGCACGACAAAATCAACCAAGCTACTGACCACCATGATGCTCCCTGATGGACACGAAGGACTCGTTGTCATGGGTGAGCACCTCAGTGTACTGACAGTAGAGTCGGATGGTACACTGACGGAATCCTACACGCTAACTCGCAAGCAAGCTGAATTGGCGACAGGTGAGTTCATTCCTGCCGATATCGACAACGACAAGGTGGATGAATTGCTCGTGGCTGGCAAGCCTTCGTACATCTTGAAGCCAAAGCAAGATGGCACATGGGAAATCTTGTGGGCGAGCGGTGACCGCGACAAGAGCTTCCGCTTCTCCAACTTTGCTACGATCGGTAGCAATGAAAAGCCTGAGATCGTAGCAAAGGCAAAAAGCTGGGTAAGCACAACAGATTCCCGCTATTTGTCTGGCTATGACTTCACACCAGAAGGCTTGAAACAAAACTGGCGCATTTACTTGCCGCTGATCAATGTTCAAATTGGTGACATCGATGGCGACAAGCAAAACGAAATCGTGGCCAACATGTACAATACGCATCGCATTTTCGTGTTTAAGCAGCACAACATTCCGGTATTCGGACTCACGATCGCGCTCTTCGTGGGACTCTTGGGATACGGAGTCGTAAGGAGGTTTCGCCATGCGTAAAGCGACGAAAGCATGGGCATTGCTCGCTGCCGTATGCACAGCCTCCCTCCTCGGTGGCTGCACGTATGAATCAGGGACAAAAGCTTTTGCCACTACTAATTTTGACCAGAAGCCGGATCAGACGACCACGGTCCAAACCGAGTCAGGTGCGGAGTGGTTGAAAACAGCCTTGGAACGAGGCAAAACAGATGAGGTGGCACAGACCTACTGGTACAGAGGTTATGTTAAAAACACGATTCTCTCTCGTACCACAACAAGTATGTTTGAGGGAGCCGTCATCAACGGGAAAGGCTATAATGTGGATGCCCGTATTGCTGCCCAGCCATATTCGTACTATCGAGTTAACGACAAGCGCTATATCAAAGCCAAGGACCAGTTTGTAACAGCCCCTGATGAACCGCTTGCTTTCGATGTATTGAAAGGTTTTGAGGACTGGCTGCCTTTCATGGACAAGGCTATCCAATTGCCTGAGGAAAAAGTTATCGGTGTCGTCAGCGTTCCGTTCCAATTGAAAATGACAGGAGCAGAATGGCTGAAAAATAGCCAAAGCCCACTGTTTGAACCATTGAAAAATCAATTGGGAGAACGCCCTGATCTTGATTACATCTTGAAGGAATCCACGATCAAAACTACGATTTGGTTCGGCAAGGAAGATCGTCTGATCCACCAGTACGAGACGTGGATCATTCTGCCGCTGCCTGAAGCCGGAACAATGGACCAGCAAGTGATGTTCAATTTGTTCAAATACGGCGATACTGGCGGTATTCACATCAAAGAACCGGAAGAAGTAGAAAAGTATTTGTTGTACTAAAAAAGCCTGCTGCAATTGCGTTGCAGCAGGCTGATAGGCACGATCAGGATCTGGCGATTATCGTCAGGTCCTTTTGTATTTCTACGAGGATATTGCTCAATATTACATGTGTCTGTCACGAAGAAAACCCCGCAGCCTTCATTGGCTCCGGAGTTATGATGTATTATCTTTTCACCAGCTCATCCATTAATCGCGCCAACTGCTTGGCCTGTTCACGTCGCTCGTACGGTTTAACACGCTCTGCAAAATCTGCTCCGCGTTCCTCGCTATCCGCTTGTCCTTGCGTTTTCCACTCCTGATACAGCTTCAGGTACGCTTGCTTGATCTCGTCTTTTTGCTCTGGATCAGCTACTTGCCCGAGACGGAAATCTTCAATAATCTCTGTCGCTTCGCCTCTTTTATTCAGGGCAAGAATCGGGTTACCGATCCCCATGTATTCGTAGAGCTTACCCGGAATATACGCTCCGGCGTCTGCGGACACATCCCCGATCAACAAGAGGGCATTAGCGCCTTTCATTAATCCGAGCGCTTCTTTATGCGGCAAGTTCCCTAGCACTCTCACGATGTCACCGAGCCCCAATACTTCCACACAATCGCGATTTTCGGAATACCCCGGATAATCGAACACCCCGGCAAAACTGAGCAAGAGATCATTTCGGTCTACTGCTTTTTCATCGATGAGTTCACGGATGGCTTGCAGGAGAAGGCGCGGGTTGCGCTTTTGGTACAAAATACCTGCGTACACCGCATGAAATTTGTCCGGAACAGCATGGCTAGGAGCCAACCCTTGAAAATCAGCCTGATCAAACCCATTGTAAATCAGCTCCATCCGCTTGATGCGGTCCTGGTGCTTCTCACGAAAATTATAGGCGAAGGTCGCGGTAACGGTCGTGACCGCATCCGCTTGGGACATCACCGCCTCCTCCATTCGCTCTTCCATGCGCTCTCGCCATTCAATGCCAGAGGTGTGCATATTTTGCGTCCACGGATCACGGAAATCCGCTACCCATTTGCAGCCAAACTCACGGGAAAGCTTTTTCGAAATCAAATGGTTCGTTACAGGTCCCGATGTGGAAAAAATCACATCGATCTTTTCACGGCGCATTATTTCTCGCCCCAGCTTGAGTGCATTCGGCATCCACAGGATTTGATCGTCTGGAATCAACAAGTATGGCTTTACTTTTTTCAGGACATTGACGACCTGTTTTTTTACCTTCGTCTTGAATGAGGGATGTAACGGTGAGGACGTTGTATTGGCACTTGCTGAGGCGGCTTGGGCTTGGCCCCCACGATTCGGCAGCATCTGCCACTCCTTCGCACGGTGAATGGTGACATCACTCGGCAGCTGAGCCAAAAGGGATGGATCAAGCGTCGCATGATAGGCAGGATCTACTGTCAGCACATGGACGTTCCAGCCAAACTCCCCCAAATATTTAGCCATTTTCAACGGTCTTGGCACGCCACCCCCGCCAATTGGAGGAAATATGTAGCATATGATTAACACGTTGTGCGGATTCATTTACGTAACCGTCCTTCTCCATTCAATTTTCCATCATCAACGATACCATAAGTGCTGTCTTATTGCGAATCTAGCAGGCATCTGCTATAGTGAAAATGGCTTTGTTTATTAATGATCGTTCTTTTTTTGGTACACCGCCTCTATACGGTCGTGCCTCCATGTACATACCTCAGCAGAGGTTTTTTAATTACGATTCGGGTGAAATCAGATGAGCAAATTACGAGTCCTCCACGTGATTGGCGGGGGGGAATTTGGCGGTGCTGAACAACATATTCTCAATTTGGTCACTACTTTTCCAGTCGACGAAGTAGAAGTCGCAGTCGTATGCTTCTATGATTCTCTCTTCGCGAGTAAATTGCGGGAATCAGGCATCCAAGTCATTACACTGAATCAGTTCGGACGTTTTGACTTACGATTGTTGCAGGCTTTGCGGAATGCCTTTTCCACATTCCAACCAGCGATCATCCATACGCATGGGATTAAAGCCAATTTCTTTTCCCGACTAGCAGCTCGCGGTATGAAGGTGCCGTTGTTGACCACTGTTCACAGCTCACTCCGTTATGATTATACAAGCTCTTTGGCCTATGCCATTGTCAGCATGATGGAAATGAGCACGAGACATTGGAACCGTCATTATATCGCGATCAGTGGTGCGATTGCCGATATTTTGCGGGGGCAGGGTGTCCGCTCGTCAGACATTAGCGTGATTTATAACGGAATGGACATGAAGCCTTATCGGCAAAACCATTTACGAGAGAATGACCGCAATCGACTGCGTGCGGAATGGAACATACCTGAGGACGCCTTTTTGTTCGGGACAGCAGCTCGTTTTGTTCCCGTAAAAGGTCTCCCGATTCTGCTCGATGCGTTTCATACGCTTGTGACGGACAAGAAAGAGGTCCCTTATCTCGTGTTGATCGGAGACGGCTCTGAGCGTGCTGCGCTCGAGGCCAAGGTAAAAGAATTAGGGCTGGAATCGCGTGTTCGCTTTGCCGGATTTCGGCAGGACATTCCTGCATGCTTGCATACCTTAGATGGCTTTGTCCACTCTTCCTTTTACGAAGGGCTAGGCTATACGATCATCGAGGCGATGGCTTCGGAGGTTCCTGTCGTAGCAAGCAATGTCGGCGGTGTGAAAGAGTTTGTTTTCGATGGCGAGACTGGACTGATCGTCGAACCGGGAAATCCAGCTTTGTTGGCGCAAGCTATGGAACGGCTTTGGACTTCACCACAGTTGCGTGAAACCATGGTACAAACCGCGCTGAACAAAGTAGAATCCACGTTTACCATTCAACTCATGACCGAACAAATTGTTACTCTTTATCGTACGTTACTGAAATGACGAAAAGCACGGTGAAACGCGAACAGCGGCATCGTGCTTTTTTCGTCATTTGTTTGAAGAATCTGTTTTTATGGTTGCCTACTCATGTTCAATCTGGTTACATATGAATTGGAACTATTTTGTATAGCAAGATACACCAGAAAGGGTGAAATTGAGATGAAACTATTTCTTTCAGTAGACATGGAGGGTATTTCAGGCATTGTCGATACGAGCTATATTAATCCGGATTCAGGGGTTAACTATCAGCGTGGTCGCCAGTTTATGACAGACGATGCCAATGCAGTCATTGAAGCTGCACTTGAGTCTGGCGTAACAGAAATTGTTGTAGCAGACAGCCACAACACGATGAACAACATTCTCTGGGAAAAGCTCCATCCGAAAGCGAGACTGTTAGCAGGTTCTCCACGCGATTCATCCATGATGCAGGGGCTTGATGAGAGCTTTGATGCAGCAATGTTTATCGGTTATCATACCCGCCAAGGGATTCCTGGTGTGCTCAGTCATACGATGTCCGGCGTTGTTCACAACATGTATATCAACGGACAAGTCGTGGGTGAATTTGGCTTTAACGCCGCAATTGCCGGCATGTACAACGTTCCTGTTGTCATGGTGTCTGGAGATAATCTCATCGCCGTCGAAGCACAGGAACTGATCCCAGGCATTCAAACAGCTATCGTAAAGGAAGCTGTATCCCGCACAGCTGCTATCTGTCTCTCGCGTGAAGAAGCGACCGCTGAACTAAAGCGCAAGACGACCAATGCCTTGCGCAACCGCAATAGCATCCAGCCATTCCGTACAGCTGTACCTGTAGAGCTGGCGATGGAATTCTCCCATGCAGGACAAGCCGAGATGGCCGCAATTGTCCCTGGCACGCGCTATGAAACAGCTACAAACATGGTTTATTACAATGCAGCCAATCCGCAAGATATGTATAAAACGATGCGCGCCATGCTGAACCTCGCGTCCGGTGCAGAGTTTTTCTAAACAGGTAAGGAGGGAACGGAAGACTGATATCAGTTCTTCCGTTCTTTTTACTGATCTTGAAATGGTACGGGAACACTAAAAGATAGCCGTTACTTCAACATGAGGTCAGATGCCTCTTAAGTTTTTTCCAGCAATCGTTCCGTTTGTGAGCAACTCTTCTCTTGTAGGAAGCGTGTAATCATCCTGATAAAACTCACATAAATGACTTCCATGAGAACTGTGACTGATGGAATATTCTTTTCCCTCGTAGAGAAAATGGATTTCTCGTCCCATTATCACGTCATTTCCCAAATCATCGAATGTATAGGGCACTTGAAAACACCTCGAATTCACATTTTACGTTTTTTTCATTTCTGAAAGCTACTGAGAAAGAAGTGCAGCTACTTCAAACCCAAATAAAAAAGCAGACCCATCACCTGAGTCTGCTTGTCGTTTCAGTTCTTATAGTTTCCGAACGTTCGTCGCTTGAGGACCGCGTTGACCGTTTTCTACTTCAAACTCAACCTCTTGCCCTTCGTCCAAGGCTTTGTACCCTTCGCCCTGAATAGCGGAGAAGTGAACGAATACATCATCTCCACCATCACGTTCGATAAAACCGAAACCTTTTTCGCTGTTGAACCACTTTACTCTTCCACGTTCCATTTTTGCCTCCTAGCATGTAACCCTTACATGACATTTTTGAAATATAGTCTTACCCCGGTTACTATTGCCATTAACGAGGCTTATTATACGTGGTCTAACTTTTTTCTCCTATTTCGCAGCCTTTGTTGCTTCTTCTGCTTTACTCTGGTCCACAACAATTTGTCCCTTCCAGTTGCCCGTTGTTTTGCCGATCCGGTTCACATCGACATTCAAGGTGAGTGGCTGCGGTAGCTTGAATCCACTCGCGAGGAAGGCAAGAACGCCCTCTGGCTGATCATGATCCGCTATTCCCACCTCTACTTCCTTACCGGACTCATCAGTTAAGTAGAAAGGCAAATGATCCTCTTTGCTGGTCCCGATAAAGTTTAGGACACTCGTACCTTCTATGCCTTTATCCTGGTACACCGGATTGCCATTTTGTTCGCCTACCACATCTAATCCTGTCGTATCGAATTCGAAAGGTACCAGTTCTCCGTTTTGTTGTTCGATACGATAGTGGAGCAGAACTTTGGATTCTTCCGCATACACTTCCGTAAAATGAATGGTAATTCCTTGATCGGTTATTTTTTGATCGATCGGAATGGACAGCCCTTCTGCCGCTGCTCGCTTAACCCCTTCATCGACTAAACTGTTCAAGTCTTTTGGTTTGTCTGCAAAATATGAAGTTCCATTTAAAGCCGCGTATACTCCAGTCGGCAGTACAATAGCAGCAACCAATCCCATCATAACTAATCTTTTCTTCATCGTTATAATCTCCTTTTTTTCGTGATAGCGATGAAAGGACTGCCTGACTCGCTGGTCTACTTCATCAGGTATCGTGGTCTCGTCAATTTGTTTGGTGAGTGACTGTTTTATGATTTTCTCGATAGACATGTTTGGAGCTCCTCCTCATTCCACTCGACGTCAAACGACTCTCGGATTCGCTTTACTGCTAGATGATTTCTCGATTTTGCTGTCCCCACTGGGATTTGCAGCAGTTCGGCAATCTGATCGTATGTGTAATCGTAGTAATACCGATAAATAACGACGATCCGCAGCTTGAACGGCAGCTTTTGGATTGCTTGCTGCATCTCTGTGGCAGACTCCATCATAAGCAATGGCTCATCCGGCGTTTCGACATGTTGCTGTTCTTCCAAGCTCTGTTTCCGTTCTAACAGACGGAATCTTCTCCAAATCTGTCTACGCCAGTTTTTCACCTGTCTAATGACAATCCCATTCACCCAGAAAAAAAACGGACGTTTGCGATCATAGCCAGGCAGTGATCTCCATAGCTGATAGTAAATTTCGCTCACAATATCATGAACATCTTCTTTATTCGAGACCATGGCTGATACGGTCCCGTAAATTTTTGTCCGTGTCATGCTGTAGACCACCTCAAAAGCTTCCTGATCGCCAGCAAGCAAACGGTCCAGCCACAGTTCTAACATTTGATCATTCATCGGAGGGCCCCCTGAAATTGTATACACCTTGTATTGGCTCTCTCGTTCAATATGGTTCACTACTTTTAAGAAAAAAACCTCTCCAAACGCTTTTACGTGCGTTTAGAGAGGTTTTGGCATTCGAATCAGTGGAACTTGTTCAAGAATTAAATGCGCACCACAGTCGCCTTGCTGACAAGGTCACGCGGTATGCGGTTCTTCGTATCGAAGAGGATCGGCGCGTCAGCCATCTTTTCAGCGACATTGGCCCAATCCGCCTCAGCAAACTCCTTTTGCACGGCAGTCAGGAACAACGCATCTGCTCCGTTCACTGCTTTCTCCAGACTGTCAACCTTATGATCATAGAAAGTCGGAACAGCCGGATCGTAGGAACGAACGTCTATTCCTTTTGCTATGAGCAGCTTGATCAGGTCATGGACAGGGCTTACGCGGTCGTCATTGGAAAAGTCTTTCATCGCCATTCCCAATACAGCTACACGGCTTCCTGCCAATGTCTTGCCATTATTCTTCAAGGCTTGCTCGAGCATGCTGATCAACACTTCAGGTACCGCATCATTCGTGTCGCGAGCCAGTTGCAGAATCGGCAGGTTTACTTCCAATTCACGTGCCTTAGGCTGCAAGTAGTACAACGCATTCGGCAAGCAGAAGCCGCCTACACCCGGTCCTGGCGATAACATGTTTACACGCGTGTGCGTATTGGCAACCTTGATCAGCTCGAACGTATCAATGCCGAATGCCTCGGAGAAACGAGCGAACTCCTGTACCATCGCAATGTTCACATCACGCTGGATGTTCTCGATGACTTTTGCTGTCTCGACTACGCGGATATCCGAGATCGTGATGTCCGTCTCGCTGATGAAGGACAACAGCTCTTTTCCTTTTTCAGCACTTTGTTCATTGATGCCACCCAGAACGAGCGGCATATGGATGAACTCTTCAAAAGCACGCCCTTCTGCAATTCGCTCCGAGCAATATGTCAAGTAGAAATCGACACCAGCAGTAAGACCGCTTGTTTCCTCCAAAATCGGCAGAATCACGTCTTCCGTCGTTCCTGGTACAACCGTACTGCGGATCATGACGGTATCGCCTTTTTTCAGTACGCGACCGAGCGATTGCGCACAGCTTTTCAGCGGTCCAAGATCAGGATCGCCGTTATGAACAGGCAAACCGGCTGTTACAATATAGTTATGGACTTCCGCAGCAGCTTCCTCGTAGGAGGTCGTTGCACGGAAACGTTTTGCTTCAATCTGCTCTTTGAGGATCTCTGGCAACGTTTTTCCCTGATAGGACTCCAGGTGATGGGAATGTGCCGCATTGATCTCATCGACGACATGCGGTAAGACGTCAATACCGATGACGTTTGCTCCTTTCATGGCATAGGTAAGCGCCAACGGCAAGCCTACAAACCCCAATCCCACAACAGCTACGCGTACAGGTTGAGTCATTGCGTATCTCCTCTTTCACATTCTCTAAGTAAGGTCCGTATGACTGTGGAAGTCACGCGGCCAACTTGCATTTTTAGGACAGGTAGTAAACACCTGCAGCGATAAAAACCACACACAATCCAATGAGGACCTTGTACAACGTTTCCAAGGCGTATCCTCCCCCATACAATCTTGGCTTGTCCTCTTTTTCGTAAAAAGGACTTTGATTGGGCAGAATAGTTTGGTACTCTTTCGCCAAATCAAATTATACTCTCGTTTGAAATATCGTTCAACCCGTCTAACGAGGCAAGGATGCCCCTATGATATACGAAAAGCCGATGGACAGGACCATTGCAATAAAACCAATGGCCCTGTTATCTTTTGCAATTTCCTGATCGACATTAAAAGTAGGGGTCATGAATTCAAAAATGAAGTAAGCAGACAATAACAGGAAAAATCCGAAAGTCGCCCAAATCAACGCTTCGCCCAAAGACAAATGCGCCTGAATGGAATAGCGAAAAATGTTCGCGATCCCAAAAATTTTCCCACCTGTTGCCATTGCTACAGCCATGTTCCCACGCTTCAATTCTTCCCAAACACGATAACGCGTTACCAGTTCAAAAATGGCTAAGAATAAAACCATCGCCAGTCCCGACACAGTAAAATAAGCTGCAGTTGCAAAATATGGATTGTGTAGAAGGCTTTCCATATGTCCCTCCCGACCTCTTATTTCAATTCGGCAATGGTAGCACCTACGCCGCCTTCTCCTTGACCACCTAAGCGGAAGGATTTTACATTACGATGGTTTCTCAAATATTCGTGCACGCCTTTGCGCAGTACCCCTGTCCCGTGTCCGTGAATAATGGAGACCGAGTGCAAGCCTGCCAACAGCGCATCATCTAAAAACTGATCGATTTCCCGAATGCTATCCTCGACGTTGTAGCCGCGTAAGTCGAGATCCATCTTGATATTGTCACTGCGACGTTTCACAGAGGTGTACGGAGCCGCTTGTGGTTTTTGCTGGATAGAGTTTTGTACATGCATATCATCGCGCTTCACTTTCATTTTCATGATCCCGATCTGCACGAGGAATTCTTCATTGTTTACCTTTTCCAACACGGTTCCTTTTTGTCCGAAGCTCGTCACCATGACCTCGTCGCCCACCTTGATCTGTGTGGCACGAACCGCTTTCGCCGGCTTCTTCACCTTTTCCTTTTCCAGCTCAAGGACGGCATTGCCCAGGCGCTTCTTCGCATCGATGAGACGATGCTCCTTGATTTCCATGCCTTCTGACATCATCTCGCGCAGCTCGCGAATGATCGTCTCCGCTTCTTCTTTTGCGAGTTGGACGGCAATTCGCGCTTCGTCCTCAGCTCGCTCCATTCGCTTGTTTTTCTCTTCAGCAAATTGGGCGCGCTCTTCTTCCAGCTGTCCACGCAGCTCTTCCGCTTCCCCGCGTGCCGCTTTTGCTGCCAACCTGTCTGCTTCCGCCGACTTGCGATTGCGCTCCAACGAAGCGATCATGCTCTCGACCTGATTGTCTTCCTCACTGATCGAGCCGCGCGCTACATCAATGATGTGTTCCGGCAATCCCAGACGTCTTGCGATGGCAAACGCGTTGGACCTGCCAGGCACCCCGATGAGCAAGCGGTAAGTAGGACGTAGCGACTGTACGTCAAATTCTACGCTGGCGTTAATAACCTCAGGTCTATCGTAGGCATACGCCTTCAATTCGCTGTAGTGAGTCGTTGCGACCAATCTCGCACCGGAATCAATCACATGGTCGATGATGGACATGGCCAGAGCAGCACCCTCTGTCGGGTCTGTTCCTGCGCCCAGCTCATCAAACAGAACCAAGCTCTTGTCGTCCATTTTCGCCAAGATTTGAATAATATTGGTCATATGGCTCGAGAATGTAGACAGGCTCTGCTCGATGGATTGTTCATCCCCGATATCTGCAAACACGGAGGAGAATACGGTCATCTCGCTCTCTTCCTCTGCCGGAATATGCAAGCCTGCCATGGTCATCAAAGACAGCAGTCCGATTGTTTTGAGGGAAACGGTTTTTCCGCCTGTATTCGGCCCTGTTACAACAATCGCCTGATACTCTCCACCTAGCTCCACATCTACTGGAACGACAACTTCTCGTGGAATGAGTGGATGACGCGCTTTTCGCATGTTTACGTATCCGCGATCATTGATGCGTGGACAAATCGCCTTCATGCTCCAGGCAAGTTGAGCCTTAGCAAACATAAAATCGAGCTCTGTCAGTGCTTCTGTGTTCTCGACCAAAGCTTCTACCGCAAAGGATACCTGCTCCGTCAACACATACAGAATTCGTTCCACTTCACGCTCCTCGCGCAGGCGATGCTCGCGAAGCTTGTTGTTCATCTCGACAATTACTTCCGGTTCGATAAAGAGCGTCGCCCCAGATGCCGACTGATCGTGGACAATTCCGCCAAATACAGAACGATACTCCTGCTTCACCGGTATCACGAAACGATCGCCACGAATCGTTACGATGTTTTCCATCAGCATTTTTTGGTACGTAGATGAGCGTGTCATTTGATCGAGCTTTTCGCGAATGCGCGACTCGAGCTGTCTGATCTCCTGACGTACCTGACGCAATTCAAGACTCGCGCTGTCCAAAATATCGCCGTTTTCATCAACACAGCGGCGAATTTCGGTTTCCAACTCGCGCAGACCCTCAATCCGCTCTGCCTGCTGTTGCAATAATGGCAACTCGTGATCCTCACACATATCCAGCAAAAACGTTTTGAGCCTGCGTCCAGCCATAACGGTGCTGGCGATATCCAACAATTCCATCGAAGCAAGCATGGCGTTCAATCTGGCACGCTGTACGGGACCGCGGATATCGCGAATGCCACCGAGAGGCACGCTGCCCTTTAGGCGTAATACGGTTGCTGCTTGTTCAGTCCCTTGCTGAGCGGTTATGACTTCATCCAAGCGTAAAAAAGGAATTAGCTCTACCGCTTTTTCTTTTCCATATGTGCAAGATGCCTTGTCAATCAACAGGGCGACTATTTTATCGTATTCTAACGTCTTTAAAACCCGTTGTTCCACTGTGCTCCTCCTTCTTTCTCCAGCGGCGACCGTTGTACCGTGCGGGCGGGAGCGACGGTCTATACCGGCAATCATTACGATCTCCCCATTATAGCATGGCAGCGGAGCTTAGAAAACTTGAGCAACGGATAGCACCGGACAGGCACCGCCGGCGAAGGATAATTTTACACGTTTTCGTTTGGCATAGTTCTACTCTTTACGTGAGAGAATGAAAGGTGAAACAACTCTAAAGGAGGAGTACACATGACGATCATGCGCCATATCGTCCGCTTTATCGTCGCTGCCGTAGTCCTGATGTTTGTCGGCTTTCTGGTCCCCGGCTTTTCGGTTAGCAGTTTTTGGACAGCTCTGCTCGCGGCCGTTGTCATCGCACTAATTGGCTGGGCCGTAGAAGCCATTTTCGGAGATCGAATTTCGCCGTACAATCGTGGTATTATCGGCTTCTTGGTCAGTGCCGTCGTGATTTATCTCACTCAGTTCATCGTCTCTGGCTTCCGCGTAACGATTCTTGGAGCGCTTCTGGCTTCCTTGGTGATCGGGATCATCGACTTGTTTATCCCGATCAAAACCCATATGGATATGCGCAATGGAGATGCCGGGAACAAGCAGGAGACATAGGCAAAATGCAACAAAGAGCCATCCCATCAAAGATGGGATGGCTCTTCTCCTTTTTCCCACAACGTGAAAAGAGAGGCATTCCGCCCCTCTTTTCCTTAATCTATCGGTTTAGCCTTTGCCTCTTCCTGAATGATTTTCAGCAGTTCTTCGTACTCCTGACGCAAGCGGAAGTATTCATCCGCAATATTGACCGCAGAAAGTACGGCAATTTTGGCAGTATCCAGTCGATGGTTGCCGTTTGCGATTTCGTTCATCTTGTCATCAACGAAACCGGCCACCATGCGTATGTGATTGACACTTGCCTTGCCACTGAGCCGGTATTGTTGGCCAAAGATGTCCACCGTCAAACGATTTTTCCCATCACCTTGCACGAGAGGTACCTCCCTACTGCGACCTTTGCTCTACTTTATCCTTTTTAGGTTACTGAAAATGTCAGATTTCGTCAAGCAATCTTACATGCGCAGTTCAGCGCCTGTGTTGTTTTTCAAGGCTTCGATGACAGCAGTAGTCACTTGTTGAATCTCTTCGTCCTGCAAGGTACGCTCTGCGTGACGGAATACGAGGGCAAATGCCATGCTCTTCTTATCTTGGGCAATACGCTCACCCATGTATACATCAAACAAGGTTACGGACTCGAGCAGTTCACCTGCTGCTTCGCGAATCGTTGCTTCCAATGCACCAGCAGCTACACTGCGATCGACAACGAGAGCCAAGTCACGCGTTACCGCTGGGGACTTCGGCAACTGATTGTAATGTCCCACCTCGGCAGCTACATCAATCATAGTAGTTACATCAAACTGGAATACGTATGTTTCGGACAGATCATACGCTTTTTCTGTACCCGGATGAACTTGCCCCATATAGCCCAGACGTTTTTCTCCTACCCATACTTCTGCGGTACGTCCCGGGTGCATACCCGCGATGTCCTGTACTGCTTTGTACCGGACAGCTTGGATACCCAAACGAGCGAAGAGTGATTCCACAATCCCTTTGGTTTGGAAGAAATCAACAGGCTGTTTAGCACCCATCCAGTTTTGTGTGAGCAACTGCCCAGTCAATGCACCCGCTACATACAAACGCTCTTCTGGAAGCTGCGTGAGTGTTTCTTCTTTCGTCAAGAACACACGGCCCAATTCAAAAATCGCGACATCGTGGTTTTGGCGGTTTTTATTGTAAGCGACTGTTTCCAAGAGGCTAGGAATCAAGCTCGTGCGCAGAACGCTATGGTCTTCACTCATAGGCATCATGAGCGCAACAGGGTTTACTTTTTCCTGATGCAGACCGGCTACTGCCTCGACACGATCTGGATGAACCAGTGCATAAGAAATCGCTTCATTCATGCCAGCACCGATCAAATGATGACGGATGGTACGGCGCAATTGCTGTTCTTTTGTCAACTGTCCCTGTGTGGTCGAACCAGAAGGCAAGCTGGTCGGAATGTTGTCGTAGCCGTACAGACGTGCAACCTCTTCCACCAAATCCACTGGCAGTGTAATGTCTCCACGTCTCGTCGGAACGGTTACCGTCCATTTGTCGCCAGTTACTTCAAACGGGAATTGCAGACGCTCGAAAATCGGCGATACATCAGAAGCCGACATGTCGGTTCCCAGATGCTGATTGATTTTGGTAAGCGTAACGGAAACAACAGCAGGTGTAGCTTCGCTTACAACAGCAGAGCTGATTCCTTTGGATACCGTTGCCCCAGACAATTGCTGAATCAGCGCAGCAGCGCGCTCTCCCGCTTCCTGTACACGCGCTTGGTCAACACCTTTTTCCCAACGTACGCAGCCCTCCGTACGCATGCCGAGCATACGAGCTGTGCGGCGCACTGTTTTCGGGGTGAACCAAGCTGCTTCGAGAATGATTTCGCTCGTTTCACCAGTGATTTCAGAGTTAGCTCCGCCCATTACACCTGCGATCGCCAAACCTTTGGTCTGGTCGGCAATCAGCAACGTTTGCTCATCCAGCGTGCGCTCTTGATCGTCCAATGTCACGAGCTTTTCACCCTCGTTTGCCAGTCGAACGACAATAGAGCGATCAGCTACTTGTGTCGCATCGAAAGCATGCAGCGGCTGACCATATTCGAGCAGGACATAGTTCGTTACGTCTACCACGTTGTTGATCGGACGAATTCCCGCTGCCATCAGGCGATTTTTCATCCATTGCGGAGATGTCGCGATTTTGGCGTTGGTGAAGTGACGGCCGTGGTATTGATAGCTTTCATTCGTAGCTTCGATCTTGACTTGAATCGGGTTGTCTCCACCATTTTCGGTCAGCTCGATTTGCGGGAATACCACTTCTTTGCCCAAAATAGCGGCAACCTCGTAAGCAACCCCCAACATGCTCAAGCAATCAGAACGATTCGGCGTCAATCCCAATTCCAGCACGTAGTCATCCAAGCCGAGGTACGAAATGGCATCCATTCCGATTTCCGCATCCGCTGGCAGGACCATAATGCCTTCTTGCTGATCTTTTGCCAGAAGCTTTTCGTTTAAGCCCAATTCTTTTGCCGAGCAGATCATCCCTTGGGATTCTACACCGCGCAGCTTGGAACGCTTGATGTTCAGACCATCAGGGAGCTTTGCACCGATCAGGGCAACGAGAACTTTTTGTCCTTTGTCTACGTTCGCTGCTCCACACACGATTTGCAGGTCTTCTCCTTGTCCTGCATCAACGACGCATACGTTGAGACGGTCTGCATCCGGGTGCTTGCTGCGTTCTTTTACATAACCGATCACAACACCGGATACACCTGCGTTGCGCGATTCAACTGCGTCTACTTCAATCCCACTGCGAGTCAGCTTTTCAGCCAGCTCCTGGGGCGTCGTTCCACTCAGATCGACGTATTCAGATAACCATTGGTACGATACCTTCATCTTTGCCTCTCCTCTCTAGCCTCGATTGAACTGACGCAGGAAACGAACGTCGTTGGTATAAAAATGGCGGATGTCTTCCACCGCGTATTTGAGCATCGCAATTCGTTCTACACCCATACCGAATGCAAAGCCGCTGACTTCCTCAGGGTTGTAGCCAGCCATTTCCAGTACGCGCGGGTGTACCATACCAGCACCCAAAATCTCGATCCAACCTGTTTGCTTACATACACGGCAACCCTGACCACCACAGTTGAAGCATTGCAGGTCTACTTCTACGGAAGGCTCCGTAAACGGGAAGAAGCTTGGGCGCAAACGAATTTGTTGGTTTTCCCCGAACATTTGACGGGCAAACGTCAAGAGGGTACCTTTCAAGTCACTCATCCCGATTTTTTTATCAATCACGAGACCCTCGATCTGCGTGAATTGATGGGAGTGTGTCGCATCGTCATCATCGCGGCGATACACTTTACCCGGACAGATCATTTTAAGTGGTGTTTTGCCTTCTTTTTTCAACATCGTACGTGCTTGCACTGGAGATGTCTGCGTACGGAGCAATAGCTCTTCTGTGACGTAGAACGTATCTTGCATGTCGCGTGCCGGGTGATCTTTCGGCAGGTTCAGCATTTCGAAGTTGAAGTGGTCCATTTCTACCTCAGGGCCTTCTGCCACCTCAAAGCCCAGTCCGATGAAAATGTCTTCGATCTCTTCAATGATTCGAGAGAGCGGGTGCATGGTGCCTGCTGGTACTGGACGTCCTGGCAGTGTCACATCGATCGTTTGAGAAGAAAGCTTGGCATTCAGAGCCGCTTCTTCGAATGCTTGTTGTTTGCCAGAGAACGCTGCCTCCAGCGCTTCCCTTACTTCATTTACCAGCTGACCGACAACTGGACGCTCTTCTGGGGACAGGCCGCCCATTCCGCGCAGCAGTTCTGTCAACCCGCCCTTTTTCCCCAGGTATTTGACGCGCAAATCCTGAAGTTGTGCGGCTTCTGTCACTTGGCTGATTTGGCCCAGTGCGGACTCTTTCATTTCTTGCAACCGAGTTTGCACTTCGAATCGCTCCTTTTTTCATTTCGTAAAAAAAAAAGAAAAACCCGCCCCAGAAAAGGGACGAGTTACTTTTTTCTCGCGGTACCACCCTTGTTAGACAATTCGTTTCCAGCCTGTGACAAATACATGACAATATCACTAGTGGAAAGAGACATTTGTCTCACTTCAGATCATTGGTAACGGGTATGACCCGGCTGCTCCTACTGCGCGAAAAGCGGTTCAGAGTGCGGCTTTGGAGTGAATTCGGCAGCTATCATGTTAAAGATGCTCGCAGTCTGTGACATCTTCTCCCTGAAAAACAGATAGGTCCTGCGTACTAGTCTCCGTCATCGCTTTACGTTATAATTAAGACGTAGGAAAATTATAGCGCAACAAGAGAGAACTTTCAATTCTACAAATGTTACATATCCGCATGAGCGTTTCCATGCGTGTGTTACCATTCGAAAGGGGATTTTGACATGATTGAAAATGTTTCCGCCCTTTACGATAAGACAAGCAACTGCTGCCATTGCCAAGCGACTTTTTCGACGAAAAGGATCAGAGGCGGCACGTTGACGATGCTCCATCGCGACAGCGACTTTTATACCACCTTTAAAGAGCAATCTTTGAACCCCATTTTATATACCGTCAATGTCTGCCCGGAATGCGGCTTTGCCTTTACAGACCAATTCCGGGACAAGCTCGCTCCCTGGCAAAAGCAAATCGTGGACGAGCAAATCTCCTCAAAGTGGAGACCAAAAGATTTTGGCAAGGTTCGTCAAGTACCCGAAGCCATTGTCAGCTACAAACTGGCCATTTACGCAGCTGAAATAACAGATCAGCCCCATTCCGTAAAAGCGGGTCTTTATTTGCGCCTCGCATGGCTTTATCGATTCCAGGAAAATGTCGCGGAAGAAATGCGCTTTATCGATATGGCCGTGGAAGAATATGAACAATCGTATATTCATTCCGACTATACACGCGGCGACAAGGAAATGACCGAAGTCCGCTTGCTGTACTTGATTGGTGAGCTCTACCGCAGACTCGAAAAGTTTGACTTAGCCATCAAGTATTTCGGCAAAGCACTCGCCTTTCGCAACCACACCATTGAGAGCGGCATTATCCGAATGGCGCAGGATCAATGGCAGCTCGCGCGCGAAGAGTACAAAGAGAAGAAAAGTGAGCAAAAGATCGGCTAAACAAGCCGATCTTTTCTTTTGCGTTGTGCCTCGTATACAAAAATTCCTGCCGCGACTGCCGCATTCAGTGACTCTGCACCGCCATATAGCGGTATGTGAACGAATTGATCTGCCCTGGCAAACATCTCTCTGGAGACGCCTCTTCCTTCATTTCCGATGACCATTGCCGTCAGACCAGCATAGTCAGCCTCGTCATAGGAAACACTGTTTTGCTCCAAGGAAGAGATCAAAACTCGCCCTCCCTTTACCTTCCATTCATCTGTCGTCTCGACTAACGATTGCGTAAAGACCGGGATGCGGAACAGTGCCCCCATTGTGGCCCGTACCACTTTTCCATTGTAAATATCGACACTGCCACTCCCAAGTACGACACCATCGACTGCTGCCGCTTCTGCTGTGCGCAAAATCGTGCCGAGGTTGCCCGGGTCCTGTATTTCGTCCAAAAAGAGGAGCAACAAGCTGCCCTGTTCCTCTCTCTTCTTATCTACCCATTTTGCCCAATCTGCTGCTGTTTTTTTCACTTCGGCCACAATTCCTTGCGGCGACTTTGTTTCGGACAGCTTCGCCAGCACTGCTTCTGATGCAGCAATGACCTGGACAGCTTCCGGATGATTAGCCAAAGCACGCTGACAAGCAGGGTCCATGTCACGCTGCTGATCGTAGATAACCGTGACTACCTCCGCCCCGCTTTTTAACGCCTCCTCTACCAGATGCGCCCCTTCCACGAGAAAACGCTGCTGCTCTTCCCGTCCTTTCCGTGACAGCAACTGGTGCAATCGCCTTACCAGAGGGTTTTGTACCGAAGTAATGATTTCATTTGTCATAAACCTATGCCCGCTCCTCAAATTCGCGTAAGTCTTTGTTGTTCCCGATCACCACAAGCACGTCGCCGTATTGGATGACTTCATCCGGGCTAGGAGCGATGTTGAATTTATCTCCGCTTTTGATGGCAATAACGTTGACCTCGTATTTCTTCCGAATATCCAGTTGCCGCAGGTTTTGACCGACCAGCTTGGACGACACGACTACCTCCGCTACGCTGTAGTCCTCCGCCAGCTCAATAAAGTCAAGAACGTTAGAGGAGATCAGATTGTGGGCGACCCGCACCCCCATGTCGCGCTCAGGGAATACGACACGGTCAGCTCCCACCTTGTACAATACTTGTCCATGACGCTCATTCTGCGCTTTTGCCACGATCTTTTTGACACCCAAGTCTTTCAGTGTCAAAACCGTCAGGATGCTCGCCTGAATATCGACCCCAATGGCCACGACGACTACGTCA
Source organism: Brevibacillus sp. NPDC003359 (assembly GCF_042878995.1). NCBI lineage: Bacteria > Bacillati > Bacillota > Bacilli > Caryophanales > Paenibacillaceae > Brevibacillus > Brevibacillus sp. NPDC003359. The sequence goes on from NZ_JBIAOR010000002.1 coordinate 468,138, forward strand.
AAATTGCGAATGCCGATTTCTTTCAAGGCGCGTTCATCCGTAGAATCGGCTGCTACCGCGTGCGTTACATATTGAATATTTTCGTTAATACGCTCCTCGTTCTCATCTATTCCCATGACTTCATAATCCATCTCGTACAGCGTTCTCGCCACGCTAGAACCAAAACGTCCCATCCCGATAATGGCAAATTGCTTGGACATGTTAATCTTCTCCTTTACGGAACTTACCAATAACAAGCATTATAGCACATCCAAAACATCCGCCACAAAACGGTCATGAACGTTTTGTTCGAAAAGCATGGTATGTACAAATCAGCGTTTACAAATACTATTTCTTGAATTCATTCTCACAAGAGAGGTGTATGCACGGTCATGAATATTGCCTCACTCAACTTACGTCAAGCGATCATGTACAAAATGCAAGGCTCAGATCCAAACGCAGTTGAAGAAACCATCAGCGATGCCATCTCGAGCGGTCAGGAGAAGACGCTCCCGGGTTTAGGTGTTTTGTTTGAAGTTCTGTGGCAAAACAGCGATGCTTCCTCACGTCAATCCATGATTACGACGATCGCGGAACACTTGCCTGAGCAAGCCGAAAAACCGATCTAACCACATCTTCTTCGAACAAAGCAAGCTACAAAGGGAGGGACTCCTATGTCCCTCCCTTTTCATTGTTCACTTCCCGACCTTTATTGAACTGATTGCGCATGAATTGGGTGATTGCCAGCAAGATCGGAATGAAGATGGTTACCATATATCCCATGGTGGTCAAGTGTTTTAAATATGAATACAACTCCACCATATTTTGCGGTATTAATGAAAAGAAAAAAAGTGGCACCATCATCACGATCGCGCTAATTCGCTGAAAACGAATGCCTTTGCGAAACCAGTGCCGTAATGAAAAAATCGTCGCATAAAACATATTCCCGATCGTTGTAAATATAGAAGCAACCCAGATCGCAAGAAAAGCGGACTCAAAACGCTCCAAAAACCAGCCGGTTCTCTGAGTTACCTTGACCAGTTCAAGCGTAGGCCAAATCAGCCGCTGTAATTCTTCATATCCAAATACAGTGATACCTGCGATCACTGTAAGCATATAAACGACAAAGGCAAAGCTCATGCCTGTGATGCTTGCCACTCCAAGCCTTGCACCTGGCATGGCGAAAGCAAAATAAACCATTAACAGCTCATATCCGGTATAAAGCGTGTAAGTATCCAGACCTGTTTTTACGACATCTGTCCATGACTCTACATGGAATGGCAATAAATTGTACCAATCTGCGTTCATAAAGGAGACGAGCGGAATCACGAGAGACGGCAACAGGAGGAAAGGAATCAACAGCTCATTTACCCTTGCTACTACTTCAATCTCATGACAGCATAGAAACACGACCAACAAAAGCAGCGTGACTACAATTGCCTCCAGCGGTGTATTTGGCAACACGGAGGTCACGACGACTTCCCCAAACACTCTGGCTGTTATACCTGCATTGAAAAACTGATAAAGAATGAATAGACAAATACACAGGGTGCCTATGACAGAACCAAATATCCGCGGCATAAATTCGACAAAGGTAAGGCCAGGAAACTGGTTACCTAAATACACGATGGCCGTCACTGCCACGCCGGCTATTAAGGCACCTGAAATAGGGCCAATCCACCCCGATTGATGAAGAAGAATAGTGGACGTTCTCGGGATGGTGAGAATCCCCACCCCGATCATCGAACTGATCATAATACTTGTAATTTGCCAGGTACCAAAATTACGTTGCTGATTCTCCACAGTGATCGCTCTCCTATTGCATTTCCATACCAAGACGGCGCAGCTTGATTGTGTATTTGACGCGAATCGGAAAATCCCTGAAATCTTTCTTCCAGTTGTGAGTCTTCCAGTAATCACTGTAATGCTTCGCACGCAGTATAAGGCCGAGCTTCAAAACGTCGCTATTGTACTGCTTTTGCAATTGCTGCAAAAGCTTCTTTGAACGCTTTTCCATTTCTTTTTTGATAAGCGCCTGCATTTGTGTGACGAATTGCTCTGGGGTAATATGCAGGTCTTCTGTGAGTTCGACTATATCCCCTTGGAGCTCGCAATGAAAGGTAGCGGAAAAGTCATCATGAATGGTCACCTTTTTTTTTGCGAAGTGCGGTCGAAAGCTTACATATCCGTTCTTGGTTTCCGGCAACGCAATCACAATGTCTCCACCCGGTTTTTCATTTCGCAGCTGTAGCAATGCCCATGTTTGCAGGTGATCCAGTATCCCCATCATCTTGTGTCCACGAAAAACAGCAACCCCTTTCCAGCTCACCTCATTTTTACTTGCCTCTACATAATTCAGAAACGGCTCCATGGTAAGATTAGAGGTCTGATTGAAATAGTCGCCCAACGTTTGGTCCGGAATTCTCCCTAATTTCATGCCATTTTCGATCAGCCCCATCAAAAAGACGACCGGAATCGGCTCGATCCTCGGCTTGATTTCCAGCAGGGTAGACGCTTTGCCCCTTACGACGATCGGCCACAGAAGTCGCCGTATTTGCGGTTCGCGACGAAAACTGTCCATGATGTCTTGGATTCCCTTTCTAGCGATCTCCTCACTCAAGGCAAGAATACGCGTATGCCCAAGAAACAATCGTTGGTTCAGTCGCATTTGCAGATTGTTAGAAGCATCTGTCACCGTTCTTCCTGTCACGCTCATGATTTTCACGGCATCCGCACCACTTCCTCCCCCTTTCCCGCTGCTCCCCGCGATTTTGATGGGAATCGGAATTTGGACGGTCATTTTGTACAGATTTTCATCATTTTCATCCTGGTCAATCGCAATCGCCAGTACCGATGCGCGTTCTTCCAATTCACGTCTGTCCCAGCATCCTGTAAGCAAGCTTGTACAGACGATCAACAGAGCGAAGTATCTAAGAGACTTACCCATCGACATTACGCCCCTCTCGTCGAGTCACCATGTCACGGATGAGGATTGCTACCCAATATACGACCGGGAAAAGCAAATTAATGACCAGGCTAGACAACCCCAACAACGACGCCACCTTAAATACTTCTATGATGTTTTGTGGAATAAGAGAAAAGAAAAATAAAGGGACGAGAAGGACAAAAGCCATGATTCTTTGAAACCTGATTCCCTTACAAAACAACTGTCTCAGTGAATAAACAACAACGTAATACGCATTAGCTACAGTGGTAAAAACAGCCGAAACCCACACTGCCAAAAAAGCGGACTCCAATCGTTCCAAGATCAATCCAGGCACCTGCGTCGTCTTGACCAATTCAAGTGTCGGCCACGTCACCCTTTGCAGCTCTTCATACCCAAATACCGAAATGCCAGCCACCACAATTAACATGTAGAGCAATGCTGCAATTAACAGACTGTAAAATCCCGCCAATTCTCTGTTCGTGTTTTGTTGTGCATAAGCGAAAAAGACGAACATAATTTCAAAACCGGAATAGGAATAAATTCCTTCGTATACCCCTTCTACCATTGAACGGAATGACACATGATTAATCGGCAAGAGATTCCCAAATTCCGCTTTTTGGAACGACGCAAGCGCGATAAAAAGAAGTGGCAAGATAATAAAAGGAAACAGCAGCTCGTTTACTCGCGCTACCACTTCCACCTCATGCATGCACAAAAATAGGACCAGCAATAACATCGTGATAAGCACAACTTCCAACGGTGTCTGCAAAAGAACGGAAGTCACAACCACTTCACCAAATACGCGCGAAACGACTACCGTGGAAAAGTACAGGTATACCAGATAGATACAAATCCAAGGGAAGCTGAATACTTTGCCCACCCAAGGCCGTCTGGCGGATCCCCATACCTTGTGACTGTATTCAATAAATGTTTCCCCTGGGTAACGCTTGCTCAATTTGACAATCAACCATAAGGAAACAAACGCACCTGCAGAGCCAATAAGGGGGGCGATCCAGCCTGCCTCAAATAATTTCGAACTGGTTGTACGAGGAAGGGTCAACACGCCGACACCGATTAAGGTACTTGTCATGAGACAAATTTGCTGCCACATCGATAGAGCCTGGTGCCAGCCGCGCCCCTCCCTCCTGTTCATTTCGGGTTATCCTCCTCTCTCATCCGGGTTTTATCTTGAACATGAAACATCATCGGCCTTGTTTTGAATAGATGATGGGGTGCCCTTATGAACAAGTCCTTCATTCCATTTAGGTTGAGCGGACTAAGTGGGCTCATATAGGGTACTCCAAACGATTTCAATGAAGACAAGTGAATGAGGATGACGATCACAAACAGCATAATCCCGTAAAGACCAAACATCCCTGCCAAGATCATAACCGGAAAGCGGAGCATACGAATGGCAATCGCTGCACTGTAACTCGGCGATGCGAACGAACCGATTGTCGTCACAGCTACGATGATTACCATGACAGGACTGACAAGCCCAGCAGTTACCGCCGCTTCACCGACCACGAGTGCTCCAACAATCCCGATCGTAGGACCTATTGGACCCGGCAGCCTCACACTTGCTTCCCTCAATATCTCAATGGCCAACTCCATAAACAGGGCTTCGACTAATGAAGGGAATGGAACGGTAGATCGTCCTGCCGCCATCGCAATGACCAGTCGAGAAGGAATCATCTCCGGATGGAACGCGCTAAAAGCGATATAAAGAGACGGAAGCATCAAGGCGATGCTGATACTGATAATCCGAATGAAACGAATCAAGGTCGCGATGTAAAATCGCTCGTAATAATCCTCGGGACTCTGATAAAACTGCGAAAAAACAGCCGGAGCAATCAAACCAAACGGTGTCCCATCTACCAGAATGCCTACCTTCCCTTCCAATAGATTGGCCACTACTTTGTCAGGGCGCTCCGTGTTTTGAATCTGCGGGAATGGGGACCATCTCCGATCCTGGATCATTTGTTCGATGTAACCACTCTCCAGCACAGAATCCACATGAACACTCTCAATTCGCGCAATCACTTCCTCCACCATCGGGGGATACGCAATGCCGTCGATGTACATGACGTAAATGTCAGTCTGTGTTCGTTCGCCGACAACCATATGACGCACTCTGAGATTAGGGTCCTTCAAGCGGAAGCGGATCAGCGCTGAATTCACACATAATGTCTCACAAAAACCATCGCGTGGCCCTCGTACGACTGATTCCGTCTGAGGCTCTTCCACCGAACGCCTGTCCCATCCTCTCGTGTTGTTCAAGTAAGCATTCTGACACCCATCGATGATCAGTACCGCACATCCAGACAAAATATTTCGGACGATCTGCCTCAGTTTGTCGGTCAAATCCAGCTCATTGGTCGCCGGATCATGATAGGTGATATCGGGAGTTGTCATATAGCGGATAATAAAATCACTGATGACATTGCGATCCACCATGCCATCTATAAAAACGATAGCGGCTTGAGCCTTCGACTTCGTTTGAAAACGACGTACGACAAGATCGTCACACTTTCCAAACTGCGCTTCAATCAATTGAATGTTTTCTTCCACATTTGTCGTGAGCGTGACATCCGATACACTTTCCATGCTCTTGTCGGAGTACTGCTCCAACGCTTTTGACTGGAGGGCTTCTTTTCTTTTTTGCCATGCTTGAAAGAACTGGCTCACCCTGCTCACCCTTATTCATGGAATGTACGGATAGTGTGCCCAATAATGGAAAGGAAATCCGGTAAAAGGCGTATTCAAAAAGAAAAACAGGTCCAACCTAAGTCGGACCTGTTAAGCAACTACCTCACGCTTGTTTTCAAATTTCTCGTAGCTCTTCTCTTGCATGATCGTCTTTACTATCTGGACACTTTCCCAAACCTCTGTATAAGTCGTATAGAAAGCAACAGGGGCTAACCGGATGATGTTCGGTGCACGGAAGTCAGGAATAATGCCCGCTTCCTTCAAAGCCTTGCATATACGTATGGCCTCATCGTGCTCAAGGCTGACATGCCCACCTCGTCGATCATCCTGCTGTGGGTTCGCAATCGTAAAGCCCATGTCTGCCAGCTCCACCTCGATCAAATCCATCATGAACCGCGTTAAGCCGAGCGACTTGGCACGAAGCTTTTCCACGGACACCTCCTGGAACATTTCCAAGGAACCAAGCAGCGGGGCGAGACTCAGCATATGTGGGGTACCAATCTGGTAAGCTCCCGCATTTTCGCATGCCTCCAGCGTATGTTCCATGTCAAATTGCTTATCCTTTTTCGAACTGAACCATCCCGCCAATCCCGGAGCCCTGCCAAAGTGCTTGCGGTTGACATAGAGGCTGCCCACGCTTCCTGGCCCTGCATTTACGTATTTGTAATTGCACCAGTAGGCAAAGTCCACTCCCCATTTGCTGAAGGAATGCGGGATCGCTCCTACAGAGTGACATCCGTCAAAACCGATGAGAATGCCTCGCTCGTGTGCGGCTGCTGTCAACCGTTCGATATCTAACAGCTGACCGCTACGATACAGGACCGTCGGGAGGACTACTAGTGCTACTTCATCCGTCATCGCATCGATAATGTCCTCTTCCTCGATCAGGCGACCATCTCTTGACGCTACCCGAACCAAATGCTCTTCCGGGTCCAGTCCATGGAGCTTCATTTGACTCTGGAGGGCGTATATATCGGTAGGGAAATCCAGCTCGGTCGCAATCACCTTCGTCCTCTTCCCAACCGGATGATAGAAGGTAGCTGCCAGCTGATGCAGGTTGATCGTCGTAGACCCCGTTACGATCACTTCTTCGGGGCTTGCCCCTACAAGCGCTGCGCTCATCTCTCCCAATTTCTCCGAGAAGAAAAACCACGGATGCTTACCCGTTGTCCAGCCTTCCACACCCAACTCCTTCCAAGACTGCATCATGTCCATGACGCTTTTTTCCGCTCTTTTTGACATGAGGCCAAGCGAGTTTCCATCCAAATACAGGCTCGGAAGCAAATAAAACTCTTCGCGATAGCTCGCGAGTTCATCCTGTGCATCCAATTGTTGCGCATACGTTTTCGTTAGGGGACTTGATTGAGACATAGCTACCTCCTCAGCTTGTTCTGTCGTTCCTCTCTATTATAGGCTGAATTTTCAAACAAGAAAATCACCTTCTCAAAAAGAAAATCCCGTGCCATCTACGACACGAGATTTTTATCCAAATATAGCTGTGTTAGCCAAATGACTAGCAAGATTTGCGCGATGCAAAAGAGCGGAAGCAAGATGAGAAAAGAGATATGCTTGGTCTTATGCCGTTGAATGAGCATACCCTCAAGCGCCCCGATCCCTCCTCCTAAAAATGCGACCACCAAAAGGCTCAGTTCCGGAACCCGAAACCCTTTTTCTTTAGACAGACGCTTGTCTGCCTGCATCAAGTAATAAGCATAGCCATTCAGCAGCAAAGCTCCTGCCGCCAGCACCCAGACATTCGAATTGAAATATCCTACCAAGAGGAGGGCCCAGCTTATGATTAGCACCAGCACGAAATTGCGGCGATGGGCAGCTAATTGTTGATGGTACATTTCTTATTCTCCTTTTGCCCGATATGCCCGATTTCCCATAAACTGCTTGCGTACGAAGAATACCACACCCAAAACAACCACGATCACCAGCAAAGCGTAGAAACCGTATTTACGGATGACCTCGATAATTGCTTCCACGTTATTACCGAATACATAGCCGAGAAAGTAAAAGGCGATGGTCCAAACCAACCCGATCGGATAAGACAGCATCGCATATCGTCGGAAGGTCATACCGCCCAGCCCGACCAAATAAGGTACGACATGGCGAACAACCGGAAATAAGTAGCTGATGCAAAGAGCAGCAGTACCATACTTCTCCAGCAAGCCCGTTGATCGATTAACGGCGTTCCTCATTTTCTCGGTTTTGCACAGCCATTGCAATATTGGTTTCCCAAAATACTTTCCAAGTAAAAAGCCAATCGTCAATCCGGAGGCAACCCCTAAATATCCCGCCAAAAAAGAATACCAAGGGTTTAACACGCCGATGGAGGCAAGAAATCCTCCTGTAGCGACAACCAGCTCATCGGGAATCGGCAAACCTACAATCCCCAGCCACAGCAGGAAAAAAATCGCTACATAGCCGTATTGCTCTATGATTGACATCAGCAGGTCGACTTCCATGAGGCAAAATCCCCTATCCTTGCCACAGTGCGGTCATTTCTTGACATACTAGCAGCTATGGCATCGCACGATATCTGACTCTATGTATTACGTATGAACCTCAAAAACGGTACTTGTTTATTTTGCAATAGATTTACGTATTTTATCAAGCACAGATACGCGAGACGACTCTATCGTGATAGATGCTTGAGCGCTTCACGTCTGGACAGACTCGCGAGTGGAGTCGCTTCTACAAATTCACGTACGGCGTCGGGATTTGTCTTCGCATACTCTCTCAACGCCCAGCCGATTGCCTTCTGAATAAAAAACTCTTTGGAATCCGTGCATCTTTCCACCAAGGAAAAGAGAAGCCGCTGATCTGTCTTGTCCTTGTACGACAACTGAAATAATATTGCCGTTCGTTGCAGCCACATATTCGTTCCATCCATCCAGGCAGTCGTATTCGGTTCAATCAGTTCGGGCTGCAAGGCAAACAATCTGCCCGTTGTATGGGAGGCCAAATAATCCACGGTATCCCACCACGATTTTGTCGTGATGAGTTCGACAACGAACGGTAGATGGTCAGGGGTGAGACGCTTTTTGGACTTATCGAGTACGTCAAGCGCTACATACTGGTACTCGCGCGCTGGTAAAGCCCACAAGGAACGAACGACCTGCTCCCAATTTTCGGGTACGCCATAATCTCGAAAGATTTGTTTGGTCAGTTCTTTGCGCTGTGGTGATTTTATCCCCAGAAAAGGAAAATGATTTTTCATGTACTGCGCCATTGGGCCAGCCTCATTCGAATCACCGTGTGCACGCAACACTTCCTCGACCGACTCTGCATACTCCCTTGCGTTCATCGGCGTCTCCTCCTCCCAACTCATCTGATAATCCGATGGTTTAGCCTACTGCTTGGACGTCCTGTTTGATGACAGCAAAAGCATTTTGTTCTTCATCTTTGTACGGATAATACACGACGAGTGTAAAATCTCCCTCGACAAGCTCACCGGTCTCCAACCATTTTTCAATGTCAAAGGTCACCTTGGCCGTCAGCGTGTGCTTGAAATAATCTTTTTCCAAGGCAGCATGTGCCGCAAAATCATCGCGGAGTCGCTCACGCTGCTCGGTTAGGACAGCGAACGTCTGCTGCATCTCTTCCTTGTCCATGACATCCTCCCACCACAGCTTGCGCGGGCGATGCTTCTGGTTGCGCAGGAAATCGAATTTCATCATACTGATCACATGCCCCATACCGTCCACTTGCTGCACCTGCAAAAACTTCTGCAAACGTACGAACAAATCCTCTAATTGATGACCGATACGGCTCCAGCCTTGATTTTCCCAATAGTCGCCAAATGTCTGGAAGAAGTCAAAAGCCGTTTCGAACTGGTTCGCCAACACCCACTCCACGGTATAGTCCATACGATGAGCGTTCCAGTACTTTTCCAGAATGTCTTCTACACGCTTGATTTTTTGCATGTCCTCAAAGGAAAGGACGTTGTTCCCCAAAATTTCGTAAGGAGCCTCATCCATAAAAACATAGCCGTGGTTAGCCGCACGCGCACGAACACCTGTCCCGCGCAGCATTTTCAAAAAGCCGAGCTGAAGCTCTTCCGGGCGTAGACCAAACACGTCATTGAAGGTTTTACGGAATGATGCATAATCTTCCTCAGGCAAACCTGCGATCAAGTCCAGATGCTGATCGATTTTTTTCGAATCCTTGATCTGTGTTACCGTACGAGAAAGACGATCAAAGCGCTGAATCCGCTGAACAAGGCGGTTGGTCTCATCATTTGTGGACTGAACCCCGATTTCGAAGCGGAAAATGCCCGGCGGTGCGTTCTCAGTCAAGAAATCGAGTACATCCGCACGCAAAATGTCTGCCGTGATTTCGAATTGAAAGATCGTGCCATTGTGGTTGTCGATCAAGAATTGAAAGATTTCCAACGCATACTTTTTATTGATGTTAAACGTGCGATCTACGAACTTGATCGTTTTGACGCCGTGATTGATCAAACGCATGAGATCTTCTTTTACTCGTTCCAGACTGAAATAGCGTACGCCGTCTTCAATTGAAGACAGACAGTATTGGCATTTGAACGGACAGCCGCGGGATGCCTCAAAATAGACGACGCGATTGTTCAGCTCGTCCAGATGGTCTGCGTATGGCGAAGGCATGCTGTCCATCTCTTCCACTTGCGCACGCGGCATGGAAAAACGTACGTACTCCTCTTCGCGATAAGCGATTCCGGCTACATCACGAAGGCGTGGAGGCTGCTTGGTTTGCAACGATTCTTGATACACCTGCAAGAGCTCCAAGAAGGTCTGCTCCCCTTCACCAATGCAGATGACATCGATTTCAGGATGCTTCTTCATCCATTCGTCCGCATCGTAGGTCACTTCTGGTCCCCCGAGGATAATCGGAACATCCGGGCAAATCTTTTTCAGCGTGCGAATGACACTGAGCGTCTCGCGAATGTTCCAGATATAACAGGAAAAAGCAATGACATCAGGCTTGCGCTTGTGTATGTCTGCTACTATATTTAACGTCACATCGTTGATGGTATACTCCACCAGCTCAATGGAAGGAAATGCTTCCTGGGCATAGCTTCGCAAATAACGCAAAGCAAGTGAGGAGTGAATAAACTTGGCATTTAACGTCGATAGTAAAATCTTCATGGATGGGTCTACTCTCCTTGCAAAATTCGGCACCAAAAAACCATCTGCAATCGATGGTTCATGGTCTGACCGATCTTTTTCCTTTCGTAACAGTACCATACGAGGCTAGTAACGGCAAATCGTTACCGGTTTAATTCACGCACCACATGCCCCAGCTCTGGCACGATCAACCGATTCATCGCCAGTCGCACCGCACCTGTCGAGCCTGGCGTGGAAAAAATCATTTTCCCTTTCCGTGTCCCTGCAATCGCACGACTGAGCATCGCTGCTGAACCGATGTCTTCTGTATAGCTCAGCATCCGAAACAGCTCGCCAAATCCCGGCATTTCCTTATCGAGTAAGCCAGAAACAGCCTCAAAGGTATTATCTCTTGGCGAAATGCCTGTACCGCCGTTGAGGAGAATGACTTGAACATCATCATGTGCCATTCCCGCTTCGATCGCCGAAATAACCTGTACAGGCTCGTCCTTTACAATTTGATAATGGGCAACGCTGTGACCGGCTTCAGTGAGGAGCTCCTTCATTAATTGTCCGCTTTTATCTGTATCCTCTGTCCGGGTATCGGAAACGGTAATGACCATACATGTGACTTGCTTGGGCGATAGCGCCTTGTGTTCCTGTGTGCTCATCCGTAATTTCCTCATTTCCTTCAATATATACTCTTCTCATGATACCATGTTCAGGTTTTCAATACCTTCGTCGTTCCGGCAACATTTTCTTCACTCCCTATACCCGAGATGCTCCCCTTTCCTATATAATGCTGATGACTGCTATTTTTCGACAGACAAGGAGGCGTGCGCGAATGCCAGATCGCCCTTATTTTTCTTTTCATTTCCACAAACAATCGCACACACCGATCTATGTACAACTCGCTGATCAATTAAAAACAGCGATTCTGCGTGGTGCCTTTCTTGTAGATGGACAACAATTGATATCGCTGCGAGATATGAAAACCATTAGCGGCTGCTCGTTGGAGACAGTCAAAAAAGCATACGATCATCTTGCGTTGGAAGGCTGGCTGGAAGCTGTGCATGGCAAAGGCTATTACTTGACGCAGCTTGCTAAAGAAGCTCGTTTGGAGAATCGCCTCCCACTCACAGATATTCCGATTGCTTCCCTGGCTGATTCCTCCCCTCGTCCAAGCGAAGAACTGGTGAAGCGATTGCGTGGTGCTTTTTATGAGAGTCTGACCGTATTGGATGAACCGTCCGCGCAAAAGAAAATCAGGCGTACACAAGCTGCCAAAGTTTTTGCCGATCACCTCAGCCGCCGAGGGCTTCCTCACTCACCTGAGCGCCTCCTGCTTTTTAATAGAAGCACGAGCGGCTTCGCCTTTCTTGCGCAGCGTGTCATGAATTCACGTGATGTCGTCTATGTGGAGGAGTACAGCTATCCCGTGTTTCTTCGCCTATTGAGCCAGTGCGGAATTACCGTTCGCCCGATTCGCATGGATGAAGAAGGCGTTTGTATTCAAGCCCTCACGGAAGAGCAGGAGCATTACCCAGCCAATTGGCTTTTGATTAACCCGCATTATCACTTCCCTACCGGCATCAGCTATTCGTTGAAACGAAAGGAAGATCTGCTCGAATGGGCGCAGAGCCATAACGTACGTCTTGTGGAAAATGACCATTATGGCGATCTCTGGTTTGAAGAACCGAGTCTTCCGCTGTACCAGATGGCTGCGCAGGCAAAAAGCCCTGTGGAGGTCTACTATCTGCATTCGTTGTCCAAAACATTGGCTCGTGATCTGCAATTGGGCGTGTTGATGCTTCCTTCTGATTTATCGGATGACGAGTTGGAGCGCTACAGCCAGCTTGTTTCCATGACGGGTGCAGAGCCGTCCTTGCTCGTCGTGGAATCAGCCGTTCGACTCCTCGATGATCCGTGGTTTTATGAGGAGTTTCTGGCGGATCGTCGCGCCCTGTTCCAGACCCGCTTCCTGCGACTGTGGCAGGAAAGACGCCAGGTACTCCCAGATCACGCACGAATGTACCCCATTGCAGGGGGCTTAAATACGTGGATCAAATGGGGCACGCCAACCGCAAGAGCAACAGAACAAGAAGAGAGAGTCGTCGCCATCCTTCGAGAGGAAGGTCTCGAGCTGACAGGCGGCCATGCTTTTCGCGTAGCAGATGAGCCTGCCGACATTATGCGCTGCCCGGCTGTCCGTTTCCCACTTGCTCCACTGGAGGAACGAGAGTTGAAACATTGGCTTCACCGATTGGGTGCTGCTCTTCTTCGGTAAGTTTTCCAAGGGAAATGCCATACTAAGAGATGGATTTCCCTCTCTCTCATACACTAGACTCGAAAAAAGCCGAGGTATAACCTGCTATGATTAAAAAAATCGTAGAAAAGCTTCACCTTGATCCACCAAAAACGCTTGTTCTTGGGTTTGCCTTGATTATCTTCTTGGGAGCACTGCTTTTGACACTCCCGATCGCTACGGTTGATGGACTTGGCCTGCATTGGCTTGATGCTCTGTTTACAGCCACCTCTGCTACGTGTGTAACAGGATTGGTTGTCGTCGATACTGGAACGACCTTTACGATCTTTGGTCAGCTTGTTATTTTGTCTCTCATTCAAATTGGCGGTCTCGGATTTATGACGTTCGCTACCTTCTTCGCACTGATTATGCGTAAAAAAATCTCATTGCGTGAACGGCTCATCCTGCAAGAGTCGCTGAATCAGATATCGATAGAAGGTGTCGTACGTTTAGCCAAAATGATTTTAATTTTTACTGCCCTCACTGAGTTTATAGGAGGAATGCTTCTCTCTATTCGTTTTGCATTTGACTTTCCTCTGTCAAAAGCGATATACCTTGGCTTTTTCCATGCGATTTCTAACTTTAATAATGCTGGGTTTGATTTGATGGGGAATTTCGCCAGCTTAACTGCTTATGTAGATGATCTGCTCGTCAATCTCGTCGTCTGTTTGATGATCATTCTTGGCGGTATTGGTTTCATTGTTGTGAGTGAGTTATACGATTATCGTCAAACCCGTCGCCTGTCTTTACATACAAAAGTGGTACTGGCAACAACCGGTCTCTTGATTACGGCAGGGACCGTGCTTATCTTCATTTTGGAGTATAACAATCCGAAAACGTTACAGCCCCTATCCATGATGGGCAAAGTGCTTGGCTCCTTTTATCAGTCGGTTACACCTCGTACGGCAGGTTCGAACACATTGAATATCGGTGATATGTATCAGTCGTCCCTCTTCCTCATTATTATCCTGATGTTCATCGGTGCTTCCCCAGGATCGACAGGTGGCGGTATCAAGACGACGACATTTGCCACACTGATTGGTGCTGTTATCGCCCAAATTAAAGGAAAAGAAGACGTGATCTTCTTCCGGCAACGCATCTTGCCTCACATGGTCTACAAATCGCTTACATTGACGATGATCGCCTTGTTCATTGTACTTGTCATGACGATGGTGCTTTCCATTACAGAGACAACTGCGCGATTCGAGATGATTCTGTTCGAGGTCACTTCTGCATTTGCTACGACTGGACTATCTATGGGGTTGACCCCAAACCTTACTCCCATCGGTAAAGCGTTAATTGTTCTGACGATGTTTGCCGGTCGCTTGGGGCCACTCACGATTGCCTTTGCCCTCGCGCAGCGAAAGCAGAAAGAATACTTCCGTTATCCCAAAGGGAAGATCACTATCGGATAAGCCAAATAAAAACCCTGCCAAAGCACCCGAAGGACTTTGGCAGGGTTTATTTTTGTGTCTACGTTATTGTTTTTGCCACTGTTTGGACAGCTCGTCGCGAACCAGTTGGCCCATCTCGACTGTACCAATCGCTTTGCTTCTGTCTGCCGCGATATCGCCAGTACGATGTCCTGCTTCCAGTACGGACCATACTGCGTTTTCCACTGCTGCTGCCGCTTCATCCATACCGAGCGAAAGACGAAGCATCATCGCTACGGACAGAATGGTTGCCAGCGGATTGGCAATGCCTTTTCCAGCAATATCAGGAGCAGAGCCGTGAACCGGTTCATACAGGCCAAAGCTGCCTGCTGCCAGACTCGCCGAGGACAGCATCCCGATCGAACCAGTCAGCATCGCTGCCTGATCGCTCAAAATGTCGCCAAACATGTTTTCCGTCACGATGACGTCAAACTGTTTTGGTTCACGTACGAGTTGCATCGCGCAAGAGTCAACGAGCTGGTGAGACAGCTCTACATCTGGATAGTCAGCCGCTACTCGCTCGGCTACCTTGCGCCAGAGGCGGGAGCTTTCGAGAACGTTTGCCTTATCTACAGATACGAGACGCTTTTGGCGTTTGCGTGCAATGTCGAAGCCGACTCGAATGATTCGCTCGACTTCCGCTTCATGATAAATGCACTGATCTTCTGCCACTTCACCGTTTGGACCGTCGTAGCGTTTTTTCTCACCGAAATAAATACCCCCGGTCAGTTCACGTACAACGATCAAGTCAACACCAGAAACGACTTCTGGCTTGAGAGACGAAGCATCAACCAGAGAGCTGTGCATGGTAGCTGGGCGAATGTTCGCAAACAGACCGAGCGCTTTGCGAATGCCGAGCAGCCCTGTTTCTGGACGAAGATGCCCAGGATTCTGATCCCATTTCGGCCCGCCAACGGCTCCCAAGAGCACAGCATCCGCTTGCTTTGCCAGCGTTACGGTTGCTTCTGGCAACGGTGTTCCATCCGTATCGATCGCGATACCACCGATCCGGCCTTCTTCGCAAGTAAAAGTGACACCTTCATTTTCCCCTACGAGTGTAAGGACTTTAACCGCTTCCTGCATGATTTCTGGTCCGATACCGTCTCCAGGAAGAACGGCGATGCGATAGTTTTTCTTCATCGTTTATCCCGCTTTTCTATACGTAATGGTTTCCGAACGCTGCTGGTTCCTATGATCCTATCCACATGTGACTTATCTTTATATCGTTGCACTGACGGGCGCAGGCTCGCCACGCCGCTCCATGATCTTGTTGACTGCCCTCACATAGGCAATGGCGCTCGCTTCCAGTACATCTGTACTCACACCGCGACCTGTTACGATCAGTTCGCCCTGTTGTAGACGGACGAATACTTCACCCAAAGCATCTTGCCCGTGAGTAACAGAAAGGATTTTGTAATCGACGAGGGTGACTTCTTCTCCGGTAGCACGGTCAATCGCTTTGTAGATGGAATCAACCGATCCATTTCCACATGCGGCTTCTTCGCATACCGATCCGTCGGCACGAATCAGTCGAACACTCGCTGTCGGAACGGAAATGTTGCCGTAAGCGAGCTGGATGGATTCCAGCTGGAACGCTTCAGGTCCGCGAACCATCTTGGAGTCGACCAATGCGAGGATGTCGTCATCGCTGATTTCTTTTTTCTTGTCGCACAGCACCTTGAATGCTGCAAACGCCGCGTTTACTTCTTCCTGCTCCAGGTGATAGCCCAGATCTATTAGCTTTTCCTTGAAAGCATGGCGTCCAGAGTGCTTGCCAAGAACCAGTTTGTTTGACTTGAAGCCAACTGATTCCGGACGGATAATTTCGTACGTAGTGACTTCTTTTAACACACCATCCTGGTGAATACCGGATTCGTGCGCGAAAGCATTTGCCCCCACGACTGCTTTATTTCCTGGCACGAACATCCCTGTCAAACGGCTCACCAGCTGGCTGGTCCGTGCGATTTCTTTCAAATTCAGCTTGGTCGTCGCCTGGTAGTAATCCTTGCGCGTCTCCAATGCAAGCGCCACTTCTTCCAATGCAGCATTTCCGGCGCGCTCTCCGATTCCATTGATGGTGCCCTCGACTTGCGTAGCTCCACCCTCGACAGCAGCGAGACTGTTGGCGACCGCCATCCCGAGGTCATCGTGGCAATGGCAGCTCAGACGAATGAGATCAGTAGAAGGCACTCGTTTTTTGAGCTCACGGAAAATGTTTCCGTATTGATACGGCGTCATGTAGCCCACCGTATCTGGAATATTCACTGTGGTTGCCCCTGCCTTGATAACCGCCTCTACAACCTCTGCCAAAAAGTCGATTTCGGTACGCGCTGCATCCTCTGCGGAAAACTGGACTTCCGTAAAGTACTTTTTCGCATAAGTAACTGCTTCCACCGCCCGAGCAAGGACTTCTTCCTTGCTCATGTTCAGCTTGAACTGGCGGTGAATCGGAGATGTTGCGAGAAAGACGTGGAGGGAAGCGTTTTGTGCGTTGCGAAGCGCTTCGTATGCCTTATCCATGTCGTCTTTAACGGCACGAGCCAGGCTGACGATGGTTGCATTCTTCACCCGTTTTGCAACTTCGGCCACAGACTTTTGGTCACCAGGGGAGGCAGCAGCGAAGCCCGCCTCAATTCTGTTTACGCCCAGCTTCTCGAGTTGAAGGGCGATCTCCACCTTTTCGTTCGTGCTAATATTGACGCCCGGAGACTGCTCCCCATCGCGCAGTGTCGTATCAAAAATCTCAATGGTACGCATGAACTTTTCACCTCCACATTTTTCCCTACATTATATAAGAGTTTATTACGTGCCAATTATTGGCCGATTTTCGCTTCTTCTTTTTTCGTATCTTTGTTGATCCAAGACATCATGCCACGCAGCTGCTCCCCTACTACCTCGATGCCATGCTCGGATTCCAGACGGCGACGGGAAGTGAAGCCAGGACGGTTTGCTTGGTTTTCCAAGATCCAATTGCGAGCGAATGTACCGTCTTGGATTTCCGCCAGTACTTTTTTCATTTCTTTGCGAGTCTCATCTGTGATGATCCGACGACCTATGCTGTAGTCACCGTACTCAGCCGTGTCACTGATGGAGTAGCGCATACGAGCCAAGCCACCCTCGTACATCAGGTCAACGATCAGCTTCAGCTCATGCAAGCACTCGAAGTAGGCGATCTCAGGAGCATAACCTGCTTCAACCAATGTATCGAAGCCTGCTTTTACCAGTTCGCTTGCGCCACCGCACAATACTGCTTGCTCACCGAACAGGTCTGTTTCTGTCTCTTCACGGAAAGATGTTTCGATTACGCCAGCTTTTGTGCAACCGATTCCGCTGGAGTAAGCGAGTGCGAGATCTTTCGCGTTACCAGTCGCATCTTGGTAGATCGCGATCAAACCAGGTACGCCGAAGCCTTCTTGGTATACGCGGCGAACCAGGTGACCTGGGCTTTTTGGAGCAGACATGATTACGTCTACATCAGCTGGTGGCACGATTTGCGCGTAGTGGATGTTGAATCCGTGAGAGAAGCACAGTGCAGTACCGGATTTCAGGTTTGGTGCGATCTCGTCGCGGTATACTTGTGCTTGACGCTCATCTGGCATCAGGATTTGAACCACGTCAGCGCGTTTGGTTGCTTCTGCTACTGTCAGAACTTCAAAACCGTCTTTTGCTGCAACATCCCAAGACTTCCCTGGGCGAAGACCTACAACTACTTTATAACCGCTGTCGCGCAGGTTTTGTGCTTGTGCATGACCTTGGCTACCGTAGCCGATGATTGCGATTGTTTTCCCACGCAGTACCTCTTGTTTTACGTCCGCTTCATAATACATTTTTACCATTTGTATAGCCTCCCTAAAAATGTTTAGTTTGAATTTTTATTCAGAAATTTTGCGATTTAAACCGTTGCTGCGGCTGTTGCTGGAACAATACTGCGCGCCATCGCTACTGAACCTGTTCTTGTCAGTTCAATAACACCGTAGCTTTGTAATAGTACGAGCAGCGCATCAATCTTTTCGCTGTCACCCGTTACTTGCACGATCAGTGAGCTAGGGCCCACATCGACGATCGCGGCACGGAACGGCTCGACAATTCCGTTTAACTCTGCCAGTTGGCTAGGCGATGCCGTCACTTTAATCAGTGCCAGTTCCCGTGAAACAAAAGGGTTCTCGCTGAGATTCGTGACGGAGATGACATCGATCAGCTTGTGCAATTGCTTCATGAGCTGATTGATTTGGCGGTCATCTCCCCCGGTTGAAATGATCATCCGGGACAGCCCCTGTTCTTCCGTGCCTCCCACCGTAATACTGTCGATGTTGAAGCCGCGTTGGCCGAACAGTGTCGCCACTCTAGTCAAAACGCCTGGTTGGTCGTTGACGAGTACGGAAATGGTATGTTGCTGCATCCTAATCGTCCCCCAATTCCATCTGATCTAATGTGTTGCCTGTTGCAACCATCGGATATACGTTTTCTTCCTGTGCAACTCGGAAGTCCACCACGACTGGTCCATCATGCGCAAGTGCCTCTGCCCAAACTGCTTCGGCTTCCTGTGGCGTGCTTGCTCGCAAGCCTTTTACGCCATATGCTTCCGCCAGTTTGACAAAATCCGGGCTGCACGTCAGATCGATTTGGCTGTAGCGATTATCGTAGAAGAGCTCCTGCCATTGACGAACCATTCCCAAGCACTGGTTGTTCACAATCGCTACTTTGACCGGAATGTTGTATTGGGAGACGATTGCCAGCTCCTGGTTGGTCATCTGGAATCCGCCATCCCCTACGACGGAGATCACCGTGCGATCCGGGTGAGCGATTTGTGCGCCAATTGCTGCCGGGAAGCCGAAGCCCATCGTGCCGAGACCACCGGAAGAGATAAAGGAACGCGGGTGCTTGAACTTATAGTATTGAGCTGTCCACATCTGGTGTTGTCCAACGTCTGTTGTGACGATCGCTTCCCCATCTGTGGAGTTGTACAAGAGTTCAATGACTGCTTGTGGCTTCAATACGTCGCCATCTTTTTTGTACTTGTACGGATATTGTTCTTTCCACTCTTTCAACTGACTGATCCACGCTTCGGAATCACAAGCTTTTACAAGTGGAATGGCTTTTGCCAGCGTGCTCTTCACGTCGCCCGCTACTGTGACGGCTGTCGTTACGTTTTTCCCCAGCTCTGCTGGATCGATGTCGACGTGTACGATGCGGGCTTTTGGTGCGAACTCCTTGGTACGTCCCATCGTGATCCGGTCATCGAAGCGTGCTCCCAGACCAATCACACAATCCGCATTCAAGAGCGCTTGGTTCGCCGTGTAATTTCCGTGCATCCCTGGCATTGCCAGTGACAGCTCGTGTGTTCCAGGAAAACCGCCTAGCCCCATGAAGGTGTTGATTACCGGGATGCGTGCTTGTTCAGCAAAGTCACGCAATTCTTTCTCTGCTTGAGATGCAATGATTCCCCCGCCCGCCAAAATGACTGGACGCTTCGCTTCGCCAACGGTTTTTACAAACTCTTGTACTTCTTCGTTGCTTGGCACGAGTGATGCGCGGTAGCCACGAATCTCCACTTTATCCGGGTAAGTAAATGGTGCCTTCGCATTGGCGACGTCTTTTGGAATGTCGATCAATACTGGGCCCGGACGACCGGTTGTCGCGATGTGGAAAGCTTCCTTCACAATCCGTGGGAGATCGCGAATATCGCGGACGAAGTAGCTGTGCTTCGTTATCGGGATGGTGATTCCCGTAATGTTCGCTTCTTGGAACGCATCGGTACCAATCAGCGACTGTGCCACGTTACCCGTGATGCAAACCAGCGGAACCGAGTCCATCTGAGCGGTCGCAATCCCCGTTACGAGATTCGTTGCTCCCGGACCAGAAGTAGCGATACATACACCCGGTTTGCCTGTCGCTCGGGCAAATCCGTCAGCAGCGTGGATAGCGCCTTGCTCGTGACGAGTCAAAATGTGCTTGAAGTAGCTCCCGTATAAGGAGTCATAAATGGGGAGCACCGCACCGCCTGGATAGCCGAAGATGTATTCGACCTGCTCCAGGATCAAACAGCGCAGCAGCGTTTCTGCTCCTGTCACTTCTTCCCCGAACTGAATCGGTGGAATGCCGTTCTTTTTCTGCAATTCGGCCATTTCAACACTCATTGACCTCTCCTCCTCCCATTTCTCAACAGGTATTGAAAATAACTATAGACACATAGAAAAACCCTTTCGCCCCGACACGGTTTTATTTCCATGTCTTTTGGGGCGAAAGGGTTCGCGGTACCACCCAACTTTATCGGCGCCTCACGGTCAGCCGATCTCAGCCAGTCACAACGTATGTGGACTGTAACACGTTAACGGGTGTTAAGCGGTTTGGCCTACTACCTGCAAAGCAAGTTTCAGCAAAACGGCTCGGAGGTGAGCAATGCGGCGTACCCTATACCCGTTTCTCAGCATCAGGGCTCTCTGTAAAAGGGGTAACGCGCACCATCCTCGTCGTGGCCTACTATTAAAATATTTTCAATATTGTTGTTGTCAGAATAAAGTGTTACGTCTGATTATAGCTAGGCACCTAGGGGGTGTCAACGAAAACAAAAAGATTTTACTGGACTTTCGTCCGAACGAATGCTCAGTAGGAAATGGCTATACAGCGCGGTTTTTGCTTGAAAGCGGATACATGAAAAGGGAGACTTGTCCAGTTTTTGCAACGGAAAAAGAACGGCTTTGCCGTCCCTCTCCTGCTTTTTCGGTTCCGTTTTATTGTGAGGCTTGCAATCCCTCTATCAAAATAGTCGCGACTTCCGGACGAGTAAATTCCGGAGGTGGCGTAATCCCGTTTCTCAACATTTCCCTTACTTTTGTTCCCGATAAGGTCATATGAGAGTCTTTGTCATGCGGGCACGTCTTGGTCGTTGCCATACCTTGGCATGCCATGCAGTAAAAGCTGTGCTCAAAAAAGAGCAGCTGGATACCGAGCTCCCCTGGGGCAAACTCGGAAAAGATGTGTTGCGCATCATACGTGCCGTAATAATCGCCTACCCCTGCGTGATCGCGGCCGACGATAAAGTGTGTACAACCGTAATTTTTCCGTACCAATGCGTGGAAGACCGCCTCACGCGGACCCGCATATCGCATGGCAGCTGGAAAAGCTCCGAGCAATACACGCTTGTGCGGATAGTAGTTTTCTAGGAGAGCCAGATAGCTTTTCATTCGTACTTGTGCAGGAACATCGTCTGATTTCGTTTCCCCCATCAATGGGTTGAGAAAAAGGCCATCAACAATCTCCAATGCTGCCTTTTGAATATATTCATGCGCCCGGTGAACGGGATTGCGCGTTTGGAAACCAACCACCGTTTTCCAGCCATTTTCTCGAAATCTTTCTCTCGTTTCAGCTGGGGTCAAATAAAAATCTGAGAAGCGCTCAGGCCTTGGCTTTTGCAGTACTTCTACGGGGCCACCCACGTATAGGTCTGGCTTTTCAAACAGCTTTTTCACACCGGGGTGAGCGAGATCTACCGTGCGAAAAACGAGCTCTGCCTCACGCGTTTTGTCTGGCACAAAGCAGCTTTTCACCTGCAAAATCGCGTAGTCCACTCCATCTTCACCACGTAACAGAATACTGTCACCAGGAACAAGATCGTCGTGCTCAAATGCATCGACAGCCAATGTCACTGGCAACGGCCAAACCGTTCCATTGGCTAGACGCATCGTTTCCACGACAGTGTGGTAATCCGCCTCTTCCATGAACCCAGTCAAAGGTGAAAATGCTCCAATGGCAAGGCATTCGATGTCTGAGAGTGTCCATTTGTCCACGATAATAGCTTTTTTGATCCCATGCGGCAAGGTCTCTTGCTTCACGGTTTTCCCTCCTGCACTGTTCATTTGTGCAGACCGCATTCGGTCTTTTCGAAGCCAGCCCACCGTCCGGACCGAGAATCTTGGCCAGGCATGACAGCGCGCGTGCATACCCGGCAGCCAATGCTTGGATAGTTCCGGTCGTGCAATGGATTGTAGGGGACATCATGAGCATGGATATATTCCCACACCTGGGCCTCCGTCCAATCTGCTAGCGGATTGAATTTAACCAGGTCGAATTTTTCGTCCCACTCCACTTTTTTGGTATTCGCTCGGGTAGGTGATTGCTCGCGGCGAATGCCTGTAATCCACGCCTGATAGTTGGACAGGACGCGCTTTAACGGCTCTACCTTGCGAATCTCGCAGCAAAGATTCGGTTCTCTCTCCCACAGTTTGTCTCCGTATTTTTCTGCCTGCTCGGTTAGCGTCAGCTGTGGCTGCACTTGAATAAATGTCGCGCCGTATCTGGCTTGCAGCTTGTCACGTGTATCATACGTTTCAGCAAAATGAATGTTGGTATCGAGGTAAAATACAGGGATGGTGGGAGCCAATTTGTGCAGCATATCGATTAAAACGACATCTTCGGCGCCAAAGCTGGCAGCCAGGATCAGACCAGCTGCGTAGTTTTCCACGGCTTCTACTAGCACGTCCTGCGGCGATTGAGCATCCAGTCGGATTGCCCATTCCTGTAATTCCTCATCCGCCATTTTCTGGCGATTGCTCATCAGCGAAGCTCCTCTCTTGCTAGGATTCACCCACCATCATATGCCTAGTGACTGGAAGTGGCGCATCGTCCACCTACATCCTACTCGCCCAAACCAAACGGTCATGACCGTTTGGTTGACCGCAAGCGATCGCATCCACTTTTATGCAAAATGTCGAGATGTTTCGATCCCTCGATGAGAGGGGACGTTTTTCACAGAAAAAAAGCCACCAGACATAGTCTGACAGCTTTTTTCTGCTTTATTTTTCCTCTTTTTCGTTTACAGTCGGGGCGAAAATAAACGAAGCTCCGGTTTGTGGTGTGTTTTTGGCCTCGGTTACTTTAACGGTTGGTACGGCGTACGAACCAGGGCTTACCAAGGAAGGTGTCACGGTGTAAGAATCATCCTTTTCTTTCGCAAACGCTCCTGGCACGAGCAACGCTGAACAAACAACTGCTGTTACACCCATCATCATCCATTTTTGTTTTCTCATCTATGTCTCTCTCCCTATCCAATGTTTTCCTGTAACGCTTTTTATTGTATGGCATTGGGTAGTGTGCTCGACACGGACGAAAGATTGTTTTTTTTGTCAGACTTGAGACTTAAATCCATTTTCTTCAAAAGAAAAAGCATCCTGTACGGATGCTTTTAGCCCATTAATTTTCTTCTTTGTCGTTTACATTTGGTGCGAAAACAAATGCACTTCCTGTTGTTTTCGTGCTTGTTACCGCATCTGTTTTCTGGGCTACTGGAGCTGTGTACTGACCAGGGGCGAAGAAAGCAGGCGTCACGGAATGTGCGTCATCTTTTTCTTTGGCAAACGCCCCTGGCACCACCAGCGCTGAACAAACAACTGCCGTAATTCCCATCATCATCCACTTTTGTTTTCTCATTTTAGTATCTCTCCCTATCCAATGTTTTCCTCTTATGGCTTTATTTTAAGGGATCAACCAGGCTGTAAAATACGGACGGAAGGTTGTTTTTTACTCAGACCTTTGGCGGATTCCTCTTTAGGACCCGAGCCCAGTTCCACCACATAATGCCTCGCTCTTCCACGGGCGAATACGTTCGAACGCCTTTTTTTACACATCGACAGCTGTCCTTGTATGCTTATACAACTCTTCCATCGTCTGCCCTTTTGCTCGGGCAAGTACCTCCATGCGCACATTTAGTTGCTTTTTCGCAAACTGCTGCAAATCAGCGACCTTCACTCCGAATGCACTCACCCCTTGCGGATCGTCCATCCAGTCGTACAGATGACTTGCCATTGGAGCCAGCTCATCCATCTTTTTGGCAATGACATCGTAAATATGGGGATGCTCACAGATCAATCGCTGCAACAGGAAGGTTCCGTAGCTTATGTGCCGGGATTCGTCTGTCTTCAAATACCCAATTCCCTGCATTAAACCGGGCATAAGCCCCGTTTTGCTGAGTGCTTCGTAAAATGCATAGTAGCCAGTTTCTGCGAGCACGCCTTCCACAAACATGTTATAGACAGTAGAAGCCTCTGCGATAGCTTCGGGGGATTTATCCGTCAGCAGACGATTGAGTGCATTCGGCAATATCTCATGGAAAATTCGCTTGTACACATCATCGTGAAGATGATGCAAGTCTCCTGACTCACCGATGTTGTCGAGAACCAACCGGAAAAACTCGGTATGCTTGGCCTCTTCAAAGAGGAAGGTCGTCAAATACATTTCTTCCTCCAATCGCCCTTCCTCTGCAATGACCATGATCAAAGGCAAAAGATCGAGGGTGACTGCCTCTTCCCCACCAAGAAAACCAGCAATCCGCCCCAAGGTTTCTTCCTTCTGCTCCAGACTCATATTCGCGTAATCTTCTCGGTCTTGAGAAAAATCAATGTCCTGTGGGTTCCAAATGCCGTACCTTTTCGCTTTTTGATACAATTGGTACGGTAGTAGCTCCTGATTCAATCCTTTTTGGCTGGTCGAAACAAAACCATTCCTCATCCCCATCCAACCTTTCTTTTTTCTCATACGCCTTCTATTCCGAACGAATGGAAGAAGTCACCAATTTGTTAATTTATACCAATTCCTTTCTTTACGCTCAGATCAGTGGTTTGATAAAATGAAGGCGCTGTAGGTTGATTATAGGTCAGGCTGAACGGTCGTTCACATCCCCCAAAATCAGGGGGTGTTCATCACTCAAATGGAGGTGGCAACCACTCCATGGTCAGTCCAGAGCTGAACATGTACATCGATCGAATCAAAGAAACGACATTTTATGAGGAGAAACTGGTTCTTGCTGTACGCGGCTTCGTGGATCTCTTCCCTTTCATGGGAGCCATTCTGTGCAATTACTCGACGCTCAGTCAAATGGGGGAGGGGCTCTGGTCGATCCTTGACCAAGAGCTATGCTCCATCCGCGATATACGGGTGGACATGCGCAATATGCCCCTCATCCAGCATGCGATTCGCGAACAAAGAGCAGTACTGCTAGATTCTGAGGCGATCCGTGAGATCCCGCCCAATTTGGTGTATGGCGCCCCTTATGCGCTCATCCTCCCCATCAGCTATGGGCCTAACGTACTCGGCTACGCCGGTATT
Source organism: Brevibacillus sp. NPDC003359 (assembly GCF_042878995.1). Lineage (NCBI taxonomy): Bacteria > Bacillati > Bacillota > Bacilli > Caryophanales > Paenibacillaceae > Brevibacillus > Brevibacillus sp. NPDC003359. The sequence continues at coordinate 493,701 of NZ_JBIAOR010000002.1, forward strand.
TCCTGGCATCAGGATGGCTGTTCCGGCATCAACCATCAATTGATACAATCCTTAAGTGCATACTGTGCGATGCTAGGCAAAGTATTGGCAACCGATTCCCTAAAACCGTCAAGCTCTCACGCCGAGAAGTCGAAGTCATGCAGCGGATGTCATGGGGCGAAAGCGTTAAGGAGATGGCGGACTGGATGGGAATCAGTGAGTTTACCGTTCAGGATTACATCAAGTCCGCGTTAAAAAAGCTCGGTGTGCAAAATCGCGCGCAAGGTGTGGCAGACGCCATAAGACAGCGAATCATTTGTTGAATAGAAATGGAAAAAACAACCGAATGTGATCTCGGTTGTTTTTTCTTTGACCCAAACTTCCCCTTCTACGTTCTTATTTCTACCACGTTTCTCGGTGCCGTACTCGTCCGTTGAATCTCCCTGATTTGAGAAGTAGTCAAATTGCGTCCCACAAAAATGAATGACGAGGTGCGATTATTGAAGTTGAAATTACCGAGGTCGGCAATATTCCGATTCCCCCGGAAGACACGAAAATCACCTTGATAAGCGGTTCCTGAAAACAAAACGAGGGTAACTCGGCCATTATTCCCTGCTCGTAATCTAAAACTCGACAGTACATCATTAAATTCAAGAGCTTGGCACTGTCTGACTGCTACCCCACGTCTGCGAAAACGAATACGACGAGCTTCAAAGTTTCTACCTGCCCACAAGCTTACTCGTAATTCTGCCATTCCACTCACCTCCTTCTATCTTTGCTGTAAGATATGACAAGGAGATTGATAGCGTGTGGACAGGTGTAGGATGCCATTCGTTTGATTTTGCTTTCTAGGCCACAACAAAAAAGCCGACCTCACCCTCAATCTGATCTGTGACCCGTATGGTGGACACTTTTAAAAAGTGACCCCTTGCGGGTCATTTGTGTTTTAATCAAAGTAATCAAGAATACACAGAGGGATG
>NZ_JBIAOR010000003.1:0-478986 GCF_042878995.1 Brevibacillus sp. NPDC003359
AAGACCCCTCATAGACGATGAGGTTGATAGGTTCGGTGTGGAAGCGCGGTAACGCGTGGAGCTGACGAATACTAATCGGTCGAGGACTTATCCACAAATTCTTAGCAATCATGCGTATTCAGTTTTGAAGGAATAACGAAGAGAGGAGTCAATCCATTGGATTGGCTCTTTTTCCTATAAGAGAAGGGGAACACATGGAACCAAAAGCAGAGAAAAAATATGAAGCTGACATGTACGAACCGATTCGAAATTATTTTGTCGCACAAGGATATGACGTTTTTGGCGAGGTCAAGCATTGCGATTTGACGGCCATCAAAGGCGATGAACTGATCATTGTTGAGTTTAAACGCAACCTAAGTGTGGAATTGCTCATACAGGCAACCAAGCGACAACGCTATACTGATTTTGTTTATATGGCAATCCCGAAGCCTAAATACAAATTGTTTTCGAAAAAATGGCAAGATATATGCTACTTGGCTAGACGTCTCGAGCTAGGTCTCATTCTCGTGTCCTTTCCAAAAAGAGGGGCAGCAGTCATGGAAGTGAATATATCACCGGGACCGTTTGATCGGGTAAAAAGCAAGCAATTCAATCAAAAAAAGCGAAACCGCATCATTGAAGAGATGCGAGGAAGATATGGCGATTACAATGTGGGCGGGAGCTATCAAACCAAGCTCATGACAGCCTACAAGCAGAGCTGCATTCAAATCGCGACATTGCTCCAGCAGCATGGGCCGTTATCGCCCAAATTACTCAAGAGTAAAGGGGCCGGGGAGAAAGCCTCGTCGATTCTTATCCAAAATCATTACGGGTGGTTTAAACGTGTGCAACGAGGTCTGTATGCGATCACGCCGACAGGAGAGAGAGAAATCGCGGAATACCCTGAGCTCATTGCTCACTATCGAGAACAAGCAAAGGAAATACACCGTCCGCTTACTTTAGACGCAGAGTTGCCATCCTCATCAACTACCAAAGCACAAACCAGAAAGAAAAAACAAAGGCAGCCTGCCGTGATAGAATGACAGGCTGCCTTTTACTATTGAAGGAAAGAATTAGTTCGCGATCCATTCTGTTGTCATTTGCCCCACCAGTGCACGCCCAGCCACAATGTCTGGATGGAACTGGATCGTTGCATTTTGGCGGACGATTTTCACCTGTTGAATGGCATCCGATAATGGCTGTTCATTCGTCAGCTTCCCCCGAGCTTTTGCGATAGAAAGTCCCGCGACCGTGCCTTGAGCCATTGCCACTTTGGCACTTTCAATTCCTGTGATATTGCCGGCAACATAGAGTCCAGGGACTGGTGTTCGCATGCTTTCATTGTGTAAGGGGACATGCCCGCCTAAGGATGGAACATAGGCAAAAGGACACCCGGCAATCGCTGCCAGTTCAGCGAGTGGACTTAATCCCCCTGCGATACAGACGAAATCAGCTGCAATGACTTGTTCGGTTCCAGCTATAGGTGAACCATCGGCTGCGACCCTGGCGATACGGACACCCTCGACTTGAGAAGTTCCGACGATCTCCAGCGCTGCTGTTCGCAGCTGAATCGGGATATCCCACATGGAAAAACCTTTCGAGGGGTAGAGGGCCATTGCCAGCTTTTGCATCCATGGACTCCCCATCAGCTTGCTCCCCAGCCGAATCATCAGGGAAGGGGCAAGATGGGCGACGCGCAATAAGGATTGCATCACTGCTTGAGGTTGCCCCGCGGTGCCGCTAACAGTTGTACGAGGTGGGAGAATCATTCGATCCACCGTAACTCCAGCCAATTGCAATTCCCGTGATATCGCCACCGATAAGATATTGACTCCAATGACTACTCCGCGTTGTCCCACTCGCACGCGCTGCACATTCGTCATGACTTGAGCAGCTCCGATGGACATCACGCCGGGTAACGTCCACCCTGGCACGGGCACAGCTGCTTCTGAAGCCCCAGTTGCGATCAGGAGCAAGGGGACTGTCATTTCCCCCTGTGTTGTAGAGACGACCCAGCCATTCTGGGATTGCGACAAATGGAAGACGGAGACGCCGCAACAGATTTCTACACGGAGACTTTTCGCTTCCTCCGTGAGCCGGGCTGCCTCATCCAGTCCATTCCACCACACGCCGTCTGGTTCTTCGTGAAGCTGTCCGAGCAAGCGGCCCCCAGGGCGATAAAACTCATCGACTACACGAACAGCCAATCCCTCTCTAGCACTTGCAATTGCTGCGGATAAGCCTGCAGGTCCAGCCCCGATAATGAGAAGGTCGATCATGCACGATGTCCTCCTGTTTTCAAAGGCGTAGGAAGGAGTGAACCTGCATTTACCTGCATGCCTTCCTGGACAAGCGTCATACAAGCACGCACGGTAGGAACACCGTCTACATGCACGCGACATTCATAGCAGTGACCGATATTGCAGTAAATTCCTCGCGGCGTTCCTTTTTCCTCATGCACCCGGAGCGTGCGGATCCCTGCGGCCAATAGAGCTCCCGCAATCGTATCGCCTTCGTAAGCCATATAGATCGAGCCGTTATAATAAAAAGAAAGCTGCTTTCTATCACCGAGTGAACCGAGGACCGGATGGTGATCAATGCGTTGACTCATGCCCTTTGCCCTCCAAGCGTATGAAATGAGACAGGTCGGATAGGCGGTTGGTATCCAAGAGGTACAGTATGAGAAGGCGCTTGGCCAGTTACTTGCTGAATGACCTGATCGATCAATGTACGGCAGGTTCTCCCACCGCAGCAGCCCATGCCGGCTCTGGTTCGTAGTTTCAACTCGCGTGCGGTACATTGATAGGTTTGGGCGGTCTCTACCAATTCAGCGAGAGTGACTTCTTCACAACGGCAGATAATCAATGGATGCGATTCCATGATGAAGCCTCCTTTCATTCTTGTTTGATAGAAAATGCAAGTGTCGTGCCATGAGGAAGCGAGTGAGATCGTCCTGACTGGCATAATACTTGCTGAATATTCCTAAAGAACGAGCCAAATCATGAGAAACAAAAGAGGGATGACAGAGATGGAAAAAGTAAAAAGACTGCGAGAACAATTCGATTCACTTGGAATTGACGGGCTGTTGATCACGAATGGACAAAATCGCCGATACCTCACGAACTTTACAGGTACGTACGGAGTTGTCCTCATCTCACGGGATCAGGCCAAGCTCTTCACAGATTTCCGTTACACAGCGCAAGCACAAGCACAAGCAACAGGCTTTGAGATCGTTTATTTGCCGACAAAGGAATCTGTATACAGTGAAATAGCGCGCCAGGCGGAAGTGATGGGGATCAACCATCTCGGCTTTGAGGAGGAGAATGTCACTTTTGCTTTGCATCGCAAATACAGTGAGGCCGTCCAAACAGCATTCATTCCGACGTCAGGTGTCATGGAGGGATTGCGGATGATTAAGACAAAGGAAGAACTCGCAATCATCCGAACGGCTGCGCAAATCGCCGATGCTGCATTCTCCCACATTACTTCCTTCCTGCGTCCAGGTATCACAGAGCTTGCGGTGTCTAACGAATTGGAAATGTTCATGCGAAAAGAAGGGGCGTCGGGCTCTGCTTTTGATATCATTATTGCTTCTGGCTATCGTTCCGCACTTCCTCATGGCGTAGCAAGTGAAAAACTGATCGAAGCGGGAGATATGGTCACGATGGACTTTGGCGCATTGTACCAAGGCTATCGCTCTGATATTACCCGTACGGTTGCTATTGGCACTCCTGATGAACAGCTCAAAGCTATCTACGAGATCGTTCTGGAAGCACGCAATCGGGCTGTTGCAGGTATTCGTCCTGGAATTACCGGGAAAGAGGCAGACGCCTTCGCACGGGACTACATCACGGAGCAAGCCTATGGCGAACGATTTGGACATGGGATGGGGCATGGAGTGGGCCTGGATATTCATGAGGAGCCATTTATGTCCACACGTTGCTCGGCTGTTCTCCAAGAAGGCATGATTTTGACAGTGGAGCCGGGGATTTATATCCCAGAGCTGGGTGGGGTCCGTATCGAGGACGATCTGGTTGTCACCGAGAGTGGCAATGAGGTGCTGACACATTCACCGCGTGAATTGATCATTATGTAAATCGAGAGACAAAAGCCTTGGCCGAGTAAATGGGCTGAGGCTTTTTTGTCTAAAGGCGGTGTCTAAGATTTGAAACACAAGAAGATATACAGTGTACAAAAAAATTTACAACAACCAACGCTAGAACGAAGACACTGCCGTCTTCATTTTTGGCACACCTCTTGCATTCTGATAATTCTGAAAACCAACACATAACGACTAACAATGGGGGTTGATCAAATGAAAAAAAGTATGTTCGCGGTAATGAGTAGCCTAGCAGTTATGGGATTAGCGTTAGCAGGATGTGGAGGGCAGCCAGCGGCGAAGCCAGCCGACCAAGCAACACAGAGTGGACAGTCGAGCACGCAGCAAGCACCTGCCACCACGGCTAAAGAACCAGCAAAAGCACAAGCTCTACGCTGGAATCTTCACTCTGAACCGCCTACAGGTGATCCTGGACTTGCGGAAGACACGACTTCTGCTGCCATCGTCAAAGCAGTTTTTGACGGACTGACACGCATCGGGCCTTCAGGCAAGCCCGAGGAAGCAGTAGCCGAGACGATTGAAGTATCGAGTGATATGAAAACCTACACATTCAAGCTGAGAGACTCCAAGTGGAGCAACGGAGAACCGGTAACAGCGCACGACTTTGAATATGCATGGAAGCGAGCTCTCGATCCGAAGACAGCGTCTAATTACGCCTACCAGCTCTATTACATCAAGAATGCGGAGAAAGCGAATAAAGGAAATGGCAGCTTGGATGATGTCGGTGTAAAAGCATTGGATGACAAGACCCTCCAAGTAGAGTTGACGAATCCAACCCCGTTTTTTCTGGAGCTAACCGCCTTCCAAACTTATTTCCCGGTAAATAATAAGGTAGTTGAGTCAGATGAAAAGTGGGCTGGAGAGGCCAAAACACACGTAGGAAATGGTCCATTCAAAATGGAGTCTTGGGAACACAAAAGCAAAATGGTACTCGTGAAGAACGACAACTACTGGGACAAAGATAATGTCAAGCTGGACAAGATCGAGTTCTCGGTGGTGGAGGATGAAAATACAGAGCTGTCCATGTTTGAAAATGGCGAAATTGACTGGGCAGGCAGTCCGTTAAGCTCGCTGCCAACTGATGCGATGCCAGCGCTTAAAGACAGTGGAAAGCTGCAAGTGAAGCCTGTCGGTGCTACCTACTGGTACAAGTTCAATACAGAGAAACCTCCGTTCAATAACGTGAAGATTCGTAAAGCTTTTGCCTACGCTATTAACCGTCAAAGCTTGATCGACAACGTACTCCAAGCGAATCAGCAGCCAGCGATGGCAGCAGTTCCACCGACCATGGGACTCAATACGGGCGGTTATTTCAAAGACAATGATCAAGAAACAGCTAAAAAGCTGTTAGAAGAAGGAATGAAAGAGCTGGGCATCTCCAAACTGCCGCCGATCAAGCTCAGCTACAACACGTCGGAAGGGCATAAAAAGATCGCAGAAGCGATTCAGGACCAATGGCGCCAAAACCTTGGTGCAGAAATAAAGCTGGAAAATCAGGAATGGAAAGTGTACCTCGAGACCATGCACGAGGGCAACTACCAGGTGGGGCGTCTCGGCTGGTCGGGTGATTTCAACGATCCGATCAACTTCCTCGAGCTGTTTAAGGAGAAGGATGGGGGCAATAACGATACGCGCTGGGAGAATCCGAGATTCAAAGAGCTGCTGAATCAGTCCGCGACAGAGAGCGATCCAGAAAAGCGCAAGACGATTCTGAGTGAAGCCGAGCAAATCATGATGGACGAAATGCCGATTATGCCGATTTACTTCTATACGCATACATGGGTGAAGAATGACAAGGTAAAAGGAATCTTCCAGGATGGTCTAGGCGCAATCGACTGGAAATGGGCATCAATCGAATAATATTCGAATGGGGGATGGACTATGAAAAAATGGGGAAGCGTGATAGTCGCGGCGATGTTGACTCTATCGCTGGCTGTAGCGGGATGTGCCAATCAAGGATCTTCTACTGGAGTTACAGCCGCTGGCGAGATAGTCGTCGGGGTGATACTTCCAGTAACTGGTAACAACGCTACGGATGGAAAAGACATGCAAAACGCCATCGAAATGGCTGTCAAAAAAATTAACGACAGTGGTGGAGTTATTGGAAAAAAATTGAAGATCGAAGTAGCTGATGATGGCTGTGATCCCCAAATGGCGACGACAGCAGCCAATAAGCTGGTCTCCCAAAACGTAGTCGCTGTCGTCGGTGGCTACTGCTCAGGAGCGACACTACCCTCATCGGGTGTATTCAAAAATGCAACATTCCTATGATCGTTCCCGCAGCAAACTCAGCCAAATTGCCAGCTCAAGGCTATGACACCCTATTTTTGATCAATGGTCTAACCCCAGATCAAGCACAAACCGCAGCAGATTACATGGCAGTGAACCAGGCGAAAAAAGTCGTACTCATTCATGATAATTCTGCCTACGCCAAAGACTTGGCCGATTTTGCCAAAGCGTCCGTTGAAAAATCAGGCGGCACCGTCATTGCGTATGAAGCAATCAATCCCGAAGAAAAAGATTTCAGCGCACTGGTAACCAAAGTAAAAGGCCTCCAACCGGACGCCACGTATTTTACGGGCTATTATGCGGCTGGTGACTCATGGTCAAACAATTCAAGCAAAAAGGTGTATCCGGCTTGTTCCTCGTTGGCGATGGCTCATTCAGTGAGGACGTTATCAAGATTGCAGGTGCAGACAACGCAGAAGGACTGCTGATTACCGCGACTCCTACAGCCGAATTCATCGAGGGAGCAGAAGCGTTCACCTCTACGTACAAGCTGACGTACAACAACTTGGCACCGGGTCCTTTCTCTGCGTTGAGCTACAATGCGGTCAATCTGCTGGCAGATGCGATCGGGCGAGCGAACTCGACTGATCGTGACGCCATCAAAAAAGCGATCAAAGAAACAAAAGATTTCAAGGCACTTGGTCAAACAATCTCGTTCAACGCCCAAAATACGCTGGATACCTCCAACTTCGCCGTTTTGAAAGTGATGGGTGGCAAGTTCACGTTAGCGAAGTAGGGCATACGTCAATTATTGCCTCAAGTAAGGATGGTGGAGGAATGGATATTCTCGTCCAAACATTGGCGGACGGACTGGTCATCGGTGCTTTTTACAGTTTGATCGCTTTGGGTTATACGATGGTTTTTGGCATTATCAAGCTACTCAACTTCGCGCATGGCGATTTGTACATGCTCGGTGCATTTGTAGGCTATACCTTGCTCAGCGTGCTCGGCGGAGACTCTTCCGGAGCAGGCTTGATGGGAATATTGATTGTCATATTGCTGACGATGGTGATTGTCGGCGTCATCGGGATGGGGATCGAGAGGGTGGCTTATCGGCCGCTCCTGTTGGCTCCACGACTCTCTATCTTAATTACGGTAATTGGTGTCTCTCTCTTTTTGGAAAACGGCTCGATGATTGTTTGGGGGGCGCAGTATCAAGTGTATCCCTTGCAGCTTTCTCACGACGGCATTAGCCTCTTAGGGGCCAAAATCACGTATGTCCAAAGCGGGCTTGTCCTCATCTCGGCGCTTTTGATGCTGGGCTTGCATCTTTTCATCAATCGTTCCCTGTACGGCAAGGCTATGCGGGCGATTGCGCTCGATCAGACGGCTTGTCATTTAATGGGCATCCATGTGCATAAAGTCATTGGCTTGACCTTTTTCATTGGTGCTTCGCTGGCAGCAGGTGCAGGCACGATGGCAGGTGCTTATTACGGAACCGTCAATTTTATGATGGGCTTTGTCATTGGACTCAAGGCGTTTACGGCGGCGGTTTTGGGGGGGATTGGCAGCATTCAGGGCGCGATGCTGGGTGGGCTGTTGCTCGGGATGATGGAGACAGCCGGAACATTTATTTTCGGCGGTTCATGGAAGGACGTCGTGGCGTTTTCCTTGTTGATCTTGATTCTCGTGTTGAAGCCAACGGGCATCATGGGTGAAAAAGTGAAAGAGAGGATGTAGCGGATGAATCCATCTCGAAAAAAAATCGCTATTGTCCTGTTGCTCACCGTCGCGTGTGTACTGCCGTTTCTGTCTAATAACTACTGGCTAGATGTTGCGACACTTGCCTTGTTCTACGTTGTCTTGGCCCAGGGGCTGAATGTGGTGGTCGGCTTTGCCGGATTACTCGACTTGGGCTACGCCGCCTTTTTTGCCGTAGGCGCTTATACGACAGGCATTCTGATGACGGTCTATCAATGGTCGTTTTGGCTGACCTTGCCGGTTTCCATGGTATTTGCGGCTATTGTGGGTGTAATCATTGGTGCGCCGACACTTCGGCTGCGCAGTGACTATTTGGCAATCGTCACCCTCGGCTTTGGGGAAATCATTCGTATTTTAGCAATTAATCTCACTATTACCGGATCAGCATCTGGCATTTATGGAATCCCGCGTCCATCTATTGGAGGCTATGTTCTTGGCGGACAGATCGACTTTTACTATTTGATCTTGATCATTGCTGTTTTAGCGGTGGTAGCTGTAAAACGGTTGGGCACGTCCCGCATTGGCAGGGCGTGGATGTATATCCGTGAAGACGAGGATGCCGCAGAGGCGATGGGCATTAACCGGATCAATATGAAACTGCTGGCGTATTCGATTGGAGCTGTCATCGGGAGTCTGGCTGGTTCTGTTTTTGCTGTCAAAATGAGTGCGATTGCGCCGCTCAGCTTTAGCTTTACCCAGTCCATCATGATTCTTCTGGCAGTGGTCTTGGGGGGCTTGGGCAGCATTCCCGGCGTCGTCTTGGGCGCCGTGTTGGTCATTGCCTTGCCGGAGCTGCTGCGCTCGGTGGAAGATTGGCGGTATTTGATCTTCGGTGCCGCGCTGGTCGCGATGATGCTGTTTCGCCCCCAAGGACTGTGGCCTGCCCGCTATGAGACGAAACGAGGCACGAAACGTGGCGATACAGAGGAGGCTACGGAAGGGGGCAGTGGTAATGACGTCAAGCTTGACAGTGAAAAATGTAACGCTTAAATTCGGCGGTCTGACTGCAGTAAACGATTTGTCATTTGATATCACCCCAGGCTCGATCAGCAGTATCATTGGCCCAAATGGAGCGGGGAAAACATCCGCCTTCAACATGATCACCGGATTTTACCAACCGACTGCGGGACAGATCATCCTTGCAGGCAACCAGCTCGTGGGAAAAAAGCCAAGCCAAATCACACGGCTTGGCATGGCGCGAACGTTTCAAAACTTGCGGCTGTTTCCGAATTTGACCGTCTTGGATAATGTCAAATCAGGCATGCACAGCCGCACGAGTCAGACTATATGGGGAGCTCTCTGGCAGACACGCGCACAGCGCCGAGAGGAAACATTTATCGAGGATTCGGCAAGGGATTGCCTTCGCTTCGTGGGGATGGAAGACAGTTGCGACCGCATTGCCAAAAACTTGCCGTATGGAGCTCAGCGTTATTTGGAAATCGCGCGGGCCTTAGCTACCAAGCCGCGAGTGTTGCTCCTCGATGAGCCGGCTGCGGGGCTGAATTATGAGGAGAAGGAAGACCTGATTGCTTTGATCAAGCGACTCCGCAACCATTACGAGCTGACAGTGCTGATCATCGAGCACGATATGGGTTTGATCAAAAAAATATCGGAAAAAGTAATCGTCCTCGATTACGGCCAGAAGATCGCAGAGGGAGCCCCCGAAGATGTGCTCAGCAATCCGCGTGTTGTAGAAGCCTACCTGGGAAAGGAGGAGGAGGCGATATGACACCACTTCTGACAATCAGCGGCATGCGTTCGTGTTATGGAAAAATTGAAGCGCTAAAAGGCATCGACCTGCACGTGCAGGAAGGCGAGATTGTCGCACTGCTAGGCAGCAATGGTGCAGGTAAGAGCACGACACTCAAAACGATCTCTGGAATCGTTCGACCTACCAGTGGAGATATCTTGCTACATGGACAGAGTCTCGTAGGCTGGGCTCCTCACCAAATTGTCGAGGCAGGCATTATCCATGTACCGGAAGGCAGGCGGATCTTTGCTGGCTTGACGGTCCGTGAAAATTTGGAGCTAGGCGGTTTTACACAGAGGAAAGAGAAGGCGGCCATCGCAGAGGGGATTGAGCAGGCTTTTGCGTTCTTCCCCAGATTGAAAGAGCGGAGTGAACAAATGGGAGGAACATTGAGCGGAGGCGAGCAGCAAATGCTCGCAATCTGCCGCGGACTCATGGCACGTCCAAAGCTCTTGATGCTAGATGAGCCGTCAATGGGGCTCGCCCCGATTATTGTGCAGGAGATCATGAATATCATTAGAGAAATAAACAGGCAAGGCACAACGATCCTTTTGATCGAACAAAATGCCAAGGCAGCGTTGAAGCTTGCTCATCGGGGATATGTAATGGAGACAGGGCGCATCGTTATGGAAAATAAAGCAGACGTGCTCAGGGCCGACGATTCGATCGTCAAGGCGTATTTGGGTGCATAGGCGGAGTGGCACAGGATAATTGCTCGATGACAAAGGAGGAATCAACGATGGAATTGATTCGAATTTTGTCTGAGGTGTTGCCGCCCAAAGAAGGGCGACGTTTTCCAGATTTTTGTTCGCGTTGGCGTGCGTTTTTTTGTTGTAAAAAGAGGCTGTAGTGGGGGGAAGAAGCGTATTTCCAGTTTACGCTTCGGCCTACGCCCCACAAGGGGTTAGACTGTCCGCTCCGAAATGAATGTCGGGAGTGCTTCAAACGTAGAAGTTTCGAAGAGGTATTCCATAAGTGAAGCTTAAATTCCCCGCCATTCATTCCTACGCGGCTTTTGTAAAACATGATTGCAAGTCGATCCAAGAAGGAAGTTGAACAACTCACGATCATTGAGTCTTCAAAAAGAACCACCAATGTTTCACAATCGCAATTCGATAACTCAAGATGATCAGCTAGTATAAGGAGTCTACCTTGACATGGCTCAAAAATGCTTTAAAAAGCAGGATGAACACCTAACTGCTCGAAAGCCCTGTCACATGTTTGAAAGGAGACCGCCCGAACGAAGAGAGGAAAAAGGCGACTGGAAAACATGTGGCAGGGCTTCCCCGTGCACAACCGTTGAAAGACAACGATTTTTTACTTACCCAATTTGTTATACAGCGTGGCCCGCGAAATACCCAGTCTTTTCGCAGCGGCTTGCTTGTTGCCGTTTTCCAGCTCGATGGCTCGCAAAATGACACGGCGCTCGTGCGCTTCGATTTCTTCTTGCAGAGAAAAGAGATCGGGAGGGAGCTCAATCGGTACCTGCTTACTCTGACCTTGCAAGGAATACGGCAAATCTTCTTCTTTGATCACCCCGTCTGTCGCAAATACCACCAATCGCTCAATCGCATTTCGCAGCTCGCGAATGTTGCCTGGCCAGTCGTATTGGAGCAGGTTTTGCATCACATTTTGTGAGATGGCATGAATGGGACGATTGTAACGTAAAGAGAATTCATAGAGAAAAAAGTGAGCGAGTTCAATCGTATCTTCAATGCGTTCTCGAAGCGGAGGGATTTTCAGCGTCACGACATTGAGCCGATAGAACAGATCTTGACGAAACTTCCCTTCCTTCACGAGCTCCTCCAAATTTTTATTCGTAGCGGCAACCACACGGAAGTCTGCCTCAATCTGCTTTGTCCCTCCGACCGAATAATACTTTTTCTCTTGAAGCACGCGAAGCAGCTTCACTTGCATATCGAGCGGCATTTCTCCCACCTCGTCGAGAAACAGCGTTCCTCCACGTGCCAGCTCAATCATTCCTTTTTTCCCTTTTTGATCCGCACCAGAAAAGGCACCTTTTTCGTACCCGAACAGCTCGCTTTCAAACAAAGTAGGCGAAATCGCGCCGCAGTTGATGGCAATAAAAGGCGCATTGGAGCCTTCCCGCACATCGTGCACCGCTTTGGCGAATAACTCTTTGCCGACGCCACTTTCCCCTGTGATCAAGACAGTTGCTTGTGTAGCGCTGAGTTTTTGGATCATGGACTTGATATGGCGAATGGAGAGACTCGTTCCCTTGATCTGTGCAAATGGATCAGGGGTCGGACTGAGCTTCGCCATTTCCTGCTGCAAGTGATTCACTTTTTTATTGGCGTTCAACAGCTCCTGGTTCAGTCGGACCTGACTCGTGATATCGGTTTCCGCCGCGACCGCACCGATGATTTTGTCATGCAAATAGATCGGGTTGGTATTGATGAGCACGACGAGATCCTCCCGCGGCTGATGCTGATGACGATAGAGAGACTGTCCGCTTTGGAGCGATTTGAGTGTTTCGAGCATTTCGAGCGGGAAAAATTCGGTGATCGGGCGACCCATCGTTTCTTTTGCTTTCAAGGAAAAGATTCGTTCGGCCCCTTCTGTCCAAACCATCACACGCGCTTTTTCGTCGATGACGGATATGGAAGCATCCATGGTCTTGATCATCGTCTCGAAATACGCTTCCAAGATCTCATACGAGGAAAAGATGGCTTGGATGACTGCACCTCGATGAAGGTAGCCGACAGGGACTCCGGGCTGTTTTTCGATCAGGAGATAGTTGTGAGTAGCTAGCAGATGGATGGCGTCGGCCAATGTTGAATCCAATGGCATCACAGCAGCTGGTTCCCAAGGGGCTTGTGTGCAATCGATCGTCAAGTTGGCGGTGAAAAGGGAAGAATCGGCGACATGCCAGCTGGTTTGACGCTGGGTAAATACAGGAATGTTTTCGTCCAACTGAGGAGGGAGAAGCTCTAGATCGTTGAAAATCCGCATGTTTGTCTGTATCAACTCGGTTAAGGCAGGAAGTTTGTGATTCAACTCGATCATCCCTTTTAAAAGAGGTAGTTCAAGTGTATAAAATTTTGAACATTTTCTCATTTATTATACATTCGCTCTTTCTGTTGTCAAAGAATTTAGACGAAATATTTTGCGAATCGCGCTTGGAACAATTGGCATGGCTTTTGCAAAAAGAGTAAGAGAGTAGTAGAAAACGCATTTGAGGAGAATCAGCATGACAGTACAAAACCATGCGCAGATTGCGGTAATCGGCGGTGGCATCATCGGCGCAGCGATTGCGTATTACGCTGCCAAGGCGGGATTGGATGTCGTTGTCCTGGAAAAAGGTGAGCTGGCATCAGGAACGTCCTCGCGCTGTGACGGAAATATTTTGGCGATCGACAAGGACCCCGGTTTTGACAGTCAAATGTCTCTGAAAAGCCAGATGCTTGTTGATCAGCTAAGCCGGGAGCTGGACCATACGTTTGAATATCGGGCACCAGGGAGCATTCTCGTCTGCGAATCAGAGGCCGAGATGGAAGCGGCTCATGAATGGGTGAGACGGCAAAAGGAAGTTGGACTGCCGTTTCGGATGCTGGACCGAGCGGATATTCGGCAGGAGTCGCCTTACTTTGCCGACGACTTGCTGGGAGGCTTGGAGTGCGCCACCGATTCTACCGTCAATCCGTACATGTTGACCTTTGCCCTGTTTGAAGGAGCGAAAAAGCATGGAGCAAGAATCATGCGCCGGACAGAGGTCAAGTCGCTCCGACGTGATCAGGCGACGGGAACGTTTCACATCGGGCTTGGTACAGGCAGTATGACAGCCAAGCAGGTCGTCAACGCCGCGGGGGTGTGGGCGCCAGTCATTGGAAAAATGGTCGGGGTGGATATTCCGATTGTTCCGCGCAAAGGGCATTTGATCGTCGCTTCGCGGCAGATGCCTGTCGGCGTGCGAAAGGTGATGGAATTCGGCTATCTCATCTCAAAGTTTGGCGGCGTGCGACAAGTAGACGAGGAGACAGAGAAGTATGGAGTCGCGCTCGTATTTGAGCCGACAGAGAGCCAGAACTTCTTGATTGGCTCCAGTCGTCAGTTTGTAGGCTTCGATACTCGAATGGATTTGAATGTCGTCAGGTGCATGGCGAGAAGAGCACTGCGCTTTTATCCAAAGATTGCCGACTTCGCCATTATCCGTACCTATTGCGGTTTGCGCCCGTGGACAGAGGATCACTTGCCGATTATTTCTCGCGTAGAAGAAGTTCCCGGTTACTTCATCGCGGCTGGTCATGAAGGGGATGGAATCAGTCTGGCAGCCGTCACAGGTAAGCTGGTGTCTGAGATGCTAGTCGATCAGACAGACACCATCATTCCGACAGAGCCGCTGCGCTTGGACCGGTTTACGAAAAAAGGAGTGTTGCATCCATGAAAGCAACGAGGGTGTTTACCACCATTGACACGCATACCGGGGGAAACCCTACCCGCACGGTAATCAGTGGTCTACCAAAGCTGTCCGGTACCACGATGGGAGAAAAAATGCTCCAGATGAAGGCCGAGTACGACTGGATTCGCACGTTTTTGATGTATGAGCCACGAGGGCATGATGTGATGTCAGGTGCCTTGATCGTTGACCCATGCCATCCGGATGCGGATGTGGGAGTGATCTATATCGAGACAGGCGGATACTTGCCGATGTGCGGTCATGATACGATCGGTCTATGTACCGCACTGGTGGAGACAGGCATGATCCCCGTGACTGAACCGGTGACAAAGCTTACGCTCGATACGCCAGCAGGACTGGTCGAGGTAGACATACAGGTAGAGGGAGGAAAAGCCAAGGAAGTATCGTTTGTGAACATTCCAGCCTTCCTCTATCAGCAAGATGTGACTGTAGAAGTAGAAGGGATTGGAGCGGTGACCTGCGATATTGCGTACGGTGGAAACTTTTATGCGATCACGGATGCACGCCAGCTCCATCTCGAACTGACGCCAGCCAATGCATCCACCATTGTCGATACAGCAGTCGCCATTCGTAAAGCAATCAATCAGGCTGTGGAGATCGTTCATCCAGAGAAGCCGTTTATTCGCGGACTGACCCATGTGGAGTTCTATACGACCCCTGACAATCCGGGAGCGGATGTGAAAAACACCGTAGTCGTACCGCCGGGCGGAATAGACCGATCGCCATGTGGAACGGGCACTTCCGCCAAGCTGGCGACCTTGTTTGCCAAAGGGGAGATCGGCATAGACGAACCATTTGTACACGAGAGCATCGTCGGTTCTATGTTTACAGGAAGAGTTTTGCAGGTGACGGACGAAGGGGGCCTGCCTGCTGTCATTACCCGAATTGCAGGTTCGGCCTGGCTGATGGGCAAGCATACGATTTTTTACAATCCGGAAGACGAGCTAGCGAATGGTTTTTTGCTCATACCAGCCGCAACCGATCATTAAAACAAAACCCAAATAGAAGAGGAGAAATGAAAATGGCACGATTTGAAGGAGTATACGTGGCGATTGTCACACCGTTTACAAATGATTATGAGGTGGATTACAAACGTCTGACGGAATTGTGTGACTGGTTGATTCAGGAGGGCGTAGACGGATTGGTTCCGTCCGGTTCGCTGGGAGAATACGCGACGATGACAGGAGAAGAGCGGGCAAAAGTCATACATACTGTGATCGCTGCCGCAAAAGGGAGAGTTCCGGTGGTCGTAGGCTCTGCTGCTCCGTCTACCCGTCAAGCAGTGGAATGGGTGCAATTTTCCAAGGATGCGGGAGCAGCAGGCGTGATGGCCCTGCCTCCGATTAACTACAAACCATTGGAAAATGAAGTGTTTGCCCACTACGAGGCACTCAATACAGTCGGGCTGCCGATTATTGCCTATAACAATCCTCACGACTACAAAATCGACCTGACACCGGACATTTTGGCAAGACTGGCTGCATTCGAAAATATCGTCGCTGTGAAAGAATTCTCCGGTGACGTACGTCGCATGCAGGACATTCTCGCCCAGACGGACTTGGAAGTTATGGTCGGTGTAGACGATCTCGTCATGGAGGGAGGCTTGATCGGGGCGACAGGTTGGATTTCGGGTGTGCCGAATGCGCTGCCAAAAGAAGGAGTGGAGCTGTTCCGTCTGGCACGGGCAGGCAAGCTGGGTGAAGCACAAGCGCTTTATCGTCGTTTGTTGCCACTGTTCCACTACGACGCGAGTCCACAATTGGTACAGTCGATCAAATACATGATGGAGCTGGCCAACTTCCCAGTAGGACCGACTCGTCCACCGCGTCTGCCGCTGTCTGAAGAATACTACGCGGGCATTAAAAAGGCGTTTGACTACGCTGTCGGCGCTGCAAGTGGACGATAAGGGGGACGGCCAGGATGCACAGCAAAAACTGGATTGGCGGCGACTGGATGACGCCGTCAGGGAAGGAACTAACGGTCAAAAACCCATCGCGTATCACAGAAGAAGTAGGCGTTCTGCATCTGTCTGATCGGACACATGTTTTGGCAGCGGAGCAGGCTGCTCGCATGGCCCAGATCGGCTGGGCAAAACAAACGGGTGCAGCTCGAGGCGAAATCCTTTTTCAAATGGCTGCTGCATTAGAGGCAAATGCAGACAGTTTGGCACAGCTGGCGAGCCGGGAAATGGGCAAGCAGCTTGGTGAGATGCGCGGAGAAGTGGCGCGTGGGGTCAGTCTGTTGCGCTATTATGCTGGAGAAGGGATGCGCTCCAACGGCAACCTGATTCCTTCTTCCGATACGAACGTCCTGCAATACAGCCGTCGGGTTCCGCTCGGGGTCGTGGCGGTCATCACACCATGGAACTTCCCCGTTGCGATCCCCATCTGGAAGATCGCCCCTGCACTTATTTGCGGGAACACAGTCATTTGGAAGCCGGCGGAAAACGGCTCACTTACAGCTACACGACTGGCTGAAATATTCGCAGAAACGAAACTGCCAGCAGGTGTGCTGAATCTGGTGATTGGCAAGGGCCGAGAGATTGGCAATACACTTACGAATGAAGCTGAAGTCGATGCGGTTAGCTTTACTGGCTCATCGGAAACAGGCAGACAGATTGCCATCGCGTGCGCGGGTCGCAATATCAAATATCAAACCGAAATGGGCGGAAAAAATGCGGCAGTCGTTTTGGCTGATGCTGATCTGGATAAAGCGGTTCCGATTTTGCTCAGCGGAGCGTTTCGATCGGCTGGTCAAAAATGTACGGCTACCAGCAGGATCATTGTAGAAAAAGCGATCTATCAGCCACTGGTCGAGCGACTGCAATCGGCTGTGGAGACGTGCCAAGTAGGAGATGCCAGCGATCTGGAAGCGTATTTGGGTCCTGTCGCCTCGGCTGCACAGTATGAGACGGTCGGGCAATTCATTGCATTGGCTAACAATGAAGCAACAGTCATTGCGCAAAGCCCTGCTTATGCAAAAGAGGAGCAAGGCTATTACATCCGTCCCCAAATTGTCGAGGGGGTCGCTGCCAATCATCGCCTCGTTCAGGAGGAAGTGTTTGGACCATTGGCTGTGCTTTTGACAGCAGACGGTTTTGACGAGGCGGTGGAGCTGTGCAACCAGTCTGTATATGGACTGAGCGCTTCGCTGTTCACCCGAGATTTGGCGAGTGCCCATCGCTTCTTGGATGTAGCGCAGGCGGGGATGGTTCGGGTCAATCAAGAGACGGCAGGTGTGGAATACCAGGCTCCATTTGGCGGTATGAAGTTGTCCAGCTCACATACTCGGGAGCAGGGGCAGGCGGCGCTAGATTTCTACAGTACGACGAAAACATGCGCGATCAAATACGCGTGGTGATCCATCGAGCTTTTCGCCAATCGAATAAAAAGGTGAGGATGTCATGCACATCAATCAGTTGTTTACGACGATCGAGGCCCATACCGGAGGGGAGCCGCTGCGCATCATAACAGGTGGCATCCCACCTCTCGCGGGCGAGACGATACTGGAGAAGCGGCACTACTTTCGGGAGGAGCTGGACTATATTCGGCGGGTGCTTATGTATGAGCCGCGTGGGCATCATGGCATGTACGGTTGTGTCATGACGGAGCCTGTCAGTCCAGATGCGGCATTTGGCGTGCTGTTCATGCATAACGAGGGCTACAGTACAATGTGCGGGCACGGAATCATTGCGGTAGTGACGGCTGCCATTGAGACGGGAATACTTCGGCTGGAAGATCCAACAGAGCGTATTGTGATTGACAGTCCAGCAGGAAGAATCATCGCACACGCCAACATGGAAGAATCGCGGGTCCAATCCGTCTCGTTTGAAAATGTCCCCTCCTTTGTTTTCGCACAAGACGTTTCCATTGAGTGGGGAGGACGAATCTTTCCAGTGGACATTTCTTTTGGCGGAGCATTCTATGCAGTTGTACAGGCGGAAGATATCGGTGTCCAGGTAGAGATTGAGCAATTGGCCGAGCTGCAAGAGTGGGGAAGGCGAATCAAGGAACAAATCGAGGCGAAAATGGAAGTCGTACACCCGTTGGAGCCTGAGCTCAAAGGCATTTATGGAGTTATTATCTCGGATAAACCGAGAGTGGAAGGATCAGACTTGCGCAACGTGACGATTTTCGCCGACAAGCAGATCGATCGCTCACCATGCGGTACAGGTACTGCGGCTCGTGTAGCCACCTTGCATGCGCGAGGCAAGCTGGCTGCTGGAGAATCGTTTGTCCATGAAGGAATTGTCGGGAGCCAGTTTATTGGCAAGGTGGTAGCAACCGCGCAGGTGGGTAGTTATCCGGCTGTCATTCCGAGTATAGAAGGAAAGGCATTTATCACGGGTCTGCATCAATTTGTCGTTGACCCTACGGACCCGCTGAAAGACGGATTTTTACTGCGATAGGATCGTTTGCTAGAAAAGGGAGGCTGCGGATCACGGGCAGCCTCTTTTTCATCCCCGAAAAAGCCTAGTCACAATACTGCCACGCATTGGGACATCAGCATTTTTCCCCTTCTTCTGGTATAATGGACAAGATTGAATTTAGGAGTAAAGGAGTTGAATTTTATGCCGTATAAAGCGTTAATGGAAGCGCATGTGGGTAGCTGGGAAGTCGCATTCGTGCTCTTGATCGTTGCTTACATCCTGTATCGCGTGGGCAAAGCAAAAGCAGGCAAGATCGTACATATGCTGCTCAGACTCATGATGGTCATCATTCTTGTATCGGGAGCTTGGATGCTTTTCGTGGGTCACGCATCAGATTTCTATTACTACATGAAGGGCATCATCGCGGTTATCGCCTTTGGTTTGATGGAAATGTCCTTGGGCAAAGCAAAAAGACAAGAAGGCAGCATCGGCTTCTTCATTGGCTGTATTGTCGTATTGGTGCTGGTTATTCTGCTTGGCTATCGCGTATTTTTGTAAGATAGCCAATCCAGGAAGGAAAAGGGTTTCCTCGCAAGAAAGATTTGCGGGCGAAAGCCCTTTTTTAGTTTGGCCGGGCACGGATAAGCCAATTAGCAAAGGGAGGGCGGGGGCCATATCACACTATGTACATATGTTAGAGGGGAGAGGTGAGGAAAAATGGCCTATCCTTCTGACAGTCAATTCATCCCGTTTATGCTCGGGGGAAGTCCATTCGGAGACGTCCCGAACGATGAAAATCCCGGCTCTGTCGACATGGTAGGAAACTCTACATTTCCTGTTGCTTTTTTAGCGTATGATGGAACGTATCTCTACTTTCGGATAAGAGTTAATGAAGATCCAAGAAATTCGCAAAAAACAGGGTTTCAAAACTTTGCCTGGGGTTATCTGATCAATACAACCGGAGTGGCTGGCACATACCAGTGGATGTTGGGTGTGCAAGGCTTACGTAATCGCATTGCCTTGATTCAAAACACGGTCGTAGAATTCAACTCCTGGAACGATCCGGCAGAGGGCACAAACGGCAGTGGAGCTCCAAACTGGCAAGCGCCGATTATCAATTTTGACACGGCTCGTGTGCGGCTGACGAATGATGGTTCAAATTTTAGCGGCAATCCTGACTACTTCATTGATTTCGTCATGCCTGCTGCTACTTTTTTTTCAACGATCGGTGTTACCTCCCTTACTTCCCTTCAATTCCTCCCCTTTACCTCTACAAATGACAACAATTACAACAAAGACTCTCTGCGAATCAGCGAAGGCTTCAGCTTTCAAAATTCCCTGAGTAATAACACGACGATAGCAACAGGAGACGTTCGAGCCAGCCTTGCCATCGATAAGCAGGTAACAGCAGGACCAGCCGTCGTTACCACAGGACAACTATCGCAGTGGACAGGATCGATCACTGTCACCAATACCGGGAAGAGCCAGGCAACGACAGTCGTTGTCAACGATCTGATCGAGCTAGATCAAGTAACAGCTTTCACAGTAAACGCAACAAGTACCGGCTCTGTCAGCTACAAACCGCTCACCAAGGTGCTCAGCTGGACGATCGGCAATTTGGCCGCTGCTTCTACTGCTAGCTTGTCATTTACGGTCAGCGGGGTTTTCGCGGTCTCTCCAGGCGGAACGCGGCGGTTAAACACAGCGACAGTCACTGGCGTAGACAGCTTTTCTGGCGGTACGCTTTCCCCTGTTCAGGATAATATTGTCATTACGGTTAACTTGGCTGGAAGTGTTGCTGGCGTGGTGTTTGACCAGTCCACAAACTTGCCTGTAGCAGGTGCGCAGGTCGAATTGTATGATTCGATTCCCGTACTTATCGGAACGACGACAACAGATACAGATGGCGCCTATTCGTTTACTGGATTGGCTCCTGGTCTGTATTCTGTGTCGGTGACCGCGCCGACTTATGACCCAAAAATTCAATTCGTGAGCGTCTTGGCAGGGCAGACCACAAGAGCAGACATTTTGCTTCCTCCGAGTCCGGGTCAGGTGAACGGTACGATAACAGATACCGGATTGGCACCCATCTCAGGGGCAGTGGTAAGGCTCATTAATACGACAGGCGTGACCGTAAATCAGACAGTGACAGGGGGAGGGGGGACCTATCAGTTTACCAATGTCGTGCCAGGTACCTACACCCTTGCAGTCAGTGCGGCTACATTCCAGCCAGCAACAGTCGCAATCAACGTCATTCGTGCCCAGACTACTACACAAAATGTAGTGCTCCAGACGTCAGTTGCGCAGCTCTCCGGTCTGGTGACAGGTCCGGGTGGCATACCGATTGCCGGGGCATTGGTGGAAGTGCTTAGCCAGACAGGTGTTACACTGACGGAAACGACAACAGACGGAGCTGGTACGTATCTGCTGAATAAGCTCGCAGCAGGTGTTTATCAAGTCCGTGTCAGTGCCACAAGCTTTTCCACACATTTAGCTGGTATCAGTCTGCAAGCGGGAGATGCCAAGGTACTAGATTTCGAATTGACTACAGCATTTGGAACGGTTAGTGGAACCATTTCCGATGCGCAAACGGGTGAGGGAATCCTAAATGCGAGCATCAAGGTTGTCACTCGTTCGGGAATTTCAGTAGGAGAGACGTTAACCGACGCAAATGGAGACTACTCCTTATCCCTGCTAGGTCCGGAAAACTATGTCCTTACGGCGGCTGCGGAGGGATATGCGGGCCAAACAGTAGGGGTAGGAGTCACTGCTGGCGCTACTACGACGGTTGACCTCCAGTTGGAAAAGCAGGCCGGAGTATTGATGGGGACAGTCTCGGACACAGGCATGAATCCGCTTGGGGATGCCGTTGTTGTTGTTTTGAAGGGAACTGTTCCTGTTGCACAGACGATTACCGACAGCACGGGCACCTTTTCCTTCCCACATTTGGCCCCGAATACGTATACCGTAACTGCATCGGCTTCTGGTTATTCCACTACTGTGTTGGGGGCAACTGTAGCGCCTCAGGAAATATCATTTCTGGATTTTGCTCTGCAAGCTTCACCGGGAGCAATCACGGGACAGGTGATCGACAGCGGTAATCAGCCGATTCAGGGTGCCACTGTCATCATTAGGGAAAATACAGCAGCAGGTGCTGTAGTCGCTACGGTATTGACGGATGGGAACGGACAGTATGTGGTACCTAATCTGCTGCCACAAGCGTACGTCGTCATCGTATCTGCTCCGGATAAAACGACAGTGATCACAGGGGCAATCGTCACCTCATTGACGACAACAACGGTGAATGTACAGCTGGCAGATTTGCCGGGGAGCATTTCGAGTTCGATTTTCGATGCTACGTCGGGTCTGCCGATAACAGGTGCTTCAGTAGAGGTTAGTGTGTTGAACCAAGCAGGGACAATCGTCGCCCATGCAAATAGCGATCTGGCTGGCAATTACGCGATCACAGGACTTGCACCCGGCGTTTATACCATTACCGCACGTGCAACCAATTATGAAACGAACAGTGCTTCCGCCACTGTACTTGCGAATGCGAATACGCCTGTCAGCTTATCGTTGTTTGCGAGTCCGGGTGAGATCCAAGGACAGGTGCTTGCTACAGGGGCGTTACAGCCGATTGCCGGTGCACAAGTAAATGCACTCGATTTCAATGGCTCCGTCGTGCATTCGGTATACAGCGATAGTCAAGGAAGCTTTGTTATCACGGGCTTGGCTGCAGGTCAATACGTCATCAGTGCTTCAGCGGATGGCTTTCAGTCCAATCATGTCGGAGCCATTGTGCTCGCGAATACAACTACTCCTGTCCAGCTTCAGCTCAATCAGGATTTCGGTTTTATTAGCGGTACAGTAGCACCTGTCGTACTGGGAACCACCATTCTATTGTTTGGTATCAATAACCTATTGATCGGTACTGTCGTCGCAGATGGGAATGGGGCATTTTCATTTTCAGGGGTCGCACCAGGCTCTTATGTCCTTACAGCTACGGCCCCTGGCTACGCTGTTCAATCTGTTGGGGCGATCGTACAGCCTGGGCAGACGGCCAACGTTTCCTTTACGCTTACCCCGAATCCGGCCAGTATTTCTGGAACCGTGCTAGACACGGGGATGCAGCCGATTGTCAATGCCGTTGTCCGTATTCTGGATTTGAATGAGACGACAATAGGCTTTGGCTACACGGATTCAAACGGGGCCTATACAATTGGCAACCTGCCTGCTGGATCATTTGTCGTGGTGGCAAGCGCCCCTGAATATGTTACAGGCTCGGTTGGTGTTACACTTGGACCCGGTGAAAATAAGAACGGCGTAGACTTTACTCTCGGGGCGAATGCAGGCGGGATTAGTGGACAGGTGACGGACGCGACGAATCCCGCGGTATTCATTGCAGGCGCCGTTGTACTGATTCGTTCCATAAGTAACGGAAATGTAGTGGCTACAGGAAGTACAGACCAGACGGGCAGCTATTTGATTCAACATCTGTTGCCGGGTGCTTATACCGCCACGGTAAGTGCGCCTAGCTATGCGGATCAATCAGTAGGGGCCAATGTAGTCAGTGGAGAAACGATGGGGGCTAGTGTGGCGCTCTTGCCTTTGCCTGGGTCCATCGTGGGAAGTGTCATAAACAGCTTGGGTGTACCTGTTACGGGAAGCGAAATCAACGTCAAGCTGATGGATAGCAATCAAGCTGTTATACAGAGCTTGCTCGCGAATGAGTCTGGTGTATTTTTCATTGGGAGTGTCTCTCCCGGCGTTTACACCGTTATCGCCTCAGCGCCTGGCTATGCCGTAGGAAGTATCGGCGTGATCGTGGTGGCCAATACCGCAACTTCAACGACCGTCACGTTACCTGACTTGCCTGCGGCTATTTCGGGAGTCGTAACAAATCAGATGACGGGATTCGGGATTCCGGGGAGCACCGTGCTCATTACGGATAATCATGGTGTTGTGCTTGCTCAATTATTGACAGATGATCAAGGCAATTTTTTGGCAGAGAAGCTTCCAGCGGGTGTCGTAAATGTAACCGTTTCTGCTTCGAATTTTGTATCCGTCTCGCAGGCGGTTATTTTGCAAGGGGGCATTACCACCAACTTTCAGCAGGCATTAGTTCCCAATCCAGGCAGTTTATCCGGCGTTGTGACTGACCTGGAGATGGGCTTGCCGATCATTGGCGCAACGGTAATCGTCTACGACAACACCCGTGCTGCTGTGGGCTCCGTACTGACTGATTCAACTGGTAACTTTTCGCTTGATAGGCTGGCTCCCGGAGGGTACACCGTCAATGTCAATGCAACTGGATATGCAAGCGATGTAGCTGGCGCACAGATACAAGCTGGTGCGGCGTCTGTATTAAGCTTTGCGTTAAACGAGTTGCCCGGTGGGATAGCTGGTACAGTGCGAAAGGAAGGTACGACATCGCCGATTGCCGGTGCGGTCATTACTGTTCGACAGGGAAGCCCGTCTGGAACGATACTGGCTATTGTCCTAACGAATGAGCAGGGGCAATATATGGTGAGTGGACTGTCCCCTGGGAGCTATACACTGATCGCAAGTGCTACGGGATTCGCTGCTGAGGCTTCAACAGCTATGGTCGGATTGGGAGCGACTACCGGTCTTGACTTTTCTTTGCCGAATCTGCCTGCAAATGTCACAGGCGAAATTAGTGACGCCATTGTCGCTACGCCATTGCCGAATACGCTCGTTCGCTTGCTGGGCAACAATAACACGATCCTCTTTTCTACCCAGACAGACGTTCAGGGGATATACTTCATTGATGGATTTGTGGCTGGTAATTACACCATTTTGGCAAGGAACGAAAGCTATCAGAGGGAGAGTGTCTCCTTTGATGTAGCTCCTGGGGGCACAGCTACAGTCAATATCCCACTGGACCCGAATCCTGGTGTTTTGCAGGGCACCGTCAGGGATGCGCTTGATGGTACGCCACTGGTAGGGGCGGAAGTGTTGATCTTTTTCCCTGGCACAAACAACTTGTTGTCTCGGACGATTACGGACGGTCTCGGTCAGTTTAAAATCGACGGCCTAGCTCCTTTAACCTATACACTTACGATTAGCGCTCAAAATTACACCACCCAGCCTGTTGGTGCGACGATCTTTTCCGGACAGACCACTGAGATTGAAGTGGGGCTTCCCCCTTTTCCAGCTACTGTAACAGGTCAGGTACAGGCTACTGGTGGAGGCGTTGTTCCCAATGCATTGATACAGGTGAAGGATTCACACGGGACATT
Source organism: Brevibacillus sp. NPDC003359 (assembly GCF_042878995.1). NCBI lineage: Bacteria > Bacillati > Bacillota > Bacilli > Caryophanales > Paenibacillaceae > Brevibacillus > Brevibacillus sp. NPDC003359. The sequence goes on from NZ_JBIAOR010000003.1 coordinate 24,907, forward strand.
GTTCGGCAGTGCAATTACGGATGACCTGGGCAATTTTGCTGTTGGCAATCTGCCGCCAGGAACGTATTTGATAAGCGCAAGTGAAGACAGCTACGCAGCAGCCATGCAAAGCATAACCGTGATTGCCGGACAGACAATTAGCGGAGTCATTCTCACGATGTCTCCTCTTCCAGGCAGCATCTCCGGACAGGTGAACAATCAGTTGACGGGACTCCCGATCACAGGGTCGGCTGTTGCGATTCAGCTGTTTTCCAACGGTTTGTTTGTTGCCAACACTGTCACGAACCAGAGCGGGCAATTCCAGGTAAATGGCTTGGTGGCTGGAGAGTACAATGTTATTGCAAGCACAGATGGCTTCGGTACACATTACAGTACAGTTACGGTCGCAAGCGGGCAGACGACCGTAACGACAGTCGAACTATTACCGTTCGTCGGAACGATATCCGGGATTGTCCTTTTGCCGGACGGAACGCAAGCCAGCGGAAACAATATTCAATTGTCACTATTCAATTCAAACCAGATTCGCCTGCAAAATATCCTGGCTGAGCCGGATGGAACATTCCATTTTGTCAATGTGGCTCCGGGTGCGTATACCGTTATCGGGACCATCCCAGGCATTGGTACCGGTCAAGCAGAAGCAGTCGTTTTGCCGAACCAAACAACCTTTATCATTATCCGCCTTTCGCAAACGGGAACGATACAAGGAACAGTTCGATCCGGTTTAACAGGTTTGCCAGTTGCTGGAGCGACAGTGTATGTCCAAACCGTGAATCAACCAATCAGAACGACTGTGGTTGTCCAAACAGACAGCTTCGGCAGGTACAAGGTGACTGATCTTGCTCCTGGCATCTACTTGGTTGTAGCCAATGCGATGGGGAGTGGAGAAGCGAGAGGGACAGTGACGCTAGGCGTAGGGGAAATCATGACACTCGATCTGGTTCTGGTTCCAACAACAATGAGTGGATCTTTACGGGTCGCAACATGTCCGACCATTTTGTTTACCCCATTTTGATGTTTTGGAGAATTACTCCACCTAAAATAATAAATATGGCGGACTACTCCTTTTTTGATATAATAGCTGTAGAAATACAGCTATTTTGTTTTGGGTAAAATTATCTGTGAAAATCCTGATTTTTATTCAAGGGGGAGCGAGCCATATGGTGAAACAGCAGGAGGAGCTGTCCCATCCATTGACAGCAACCATCACGAAGACAAATACGCTTTTGCATATTCAGAGTCTCCTTCCCTCCTTTACGAAATCGGAGCAAAAGGTCGCCCATATCGTCTTGCAGCAGACAGACAGCGTGATTTATTCATCGGTGATTGACCTTGCTGAAAAGGCGGGAGTGGGTGAGACGACCGTTTTGCGCTTTTGCAGGAAAATAGGCTTTCATGGCTATCAGGAATTCAAGCTGGCATTGGCGCAAGAATTGGTCAATCCAGTCAAAAACTTGCATGGTGAAGTCGGAGAAGACGATTCCCTGGACATCATCACGCACAAAGTAACAGCAACCAATCAACAGGCGATTGGGGATACTTCGGCCTTGTTTCAGATCGAACAGCTGGAGCGCTGTGTAGACCTATTGCAAAAAGCAAACACGATCCATTTTTACGGGGTAGGTACGTCAGCAGTAACAGCCCAGGATGCCAAGTACACGTTCCTGCGGATCGGGCTTCGCGTGGACGCTTTTAATGAATCGCATCTGCAAGCGATGGCCGCAGCGACTCTGGGGCCGGGGGATGTCGCGATCGGTTTGTCTGTATCAGGCAGTACGAAAGACACCATCGATTCATTGAAAGTCGCCAAGCAGGCAGGCGCAACTTGCATTTGCCTGACGCACTATCGACGCTCACCGATTACGAATGTAGCAGACATTACGCTTCTGACCGCAGCGCAAGAAGGTCCGTTGCAGGGAGGCTCTCTCGCAGCGAAAATTGCACAGCTGCATGTATTGGATGTCATTAGTACCACAATAACGATGCGCAACAAGGAAAAGGCCCTTTTATATAAAGAGAGAACAGCGAAGGCTGTACTGGAGAGAAAATACTAAAAAGGTAGTTCAAAAAGTCGTCTTTTGATCATGGAGTAGTCCTGGGAGACTTTTTGAATTTATCTTATATTGGATAGGAGTGGTTGGAAAATGAAGCTCGTGATCGTGAAAGATTACGCGGAGCTCAGCAGAAAAGCTGCTGAAATGCTCGTAAGCGAAGTAAAAGCAAATCCGAAGACCGTCTTTGGTCTCGCAACCGGAGGCACGCCAGTAGGGATGTACCGTGAGCTGATCAAGCTCTCGCAGGCGGAGAGCATCGATTTTTCGCAAGCGAGCAGCTTTAATCTGGATGAATACGTCGGACTTTCCTCCGCTCATCCGCAAAGCTATCGCTCGTATATGCAAGAAAACTTGTTCAATCACATCAACATTTCTGCTGAGAAAACACGTGTGCCAGTTGGAAATACGACAGACCATTTGGCAGAGTGTGCACGCTATGAGGAAGCGATTCGTTTGGCGGGCGGGATCGACATACAGGTGCTGGGGATCGGCAATAACGGTCATATTGGCTTCAACGAGCCTGGCTCCTCTGCCGACTCTGTGACACGTGTTGTCCAGCTCACTGACAGTACGATTGAAGCAAACGCCCGCTATTTTGATAGTGCGGACCAGGTTCCGACTCAGGCCGTTTCCATGGGGATCAAGACGATTCTTGGTACTAAAAAAGTCGTGCTTCTCGCAAGTGGAGAGGCAAAGGCAGAGGCAGTGCGATTGATGCTGGCGGGTGAGCCTACGGCAGATGTACCAGCCTCCTTATTGCAATTGCATTCGAATGTAACAGTCATTGTGGATCAGGGAGCAGCGAGCAAGCTGACAACCTCCGTACTGGCAGGAACGAAACCAAGCGGCAGCTAATGCACCGCTTGGTTTTCATTTTTCTTGTTCACCAATCTGTTCCGAATACGCACTAGTTCCTTATGCTATACTGGGAATGTTGCAAGAAGGTCACCAGATTTTTCAAGGGAGCTGATTTAGAATGAGCGCAAACGAAGCGTTGCTTACATTAGAAGGTTGGTATACGTATCATAATTTCCGCACCATCAATTGGGAAAAGTGGAAAGCAGCATCCGCAGCAGAACGCCAAGAAGCGTTGGACGAGCTGAATGCATTGATCCGTACATGGGAAGCGAATGAAGCCGAGAACCAAGGCAGCACGGCTGTCTATTCCATCCTTGGACACAAAGCAGACCTCGTGTTCATGTTCCTGCGTCCAACTATGCAAGAACTCGATGAGATCAAAACAGCGTTCAATAAAACCCGCTTTGCTGCCTATACAGAAGCTCCTTATTCGTATGTATCCGTAGTAGAGCTGAGCAACTATGTACATAACCCAGGTGAAGATCCAAAAGCGAATCCGCACGTGCGTGACCGTCTGTATCCGATCCTGCCAAAATGGGAGCACATTTGCTTCTATCCAATGAACAAAAAGCGTGATCTGCAAGACAACTGGTACATGCTCTCCATGCAGGAGCGCCAAGAAATGATGCGCTCCCACGGCTTGATCGGTCGCTCCTACGCTGGCCGCGTGAAGCAAATCATCGGTGGCTCCGTTGGTTTCGACGATTGGGAGTGGGGCGTGACCCTGTTTGCCAACGATCCGCTGGAATTCAAGCATATCGTTTACGAAATGCGCTTTGACGAAGTGAGTGCGCGCTTCGGTGAATTCGGCAACTTCCTCGTAGGTAACGTATTGAACGTAGAAACATTGGCGAAAAAGCTGGAAGTATAATCAATAAGCCCAAAAAATCCGCTGTGCGAGATCGTCGCATTGGCGGATTTTTTTATTTGAGCCTTTGTTATTCAGAAATGGTAAAATTAGGTTGTTTGGAATTGGAGAGGAGAGGTTGATTTGTGTTAAAACGTACTACATCATGGGGTTTTTCACTCGGCGTGTCGTCTGCCATTTTGATGACGACTGTATTCGCCTCAGTAGGGGAAGAAAGTTTGACGACAGTCGTACATGCAGCAGCCGAGAAGACACTTTCGGAGGAAGAGGCAATCGCGCTTGCCAAGAAGCAGTTGATGCTTTCTGGTGAGTACAAGCTGGAAATGGCCAAATTAGAAGACAGCTATGAACATTTATGGCAAAAAGCAATGTGGAATAGTATCTGGAATAAAAAAGATGGTGGATCGATTTATGTGCAGCAGGACGCAAAAACAGGTACCATATGGAATTATACATATCCTGTAGCAGAAGAAGACTTGGGTAGCAATGAAAAGAAGCTTACAGAAGATCAGACCATCCAGGTGGCAACTCAATTTCTTGAACGAGTAGCGACAGAAGAAGAACGGAGCCGTTTATCAAAGCCTAATGAATATCCTGATCCGTATGTTAACTATTATTCTGCTAAAAAAGGAACCATTGTAAACTTTACCCGTATCGAAAACGGGATTCCTTTTCTGGAAAATGGGTTTCGATTCAGAGTGGGCAGCAATGGGGAAGTGATCGGTTTTGAGCGGCATTGGTCTGAGGGGAAACTTCCAGATGCTTCGAAAGTTATAGATATAACGGAAGCTAAGAAGAAGTGGGATGCAGAAGTGATTCCATCATTTTTGTACAAGGATATGGCGTCCCGATTGCGTAATGAACCTGAATCTTACCAGCTGGTTTATGATTTCCAGAAAATCGACCCGCAGTTTGTCGATGCCATCACAGGAAAAATGCTCGATTCTTACGGACAGGTTGCCAAAGAAAGGAAGATACAACCTTTAGGGAAAACAGTTCCTCCATCCACCGTAGAAAGAAAGCTCATTACAAAAGACGAGGCGCAAAAAATAGCAGAGCAACAGCTCAAAAAGCTCCCAGGTACATACCGTTCGAATGGCAGGATCACTGAATCAGACTCAGGATCTGATGAAATGAGCTGGTATTTCGAGTTTATTTCGCAACCAGGGGATGGTGAAAAGTCAGATACTGTAATAATAGCGATTGACGTCCGTGGACATTTAGTCGATTACAGTGTGAATGCAAAAATCAGGTTCTACGAAGAGAGCAAGAAAATAGTAAAGGGTATTACCTGGGAACAAGCACAAGAGAGTGCACGAAAATTCGTACAAACATTCTACCCCGATCAGTTAGGGAAAATTTATGCAGTCGACTACGCTCCCAGTGAGGAAAGGATCAAACAAATCTGGGAAAATGATGAACCGTATGAGATCGAATTTGGCTATCTGATCAACGGCGTACCGGCAGGCGATGCCAGCAGTATCTTTCATGTCTATGTCGACGCTGAGACAGGGGAAGTAGTGGGTCTGTATAACCATTTTTATAACCATGGACCTTCGGGTGATTCATCTCTTCCTCCCAAAAATGAAGATAGTATCGATGTGAATACGGCGAAAAAAGTCGTGAAAGAGAACAAGAAGCTCATGCTCACCTACTTTCAACCAAAAGTTGATGGGAGTTATGGAAGAGATAAAATGCTTGAACAGCCACTACTCGTCTATCGTTATATTGGAGAGAAAGGTCTCGTCAAAGCAGATGGCAAGTGGCACAGCTTCGCCGAGGAGCACAAACAGGATTAGATGCCTTTGAAAATTTACGAACTCTTGTCTTTGGTTCCCGGACACTTTTTGTTAAAGTAAACAGGAAAGCATTTTTGACAGCGGAGGGGAACAAGACTGGGCTTTCTCAAGTTTAAAATTGGTTATCGTACGTTAAAAACAGCCATTGGAACGGCTATCTCGATTCTGATCGCCCAGCAGCTAGGCTTGATGTATGCGTCTTCTGCGGGGATCATTACGATCTTGTGTATTCAGGTGACGGTCAAGCAATCGTTTCGAACAGCGTGGAATCGAATTCTGGCCAGCTTATTGGGGCTTGGAATTGGGGTCTGCCTGTTCTCCATCATGGGCTATACGCCGCTTGCCATTCTCCTTTTCATTTTGCTGTTCTTGCCGCTCGCGGTGCGATTTAGCATTCAGGAAGGCTTCGTCAACAGCATGGTTGTACTCATGCATCTGTATTCTTCCAAGAGAATTGACGGGATGCTACTGCTGAACGAGGTCGCTTTGCTCGTCATCGGTGTGGGTGTAGCCTTATTGGTCAATCTGTACATGCCGAGCCTCGATAAAGAGCTAAAAGGGATGCAAGTAAAGGTGGAGAAGCTGTTCAGCAAAATCATGCGAGAGTTCTGCTACTATTTGCGTCACGGAGAAAGTGATTGGGACGGGAAAGAGCTGATCGAAACAGCAGGCGTGCTGGAAACGGCGATTCGTTTAGCTTCGCGAGACGTGGACAATCGATTGGGCCGTCGTAACGATTCGTACTACGAGTATTTTGTGATGCGGCAAAAGCAGTTCGAGCTATTGGAACGGATGATGCCGATTGTCTCTTCCTTGGACAACCAGGTAGCAGAGAGTCATCGAATCGCAGATTTTCTTGCGCGAATCAGCGACTCGGTGCATCCGGGCAATACCGCCTATCGGTTTATCGACCAACTGCGCGTGATGCAAGAGGAGATCAAGGCAGCAGATTTGCCGCGAACACGAGAGGAATTTGAGACGCGTGCCTCGCTGTTCTACCTTCTTCGAGAGATTGAGAGCTATTTGTTCATCAAGCATGAGCTAGGCAAAAACAGGGACGAAAAGGCTCAAGCGGCGAAGAGTTAGAAAAGCAAGGGTACGTAACTATGAAAGAATTGTAGAATATCGAGGGAAGGGCTGCGAATACTTTTCGCAGTCTTTTTTTGTTTTTCGGTAAAAATCCCGATCGATCAGTGGGGATCCGGGAATGCTGCTTCTCCAAGTCAATTGCGCAGTGGAAAACAAAGGGGACCTGTGATTAGCTACAGGTCCCTTCCATCTTTATCGTGACGAAAATCAGTACTCACCGTGCTCCCGCAAGCTGGCTACAGGAACGCTCATTTCCTGATCCGGCTGGTTGAGCGGGTAAATCCTCGCCATGTCGTTGTCATCATCGATGTGCTGGATGTATACGGGTATTCCATCGCAGGTAACATTCGCCATAACGGGTGAAGCGGCGATTTCTTTCGCGCGCTGATTATTCATGTCGACTCCTCCTGTCATTCGTAACAGCTATAATATGTACGTCAGCCCAGCGTGGTATACTTTTTACGCCTGTTGACATTCCCTAAAATATGTAATAAATTGAGAGAGAAATTACTACGAAGTCGTACTAAAAGGAGTCACCGGTATGCAGCAACTATACGACCTCTTTCTGAAAACCGGTTTGCGTCCGTTCGCCTTTATGTCCGATACGATGCAGCTAGAAGAAAAACTGACTCGCTCCGATTTGTCGACACTCCTCATATTGCTGTTCCGCGGAGATTTGACCATGTCAGCGCTGGCGCAAGAGATGGGGGCGCCGCTTAGTTCGATGACCAGCATCGCGAAACGGCTTGAACGCAAAGGATACATCGCGAGGGCTACCTCTGTCGAGGATCAACGGGTGAAGCTCGTCACGCTGACACAACCAGGCAAACAGCTCGCAAAAGAATCGGAGCAAATCATGCTGGCGATGCTGGGCAGGCTTCAGGAGGCATTTACGCCGGAAGAAATGGAGCAATTCACCACCCTTTTATTAAAGGCAGCCAAGGTATTTCAGGATGGAGGCCCTGTCAAGCCTCGTGAAACAAAGGTTCGTTCCATCAAGATCAACATTGAGGAATAGTCCGTTCGAGCCTGCTTCTTTTTTTGTCTAATTACTACGAAATCGTATTAAATGGGTCGTGAAGGAGAGATTCGAGATGAGAATCATCATTTACACCGGAAAAGGCGGAGTTGGGAAGACGAGTGTTGCAGCGGCAACGGCAGTCAAGCTGGCAAAGCAGGGAAAGAGGACGCTCGTACTTAGTACGGATGCCGCACACAGTTTGGCAGATTCATTGGGGACTGTGATCGGACCAGACCCCGTACCAATCAGCGAAAATTTATGGGGCCAGGAAGTAAACAGCTTGCGGGAAACAGAGCGCAACTGGGGGTCAGTTCAAGGATGGCTGACAACACTGCTCGACAAAGCTCAACTGACAGATATTACAACAGAGGAGATGCTCGTTTTTCCTGGTATGGAAGAATTGTTTAGTTTGTTGCAGATCAAAGAGCATGCAATGAGTGGGCAGTTCGACGTCCTGGTAGTGGATTGTGCTCCGACCGGGGAAACACTGCGGCTGCTCAGTTATCCCAACGTATTGAATTGGTGGTTGGAGAAAATTTTTCCGACCGAGCGGAAGTTGATCAAACTCTTTCGCCCAGTGGCCAAGATTGTCAACAAAGTGGAGCTTCCTTCCGATGATGTGCTGGACAGCGTAGAGCAACTCGCACGAGGGCTGGAGGAAATGCAACGCATTGTTTTGGACCCGGAAATCACATCAGTGAGGATCGTCGTAAACCCAGAGAAAATGGTGCTTGCGGAAGCAAAGCGCTCGTTCACGTACTTGAATCTGTTCGGGTTCAATACGGATGCCGTCATCGTGAATCGGGTGCTTCCGGATGAAGCGGGAGAGGGATTTTTTGCCCACTGGCGAGAGCTGCAACGGAAGTATGAGAACGAAATCGTGGAAAACTTTCAGCCGCTGCCGATTTTAAAAGCACCGATGATGCCAAAAGAAGTGATTGGGCTTCCTGTTCTGGAAGAATTGGCTGATATCGTTTATGGAACAGAAGACCCATCGGCGATGTTTTATCGGGGCAGAACGGAATTGATTCGGGAAGTGGACGGCGAGCTTCATTTGGAGCTGATGATTCCTTTTGTGGATAAAGCAGCCTTGGATTTAACGCAAACAGGGGATGAATTGACCGTAAATGCGGGTGCCTACAAGCGAAAAGTCATCTTGCCACGAGTATTAATGGGACGACAGGTTACGGGAGCGAAATATGTGGAAGATCGGCTGATGATTCGTTTTGGCGCAAGGGAAGGGGCTGACCAGGGTTGAGGCGTACCGGATTGAACATGGTGCTGACGATTATCGGGAACATGGAACAGCACGGAACCGAGCGACATATGAAAAATGCCTGCAAAGAATGGCTGCTCGCATCGCGGTCCGTGATAGATAGCGTGATCGATGCGTTACAGGATGAACAGGAACGTCCGAGAGCTCACAAGATCAACATTTCCAAGGAATAGGCCAATTTGAGAGGAGAGAAATGCCATGGTAAGTGGGATCAAGCGCCAAATGGGTTTCACTCTCATCCTGACAGGACTGCTGCATACGGTTGTCGGACTCTTTTTCTACGCGGAGCCACTTCAGCAGATCGTCGCAAACGGCTTTTGGAATGCGGTAGGGCAAGAGGAAGATGCTGCTTTCTGGTTTATGATGTGGGGCTTCTTGCTGGTTTTGCTCGGATATATGGCTGATTGGCTGATGAAAAAGAAGGAAATGGAGCCGCCGGCTGTCTTCGGGTGGACGATACTTGGGATATGCGTGGTCGGGGCGATTGCCATGCCTGTTTCGGGCTTTTGGCTCGGTCTACCACAGGCTGGCATCCTGCTGCGCAAGTGATGTAAGAAATTTGCGGATAGGTAGATGGTTCAGATAAAATGAATGTAACCATTTTCCATATGTTTCAATATCCGAGGATGGGATTGTTTATAAAAGAAAGATGGGGATAACACGATGGAGCACATATATGACGTCCAAACCTTGATCAAAGAATCTCAGAGGACCAAAGTGAAATACTTGTTCTTTTGGGGACATACACAGAAAGAGTCAGGCAGTATCGATAAATCTTGCTTCAGCCAATGGTATCCGGCGGCTTTTGTAGAGGATGGTATCACGTACCTGACCGCGGAGCATTACATGATGGCGAAAAAGGCTGAGTTGTTCGGTGATCTTGCCATCCGTGATCAAATAATCAGGAAAAGCCATCCAAAACAAGCGAAGGAATTGGGACGAAAAGTTCATTCCTTTGACGAGGCAGTGTGGAATGCGAACAAGACGGCGATCGTACGTCAGGCAAACCTATTAAAATTCAGCCAGCATGCCGATTTGCAAGCGTTCCTCTTGGATACAGGCGACCGCATTATTGTAGAAGCGAGTCCTTATGATCGGATATGGGGAATCGGGATGGCCCAGGATCATCCGCATGCGGAACAGCCTGAAAAGTGGCGGGGAGAAAATTTGCTCGGTTTTGCATTGATGGCAGTCAGGGAGCAACTGCGTTCGTGATCCAGATTACTAAAATCGGAGAAGAACCCGTCGAGCAGGTTCCCTATCTAGCAGCGGGTGCGAGTGGCAAAGGTGTTGTTCCGAGCAGGTTGCCCATCTATTTTGGGGAGATGGCGAACATTCCTGACGCTTACGATGCGATCATCATTACTTCCGATCTGCAAGGGGTGATAGAGTCTCGGCACGGTCAGCAAGTACTGCTCGGGGAGGAGTTGCCTGAGATGGTTTCGCTGTTACTCCAAATCGAAAAGCCATCCTTTCCACAGGAACGCGTTCTCGTCTTGCTATGTGGAGACTTGTATGCCGACCCATGGAAACGAGGAAGTAGCGGCGATCCCTCACCTGTTTGGCAGGCTTTTCAACGTGAGTTCGGGCAGCCTTCACTGAATCTGCAAGGCTTGCCTGAAATTCGGGAGTGCTTGCAGCAGTATCCTCCCGTACTCGTCTGCTGTGGTCATGTACACTGGGAGCGGTCTTGGATCGAGCTTGCCCAAGGGACACAAGTGTTGAATACGGATGGGAAGCTATTTGTCTTTACGCGAAAAAGTGGTTGAGCAGACGTTGCGCTGCTAACCACTTTTTTTGTTACTGAACGGAAAATGCATTTTTTACCTGATCAAGCGACATCACCATCTTCCCATACAGCTTGCCGTCCGGAGTTGCGGGGTCATACGGATTGGACTGAGGCAAGGAGGCAACGTAGACGAGCCCATGCGTTTGTGCCAGTACATCCCCCAGCGGCGGTCCTTCCAATTTGGACAAGTGATTCCAATGTGGTACCGTCATGACAAAAATGGTGAGGAGTGAGGACTGATCCTCCTTTCGTTGATTGGGAGCGAACATAAAATGCGCTTCGTATTTCGTCGGCACATCCAGCTTGCCCTCCAGTGGCTGTTGGCGAGGGGGACGCTTAGTCATCGATGAGAACTCCTCCACGATGTAATTTCCTGTCCAAGAGGGAGGGATGGTAAACGTAAATGTCTCGGTGATCGGGATCGGCACCGTGAACTGATTGTTTATGGTTCGACCTTTGATCTCATCGGTTGTCGGTCTTTTGACTTCCCGCTCAGGGTCAGATGGAGCCGCTTGCTGTGGCGGTGGTACTGCTTGTGGACCTGGCAGCGAACAGGCGGAGAGCAGAAAAATGAGGATGAGTCCTACATAGAAGTACGTTGCTACTTTCATCACGGTCCTCCTTGATGTATAAAACACTCCCGTTTATTCATTCCACGGGAGAAGGAAAACTATTCCATAGTCCTATCGTGAATATTTATTCAATAAAACATATTTTTCTTGAATATCAGAAAATATATAATTATAATTTAAATCAGAAATCATTTCCGGTATTCGGAAAAGTTGATACGCAATTCATCCGGGAGATAAATGGGGGATAGCAGGATGATTGAGGTTAAGCAGCTTGTCAAATCTTTTGGCCCGTTAACCGTGTTGAAGGGCGTTACGCTCACGGTGGAAGAAAAGGAAGTTGTCGTCTTGCTTGGAGCCAGCGGTTCAGGCAAAAGTACTTTGCTTAGATGTTTGAATTTTCTGGAACTTTATGACGGCGGAGAGATTCGAATCAGCGGTCAGCAGATTGATCCGCACAAGACGAATCTGAATCAGTTCCGCGCCGAGGTCGGCATGGTTTTTCAGCACTTCAATCTGTTTCCGCACAAGACTGTTTTGGAAAACTTGATCGAGGCACCTGTTCATGTCAAAGGGATGAATGCAGCAGACGCAAAGCAATTGGCAATGGAGCTTTTGAAAAAAGTGAATATGCAGGATAAGGCCGATGTCTACCCGGACATGCTCTCCGGTGGACAAAAGCAGCGTGTTGCCATCGCCCGAGCACTTGCGATGAAACCAAAAATTATGCTGTTTGATGAGCCTACCTCTGCTCTCGATCCCGAGCTCGTCGGTGAAGTGCTGCAGGTTATGAAGCAGCTCGCTAAGGAAGGAATGACAATGATCGTTGTTACGCATGAGATGGGATTCGCTCGTGAAGTAGCAGATCGGGCGGTGTTCATGCACGATGGGCAAATCCTGGAGCAGGGACCGCCGAGTGAATTCTTTGAAAATCCGCAGCATGAGCGTACCAAGCAGTTCTTAGGTAGCATCCGTTAAAATCCGCTAAATCTAAATAATATAGAGATGAAAAACAGGGGGAATCACCAATGAAAAAACGTGCAAAATGGTCCGGAATTTTGTTGTCCACTGTTCTAATGGGCTCGTTGCTACTCTCGGCTTGTGGATCGCAGGCAAGCGCACCAGCAGCAGGTGGACAAGCTTCTGGAGACGGTGGAAAGAAAGATTTTACGTACGCGATGAGTGGCGTGTACAAGCCGTTTAGCTTCAAGGAAAACGGGCAACTGACTGGCTTTGACGTAGAGATCGGACAAGCGCTGGCTGAAAAAATGGGCATGAACGCAGTACCGATCACCAATCCATTCGAAACGATCATCCCGGGTCTAGACGCGAAAAAATACGACGCTGTCATCGGGAGCTTGACGGTAACACCTGAGCGTCAAAAAGCCGTTTTGTTCACCAATCCATACTACCGCTCAGGCTCGCAAATTTTCGTGCAAGAGGGAAATACAACGGTCAAGAGCAAGGAAGATTTGAAGGGCAAGAAGATCGGCGTAGTGAAAGCATCCAACTACTTGGATTGGGCGAAAAAGCTGACCGATGAAGACAAGATCACCCAGTATGACAGCGATATTACAGCATTGCTCGACTTGCCGACAGGCCGTCTCGATGCAGTCATTACCGATCAGGTAGTAGGCTTGCGATTCATTAAAGAAGGTGGCGGCAAAGTGATTGACGTAGGCGAACCGCTCAGCTTTGACGAGCAAGCAATTGCTGTACGCTTGGGTGACCAGGAGGCAGTGGAGCGGATCAACAAGGCATTGGACGAGATCGTCAAAGACGGCACCTATGAGAAGATCAGCCAAAAATGGTTTGGCCGCAATATCCTGCAAAAACAGTAAGTGGGCAACGGGGTGTCCGTGTTGGACGCCCCACTTTTAACGCTTCATGTGAGGAGGATTGCACGTGGTTATTGATATTTTTCTGTCCAGTTATCCCCTTTTTCTAAAAGCGACATGGCTCACGATACAGTTGACGGCAGTTGCCTTGATGCTCGGTTGTGTAGTAGGTCTGGTCATTGCCTTTTTTCGGATATCCGATTCCAAAGTATTGAACTACATCGCACACGTTTACATTACCGTCATTCGCGGAACGCCATTGATCGTGCAAATTTGTATTCTGTACTTCGGCTTGGCGAATATGGTCACGCTGTCGCAGTTTTGGGCAGGGGCCATCGCGCTGGCAGTTCATAATGGTGCGTATATTGCAGAAATCTTCCGAGGAGCCATCCAGTCAATCGACCGTGGGCAGATGGAGGCGTCCCGATCACTCGGAATGTCGTACCCGTTGGCCATGCGCCGAATCATTTTGCCGCAGGCGTTCCGTCGGGCGATCCCATCGCTTGGCAATCAGTTTATTATCGGGCTGAAGGATTCGTCGTTGGTCGCATACGTAGGGATGCAGGATTTATGGGGAACCGGACTTGGTGAAGCAGCTTCCAACTACAAGCAGCTGGAGACGTACATGGTCGTCGGTTTGTATTATCTCGTGCTGATCATGATCTTCTCGTATTTCGTGAATAAGCTGGAAGCAAGGCTTGCCAGAGGGAAAGCCCCCAATAAACAAGCGAAAGATAACACGAGTGTTGCAGCGTAACTCTTTGTTATGGAGGACGAAAGAAGAATGGTTCAATCAGTCGAACGGGCGATGAAAATAATCAGGGTGCTGATATCAGACGAAAAACCTGCTTGGCCTATTTCGGAGCTAGCGAGTGCAACGGGTCTACCAATCAGCACGCTCCACCGTTTTCTCGAATCGATGATCCAGTTCGGATTGGTTGAGCAAGACTCAGTCACCAAGCATTACAAGCCGGGCTATACGTGGATGGAAATCGGTTTTATCCTACATGAAAAGCTGAACCTGCGGGCTGTGGCGAGGCCTTTCATGGAGGAGCTGGCGAGTGAAGTCGAGGAGAGCATTTTCCTTAACGTCTTGGCTGGAGCAGATTCAATGCCAATTGAAAAAGTAGAAAGCCCGTTGAAAATTCGCATAGACGAGAACCTGGGGGAGCGGATTCCTCTCACAATCGGCGCCCCCAGCAAAATCATTCTCGCGTATTTGAAGCAGGATGCGATCACAAAAGTCGTTTCAGCTCAGCTTGCACCAGACAAGCAGCCGTCATTTTTGGAGCAGTTGAGTGAAGCCAAGAAAAGTGGCTATGCGATCAGTTACGAGGAGAAGACGGAAGGCACTATGGCAGTCGCCGCTCCGATCATCGGCTACGGAAATCAACTCGTCGGAGCGCTCTCGATCAATGCTCCATGCTTTCGGGTGACAGAAGATCGATTGCCTCTCCTCATTGAAAAAGTGAAGCGTCAGGCTGCGACGATTTCGGCAAGAATCGGCGGAGCATAAGCAAATCCTCCATTCCAGTATCTGTGGGTGGAGGGTTTGCTTTTTTTAATATGAACCATTGGATCTTTCAATTTTTTCGCCATGAAAAACTGTGTTAGTGTGTAAGAAACAGTGGGGAGGGAAGATAGACATGTTTCCATTTCGCGTCATTAATCAGGAAACCACGGAAGATGTGCTGGATATGGCCAGTGTCATCGAAGTGGTAGAGGAAGCCTATCAAATGAAATCGAGTCAGCAGGCGACGTTGTTTCCGCTCATTTTTCATGAGTTCGTAGAGGGTAGGGCCGACATGGATATCAAATCCGGTCATTTGCCCCAAGCGGATATATTTGGACTCAAGCTCGTCTCGTGGTTCGGTGACAATGAGAAGAAAGGTCTGCCACAGCTAGTCGGAACTGTGATGGTATTGGACAGCCAAACCGGCGTACCACAGGGAATTTTGAGTGGAGAGCACATTACTTGCATGCGTACGGGAGCCGCAGGTGGTATCGGTGCAAAATATTTGGCACGCCCTGAATCAGAGAACCTGTTGATAGTAGGGACGGGGCACCAGGCTCCTTTTCAAATCATGGCGACCTTGATGACGATGGAGCAGATCAAGCGGGTGTACATTTGCAATCTGCGGTCCACAGAAAAGGCGCAAAGCTTTGCCGCCCAAATCAAAGATAAGTTGATAACCAAATTCGTCTCCAAGTATAAGGGAGAAGAGTACGAGCGGTATGCAAGCCGTTGTGACGTGGAGTTTATCGCGATGGATAACCTCGAAGAAGCGACAAGGCAAGCAGACATCATCATTACGGCAACCCCTTCACGCGAACCGATGATCCAAGAGGAGTGGGTGAAGCCGGGGACGCATATCACTTGTATCGGGGCAGATATGGAAGGAAAACAGGAGATCGATGAACGGCTTTTTGCAAAAGCGGGCGTCTTTGTGGATGATATCGGGCAGGCAGTACGCGTGGGGGAGACGAAGGTAGCTGTAAAAAAAGGGTTGATAGCAGAGAGCGATATTAAAGCGGAGATTGGCAATGTGATCCTCGGACTTGCAGGTGGAAGACAGAGCACAGGAGAGATCACGATTTTTGATAGCACGGGTATCGCGCTCCAGGATTTGCTGACGGCTAACCACATTTTGAAAGTAGCGGATAAGAGCGGCGTAGGTACGATTGTCGATCTGTAGAAAAGAAAGCTAGAACAAAGGAGAGGAACGACCGATGAGAATTGCACCCTTTAAAGTAGAAGAATGGATGAACGCCTACGAGATGGAGGCCGTTTACAACATTGCCGAAACATGCGTAGATTCGCTGACGGTAGAAGAGTTGATCCGCCTCTCCGATGAACCGGACGATTTTTTCCGCGAGATGGCGCAGAAGAAGCTAACGTACGGTCATATCGAAGGCTCGCCGGAATTCCGTAGCCTCGTCGCGAGTATGTATCAGACGATGAAGCCGGACAACATTTTGGTGATGAATGGGGCGATCGGAGCGAATTTTCTCACCTTGTTCTCGCTCGTCGCACCTGGAGATGAAGTGATTACCGTTCATCCGACGTATCAGCAAATTTATTCAGTACCGGAGTCGTTCGGAGCGCAGGTCAAGCTGCTCAGACTTTTGCCGGAAAATGATTTTCTGCCTGATCTGGAGGAGCTGCGCTCGCTCGTTACAGACAAGACTAAGCTGATCTGTATCAACAATCCAAACAATCCATCTGGTGCTTTGATGGATGAAGGGATTCTGCGAGAAATCGTAGAAATCGCACGTTCCGTCGATGCCTACCTGCTGTGTGACGAGGTGTATCGCCATTTGCACCAAGACCCGGAGGTTGTGGTGCCATCCATCGTCGACTTGTACGAAAAAGGGATCGCGACTAGCAGCATGTCCAAAGTGTTTTCATTGGCGGGCTTGCGTTTGGGATGGATAGCAGCGCCTCAAGACGTCATCAAAAGCTGCTTTACGCACCGCGATTATACCACCATCAGCTGCGGAATGCTGGATGACATGCTGGCTGTCCATGCACTGAAAAACCGCGACAAGATCATGGAGCGCAACCTGAAGATCGTGCGTGACAACCTGCAGATTCTCGATGAGTGGGTAGCGAAGGAGCCGTTGGTCTCTTACGTCAAGCCGCAGGCAGGAACCACCGCGATGCTCAAGTACGAGCTGGATATCCCCTCGGAAGCGTTTTGCATCGACTTGTTTAAAACAACGGGGGCGTTTTTGACACCAGGCAGCTGCTTTGACATGGAAGGCTGGGTACGAATCGGGTACGCCTGCTCGACAGAGGTGCTTCAAGCGGGTCTGGCAAAAGTATCGGAGTTTTTGGATTCACGCAAATAACGGATGAAACGGGAGGGGGAGTGTCCCTTCGGCGAGAGCAAAGGGACACTCCTATCCTGAAATTCTAGCATTCTGGCATTTCTGATCACGATACCGAACTGGGGGGATATCATGAGTCAGCCTAATGTAGATTTGCAGCCGAAAAAACAGAAGAAGCTGTGGGAAGTCAATGTGTTTGCGTTACTTTTTGCCGTGATTGCGATCGCAGTCATTCTGACGTACCTTTTGCCGGCAGGAGAATACGGACGGGTCGAGGTAAATGGTAGAAGCGTCATTGATCCGGGGTCGTTTCAATGGGTCGAATCCTCTCCAGTCAAGCCGCTCGGTCTTGTAAACAGTGTGCATACCGGTTTGGTAGAAGCCTCAGGTATTATCTTTTTTGTTTTGATAATTGGCGGAACATTCGGTATTTTAACGGCGACTGGCGCAATGGAAGCGCTCATTGTCACACTATCGTGTCTGCTTAGGAATCAAGAGAAGTGGCTGATTCCCATCATGATGCTGTTTTTTGCGGCAGGTGGCTCGCTCATGGGGATGGCCGAAGAGACTTTACCCTACATCGCGATCATGATTCCGCTGGCGATTGCTCTTGGTTTTGATGCTATGACTGGCGCTGCCATTGTGCTGGTAGGAGCGTCGGTCGGTTTTACATCTGCACTAATGAATCCGTTTACAGTGGGGGTTGCCCAAGGCATCGCAGAACTGCCCCCTTTTTCGGGAATGGGTTATCGGATTGCTGTTTTTGTCGTGATGTACATCGTATCGACTGCATTCGTCCTGCGGTATGCGTCAAAAGTCAAAAAAGACCGTTCGCAGGGCTTCTTCGGATTGTTCGAAGGGAAAAACACGGCTGAGCTTTTGCGTGAAGATATGAAGTTGACGGCCAGACATAAAGGAATCTTGGCTTGCTTTGTTCTCAACTTTGTCGTGTTGGTCTTTGGTGTCATTCAATATGGCTGGTATCTGACCGAGCTGTCCGGACTCTTTCTGTTGCTGGGCATCATCATCGGAATCGTGGGAAGACTCGGCATCAATGAAATGGTAGACAACTTCATGAAAGGTGCTGCTGGCCTAATTGCCGGGGCCTTGGTCATTGGAGTTGCACGGGCAGTTGTTGTGGTGCTCAATGACGGTCACGTACTGGATACGATTCTTTACTATTCTGCTGGTGTCTTGAATCAATTGCCTAGTGCGCTTACAGCGTTTGGCATGCTCGTCCTCCAAACCGTGATCAGCTTCATTGTTCCGTCCGGCAGTGGAATGGCAGCATTGACCATGCCGATCATGGCGCCTTTGGCAGAATTAGTTGGCGTCACGCGTCAAACCGCGGTTCTTGCCTATCAGTTCGGGGATGGCATATCCAATATCTTCATTCCGACCTCCGGCTATTTCATGGCTGGTTTGGCTTTGGCTGGCATCCCGTGGTTGCGCTGGATGAAATGGATTATGCCGCTGATCCTGATGCAGTACGGGATTGTGACAGTCGCAGTCGTCGTCGCGCAGCTATCCCCACCATCATCCGCGTTTTGACATTGATGAGGATGTCATTCCGACCGCTGTCGAACTATTGATTCAATTAGTGAAAAAATTTTAACAAGGAGGAGTAGTTCATGTCGTTATCCGTATCCTTTCTCGATATTGTAAAAGCTCACAAAAATCTGCAGGGGCAGGTTATCCATACCCCGTTAATCTCAGCACCTGCGCTGTCTGCCATCGCAGATGCTGATGTCTGGATGAAGCTGGAATGCCATCAGAAAACAGGGTCATTCAAGGCGCGCGGTGCGCTTAACAAAATCGCATCCTTGACGGAAGAGGAGCTGGCTCGGGGCGTTATTACCGCTTCAGCAGGCAACCATGCGCAAGGGGTCGCGTATGCGGCTTCGCTTCGAGGTGTGTCGGCCTTGATCGTCGTGCCAAAAACGGCACCGGAGACCAAAAAAGCAGGGATCAAGCGCTACGGTGCGGAGTTGGTCGTGTATGGAGATAGCTATGATGACGCAGAAAGCCATGCCTATGAGCTGGCGAAAGAAACAAGGCGCACGTTCGTTCACGCCTTTGAAGACAATGAGATCATAGCAGGGCAAGGAACGGCAGCGCTGGAGGCTCTTTTGGAAGAGCCGGATTTTGACGTCATTCTCGTACCTGCTGGAGGCGGCGGGTTAATTTGCGGAGTGGCACTCGCAGCAAAGGCAATCAAGCCGGATGTGCAGGTGATTGGGATTCAAACACACGCTTCTCCTCCCTGGTATTATTCGTTCCGCGAAAAGCGCTTGGCGGATGTGGTATACAGTGATTCGCTTGCGGACGGTCTTCATGGGGGAATCACCCAAGGCAACCTGGACTTAGCTCTGCAAATCGTCGATGACTTCCTGCTCGTGGAGGAAGAACACGTTGCCCAAGCGATGAGCTGGCTGGCAAAAGAGCATCATCTGATGGTGGAAGGCTCAGGCGCGGTCGGTGTCGCTGCACTCATGCAAGGAACTGTACCCAAACTGGCAGGGAAAAAGGTGCTGACGATTGTGAGCGGCAGTAATGTAGATGCTGGCAAGCTGGCGGGGATCATAGGGAAGCACGCATAGGGAATCGGTTGAACATAGAGCCACTCTCGGCTACACTTTTTCTAACAGAGTTTGTTCAATAAGTCGTCTTTTTGAACACGCACTTGCACGAAGAAATGGTGTCGTTCGGTGAGGGAGTGGAAAATCAATCATGGAGTTACGCAATCTGAAGACATTTCAGGTCGTTGCCGAGCATTTGAACTTGACGAAGGCTGCAGATCAACTCGGATACAGCCAGCCTACGATTACGCTCCAAATTCAAGCGTTGGAGCGGGAGCTGGGCCATCCTTTGCTCAATCGGGTAGGTAAGCGCACGTTTTTGACACCGGCCGGAAAAATAGTGAAGCAGCATACGGATCAGCTTTTCTACGTTCTCCAGCATATGGCGGAGGGGCTTAATCACTTAGACATGCCTGTAGGCCCGCTGATCGTGGCGGCTCCGGAGTTTTATTGTATCCAATACATGCCCCAAATTTTGAAAGCGTACGTGGAGACTCATCCACAGGTGAATCTGCAGGTGATTTCATGCACCAGTCAGGAGACATTGAAAAAAATTCAAGCCCACGAGGCGGACATTGGGATCATTGCGGGCACCAGCGCACAACCGGGTATCCATTCCAGCGTTGTTGACTTGGAACAATTCACCTTGATTGCTTCTCCTGATTTGATGAAGGAAAAAACACTGGCAGACGCACTCGTGACCTTCCCTTTTTTATCCTATCAGGAGGGGTGCAATCTCGATGAATTTATTACCCAATGTCTGTTGGAGTTAAACTACATCCCACCCTCTGTCATTAAATGCAGCAGCGAGGAAACAATCAAACGGTCAGTCCTGAACCAAACAGGCATAGCCCTGCTCAGTAAGGTTCTAGTCGAAAAAGAGCTTCGAACAGGCGAACTAATCGAGCTGTACCGCTTTTCCAAGAAAGCAGAAACATCGCTAGTCTGTTTGGAACGCCGAAGAGAAGAGCCTGCGATCCAGACCTTCATGGAGCTGGTCAAAGACGTCTGGCTATCCGTAAGAGAAGAGTAGTCATGACAAGGGGCTGTCTAAGAGCGAGGAGGATGCCCGCTACTTTCAACAAGTTATGTGCGATTGCCAGAATTCCGAACTCGACATGGGGGCAAATTGTCTCTTGGAAACAATATTTTCTTCTTGCACCTCTAGAGCGAGGGTTGTTTGCGTGATATAATTTTGATTTCTTTCATTTTACAAGAAGAGACGGTTTTTTGTGTGGAATGGCAATGATATTGTAAAATGACAGAAGGTAAGAGAAATAGGAGATGACAACAAATGAGTAAGCAAGTAAACGAAAAGGAACTCGTTTTGCATTTAGCTACGAAAACAAAAGTAGACCCGCAAAAAATCATGATCGTACTCAAGCATGAGCAAACGTACATGAACAGTGCGAAGGCAGATGCAAAAGGTGATGTCGACGTTGATTTTGATGATCTCGTAGATTACATCATGGGTAAGTCAGATGTGAAGCTGGATGAGATCACCGTCGAGAAGATCCTGGATGTAGAGATGGAATACTTGATTAAAAAAGGAATCGCTGGATACATAGACTAATATAAGACGTCTGGTTATCAGGAAAAGAAGAGTAGTGTTCCAAGCACATTCCCCGTGTAGAGGGTGATGTGCTTTTTTATTCTATTTGAAAACCACAACACAAAAGGGTAAACATTGATAAAAAAACCAAAAAATATCTGAAAGACAGTGGCTGCGGTGGGGAAAAGAATATTTCCAGACTAGGCTCAGTGCTTCGTCCCTCGGGCACGTTGCGTTTTTATTTCCCGCTAATCCCTTCTCCGCTCGGTAGGACTCCCACAAGTCGTGACGTCTGGAAATATTCTTCTCTGACGTAACTGATTACGTTATTTGTTCTTTTAAGGCTTTAGAAAACTGAATAACACTGAAAGCTCGTAGAGGAAAAAGGAGAAAACAGCGAAGATCTTAGGGACACCGACCGAGACGGAATGCAAAAAGCGAAACACGATCTTAAGCGTCCACCTCTGAAACACAACTTGAATGGACCACTTTGGACGCGGTTTCGCTTTTTGCATGGAGTCGGGCAGTGAATCCCCCAGCGGGTGGGACAAGAAGCTGAGCGTTTTCTCCTGTTTCCTCTCCACCACAACAGCGTGACGACTTAATTTTTAGTATTTTTCAACAAGGGATATATACACTAAAAAATCCAAAAAATATCTGAAAGACAAATGTAAATTGTTTGACTATTGAGAGTGGCCATGTCTATAATTTGGTTATCTTTGTTAGTAATGTTAACTAACTGTGTGGCGGTGATCGATGAAGCGTGCAAGCTCCCAAAAAAACAGGTAACAGCAAACTCGTGAAAAAACTGAATAAAGAAGAAGTATTGCAGCAAGTCGTCCAGCACGGTCAAATTTCTCGTGCTGATATCTCCAAACAAACACAGCTCAGCCGTCCGTGTGTTTCCGCCCTCGTGGATGAAATGATCCAGGAAGGACTCCTGCAAGAAGTAGGAATGGGCGATTCCAAAGGCGGCCGCAAGCCGATTTTGTTGGAGTACAACTACCAAGCGTACGCCATTGCGGGCGCAATTTTTGAAGGATCTACCCTGGACATGGCCATCGCGGATATGAAGGGTGAGTTCTTGGCTCGCTATCGCAAACGACTGGCACAACCAGCGAATGGTGAAACTGTCATCGAAGATTTGGCAGCCGGATTGGATCGCTTGCTGCGTGAAAGCGGCATCCCGCGAGAACGACTGCTCGGCATGGGCGTCGGCTTGCAAGGGGTCACACAGCGTGGAAGTGGAACCGTCAGTTTTTCACCCAGCACGGGCTGGATGGGCTCACCTATTCAGCAAACGATCGAAGCGCGACTCGGACTGCCCGTCATTATCGACAATGACGTGAATATGATGACACTGGGTGAGTATGTCCGCGGAGCAGGAGTTGGTCATACCAACGTCGTCTACATGTACGTAGGAACGGGGATTGGGGCAGGGATCATTCTGGATGGACAGTTCTATCGGGGGAGTCGTGAGGCAGCAGGAGAAATCGGCTTCATGATGATCGGCCCGGTACATAATCGCCCGAATGGCGCGTCAGGGGTGTTTGAGACGCATTATTCGATTCCGGGTATCCAAGAGCAGGCAAAGGGATTTCTCTCTGACCTTCAGGAAGGGTCGAGTGTCATAGAAGAGCTGATCCGGCACGCCAAACAACACGCAGAGGCAAAGGAGCTTCTTGCGGATGTGTATCGACATTGGGCGTACGGAATGGCGAACATCATCAGTATTTTGAACCCGGAAATATTGATCCTGAGCGGGGAGATGGTCCACGTCGATGGTGAAGGGGTGAAGCAAATTCACGAATGGCTAAGAGAATGGGTGCCTGAGGTGCCTAATCTCGAAAAAGCGAGTCTGGGGGAGCGAGCTGGTTTGATCGGTGCTGTCCATAGTGTTTTGGAAGCGTTTCCTTTCATACGACTGCTTGACAAAGAGTGAGAAGAACAAGAGGGGGAGTTCGTTTTGAAGAAGACAACTAGCAAGCTGAAAACATGGATGAAGGGCGTATTTGTCAGCTCCTTGGCTCTGACTGTGGCCGCGTGCGGAAGTGGGGGACAGGAAGCAAAGCCTGCCGACAACAACGCAGGTGGCCAATCCGGCACGCAACCTGCTGCTCAACCTGCTGATTCATCGGGTGATCCACAAAGACTGATGATTTACACCGGACGGGACAAAAACATTTTTGAAATCGTGTTGCCAAAATTCGAGGAGAAGTACCCGAACATCGAAGTGGAAACACTCGAAATGGGTGCCCAACAAATTTTGGAGCGCGTTCGTGCAGAGAAGGCGAATCCACAGGCTGACTTCTGGTGGGGCGGTACCCAATCTGCTCTAGCGACAGCCGCCAATGAAGATCTGCTCGAGCCTTACAAACCGACTTTTGCAGATAAGGTTCCGGACTTGTACAAAGATCCGAAAGATCGCTGGTACGGTGAAATGCTCTTGCCAGAGGTCATCATGTACAACTCGCAGGTGTTGAAGCCAGAAGAAGCACCGCAAGATTGGGACGAATTGCTCGACCCGAAATTCAAAGACAAAATCGTGATCCGAAACGTACTGCCGTCCGGCACGATGCGTACCATTTATTCCGCAATGATCTTCCGTCAAGGGGCGGACACTCCTGAAAAAGGTTTTGAATGGCTGACCAAGCTCGATGCCAATACAAAAGAGTACACGCAAGACCCGACAAACCTGTATCTGAAGCTGGATCGTCAAGAGGGCGTCATCTCCTTGTGGAACCTCCAAGACGTTTTGATCCAAAGCAAAAAGAACAACCATCCGTATGACTTCATTTATCCGAAGAGCGGCGCACCGATTCTCGTAGACGGCGTGGCTTTGGTAAAAGGCGCGAAAAACCAGGATGCAGCGAAGAAATTCATGGAATTCTTGATGAGTCCTGAAATTGCTGCTCAATTGGCGAAGGAGCGCTTCCAGTTCCCATCTCGTACAGACATCAGCAAGGACGAATTGCCAGACTTCATGAAAAATCTCGAGCTGAAGCCAATGGAACTCGATTGGGCTGTCATGGCTGAAAAAGAAAAAGAGTGGATGCAGCATTGGGATGAAAACATCAAGGGCAAAGGCAAGAAGTAAGGACGGCGTTTGCCATGTGCTAGGCGGGAAGGAGTTGTCCTTTCCGTCTAGTCACTTATAGAAGTTGTTCCAAAAATGCTGCAGCTTGAAATGACTTGCGATGAAGGAGGAAACACAACCCGATGAGCAGCGTAACACTTGATCACGTTCACAAAAGGTTTGGCCAGGCAAAAGGGGTCGAAGATGTTCACATTCATATCGAAACAGGAGAGTTTTTTACATTTCTCGGTCCGAGTGGCTGCGGCAAAACGACTACCCTGCGCATGATTGCCGGCTTTTATTATCCAACAGAAGGCCATATCCGCTTTGGATCACAGGAGGTTACATCTCTTCCTCCCCATAAGCGCAATACCGGGATGGTATTTCAAAACTACGCGTTGTTCCCGCACATGACTGTTTTTGAAAATATCGCGTTTGGCTTGCAGGTTCGGAAAGTCAACAAAACAGATGCAAAAGAGCGCGTAGAACGGATCATGAAGCTGGTCCGTCTGGAAGGCTATGGCGAACGCCGCATTGATCAGCTTTCTGGGGGACAACAGCAACGGGTAGCACTGGCACGGGCGCTGGTCATCGAGCCGCAGATTCTGCTGTTGGATGAGCCGCTGTCCAATCTAGATGCGAAGCTCCGAGAAGAGACGCGCTTCGAGATCAAGAGACTCCAGCTGGAGCTAGGGATTACGACGATTTACGTCACGCACGATCAGGCGGAAGCGATGTCGATGTCAGACCGGATTATGGTCATGCAGAGCGGCGAAGTTCAGCAGATCGGAACACCGCATGAGATTTACCATCGTCCTGTAAACCGTTTTGTCGCTTCCTTTATTGGCGAGACGAATCTGTGGGAAGGTACGGTTACAGGCTTTGACGGCGATGAAGTGCTGGTTCGCACGGCTTCTGGACAAATGCTCAGCGGATTTAAGACAAATGCCTCTCCACGTGCGCAGCTGTCAGTTGGGGAGAAGGTGACGATGTCCATCCGTCCTGAATCCGTTCTGGAGAGTACAGGCAATGAGGGACAAAATGTAGTGACAGGCTCTGTTGTCATGTCTGAATTTACAGGGGCGTGTGTCAATTACGTCACGGAAGTAGGAACGGAGAGTCTGCGCAGCATGTCCATCAACCTGGGACGACCGATTAAACAGCGCGGCGATGCCATCGGCCTACATATACCGAAAGAGAGCATTTATTTTGCCGGATAAGGGGGAAGAAGCTTTTGAGAGCAGAGTTGCAGCAAGCGCCGACAGCAGCCAGACGAAAGTCCATCACCGCTTCACCCGCCTTCGTCTACGTGCTGATATCGCCACTCTTTTTAATATTGTTGGCATATGTCATATATCCATTGTTCGAAACGTTCGTTGCGAGTATCAAAATCGATGAAGAAATTACGTGGAAAAACTACATTCGCTTCTTCAGCCTGGAGCATACTGCCAACCTGGAAGCGTTGTGGAACAGTATCTACATATCGGTTCTGAGTGTCATTACATGCGGAATTGTCGGTGTCACGATGGCGTTTTTATTGGAGCGCTATGAGTTTCCTGGACGAAAAATTCTTTCGGTGCTGGCTTTGGTTCCGATGGCGTTGCCTCCACTCATTGGCGTTCTCTCGTTTACCTTTTTGTACGGGGAGAGCGGAATCATTCCACGGGCGATCAAAGAGCTGTTCGGGCTTGCCCAGGTTCCTTTCTCGTTAAAAGGAATTTGGGGTGTGGTCGTCGTTCATACGTTTACGATGTACACCTATTTCTTCATGACAGCAACAGCAGCAATCAAAGGACTCGATCCGTCCTTGGAAGAGGCGGCAGCCAGTCTGGGAGCCAATCGCTTCACCGTTTGGCGGCGCATTATTTTGCCGATGCTCACGCCTGCCATGGTCGCGTCTTCTCTGTTGGTTTTCATGATTTCGATGGCTTCTTATACCGCGCCGCTCATTTTCGGAATTGACCGAACGATGACGATGCAAATCTATCTGTCTCGCACCAATGGAGATCTGGACATGGCTGCGACTCAGTCTACGATTCTATCGATTGTTTCTGTTGCCTTTCTTTTGATCATGCGCTGGTACCAAGGCGCGCGTAACTACCAGAACTTGAGCAAAGGGGTCAGCGTGCACCGTACCGAGATCAAAAGCAAAGCGGGACGCTACACTACGATTGTGCTGTCTTTTATCGGTACAGTCATTCTGATGCTGCCAATTCTCGTATTGGTACTCATCTCCTTCTCGGTGGATGGTACCTGGACGGTGCAAATATTACCTCCGGAGTATACTTTGTCGCATTACATGGATTTGTTCACGGATAGCAAGACGTGGCGTCCGATTCTCAACAGCTTGCAACTGTCTGCTATCGCGGTAATCGGGATCATCATTTTCGGTGTAGCCGCGGCTTATGCCATGGTTCGCCTCAAGTTTCGCGGGAAAACACTCCTTGATGTTCTGATCATGCTGCCATGGGCATTGCCAGGGACAGTTGTGGCGATCAACCTGATTGCAGCGTTCAGCGAGCCGAATGCATTCAGCTTTGGACAGGTTTTGATCGGAACATTCTGGATTATCCCGTTGGCGTATTTTGTCCGACATCTTCCACTTGTGTTTCGCTCTACATCCGCGACTTTGATGCAGATGGACCCATCTGTCGAGGAGGCTGCGCGGAATCTGGGTGCTTCCTGGTGGTACAGCTTCAGACGTGTCGTGTTCCCGATGGCTTGGGGCGGCATTCTCGCAGGTACGCTCTTGGCATTCGTCCAGTGTATCGGAGAGTTCGTGGCTTCGATCCTGATCTTCACATCGAAGACGACGCCATTGTCTGTCGCGGTATTCCAACGCATGTACAGTAATGAATTCGGCACCGCTTGCGCTTATGGTGTCTTGCAAATCGTGGTCATCATCATCGTGTTGTTCATCTCCAGAAAATTGACCGGAGATAAAGCGGGAACTGCCGTGTAAAGCTGGATGCCTTCGTGAAAAAGGAGGGGCTTCACGTGGATGTCAGTGAGTCGATGGACAAGAAATCACCGATGGTACAGCCGACCAAATTGCCCTGCCCGCCTATTCCCGCATCTGTTCGCATCATGCAGGGGGAACATGGACTGCTCGACTTGTGGAAAGCGATTAAGCCGCTAGCTATGATTGCCAGTGCGATGAACACAGGTGCACATCCGGACGATGAGCACAGTGCCATGCTCGCTTACTTGGCGCTGGGGAGAGGCGTGTATACCACGAGTGTGATCGCGACGAGAGGGGAAGGCGGCCAAAACGAAATCGGCTGCGAGCAAGGTACCGCGCTGGGGATAATCCGCACGCGCGAGCTGGAAGAAGCATCATCTCTTAGCAATGTGACGCTTGGCATCTTAAGCGAAGAGCTGGATGATCCCATCCATGATTTCGGGTTTTCCAAATGCGCCAAAGAAACCTTTCGCAAATGGGGCGAAGAGGTCGTATACGAGCGATTGATACGAAAAATCAGGGAGCTTCGTCCTGATGTCGTCATTGCTTGCTTTGAAAATGAACCGACGACACATGGCCATCACCGGGCGATTACTTTACTGACACAGCGAGCTTTTCACGAAGCAGCGGATCCACAGATTTTTCCGGAGCATATGCAGGCTGGACTTTTGCCGTGGCAGATGAAAAAACTGTATCTGCCTATCATGGACAACGATGATTATCACGTCGCCGTACCTGTGGGAGAATACGACCAAATCTACGGCTCATCCTATGTCCAGCTTGGTGAGCGATCTAGATTTATGCATAAGACACAGGGCATGGGTGTTCATTACGATGAAGGCCCGACCTACAATTACTACCGGTTGGATGCATCTGTTTCTCCAGCACCAGAGAAAGAGCGCGACTTCTTTTCCGGGCTGCCTGTAAGCTTTGCTGATCTGGCGCAAAACGTTGCTGCAAAAGGGGGACAAGAGCTCGCGAAAGTTCTTCATCTCATGCACGATGCGGCTACAGATGTATTAAATGCCTACCCGCGTTTTGCAGAGGTGGCACAAAGGGTTCACCGCATGAAGGTTTTGCTTGCGTCCGCACAGCAGGAAGTACACAAGTCAGCACTCGACGAAGAAACCAAAATCGACCTGATGTATCGATTGGGGATAAAGGAAGCACAGCTAAACCGTGCCAGTGCAGAGGCATTGTCATTGGTGGTCAAAATCAAGCCGGAGACAGGCGAATGGGTAGCAGGTCAGACAACGACGGTTACTGTTACGGCCTACAACGGAGGCGCGCTTGAGGTGGAACATGTCCAGCTGCGTTTGCGTGTCCCTAAAGGATGGACGGCAAAACCGCTCACTCCAACGGCATTTCCGCGACTTGCTTACAACCAGACGGTGTGCACCGTATTTGAGGTAGCGATTCCTGCACAGGCAGAGCTGTTCCATCCTTACAAGCCGCCCGTGCTCGATGTCGAGGTGCTCTATTTCGCCTTCGATACAGCCAGTACAATTCGCGTGGAGCCGGATAGCCGTGTACATGTGCTTCCGCCGTATGCCGTAACACTGACTCCGTCAGATGTGGTGCGAAACACACTGCATACGGATGAGACGATCCCGGTTAAGGTAACACTGAAACAGTACCGTCCGGGAAGCTCTACGGCCAAAGTCGCGCTCGTTGTCCCGGCAGGCTGGACAGCGGAGCCAGCCTTTGTCGATGTTCCGTTTTCTTTCCGCAGCGAGACGAAAACGATCGCTTTTACGATTCATACCACGCCGCAGGTGACGAATGGCAAATATGAGATCAGCGCAACGGTCGTGGGGACAGACGGTGTGACAGAGATCGCGCAAGATGTGCAGGTCATTGAATACCCGCATGTCGGTCGCACGTATTTCATCCGGCCCGCTACGCTGACTGTTCAAGCCTTCGACCTGGCCATCCCGAAAAACCAACGGATCGGCTACGTATCCAGCGGCTTTGACAATATGGATAAATACTTGCGCGCGGTCGGGGTAAATTGCCTCAATCTCGACGCAAACGAAATACAATCGGGCGATTTGTCCCGCTACGACACGATTGTCACAGGGATTCGCGCATACGGTTTCCGCCGCGAATTAATCGAGAGTAACCAGCGTCTTTTGCAGTATGTAGAAAACGGCGGAAATCTCGTCGTTCAATATCACAAGCCGGAGGACAAATGGAAGCCGCACTTGGCACCATACCCCATTTTTATCGGCGAATCGCTGATCGATTGGCGGGTGACCAATGAGCAATCAGAAGTCCGTATGCTTGCCCCTGACCATCCGATGTTCCTTGCGCCAAACGTGATTACGCAAGCAGACTGGGAGGGATGGGTACAAGAGCGCTCCATCTACAATCCCTCCCGCTGGGGAAGCGAGTATACCGAGCTGATTGCGACAAGTGATCCGGGAGAGCCGGAGTTTCGTGGCATTTTCCTCACGGCGCACTATGGAAAAGGGACGTACACTTACAGCTCGCTTGCCTGGTTCCGCGAGATTCCACAGCTAGTCCCTGGTGCTTTTCGTTTGTTCGTCAACATGATCAGTCAGAAGCAGTAATGCCCCATCCACTCCGGGCCAACCGTGGGTCGATCCATGGCTACATCAATGAAATGCACACGTAGAGACCGCCATGATTGATATAGACATCAATCTGAAAATGGAATGGAGGAACGTTCATTGAGTAAGGGGAAACTTGCCAAGCTGTACACGATTACGTCAGCGGCGGTGCTAGCCACGAGTCTGATTATGCCGGTAGCACCCGAGACCGCCCATGCAGACCGCGGGGTTGTCGACCTGTGGAAAGCCATCAAGCCGCTCACCACGATTGCCAGTGCGATGAACACCGGAGCCCATCCGGACGATGAGCATAGTTCGATGCTCGCGTATTTGTCGCTTGGTAAAGGGGTGGACACATCCAGTGTCATTGCGAACCGAGGCGAGGGAGGACAGAACGAGATAGGCAGCGAGCTGGGGAATGCGCTGGGGATCATTCGTACCCGCGAATTGCAGGAAGCTTCCAAAATCACGAACATCCATCTGGAGAACCTCAGTGAAAAAATCGATGACCCTATTTTTGACTTCGGCTTTTCCAAAAGCCCGGATGAAACCTTGCAAAAATGGGGCGAGGATGTGGCGTACGAAAAGCTCATCCGTCACATTCGTACACTGAGACCCGATGTCGTGATTCCCGCATTTTTGAACGAACCTTCGACTCACGGCCATCATCGCGCGATTAATGTCATTACTGTACGGGCATTCAAGGATGCCGCAGATCCAAACGTATTTCCACAGCATGCGAAGGAAGGCTTGGCGCCATGGCAGGTGAAGAAGCTGTATCTGCCTGCAAAGGATAAGGATTACTCGGTCAAGGTACCTGTTGGCGACTATGACGAAATCTACGGTGCCTCTTACGTCCAACTCGGCGAAGAATCCCGTTTCATGCACAAGAGCCAGGGCATGGGACGTCATTATGACGAGGGGCCAAGCTTCAATTATTACAAGCTCGATCAAGCCATCGTAGAGACAAAAGACAAGGAAGCAGAATTTTTTACGGGAATCGCCTATTCGTTTGACGATTTAGCCAAGGAAGTTGCCAGCCAGTCTGGCGGGGAAAAAGTCGCAGGCGAACTGAAGAAGCTACAAAAGGATGCCGCAGAGGTTATTGCTGCGTACCCAAGCTTTGCCACAGTAGCCAAGGAAGCGCATGAAATGCTGGCGGATGTGGAAAAAGTGACGACAGCAGTCGAAGCGTCCTCCTTGCCAACTGAAACGAAAACAGACTTGCGCCATCGTCTGGGAGTGAAGAAATCCCAGCTGAACAAGGCAAGTGCCGAAGCGCTCTCGCTTGTGACCAAGGTAAAGCCTGAGACAACCGAGCTGGTAGCGGGTCAAACAACAAAAGTAACAGTCACAGCTTACAACGGCGGCCAAGCAAAAGTCGGGAAGATCAATCTCGCACTGAATGTACCAAAAGGCTGGCAAGCAAAGCCGGAATCGACCACCAGTTTCTCATCGCTCGGCTACAATCAGACAGTAAAAACGACATTTGCTGTCACGGTTTCGTCTGATGCTGCTCTGTTTCAACCGTATGCCGCTCCAGCCATTACGGCAGACGTCAGCTACAGCTTCGCAGACTCGACGGCGAATAGCCATGTGACGCCAGCAGATGCCATTGCAGTTCTTCCATCTTTTTCTATGGTGCTGAGTCCGAATGCGACGGTTTTGAATACACAGAAGCCAGAAGAGCCAATTCCAGTCAAGGTTACGGTGAAAAACTACAATCCAGGTGCAGCGAAAACAAACATCTCTCTCGATGTGCCAAAAGGCTGGAGCGTGGAACCACAAGCAGCACCGCTCGCCTTTGAGGCCAAGGGAGAAACGAAGTCGGTTGCCTTTACAGTCAAAGCAGACGCTTCGGTCCAACCAGATAAGTATACGGTGACAGCAGTCGCGTCGGGCAGTGGAAAAGAGAGCCGACACGGCGCTCAAGTCATTCGTTACCCGCATATCGGCACGACATACTTTGTCCAACCAGCGACGCTTGCGATCCAGGCTTTTGACCTGAAGGTTCCGGAAGGATTGAAGGTCGGTTATGTATCCAGCGGCTTTGACAATATCGATCAGTATTTGTCCCAATTGGGAGTCGATGTGACCAATCTGTCGGCAAAAGACATCGAGTCTGGGGATCTGGATCAATACGATGCGATCGTTCTGGGCATTCGCGCTTATGGTTTCCGACCTGAGCTGATTCCTTCGAATGCACGCTTGCTCAAGTACGTGGAAAACGGCGGAAATCTGGTCGTGCAATACCACAAGCCAGAGGATAAATGGAAGCCGGAGCTTGCTCCTTATCCGATTAAAATCGGTGCTCCGCTGATTCAATGGCGTGTCACAGACGAAGACTCCAAAGTAACAGTACTGGCACCAGATCATACCTTGTTCAATTCGCCGAACAAAATCACAGAGGAAGATTGGGACAACTGGATTCAGGATCGTTCCGCTTACAATCCATCCGAGTGGGGCAAGGAATACACCGAGCTGATCTCCAATGGAGACGAAGGCGAGAAGGAATTTACGGGTACGTACCTCACTGCCAAGTATGGAAAAGGAACGTATACCTACAGCTCGCTCGTGTGGTATCGCGAAATTCCGTCACTCGTTCCGGGTGCGATCCGATTGTTTGTCAATATGATTAGCCCACAGCAGTAATCATAATAGAAGGGAAGGCGATCGTTCGGCGGTCGCCTCCCTCCTAAAAAGAAGATTAGATACAAAAATAGAAGCAGCTTACGAATGGATAGGGAAGGAGATGCAAGTAA
Source organism: Brevibacillus sp. NPDC003359 (assembly GCF_042878995.1). Taxonomy (NCBI): domain Bacteria; kingdom Bacillati; phylum Bacillota; class Bacilli; order Caryophanales; family Paenibacillaceae; genus Brevibacillus; species Brevibacillus sp. NPDC003359. Next base: position 57,400 of record NZ_JBIAOR010000003.1, read on the forward strand.
GATGAATTACAGAGATCGAATTTTTCAACAGGAGGGAGCTAGTTTCCCTGGCAAGACATATGTGGAGGCGGTTTTAGAGCCTGCATTCAATGAGGCGAAGCACCATCTGCTACATCCGATGATGGCAATCAACAAGGCACATTTGATCATGCTTCGTGAACAAGAATTGCTCACAGACGATGAGGCCAAAAGAATTGCTGGTGCACTGTGTGGGATCGAAATGGAAGAGCTGCGCCAATCGCATTACACCGGGCAGTTTGAAGATTTGTTCTTTCAGGTAGAGAGCCGATTACTGGAACTGGCTCCTGATGTGGCAGGAAATCTCCATCTGGCTCGAAGCCGCAACGACATGGGGATTACCATATACCGCATGGTGCTGCGTGAAAAATTGTTGGTGACATTGGCTTCTGCCCTCTATCTGAAAGAGCATTTGCTCCTCTTTGCAAATGAGCATGTGGATACGATTATGATTGGTTACACACACACGCAGCAGGCTCAGCCGACGACAATGGCGCATTACATCATGGCGGCTACTGACATGCTCAGCCGTGATATCAAGCGACTGATCCAAGCCTATCACACGGTCAATCGTTCACCGATGGGAGCAGCGGCCTTGACGACTTCCGGCTTTGCGATCAGCCGGGAGCGGATGCGTGAATTGCTCGGATTTGATGAATTGGTGGAAAACTCCTATGATGCCGTCTGCGGCGCGGATTATTTGGGAGAAGTAGCGACAGCCGTACAATTGGCAGCGATTAATTTGGGGCGTACGGTTCAAGATATGCTGCTGTGGTGCACGCAAGAATTCGCGGGGTTAAAAGTCGCGAGTCCATACGTGCAGATCAGCTCGATCATGCCACAAAAGCGAAATCCGGTTTCCTTTGAACATATGCGCTCTCTGTTGTCCAGTGCAGCAGGGAATGCGACGACAGTGCTTACGATGATGCACAACACGCCTTTTGGCGATATCGTGGATACTGAGGATGACATGCAGCCATACGCGTGGCGGAGTATGGGCGTACTTGAGCAGATGTATCGCTTGATGGCGAGCGTTGTGGGTACGATGGAAGTGAACAAGGACGTCCTCTTGGAGCGGGCAAAAGGTAGCTTTGCGACCGTCACAGAGCTGGCGGATACATTGGTGCGTACGGATCAACTTTCGTTCCGCAAATCTCATCACATCGTGAGTCGTGTGGTAAAAGAAGCGATGAGCGAGCATCTCGCTGCGAACCAAATCAGCTTGGAGCTGGTAAACCGTGCAGCCGTGGAAGTAATCGGACGGGAGCTGTCACTCACAGCAGAAGAGCTCAGACTGGCGCTTGACCCCGTTCATTTCGTGATGATCCGCAAGCTTCCTGGTGGACCCAATCCAGATGAAATGAAACGCATGATCGCGCTGCGCCGAGCGGTGCTCCAGCAGGAAACAGAATGGCTGTCGGAGAAAAAGCAGGCGCTTGCGAAAGTGATGGAAGGGCTTGATCAGATGACAGCTGAATGGAGTGTGGGGTAATGGCAGTGGTGCGAATACCTCTTCTGGCAGTGGACGGAGGGGGCACCAAGTGTCTGGCGGTACTGGTGGACCGCTCCAGAAATGAAATCGGTGCAGGACGCTCCGGTTCATGCAATTATCAAGGGATCGGGGAGGAAGCAGCAGCTCGTGAGTTGGTTGCAGGGATCAGCCAAGCTCTGGACGATGCGATCGCTCGTCAAACAGTTGCCCCCTTTATGAGCGGCACACCGACTCCGGAAGGACCAATCGAATGGGAAATCGAGTGCGCGGTGTTCGGGATCGCTGGCCTGGACACGGAGTATGATCGACAAGTGATCTCGCGGATGGTGAGCAAGGTGCTGCACCAGCTCGGTATTCGCGTCCAGCATCTGATTGTGGAAAACGACGGGTTTGCGGCATTACTCGGTGCCACAGGAGGGAAGCCCGGCATTCTGGTCATCGCAGGCACCGGATCGATTGCCTTTGGTGTAAACGATGAACAGGAAACGGCGCGAGCAGGAGGCTGGGGGCATCGGGTCGGTGACGAGGGCAGCGGCTACTGGATCGGCAAGCAAGCGATTATGGCTGTATTAAAAGCAGCGGATGGTCGCGGCGAGCCGACCGTATTGAAGGAACTGCTCCTCCCACACGTTGGACTGGGACGCGTAGATGAATTGTTTAACTGGACGTACAGTGAGCATTATTCCGTAGAGAAGGTAGGAGAGCTGTCGCCGTTGGTCAGCCAAGCGGCACTTGCCGGAGATAAGGTGGCAGCAGCTATCTTGCAGGTCGCAGGCGAAGAGCTTTTCGATGCTGCTCGGACTGTCATTGATACGTTGCAAATGAAAGCCAAGCCGTTTCAGATGATCATGCAGGGAGGCGTTCTGCAAAACGATGATCGCGTGCGAGAGATCGTCGTAGAGCGCGTCCAAGAGTATACTTCGCAGGTCGTCATCGAAAATGCGCAAAACGATCCGATTTACGGTGTGATAGCAAAAGGATTGGCTTGTCTAGAACGCCAATCAAGCGGCAAGTGAGGTGCCAGAAATGAAAAAAGTAATGGTCGTCTTTCCCCATCCGGACGATGAGTCCTTTGCCTGCGGGGGGACGTTGGCAAAGTGCAAGGATGCCGGACATGAAACATGTTATTTGTGCATTACCTCCGGCTGCAAAGGACGCAGCGGTCCATTCGATATCGATTGCCGAGAAAAGCTGGCAAAACATCGTGAACTAGAGCTGAAAACAGCTGCGGAAGTGCTCGGAATCAGTCGTCTCGACTTGTTCCGGTACCCGGATGGTTCCTTGAAAAATGCTGACATGGATGAGTTGGTAAGCAAGATTCGAAAGGCAATTGAAGAGTGGAAGCCCAATGTCGTCGTCACGTTTCCCCCGGATGGCGTGACTGGTCATCCCGATCATATCGTCACGTGCGAGGCGACGACGCGGGCGGTCGAACAAGCGGAAACGAGCTTGGCTCCCGCGGAATATCCTGATTTGTACTATGTTTCGATCCCGCATTACTACGATCATTGCCCAGATCATGGTCCAAAGCCAGCGGTTCCGATTACAGGAAAGGTCGATATCTCGGCCTATCGGGCACAAAAAGGAGAGGCGCTGAAGGCGCACCTCAGCCAGGAGTATTCCGTGAATCGCGCTTATCCAGGAGTGATCGATGGTGATTTTGGCGTCATTGGTTGCTTTGAGTATTTCACTCTGGTGCGGTCTCGCGGCAAGGCGATCGAGCCGATTAGTGTGGGTGGCAGTATTCCTGTCATTGACCTGTAATCTAAAAAGTAGAAAGGGCTGACAAGTATGATTTCGCTTGTCAGCCCTATTTTTGTTTGTCAGTAACCCACAACGTCACCGTGAATCATGCTAAACAGTCGCTTCGACTTCAATTTCAACGAGCAGACGCGGATCAATCAATGCCTTGACTTCAACCATCGTAGCGACAGGCTGAATCTCGCGGAAGAACTCCCCATGAGCTTTTCCGATCTCTTCCCACTGGCTGATATCCGTCACAAACATTCGCGTTCTAACCACATGAGACAAATCAGCATCCAATTCTCGCAATGCTTTCTCAATCGTCTCCAGGATGAACCGCGTCTGTTCATAGGCATTGCCCACACCAGCGACTTCCCCGTCCTTCATGGCGGTGGTGCCAGCCACTTCGATCCGGTCGCCTATTCGGATTGCGCGGCAATAGCCCACGACAGGCTCCCAAGGCGAACCAGTGAATACTTTCTTTCGATTCATAGTAGATAGCCCCTCTCTTTTCCGTAATAATTGGAATATACTACAAAAAGGAAGGCGAGTGGAGCGGTTTATGGACTTTTTTCTCACCCTTTTTTCCAAGTACAAGTGCTTGATCCACACCGCGTTTGGTTATAAGGAATACATACGCGTGGTAAACAAGCTAAGTGCTCATGGCATTCGTTTTCGGACACGCAGTCACTCTCATGCAGTTCGTCATTTAGGGGGAGACATGGGGATGCTGCCCCAAGAACAAGACCATAAGCAGTATGACATCTACGTGGCAAAAGAAGACGAACACCAAGCACATTTGGCTATTCATTCCCGGTGATGGTTACCTATACGATCACGACAACCTTTTATATAATGATTGAGACTAGTAAGAAAATGGTACAACCGAGGAGGAACCAGCATGTCCGTACTAGAGGCACTCAAAAGCAGAAGAGCCGTGCGTAACTATATTCCGAAAGAAGTAGAAACAGAGAAAATCCAAGCGCTGCTGGATTGCGCCGTGTTAGCCCCGAATGACCGCTTGCGTCAGCCGTGGCATTTTTACGTAATCAGAGGAGAAGCGAAGCTGCGGTTCGAGGAAATCGCAAAGGAATTTTTGCTGGAGCGTTTTCCAACCAAGCCGAATCTCGTGCAGGATTCCTTGGCCGTCCTGGAAAAAACACCGCTCGTCATCGTCGCCACGGCTGATGTGATCCCAGGGGATGAAGCATCCTCAGAGGATAATGAGTATGCGGTTTGCTGCGCGATTCACTCCATGTGGCTGGCAGCGAAAGAACTGGGACTAGGCATGGTCTGGCGCACAAGAGGAGTCGGCTTGGTTCGTGACGAGCGATTGCTGCAATTCCTCGGATCGCCGGAAAATAAAAAGGTCGTGGGCACGCTGTTCATTGGGTATCCCGAGGCAGATGCTCCTGAGACGAGCCGGGTAGCTGCGGAAGAAAAGACGACTTGGCTGTAATCAGTAGAATAGCAATCCAGAAGAAGCCTCCTATTGCCTATGTCGATTATTATAAAGACAAGAAGCACCATCACTTTGTGGAAGCGGAGGGCTTTTCATGAATCAGCAAGTAACGGATTATATCCAAAACATAACCAATGAATCTCAGGTAGAAGTTTGCAATCGGATTCGCCAACTCATCCATGAAAACATCCCGAATGTAGAAGAGCAGGTGAAGTATAAACAAGCTTTTTATTCCGTTCAGGGTAAGCAGGCATGTGTGTATTTTCCGGCAAAGGACTGGATTAACATAACGCTGTTTCAAGCGGCGAATCAGGATGCTCCAGCTGGCTTTTTTGAGAAGTCTGATCATGCTGACCGGAAGACTATCAAAATACGGAACGGAAAAGAATTTGATTTTGATGTCCTTGCTGGCCTTCTCAAAAAATTAGGTGAAGCACAGTAGTTGTTTGCAACTAAGTCCCCCCACTGACGTATAACTGGATAGACTTCACACCGTACATATCGAGGGGAGCTGTTTCATTATGTTTGGAAAGCTTGCGGCAGACGCACTTGGCTTGAGCAATGTGGGAATCGTGGTAAAACCAGCCGATTATGACAAGGTGGACGCCGATGATTACATCATGCACGAGGACCATGAAAAGATCTATTTTTTGATCAAATCAAAGTCCGATGAGTATTGCTTCACCAACCTGGGTCTGGTTCATCTGGATGGCACAAGTGCCACCAGCAAAAAACGCATGCTGCGCCGCTATTCATACCATACACATCCAATCTCCAACGTGTATCTGGAAACAGCCGGAACCGTCGATCTGGATGTCGAAATCAAGTTCACGATGGGAAATGAGCACTACTCGATCGATGTAAACAAAAAGCATTTGGAGGAGCTAAAAGACCTCTACAAAGCACTTGTGAAGATCGCATCGATTACGCACGATAACGAAATTGCGCTCCAGCATGCAAAAGATAGCCTCCACGTCGCCCAAAGCACACTAGGCCGTGTAACTGGACTGCAAGCAGACGTAGCTTCACAATTCAAATCCATCAACCAATACACCTTCGATTGGCTGGAAGACATGCGCTACAAATATGTCGTCAAAGACTTTGGTAAAGTTTTTGAAAAATACATTCATAACTAAATAGGAAGAGCCTCTTTGAAAGAGGCTCTTTTTATATTCAAGCGAAATCTTCGGCAAGCCCCTACTCTTACGAGTAGTTCAAAACGAGTAAAACAAACAGCTGTACGGGAAGGCGTGTCACATGTTTGGAAGGAGACCGCCCGAACAAAGTGAGGAAAAAGGCGACTGGAAAACATGTGGCACGCCTTCCTCCCGACCACAATAGCAAGAAGACAACGCTCTTCCGAGCTCTACTCCTTGTGCAAAAGCTTGCCGATCTTGAGCGCCAGCTGGATTTGGAGCAGCTCCTCCGAATTTTTCAAATCCATGTTCAAAATCTCTTTGATCTTCTCGATCCGATAAATAAACGTATTGCGGTGAATGAACATCGCTTTCGCCGCTTCGCTGACGTTTTGATTGTATAGAAAGTAATTATCCAAGGTCACCATAAGGCTTGTGCCGAACTCTTGATCATGTTCGTACAGCTTTCCCAGACGCTTCAAAAAGAAGTCTTCCAGCTCAATATCCTTAATGTTGGAATCCAAGAAATGATAGACGGAGTAATCATCGAAATGAGAGACGTCGCCCTTGCTGTTGAACTTCTGCATCAGGCGGATCGCTTCATGTGCTTCAGAAAAGCTTTTATGTAGCGAAGCGATGTTTTTATACTGACGTCCGACCCCAATAAAGAACAAGGTCTTCTTGATCTTGTCCGCGAGAGCGCTGTACAGCTCATTTGCAAATTGCTTGGCTTCGCTTGCGGATACTACAGGTCGATGCTCATTTTGTCCGATGAGGATGATGATCCGGTTGTTCCGATAAAAGCAGGTGATTTCTCCAGGAGCTTTACTCGAATATTCATAGACGAGATCCACGCATTTTTTGGCGATCCGATCCAGCTCATACTTGCGATCGACCATATCCTCCAAATTTTCCAGCTCAACCGGCTCGATATTGATGACCATGCAAAAATACATGTAGCTCGATTGCAGCCCATGCAAATCACATAAGGTTTGCAGTGAGTCAGACGAAGTAATTTTTCCCGTTAACAAGTCATCGAAAAAGTCTTGTCTGATCTTCAGCTTCACTTCCTCGATTTCCCTCGCCTTGATCCGCTCCAGCGCTACGATGGTAGAGGCCTGCTCCAGCACAATGTAATCAAATTCAGTCAGCTCCCATACCGTTTGCCAGACGACAATGTAGCCGTAGATGTGATTGGCAACGGCAACGGGGAGAATCCGGCATTTGATCTCGTAATCCTTGGCGTGGTAAATGCGTTTGATCGACTTTTTAATCTGGCTAATATTTCTCGGCACGGAATCAGTGAAGTCACGGGTAAACACAGGTCTGCTCTTGATCAAGGTCAGGCAGGAGTCAAGCGGAATCGGATTGTGCCAGATTTCCGTGTAATGAAGCAGATGCCAGTCCTGATCCAGAATAAGGATCGGGTTGTTGATTGTCTCGGACAGCTCAGATGCGATGCGATCCAGTCCTCCACCTTCGAGCGCAATGCGAAACAGCGCATTATGCATGTCCAATGTTTTGCGGTTCAACAAATCGTAACGTCCGGAGGCTTTCTCATTAATAATGGCAATCACTTTAGACAGCGTGTATTCAAAAGGCAGTGCCAGCAGTGGCAGTCCGTACTTATTGGCATGATCAATCATGTTTTGCGGAATTTGATCGAAATAGCGGTGCATCTTGATGCAGAGCCCGGAACAGTTGATTTCTGCCAGCTCTTTGATGATTTTATTTTGCAGCTCGGGATTGTCCTTGAAAATATACCCGGTGGAGAGCAGCAGTTCATTGGATGACAGCCAGTCAAAAGCATCCGGGTTCTCCATAATATTGACGATGGAGATGACGTTATTGATGCCTTGTTCTCCAGCGATGATTTTGATGCCATCGATGGATTGGATGGATAGCAAATCTTTGATGGTAAGCATCCTGTTCACTCCTTTGCCACAAAGGGAATCCTGTAATTGTGCAATGTGCACAAGTAAACCTCTATTTTTTTAGTTTCCATACACAATGACGATTCCATTCACCCTGTCTAAAATAATGATGTAAGTACGGGTGCTTGTCTAATTGTTTTTTAAAAGAGCAAGCGCTCAGCCAATCTTGGCGGGTTGTTCAATCACGAGATCATGGAGGGCTTACTATGACGGACAAAAGCGTAGTACAGGCATTTCTCGAGGCAGCGGCTGAGGGGAATATCGAAGCACTGAAAAAGCATCTGGAGCAGGGCGTAGATATCAACGCAAGAAACAGACAAAAGCGTACAGCGATTCTGACTGCTGCCATGAACGACAAATTGGAAGCGGTATCGTTTTTGGTAGAAGCGGGTGCAGATGTAGATTTACAGGATGAGACATGCTTCAACCCGTTCTTGTTCGGTTGCATCAACGGCAAGCTGGAGCTCATCAAAATGATGATCAAGGCAGGAACAAACCTGGAGCTGTTGACTCGTTTTGGGGGAGTAGGAATTACACCAGCATGCGAAAAGGGTCATGTGGACATCGTACGTGAGCTTGTAACGACGACTGACATCAATGTAAACCATACCAACTTTGTCGGTTGGACACCACTCATCGAAGCGATTATCTTAGGCGATGGCGGCGAGAAGCAACAAACGATCATCAAGCTGTTGATTGAGCATGGCTGCAATGTACAAATGGTAGATAAATACGGCGTAACACCGCTTGAACTGGCGAGAAGAAAAGGCTACACCGAAATCGAACAAATCTTGCTGGAAGCAGGAGCAAAGTAAAGCGTCCCATGTACATCCAGGCGCTGTCTGGCGATGCTAGTTTCCTTGAGCGTTTGTCACGAGCAAACTTTAGTGGGACCGTACACAGTATTTTTGAGCGAACGATCAATCTGACATGCAGCGAAAACGGGGAATTGTACACCATTGGCAACCATCAGCTAGACAATGCACCGAACACGCTCATCATTGATGTACAAGGCTTTTCAGAGTTGGGGCTGTCAGTTAACGCTCCGGTCATTACGGAAGAGAACACGCTCGTTATCGGAGCGGATTTGCGAATATGGACCAAGCAAGCAACAAAGTGGGAAGGTGTGCTTCCTTCCTATCCTTGTGACATAGAAGGCCTAGAAGTATTGCGAAGAAATGTGGCGTTCACGAAAAACTACGTGGACGTATACGGCAAGACGGGGGGCATGAAAATGTCCTCTCAATCTGCCAGTCCGTTTGAGAAAGAGATGTCCCGTATGCTGATCCAGCGTGCAGGCATGCTTTCCGACGATCTGGCGAACAACCGCATAGAGTCAGCTACTCAGCATGCGATAAGTCTTATCGGACTGGGTCCGGGGTTAACACCCTCGGGTGACGATTTTTTAGTGGGATTGTGCAGTGTATACAAAATGCAAAACATTTCCTGTTATTTGTCATGCCCATTTTTCGATGAAATCGTCCGTTCGTCCCAAACATTAACGAACGAAATCAGTGCGATTACGCTGAAAAAAGCAGTTCACGGTCAAGTAAGAGAGTCACTCCAAGATTTGCTTTCGTGCATGGTGTCCGGCTCCTTGGAAGAGCTTGTCCCTGCCTTAGACAAAATCATCGGGATCGGCTCGACTTCAGGCACGGATATCTTGCTTGGCATCCTATGTGGTTTGGAACGAAATCTAGAAGCTGGAGGTAACGTATGTCTACCAAAGTCGTAATCAAGCAAAGCACGTATTTTGACTCGGTATCCCTGATGTCTCTATCTACAAAAGCGAATCAAATCGAAGGTGTCGAGCAAGCAGTCATTGCGATGGGCACCGACATGAACAAAGAGGTATTGAAAAACGTTGGATTGCTCACACCTGAGCTGGAAGCAGCGAAAACGAGCGACCTGATGATCGTGGTGAAGGCAGCGACAGACGAGCTATGCGAGAGCGCTCTCATCGCCATCGAAGAGCTGTTCAAGAAAAAAGGCGGCAGCAAATCTGCTACGGAGATCAAGTACTCCACGATTGATTCAGCAGCAGCCAGCATTCCAGAGGCAAACCTCGCAGTCATCTCGGTAAACGGTGCATTCGCGGCGAGAGAAGCGAGAAAAGCGTTGGAAAACGATCTGCACGTCATGCTGTTCAGCGACAATGTGAGCATCGAGGAAGAAATCGCCCTCAAGCAATTCGCGCATGAAAAAGGCCTCTTGATGATGGGACCTGACTGCGGTACAGCGATTATCGGCAATGTAGCACTGTGCTTCGGAAACGCTGTGAGAAAAGGCAACATCGGGATCGTAGGTGCATCTGGCACAGGCAGCCAAGAGGTGAGCGTGCGTATTCACGACTTCGGCGGCGGCATCACGCAGCTGATCGGTACAGGCGGTCGCGACCTCTCCGAGCAAGTCGGCGGCATCATGATGCTCGACGGAATCAAAGCACTGGAAGAGGATGAGGCGACGAAGGTCATCGTGCTCATTTCCAAGCCACCAGCACCGAGCGTTCAGGAAAAAGTGTTGGCGCAAGTGAAAAACAGCAAAAAGCCAGTCGTAGTGTACTTCATCGGTGGAGACGAAGAAGCGGTTGTACAAGCTGGCGGACATTTTGCGAAAATGAGCAAGGAAGCAGCCATCAAAGCAGTTGTGCTGGCGGGCGCCAACGAAGACGAGCTCAATAAGCGCGCACTCAACTGGCCGCTGATTGAAGAAGTGCGGGCAAAGCTGACACCGGAACAAAAATACGTTCGCGGACTGTTCTGCGGCGGTACCCTGTGCGACGAAGCAATGTACCTCGCTATGGAAAAGTATGAAGACGTATATAGCAACATCCAAAAGAAAGCGGACTACAAGCTGAAAAACATCCATGAGAGCAAGGCTCATACCTACCTCGACATGGGCGATGACGACTTTACAAACGGCAAGCCGCATCCAATGATCGATCCGTCCTCGCGCATTGCAAGATTTTTGGAAGAAGCAAAAGATCCTTCCGTCGGCGTCATTCTGATGGACTTCATCTTGGGCTTCGGTTCCCACGAAGATCCTGTAGGCGTGATGCTGCCAGCGATCATCGAAGCAAAAGATCAGGCTGCCAAGGAAGGCAGACACCTGGAAATCCTGGGCTACGTATTGGGTACCGACCTTGATACACCGAACTTCGATGAGCAAGTGAAGAAGCTGATGGATGCGGGTGTAACGATTGCAAGCAGCAGCACGAACGCAGGTCTTCTGGCTAGAGAATTTGTTGCGAAAGGGGAATAATCATGAGCAAAATCAACGAGCTGTTTAACGGAAAAATTCATGCGATCAACGTAGGGATCGAGTTTTTCAAAGACGATATCATCAAGCAAAATGCGAATGCGTCTCATCTGGATTGGAAGCCTCCAGGCGGCGGAAAGCCTGAGCTGATCAACGCTCTCGACAGACTGGAAAACACTACTGTCGCTCGGAAAATCGCTGCGGCAAACAAGCTGGCGGTAGAGCGCATCATCAACTCTCAGCCGATGCTCGTTGGCTTCGACCAAGCGATCAATGTGGTACCAGGCATGACAAAAACGACGATTCTGCACGCAGGTCCGCCCATTACTTGGGACAAAATGTGCGGCGGGATGAAAGGTGCCGTAACCGGTGCAATCGTATTCGAGGGCTTGGCAAAAGACATCGAGGAAGCTGAACAGGTAGCTGCTTCCGGGGCAATCACGTTCTCTCCATGCCACGAACACAACTGCGTAGGCTCCATGGCAGGTGTCACATCTGCTTCGATGTTCATGCATGTGGTGAAAAACAAAACGTATGGCAACGTCGCTTACACCAACCTGAGTGAGCAAATGTCCAAAATTCTCCGCATGGGTGCCAACGATGAAAGTGTCATCGCTCGCCTGAACTGGATGCGCGATGTATTGGGACCAATGCTGCGTGATGCCATGAAAATTGCTGGTGAAATCGATCTTCGTCTCATGCTGGCGCAAGCACTGCACATGGGCGATGAATGCCACAACCGCAACAACGCGGGTACGAGCTTGTTGATTCAAGCGCTGACTCCGTACATTTTGGAGACAGATTTCACAAAAGAACAAAAACGCGAAGTATTCGATTTCGTAGCAAGCAGCGATTACTTCTCTGGTCCGACATGGATGGCGATGTGCAAATGCGCACTGGACGCAGCACATGGAATCGAGAACAGCACGATTGTCACCACGATGGCGCGCAATGGGGTAGAGTTCGGTATCCGTGTAAGCGGCATGGCGGGTAACACTTGGTTCACAGGACCTGCGCAAAAGGTTGTCGGTCCGATGTTCGCAGGCTACAAGCCAGAGGATTCCGGCTTGGATATCGGGGACAGTGCGATCACCGAAACATATGGGATCGGCGGTTTCGCGATGGCGGCAGCTCCAGCGATTGTCGCGCTCGTAGGTGGAACGGTTGAAGAAGCGATCGGCTTCTCTACCACGATGAAGGAAATTACGACAGCAGACAATCCAAACGTCACGATTCCTCTCCTCGACTTCCAAGGTGTCGCAACAGGAATTGATATTCGTCAGGTGATCCAAACAGGCATCCTGCCGATTATCAATACCGCGATTGCGCACAAAGACGCGGGTATCGGCATGATCGGTGCTGGTATTACGTATCCACCGATGGAAGCTTTCGAAAAAGCATTGCTCGCAGTAACGGAAACGATTAGCTAATAGCTTTTCATTCTAAGTGACTCAGCTTTCGTAGCAAAAGAAGGTTGCGAAAGCTGGGTTGAATGAGGAAGGTGAATGAACATGGGACAGGCAAACGTAAAGGAATCATATGAAGAATTCAAGTCCTATGGATATGCGGACGATATTTTGCCAAAGACTTCCGAAAATCGAGATTGGGGCACCTTTAATTACGTGACCGTGTGGATGGGCGCTGTGCACAATCTTATGTCGTACATGACTGTAGCCGGATTCTTTGTCCTCGGATTATCTGTTCCGCAAGTCTTGTGGGCAGTTATGATTGCTGCCTTGATTGTTTCGGCTGGCTATGTGTTGAATGGCTATGCGGGACAGAAGTACGGGATTGGATATTCGATGCTTCTGCGCAGCTCCTTTGGTGTAAAAGGCTCGATCATTCCTGCTATATGTCGTGGGCTTATCGCTGGTGTTGTGTTTTTTGGGACAAAAACGATTATTGGCGCACAATCCTTTAACGTTATTTTTGAGAAAATTTTCCCGGGTTATATGGAGATGCTTCCGGGCTTTGATTTTCTTGGATTAAACTTCCCGACCGCACTTTCTTACGTGATCCTCTGGGCGATTACAGTTGGATTGTTTTTAGGTGGAATGAAAATTCTTAGTCTGTTTAGTAAATGGTCTTCACCGATCATCTATATTTTCATCGTGGGTGCAGCGATTTGGGCGATCAGTGTTGCTGGTGGATTTGGTCCGATTTTTGCCTATGCTCCTGCCAAACCGATGGAGAATTGGCTTGTATTTATCGCATGTGTAAGTGCATTGGTATCGAACTGGGGTGGCCCGATTGTAAATATTGCAGACCTTACGCAACGGGCAAAACACCCGAAAGCTCCGATGATTGGTCTGCCGCTTGGAATGATTGCATCCTACATCCTGTTTGGAATTACGTGTGTAGGATTGTTGGTTGGAACGCAAATCGCGTTTGGCATCACAGACTTTAATGTAGTCGTTGCCATTGATCAAATTGGGAATCCTGTTGCCGTCATTATCTTGTTGCTGGCACTGAATATAGGTTCGACGAGCTATGTTGTGTTTGGGAATTTGCTGCCATCTGGACTGCAAATGACAGCGCTTCTTCCGAAAATGTTTACAGTGAAATCAGCGGCTATCTTGACAGCTGTTTTGGGGACTGTCATTTTACCTTGGAAGCTGGTGAATGGCACGGCTGCGCTGTATATGTTCTATAGCTTTATCGGCTCCATGTACGGTCCGATTACGGGGATCATGCTGGTGAGTTTCTTCATTGAAAGAAAAAGAAAGCTAGATTTACGTGGCATCTACGTAAAACCAGGTGAAAACGGAGAATACAAAAACGGCTTTAATATGGTGGCATGCGGCGTATTGATCGTCAGCTTCTTGATTACGCTATCCGGTTCTTTCTTGCCAAATGTGCCACTGTTGGCAAACATCAGCAAGTCAGCATTCCTTAGCGGGTCGATCATATCCGGCGTATTATATGCGCTGTGCTATAAGTGGAACAAACCAAGCACGATCACGCATAGTGAAACAGCTACAAAAGTATCTTAACAAAGGGAGAAGTGCCCAGTGGAAAAACTCGTTATTGTTGCAATCGGCGGCAACTCATTAGTTAAGGATAATGGTCGCAACACGATTCAAGACCAGTATGAAGCCGTATGTGAAACCGCGGCAAATATAGCAGATATGGTGCAAGAAGGTTACAACGTTGTCGTTACTCATGGCAATGGACCACAGGTTGGATTTGCTTTGCAAAGATGCGAAATCGCCAATGAAGTGTCCGGGATGCCAACGATCCCGCTGGTCAATTGCGTGGCGGATACACAGGGTGGAATCGGCTACCAAATCCAGCAGGCACTCACCAACGAATTTGCCAAAAGAGGAATCAACAAAAAAGTGGCGAGCGTTATCACACAGGTAGAAGTCAGCAAGGATGATCCGAACTTTGAAAATCCAACGAAGCCAGTCGGCTCCTTCTTCACGCTGGAGCAGGCGGAAGAGATGCGCAAAGAGCATCCGGACTGGGTATTTATTGAGGATTCTGGTCGCGGCTACAGAAGAGTGGTTCCTTCTCCTAAGCCAATCGACATCGTGGAAAAAGACGCAATCAAATCGTTGATTCAAGCGGGCTATGTGGTAGTTGCTGTTGGCGGCGGAGGTATTCCGGTTGTGAAAACAGGCGAAAATACGTACGATGGGATTGATGCTGTCATTGACAAAGACTTTGCCACCAGCTTGCTGGCAGAGCAAATCGATGCACAGACCTTGATCATTACGACAGGTGTTCCGCAGGTATGCATTAACTTCGGCAAGCCGAATCAAAAGGCGCTGGAGCGCATCACCGTAGAGGAAACGAAGCAATACGTTCGTGAAGAGCATTTTGCAAAAGGTAGCATGCTGCCAAAAATCGAGGCGAGCCTGAGCTTTTTGGAGAAAAACGGGTCAAGCGTGATCATTACGAACCCGGAGAGCTTAAAGGATGCGATTACGAACAAAGCAGGGACACACATCGTAAAATAAAGGCCTCTTGAGGGAGGATGTAAGTCTATAGATTACATGAAGCTAGCAGTGGAAAAAACGATGGAAGGTATGAACAACAAGCTCGGAGGACCTTTCGGGGCAGCTGTCGTGAAAGGGGACGAAATCATCGCTGTATGCAGCAATCGCATGATGGCAGATATGGACTCGTCCCAGCACGCAGAGATGGTAGCCATTCGCGAAGCGTGCAAGACGCTGGGCACGATGGACCTGACAGGTTGCGAAATTTACGCGACATGCGAGCCTTGCCCGATGTGCGTGGGGGCAATCATCTGGTCTGGCATCAAGGTCGTTCATTACTGCTCGACGGCGGAGGATGCGCATGTGAACGGTTTTTCGGACAGACATCTACGCGACTATTTTTCCGGTAAGGATACGAGCGTTTTGAACATGATCAAGGTGGAGAGACGTGAGTACTGTGATCAGTTGTTTAGGCATTTTCACAAGCTGAATAAAGAGTAGAAGGTAATTGAAAAGAAGGCAAACATGAGAGCTAAACTCCGAAAAAGGGGAATGGCTCTTTTGGTGTATGCGAGGGAAGCGAGAGTTGCTTGGACAAGTGTTGTAGGAGAATTGACTCAATTTAACGTCGATTAAGGAGGCTGATAATGGTATATTGGAGCATAATTGAAATTGCAAAAATAACGGACAAAGGAGAGCAGAAAACAATGAAAACAATCGGATTAATTGGCGGCATGAGCTGGGAGTCCTCCTTGGTCTACTACCGTTTGATCAATGAAACCGTTAAGGAGAAGCTGGGCGGCTTGCATTCGGCGAAAAGCATTCTGTATTCCGTTGATTTTGCCGAGATCGAGGAAATGCAACGAGCAGGGCGCTGGGAAGAAGCAGGCGAGCGGATGGCGAGTGCGGCGAAAAGTCTGGAAGCGGCAGGAGCCGACCTGATCGTTCTCTGTACGAATACCATGCACAAGCTGGCGTATGCCATCGAGGAAGCGACTAGCCTGCCTTTTCTTCATATCGCAGATGCGACAGCTCAAGCGATCACGAACCACGGCCATAAGCGAGTGGCACTGCTCGCGACGCGATTTACGATGGAGCAGGATTTCTATACAGGGCGTCTGCGTGATGTTCATGGATTAGAGGTACTGCTACCGGATGAACAAGAGCGAAAACTCGTCCATGAGATTATTTACCAGGAGCTGTGCGTCGGGATCATTCGCGAGGAATCCAAACGTACATACCAGGCGATCATTGAGCGGTTGGTCAAGGAAGGTGCAGAGGCAGTCATCCTCGGTTGCACGGAAATCGGTTTGTTGATCTCGGCTCAAGATTGCACGGTTCCGGTATTTGATACGACAACGATTCATGCAGAGGCGGCTGTGGGGGCTGCTTTACAGTAGATGATAGGCAAAAAACAAAAGACTGAGCTCATCCGGTTTGCTACTAGGATGGATGACTCAGTCTTTTTTTGATGCTTACATACGAACGCTTGTACTATAAAGGTAGAAAATTCACTCAATGGAGGGAGTGGGGTTCGTATGCGCCCGTTTCGTCTATCTGAAAAAGGAATTTCCTTGGCTCAAGCAAGTCGACAGCATTGCCTTGCAATCGTCAGTCCGCCATCTAGCCGATGCTTTTGATCGTTTTTTCAGAAGCAAAACGAAGCGCCTCGCTTAAAAAGCCGGAAGAATCCGGTGAAATCGTACACCACGAAATTCACGAACGGCAATATCGCCGTAGCTGAAAATCATCTAAAACTACCTAAGCTCGGTTGGCTTCGGTTCGCGAAATCAAGGGAAGTGGAAGGGCGCATCCTATCTGCTACGATCTCGCAAAAGGCTTCTGGCAAATACTTCGTTTCCATCCTCTGTGATGGCTCGTCGCAAGCTGGGCCACCCTTCGCTCTATGCTGGAATACAAGGCCCACTGGTACGGGCGGAACATGGTGGTGGTATCAAAAAATTACCCCAGTAGCCAGTTGTGTTCCCAATGTGGCTATCAGAACAAAGAAGTGAAGCAACTCTCCCTACGAGAGTGGATATGCCCGCGCTGTCAGACACACCATGACCGCGATGAGAATGCCAGTCGAAACATTCTGAACGAAGGGCGAAGCGTGTTGGCAAGCACCAACTCAACTGCGGGAATCGCAGGGATCGCTTGGTGAATTTCAAACGAGAAGGTTTGATTACCCAGGAATCCCCCACCTCAACGGCAATGTCGTAGGTGGCGGGAGTGTTCAATTGTCCTTGATTAAATCTGAAATCAAGATACCGTTTATTTTCAATTCAGTAATGTCGCAATCAGTTATCTCAACATTTGATAAATCACAATTTCTTAATTGCACATCGGGATTGTTTAACGGACATGCTTCCGCAATGGACACAAGGAAGACCATTGCAGAATCGCACTTCGCGAATATCCCAAACAATTTTGGCAACTCCAATTTCGCCACCCCTATAATAAGAACTACTTGTAAACTAGAGAGACGGTTTTGATTGATAGATACCTAGATTACTAGGGAATGATATAATGTGTCATACGATATATTCGTATGGCATTTTTCATGTTTTAAACATGGCTAATGAAGTCTTAGACTGCCGTTGCCTATATTGTGCTAACGATATCCGGCGTTAATTTAATACTTCTTAAGTGACTCCTTAGCTCTTTATAGACACATCTTTATCCAATGTTAATTCATGAAATGATTTCACACGTAGTTGTAAAAATGGGGTGAACAATAATGTACAAGCCGAAGCTAACAATCCAATGCCACCCGCAAATAAAGCGAACCGTAAACCCATTGCCCCCCCTATCATCCCTCCAATTAACGAACCAAGCGGTAAAGAACCCCACGAGATAAATCGAAATGTAGCATTCACGCGACCTTGCAGGGCATCGGGTACAATTACTTGACGTAAACTGATGGTACTAATGCTAAACATTGAGACACCCATTCCGAAAAGAAGCTGTCCGAGCATCATAATCAACGCAATACTTAACTCTGATCCTACTGCTAATGGAGCAAGCAAACCGCCACTTGCTGCGATCGTAGCGGAACCCACAATTGTTGGACCTACTCCAAAACGACGTACAGCCCTTTGGGCAAGCAGAGAGCCAAATAGGTACCCTACTCCTAGCGTTCCATAAATGATGCCAAGAATGCTCGCACTGATTTTGAGTTCTTGCGATGCATATAGAACATAAACACTAAAAATAACATTCCAGGAAAGGTTAAAGACTGTTGAGCAGCGCACCACTCCCCACAGCAACGGTTTTGTGTAAACCGTATGCAGCCCTTCTTTAATTTCCAGCCACATGTTTTTTTGTTTTTTCGCATCTGTCACGACTGTCTCCAACTTGCGAATCCGGGCTATGTACACAGCGGATACAAAAAAGGATACCGACGTGAACAATATTGCAAAAGGAGCGGTGATTAACTGTTCCAATCCACCTGATAAACCCGGCCCAGCAATTTGTGCGGTAGATTTACTTGTCTCTAGTTTGCTATTCCCATCAACAAGCTGCTCCTTGCTCACAATGGAAGGCAAAAAGGATGTATAGGCAACATCAAAAAAGACAGTACAGATACCCACTATGAAGGCTACCAAATATAGAACTGTCATATTCAGGAATCCAGTTAAGGCTGTCAGCGGCACAATGAGCAGTAATGCACCCCTGAAAAAGTTAGCGGCGACAAGAATTGGTCGCCGGGGAAATCTATCTATCCATACACCAGCGAGCAAACCGAAAATGATAAATGGCGCATACTCGGCAAAACCAAGCAACCCCATTTACATGGGACTGGCCCCTAAATAGAGAGCTGCCACTAATGGCATTCCTAATAATGCAACCTGAGTCCCAAACTGTGATGCAGTTTGCCCAATCCAGAGCCTGCGAAAATCTGTGTTAGTTAACAATCCTTCTGTCTTGTTACTCATGCTCGTTCCCCCATTCTTCGTCACAACTAATTGCCATTCAAATTTGCATTTTTAGTATAGGGGAATTTACGTTTCAAGATCTTGCGCTTTCATTATCGCAAATGTTGGATGATTCATTTTGTTATGAAGGCCTATGCCGGATTTTTTCGTTTATAATGCCATGCAATTACTCCTCGGTTCTCCCATTATGCTGCCCGTTAGCTTAGTGCCCCGCCAGTCTACACTTATTTTTTACATACAAATAAAAATGAAAAATTCGCTATACGAAAAGAGCCTTTTTTTATTTGTGATAAAAACCAACTAAAAACAACTAAAAGCACGTAAAAACAAACCATTTACATTGCATTCACATCCACTTCATATTTCGACCGTAAGATTGGTCATAGGAATCGAGAAATGAACATTCCGCAAAGAGGAGAGGTTCTCATGAAGAAATGGCATTATCCTTTACTAGCTTCCATTCTATCAATCGCGTTTTTAGCAGGATGTGGACAATCACCAGGGTCACAACCAAACACACAAAAATCCGCAACAGAAAATGCAACCGCCTCAGGAGAGATTACCGTTTATACGGCGCTGGAGGATGACCAGATCAAAACGTATCTGGAAACCTTCAAAGCGAAATATCCAGATGTAAAGGTCAATATCGTCCGCGATTCTACAGGGATCATCACAGCAAAGCTGCTGGCGGAAAAAGAAAATCCCCAAGCAGACGTTGTATGGGGAACGGCAGCGACAAGCCTGCTTGTACTCGAACAGCAAGGCATGCTCGAAGGGTATTCGCCGAAAGGAATCGAGAGAGTGTCCCCGGAGTTTAAGGATTCCAAGGAACCTGCAAGCTGGGTAGGAATCGATGCGTGGGAGACAGCGATCGCGGTCAATACCAAGGAGCTGGAAAAACGCAATTTGCCCATCCCGCGTTCATACGAAGATCTGATCAAGCCGGAGTACAAGGGATTGATCGTGATGCCGAATCCGGCGTCTTCTGGAACTGGGCTGTTAACGATAAACGGAATCATGCAGCTGAAAGGGGAGCAAGAAGGCTGGGCGTACCTCGACAAACTGCATGAAAATATGGCGATCTACACGCATTCCGGCTCAAAGCCAGCGAAAATGGCCGCATCGGGTGAATATCCAATCGGCATTTCCTTTGGCTACCGTTCGATTACCGAGAAGAAAAAAGGCGCACCCGTTGAAGTCGTCTTTCCTACAGAAGGCTCGGGTTGGGATGTAGAGGCGAATGCCTTAATCAAAAAGAGTGAGATTAAGCCAGAAGCCAAGCTGTTCTTGGACTGGGCCATCTCGGATGAAGTCATGAAGGCCTATAACCAGAACTTCGCCATCGTCAGCGTCAAGCAAGAAGGCGCAACACTCCCGGAAGGCTACGCAGTAGATCCGATCAAGCAATTAATCAAGCTTGACCTGAATCAGGCAGCACAAAATCGTGACAACATCTTGGCAGATTGGGAAAAACGATACGCGACCAAAAGTGAACCCAAGTAAGCAGCGAGGAGAACAGCATGACACCATCCTATCTATCCGTTCAAGGGGTCAGTAAACGTTTTGGTTTGTTTGCGGCTTTGGAGCACATCTCCATCGAAATTGACAAGAATGAATTTGTTTGTCTGCTCGGTCCCAGTGGCTGCGGCAAAACGACATTACTGAGAATGCTGGCAGGATTGGAGCAGCCGACCACAGGCCGGATGATTCTGGGAGGCAGGGAGATTACTTCGCTGCCTCCAGCGAAACGAAACATTGCGATGATGTTCCAGTCGTACGCATTGTTCCCTAATTTGACTGCCGCCCAAAACATTGCCTTTGGCCTGCAAGAAAAGAAGCTGGGGAAAAAAGAGATAGCAGCCAAAGTAGAACAGGCGCTGGACATGGTTGATTTGACTCATGCCGCCGCCAAATATCCCAGCCAGCTCTCAGGCGGTCAGCAGCAGCGGATTGCCTTGGCGCGAGCGATTGCACTATCGCCGGATGTCCTGCTTTTAGATGAACCACTATCCGCATTGGATGCAAAAGTAAGACAAAAGCTGCGCCGGGAGATTCGGCGTTTGCATGAGCAGTACGGCATGACGACAGTGATGGTCACACATGATCAGGATGAGGCCTTGACCATGGCTGACAAGATCGTCGTGATGGATCACGGCGAGGTTGTTCAGGTAGGCACACCCGAGGAGATCTATAACAAACCAGCCACTCCGTTTGTTGCTGACTTTATCGGAGCGATCAACTTTTTTGAGTACAGTCGTTTCGAGAATGCGCAATCTGATCCAAATCACTTACTAGCGATTAGACCGGAGCATGTGCGGATTTTGCAGCAAGAATCCGAATGTGCCATACCTGCGGCTATTTCCGAGATCGAATTTCGCGGTGCTTTTTACCGAATTTTTCTGGAGTGGCAAGAGGAAGGCCAGATAAAAAAAGAGCTTCTTACCATAGATTTGATAGCGGCCGAAGCACAAAGACTTGGGATTGCCCGAGGCAAAAAGGTGTGGCTGGAGTTTCCGCTGGAGAATTTGCTGACCTTTGAGCATGCGCCAACCATAGAGGAACAGGGGTGAGCAGCATGAAGGAAATGACATCGATCTTCGATGGAAAAGCCATGCAAAAGTGGCTTATCGGCCTTGTTGTTCTTGGATTGTCAGCGAGTGTTCTGTTGCCACTTGGTCAATTGTTTGCCAAAGCGTTCTATGACAAGAATGGTCAGTTCATCGGCCTGGACAATTTCGTAACCTACTTTTCCACCCCAGCACTGGCCGCGTCACTGAATAACACCTTGTACATCTCAGCGATGACAACGCTGATCGCAGTCACACTCGCTTTCCTGTTCGCGTATGCCTTGACGCGCAGCGGGATTCGCGGAAAACGAGTCTTTCGGGCGATCGCGCTGTTGCCGCTGTTTGCACCCACGATGATGCACGGCATCGCCCTGACCTACCTTTTTGGGAATCAAGGGCTGGTGACGACAGGGATCTTCGGGTTGCTCCCGTTTCAATGGGACATTGATCTGTACGGCCCAGCGGGGATTATTTTGGCGGAGATCGTCTATGTTTTCCCGCAAGCGTATTTGATTCTCGCTGTTTCTCTTGCTTTTGCCGACTATCAATTGTACGAAGCGGCGGATACGCTCGGGGCGAACCATTGGCGCAAGTTTTTTGCAGTGACGATTCCCAGCGTGAAATACGGTATCGTCAGCGCCTGCTTTGTCTGTTTTACTCTCTCGTTTACTGACTTCGGAGCACCTAAGGTTGTCGGCGGACAGTTTTCCGTACTGGCGACAGACGTCTACAAGCAGGTCATCGGTCAGCAAAATATGACGATGGGCGCAACGGTTGGGCTGCTTTTGATTATTCCCGCTCTCGTGGCGTTTGTCGTGGACCGGATTATTGAGCGCAAGCAACACGCGGCTGTAACAGCCAAGTCCAAACCGTATCGAATCAAGGAAAATCGTTTGCGCGACTGGTTTTATTCCATCCTTTGTGTGAGCGTCAGCGGATTTTTGCTGCTTCTTATGGCTGCGGTGGTTCTGGCTTCTTTTATCAAAGTATGGCCGTACAATCTGACTCTCGGCTTGGATCATTACGACTTTTCCAACGTAGCCGGAGAAGGGATCGAGCCACTGTGGAACAGTATTCTCGTCGCCTTGCTGACGGCAGTGATCGGGACGGCGGTCACGTTTATTACCGCCTACACGATTGAAAAATCCCAAGTGTGGAAGGGGCTTCGCCAAGCTGGATACTTCCTGTCGATTCTCCCGCTGGCATTGCCGGGAATGGTCATTGGGCTAGCGTACATTTTCTTCTTCAATCATCCGTCGAATCCATTTCACGGCATGTACGGGACGATTTGGATTTTGATTTTGGCGAACGTTATTCATTTTTTCGCAGTCGGCTTTATTACAGCAACGAGCGCGTTGAAAAAGCTCGATCCCGAGTTCGAGCAAGCGGCAGAGTCCATGGGGATCTCGCAGACAAAGCTATTGTGGCGAGTCACGATACCCGTTTGTATGTCAGCGATTGTCGAGATGGCGGTGTACTTTTTCATCAACTCGATGGTGACGATTTCAGCGGTTGTGTTTCTGTACGCAGCGGATTTCAAGCTGGCTTCTGTCTCTATCGTCAACATGGATGACGCCGGGGATGTGGCTCCGGCAGCAGCGATGTCGGTATTGATCGTCGTCCTCAACATCATTGCTCGTGCTGGCGCAGAATGGATCGCATCCAAACTTCACAAGCGGACAACAGGGTCCTACCAAGAGAAAGGTCAGGTGGCATAAAGCATGAAAGCAGTAGTATTTGATTGGGCTGGAACGATGGTAGATTACGGATGTTTCGCTCCTTTGGCTGTCTTTTTACAGGTATTCAAAAAACGGGGGATTGAGCTGACAGCAGCAGAAGCTCGCGAACCGATGGGGATGCTCAAGCGCGATCATATCCAGGCCCTTTGCAAAATGGATCGGGTAGCAGCGCTATGGCAAGAGCGGTACGGACGTCTCCCAAATGAAGCGGATGTGGACGAATTGTACGCCGACTTCGAACCGATGCTGATGGCGACGCTGCACGAGTATGCTACCCCTGTTCCGGGAGCGATTGAATTGGTAGGACGACTGCGCGAGCAAGGAATCAAAATTGGCTCGACCACGGGCTACACAAGGGAAATGATGAATGTCGTAGCGGCATCAGCTAAAAAACAGGGTTACGAACCGGACGCACTCGTCACCCCGAGTGAAGTGACTTCTGGACGTCCGTATCCGTGGCTGTGCTTTCAAAATGCGATCCTGCTGGACGTATATCCAATGAACGAGATCGTCAAGGTCGGTGATACGACGAGCGATATGAAAGAAGGAAGAAATGCCGGGATGTGGACCGTTGGCGTCCTGAAGGGTGGAAGCGAGCTCGGCCTGTCCTTGGAGGAAGTGACGAGCATGCCACAGGAAGAGCTGGAGAAAAGGCTGGCTATCGCAACGGAGCGATTGACTGCGGCAGGCGCCCACTATGTCATCGAGGAGATCGGGCGTTTGGATGAAGTACTGGAAAAGATCGAGAAGCGTCATGCAGAAGGAGAGAAACCATGAATCAGACACGACCAACCGACAATCCGTACTTGCTTTTAACACCAGGACCATTGTCTACTTCACCGACCGTACGCGAAGCAATGCTACGGGACTGGTGCACCTGGGATCGTGATTACAATGAACTGGTACAGGCAATCCGCCAGAAGCTCGTCCAATTGGCAACCTCAAAGGTAGAGGAGTATACGAGTGTTTTGATGCAAGGCAGCGGGACCTTTTGTGTGGAAGCGGTGGTGAGCAGTGCGATTCCCGCAGACGGCAAGCTGCTCGTCCTGACGAATGGCGCATAC
Organism: Brevibacillus sp. NPDC003359; assembly: GCF_042878995.1. NCBI lineage: Bacteria > Bacillati > Bacillota > Bacilli > Caryophanales > Paenibacillaceae > Brevibacillus > Brevibacillus sp. NPDC003359. The sequence goes on from NZ_JBIAOR010000003.1 coordinate 81,692, forward strand.
GGGGATCGGATCGTAGAAATGGCACGAGTTCATGGGATTGCGACGGAAGTAATTGATTTTGGTGAAGTGACAAAAGCCGATGCACAGGTATTGGAGCAGAGACTCGCGGCGGATGCAACGATTACCCATGTGGCTGTCGTGCATTCGGAAACGACTACTGGCATGCTTAATCCCATCAAAGAAATCGGTGAAGTCGCCAAGAAGTATGGAAAAGTCTATATCGTAGACGCGATGAGCAGCTTCGGTGGCATCCCGCTGGATGTAGCAGAGCTCTCGATCGACGTCCTGATCTCCAGCGCAAACAAATGCATCCAAGGTGTGCCCGGATTCGGGTTTGTCATTGCCAAAACGTCTGCGCTCATCCAATGCGAAGGGATTGCCCGTACGTTGTCCCTCGATTTGTACAGCCAGTGGAAGACGATGGAGGAACAAAACGGAAAGTGGCGTTATACCTCTCCTACTCATGTCGTGCGAGCTTTTTACCAAGCGTTGATCGAACTTGAGGAAGAGGGCGGAATTGAAAGACGGTACAAGCGATACCAGCGAAATCAGCAGCTACTCGCTGAAGGCATGGAGCGAATTGGCTTGCGCGTCCTGTTGCCAAAAGAATCGCAATCGCCCTTCATTACTTCCTTTTATTATCCCGAAAGCGAGGTATTCACCTTCGCAGAGCTGTATGAGCGGCTAAAGCAGGCAGGCTTCGTCATTTATCCAGGCAAAATCTCGCAAGCGGATACGTTTCGGATTGGCAACATCGGAGAGGTTTACCCCGATGATATGGAGAAATTGCTCGCCGCGGTGGAAAACAATCGTTTCTGGATTTAGTAAACCAGTAAGGAGGCAACGGTGATGAAAGTGTTTTGCTTGGGTGGAGCGGGAAATATTTGTCGGGAAGCTGTACTTGAACTCGTGATGCATTCGGATTTTGAGCAGATCACGATCGGTGATTTTAATGAAGAGGAAGGTCGCAAGGTAGTCGAGTGGCTGAATGATCCGCGCGTAGATTTTATTCCAGTAAATGTACGCGATCATGCGGATACAGTCCAAAAAATGCGCGGTTACGATATTGTCATGGCCGGTACCACGATAACACTAAATGGCCTGTCTACTGCTGCGATTGCCGAGGCGGGCTGCCATGACATGGCCGAAGCAAAACATGGAGCTGGTCAAAGCCCTCTATGATTATGGCTTTTTACGGAACGATCCCATCACGGTAGGGGAAACCCAGGTGGGAATCCTTGATTGTATCTCCCAATACCTCTACAATTCTAGGGAGGGAAAAGAGACGGAATTATACGGGTATTCTCTTCATGTCGAGGTAACAGGTACGAAGGACGGACGCAAAGTACGCCACATCCTGTACCATACACCAGAAGAAGCATTTGATCCGGCTGTGATTTTTCACGAGCTGGCAAAACGTCAGATTTTTATCCATGAAGAGAAGTTTGATCTGACGTAAGTACGAGATAGGGGGACATTCGGCGTGTCGTTGTTCGGGGAAGAGCGTAAGCAAATCATTTTGCAGTTGATCAATTCCAATGGCAAGGTGCGGACCAATGAGCTGGTCGAAAAGCTGCAAGTATCGTCTGAGTCGATTCGCAGGTATTTGGAAGAGCTGGAAGCGCAGAAGAAGCTGAAGCGCGTTTATGGCGGGGCAGTAAAACTGACAGTGGAGCGCTCCGAGCCCTCTCATTTTGCCCGTGAAGTCTTGAGAGCGGAAGAAAAGAAACGGATTGGACGGCTGGCAGCAGACTTGGTGCAAGACAGCGACACCATTGTCATCGATGAAGGGACAACGCCTTTGCAAATGATCAGCTTTCTCGTGACGAAAAAAGATTTGACGATCCTCACTAGCTCGATCACGGCGCTGAATCGATTAATCGAGTTCCAAAACAATGGAATGCTTACGGGAGACATCTACTTCCTGGGTGGAAAAGTGAGCGCCAAGCATCATCGGGTAAGCGGTACCTATGCAGAGAAGATGATGAAACAATTTTATGTGGACAAGGCGTTTATCGCGGCTGACGGCATCTTGCTCCATAAAGGCTTGACCTGTTATGAGCCGGATCGTACGGAACTCGCCCGTTGTTTCATCGAAAATGCCAATGAAAGCATTGTGCTAGCGGACCACTCCAAGATCGGGGTCAGCACATTGTGCAAGATCGCAGACCTGGGAGAGGTCGACATCGTGATCAGCGATACGGCAGCACCAGCGGAATGGAATAAAGGACTCCAAGCAAAAAACGTAGCATGGATGGTAGCAGAAGAGTTGTAGTGAACAGGCCAGCGATTCCCCACGATAGGGAAGCTGGCCTGTTTGCTTCAGGAAGAATGGTGCAACAAAAATGGCAGCATATGCAGCAATTTCTCTCTGGTAAGGGCAGCTCCGCAATTCCATTTTCGCGCTTCTACAAAATAGACATAGCCGTTTTGAACGGCAGGCAGACTGTGCCACCTATCACTTTGCATGAATGTGGCGGTAGCCTGACGCGATACGGGTTCTTCGGACAGCAGCATAAAGATCCGATCGCCAGCGTACAGGGGGATGTCCTCCTCTCTAATTTCGATAAAGCCGTAGCCAGCTTGCAGTATTTCTTGAATGTTATCCACAGGAGAAAAACCGTTTGGATGGTAGAGGGCGGAGGAAAGTCCCGACGTGCCCATTACGAACAGACGCCCGCCATGCCCATGGATAAAGATGGATGCAGTCTCACCAGGTACGATCTTGGAGCGGAGCTTTTTCCACATGCTAGCAGCATTTGTGTGGTATTTTCTAAGCCAATCTCGTGCCTCGTTCTTTTTCCCCAACCAATCTCCGAGTGTATGTAACCGTTCCTCCAGCGAAGCAAATGAATTAAACGTGAGCGTTGGGGCAATCCGGCTCATCTGCATATATTTGTCTTCTTCTGCGTTCGCGAAAATGATCAGATCTGGCTTCAATATCGTCAAATCGTCATAGTCAACGGGAAATGCGATATCCTGCACGTGCCTTACTCTGTCTCGATAGATCGTCCGTTCCATCCAGGTAAAATTCCCGCCGACGATGTTTTCAACATGGAGCGCGAGCAAATCATTAAAAGTCTCCCCAATATAAATGATGCGCTGTGGCTGAAGTGGGATCTCTACCTCATGCCCTGTCCAGTCCTGCACGAGCTCCATGCGATGAGTAAGCCTGGAATATTGTCTTGGCGTGTAACCGGTCGTCATTCGAAAGCGACGATTGAAATAATACTCATCAGTGAAGCCGACCTGCGAGGCGATGTCCCGCAATGAATCGTTCGAGCTTTTCAGGAGTTTTTTTGCATGATGAATGCGCAGCGCTGTCAAATATTCCAAAGGCTTTTTACCCGTCAGTTGGCGAAAGAGCAATGTGTACTGCCATGAGGGCACATTGGCCAGTTGTGCTAACTGTTTGACCGTCATGTTCTCTTGATAATTTTGCTGGATATAACGAATGCTGTTCTCGACCTCTTTGCTCTTACTAGGGATATGGTCAGGAGATAGATTTTGCTCAAGTAAAAATCCGATCAGCTTCTGGAACCGCAGCTGTTGCCAAAAGCTGTCCATTTCAGTGGAGGTTGATCTGCCCAAGAGCAAAGCGTCACATAAGCGCAAGAGCCGGGCAAAAGGGTGAACGGACAGCTCGATACGGCCATCAAATATTGCGTGTGGGTACGGCAGGGGCCTATTGTCTGCATCAAACTGGATGACGGTAAACGAGATTTGGTAACAATCAATCGTGCTATCGTATGAGGATTCGATAGCAAAAGGAGTAGAGGGTGAAAGGAAAAAACACTTTCCAGCCAAAGGTGAAACCGTTTGGTCATAAACATGGAGGCTGCCAGAACCTTTTGGGAAGACGAGCAAGGTATGGAAATGAGTGGGTGAAGGACAAGCCGTCCGCTCTACTTTACACAACTTAAAATGAAGGGAACCGAGAGGGGGATGAGATGGTATGGAGTGAAGCATCGGTTGTACCCTCCTTTTTATCTGTGAGAATCATTATCATACATACTAACAATCGTATACAAAAGAAAGAAGCTTTTCAATCCTTGTTGAAAAGCTTCTCGTGTTTAATTTAGGCGGACATGATTGATTATTTCGCTAGGATTTCAGGAATCCTTTGCAGGAGCCATTCTCTTGTTGTCGCATCACTGCTAGATTTTTCGATGTCGATAAAGTAGACATACCCATTTTTAACGGCAGGAAGGTCCTTCCAGATGTGTGATTTTAGCAGCTCCTGTGTTGATTTCTCAGCTTCCTCGCTCGCAGTATTCAGAATAAAGATACGATCTCCCGCTATTTCGGGCAAACGTTCCACGGAAATGAGTTCAAATCCTTTTTGTGCATCGAGTATTTCCTGAATGGGCGCAGTGGGCTTGAATCCGTTTGTATCATAGAGGACTTGGGAAAGCCCTGTTCTTGCCATGACAAACAGCCGATCACCCGGATAATAGGTAAAGACAGAGGCGGTTTCTCCTTCTTTCATGATGCCAGACTCCTTCAGCTTCTTCCACATCTCCTCCGATTTGAGCTTGTAATCGGCAAGCCATTTGGTAGCTGCTTCGGGTTTCCCGATAATATCACCGAGCTGGGTCATCCGCTCTTCCAATGGCGCGAATGTATCAAAAATGACGGTAGGGGCTATTTTGGCTAGCTGTTCATATTCTTTTTCTTCGGTATTTGCATTGATGATCAGGTCGGGCTGTAATTCCAAGACCTTTTCGAGATTAATAGGAAAACCGATATTCTCAACATCGTGCAGTTGGTCTTCAAAGATTTGGTTGGCGTACCCGAATCCCCCAATCGGCTTCACGCCCAACGCGAGCATATCGCCAAATGTTTCCCCCGAATAGATGATTCGCGCAGGGGAGACTGGGATGTTGCCTGCATGCCCGAGATAATCGGTATAGGGACGTGTCAGGCTTTTTTGACTTGCCGCGCTACCAGGTGTGCTCGTTGCTTCTTGTCCATGCGTGGAAGTGGTAGTTGCCTGCGAAGCGGATGGACTGCATCCGATGAGCAAACTGCCAGCCAGTACGAAGAATCCTAGCATTCCTGCTATGTTGCGTATGTGTTTCATTTTCATGTTCCTCCAGTTGTCGTTTGAATCTGTTTGTTATCAATGATAATTATTATCAGATATCATAGAGAAAGTAGCTTAGCAGCTCAATGGACAAACGACAGATAGTCATTATTGATTTTGTACAAAGGGAAGGATTTCGCCTGGACAGCTGTTGAGTTTGGACAAAAAATAGTGGAGAAAATGCATTGCCAGATGGAGAGGAAACACATATGATCAGGATGCAAATGAGTGAGAATGAGAATCAATTCGATATTCATCAACAGATGCGAGAGAGGGTAGAAAGATGGTAAGAATGGTTCGAAAAGCAGGATTGGCATGGATGGCATTATTATTGATCATGATGCTCGTGTTAACTGCGTGTGCAGAAAAAGCGGCGGAGCCAACAGCCACTGAGCAGAAAGCATCGACAGAGAGCACTGCTCCGAAAACCAAGGTGGTTAAAGACGCGTATGGCGATGTAGAGCTTCCGGTAAAACCACAGAGGGTAGCCGCAATTTATCAGGAGGACTTCTTGACAGCACTGGGTGTAACACCGGTTGTCCAGTGGTATCATCCAGCGTGGGGCAAACAGGATTATCTCGGGCTGGACGTGCCGCTTTTTGATATTACAGGAAGTATCGAAGCGTTACTAGCAGCCAATCCGGATATTATCATTGTGGATGGCTACGCTGATCCCAAGAAATACGAGGAATTCAGCAAGGTAGCCCCTACGTACAAGCTGCCGGATGAACTCCGTAATGATACGATTGGAAGACTCAAGAAAATCGCCGAGGTGCTAGGCGTTCCAGAAAAAGCAGACGAAGCGATCCAAAAGTACAATGCGAAAATAGCGGATACCAAGGCAAAGCTTGAAAAGGCGATTGGCAATGAAACGGTGGCCGTCATTCGTTTGAACGTGGGAAATAAGCCGAATTTGTCCCTCTTCGGAGATGGCAATGTTTACACAGGCATGCTCTATAAGGAGTTGGGCCTTACGCCGTATTCAGCTGCCAAAAATCAAGATACGCACGTGGTCTTATCAGAAGAAGCCATCCCGCTTATCGATGCAGACCATATCATTGTGTTCCCGTCGAACGGCACGTGGACTTCTGAAGAAAACAAGGATGCGCTCAAGATTTTGGAGAGCCCCATCTGGAAATCTGTTCCGGCTGTGAAAAAAGGTCGTGTCTACCCAATGGAGCGGACACATTGGCAATCCGGTGCTATTCTGGCCAATATGAAGAAGGCAGACGACTTAGTCAAAGCGTTTGTAAAATAATCGAGTTCAGTAGAGAAAGCGCATCACTTCGGTAGATGCGCTTTCTTTTTCATGTGTGGAGCTTGTCGTCGGGATGTTTACTCATTATAATAATAAATGATAATCATTCTCACGATAAGGGTGAGGGAGATGAATAACGAAACATCAGGGGCCAAGCTATCTCAACCATCATTCTTCGCATTGACGGCCATCCAAAAAGTAAATGTGGAAAGATGGCAGGACTATCAAGAGACGGAAGACTACACGATGATTGTAGCAACAGACGGAGAAGGGCTCGTTGAGATCGAATCATCGACATATCGATTCGCTCGGGAGCGTTGCTGGATTGCAGCACCGCGTCAGAACGTTCGGATCCGTTGCACGAGTCACGTTCTCGACTATTATTATCTGACTTTTCGTGTCGTCCACATGGGAACTCCGAGTGCCGAGGCTTTTTTCTGTGTAGGGGAGTTGACCTGCACGCCTTTTTCACGTGTCGTTGAATCGATTGCAGAGATTTACAAGCATCGCGATGCCATAGAGGCGTTGCAACGATTTTATAATCACGTGCGGTTTGAGGAATTACTATGTTTTTTGGCCAAGCAAAATGTGCCAGGCAAAACAAGCTTGGATCCGAGGAAAGCTGTTGAACGTTCGATTGCGTATGTAGAGGAGCACTATCAGGAGCCGCTGACCGTAGACCAGCTGGCACAGGAAGCGAATGTTCCACGTTGGCGCTATACGCAGCTCTTCAAGGAAATGACAGGAGAAATACCGCTCGATTACATTAATCAAATGCGGATCAATCGGGCAAAGCAACTCCTGCTCATAACAGGGGACCGGATCAACGAGATCGCGCAAAACGTCGGATTCAACAGCGAATATTATTTCAACCGCCGATTTAAGCAGAGCGTAGGGCTTGCACCTGGCAAATATCGCAACATCCATCGGGATGATTTGCGGGTCGTATCACTCTATATGGAAGATTATTTGCTGGCACTTGGCATTCGCCCTGTGATTCAATGGGCGCATACATATTGGGGTCAGCAGGACTATTTGGGCTTGCACGACGTACCGACGTATGATGTGCTGACTGATAACGTGCAGCTTTTGTCCGGTGGAGCCCCAGATGTCATCATGCTTCGGGAGTGTACAGGCTGGAAGGCCGATGTGTATGAACAATGCGCGCAGATTGCTCATACATGCGTGATTCGCCAATTCGGTCCTGAATGGCGAAAAACATTGCGTACACTCGGTGATCGTTTGGGCAGAAGGGAGCGCGCAGAGCGGTTAATTGAGCAGTATGAGCAAAAAGTACGTGCTGCCAAAAGTACTCTTGGCCGCAGTCTCAAAGGGCAGAAGGTTGCCTTCTTGCGCATTTCGGCCGACCACATCCTCGTAGAGAAAAACTACACATCACAAGTGTTGTTTCAAGACCTTGAAATGGAGCCACATTTGCTCGTCAAAAAACAATTTTCCAAGCAGGCGAGGGAAGGGGTATCGTGGGAGGAGCTGTCTACGCTCGATGCGGATCATATTTTTTTCTCTTTTGATAAATGGCATCAGGGGAAGCAAGGAGCAGAGCAGCTACAGCTCACTCATCCCGTGTGGCAATCCCTTCCTGCGGTGCAAAACAAGCGGGCGTACCAGGTGGATTTCATGACCTGGATGAATCACGGCGTGATCGCCAACGGAAAAAAGGTCGATGATGTTCTGAGGGTGTTAGCGTAAATGTACAAAGTATAGCGCGCGTTTGTCCATTGACACTGTTTTCATGCATCGCCTAAAATTCAATATGATAATAAGAATCAGTATCACAAATACAACTCAGCTCCATACTAACGAAAAAAGGTGGCAAGTATGAGTCAACACGCACATTCCCTGAAAGAGGGGAATAACGGAAAGCCGGTTCATTTTCGCTCTCGTCCTTGGGCAGCGACGCTGATTTTAACGGGCGGGGTTTTTGCATTAATTCTGGGGATGTTTTTGTCTGTGTCATTTGGAGCAGCCGACATCCACTTCGCTGTCGTATGGGAAGCTATTTTTCAATTTAATCCCGATAGTACGCAACACCAGATTATTCAGGAGATTCGATTGCCACGTTTGCTCGGCGGCGCAATGGTCGGGGCCAGCCTTGCTGTTGCAGGTGCCATCATGCAAGGGATGACACGCAACCCGCTGGCGGATTCCGGACTGCTTGGCTTGAACGCAGGTGCCGGGTTTGTTTTGGCATTATGTTTTGCTTTTTTCCCAGGTCTTCCGTTCATGTACCTGATTCTCTACAGCTTTTTGGGTGCTGGCGTTGGGGCAGGTATGGTGTACGGCATCGGGTCATTGGCTAAAGGAGGCTTGACTCCGGTCCGCCTCGTATTGGCGGGTGCAGCCTTGACCGCACTATTGTCTGCGTTAAGCGAAGGGATTGCCCTGTACTTTAAAATTGGACAAGATTTGGCCTTCTGGTATGCAGGCGGCGTGGCGGGAACCAAATGGTTTCAGCTGGAGGTCATGTTTCCTTGGATTCTCGCAGCCCTTATAGGGGCCATGATGTTGTCGCGTTCCATCACGATGCTCAGCCTTGGTGAAGACGTTGCGAAAGGATTGGGGCAGCGCACGGCGTTAGTAAAACTGGCCGGCATGATCATCGTCCTGATTTTGGCTGGATCAGCAGTCGCCGTTGTTGGGGCTGTAGGCTTTGTTGGATTGATCGTTCCACATATGACCCGCTTTTTGGTTGGGGTCGATTATCGATGGATCATTCCTTGCTCAGCCATTTTGGGCAGCTTGCTCGTCGTATTCGCCGATTTGGCAGCGAGAATGGTAAATCCACCGTATGAGACGCCGTTAGGGGCACTTATTGCGCTAATCGGTGTACCGTTCTTCCTTTACTTGGCGCGTAAAGAAAGAAGGGAGATGTAATGATGCAGCAAATGGTTTCCCATTACCAAACCCGCAAAAGAAATAGAGCTATTGCGGTCATGACAATACTCGCTATCCTCATTTTCATCGCGTTTATCATCAGTATGAATACAGGCTACATACGATTGTCACCAAGTGATCTGCTTATGACGCTGATCGGTTCTGGAACGGACAAACAAAACCTGATCTTGTTCGAGTTCCGTTTGCCGCGGATTGTTATTTCTCTCCTGATCGGGGCAGGACTTGCCGTATCTGGGTGTATTATTCAAGGGATTTCCCGCAATGCATTGGCCGAACCTGGTATTTTAGGGATCAACGCTGGTGCTGGCTTGATGGTGATGCTGTTCATTTCGTTTTATCCATCAACGTCTGCGGCACCTGTTTTTCTGTTGCCAGTGTTGGCTTTGCTTGGAGCCAGCGTGACTGCAGCGCTGATCTTCGCACTGTCTTATAAAAGACACAAGGGGCTGTCTCCGACCCGTATTATTTTGACGGGGATTGCCGTAGCGGCTGGGATGAGTGCGGCAATGATCGTCTTGACGCTGAAGCTAAGTCCGGACAAGTACCAGTTTGTGGCGACTTGGCTGGCCGGCAGTATTTGGGGAACCAACTGGAAGTTCGTCCTTTCGTTGCTGCCCTGGATCGCGATTTTAATCCCGTATGTCTTTTACAAAGCACGTGTTATGAACGTGCTGAATTTGGGGGAAGAGTTGGCAAAAGGCTTGGGTGCACCCGTTGCCAAAGAGCAATTGAAATTGCTGGCTGCCGCAGTCGGGCTAGCCGCTTCCTGCGTAGCAGTGAGTGGAGGCATCGGTTTTGTCGGGTTGATTGGTCCGCATTTGGCCCGCAGACTAGTGGGGCCAAAGCATGAGATGCTTTTGCCTACATCAGCGCTGGCGGGTGCGTTATTGGTCATCGTGGCTGATACCATCGGACGCTGGATCATGCAGCCGTCAGAGATTCCGACTGGTATCGTTGTAGCCGTTATCGGTGCTCCGTATTTCTTGTACTTGCTGGCACGTTCAAAAGCATAGTTTCGCAAGTTGTGGATATGGCGAGCGTTTTCCCGTCTAGTTACGAGGGAGACGCTCGTTTTTGTATAGGGCGAAGTGGAGATCAGACAATTTGGGAATTGAAAAGAGGGAAATGTTGGAGGACAATGGGGAGAAGAGCAACCGCCTTGTGTTTGCTATAATAACAGCATAAGCATGTATCGGGACGAGAAGGAGTAAAGGCATATGATCGATCGATTAGACCACTTGGTTTTGACGGTAAAAGACATCGAAGCTACCTGTCACTTTTACGAAAAAGTCCTGGGTATGAAGGCTGTTACCTTTGGCGACGGCAGGAGGGCCTTGCACTTCGGCCAACAAAAAATCAATTTGCATCAAATCGGACAAGAATGGGAGCCAAAAGCGATGCATCCAGTCGCAGGCTCCGCTGATCTGTGTCTGGTCACATCGCTTCCACTCGAACAAGTCATCCAGCATATTCATGCATGCGGCGTCCATTTGGTGGAAGGGCCTGTTCAAAAAACAGGGGCTATCGGGCCTATACGTTCGGTGTATTTGCGTGATCCGGACCATAATTTGATCGAGGTCTCCGAGTACTTGCCACAGGAATCAGGGGCGGCTTCCCCTGCTCCTGCCATCAAGGAGATTTCCAAAAGATTGCAAGAACGTGAACCCAGGACGAGTGGCGCATACAGTGTCTTGCTACCGCTCGTCAAAATGGCTGACAACCAGCTGGGCATTTTATTTGAAAAAAGAGCCAGTACCATGCGGCGACAGGCGAACGAGGTATGTTTTCCGGGAGGACGAGCTGAGAAGAGTGACGAATCCCGTTGGGCGACGGCCGCTCGGGAAACAAGCGAGGAGCTGGGGATTCCACTTGAGCGGATTCATTTGTTAGGCGAGCTGGATCAGGTGATTGGACCCGGTTCCTCCATTATTACGCCCTTTATCGGATACGTGGAAGGAATTCCAGACATGAAGCCGAATCCAGACGAGGTCGGAGAGGTCTTTATCCTTCCACTCGATCGTCTGTTGGCAACGCAGCCAGCGATGTATCTTTCTTCTGTCATGAACGAACCTGAAGAGGATTTTCCTTATCATCTGATCCCAGGAGGCAAACGATATCCGTGGCGAAAAGGGACCGTCGAGCATTTGTTTTACGAGGTGGACGGGCGTGTCATCTGGGGGTTAACCGCCCGGGTGTTGGCCCAGTTCCTTGAATGGATTCGCAACGACGATCAATCAACTAGTAAACAATAAAAGCGGTTGTTCAAAAAGTCGTCTTTTGATCACGAAGGGGGTCATGGTAGCTAGGTCGACGTCGAAAATGGCGTTCACCTTCGAAGTCCGGTGCTCATGTAGATTCCCTACACTCCGCTCCTCCTTCGTTCGGTTCTCGCCATTTTCTCGGTGCTGAAAAGTCAACTTTTTGAACAATGATAAGATGAGGAGTGGAAATCAACATGTGGACAAATAATTCTATCACTTCGCGTTTACATTTGAAATGGCCGATTATACAGGCGCCAATGGCAGGGGGGGCGACCACGCCTGCATTGGTAGCTGCTGTCTCAGAAGCAGGGGGACTCGGAACGCTCGGTGCGGCCTATATGTCTCCTGAGCAGATTCGTGAGGCGATCAAGTCCATTCGTGAGTTAACAGACAAACCAATTGGAGTGAATCTGTTTATCCCGGAAGATTTCGATGCCAATCAACCGATCGCAGAAGGAGTTGCGCAGGCAATGAATGATGCGCGAGATCGATTGGGCATCCCGCACAACCCGCAGGTGACGCAATTTACAGAGCCGTTTGCCGAGCAGATGGCTGTCGTCTTGGAGGAACAGCCTGCCGTTTTCAGCTTTACCTTTGGAGTTCTGGATCATCGCCTGATGGCAGAGTTGAAGCAGCGGGGAATCACTGTCATTGGAACAGCGACGACCGTTCGCGAAGCGATTGCATTGGAAGCGAGCGGAGTCGATATGATTGCCGCCCAAGGCAGCGAAGCAGGCGGGCATCGTGGTTCCTTTTTGCCGGATTCACCAAGCAATATGATTGGGACAATGGCGCTCGTCCCGCAAATCGTGGATCGGGTCAAGATTCCCGTTATCGCGGCTGGCGGGATCATGGATGGGCGAGGGATCGCAGCAGCACTTGCGCTCGGGGCACAGGCGGCACAGCTAGGAACGGCTTTTCTGACGTGCAAGGAGAGCGGAGCACATGCCCTGCACAAGAAAACCATTCTAGAAACGAGCGAAGAGTCCATCGTGATGACACGTGCTTTCTCTGGAAAATGGGCAAGGGGCATTCAAAATGAGTTCATGACAACACTCGCCCCACTTGATCACGAGCTCCCGACTTATCCGGTACAAAATGCCCTGACGAAAGACATTCGAGCCGCAGCGGGCAAGCAGCAACAAAGTGCGTACATGTCGATGTGGGCGGGGCAGGCTGCTCCACTCAGCCAGGAAATCAGCGCGAGTGAGCTCGTTGAAAAGCTGGCAGCGGAGACGACGAGAATTTGCAGCAATCTGGGGCAACCCCAAGTAGATTAAGCGCGCTACGAAAGCCACGCCAAAGATGGAGGAAATCAAATTGAACCAGGAATACGCTCTCAAGGGGAACCTTGTCGCAGATGGACAGGAATTGAATAATGGTCTCGTAGTCGTGGTAAGTGGAACGATCACCTATGCTGGCAAGGCTGAAGAGTATGGAAAAGCATTGCCAGATCATGTGGTTACGGTTGAGGATGGCTGGATTTGCCCTGGATTCGTGGATATGCACATGCATGGGATTGACGGATACGACACGATGGATGGGACACCGGAATCACTGCAGGCCATCTCGACCGCACTCGCGCGGCATGGGGTGACGTCTTTTTTGGCGACGACGATGACAGCTCCTTATGATCAATTGGAGCAAGTGCTGGTAAACATCGCACATCACAGCAGAAAAGGTCTTCCGGGAGCACAAGCGATCGGCATCCATCTGGAAGGCCCGTGGATCAATCCTCGTTACAAGGGAGCGCAAAAGGAAGAAAACATCGCGATACCTAAGCTCGATGCGGTGCAAAAGCTATACGGGCTGTCAGAAGGTCTGATCAAGGTCGTGACGATTGCACCTGAGCAACCGGAAGCACTTGAAGCGATTGCTTGGTTAAAAGATCGAGATGTCATCGTATCTGCTGGACATACAGGAGCTACGTTTGCCCAAGCGACGGACGCAGTAGATGCAGGCGTGCGCCATTTTACGCACTGCTTCAATGCCATGACAGGGTTGCATCATCGGGAGCCGGGCGTAGTTGGTGCTGCGATGTACCATGAGCAGTTGAGCACTGAGCTGATCGCAGATGGCATCCATGTGCATCCAGCAGTCATGAAGATTCTGTATCGGGTCAAAACGGCAGAACGTCTCGCGCTCGTCAGCGATTCCATGCGAGCAGCTGCGATGGGTGAAGGGACCTACGACCTTGGTGGACAAGAGGTTCACGTCCACGACAATCAGGCGAAGCTCGCAGATGGAACACTTGCTGGAAGCATCCTGACGCTGAATCGGGCAGTCGGAAATATGGTGACGCTAAGCGGTGTCTCTTTGCCAGATGCAGTGGAAATGGCTTCCCTGACACCGGCAAGCATTCTTGGCTTTGGAGAACGTAAAGGACGTCTGGCGGCAGGGTATGATGCGGATATTACGGTATTGAATGAACAATTTGACGTGACGATGACTTTCGTTGCGGGGAAAGAAGTGTATCACCAGTCGAAGTAGTTTCTTAATAGAAAAAAGCAGTCCAAGGTCGTTCTTGGATTGCTTTTTTGCGTAAGGGATAGTAACTTCATTCAGTTACATTTCAAAGAGGGATTTCTTCTAGCCGTAGTGGTCGGGGCGAAGCCCTGCCACATGTTTTCCAGTCGCCTATATCCTCACTTCGTTCGGGCGGTCTCCTTCCAAACATGTGACAGGACTTCCGTACAGCTTTTGTCTTCCGCCTGGTTTACACCGTTCATGATCGTCAACTCAGGGAGAGCTTTCATAATGACCTTCTTCCTCCACCACAACCGCGCCTCTCGTTACAACTGCTGCTGCAAAGCCTCCGGCTGAAACCAGATTTTATGAAAGTCCAGCCACCCCGAGGAGTTGATCGATACACCTCGCAATGACTTATGAAAGAACGTAAGCGTCTTTTTCTGAACCAGATACAAGACAGCATAGTTTTCCTTGATCATCACCTCGATCTTGGCGAGATGGTGTTCCCGCGCAAGCCTGTCAGGCTCCTGCAAAGTCAAACAAATCTCCTTATTGATCGCCCGAACCAATGCTTCATCGAATGCCGGGAGAAAGTAATTTTTTTGCAAGTACATCTCCAACTCGCTTATTTGATCACTGCTGAACACATTTCCGAACAACTGACAGTCATGTTCGGGTAAACAATCGCGATTCGCGAATTCGGACGGGTCTCTCACATCGACTTCCATGTGAATGCCGTAAGAACTGCATCGATCTTGAATCCAAAGCGCGTCTTCTCTATGGTAGGGTGTCGTCACGAGACGCAACGTTTCTCCCTGATAGCCACTTTCCTGTAGCAGGGACATGATTTCAGCATGGCAGAGCTGCTCGTTCTCTCTTGCTCTCACTTCCCTTAAAACAGGGTGATACGTTCGGAATCCTTTTGCCGGATAAATACGATCTCCACCCAAATCAGCAATCATTTGATCCCGATCGATCAGCTGATCAAGCGCCTGACGGAATTTGAGGTGATTGTGCGGGCCGATTTTCCATTGGTTAAAGACGAGCAAACTACAGCAGGAAAAAAACGCCTCCAAATCACACCAATCCTGAGCGTCCCGGATGACGGCTTCTTTTAATGCTTGTGCTTTCGTCTGGACACCGTGTGACACCATGACAGACGCCCAGTTTGGTTCTTTTAAGCGACCCATGTCCAACTCGGGGAAGATCAAGATTTCCACACGATCTAGTTGAGGTCTTCCCAAAAAATGGCCAGGAAATGCCTCTAGAATACAGATCCCCTCGTCAAGACGGACCAGTTGAAATGGCCCCGTACCAATTGGCTTTTCTCCGAAGACTCCCTCATCATTTCGCACGATTTCCTCGGGAACAATGCTTGCAGGAATCGTCGCCAACAGCCGCAGTAACAAGTAATTTGATTCTTTTAGCAGGATGCGCACGGTTCTGTCGTCAATGGCTATGAGATGTTCAATATCACGAAACATCCAGCTTGCTTCATACTTGTCTGGATGCAAGCGAAGCCGATTCAAGGAAAAAACGACATCATGTGCAGTCAGTTCCCGTCCGTGATGAAAAAGCACGTTCTTTTTCAAATAAAAGGTCCATTCTGTGGCATCTGAATTGTTTTCCCATGAGTGCGCGATGGAAGGTAAAATCGAACGACTATTCAGATCATAATGGACGAGTGTATTGAAAATTTGTCCCGCCAGATGTGCATCGAAGTGGTAGTAAACCAGGCCAGGGTCCAGCGTTACAATCGTGCGGTACACCGGAAAGCGCATGATATCTTGGGAACGGTTCGATACCGAATGGCTGGAGAAGCCCATTCCTTCTGAGAGCCAATCCATGATCTGGTCTTTGACGGCTGCTTTGCCGTAGCGATTCATGAGCTCCATCGCTTCTTTGACGTCGCCCTTGTCTATTTGCAGCTTGACCTCGGTGAGGAGGATCTCATCGGAATCCGCATGAAGCGTCATGACCGAGGCATTCCCTCGCCCACGTCCAGCCTTCCATTCGATCCAATTCAGCTCCGCTAGTTTATGGACAATCAGCTTGGCGTAGCGGGGCGTACAATGCCAAATCCCAGCCAATTTTTCGATGGTGACAGGGAACGGCTTCCCGATGTCTTCTTGTTGAAAAAACGAACGAAGCTCTAAAAAATGTAGAACGGTAACCATGCAGGCCCCCATTTCTCAGATAAAAATGCATGCTCGAAAAGGTGACAGGATTCAATCAAATCGAACACTTTTTACCCCTTTTCAAGTTCCATATACTGAAGATAACACGAGAGATAACAAACGGGAATGGGAAAGAGAGATGGGGAGAATGAGATTTCATCCGGTGGCATGGGGTGTCATTATCGGAACATTTCTGTCACGCACAGGCTTCTTTATGACGCTTCCGTTCTTGGGCATTTATTTAGGAAAGGTAAAAGGAATTGATCCGGCGATAGTAGGCTCGATCCTGGCACTCAGTTTGCTGGTTGGGACGATTAGCAGCTTTGCTGGGGGAGCACTGTCAGACCGATTGGGCAGATATCCAGTGATGATCACTGCGATGGGAGCTTGGAGCATCGTCTTGATCGGATACGTTTTCGCGACGGAGACGTGGATGTTTTTTGTTTTAAGTGCTTGCAACGGTCTTTTTCGAAACGTATTTGAACCGACAGCCCGCGCCCTGCTGGCGGATGTCACGCCGGATGATCAGCGGGCAGCTGTTTTCAACGCCAGGTATTTCGCGATCAACCTGGGTGGAGCAATCGGTCCGTTAATCGGCTTGCAACTGGGTGCAGGGAGCACATCCTTGTTGCCGTTCCTCGTCACGGCCATCATTTTTGCCGTGTACGCAGTTGTATTGGTGGTATTTATGGTCATGTTCAAGGAACAGCTGAAGAAGGATGTAACTGCTGAACCGGTCACCATGAATCAGATGGCACGCATCGTTTTTACGGACAAAGTGTTTCTTTACTTGTTGCTCGGGAATTTGTTCGTCGCTGGTGCCTACTCGCATCTGGACACAACACTCTCCCAATACATTGGGCATGATCGAATAGAGGCGTATTCCTTTTTATTTGTAGTGAATACCATCTCTGTTTTGGCGCTTCAATATCCGCTCGCCAAGTTTATGAAGCGATACTCCTCGATGACTGCGTTGAAGCTGGGCTGTCTATTGTTTGGGGTGGGGCTGTTCGGTTTCGGGCTATTTACGGATTTGTTTTGGCTCTCCGTGTCGATGGTGGTGTTTACGATCGGCGAAATCTTGTGCTTTGTCGTCGGAGATATCCTGATCGGAGAGATTGCTCCCCAGCATTTACGTGGAGCGTATTACGGCGCCAGCGGCTTTGCTTTCCTTGGACAGAGTGTTTGTGCGTGGATCGGCGGGGTGTTGCTCCAGGTACTCGGCTTTGGACAAGGGCCGCTCATTTTCTCCATCCTCATGTTGTTGACCTTTATCGCGCTTCCGTTCTATCAGCGCGGTCAGTACTTATGGGAGCAGCGGCAACATCAAACAAAAAGCTGTGAAAAATCCTCACAAGTTATCATTTGAATAGGGGTGCTAAAATGAACAACATTCAAAAATTCAACGCGCTGCATCACACGGACGATCTTTTGTTTTTAGGGAATGCCTGGGATGTACTCTCGGCGCGATCTCTGGAGAAAAGCGGCTTTCAAGCAATTGGTACGACGAGTTGGGGAATCGCGGCGTCTCTTGGGTTCGCAGATGGGGAAAAGATCGATTTTGCTCTCCATCTGGCGATTATCAAAATGATCGTAGACCACGTCCACATCCCGGTTTCAGCAGATATCGAAGCAGGCTACAGTGAAGACGCTGATACCATCGTGGAAAATGTGTTGCGAACGGCTGACTTGGGCGTTGCTGGCATCAACATCGAGGATTCTTTTAAAACCAAGCCGGGGTTAAAAGAGATACAAGAGCAGGCAGCCCTCCTGCAAAAAATGAGAGTCGCTTTGGACAACCGAGGTTTTCAGGGGTTTTATATCAATGCGCGAATCGATACTTATTTTCGGAAGGATGATCCTTTCGAGGAAACGATTTCGCGAGGAAAAGCATATGTGGAAAGCGGTGCAAGTGGCATATTTGTCCCCGGTCTACATGCGGAAGAAGAGATAAGTAGCATTGTACAACAAGTGCCAGCACCGCTGAATGTCTTGTCACGCCCGAATCTGACAGATACGAATAAGCTGGCGGAGCTGGGTGTGAAACGATTCAGCATCGGCAACGATTTCTATGACCACATAGCCGCATATACCAGCAAAAGTGCTGCATACCTGATTGCCTCGAAAAACAGTATGTCACTCTATGAGGCAAAATCCATAGAATCTCTATAAATCGAAACTGTATTGCCAGAATCCCCCATCTTTCGTTATCATTTTTGAGAGGAAAGATAGGGGGCAATTGTCATGAGGCAGGTAGAACGAGAAAGAGGTCTAAGAAAAGGCACGATCCTGCAAAAAGCCTATCGAATCAAGAAGACCATTTCCACAAGTGAGTTGTCGAATGTGTATGTGGTCTACCATATGAAAAGCAAGCGGATTCTCATTCTCAAAGAGTTTTTCCCTCAATCATTGGCGATGCGAGATTTGGATCACGTAAAGGTTATTTGCCGCATGCCGTCATTAAAAAGCAAATTCGAGATGCTACTAGAAAGCTTTTGGCAGGAAGCATCCCTGCACAAAGAACTGAATCATGCAAATATCATCGGATACATCGACCATTTTGCTGAAAATGGCACAGGTTATCTCGTCGTGGACTATTGCAAAGGGAAGACGTTCGATGAGTATGTATTCGCCCAGGCCGAGCTTGATGTGGGGGCATTTCTGCATCAGACGATACTTCCGTTGTTTGACGGATTAGACTACTTGCACAAAAAAGGCATCATTCACCGCGATATCAAGCCCAAGAACATCTTGGTCACTGAAGATGGCCAGCCTGTGCTGATCGATTTTGGCTCTGCGATCTACTTCGTGAGTGATGAACCCAGGCCGATTGTGACCACAGAAGGATATTCACCGCTTGAGTTTTACTCGGGTCAATCCAAGCAAGGAGTAGTCTCGGATATTTACAGCCTGGCTGCCACGCTGTATTACTGTCTGACCAAAGAGCGCCCAATTGATGTGGCGGCAAGAGTCATTGAGGATCACTTGCCATCGCTTCGAACGATCAATCCTGAGGTTCCGCTGCTACTGGCGAATGTCATTATGTGGGGATTGGCTGTCGATTCCAAAAAAAGATGCCCCACACTCAAGCTGTTTGCGACAGCGATTCGTGCAGAGCATCTGCTATGGAAGGGGAAGACGCGCTTCTCTCTTAGGAAGCTTCCTCACTAGACGATTTCTTAAAGCGAATTTCGATCTCAGTCATCCGATCCTCGAAGGTAACATACACCTTGTCGTTGTATTGGAGGACGAGCTTTTTATGTCGGGGCATGGCTTCCTTGCCCCGCTCAACTGTGCAATGACTATGATTGACCAAGAGAAGCGTCTGATTTTTTCCTGGCTGGAAGTAAATTTTCTGAGCTTCGGGCAAATGCTCATTCACATCCAAACTGGTGAACAACTCCTGCAACGTGATCCGCTGTTTCTTGCCAAAGGAGGCGAGAGGCCAAAACTTGACAGGGATGTCGTTGCCGCTTGCCGTGTGCAGGAAATATCCCTCAATACGACCTGCAAAGGCAGGCTTGGGACGTGTAAGCAGGTAAACGCCGTAGCCAATTGCTGCTACGAGCAGTACAATCATGCCGATGGTGATGTAGCGATCCCATACTGAGTGCACGGTAATGACGAGTGGGCCTGTTACGCTTGCTCCTTCCGCATCCGTGGCGGTGATGGTGATTTCGGATGTACCGCTTTTCTCTGGTGACAGCTTCAGAGCTGCGTCTTGGATCGTAGCGACAAATCTTTCGTCCGGATCAGTGGTGACGATTGTATAGGTCAGCTTGTCGTTATTGGCATCCGTGAAGAACGAGCCTAAATCGATAGCCTGCTCGCCGTTTTCCTTCTCGATCGTCAAGGTATTTACCGAGGCAGCAACTGGCGCGATATTCGTCATATCAAAAACGCTCGTAGCCGTCTCACGATAAAAGTCCGGGCCGTTCATAAAAATTCTCCACTCATACTTGCCCGTGTGAGGGAAGACGTAGTCGACTGTAAAACTATCGCCAAGGTTCTTCATCGGGATCTTTTCTTCTTTTTTCCCCGCGAGATCGTTTACGATCAATTCTGCTTGCATGGATGCGTACACATCCTTGTCATCCAGTCGTTTGCCCCCCTCCAGATGGTGGAGATAGGTAGTAAACGTGGCAGGATTCCCCTTGATAACAGGTTCAGGCTTGACCTCGACACCAGCCGTCAAACTGTAATTCCCCAACAAATTGATTTTCACCAAATCCCCGGGTTTGCCACGAAATTTTACGAGATAGTTCCCCTTCTTCGGCTTTTCTATTTTCATCAGCGAATATTTTTTTGATTTCATAAAATGAACATTTTGCGATTGATAGTACACTTGCGATTCTAGTAGCGGATTGTTGGACAACAGGATGATATTCGCTTCCTGCATGCTGGCGTTAGGAATGGTCACGGTCACTTCCTGCAAGCCCCCGGTAGCTGTCATGGCCGCCACCGATACGAGCTGCGATTGAATATGCTTGGCAAAAATCTGATTGAAGATCTCGGGCAGATCATCCGTGCTTTGTGTGACGAAGGAAGTCCCGCCTGTTGCCTCGGCGATTTTTTTCAATTGTTCCTTTTGAACGGAGCCATCGCTATTGAGGCCAATCGTATAGATCGGATAGTCTTGCGCTTTTGCTTTCGAGATAGCTGTCTCCACGTCCCTGTTGGAGGCTGCTATACTCCTGCCGCTCGCACTTTGCCGTAAGTCTGTTCCTCCGTCTGACAGAAGGATCAAAAATGGCTTGCGAGCCGGGTCCTTTGCTTTTTCAATCATCTCTGCCCCTCTGCGCAAACCAAGCCCCAAATCGGAATACCCGGAGTATCGCAAACCTTGAATCGTTCGCTTGAGCTGTTCCCGATCTCTTGCTTCGGCCATGCTCGCTGGAGATTGAGCTTGTACAATCCGATCATTATAAGCGACAAAGCCAATGCGGGTTTGAGTGGCTTCACTCATGTCAATAAACATGCTCATGACCTCTGCGGCTGTTTTGACAGGGTCGGTTTTGTTCATGGAATTACTTGTATCAATGACAAAGACCGCGTCTATTCCCGCATCTGCTGTTCCATTTGCCCCCGCAGAAAGGGGAGCGGACAAGAAGAGCATGGGGAGGAGCAGTCCGATGACCACCATTCGAAAAAGTGGCGGTAGAAAGAGGGTTGACTGACGATTTTTGTACATACATTCACCTTTTTCTGAAAAAAATTTTAAAAAAGTTCATGACTTACT
Organism: Brevibacillus sp. NPDC003359; assembly: GCF_042878995.1. NCBI lineage: Bacteria > Bacillati > Bacillota > Bacilli > Caryophanales > Paenibacillaceae > Brevibacillus > Brevibacillus sp. NPDC003359. Next base: position 103,098 of record NZ_JBIAOR010000003.1, read on the forward strand.
AAAATGGGACGATTTACCTATAAATGTTTCTTCGTATAAAAGATCGGTTTCCTATTGCCGATGTATATAAAAGTTAATTACAGACATTTATGTAAATATGAGGTGAATGCATATGGCTCCCCAGCGGCAACTAGGGAGAATGATCTATCAGTCCTTGTGCTTCTTTCCTAGTAAGAGAGTGGACAAGGCAAGGCCCATCACTATTTTTTCGAAGAACTAGGAAAGGAGACTCGGTGTCTTCAGCATAAAACGCAAATCCAAGAAAAGGAAGATTCGTGGCATAAAATGGGTCTAAATACTGGTAATGGTCATCTAGGCATAGGAAATTTGTCGCAATCTGCGGAATGTTGACAAATAATGCGGGCTACGTTTAATTTAGAGGCAAGATTTTTTGTTTGTTTTTGGTATAAATGTCACGAATTGTATCTTTATTTGAGAAGTAGGACTCATCATCTTTTAAGTAGGACTAAGTGGTTATGCAGACAACAGAAAGGGGCCATTTATGGACATTATTAACCAGACCAACCGAACCATGCTGTTCGAAGAGATCAACCCGGAAAAATTGGACCTGATCACCATTGTTGGAGATGTAAAAGGCATCGACAGTCTCAGTGACGACAAGATCAAAGAGATTAACGAGCATCTTCTCGTACGCAGCTTCGATGAGTTTTTGGACAAGTTCTCTCCGAGCGTGTATTCGTTCTACAATGCAGCGAACCAAAAGGTCATGTACACATTGAAAAAGCCTGATGGAATTGCAGAGGATGCGATTTCCGAGATCAAGATCGACCAGAGCAACGACTTCTTGAAAATGCTGTTTACCCTGATCGACACCAAGCGCAGCCAAGGGATCACCAACGTGGATTTCAAATTCGAGAATTTGCTCGATATGATTTCCCCGAAAAAAGTGATGGATGACATCCGTCAGGTGCGCAAAGAGATTCACTACTTGTACGGCCATTACGAAAAGCTCGATGATGGCGATCCGAAGAAGCTCGATCTCGGTGACAAGCTGAACACGATGTTTGAGGATGCCAGCAAAAACTACAACAACGTCATGGCGATGCTGCCGTTGGCGATTGAAGATATCAAAACACGACTGCTCTTGGGCGGCGCACAAGAGGAGAACCAATCCGAAGCGATTCAGATCGGGATGCTGACGATTGGGGAAGACGGTGAACTGAAGATTATCGAGGCACCGAAGAGTGACAGCCGTGAGCTGATGGTTCTCGATGAAAACAGCGGAAACGGACTGATGAACGTTTTCGAAGAGGATTACGAGTCGATTACAGAGACGCCATCCTCCTATGTAAAAGATCTCGTAGTGCGTACCTTCTGCCCGCTGCCGACGGTACATACCGAAGTCAACATTGAGACAGAAGTACAGAACTACAATACGTATCTGGAGTTCTACAAAAACGCCAAGGACGACTTCGTAAAAACGGTGAAGCCTTTGGTTGAGAAAATCTTGGGCGTGAAGATGTTCTTCGATCAGTATGTGACCAAAAACAAAGGCATGCAGCCTGGGATGCTGATCACAAACACGAAGCTCGACATGCTCGTGAAATCCAGCAACATTCCGCGCTTGGAGACATACCTGAACACAGTCAACGCGAAAAACGACTTCACGGATACAATCTGGTTCGGAATCGTTCCATCTGTTGATATGGATTCCGCCGGAAAAGCAACAGTGACCCGCGAGCGTTTCCGTGGTAACGAAAAGGTTGTCAAGCAAGACGGCAATACGATGGAATCGCTCACCATGCTGCTCCAGGTCGTCAAAGACTTCAAGGTACAAGTGTTCTTCAGCTTCAGTACAGGTGAAGAAACGACCTTCAACAGCATGGCGACTGCGGGCATTGATAAATACATCGACAAGTGCGGAATCTTGGTGCGCAAAGAATTCAGTGAATTCGCGATCCCTAGCATTCCGAACTTCACGATTATTCCGAAAGACAAATCAGGAGTTGTCATCGACAGCAGAATGCTGCAAACCGAAGACGGCGTGAAGCTGTCCCAGGAAAAAGAAGACATCCTGAAGCTGTGGATCGAGGGAGTCTATGTCGGTGCGAGCTATGTAGCCGCAGGTGTTGTAGCAGCTTACCAATGTCCGGAATACTTGCGCGAAGCATTCAAAGTGGTTAGCCGCGAATATCCGGGTGTGCGCTTTGACATCGAAGCAGGTGAAAATGGACTGCGCGCTGTCACTACAATGGCCAAAGAAATCTCCGGCTTCACGAATAACATCAAAGATTCCATCAACCGCAAAAACTTTGGATTCGTCTTCTCTTCGGAAAATGCACAAATCCAAGGCAAAGATATCAAGCGAATTACGGTGTACAAGGCACGCAGCCTCGCTATGGCAGAGGACGGCTTTGATTCGATCTACAAAACACTGGTCAGCACCTATATCGAGCGGATTCTCCGCTTCCAGACTGGCGATTTCAAACACGACAATATCGTGAAGTTCTTCAGTAACAATCCGAGCAGCCAAAAAAGCAAATGGCTCGGAACGCGCGGTTTCGTGAACTCGATCATTCACGATGGTGATGACATGAGTTACATCATCGATGACAAGAGCAATCTGTGCCATATCGATCTGGTGTTCAACGGCAATGTGAAAAACCTGGAGGTCACCATCACCAAAGGAACGACTCCGGTCAAAGCATAGCCCCCGCCCTCTGGAGAGCTGTTTATGAAACTTTTTGACTCATTACGCAGGTGGTTAGAGGTGTGTTTTCCAAAACGCACCCTTACACATAAGCCTCGAAGCCAATCAGGTAATTCGAGAGCAAGAATTCATTTCAAGGAGGTTTTATTCATGGGTTTTCGACTCAAAGTAGAAGGTTCTGAAACAATTGAGCTGGGCATGGACAACATTCAGACAGTGAAGTACGACACTGACACGCCAGACGATTCCAACGCGCGCTCCACAGATGTGGGTGCAACACTGAAACTGTCTGGCAAAATCATCACGGCAACAGACGGTGACAGTGCGGATGACACCATGAAGCTGGCTCTCTGGTCTTTGGTACCAGCAGAAAAAGCGGATTGCTACCGCAAAGTGACACTCGAAGTAATCGCTGCTGATCAAGTGATCCGCAAAATCCACTTCCCGAACGCATTCGTAGTGGATTACAACGAGAGCTTCGGTGATACCGAGGGTGTAGGAACATTCAGCATCTTCATCAAGCAAAAGAAAGACAAAACCGAACTCACCAAAATCGAAGGCGGCTACGCTGTTTAGGTTTTGAGAGAAGTAAGGTAGGAAGAGCCGTACCTCGAAAGCCGTGTTCGAGGTACGGCTCTACAAAATAAACAAATCATTGCCAGACAGAGGGTGCGCGCATGAAAAATTATTACGAGATTCTGGGGCTAACCAAACAAGCTTCCGCGAATGACATCAAAAAAGCATACCGTCAATTGGCAAAGCAGCATCATCCGGATGTCAATGCCGGGAGCAGTGAGTCAGAACGAATCTTTAAAGAAATTACCGAGGCCTATCAGACATTGCAGGACCCGGCATTGCGCGAAGCATACGATGCACGTTACGAAGCTTTTCAGCAGAAGAAGCAACAAACCAGCCATACAAGCAGTACGAGACAAGGACAAACCAAACAACAGCAAGGACAGTCTGCACCAGGTGTGAACTTCGAAGATTTGGGAAGCACCTTTGAACGATTTTTTGGATTTAATCCGAAGACAGGCGAGATGAATGACAGCATGAAGTCCAGCAAAAAAAACCCCCTGGATACGACGGATATGTTTGAACAGTTTTTCCGCATGAAGAAAAAATAAGATGGAAAACTCGGGCTTGGATGACAGCTCTTTCATGACATAGAGGTAGTAGCAACCTGCTCCTGTCTTTGGATGGATGTCTATACATACACCATTCGCCCAAAGCTCGGAGCATTTTTCTTAATAGGAAGTTCAAAAATTCGTCTTTTGATCACGAAGTCCAAGAGCATTTAGAGGTAGTTGATTGGGGGTAAACATGTGGCGAAGAAAAAAGGGTACCAAAGGTCCATCAGAGTGAAGCTCATAGAGCTGCTGATTTCCATCCTTGTGATTATTGCACTTATTTATGTCTTTGGTTATACAGACAGCAACACTCTGAAAATTTTTACAGGAATTGCCTTCGGACTCTTTTTGTTCGGGGTCATTATCGTCAAATTCGGAAGCCCCGACGAACCGGAGCCAAAGAAAGAGGATGGCGTAACCAAACTGGTTCTATTGGATGAAGAGGGAGAGAGCGTGAAGGAGTGGTTCATCCAGGGAGAGACATCCCTAGTGATCGGCAAAAGCTCCTTACAAAACGAGGTCGACATCGACTTGGCGGACGCAGAATACGCAGCCTTGATCAGCAAGCAGCATGCGGTTCTGAACCAAGCTTCCGGGAACTGGTTCATTGAGGATATTCATTCCAAGAACGGCACAGGCATCAAGCAGCCGAACAAACGCGACAAGAGCAAGCTGGAGATTGAACAACCGCATAAAGTAAAGGCTGGCGACATTATTTACATAGCAAATACCCGCTTGTTGCTGAAATAACATCGGGGTAAACATCGCTTTTATACACATACATATCGTCCTTGCACGGAACGAAACGGGGGAGCAGAAGAATGAGTTTGACAAGATGCGCGAATGGTCACATGTTTAGCACCAGAAAACACGGAAGCACCTGCCCTTATTGCAGCATGGTCGTTGAGCCTGGGGCGAAACCGGATAACAAAGCACCAGCGAGAGTGGCAGAAGACGATAAGACGATGCCGTACCTGGGGGAAACAGAAGGGATCGAGCCTGTTACCGGTTGGCTGGTATGTATTGAGGGGCCGCAACAAGGTCAAGATTACCGCATTATGGCGGAGAAAAACTTCATCGGTCGCGCAGAGGATATGCACATTCGAATCGTTGGAGACAACACGATCTCTCGTCGAAATCATGCGGTGATTGTCTATGATCCGAAAAAACGTAACTTTTACTTGCTCCCGGGTGATGCGTCTGGGCTTGCCTATCATAACAATGAAGCGGTGTACACACCCGTTGAACTCACTGCATACGATGTGCTCCAGCTCGGAAAAAGTACCTTTATTTTCATCCCGCTGTGCGGTGTTCACTTCGAGTGGGACAACTCCAACAAGGGCAAGGAATGATGAGCATGTTTCAACAGGGCGCAATTCCGTATCTGGTCGTCCTTGGCGTAATCATTGCCATTACTCTTTTGTTTCGTCTGCGTGCAGCTTGGATCCGGCAAGAAAAGAATCCCGTCATCCAGATTGGAAATGGACAGACGATCGGCAAACGAGAAGAACAGGATGATTACTTTTCTACAGCAACATCATCACATGGGACGATTGCGGTCTTGGCGGACGGGATCAGTGGGCTGGCTAACGGCAGACTTGCATCCACGCTTGCCGTGACCACATTTATACGCGAGTTTACAAAGCTGGACAACCCGAAGCATATGTCCCTCTTCTTTTCCCGGGCTGCTTCCCTTGCCAATTCGGAGATTTTGCAGGCGCTGAGAGGAAGTCGGGGTGGGACCACGCTGGTTGCTGGCGTAATCGTAGAGGACAAGCTGTATTGGGGAGCGGTTGGGGACAGTATCATTACCGTTTTCCGGAATGGCGAATTCATCCCGATCAATCAAAAAGACATTTTTGAGTCGGTGCTGGAGGCGCGTTTTCTGTCCGGGGAGATTACGAAGGACGAGGCATTGGAGCATCCGCAGAAAAAACAGCTGATCAACTACTTGGGCTATGAGAACTTTCAAAATATCGAAATTGGACGTGAGCCGTTTCCGCTTGAGAAGGGAGACAAGGTCATTCTGTGCAGTGACGGCGTCTACGATACGTTAACCGAGATGGAGCTGGAGCAGATTTTGTTCCAAAATATCGCTGCCCATGACGCGGCTGACCAAATCATTGAAGCGGTGGAAAGCAAGCAAAAAGCCAATCAGGACAACGCAACCATTCTCATCCTGGAAAAAGGCTGGTAACGGGGGAGCGGGTAGTACGAATGAGAAAGGACAACAGTGAATTCATTACCGGGTTTCTATCCGAATCAGGCAGCTTCGTTCGCAATAAGGATTACTTTGCCTACGCGGAGCTGGATGATATCGCGTGCTGGGTAATCGCCCGCGGATTGGACAACGATCAGGAAGTAGAGAGTGCGGAGTTGGCGGCCAAAAGCGTTCTGGGCTACTTTTTGCAGAAGCCGTCCATTTCGCGTTATCGCATACGCCGCTATTTGCAGGAGGCCCATCGTGTCCTGCAAGCCGAGAGCCATCGCGTCAGACTAAAAGCGAGCTTGACCGTAATCGTAACGGACTATGCCAGAGTAAGGTACGGCGTCGCTGGTAACACCAGGCTGTACCATTTTCGCAATGGCAGATTGCAGTGGCAGAGCAAGGATCAGAGCCTTGCCCAACAGATGGTGGATGGGGAGGAAATCGCAGAGGACGCGCTTGATCAGCATGAGGAGCGACATAATCTCTTGAGCTATTTGGGGACACCCAATGAATTTCGCCCGTTTATCTCCAAGAAGCTTCCGCTCTATGACGGTGATGTTTTTCTGCTTGCTACTACAGGTCTGTGGGAGAAGGTAAATCCGGCCGAAATGCAGGACGGGCTTCAAGAGGCCACTGATCCTGAAACCTGGATCGATACGCTGGAAGACGTGCTTTTGAGCAAGCAAGAGCATGTCGTCCAAAACTACACGGCAGCCGCAATTTTTGTAAACAAAATATTCAAAACCGACCCGCAAAAAAAATGGCGGATTATCAAACGGGTGGCACTCATCCTTCTCGTGCTCGCATTGGCTGGAGGCGGGGCTCTGCTGTTCAAGATGAAGGAAGCGGAGCGCATAGCGGATGCAGCGACAGGGATGTTCGAGCATGAGACAGCCGGAGACGCTTTCATTGCGGAGAGCGATTATCCGAAGGCACTCAAAGCGTACAGCGATGCCCGAAATGCTGCAAATATTGTCAAAAACAAAGTTCAGGCCGCCCTCTTGGTTAAAAAAATCCGCATTACCCAGTTGATCGTGGATGGAGATGCGGCAGTAAAAGATGAGCAGTACGCCAAAGCATTGGATAAGTACGACAAGGCGCTCAAGGAAATGAAAGGGCGCGATGATTTTAACGAACCGGAAATTTTGGAGAAAAAAGAAAAGACGCAATCGTATGTGCTCGTCATGCAGTGGAAAAAGGAAGGCGATCTCTTGTTTGAGGCACAGGATTATGCTGGTGCGGAAGCCTACTACCAAAAGGCACGCAAACTGGCGTTGGAAACGTCTTTTGTGACTGGAGAAAAGGAGCTTCGCACTAAGCTGGACGAGGTAGCTTCCAAAAAGACCGGCATTGATAAGGAAAAGAAGACGCTCGACGGTGACAAGCTGGAAAAGCAAGGCGACGAAAGCTATGCAGCGCAAGACTTCGAGGGAGCGATCCAATCGTATACGATGGCGCAGGAAATTTATCAGGAGATTGGTGTGCTGGAAAAAGTTTTAGCGATGGAGCGCAAGGTAACAAAGGCAGAAGAGAAGCTGAATCCACCTGCTGCTCCACCTGCTGCTCCGCCTTCGGCAGGCACGCCAGCAGGTCAGCCACCTGTGCAAGGGGCGAGTGCTGCGAGTCAAGCTCCGGCAGTTCCGGTTAATCAAACAGCTCCGGTCAATCAAACGGCACCAGTTAATCAGACAGCCCCAGTCAATCCGGTGGCTCCAACTTACCAGCCAGTTCCGCCGCCTCAGGTAGTGCCGAACAATCAAGCAATCCCGTCAGCCGACACAGCTCCGGCGACTCAGCCAGTTCAGCCAATGCAAGCTAATCCACCAGCTACAGCCAATCCTACACAGGAGGAGGCAGCGAAAACGCCATGAAAGAGATCGTACTGGATCGTTTGAACAAAATGGAGGAGCTGGAGCAGCGCAGGTTGCTCAAGCAGATCATGAACGGTGTCTTCCTCAACCTGGTCGAGTATCAGGAGGAGATGCAAAAGAAGCTGGAGGAGCGTGTTTTTTCCGAGATAGAGGACAAGGAAGAGAAGCATGACATCTACGTGACACTCTGCCATCGCGATGACTTTGACCCGATCCATGAGTATTTGTACCCGATGATTCCTGGTGATGAGGAAAAGAAGGTATGTGATCGCAAAGAGTTGGCGGTCAAGCTCAGCAACCAAGAAGAAGCGGTCATGATGACGATTTTTTTAGAGTGTGAATACGACAAGATACAGGCGCTCATGACGAGCAAGCGAACCTTCAAGGGCCGCCTGAACACAGCAGGTAACCACTTTCCCATCGAGGTACGTCTCCAACAAAGCCGCATGTATATGGATGAGATGGAAAAGCTGTACAACATGTTTCAAAAGAACGGGATGCCGTGGAAAACGGTGAATCACCCTTACGCCAGCAAGTTTTTCGATGTCATTCTGGTTGCCTGTGAGGGCACGTTTACAGAAGACGAAGAGATATTGGAAATGTCGATTACGCTCGATGAGTGGGAGCCTTACAAAAAGCTGGACGTTATCCCACTGTGGAACATCGAGCGTTTGGCTTTAAAAAACATCGGCTTTCCCGTACCTGCCATTGATCGAGTGAACTTCGAGCATGTCCTGTCGTTACGCAAGACAGGCAGTGAGCACGGGTATTTGGTGGATGGAGATGAAGGGCTGATTCGCTACATCAAGCGGTCACCGGAGGAGCTGACGATTGTCTCGCCTCAGGAGAAATCGGGGATTTGGAACGTATGCAAAATTACACAGCCTGTCACGACTCGTATCGGAAGACTCGACTACGAATTGGTGTCCAATCGCCGCAAAAACAGCTTTATTGGGAGCTATGCGCGGAAGCAAGCGATGACCGTACGGGCTAAAGGGGAGATTATCCGAATCGTCCATTCCTTTGAGGCAGCTGATCAGCTGGAGCTAGTGAATGTCGAGATTCGGGACAAAAACATTCGCCCTTCCGCCACATACGGATTGAATCCGTTCATTAGTGATAATGTCCGCGTTGAAAATGACAAGAAGATCATGGCTCTCGGCTTTCGGAGACGCGGCGCGAACAGCTTTATCTTTCAAGATATGATGAGCTTTCTCGTCTCCGAGGTTCAGATGTATTTTCCGGAATACAAGTGTGAAGGAGAATGGGCTTGAATTACATCTGGGATTTGGTCATTCGTGCAAAACGCGCCGGGATCGCCAACAAAGACATCCAGTTCAAAGCGGCCAAAGTGTATTCGCCCTACATGGAGCTAAGTCATGAGGCCATCAACGCTAAAACGGTGGACAAAACGGTAGAAGTGAATCCGTACTACCGCTTCGACGATATTTTCCGTGACCTTTTTGATGCCAATTACTTGGACGATGCAGAGCTTCGGCATACCTTGTTTGATGTCATCGTCCATTTGCTGGCCGAGATCGATCTGTCACAAGGGATGAACAAGCGTGAATACCACATTCGCTTTGTATTGCATGATTTGGAAGCGGGGCTGTTCGGCAGTCGGGTACAGGAAAATATCCGACTTTTTACCAAAGAGGAGCGAGAGATAATCGCGGGCAATATTTTGCGCTTGTACGAGACGGGTGAAGCGGTGTACCTACTCAAGGATACGATGCGCAAAATTTTCTCTCACTCTACTATTTACGCCAATTGCGAAGAAAAAGATGAACTGCTGATTTATGTGGGGCAATCGGAGAGTGAAACCGCACATGCCAAGCTCGCATTAATCAAGGATATTTTTCTGCCGGTTCGGTTCCATACAGAGATTTATTGGCGAAACCACTTTGGCATTTTGGATGTCGAGGAAACGATGCAAATTGACAGTGTTGCCCTGTACTAGAGGTTTTTGACCGATTGACCCCAACAGACGTCGGGAGAGAGGAGAGTTGGGATGACTACCTATTCATATAAGCTTCATTTCCAAAAAAGCAGTGGGGATGAAAACCATCGCAATCATCCAGGCGAAGCGACCTACACACGCGATGAGCTGATGGAGATGACGACCTTTCAGCTCCGCAATATTTGTTACAAGGAAAAGTTGGTCGGCTCTGTCGTGAACAATCTCGATCGGGAAGGGCTGCTGCACACGATTCTGCGTTTTCGCGGCGCAGAAGAAAACCTCCTGATTGAGCGTGCTGTTCCGGGGGGTATTGAACGCCTCGAAGCCGTACTCCACAAATATTTGAACACACCGATGCCAGGTGTAGATGCGATCAAAATCCCAGCGAAGATGACCTTGTACATGGGTCTATCCATTGACAAGCTGGACAACTATCGCGTCGAATTCGCCAAAGGCTTGTCCGAATCCAATGTACTTTTGGTAAACGACCATATGGAGCTATGCGGCATTTTGCATCTGCGCAAAGACAGAGACGATAGGGGAGCGGGGCACTTTACGCTATACGCTCCCCAAGATGCCCAGCTGAGAAAAACCGTCAATCAAAACTACAGCCTGCTCTTTTTCCGCAAGCAGGATTCGGAGTATTTGTACAAGGCGTATGATCAAGACCATCCATTGCCACCTGTCAATCTTCACTACTACAAAGTACCAGTGACTGACCTCGAAATCAGGGAGTTGGAAGAGACGGATGCCGTTCTGGCCATTGATTTTGGTACTTCCTCCACGACAGCAGGTACCTTTCTCGACCATCAGTATGTCAACTCCCCTTCTAGCAACGACTTGTTGAATGGACGCATACGTTTGAATGCGATCAACTACGTCTCCTTCCCCGATACGACGCAAAAAATAGAGGAATGGATCGAGGTGCTGCCGACGACTGTCAGCGTGGCGGATTGCTCCTCCCCGCATGATGTTCGCTTTCACATCGGTTATGAAGCACTTCGGCACATGAAAAAGAATGGATATAGTACGAACGCAACCGTGTTTCAAGGCATCAAGCGCTGGGTGAACAGCTATCACAAGATGGAAGAGGTCATGGACAGCCAAGGAAATACCGCGACTGTGAAAAGAAGCGACATCCTGCGCCAGTACCTTCTTCATGTCATTCAAATGGCTGAGCATCAATTCAAATGCCGCTTTCGTCATCTGCATATCACAAGCCCGGTCAAGCTGAAAACGCAGTTTATTGAGATGTTCACCGAGATTTTACCTGAGTATCGTATCGAATCAGAGCATGCCCTCGACGAAGGAATGGCCGTCCTGTTTAACACGATTGCGGATCAAATTGACAAAAACAGCTTTTTGGACGGTGAGACCTATCAAGCGCTCGTCATCGACTGTGGCGGAGGAACGACGGACCTGTCATCATGCCATTTCCAGATTGAGGACGGGCATATCTCCTATCGCATCAATATCGATACGACCTATGAAAACGGCGACACCAATTTTGGCGGCAACAATATTACTTATCGCATCATGCAATTTATGAAAATCGTCTTCGCGGACTATTACGGCAAAGGGCGGCAAGTGACCGACATCGACCAGATCATCGACATCCCCGGATCGGAAATATTCCGGTACGTGGATGAATACGGCGTAGATTCCGTCTATGAGCGCTTCGAGGCGAGATATCGGGAAGCCGAGACGATTTTGCCGACGCGCTACAAGGAGTACGAAAACAAGAGTCGGGATGAATATCAGCGCGTCCGCAACAATTTTCACTTTTTGTGGGATCTCGCTGACCATATGAAAAAAGAGTTTTTCCGCCAGACGGGCATTCTGCGCAACCGCTTCACAGCCGATACGGAAAATCGTCAGGAGCCTGATCTAAAGCTAACGGCAGTCGAGCGATGGGTGTTGTCGATTCGGGAGGACGCTCGCTTCCGGGATGTGGTTGAATTTCCTGATGTCGTCTTCAACGCCAAAGAGATCAATCATCTGATCAAAGCAGATATTTACGAGATTTTACGCGTCTTTTTGGATGATTTTTATCAACAGGGAAGACTGGCAGAATTCTCAATCATCAAGCTGACCGGGCAGTCGTGCCGCATTGATGTTTTCCGTGAAGCGCTCAAAGAGTTTGTCCCTGGACGCAGTATTGAGTTCAGGCAAAAGACGGAGGATGCGGGCAAGGTGCCAGATCTGAAGCTGTCATGCTTGCGTGGGGCACTGCGCTATCAAAGCGCCAAAAAAGCCGGATTCATCGAAGCGAACATTACGAATCATGCGCCGATCGTCCCTTATTCCGTGACCGCCTTCACCCATAACAAGCAAGAGAGAGTGCTCATTCACAGTCAGGAAAAGCTGAGTCTCGTGCATGGTTCCATCTCGCGTCCCTACGGCGTGAGCGAGGTAGAATTTTTTCTCAAGGAAAGCGACGGCCATCTGCGGCAGCGGTACTTATACATGGATGATCCGGCTCAGTACAAAACGGTGCTGTATGAGGACATCGCGGGCAAGTACGGTACACATATCCCGCAGGATGAGACTGACTCGATCCAAAATGGCGAGTCGAAATACTTCGTTTTTGCGAGCGGCAGCGAGTGGGGATTCCATGTCGTGCCAGTGGCTCGGCTAAATGAACAGCTCTCTTTGGGGAAAAAGGTATTCTTTGCGTTTGAGAGTGACTTGTCGGAGCTGGATTTCTTTGACGGGCTGAAATGATCAAATAAACAGGCAGCTTAATTGAACAGGAAGGGGGAACAGCGGTGTTTTCCCATCTCTATCCCAATTTTCATAAAGGCCGAATTCTCAAGCGAGAGATGCTTGAAAATCTGCGTGATTACCCGCGCCATTTTGTAGATTTGTACTTTCAGGAGTATACAGACGGCATTATTTCCGGGATGGATGTAACGATAGGCGAAGGGCACCTCACTGTCGGCAGAGGAATCGTCAAGCATCTAGGACGGATTTACTTGTTCGATCGCGAAGAGCGTGTCCCTTATGAGGCCACAGGTATGGAGACAGTGCTCAAGATTCGTTTTCAAGAGGAGACTTCGCTGACCGACTATTACGTTTACGAGACGTCCTATATTCTCGATCAGGAGATAGAGTCACGCCAGGATGAAAGGGAGTTGGGGCGCTTCAAGCTCAAGCAAGGGGCAAGGCTTCGTGGTGATTATCAGGATTTATCTGATATGGCAACCGAATTCAATACGTGGAATATCGTGCATGTCGAATATGCCGGGCGAACTGAACCAACGCTTGCTCCCTACATCCTGCGGTATTTTGCTGATGAAATGTTGAAGACAAGCACCAATCAACCGTATGATCTCGCCTTTGTCATGCAGAGCATGAATGCGGACAGAGTGGAGCGGGGGCTCATTCTTCATTATATAGGCAACAGACTGGGGACTGGTTATCGCGAGTACACGAACCTGCAAATCCTCAAATACCTCGCACGTATATTGGACGACGCCAAGAGCGGCGGAAGGTCCTCAAAAACGGAGTGGAAAACAGGCGGGCGTCAGCGGGTTATTGTCGATTAACGAGAGGATGGTGAATGGTAATGGAGCGCATGGATGAAAGCATTATCGGCATGTTGAATGAGCTTTCCGGTGAGGATACACAGCCAGCAGCCATACGTTTTGGTCCAAAGGGCAAAAATCGACTGGATGTGGTGAGCAAATCATTTATTACGGTTGGGGAAGAGCGAATTCCCATGGAGGACAAGCGCGTCCTCGACGATCTCGTACAGATTAGACTCCCGAAGACATTTTCCATCATGAGTCCAGAAGTAGCAGCTCTGAAATATCCATCGGAACGTAGACCTTCACTGATTTATACGAACGAAACAGCGTCGATTAACCTGGCTTTTACCTATACCGAGAGCAAGCTGACCGATTCTCCTGCACAGCTGAAAGCCTTCATGGATGTCATGAAGCAAATCTTGCGCAAGACACAGCCGCTCGCTCGCTGGCAAGAGGAAGGCATACGCGAGATCGCGGGGAATCACGTCGGGTTTTTCGAGTTTGTCGCGCCCGCATTGGATACGGACATTTACAATCTGATCAGCTTTGTTTCGCTACAGGGACGCGCGCTTCTCTGCACGTTCAATTGCACGGAGCAGGAGTTGTCAGACTGGAAGCAGGTAGGCTGGGGGATCATGGATTCCTTGTCGATCGTGTCTACAAAGTCGGATGAAAATGCGAAGGGAGAAGGGAAAAAATGAGTCTTCCTGTCATTGCCTACAACAATTTGCAAATCTCTCCTTATCAATTGACGCATCTGGTGGAACTGACGATTACGAAAGAGATCAATGAGCATGCCCGCCTGACATTTACGGGGATCATACCAGAAGAATTGAAGGACAGCTATGTAGAAATGACGGAAGCACAGACCCCTATTGAAATCAGTCAGGTGGATAACGAAGGCAACGCCACGCCGCTTTTTGCGGGGATTGTTCTGGAGATTGGGGTCAAGGCCGTACGGGACGTTTATTACCTGTACGTCGAGGCTGTCTCTCCTACTTACAATCTCGATGTGAAGCGCAAGAGCCGTTCCTTCCAAAACAAAGCGATGACCTACGGTGCCCTCTTGAAAACAATCGCTGGGGAATATCCGGGGATGGATATCATGGACATGGCCTCCAATGGCGGGAAGCTAGGCTCCTTTACCATGCAGTATCAGGAGACGGATTGGCAATTTCTCAAGCGGCTTGCTTCGCGTTTTCAGACTGGACTGATGCCCGCATCTGTTTTTGAAAAGCCGAAGTTCAGCTTTGGTGTGCCAGAAGGTGCCTCCAAGGGCAAGCTGGACGATTTTCACTATCGGGTACGCAAAAATTTGAACGAATACCGCCATTCCTCGGAAAACGGGGTCAAGGGCGTGGATGAAAATGACTACATCTTTTACGAGGTAGAGACGGATCGCGTGCTCGATTTGGGCAATGGTGTGGATTTCAAAGGGAAGAGCCTGTATGTGTATGAAGCCCATACCGAGATGAAGAAAGGCTTGCTCAAGCATAAGTATTTGCTTGCGTCCAAAAAAGGAATGAGCCAAAAGCCGCTCCACAATTCGCTCATTGTAGGTGCATCGGTGCAAGGGAAAGTCATTGAGGTCTCAAAAGACAACGTCAAAATCCACCTCGATATCGATGAGAGCCAGAGCAAGAGCGAAGCGCACTGGTTTCCGTATTCCTCGGTTTATACGGCCGAAGGAAACAGCGGCTGGTATTGCATGCCGGAGCTAGATGACTACGTCCGTGTCTATTTTCCGAGCAACAAGGAAAGTGACGGGATTGCGATCAGCTCTGTCCGGAAAAATTCGGACGAGGGAGAAACGAACAAGCTCGGGAATCCCGATATCAAATACTTCCGTACGGCCAACGGCAAAGAACTGATGTTTAGCCCGTCAGAGGTATTGCTTAGCGCAAAGGACGGGGAAATCCTCATTCGCATGACCGACGCGGACGGCATCCAGATTTTCAGCAAAAAAAATATTAAGGTTGTCTCCGAAAAGGACATTTTGATGGACTCTGCCACGAAGGTGATTATCTCGGCGAAAGAGGAGATCAGTCTCACCTGCAAAGAGAGCAACATCAAAATGGACGGAAATACAAGCATCGTCGGGCAGGAGCTCAAAACCAATTGACACACATGGTTGCCACGCGGGTAACCGTGTGTTTGGTGTATGCAAAAACGGTGAGAAGAAGGGGGGATTGGCATGGAAAGAGAGGAAGCCTTGCAGCATTTCAAGGAGCACGAGGTGCCGAAGAGAACCATCGCCAGCCTGCATGCCTTGGATACTTACTATCAAGCCAATAAAGAGCGGCTGGCAAAAGAATTTCTCCGTTCATTTGAAACGATATGCCAACGCGTGGTTGATAAACAGGAGCAAGGGACAAAGGGCAAGCTGGCGTACCTGACCTACTCTATGCTGCGGACCGAGCTGCTATTGGGAAGTAGCCATTATTTGCTGGAAGCCACGGACAGCAGTTGGTTTTTTGATCCGGTGGAGTGTCAAACCACCTATGATGCGAGCTGGGCTTTCCGCTTTTTGGATCGGCTCTCAGACGAATGGAGCGAGGCTGCCAGAGCGTATGCCGGACAGATAAGTGTTCCCGATATCGAGCGAATCAAGCTCGTGGAAGCAGAGAAATTTCATCAATATGTCGTTCATCTGATCCGTTATGCCATGGTGCAGGCTGTTCAGTTGGAGGTTTTCCAACAGGTGGACAAGGAGCCGGAGCTGGAGGTGCGTGTCGGAGAATATATGGATCAAAGCGAGATCGTGTATTGTCTGGACACTCGCGACAAAGATCCTGAGATGATACGCGCGTGGCTGGAAGAAAAGCAAGAGCTGGAATACGGCTACAAGGTTTTAGCTGACCTCGACTTGGCAGAAGGACAATTCGATGGTTTGGACCTGCGCTATTCGGACTTGTCGGACAGTCAGTTAGCAAATGCAACCCTTCGTGAAAGTGTTTTAGTCGGGACGAGATGGCATCGTGCCCAACTGCAAGCGGTTGATTTCGGTGACAGTCTCATTCACGGAGCGGATTTTACCGGAGCGAATCTGCTAGGAGCGAGTTTTCGTGATGCATCCGGGCCAAGGGGTCTCTTGGAACCAGATGCGTGGGAGATGCCCGGTTTTGATGGCATCTTGTTTGTCGGGGCGAACCTGACTGGCACTGATTTTACCGGGGCTGACCTGCGTGGCGCGGACTTTTCGGATGCGAATTTGACCGGAGCGAATTTTAGCGGAGCGCTACTGGAGGGAGCCATATTCCCGGAGGATGTCAGAGAGTCGGTTCTATTAGATGAGCTTCAGGAGCGACATGTCATTTGGCGAGAGGGGAGTAAGGCATGAATTATTTCATCTTGTCACAGGACGAGCGAATCTCGAATGCGGTGGAGCCAACTGGCGTTTTTGACGTCATCCGGCAGGAGTGGCTCTCACCGGATTATATGGAAGAGCTGGACGAAGCGATCATTCAGTTCGACATCAAGCAAAAGAAAGAGAACGACTATCTGGATTTTCTCGACAGACCGATCCCGCTCTATTCCAACCGCTTAAAGACAATCATCCACAAGTTCGCGCCGAAGCTGTTTGTCAAATCCGTTGTGCTGGTAGACAGGGAGCGGATCAAGCAGGATTTGTACTGGCTGATGATCCTGCCGCGTGTGAACTGCCTGTCAGAGCAAAGCGAGTTTCACAAGGACGGCTCACTCAAAAGACTGGTTCTCGATCCAGAAAAGATTGGGCGTCGTGTGATTTTTCAAATCGAAGGCATTCGTGAACCGTATATCATCATCGATTTGCGGCTGGCGGAAGCTTTGCTGCGCAGGGACTTTTTCGGTATCCACTTGAAAAAAGCAGAGCAAGCAGGGAGGAGAATGAGTCATGCCCATGATTGAAGATGTCGATGTAGTACCTTCGTCTGCTCCGAAGAAAAGCTACGTCGTGGCAGGAGCGATTCTCTCGTGCGACTACGGGAGCCAGCAGAACAAGCTGAAAACGCCGTTTAGTCATGGCGTGTACATTCGCAATCAGGCACAGATGAACGTGAATGACTATATGCCACAAGTGAACATCATGCCGTTTGGCAAATGCCGCTGCGAGAAAAATCCAACGGTCGCGGCTGCTACTGCTGCCAACAACGGCGTACTCAAGCCGATGCCATGCATTCCAGCGGTCACCATGCCCTGGATCGAAGGCAAGGCAGATGTACTCGTGGAAAATCATCCCGCCCTGTTAAACACCAGCACGAACATGTGCGTATATGGAGGCTGCATTCGCATCGAAGACGACGGACAGGAGCAATAGTGAGGGGGATTGTATGAATACGACAGAGAAGCTGGCTGGATACGAGAATATCCAGTTGGTCTCACCCTTTGAAATCCAAAGCCTGCAAGATGTCAGAATCGTGAAGAAAGTTAATGAGCACGCCAGATTGTTCGTCACTGGAATCATCCCGGAGGAGAAAAGTGACCGCTACATCGAGATGGCGACGAGCGAGGATATAGTTGCGCTGAATTTGGTAGAAAACGGCGCGCTGACGAAGACATTGTTCAAAGGACTCGTGGATTCCGTCAGTGTGAACTTCGTTCGCGGCGTGTACCATTTGGAGCTGGAAGCGGTCTCGCACACGCAGCGAATGGACGGACAGCGCAAGATGCGCTCTTTTCAGCATAAACAAATGACGTATGCCAGTCTGCTGGATGAAATCACGAAGGACTATCCCGGTTCGGATTATTTGGACCATGCTTCGAACGGCGCGCCGCTTGGGACCATCGCCATCCAGTATCAGGAGACAGATTGGCAGTTCTTGAAGCGACTGGCCTCTCGTTTCGGCTCCATCCTCGTCGCTGAAGCCGTCGCGGATATGCCAAAGTTCTGGTTCGGCTTGCCGGAGGGACGCACCGCCCAATTGACAGACGCCAGCTACACTGTCAGCAAAAGGCTGTCGCCCTATATGGAAACGACAGAAAACGGCTATGCGGCAGGTATGTCGGAAAACGATTTTCTCACCTATGAAGTAGAAAGCGGACAGGTCCTCCAGCTTGGGGAACGCGTGAACTACCAAGGAAAAGAGCTGGTCGTCGCAGGGTCCACCACCAGAATCGACCATGCCCTCTTGATTCACACCTATCAGCTCATGCCCGAAGCAGGCATCCGGCAAAATCCCATTCGCAACGACGACATCTGTGGCGCTGCTCTGGAAGGCAAGATCATCGACATCCAAAAGGACACCGTCAAAATCCACCTCGACATCGATCCGAAGCAGCCCAAGGCAGAGGCGAGCTGGTTCCCGTATGCCACCGTCTACTCGGCAGAGGGCAACAGCGGCTTTCACTGCATGCCGCAAATGGGCGACTCGGTCAAGCTGTACTTCTCCACGCCAGACGAGGAAGGTGCCATGGCGGTCAGTTCCGTGCGAAAGGGCGGAGGCAGCACAGCGAAGACAGGCAATCCCAGCATCAAGTACTGGGGAACCAACTTTGGCAAAGAGCTAATGTTGGGAGGCAAGGAACTCGTTCTTACAGCTAAGGAGAGCGAAGAAGGCAATATTTTTATCAAGCTGCACGAAGAAGACGGCATTGAGATTCACAGTATGCATCCGATCGTATTTTCCTCGGAAAAGGATATGGAGATTACGTCAGATACGAAAGTTGAGATCAAGGCCAAGGAAGCTATCTACCTCATGTGCAGCACCAGCAGCATGATTTTGGACGGGGAAGTGGATCTTCAAGCTCCGAAGATTGAGATGGTCGGGCTGACGAAGGCGCCTGTGGTTGTGGAGGATTTGCCGCAGGAGGAAGAAGAGGAGGAAGTCGTCGAAGAGGAGCAGGAAGAGGAAGAGTCTGGTTGGGGCTTCCTCGATAGCTTGCAGCTTGGACTCGATATCGTCGGGATGATCCCTGTCATCGGGGAAGTTGCAGACGTTGTCAATGCGGGGATATCTGTCGCACGTGGCGATTATGCTGGTGCCGCTATGTCCCTTGCGGCAGCGATTCCAGGTGCGGGTACGGCAGTGACTGCGGCAAAGCTGACGACGAAAGCAGTGAAGGCAACAAAAGCGATGACCAAGGCAACGAAAGCGGTCAAGGCAGCGGACAAAGCACTGGGTGTATCGAAAGCGGTAAAGGCGACTGCCAAAGCAGCAAGTGCGGTGAAAGGCAAGGTCGTCACTGCTGCGCGGAACATTCAGGAGAGTATGGACAAGCTTGCGGCAGTGCAGAAGCTGAAGAAGAGCATGCTCGGCAAGTTCATGCAGAAGCCTGTTGTGAAAGAAGTGCTCAAGGAAGCCGGATCTGAGGCATTAGATTATGCGACGGATGGTGTTTTCTCAACTGTAGCGGGAATTACCGGGCGCCGTAAAAAAGTTCGTGTGACGAAGAAGAACACCAATAGACTGAAAAAGCGGAACATCAAAAAAGCGAAGCTGAAAAGTTGCCTTCGAGACCCTATACACGGAGGCACCGGAGCGCAGTTTATCGTTCATCCTGCCCTCAAGTTGTATGGAGCCGAGACGTGGACGTTTGAGCTGCATTACAACTCCTTGCTTTTGCAAGAGGGAGCACTAGGCAAAGCGTGGACGCACAATTACGAAATGCGCCTGGAATTCCTGGATGAGACACGCGAAGAAATTACGGTTTGGTGGCATGCTGGTCGCGCCAACACCTTTACTCGTGTTCAGGACGGATTGTATCGGTCCAGCGATGGGGACGTCTTTTTTGACGAACTGCGGGAAAGACAAGACGGCTATACGCTGTGGGTCAAGGAAACGAGAGAGACGTACGATTTTGCCAGAAATGGACAAGCACTTCGCCATACGGTGGCTGCCGGAATGTCGCTGCTCTTCGGCTATGACCAGCATGGCAGGCTGAATCGCTTGACAGAAGAGCGGAGTCGTCGAGCGTTTTCTCTGGAGTATGGGGCGGATGGCTTGGTGTCAGCATTGTCCGATGGGACTCGTTCCCTTCGCTTTTCGTATGATGCCGACCGCAGAATGACTCGCTACACCAATCCCAATGGTGTTGTCACTGACTTGTCCTATACAGGAAATGACCAATTGGAATCTCTGGCATCCGATGGCGTCATCGTCTACACGAATACGTTTGACGAAGAAGGACGCATCATCTGCCAGACAGACGCGGCAGGCATCCCTGGTTATTTTCACTACGATACCGAGAGCCGCCCTGGCATGATGGTCACGACCTTCACAGACGGCAATGGGCATGTCGAGGTCATGATCCATGACGACGATGGCCAGTTGCTGGAGAAGACCGAGAAGGATGGTACGGTCACCAAATACTCCTATAATGAGTGGGGCCAAACGACTTCTGAAACAAACGGAGCGGGCGAAACAACGACTTACACGTATGACAATCGCGGGAATCTGGTAAAAGAGACAGATCCTCTTGGCAATACAACGACGTATACGTACAACGAAAAAGACCTCATGACAGCAGAAGAAGACGCGGAAGGCGGAGTCACGACTTACGCCTATGATGAACACGAGCGGTTGGTCAGCATGACAAGACCAGACGGCTGCACCTCTTCCATCGGGTATAACGAGCACGGGCAAAGAAGCACTTATATCGATTTTACAGGCGCAAAAACCACTTATCACTACGATGGACAGGGAATGCTTGTTTCCGCTCAAGACCCAGAAGGCCGTATCTTCCGCGTCGGCTTCGACCCTACAGGCAGGATGACAACCTTTACGGATGCTTTTGGGGGTTCTTTGCGTCAGGTATTCGATGCCAATGATAATCTTGTTGGTGTCACAGATCCTCTCGGAAGGATACATTCCTTTACCTACGATACACAAGATTGTCGAATAGCGGAAACAACACCGACCGGAGCATCGACAAAGATCGGCTACACGATTACGGAAAAAGTAGAATCCATTACGAACGCCTATGGTGAAGCCACTCGTTATGAGTACGACAAGGAATGGCAGATCGTTGGGGTGGTAGATCCAACCGGGGCGAAGACCAGTCTCAAACGCGATGCCATGGGCAGAGTGACGTCTGTCACCGATCCGTTGGGGAACACCCAGTGCTATGAATACGATGCGGCGGGGCGTTTACTGGCTGTCTATGATGCAACCGGACAGAAATTGAGCGGGCTCACCTATGATGGCGCAGGCAATATTCTTGCCCATATTGACGGTCTCGGACGAACAACCCAATACCAGTTCAACAAGCTTCATCAAGTCATAGCCACGACGAATGCAGCTGGACAAAAAAACAAGTTTTCCTATGACGCAGCCGCAAGACTAACAGAGGTATTGGAAAATGAAGCAGCCGTCTACAAACAGCAATACGACGGAGAAGGACGCCTAACGAGCTATACGGATGCCAATGGCAATGCAACCACCCTCTCCTACGATGCTAGTGGTTTGCTTTTAGCTGAACGCAATGCTACCGGAGAAGGAACGACCTACCGCTATGACAAGCGCGGATGGCTGACCGACAAGACCAATGCGCGTGGTCAGGAAACGAACTACCGCTACGATGCAGCTGGACAGCTCATTGAGCAGCAGGACGACGCGGGGACTGTTCGCAGGACTTTCGACGCCGAGGGTCGAGTGGTAAGTGTCAAAGAAGATGGAAAAGACACCAAGCGCCGTACCTACGATCTTTTGGGAAGAATCGTCTCCAGCACAGATCAGTATGGGAATACGCTTCAGTACATCTATGATGCGGGAGGCAGACTCGCAACGCTCGTCTATCCAGATGGAAAGTCGGTTCGCTATACCTATGATCTCGCAGGTCAATTGACCACTGTCACAGACTGGGCAGGACGTGTCACAAGGTACACCTACGATGAAAATTACCGCCTCATCCGTACAGATCGACCGAACGGTACGGTAGAGCAGCGTCATTATGACGCAGCCGGACAGCTTCTGCGTCTTTGGGATCAGAATGCGCAAGGCGTCATGCTCCAGCAATATCGGTTTGTGTACAACGAGCTCGGGCAGATCATCCAAGAGGAAGAAAAGCAATACACCTATGATGCCCTGCGGCGCCTGACGAGCGGAGCCATGGCAGGACGCAAGATTCTCTATACGTATGACCAGGGCGGGAATATTACCGCTATTGGGGACTCAGGTTCGAGTCTTGCTATGAACATGACGTACGCCAAGGACAACCGACTGGACATGGTAGATGGTCAACCCGTTCAGTATGACGAGGAAGGCAATCTGCTACTGCTACCTGGCAAGCAACAGCCAGAAGCATATGTGTACGATGCCCGCAACCGTCTCGTCCGTGCCGGACAAGCTCGCTACACCTATGATGCCGAATACGTGCGCACCTCGATGACATGGAATGGAAAGACGACACGGTATGTGGTTGACCAAAACGCCGATTTGACCCAGGTGCTTATGGAACTGGAGGAAAATGGAGGCGCCAAAGCGTATTATGTATATGGACTGGGGCTCATTGGTCGCGAGGATGCGCAAGGCGACTATTTGTCCTATCACGCGGATACGCGCGGAAGCACGACCCTTTTGACGGACGAGCATGGTCGGGTCACTGACCGTTATACCTACGGAATGTACGGGGAACTGGAAGCACACGAAGGCAGGACAAAACAGCCGTTTTGCTATAACGGACGTGATGGAGTCATGACCGATCCGAATGGGTTGTATTGCATGCGGGCGCGGTACTACCATCCGGGATTGAAGCGGTTCCTGAACCGAGATGTGCTCCAAGGGGATATGACGGACGGGCAAACGTTTAACCGTTTTGCTTATGTGAACGGGGATCCGATTGGGTTCATTGATCCGTTGGGGTTGATGAAGTGTGAAAACGAAAAATTCTTAGCGTTACCTGCACCAAAATCTGCAACGGTACGACGTAATAGCCCTGGTACTGTTACTGGTGGTCATAAAGCCGGATCGCTTGAAAAAATGCTTCGTGGGACACATGGTAATGTAGGGCTTATACCAAAAGAGGTGGCAGATCAGTTAAAAGGTAAATCATTCAAAAACTTTAGTGATTTCCAGAAATCGTTCTGGAAAGCTGTATCTAATACTAAGTATGCGGACGAATTTGCTTCATATCACAAAGCAAATAAAACAAGAATGCGAAATGGGAATGCACCTTTTGCGGATATTACACAGCAGTTAGGGCAATCTGCATGGCCTCAAATGGTTTATAATATTCACCATAAAACTCCAATTGGACGAGGTGGAGCAGTTTATGACTTAGATAATTTACTCGTTGCAACTCCTAGAACGCATGCTGAGATTCTCGATGTGGTATACCATGGATTTAATGGATTTAAAAAGAAATAATTCAAAAAGGCTGATTTGTTTTGTTCTTACTCATCAGCCTTTTTCTAAATCGGAGGAATATTTTAAATGAATAACCTACCAATATTTAAGTATCAACCAAATGCGTACGATATTGGAGTATTCAAAAAGGTCCCTGCACAAAATTGCAGTATTTGTAATAAAGAAACGGATTATATCTACGTGGGACCATTTTATTCAATAGACGAAGTTGAAAATGTTTGCCCATGGTGCATTTATGAAGGAACCGCTACTAAGCAACATAATGGTGTCTTACAGGCAGCAGTAGAATATAAGGATCAGTTGTTGTCCGTGACTTATGATGACGAAAATAATGAGTATATGTATTTTATGGGATACGATGAAGTCGAACAGTTTAAAGATGATAACCTAGAGGAGTTACTCTTTCGTACCCCTGGTTACATTTCATGGCAAGAGCCACAATGGTTAAGCCACTGCGATGAATTTTGTGCTTTTATTGGATACGTGAATAAAAGTGAGATATCAGCGACGAAGATAGATTTACGAGATGAAGAATTGTTTGCAATAAAGGAAAACTATGGTATTGATACTTTGGACCAAGTAAGTGAGGATTCAGGAATATATTTGTTTCAGTGTCTTAAATGCGGACAACATAGAGTTCATATTGATCACACATAATTTGTGAAAAGAATGATGTTACTAGCTACTTAGAGTTGTTTCAAGTACGTTATCGAAAATTTATTATGAATGGCTTATTCCAACCTTTCAACTAAGTTGGAATGAGCCTTTTTTGCATCTTCCAGCCATAGGTTTGTGTACAACTGATAGGGGCAGTTGTTAGGGAAGTGAGACACCTATGATGTCGAATACGTGCGCATCTCTATGACTTGGGGAGGAAGAAGACACGGTATGTGATCAACCAAACGCTGACCTGCACAGCTTCTTATGGAACTGGAGGAAATTGGAGTAACCAAAACGTATTATGTATTTGCAGAAACTAAGAAACCAGCAAAAGGAAAAGGAACTGCATAGGATATTTTTAATATTACTAGTTTTGAAAGGATATAAAAATGAATCAAGAACTAAGAATACTAATAAATAAACTTATTGGCGGTGAAATAACAGATCTAGAATTTTTGGATTTGTTCAAGGGAAATATAGAAATAACTAGCTACATTGACAACCTGTTAGAAGTTATTTGTAGAGAAAAAAATAAAGATGACCTAGGATTACTATTTTATATAGGATTTACATTTGATTTGTTTGATGAAAGACATTTGGAAATGTTAAACCAGTTAATTACTGAAGCTTGGCATAAGGCACATGAGGATATTGCTGGCTTGCTTCAATATTTTCAATCAAATTCATCGGTAGAAAGTCTTTATAAAGCAGCATTAACAAAATTTGAGTATCTTCATTACACAAATGCCCTTGCCGTAAAATGTATTTGGGCTCTAGGTGATATAAATACGCCAGAGTCTAAAGAGAAATTAGAACTCTTAAGTAAATCAAAGGAAAAAGAAATGAAAAAGAATGCTTTACACCAATTAAAAAGAATCTCAATAACAAAGTAGTGTAAAATTTACCAAAGTGAACACATTTATGAAATATTCGAAAAAGCGACAGGTGGTTTAGTTACTTGTCGCTTTTTGAAATTTTTTATAATCCAATTTAAGGAGAGAGACTTCAAAAGTAGATATAACCGCAAATAATACCGGTTACAATAAAAATTGCATCCCCCACTAATCGATCAGGAAATTACAGAGTGGCAAATACAGAAGCTAAATTGAATAAGGATACGGATTCACCAGTACCGGCACCTGATAAAGCACCTGAAGGTTATATAAAGCATCATCATGAAGATGGAACAATAATGATTCTTGTTGAAAAAGTTATTCATAGGGAGTTTCCTCTTAGAAGATTAGGTGGAGTATTGGGAGTACAGTTAAAAGATGTTTCGAAAGGTGAGGAATATGATCGAATTATTAATCGGAAAACATAGATAAAATTAGTGGAATATTAAGTGACGACCCATTTAGTCTGACCTTTGCGGACATTACTAAAAATACGAATGAAGCACAATTCAAAAATTCCGAGAATAGTCTTTTAAAAGATTATTACTTGATTACAGATCGATATGAAAGATTAATTGGAGGGGTTATCAATATTTTTGGTCAACGGCAAGTTGCCGATATTCAGTTTTATGTAGAGGAAATGCAAAGGTTTGATGGTGACTGGATTTGTATAGGAAAAATTGAAAGGTATCCTTTGTTCATTAATAAGGAAAATGGTCAAGTAACGTGTTTATTTGGAGATCCCTTAGATCAAAATTTTGTTTTGGAATCGTATGGAGACTTCTATAACTTCTTACTTAACTATTTTCTAGGGGAACAATATGGAGAAATTGGATTTAAGCTAGTTGAATCTGGAGGAAGTATAAATAGCGTTGGTTCAAAAGATGATGAATGGTATAAAGTGTTAGAAGAGAATGGTTTGTTAACATAGCAAGAGTCTTTCAATACAATCAAGAAACCAAACAATAAGTAACATAGCTTGAAAGTTAGTCGCAGCACCACAAAGTCGGGAAATCTCAGTTTCAAATAGATGAGGTAAAGAGTTGATGTTGGGAGGTAAGGACCTCGTTCTCACTACGAAGGAGAGCGAGGAAGAACTTCTTTATCAAGCCTGAAAAAGATATGGAGTTTATGTCAGCGCCAAACTCAAAATTTAGGACAAGGCGGTCACCTTTTTGCAAATTTGCTTTGCATAAAAGTGGAACATGATGTCATTTTTGCAAGTGGAAGTAGATTACACCAAAAACGGTTGTATCAAATAGCTTTCAATGAGTGACAATCCAGATCGGCCTAGGACCTTCCTGGGCTTTTTGTGTTTTTCCCAAATCCCATACTTTCCCCTTACTTTTCACGAGGTTATCCCGAACATTCCCAACGCTCGTACGGTACGATTGGTTTGTAAGAAACACATAGAAGACAGGGAGTGTTCACACATGAAAAAAATGCTTTCCGTATCTGTAATCGCAGCGAGCTTGTTGGTAACGAGTGCCGTAGGAGCTTTTGCGGCTGAGAAAGAAGGGAAAGAAGCAGGGTGGAAGAGCCTGCCTGAAGTTCAAGCACTAAAAGCACTGCAAGTGGAGCAAAAAGCTCTCCAAGATAAACTGAAAGCTCAAACCCAGACCAACAAACAGGCATGGGACGTTCTTTGGGGCGATGTAACGCCAGAAGTACGTGAAACAGTGAAAAGCGCGTTGGCAGAGACCAAGCCACTCCGTGAAGAGAACAAGGCGCTGTCTGCTGAATTGAAGGAAGCGAAAAAAGCAAAGGATAAAGAAAAGGTAGCGAGCATCAAGGCTGAAATCGCCGCGAACCATACGGCTATCGAAGAAAAACTCGCTCATGTCCAAACTGAATTGGCGCAGGTAAAAGAGAAAAAAGCTTCTTTCAAAGAGATGAACCAAGAATTGAAGCCAATTCGCACAGAAAAGAAAGCGAACAAAGAGCAAGCGAAAGAACTGAAAGCAAATGAGAAAAACACAGTGAAAGAAGCGAAGGAAGTATTCAAGGCAGGCGACAAGGAGCAAGCAGCTGCATCCTTGCAAGAGGCTGCTGATCTGTTGAAAGAACTGATCGAGGTACAAAACGAGATTTTGGAGCAAAAGCAAGCGATTTCCGAGATTATTCAATAAGGAACGTCTCCGAGAATAGTGACAGCCCGAATCCTGTTATTGACTAGACAGATGTTCCCCCTCACATAAGAGACAGAAAGCCCGTTGCACGCCAGCGGGCTTTTTTCATTCCCCAATTCGTCAAGCTCCTTTGAAACATCTATACTAAAATGGAAGATAAAGACATGGGGGTAGGAGGAGTTTCGCATGGATATTTTAGAAAGAGCGAATACGGTTGAGAGTAGAGAGGAAATGGTTCAATTCATTTCTCACTTGATTAAGGATTATCAGGAAAATAAAAAAGAGTGGGCGAACATGTCTCTGGAAGAGTTCCTAAGTGGGGTGGAGTCATGGATTGAAGATAGCGATTATCTGGAATCTGTAGACTGGAATTTGTTTGCTACCATCTTAATTGCAGGAAGCCGTTATGAGTAAGCGTTTGCTGCATGCTAGATTTATTCGGTGTGAGATTGGGTATAGATGGATGATTCATAAGATCGCTCCTCCATCACAAAATTCGGCGGGCAAATTTTTGGTTCAGGACATGTGAGGGAAACAATGAGAAGAGAACAATCTCCTTATAGACTACGGATGCAAGCAGACATCAACCAATTTTACGCAGGAGCCTATGATGACATCAATACGATTACCACTGCTCCTCTCGAAACGGGAGTGAAAGTGTTGACGGTCCTATTGGAGTCTGCTTGCCATGGACAGAATATCGGGCCCATCGTCTTGGCAAGAGATCTGCTCAAGAACATATCCAGCGAGTGGCTTTATCAACATTTGCCTGTAATTGCCCGGGAATGCATCGACCTAGATGATGAATGGGAGTATCGCAGATTGTTGGAGGTAGTACAAGAGACAGTCCCGATGCTACTCAAAGAATACGTCCTGTTGGGATTACATTCAAAAAACGAGGAAGTGAGGGAGGCAGCGGAGGATTACGTTGTTTAAAGCTTACCTGAATAATCGTGTGTATGGGCTTCTACCACCTCGCAAAGGAATGGTACGAAGCCCCTCTCTTTGCCTCCAAATCATATCATTCAGGACTAACGACCCATTCATAAAATCCCCAAAAATACCGATTGTAAGATAGTGTGTAAAATAATGGTCTTATTTGGAAGGGTGAATCCAATTCCCTAGAAGTATCGGAGGGGTGGGGTTCATCTGGCAAGGAGGGGATACCATGAGCAATCGAACACTCACTTATGGAGATATACAAGTCTCGCCCTATGAATTTACTCATTTGCAAACCCTGAAAGTCGTGAAAAAGATGAACGAGCATGCGCGACTGACGCTCACGGGGATCATTTCTGAAGAGCGAAAAGATAGCTACGTAAACCAGACAAATGCGCAAACACTGATCAACGTGGCACTGGCGGATGAATCGGGCAAGCCGAAAACGTGGTTCCAGGGCATCGTTTTGCGCGTCCAAGTCAAAGCGGTTCGCGGTATTTATTACTTGTCGCTTGAGGCAATTTCTCATACCTATTTGCTGGATGTCAAAACGAGAAAGCGTTCGTTTCAAAACCCGGCGATGACCTATGCGGGGCTTGTGAAAACGGTGCTGTCCGGGTACGGAAAAGCTGATTTTATTGACTCTGTTACGAACGGCAAGGTTTTGGGGACGTTTATCATGCAGTATGAAGAAACCGATTGGCAGTTCCTGAAGAGAATGGCGTCGCGCTTTTATACAGGTTTGATCCCGACAACGGCTTTTGACATTCCCAAGTTTTATTTCGGTTTGCCAAAGGGTCAGGATAAAGGAAAGCTTGCCGTTAGTCATTATACGGTGCACAAGCGTGTCGGGGATTTTCAGAGTGATGCAGAGAACAAGGTTCCGGGAATCGATGACCAGGACTATACCGTGTATGAAGTGCAGAGCGAACGAGTGCTAGAGGTAGGCAATGAGGTGAACTTCAAGTCCAGACCACTTGTTGTCGGAGAAGCGGTCACGGAGATGAAGGAAGGCATTGTCACGCACACGTACAAGCTTTTTCCGCGTTTAGGTCTGGCGCGTAAGAAGCAGTACAACCATGCTATCATCGGGGCGTCCATCCAGGGGCGGGTGCTGCAAGTCCAGAAGGACAATGTGCGGGCCAAGCTGGACATGGATGATCAGCAGGATCAGAGCACGGCATATTGGTTCCCTTACTCCACGATTTATGCCTCCGAGGATCAAACGGGTTGGTATGTCATGCCAGAGCTGAACGACCAGATTCGGATTTATTTCCCGAGCAAAAAAGAAGAGGACGGTATCGCGATTAGCTCTGTTCTCAAGGAAATCCCAGACGACGACAAGCCAGCTCCAAAAAAGAAATCCACCCCGAAAAGCAATCCAGGTGGAGGTGGAGGTGGCGGGGGAGACCGGATGAAGGACCCTGCTGTAAAAACGTTTCGTACCAAGTATGGCAAGGAAATCGTGCTGGCTCCTGACAAAATTGTGATCACGACAGGAGATATGTCGATCACGATCAGTGATACGAGTGGAATCGATATCCAGAGTAGCCAGAACGTGAATATAACAGCGAATCAAGACATTAAGCTATCAGCTGCTTCTCTTCATATTAGTGCGGATAAAGTAGAGCTGAGTGGCAAAGGAAATACGATCAAATTGGAAGACAAGATCGAGATGAAAGGTTCGGAAATCAAGATGAACTAGAGGGGGAACTTACATCGATGAAGAAAGAGGAAGCGCTCCAGCATCTGCACGATAACACCTTTCGGCCAGCGTTGGCTGAAAGCGTAGCGGCACTCGAGCGTTATTTCCACCAAAACAAGGACCAGCTCGTCTGGGAGTTCGTGGAGTCTTTTCGGCAAATGCTCCAGCATATTGACTTCATGCAGAACAAACAGGAGCTTCCCCCTGTCGGGTTTATTCACTACTCGATGCTTCGGACAACGGTATTGGATGGCACGCACACATTTTTAATGGAGGCTTATACGGAGCAATGGTACTGGGAGCCCGTGGAATGCTATGCACGGTACGATGCAACATGGGTTTTGCAAGAGGTATCCACGCTCATTCAACTATTGGATGCAAGTCGTAAAAAGTACATGGGGATTTTACACGCTGCTGATGTGGAGCATATGGTGCTAAAGGAAATGGAGCTTTTCTGTCAGTATGTCACAGCGCTTGCCCGAATAGCCATTCCGGAAGTCATCAAGCTGCCTGAGTACCAACAGATTAGGAAAGCAGACCGTCTGTACATACGAGTGGGAGAATTCAAAGACATCAGTGAAGTGGTGTACGTAGAACAGCGAATCAAGCGGGAGGAGAAGGAGAGCCGGAGCCTGCTTGGGCAACCGAAAGGAACGTTTTGCACCCATGAAACGTTCGCCCACATGGATTTGCCGCGAAGTAATGTGGATGCAATGGATTTGCGCTATTGCGATTTTAGTGGCAGTGATTTTACAGACAGTCAGTTCCGTGAGTGTATCCTATTCGGAACAAGATGGGTAAAGAGCAAGCTTCAACGCGCCGATTTCAGCCATTCGCTTCTTTGTGATGCCGATTTTCGTCATGCTGACTTGAGCGGAGCCATCTTTTCTTATGCCGAGGGACAAGGAGTCAGTGCGGACGAGCTGCATCGTGTACCGGGCTTACTCGGTGTCCAATTTGCATATGCTGATTTGGAAGAAGCGGATTTTCGTCATTCTCGTCTGTATCATGCGAATTTTCATGGAGCGAATATGCGGAATGCCGTTTTTCTCGAGAAGGACCGGGAGCGCTTTGCATTGAGTGAAGTACAGATACAGCAGATTGAGTGGAAAACGGAATAAAGGAGGCGGGATGACATGCGCGATTATTATTTGCTAGCAGATGACGGTCGAATGGCTCAAAAGGTTGTACCATCGGGTCTGGGGCTGCAAAACGAAAACGGCTTCGAGCAACTCCCGCCGATATCCGTTCTCGAGGTCAACATGAATGGGGCCCATGCCTACACAGATTGGTTGGAAAAGCCACTGCCTATAATTTCAGAGCAGATGAAAAACATTACTGCCAAGTACAATCCAAGTGTACAATGGAAGCGTGTCGATTTGATCGACAACGAAACCAATCTGCGAAACGTCTATTGGGCCATGCAAGTACCTGCTGTCGATTGCCTATCGATGGAGACTGAGTTTCATTTGAATGGAACGGTAAAGAGGCTTGTATTGGACAGGGATAAGATAAAGGCACATCATTTTTTTGCGGTTCAAGGGATTTTGGAGCCGTATATCCTGGTGAGCTTGGATGCTGCGGAAAGCTTCCTACGCAGAAGCTTGAACGGATTTGTTTTGCAGAAAGTGGAGCAGGTGATGCGGAGGGAGCTATGACAATCTACTGGGATGAAAAGATTTTGGATGTATGGAACAGCATCCAGACACGGCGTCAGCTCGCTGAAATGGAAGAACAGCAGGCGCATTTGACGATGGAGGAGTGTCTGGATAGTGTGCGAAAAGGCATTCTGGATTACGAAGGACGCAGGTTCGAATTCGCGGCGAGTGTCCTCTTTGACGGGAAGCTCAGCATTCAGTTGCCCCGTTCGATGCAGCTCATACCAAGGGGGCGCGGGTCAAGTAGCGGGGGGAATCATCAGAACGAGCAGCTTACCTATAAAGAGGAGAATAGCGCGGTCATGCTCGGTCTGAATCATATGGCACATCTGTTGCCGATGAGTGGAGTGGAGTCGTTTGTGCAGGCGATGACCGCACAAGTGAAAAAGACGCAGGCAGGCTTGCAGGTCGTACATAACGAGCTTATCGAACTGGATGGATGCAGAATTGCCTGTAGCGAATTCATCATTCCCATCGAGGACAAATCGTACTATCAAATCTTGTTCGCGACATCGATGGACGGGCAGGCACTACTCGGGAGCTTTCATTTTGAGTCCGAAGAAGTGCTCGTGTGGCAGCCTTTGGCCCATGCGTTGATTCGCACGCTTCGGGTTGAGCAAAATTTGAACATGACGTAACAAGGAGGTTTCAAATTGGAACAGCAGCAACAGCAATTGCAAGTGAGCGTACCTGAAAATGAGCGGGTTATGTCGGTCAAGGATTGGGTAATTACTTTTTTAATAATGATCATACCGGTGGTCAATCTCGTGATGTATTTTGTTTGGGCATTTGGCAGTGAAGGCAACTTAAACAGAAAGAACTGGGCAAAAGCGAACTTGCTGATCATAGGTGTTTGCATCGGGTTGTACGTAAGTGTCTTCTTTTTAATGCTGATGTTGGCATTCATTGGAGCAGCGGTTGAATAATAGCGAGAACGGTGGATTGGCAAAAAACGTGGAGGGTGTAGAATGGATCACCAAACGTATGTGGAAGGAAGCGTAGCGGAAAACGAAAAGGTCATGACGATGAAAGATTGGATCATGGTCTCGTTGTTCATGATGATTCCGATCGCGAATATTGTTTTGTTATTTATTTGGGCTTTTGGTTCAGATGGAAATCTGAATCGTAAAAACTGGGCAAAAGCGAACTTGTTGTTAATGGCCATTCTTTTGGGTTTATACTTCGTCATTGGTACGATATCATTTATAACGTATATTTTACTCGCCATGGAAGGGTAATGAGAAACGATGATAAGGCATATTCCAACTCGAATCACCGAGGAGGAATATGCCTTGTTTTTTTTACACAGACCATTACACCAGCTTTGCTTTTTTGACGTGCTTTTTCATCAACAGATTGCCAAAATAGCAGCCGAGCAATCCGCCGACAAACGAAATCGAGCACATGATGAGAATCATGCTAGGGGTTTCAAAATAATAGAGCATTGCAGAAAGCTGCTCGGGTGTATAGCTTTTTTCCAAGGTCGCGAGGTACGATTCGCGGAAGAAAATAAGCGGGACAACCCCGCAAAGAGAATAGCCGACATAAAAAACAGAATAGCTGATCGCATTGCGCACAGGTTTAAGATAAGAACCTTTTCCCCACAGGATCAGTTCGCAGATGAGTCCGATAACAGCTAAGGTAAGTAAGTAATTCGCGTAGCCAAAACCGACAAAATACAATCCAGTCAAGACAGCTGTAAAAAATAGAGTCCCAGGCTTGGCGATTTTATTAGACATGACCATATAAATTGGACCATTGAGTAGTGCGGTAAAGCCACCAACCAGTAAATGAGAAACAACGGTAATAATTGGGGCAATGGTCATCAGTATCAGCATGACAACGTTAAAGATCGCGAGCGTAATAATATCCCGCATGGTCCATCTGCTGCTTTGGGCAGCTAACGACGTTTGGGCTTGCATGTAGTAACATCCTCCCTCAGACATAAGTAGCCGATCAGCTTTACTAACCTTCTCTACTTGCGAACCCCCTTTTGTAGGAATACTGGAAAATAGTTTGCTAGCCAAGCAGGTGTCGTACGCACGGTTGTCAGTATAACAACACAATATTGATAATGAGAATCGTTGTCAAAATAGAAAAAGCCCAAATTTCAATATTTTGGTATAAATTTCGAGCTTTTTCGCCTATTATCTCTATATTTTTCCGTTTTTCTTGAACAACCGCCAAAATATTACAAGGAGGATGATTTGCAAAATAATCATTCTGGTGAAGGTAGGACGAGATAAACGGGGAAAATCGCTGGAATATACCAGAAAACGGAAAAGAAGAAGTTTGTATATATTTGGCAACTATGCATGAGAATTATTATCATGTGCGTTGTATCAAATCGTTTTAGCAAGAGACGCAGTCGAGGAGGAACAATAAACATGGATACGAGAACGAAATCATGGCTGCTTACTCAGCCGCAAGCAAAAGACAGCATTCGCCTGTTTTGCTTCCCTTACGCAGGGGGAGGGGCTTCGATTTACCGGGGATGGGCGCAGGCTTTTCCCAGTGATGTCGGTGTTTACCCGGTTCAACTGCCAGGGAGGGAAAACAGAATTGCCGAGCAAGCGTACGCAGATATGGGAGCGCTGGTGGAAGAGCTGGCCCAATTGATCTATCCGTATTTGGACCGCCCGTTTATTTTTTTCGGTCACAGTATGGGAACGCGAATCGCCTTTGAGTTGGCGCGTACCGTACGGAGCAAATGGGGCCGTCTTCCACTTGGCCTCATCGTTTCAGGTGGACGTGCTCCACACTTCCCGGAGCTAAAGCCTATTTACCATTTGCTTGAGGATGAATTTGTCGAGGCCCTGCGACGTTTTTCCGGGACACCAGAAGCAATCCTGCAAAGCAAGGAGCTTATGGAGTTGTTCATGCCACTGTTGCGTGCGGACTTTACTCTCGACGAAACATACGTGTATGCGGAGGAGACCCCACTTGATTGCCCGATTGCTGCGTATTGCGGGACAGAGGATCAGGAAGCCACGCAGGAAGAAATGGAGGCTTGGGCTAGTCATACAAGTGCCGGATTTACGTTGGAAATGGTAGACGGCGGGCATTTTTTCCTGACGACAAACAAAGAGGTGCTCCTGCAATCTGTAACCAGAATGATCGGACAATACCGGAGTGCGGTAGCAGGGAACGGGGAGCGCTAAAGGGATGCAGTATATGCAGCAGATCCGAATAACCCATTTGTCTGAGAGGACAAAATCAGCTCTGGAGGAATCATCCTCTCTGTTCCTGGCTAAAGGGGAAGTGCATATTTGGCTGACGTTTGTGCAGGAATGGGACCACAGTATGCAGGGGCTGGAAGGCGTGCTGTCTGCCGAAGAACTCGATAAACGGGCACGATTTCATTTCCACGCAGACAGGAAACGCTATGTTGTCGCACATGGACTACTGAGAAGGATGATTGGGCGTTATCAACGGATTTCTCCTCGCGTGGTTCAATGGGAGTGCGGGGAGAACGGAAAACCGTTTTTATGTGGACATAACAGTGATTCCGAAGCACTTTATTTCAATCTGTCGCATTCGCATGAGCTTGTGGCGGTCGCTTTTTCACGCGATCGCCTTCTCGGCGTTGACGTGGAGCATTTGCGACACATCCCGGAAATGGAACAACTCATGAGCTACTTTCATCCTGCGGAGCGAGAGAGATTTTTACGTTTGCCTTCTGGTGAGAGACAGCAGGCTTTTTTTGATTACTGGACAAGCAAGGAGGCTTTTGTCAAAGCGACAGGGGAGGGCCTGAGCCGTCCTCTCAATTCTTTTTTCATGGAAAAACAGGATAGCAGCTTCACGGTAAACGGAGATGGAATTAGGAGCGGGGATTGGAAAATTTACGGGTTTACGCCTGCCAGAGGCTATGCGGGAGCAGTTGCAATCGGGAAGGGAAGATCGTAAATCTGAGTAGGTAAAACGAGAATCTTCTATTATACTGATAAACTTTATCGGGTTTAATGAGGCTATATAAGTGTGTAATAATATGGAAAACTTACAATGAGAAACGAAGAAATCGTGAGAAAATGGAAGATAATCTAACCTATTTTTCCCAAATGTAGAAAAAACAGCTTACGGATGAAATTGACAATGAGAATCACTATCACTATCTTGTTGTTAGACAAACCAACATGATGCGTGCAACGACGAGGCAGTATTCTGCATGAAACGGCTTCGGGCGCAAAAAGCGACCCGCAGTTACACAGGAGGAGGACAGAATGAGAGTAAGTACGGAGTGGTATGAGCAAGCGGCAATAACTTATGAACAGCGTGGGTATTGGGAGCCGCTGACACTTGGGCAGCAATTGCGCAAATGGGCGGAACAGTACCAGAACAAAGAAGCGCTGGTGGAGGACGAGGAGAGACTCACTTATAGCGAGCTCGACAGCAAGGTGGATGCGCTTGCTTCCGGTTTTTATCACATGGGAATTCAAAAAGGCGACAATGTAGCCGTCCAGCTTCCGAATCGAATTTCTTTCGTACTGACTTGCTTTGCTTTATTTCGCATCGGCGCTGTGCCGATTCTTGTATTGCCTGCCCACAGAGAGGCTGAATTGGACGGGATTTTTGCACTCGCGAAGCCAGTTGCCTACATCCTTCCAACGACGTTTCTCGGTTTTGATTACACGAAGATGGCAGAACATTTAGTCAAAAAACATGCGTCTGTCAAATTTGTCATGACGGATGGGGATAGCCCGATTGGGAGGAACTTGGCAGAAATAAGTGGACCGCCAATCGAGCTGGAAGCCTCTTCGTACAAAGACACTGCGTTATTGCTGTTGTCTGGCGGTACGACAGGGATACCGAAGCTAATTCCTAGAACCCATGCGGATTACGTCTACAACGCAAAAGCAACCGCAGCTCGTTGCCAGCTGACAGAGCGAAGCGTCTATCTCGCGGTTTTGCCGATTGCACATAATTTCCCTCTGTGCTGCCCGGGTATCTTAGGCACGCTGTCCGTTGGTGGCAAGATCGTGCTATGTAAAACAACGAGTTGCGACGAAGCTTTTCCGCTGATTGAGAAGGAGCGTGTGACCATTACTGGCCTCGTGCCTTCGATCGTGCAAGTATGGCAGGAAGTGCTGGAATGGGATAAATCAAGTGACCTGTCGAGCCTGGAAGTCCTTCAGGTTGGAGGCTCCATGCTGGATGATAATCTCGCCAGTCGTATCACACGAGAGTGGAAATGCAAGCTCCAGCAAGTATTCGGAATGGCCGAGGGACTCATCTGCTGCACATCACTGGATGATCCAGAGTCGATCATTACTAGCTGCCAGGGCCGTCCGATTTCCGAAGCGGATGAAGTGCGAATTGTGGATGAGCATGGAAATGATGTCGCGCTAGGCGAATACGGAGAGCTGATAGTACGGGGACCGTATACGATTCACGGCTACTACCGAGCGGAGGAACAAAACCGCGAGAGCTTTACGCCTGATGGTTTCTATCGCTCTGGGGACAAGGCTAGGATCACGCCAGAAGGAAATATTCAAATCGGTGGACGCATCAAAGAGCAAATCAACCGAGCTGGCGAAAAAATCATGCCGGCTGAAGTAGAGTCGTACCTGCGCATGCACCCAGCTGTTAAAGACGCGGCGTTGATCACACTTCCCGATCCAGTGCTGGGCGAGAAAAGCTGCGCATTTTTGATCACCGACGACGAAACGATCAGCCTGGCGGACATCCATGCCTTCTTCCAGGAAAAAGGAGTGGCGCGATACAAAATGCCAGACCAAATCGAACTCATCGACTACTGGCCGCTGACGAGCGTCGGAAAAGTCAATAAAGCCATGCTAAAAGAACTAGCGTTAGCGCCAAAGTCAGAGACGAAGCCAGCAGAAATTGCCTATCTGGAAGAGACATTTGCTTTTGCGGGCGATCCGCATATGGCAGCGGCCCTGATTGCAGAGCGCAGCGGGTATGAAAACTATCTGCTCTATGAAAACGGAGATGAGTTGTCGTTAGGAATGGGGATTCATGCGCTTCTTTACGTAGATGGGGAGCAGACGACTTTGACTTACCGCAACGAGACTGTCCGTTTCGACAACAACGAGCTTAGTGAGACGCTGGAAAAAGCAATGGCACAGGTCCCGATTCAAAACTGGCGCGCTTATGGAACCGTCAATTTTGGCATGGCGCGTTATTATCAAGGCTTGCCACTTAAGCCTGAAGAGGATTGCTTGCTCAAGCTGTTTATTCCGGAGGTCGAGCTGCGCTTCAATAAAGGTACGGTCCTCTTGAGAGCCTTGCATGAAGAGAAGCGGAGCGAATTCAGCGAACTTCTGCGCGACCTGTCGATGAATACACAAGGCGAGCAACAGCTGACCCAAAGAGTGGACAAACCGAAGCTGTCCGTCCCGCAAGCCGATACATACGACGCTGAAGCCTACATGCAGAATGTGGCGGAAGCTGTATGCGAGATTCAGGAACGCAAATACCACAAGGTCATCTTGTCGCGAAAAATTCCGCTTGATCACGAGTTGGATCTGGTTGCGAGCTATATTGCTGGTAGACGAGTAAATACCCCAGCACGCTCTTTCCTCGTTAGCTTGGACGGTCTCGGTGTGGCTGGTTTTAGCCCGGAGACGGTTGTAGAGGTCGATAGCGACGGATGGGTGAGTACCTTCCCACTCGCGGGAACACGGTCAAAAGGCAGCAGCGAAGAAGAGGCGAACAGGCTCAAGGATGAGCTGTTGAATGACCCGAAGGAAATTGCGGAGCACGCTGTTTCCGTCAAGCTGGCATTCGAAGAGCTAAAAAGCGTTTGCGATTCGACGACGATCGTCCTGAACGATTTTATGTCAGTAGCGAGCCGAGGAACCGTTCAGCATATCGCTTCTCGCTTGAAAGGGAAACTGAAGCAAGAATGCAATTCGTGGGATGCCTTCCGCGCGTTGTTCCCGGCTGTTACCGCCTCGGGAATCTCGAAAAAAGAATCGATCGAAGCGATTGGCAGATTGGAGACCGTGCCACGAAGCCTATACAGTGGGTGCGTCATGACTTTTGACAGCGAC
Organism: Brevibacillus sp. NPDC003359; assembly: GCF_042878995.1. Lineage (NCBI taxonomy): Bacteria > Bacillati > Bacillota > Bacilli > Caryophanales > Paenibacillaceae > Brevibacillus > Brevibacillus sp. NPDC003359. The sequence continues at coordinate 141,752 of NZ_JBIAOR010000003.1, forward strand.
GGTGCCATGGATGCCGCTCTTGTGCTGCGAACGATCTATCAAAAGGACAACCAAGCTTGGCTGCATGCCGGAGCTGGTGTCGTCGAAATGTCTTTGCCGTCCAGAGAACTGGAAGAAACGCGTGAAAAGCTGAGCAGCTTCTCCAGACAGCTGATTGGAAAAGAATAGGGGCTTGCACGAGAGAGGAGGGAACGAGGATGTCCAAAATGCTCAGTGATAGTCAGACCGCAAGTCCCGCCGCTTCCTTGAGCTATGAGGAGATGAAGAGGCAAATTCAGGCGCTGCTGCCCGCGCCTGTCGCGTTTTCCGATGATCAAAACCTGATCGAGCTGGGGCTGGATTCCTTGCAAATGATGAGGATGGTCAACAAATGGCGCAAGGAAGGCGTGAAGGTTACATTTGCCGAGCTGATCGGTGCTCCTACCTTACGTGATTGGCAGGCGTTGCTGCAAAAAAGCAGCGCCTCGCTTCCACGTGTGGACGAAAGGAAAGCAGATGCGGAAGTAGAGGTGAATGTACCCTTTCCGCTCACCGATGTGCAATACGCTTACTGGATTGGACGCCAGGATGATCAGCCTCTCGGGGGAGTCGGGTGCCATGCGTACTTGGAAATCGATGGTGTGGGCGTGGAGCCAGATCGATTGGAAACAGCGTGGGGCAAGCTGCTGATGCACCATCCGATGCTTCGGGCCAGATTTTTGGCGGATGGACAGCAAGAGGTGATGAGTGCCCCGATGGCCACTGGAGTAGCTGTTCATGATTTGCAGTCTCTTTCTGAGGACGAATTGGCACGGGAGCTAGACCGTATACGGGATCGGCTGTCTCATCGTCGTCTGGCGGTGGAAGAGGGAGAAGTAGCCGGATTGGAGCTGAGCTTGTTGCCAGAAGGCCGTACCCGCATCCATTTTGATCTGGATTTGCTGGTCGCTGACGTACAGAGTCTGCATATCGTATTGCGCGATTTGGCGGCAGCTTATGCACGAGGCAGCAAGCCTCTTGCCCCGACCAATTGGAGCTTTGCCCATTATTTGGGGCAAGAGGCACAACGCCGGGTACAGGACAGACAGGAAGCAGCTCGCTATTGGCAGGAGCGCCTTTCCACATTGCCGGGAGCGCCAGGCTTGCCGCTGAAAGAAAAGCCGGAAATGATCAAGTCGCCTGTTTTTACGCGACGAACGCATTTCATGAAGACAGCCGATTGGGCCATTTTGCAAAAACGATCCGCAACACATCGCGTCACACCAGCGATGGTACTGTTAGCGGCTTATGCAGAGGTACTGGATCGTTGGAGCACCCAGTCGCAGTTTCTCATAAACATACCGCTATTCGATCGCCAAACCGGAGACGCGGGAATCGAAGACGTCGTTGCCGATTTTACCAATCTGCTACTGCTTGCGGTTGACATGCAGGAGCGATCCTCTTTTCTGGGGCGGGTGCGATCTGTACAATCGCAATTCCATCAAGATGTGGCACATGCGGCTTATTCAGGGGTACAGCTACAGCGTGACCTAGCGCGTGTCCGTCGGGGAGAGCGGGATTTTGCCCCGGTGGTGTTCGCGTGCAATTTGGGTACGCCTCTGATCAATGACGAATGCCGAGACACATTGGGCAAGCTCTCTTACATGATCTCGCAAACGCCGCAAGTATGGCTCGATTTCCAGTCGTATGAAATGGACGGCGGACTCCTGCTGGCGTGGGATGCGGTTGATCAGCTGTTTCCTGACGGGATGATTGATCAAATGTTCGGCGCATTTTGCCAGCTGATGGACTCCTTGGCGAGTGAGGACAATGACTGGCAAGCTACATCCGTGCTGCTTTCCGGTTTGGAACAGAAGAGGAATGATCAGGTTGTAGACGCTTCCCAATCGCAACAGAGCCAATGCTTGCACAGCGCATTTTTTGCCTATGCAAGAGAGAATCCGCACGAGATGGCATTAATTGATAGTCATACTTCCGCCACTTTTTCGTATAGCGAGTTAGCGCAGTACGCCTTGCAGATTGCAGCGTATCTCCAAAAGCAAGGCGTTGAAGCAGGAGACCCTGTGGCAGTCAGCCTACCGCGCGGAATCGATCAAGTCGCGGCGGTTCTCGGTATCGTGGCACGAGGAGCATGCTACGTCCCGGTTGGAATCGGGCAGCCTTCTACAAGGCGTGAGCGCATTCATCAAAAAGCGGGGATTCGCTTTGTGCTTACGGATACGGAGCTGGCGCAGACGCTGGAGTGGTCGGAAGACGCTGTTGTTCTGTCGGTTACCGATGCGTTGAATGTCTCACCGCTGGCTGAACCCGTGCCGATTTCTTTTGATAGTCTTGCCTACATCATCTTTACTTCTGGCTCCACGGGTGAACCAAAAGGGGTAGAAATTAGTCATTCCGGGGCGTGGAACACCATTTCAGAAATAAACAGACGCTACGGAGTCGGGCAAACGGATCGGATTTTGGCGGTTTCCTCCCTTGATTTTGACCTGTCTGTCTATGATCTGTTCGGATTGCTCAGTGTAGGCGGTTCGATAGTGCTCATTGGCGAAGAGTTGCGACGGGATGCGGCTCATTGGGCGAGACTGGTGGACCAGCATCAGGTGACGCTGTGGAACTCTGTGCCCGTGCTACTCGATATGCTCTTGATCGCTGCGGAGAGTGGATCGTACGAAAGTTTGCCGCTTCGGCTGACTATGCTTTCCGGGGACTGGATCGGTCTCGACTTGCCGCAACGACTGAACCAGCTCGCACCGAACAGCCAGCTGGTGGCGATGGGGGGAGCGACAGAAGCATCGATCTGGTCCAACTTTTTTGATGTTACGTTGCCCTTGCCTGCTCATTGGACATCGATTCCGTACGGTCGACCGCTCGCGAATCAGGCTTATCGGGTTGTCGATGCCCATGGACGTGATTGCCCTGATTGGGTAGAGGGGGAATTGTGGATCGGCGGAGCAGGTGTGGCAGTAGGCTATCGGGGTGATCCTGCGCTGACAGCAGAGCGCTTTGTCTACTGGAACGGTTCACGCTGGTATCGGACTGGTGATCTCGGACGCTATTGGCCGGATGGGACCATTGAATTTCTCGGGCGCAAGGACTTCCAGGTGAAAATTAGGGGGCATCGCATCGAGCTGGGTGAAATCGAATCGGCCATGAAGCAGCATCCGGGGATTCGCGATGCAGTTGTGACAACAGTAGGTGATCCGCGCGAGAACAGGCATCTGGTTGGGTATGTGGTACCAGAACGGGAAAGTGATCCAGCGCTGTTTGATCGTATAGAAGCTGATCCGAAAAAGTGCGAAGAACTGTGGACAGATGTCTTGGATACGGGTCGTGCGCAGACCTTGTCGGAGCATTTTGCAAGCATCAGACCTGAAGATTTATCATCGTTTTGGGCGTATATGGAGCAGCTTGCCGTTCGGTTCATTTACCGCGCATTGCAGATGGCGGGAGTGAATTTTGAGCCACATGCCACATACTCTCTCGATGATTTGATGCAGAACTGCGGGATTCAGGAACGTTATCGCGGGCTGGTTAGACAGTGGCTTCAAACATTGGAGGACGAAGGGTTTGTCCGTAAAGACAAATCGGATGTTTACAGCATCACGCAGGCGAGCCCGACTGAATGGCTGGAAAAGCCGCAAGTCTCTCAGGTACCGCCCGCATGGGAACAACAAGCACAGGCTCTTTTGCATTACTTGGAGCAAGTACATGACAAGAGTGTTGCGCTTTTGCGTGGTGAGCTTGACCCGTTGGCCCATTTCTTCTCGGAGGAATTAAGTCTGACTCCGAATGATCTGATGCAGACACTCCCTGGCGCAAAGCATCGAGACAGTGCAGCACTGGCAATGGTTAAAAGTCTTGTACAACGCTTTGGAGAAAGGTCTGAACCGATACGTGTTCTGGAAATCGGGGCAAGGAGCTTGACGCTGACGGAATCATTGCTGGCTGTGCTCCCGGCAGATGCAGCCCATTTTACATGCACAGACACTTCGACTTTCTTTACGAATGCTGCAAAAGCGAGATTCCGGGCGTACCCGTTTGTGCACTATCAACTGCTGGATATCGATCAAAGTCCACTATCTCAAGGCTTTGAAGCACATCAATTCGACGTTGTTATTGCCTCTGATTCATTGCATCGAACGAAAAATATCGGTGTGGCCCTCTCGCATGTACAAAGCCTTTTGGCTCCGGGAGGCATGTTGATTTTGCTGGAGATGACCCGCAACAGCCGATTGCAGCAAATCAGCACGGCATTTCTCGAAGATGGCTTTACGCATTTCGAAGACGAGCGGCGGAATGAACAGCGTCCCTTGTTGTCGGTGGAGACATGGCAGCAAGCCTTGCAGCAGCATTCCTTCGCACAAGTGGCAGCTTTCCCAGAACAGAACGATTTGGGTCAGCATGTACTGGTTGCGCAGGCGCCACTTCAAGCCAAGACCTTCAACGCTGCACAACTATCTGGCTTCTTGAGTCAAAAACTGCCTGATTACATGGTTCCGACCGCTTTCCTTTTGTTGAATGAACTGCCGCTTTCAGCAAACGGCAAGGTAGATCGGCAAGCACTGCCGACGCCTGACAGCATGATGAAGGTCAAAGCAGAAAAAGGGTATACAGCCCCAACGACACCGATCGAAACCGCGCTCGCGGCTATTTGGTGCCAGCTATTTGAAGTGGAACGGGTAGGCGTCACGGACAACTATTTCGAGCTCGGTGGGGATTCGCTATTGGCAACCAGACTCAGTGCGATGGTTCGCAGCAAGCTTGCGGTAGAGCTGTCGTTAGGGCGCATTTTTGAAAAGCCGACGATTGCCGGACTTGCCCAGCATGTGCAGATGCTTCTGGAACAAAAAGAAACAACGTCAGGCTTGCCTGCAATCGTACTAGCTCCACAAGACCGGCATCAGCCTTTCCCGCTAACAGATATCCAGCAAGCGTACTGGGTCGGGCGTAGTGGTGTTTACGCCTTGGGTCATGTCTCCACGCATTGCTATTTCGAAATCGAAGGGCAGCATTTGGACCTGGAGCGGATCAATCGAGCTTGGCAACGACTAATTGACCACCATGAAATGATGCGGGCCGTAATTTTGCCGGATGGCTGGCGCCAGCAGATTTTGGAGCAGGTTCCTGCTTACCAGATCGAAGTCACGGATTTGCGGAACCAATCGACTGAAGAGGCCGAGTCCGAGCTGCAAGCGATTCGGGAAGAGATGTCCCATCAGGTATTGTCTACGGATGTGTGGCCGTTGTTTGACGTGCGCGCCTCCCGCTTTGGAGAAGAACGGGTTCGCCTGCATATCAGCTTTGACAACCTGATTTTTGACGGGTGGAGCATGTTCCACCTCTTGAGCGAGTGGACGAGGCTGTATCATGAGCCGGATGCGTCTTTGGCGCCACTGGACTTGAGCTTCCGCGATTATGTCCTGGCGCAAGAAGAGCTGAAATCAACCGAGCTGTACCAACGCGATCTGGACTATTGGATGTCCCGCCTGCCAGATTTACCGTCAGCGCCACAGCTTCCTTTGGCGAAAAATCCTGACACGATTACCGAGCAGCGCTTCCATCGTTTGGAAGCCAGACTTAATCGCCAAGCATGGCAGCGGCTCAAAAAGCGGACAGCAGAGGTCGGTCTGACGCCTTCCGGGATTTTGCTGACAGCGTATGCCGAAACACTCGGTGCATGGAGCAAGAGTTCACGTTTTACGATCAACTTGACGCAATTCAATCGACTGCCGTTGCATGCACAAGTCAACGAGATCGTGGGGGACTTCACTACGCTTACATTGCTGGCAGTCGAGCTGTCCGCTGGCGAGACGATTTTGGAACGAGGCAGGAATTTGCAGCAGCAGCTATGGCGCGATTTGGACCATCCTTATGTGGGTGGCGTTCAAGTCCAGCGTGAATTGGCGAAGCAAACAGGAGAGCACAACGGTGTTGCCATGCCGATTGTCTTTACGAGCGCATTGGGTGTGGAGCAGTGGAGTGGGTCTGACTCCGATGGAAAATGGCTGGGCAAGCTCGTCTACAACATCACGCAGACACCGCAGGTATGGCTGGACCATCAAGTGGTTGAGCAAGACGGAGAACTACTGTTGATCTGGGATGCCGTAGAAGGACTGTTCCCAGAAGGACTCCTTGCCGACATGTTTACGGCTTATTGCGAACTGCTGCATCGACTGACAGAAGAGGATTCAGTATGGCAAGAATCAGCACCAAGCCTGATCGCTGTCCCTCGACTGGAAGCACGAATTGCCGCAAACGATACGGCTGCGCCTGTATCCACAGAAACGCTCGTCGGACTATTTGCCAAACAAGCTGCATGCCAAACGGATCAACCAGCCGTGATCTCTTCTCAGCGGACGTTGACCTATGGGGAGCTTGCCGACGCTGCTGACCAAATCGCGAAGTGGCTACGATCACAAGGAGTCCAACCGAATACGTTGGTCGCTGTCGTGATGGAAAAGGGCTGGGAGCAGGTCGCAGCCACGCTCGGGATTATGAAATCCGGGGCCGCTTATCTGCCGATCGATCCGCTGCACCCAGAGGAACGACGTTCTCAGCTTTTGGATGATGGGCAAGTACAGATCGTGCTGACGCAGTCTTGGCTGGATGAGCGATTGGGCTGGCCGGCGGATGTGGAGCGGCTGATTGTGGATCAGATGACGGCAAGGAATGAGGCAAGCACGGTGAACGCAGTTACGCCAGTGGCCGGGCAGCCAGAGGATTTGGCCTATGTCATCTATACATCCGGGTCAACGGGCCTGCCAAAAGGAGTCATGATCGACCATCGTGGCGCGATCAACACGATTGAAGATATCAACCAACGATTTACAGTGGGGCCACAAGATCGGGTGCTCGCCTTGTCCAATCTCAATTTCGATTTGTCGGTCTATGACATTTTCGGCATGCTTGCCGCGGGTGGAACAATCGTCATGCCGGATGCTGATAAAACCAAAGACCCTGCACACTGGCTGGAGTGGCTGGAAGCCGAGCAGGTGACGGTGTGGAACACAGTTCCGGCGCTGATGCAGATGCTGATCGAATACGCCGTGGGGAGAAACCTCCACTTGCCCCATTCGCTACGTCTCATCTTGCTGAGCGGTGATTGGATTCCATTGGATTTGCCAGACAAAATCAAGTCGTTTTTCCCTCACGTTCAGGTGATCGGTTTGGGTGGCGCAACAGAGGCCTCGATCTGGTCAAACTATTTCGCAATCGAAGACATCGACCCTAGCTGGAAAAGCATTCCGTATGGTCGCCCGATGGTCAATCAGCGCTACCATGTGCTGAACGAATCGATGGGAGATTGCCCCGTTTGGGTGCCGGGACAGCTATTGATAAGTGGCACGGGGCTCGCCAAAGGCTACTGGCGAGATGAAAACAAGACGGATGAGAAATTCATCACGCATCCGCGGACAGGAGAACGACTGTACCGCACGGGGGATTTGGGCCGTTACCTGCCAGATGGCACGCTGGAGTTTCTCGGTCGGGAAGATTTCCAGGTGAAAATCAGAGGGCATCGGATTGAGCTGGGCGAGATCGAGACGGCATTGAAGCGCCATGACGGGCTCAAAGACGTTGTCGTAGCCGTGCCAGATGACGGTGCAGATGAAAAGCGCTTGGTCGGGTATGTGGTGCTGGATCACCAAAAGGATTCCGCATTATTCGAAACAGAGCAAGCCGATCCCGCTGCAAGTGCTGCTCGTTGGCAGGCGATCAACAGCATGGGTCACGCGCAGGCTGATACCATTCCCGCGACAAGTGTCGATGTGGAAGGCGTCACGCAATTCCTGATGGAGGCTGACCGTGTAAGCACCGCCTACATGTGCCGCACGCTGGAGCATATGGGGATGTTCTCGCAAGTAGGAGACAGCGCTTCGATTGCGGAGCTCATGAATCGTTTTCAGATTCATCCCCGTTACCAGACCTTGCTTGCGCATTGGCTGGAAGTGCTAGTAGAAGAGGGCTTGCTGCAAAAACACGCTGCGGGTACGTACGTGAGTCTGCGTTCCTTGCATGAAGTTGTACCGGATGTGGATCTGTCAGTTCCTTCGCTTCGTACGGAATCAGCACGAGAGCTCGAAGCCGTTTTCCGTCGCGATTATCCGTTGTTTATTGGTCTGTTAACCGGTGAGCTCGATCCGCTGGAACTATTTCTAGCAGAAGATGCCTTCTTAACACCTGCGGGCTTGAGCCGATTTGACCTGACGCGGGAATTTTACAAAAGTCTTGCCGGGACGATGTTCGGTAGCATCGTAAACCACCATCCGTCTGACAAGACACTGCGGGTGCTAGAGCTTGGCACGAGAGCCGGAAGCTTGACGCAAACGCTGGTGTCCACCTTGCCAGCAGAACGCAGTCGTTATTTGTACGTCGACGAATCCTCCTTTTTTACCGACAGGGCAAAGAAGGAGTGGGGAGAGCAGGCTCCGCTGGAATACGGTCAGCTTGACATGAACGTAGCACCGCTTGCACAAGGCTATGAGCCGCATTCGTTTGACGTCATTGTTGCGGACAATACGCTGCATCGCTCTCTTGATATAGGGAAAACCCTTGCGTACTTGAAAGGGCTGCTCGCACCTGGGGGACTTCTGTTCCTGGTCGAGTCGACTCGCAACAGTCGTCTGCTGCTAACCACTGTCGGCTTCTTCGAGGATGGGTTTAGCCATCTGGAGGATGAGCGAAAAGCCAATCACCTTCCTCTGCTTACGGTAGAGCAATGGCGAGCGGGCTTGGAAAAACAAGGCTTCACCAACGTCCTTGCCATTCCGGATAAAGGCCAGGTCGCAGCGGCGTTCGACCGCCATCTGATTGTGGCGCAAGCACCGGAAGCAGTTCGTTTGTTCCAGCCGGAAAAATTGTCCGAAGCCCTGCGGAATAGCTTGCCTGATTACATGGTGCCAAGCGAGTACGTGCTGATAGATGAACTGCCTCTATCCGCCAATGGAAAAGTAGATCGAAAAGCAATCACAAAGCTCGGCAAAAGAAAGGCAAGCATGCCGAAGAAGACACATGTGGCGCCTTCCAACGAGCTCGAAGTCAAGCTCGCAAGCGTCTGGGAAGAGGTGCTTGGTGTAGGGGAAATCGGCATCCACGACAACTTTTTTACGCGGGGTGGAGACTCATTGCGCGCGATTCAATGCCTCAATCTTTTGAGAGAGAGATACCAGATTGATTTGTCTCTACAAAGCTTGTTTGAAGCTTCCACGATCTACACCCTTGCCGAGTTGATCAAAACGAGCGCACAGGCAACAGAGGATCTCGCAGTGGATTTTGACGAGGGGACCATTTAAATAAAGAAAAACCGCAGATGAGAGAGGTGGGCTGCGACTCAGTGGCAGACGCAGCCCCGCCTTCTCTTGGAAGAAGAAAGCGGGGAGCAGGCTAGGAGGGAGAGAACATTGGGTATCAAAAAAATTGGCATTTTGGGAGCGACTGGGGTTGTAGGTCATGCAGCCTTTCAAACGATTCTGTCTAGGACGAACTATCCGGTTTTGCTAGGTGGCAGAAACTCTGAAAAGCTAAGCGAGCTTTTTACTGGGACGGACGGTAGGCTGGAATGCCAGCAGGTGGATGTATTCAACGAGGAGGAACTGCATGACTTTTGCGGCCGAGTCGATCTCGTCATCAATTGTGCAGGGCCATCCAAGCAAATCGTTGATAAAGTTGCCGTCGCATGCCTCAAGCATGAAGTTCATTACGTGGATGTGTCCGGAGATGAGCATCTGTATCAGCAATTGCTCACGCGAAAGCAGGAAATCGAGGAAAAGGGACTGCTGTTTATCATCTCTGCTGGGGTTTACCCGGGACTGTCGGAAGTCTTTCCAGCTTACGTCGCTGAAAATGATTTGGACGAAATCGATTTGCTCGAAGTCTTTTTTGCAGGCCAAGGCGGTTTCTCACTCAATGCGGCATATGACATCGTTTGCAGCATTGAAGAAGATACCGGGTGGGGAATGTCTTACTTCAAGCAAGGCGAAGTCAAAAAAATAGATGGGCCGTTCCATCGCAACTACACGTTGCCAAATCCCGCTGGCAAACGCGACACCTATCCAGTAGTGACCAAGGAATTTGGCCTCATGACCAAGCAACATAAAATCGACTCCGCTTATTTTTACAACAGCTATCAAAGCAATGCCATCCTGAATCAATTTGTGATGATCAAGGCTTTGCAGCAATACAAGACCGAGGAACAAAAAAGAGCGTCAGCCAAGCTGCTACTGGAACAGTTTGAGGCGAAGAAGCCAGGCGTGAAAGATTTTACGATGTTCCACCTGCATGCGACTGGAAAGCGTGACGGCAAAAAAGTTCGGGTCTTCTCCACTCTTCTGTACCCAAGCGACTGGAATCGGATATCTGGCATCATCGCGGCTACGGTTGCCCACTTGATCGCGGAAGATCACAACAGCAAAACAGGCTGCTTTTTCGTGGCAGAAGGCGTATCGGCGACACGCTTGATTGATGCACTTCGCGAGCAGCAGGTCGAACTCATGCATTCCATCATGGAAATGAAGTAGGGGTGACGTATGACAAAGAATCGTAAGTTGCGTACCGTGGTATGCGGTTCCCGCTTTGGGCAGTTCTACTTGGAAGCGGTAAAGGCATTGCCTGAGCAGTTTGAACTGGTAGGGCTGCTGGCAAAAGGAAGTGAACGCTCGCGTCAATGCGCCGAGCGAAATGGCATCCCGCTGTACACCGATGTGAATCAATTACCTGCTGACATTGATTTGGCATGCGTCGTATTGCGTTCCACCGTGATGGGCGGAAATGGAACAGAGCTGTCCATTCAACTGCTTGCCAAAGGCATTCACGTCATTTCGGAGGAGCCGATCCACCACAAAGATTTGGCGCTGTGCTTAAAGCACGCCAAGCAGAACGGTGTTCATTTTATGACGGGCGATCTCTACGTACATTTGCCTGCTGTTCGCCGTTTTATTGCTTGCGCTCGTACGATGCTGGCTGTGCAGCCTGCCTTATACATCGATGCTGCTTGCGCTACACAGGTGTCCTTCCCGCTCATGCATATTTTACAGGAAGCCCTCCCTTCTATTCGTCCGTGGAAAATCAGTCATGTCATCAAGGATGAGGGGCCGTTTCAAGTGTTGATCGGACAGCTGGGCAAAATTCCGATCACGCTGCGCGCCCACAATGAAGTCGATCCGGAAGATCCAGACAACCATCTGAATCTGCTGCATCGCGTGACGATTGGCGTAGCTGGCGGGAGTTTGTCGCTTACAGACACGCATGGTCCCGTCGTGTGGCATCCGCGTCTGCACGTACCGGATCTTCCCGACATTCACGGAGAGCTGACAGTGTCCCCGCCAGCGCATATGTTGGAAAACAGTACACACATACTGGGGCCGCAAGAGACGCCGACCTATCGGGATATTCTCACGAAGCAGTGGCCGCAAGCTATCGGCCGCGATTTATTCATCATGCGAGATAGGATCATGGGGCAGGTCGATAAGGCTGTAATGGAAACGCGTGCGCAACAGGAGCTATTGTGCTCACGACAGTGGCAAGAATGGACCCAGGCATTGGGATATCCCGTGTTGCGCTCGCATGGCAGCCATGAGCCTTTGTCGTTAGCATCTCTCGAACAAGCAGCCTGGAGCATTCCAGCCGACGAAGTTGAGGACACTGCATCACCCAATGATGCGACTTTGACGGAAGACAACGATGTCTTTGCATGCACAGCACCTGCTGAGAGTGAGCGAAAAGGGATCGATGCTGTGCAGGTAAATACGTGCATTGAGCGTCTGGATGCAGCAGCGGTTGCCTCCATGCTGCTTGCGCTGCAATCCCAAGGAGCACTGACAGCGGGACAACATTCCTATACGGCGTCAGACATTTTCACTGCAGCAAACGTAGCAGCACGACATGAGCCAGTCATCAAGCGCTGGCTGCACATATTGACGGATCGTGGCTACCTGAAGCCTGCCGCTGGGGAGTATCAATGCGGCATTCAAATGACGCGAGAGGAAGTAGAACGACGGTGGGATTTAGCCAAAAATGCTTGGGATGGCAAGCTGGGCTCACCGCTCGTCATGGACTATCTCAAGGACAATGCGGATCGGCTGCCACAGCTGATGGAGGATACCCAGCAAGCTGCTTTACTGCTATTTCCTGAGGGTCGCATGCATGTTGCCAATGCGCTTTATCGGGACACCCTTATTGCGCGTTATTTGAACAAGTCGGTCGCAGAAGCAGTAGCGCGGATCGCGTCTACGACAAACTCGCTTCGTATCCTGGAGGTAGGCGCTGGGACTGGTGCGACTAGTGATGTAGTCGTGGACCGCCTGAAGGTGTCTGTTTCCAAAGGACTGAATGTGGAGTATGTGTACACAGATGTTTCCCACTTTTTCTTATCGTCTGCACGTGAACGGTACAAAGATTTCCCATGGATGAAATATCAGGTAGTTGATATCGACAAAGATTTGTTTGCACAAGGTCTCACAGAAGGCAGTTTCGATATCGTGATTGCGGCAGGCATGTTGAACAACGCGCGGGACACGGATGAAGTCATCCAAGGGCTGTTGAAGACCCTTGCACCGGGAGGCTGGATGATTATTACCGAGCCAACACGAGAATTCGTAGAAATGCTTATCTCCCAAGCTTTCATGATGACGCCACCCGTAGATGACAGGAAAAATACGCAATCGACTTTTATGACTGTCCAGCAGTGGCTCGATGTGTTTCAGCGGGCAGGCGTCAAGGAGCTTGCAGTCTTGCCTGAGAAGTCTCACCCATTGGCACCACTTGGACAAAAGCTGTTCCTCATCAAGAACAACATCGATGTTGGCGTACGTCAGCAGCTTTCCCCAAACGAAAACGAAGCGGCCAAGCTCATTAAATAGGAGTGTGTGCATATGCCCCAAAACCTCAAGACGAATAGTGTCGAGCTCTTGATGCGCCTACGCAGAGATGGAATTTTTTTATGGGAAGAAAATGGGAGCCTGCGTTACAGAGCCCCAAGAGGAACACTTGCAGCTGACGATTTACAGGCGTTAAAAGAACAGAAAGCAGACATTCTCGCACTTTTGCGAGCCGAATCCCAACCAGTTACGGTGGTACCAGATCCAGCAGCGCGATTTGTGCCTTTTCCCCTGACAGATGTGCAGTCTGCCTATTTGCTGGGGCGGTACGAGCTGTTTGGATACGGTGGCGTGGCGTGCCATATCTACATGGAGCTGGACTATCCCGAGCTCGATCTGAAACGGGCAGAGAATGCGTGGAATCTGCTTATTGCAAGACATGACATGCTGCGCGCAACCATCGATCAGAATGGTCAGCAGCGCATCTTGGAGAATGTTCCGCATTTTACAATTACCTATACAGATACGAGTTGCATGGATGAGCAGGAGGCAGGAAGAAGGCTCGATGACATACGCGAAGCGATGGGACATCGCGTGTATGATACAGCCAAATGGCCGCTGTTTGATATCGGCTTGACGAAAACGAGCGACAGGGCCGTGCTTCATGTATCGATGGAATTTCTCATCGCGGATTGGGCGAGTATTTGGCTCTTGCTGGGTGAGTTTGAGGCCCTTTACAAAGAACCGGGAAAAACATTGCCTGGGCTGCCGATTACGTTTCGCGATTACGTATACGCCGAGCGCAGCTTAAGAGAGACTACGGCGTATAGCAGAGACAGAGCGTACTGGCAGCAACGGATCGATGTATTGCCACAGGCTCCAGACCTACCAATGGCGAGACAGCAGCCCCAGAATGAAAACGCACGCTTTCGCCGTCGCTTCATTCGATTAGATAAAGCTTCATGGGATGCCTTCAAGCAGCGTGCCCAGCAGCGAGGATTGACGCCAACCTCCGCTGTGATGACAGCCTTTGCCGCTGTGATCGAGCGCTGGAGTCGAAATCGTGCGTTTTGCCTGAATTTGACGTTGTTGAACAGACAGCCGCTGCATGAACGAGTCCATGAGATTGTCGGGGATTTCACATCCGTCAATTTGCTTGCGGTTGATTGGGGACTAGAGCGTTCTTTTCAGGGACGGGCGAAAACCATTCAAAAACAGTTGTTTGAAGATTTGGATCACCGTTTGTTTTCAGGCGTTGAGGTCATGCGCGAGTTAGCGCGTAGGCGAGGGCGTGAAGCCGCTCTGATGCCAATCGTATTTACGAGCGCGATTGGGTTAGTGGAACCAGCGGAAGGCGGTCAGCTACAGGGCAAAATCGCTGGGCACGGAATCAGTCAAACGCCGCAGGTTTTCATCGATTGCCAAGCCATGGACAGCTCGGCAGGATTGCAAGTGAACTGGGATGTGCGAGAGGGCGTCTTGCCAGAGCTTATCGTTGATGACATGTTTGATGCTTTTGCGAAATTACTGCATTCATTGGCGGACAGCGAGCAGATGTGGGAGGGAGCTGACGAAATTGCCTTGCCAGACTGGCAGCGGGAAGAGCGTCAGCTGGTGAATGCGACCACCGCAGCTATACCAGAGTACGCCTTGCATCAGCCAATCGTAGCGCAAGCAATGACGATGCCAGATCGTCCAGCGGTGATTGACAGTGAAGGACAGCTCTCGTATGCGGAGTTGGTCAAACGAGCTGCCGCAGTTGCAGGGAAGCTTAAGGAGCTGGGGTGCTGCGAGCAAGACCGCGTCGCCATCGTGATGGAAAAAGGCGCGCATCAAGTCACAGCTGTACTCGGTACCTTGTTTGCCGGGGCAGTCTATGTGCCCATTGATCCGAAGCAACCTGAGATGCGCCGACAGGCCATGATGGAACAGGCGAACATCCGCTATGCCTTGACGGTATCTACCAACCAGTTGCAATGGTCCGACTCTATTCAAACGATTGCAGTGGATCAAGTAAGCCCGCAGCATGAACCGTTGATCTTGCCTGACCTAAACCCGGATTTGCCTGCGTACATCATCTATACGTCTGGCTCCACGGGACAGCCCAAAGGGGTCGTCATCAGCCACCGTGCAGCGGCAAATACGATCGAGGACATGCTTCGTCGTTTTGCGATTACGGAAAATGACCGCGTGCTTGGCCTTGCCCAGTTGAGCTTTGATTTATCTGTCTACGATATTTTTGCCACGCTCTCTGTGGGTGGTGCTATCGTGTATCCTCATCCCGACCACCAAACGGATCCGTCCCATTGGTCAGAGCTGATAGTCCGGCATGACATCACCGTGTGGAATTCCGTGCCGGCCCTGATGCAGATGCTGGTCACGTATTTGGATTCCACGCCAACTGCCAAAGTAGATAGCTTGCGATTTGCCTTGCTTTCCGGTGACTGGATTCCGCTGACGCTGCCTGATCGGATGCAAAAACATCTGCCTGCCGCAGAGATTATCAGTCTCGGGGGTGCCACGGAAGCATCGATCTGGTCGAATTACCATCAGTACAAAGGGCTGGAAGCCGACTGGAGCAGTATTCCGTACGGCCGACCGCTCGCCAATCAAGGTTTCCGTGTCCTCGATTCACAGATGCGCGATTGCCCAGTGTGGGCGATAGGAGATCTATATATTACCGGAGCTGGCTTGGCAAAGGGCTATGTAGGAGATCAAAGACTCACGGAGGAAAGGTTCTTCTCCCACCCTGTCGATGGAAAGAGACTTTACAGAACTGGTGACTTGGGCCGCTACACACCAGGGGGCGAAATCGAGTTTATCGGCCGCGAAGACAATCAGGTCAAAATCAGAGGGCATCGGATCGAGCTAGGTGAAATTGAGTCGGCAATGCTCAAACACCATGCTGTAGCCGCAGCTGGTGTCGTGCTGGATGGAGCGAGTGACGAGCCTGTTTTGCTGGGAATTGTGGAGTGCGCCCGCAAGATGGATCGGGACCTTGAAGCGGAAAGAGCGGAATTCGCGATGCTCGTAAATGGGATCGGTGAAGAAGCGGGCATCGAGGTCAATCAACGCATTGTCATGCTTTTGCAACAGATTGCGCGACAGCATACGAGCAAGCCTCTTCGGATATTGCAAGTAGGCGGAGGGAACGGGGCGTTAACAGAGGGTGTCCCGCAAGCGCTGGAAGGCTATGATGCACAGTATATAAGCATGGATATCGTAGAAGAAGAGTATCGGGAACAAGGACTGGCACCGAACTCGTTCGACGTGGTACTAGCTGCGGGAGCTGTAGAAAGCTCCGAAATGAGCAAGCTGAAAGAGTTGATTTGCCCGGGCGGGTGGTTCATTCTTGCCAAGTGGACAGAGACGTCATGGATAAGTGAGTTGCAGAAGGAAGAAGACGGTCTTGCGTTCATGTTGCAAAAGGATGGAGAAAATCATCTGCTTGTCCATCGCGTGAAGCTGGACAGGATGAAAGTCAGTTCCGCAGAGCTGGAAAAATTTCTTTCCCTACACCTGCCTGCCTACATGCTGCCTGCCCACCTGCAAGTCGTAGATGCGTTGCCGCTTACCGGAAATGGAAAAATCGATCGCCGCGAACTGGCAAAATGGCGACCTGCATCGTCGTTCGGGCAAAAAGCTGCAATGGACGCTACAGAGGCGACTGATTCAGATCCGTTGGAAGCTCAACTTACCCACATCTGGGGAGAAGCATTGGGAGTCTCGAGAATCGGCCTAACACAAAGCTTTTATGAATGTGGTGCAGATTCCCTCATCATGGCGCAGGTAGCTGGAAAGCTGCGCGACAAGCTGGCGGAGGACTCGACGCACGCTGCCATCCCGTTTGATGTCTTGCTCCGACAAATGCTTAACTTCCCGACTGTGGAAGCACTGGCTGGGTTCATACACGAGCGCAATCAGGAGTTGCAGCAGCGTGAGGAAGTGGCGTTGCCGAAAAAACGGAGTAAGTCGAGCAACGCCGTGCTGATTCCATATGGCGGTGACGAATCTGGGCCGTTGCGGGTTGTGTTCCATGCCGTTTTGGGGACGATGGACAGTTTTCGTCCATTGATTGAACAGCTCAAAGCCCAGCAGACAGGAAGCATCGTCGGGATTGCCATCGACGATAGCGAGCGCTATTGCGAGCTAGAGCCGTCCGAGCTGATAGAAACTGTGGCCGATGACTATGCCGAATGCTTGATCGATGTCTTACGTGATGGAGAGCAAAGACCCGTACAGCTCATCGGTTATTCTTTGGGCGGATTGATTGCCATTGAAGTAGCGAGAAGACTCGGGGAGCAGGGCGTCCATATTCTGGACCTGGTTTTGATTGATATTCCTCCGATCCTGACAGAAGTGAATGACGATCTCTTGATTGAGGCACTGTTCGTTCCGAACCTGAACATCACACTGGAACAGGCTGATTTTGGAAAAGTGGATGAGCACGACTTTTCACGGGCGATTTTGCAGCTTATAGAAAAATACGGGGATTCCATCCCACAAGGCTCAGCGTGCACGATCAGCGGAGACGAGGGGCTAGACCAGGTGGGAGAAATGTTCCGCAAATTATCCGCGTTTGACAGAAGAGAACGCTTTACTGCTTATGTCCAAGCGCTAGGCAAAATATCAGGAGAACAGATGCCAGTAGAAATGGCAGAGGGCTTGTGCAAGGTGTTTGGTCAGAGCTTTAAAGCAGCTCGTTATACTCCTTTGCTTTATATGGGAGACATTCGCTTCCTGTTGGCTAGCGAGCCGTTTCAATTTTTGCCAAGCACAAGCGAAGAGACCATCGCTTTTTGGCAGGATACATGCATTGGAGAACTGGAAGTGACAGAAATCGCCGGCAACCACTACAGTTGCATGGTAGGAGAGAATACGGTTAAGCTGGCGGAGCTGTTGGCAGTACCGCTTGACACTAAATAATTTCAAAAATCAAGTCAGCGGTAGACATGGACGACTAAATAGTGTCCGTAATCTACCGCTGTCCCTTTTTCTACAAAATAGAAGCCCTCATTTGTTCATCACGTGGATATGAACCCCCATTCTTAAAAAATCTGTCTATTTCGTCAACAATCAAAACTACACGGTATCCGACAACACAGTTGCTTTCCCTATCGTTGTAGATGGAAAGACGAAGAAAACAGCGTTTCGTGCTGCGATGACTAGCCGAGATAGGAAACGGTTAAGCAAAGGAAAATCTGGATTGATGCGTATCATTGAAAAGTCAGGGAAATGGTACGCTCAAATTTCGGTAGAAGTGTCTACAAGTGTAACAAACACTGAAAACATGATGGGGATTGACCACGGTCTGAAAGTTCCTGCTGTTGCTGTAACTTCTACAGGTAAAACCCGATTCTTCGGAAAGGGCAGACAGAACAAGTACATACGAAGAAAGTACCAACAACGCAGACGAAAACTAGGTAAACTCAAAAAGTTGACTGCCATTCGTAAGTTAGCCAATAAAGAGCAAAGTTGGATGAAAGATCAAAATCATAAGATTAGTCGCCAAATTATCCATACAGCCATTCAAGAAGGTGTGTCAATCATCAAGCTTGAACGACTAGAGAATATTCGCAAGACGGCAAGAACAAGCCGTAAAAACGCAAAGAATCTGCATAGTTGGACTTTCTATCAGCTTCAACAATTCATCTCCTACAAAGCAAACCTTGTCGGCATAAAGGTTGTCGAGGTGAATCCTGCCTACACTTCTCAATTTTGTCCTGCCTGTGGGGAGAAGAACAAAGCGAGAGACAGAAAGTACGAGTGTTTATGCGGATTCAACGCGCATCGTGATCGGGTTGGAGCGATTAATATCATGAATCAACCTGTGGCAGATGGTAACAGTCTGTCAGCCTAAGATGCTATAGGCACTGTCTTAGGATGGGCTGATGAGACAGCCCTGAACTTGAGGGAACTACGGTTAGCAGAAATGCACGACCGACTACCACCCAAGAATCCCACTGATATCAAAGGTATCAGCTTGTGGCTTTAGCCGTGGGAGTCTCAACTCCGGATGATAGAAGATTTGTTCATTATATCCAATAGAAGGGCCGCGCTCCAAGTCTTAGGGACAATCTTGAGAAATACGTTGACTTCTCGGATGAAAAGCACTATTTTGTAACCGACCGAATCATCATGTTCGAGATTAGCTAGGAGGGCTCGTCGTGAAAATCGCAGTAGTAGGAAGCATCAATATGGATCTCGTAACCCATGTACATCATTTGCCCAAAGCAGGAGAAACGATCGCAAGTCATCACTTCGAACTGATTCCGGGTGGAAAAGGAGCGAATCAGGCAGTAGCGGCTTCTCGCCTGGGTGCGCATGTCTCCATGATCGGGATGGTAGGAGAGGATGAAAACGGCCAGATTATGCTGGGAGGGCTTGCGGATGCGCAGGTTCACATAGAGGGGATCAAACGCTCGGGTACGACAGGCATGGCTTTTATCAATGTAAGTGATGACGGGGAAAACAACATTGTGCTCGTACCGGGAGCGAATGCGCTCGTCAGCACCGAGCATATTGCAGACAATCTGTCCATTTTAAAGGAAAGCGACGTCGTATTGCTCCAACTGGAAATCCCGATGCCCGTCGTGGAACATACAGTCATAGAAGCTGCTCGACTCGGCAAACTGGTCATTTTAAATCCGGCACCCGCACGCGAGCTATCCAGTGAGCTGTTAACCCATGTACATACCTTAACCCCAAATGAAACAGAGCTTTCCATTCTCACGGGAATGCCTGTAACCACGATAGAGGAAGTGCAGGCCGCAGCCAAAAAGCTTTTGTCAGGAGGTCCAAAGCGCGTCATCGTGACATTGGGGGAAAAGGGCGCTCTCTTAGTAACCGCTCATGAGACGACCCATATCCCAGCTTTCCGCGTAGAGCCAGTGGATACAACTGCGGCGGGAGATTCCTTTACGGCAGCTTTTGCGGTCGGGATCACGCAAGGAATGACAGAAACCGAAGCGGCCACTTTCGCCAGCAAAGTAGCAGCGATTGTCGTTACAAGGAACGGTGCTCAACCATCTTTGCCTACTTTGGATGAAGTACAAGCATACTCTTTTTCATAAAGGAGAGTTTGTCTGGTGTAGAACATATGCCAGTTGCAAATAATCAATGATCAAGCCTATTTTGAAAGACGATTTTCAAAATAGGCTCTTTCTATATTTGTGGTTTACATTTGCAGACATTTCATTTATTGACCGTATGGTACAAAATGTGTATGATTTCCATAACAGTTGGAAACGAAAGGAGGATTCCGTTGAGCAAACGCGGCAGACCTCGTGATTTTGATTACACTTCCATCGTAGATGTGGCCATGAAAACGTTTTGGTCAAAAGGCTTCAATGGTTGTTCTACGCATGACTTATGCAGTGATACTGGACTAGGTAAAGGCAGCTTGTACAATACGTTTGGCAGTAAACAGGAGCTTTATCTAGCAGTGGTGGAACACTATCACGAAACTGGGATTCGTGAACAGCGGGCATTGTTAGAAAGTCCGGGTTCCGTGAAAGAACGGTTGCAAAATTTTTTAGTTTGGGCATTGGTGGAAGACTTTGAATCAACGAACCCAAAGGGGTGTTTGCTGATCAATGCGGGATTGGAACGGGCTAAAGACGATCCCAAGATTGAAGAAATAGTCTCCAGACATGTTGAACTTCTGAAGCAAACCATAGAGAAAGTGATGGAGGAAGGCTTGCGAACGGGTGAAATCTCCAAAAAACGATCTGCTGTGGATTTGGCAAGCCTATTTTTAAGCAGTTACTACGGCTTCCGTGTGTTGAATACATCCATACAAAATCGGTCATTGGCTGAACAAATCATGAACGGCACCATGGAATCTATCTTCGGCGCGTAATGCGCTATTTTTTTGCATAATTTTTGTACCAATCGTTACAAAAATGAGTAAGGAGTGTTTCCTCATGCCATCGATGATTTATTTGTTAGCGGTAGCGATTTTTGCGATGACGACCTCTGAATTTATGGTGGCAGGTATGATGAATGAGCTTGCCGATGATTTTGGCGTGTCGATTCCCTCCATCGGGTATTTCATTACGGCGTATGCAGGTGCAATGGTGATAGGAGGCCCGATACTAACAGCAACTCTCCTGCACATTCGCCGAAAACAAGCACTGCTCTCTTTGGTTGCCGTCTTCTTCCTTGGTCAGTCGTTAGGAGCCATGGCTTGGGATTACGAGTCGATGATGCTTGCGCGTATCATCACCGGTATTGCTTCATCCGCAGCATTTGGCGTCTCTGTCAGCATTTCAGCCAGCTTGGTACCTCCTCATTCAAGGGGAAAGGCAGCTTCGATTGTTCTTGCAGGCTTAATGGTTGCTACTGTCGTTGGACTTCCTCTGACCACCGTGATTGCCCAATCTTTTGGCTGGAGGGTGAGCTTTTGGGCTGTTGCCGTTCTCGTGTTGCTATCAGGAATCTTAATTCAAGGGTTGCTCCCTTCCTCTGCACAAAAAGACCAGGTAAACGTAAAAGAGGAGCTTGCCAGTTTTCAAAATCCGCACCTGTGGACCGCGTATGCAACGAGCATGTTGATCATTGGCGGTACGTTCGCTGCGTTTAGTTATTTTACTCCTATTCTTACGGCTGTATCGGCATTTTCGGATACGAGCATCCCATATTTGCTCGCCTTTTACGGTATCACGACCGTGATTGGAAATATCGTAATTGGCAGGCTGGCTGATCGTTTTGCCATGCGAATACTTGTAACGGGATTAAGCATACTCCTAGCGGCATTGGTTCTGTTTGCCGTAGGTGCCGAGAATAGATGGATGGCAGTACTGTCCATTGTTCTAATTGGGTTGACGGGTGTAGCGATGAATCCGGCCATGATTGCACGAGTCATGAATGCCGCAGGTAGTGGGACGATGGTAAACACTGTGCATACTTCCTTTATTACATTGGGTGTTGCCATTGGTTCTTCCTTAGGTGGAATCGGGATCAGCAGGGGATATGGGCTTGTATCACCGTTGTGGGTAGGTGCTTGCTTAGCTGTTTTAGGGTTACTTTCAATCGTTCCCTATCTGCAAAAGAGCAAAGTGTAAAAACCATACAATCCCTCTTGAAAGTCAAAGAAGGTCAAACTATAATAAAACCAGCGAAGGTCAGGAAAGGTCAAAGATCTTCTGGATTCCAAAACAACGCTTTTGGGGGGATTGAATATGCATTGTGAAATCTGCAAACAACGAGAAGCAACTGTGACTGTTCATATACGTGTACAAAATCAGCAACAAAAATACGATCTGTGCCAGGATTGCAAAACAAAGCTGACCAACAAAATGGGAGTGGGCATGGGCTTTAGTCCTTTCTCCTCCTTCTCTGGACTGGATGAGTTCCTGCAAGGCTTTGCCCAAGGCCGGGTGAATCTAGGCAAATCTTCCGGCCAACCGCAGCCACAAGCACCAGAGCGCGGTAGAGGCATCCTCGATGAGTTGGGCCGTAATCTAAATGATGCGGCGCGTGCCGGGCTGATTGACCCTGTGATTGGACGCGAACAGGAAATTGAGCGCGTTATTGAGATTTTGAACCGACGCAACAAGAACAATCCGGTTCTGATTGGGGAACCAGGGGTTGGGAAGACGGCGATTGCGGAGGGCCTCGCCCTGCGTATTACGGAAGGGCAAGTGCCGACCAAGCTGAAAAACAAACAGGTGTACATTTTAGATGTCGCTTCTCTGGTTGCAGGGACGGGAATTCGCGGACAGTTCGAGGAAAAAATGAAGCATGTGATTGCCGAGCTACAAAAACGCAAAAACGTCATCCTGTTCGTGGATGAGATTCATCTCTTGGTAGGTGCAGGCTCTGCGGAAGGATCAATGGATGCCGGAAACATTCTGAAGCCCGTACTGGCTCGCGGCGAGTTGCAGTTGATTGGGGCAACTACGTTAAAAGAGTATCGCGTCATTGAAAAAGACGCTGCTCTGGAGCGCCGCCTGCAGCCAGTAATGGTCAAAGAACCAACCGTAGACCAAGCCATTGAGATTTTAAAAGGCTTGCGCCCGAAATACGAAGCATTCCACCAAGTCGCTTACTCAGATGATGTCATTCGTGCCTGCGTGGAATACTCCCATCGTTACATTCAGGATCGCTTCTTGCCTGATAAGGCGATAGATCTCTTGGATGAAGTGGGCTCGCGCTTGAACCTGCGATCCTCCGCTGTAGATACGGCAGACTTGCATGAGCGGCTGGCGCAAATCAATCAGGAGAAAAAGGAAGCGACAGAGCAAGAGGCATATGAAAAGGCAGCTCGTTTGCGAGACGAAGAAGCGGGCATTTTGGAAAAGCTGGATCAGATTGAGGGCAAGAAGCAGCGCGTTCAGGTTGACGTCACAGACATCCAGGCATTGATCGAGCAAAAGACTGGGATTCCTGTTACGAAGCTGCAAAGTGATGAGCAGATGAAAATGAAAAACCTGGCCGCTCATTTGGAAGCAAAAGTCATTGGTCAATCGGAGGCGGTCACACAAGTAGCGAAGGCGATTCGCCGCAGTCGTGCAGGCCTGAAACCGAAAAACAGACCAATTGCATCCTTCCTGTTCGTCGGTCCGACTGGTGTCGGGAAAACGGAGCTGTCCAAAGCACTGGCAGAGGAGCTGTTTGGTACCCGTGATTCCATGATTCGTCTGGATATGAGCGAGTACATGGAGAAGCACTCGGTGTCCAAATTGATTGGCTCTCCTCCGGGTTACGTCGGTCACGAAGAAGCAGGTCAGCTGACAGAGCGTGTACGCCGCAACCCATACAGCATTATTTTGTTGGATGAGATCGAAAAAGCCCACCCGGACGTCATGCACATGTTCCTGCAAATTCTCGAGGATGGTCGTCTGACAGACAGTCAGGGCCGCACAGTGAATTTTAAGGAGACCGTCATTATTGCGACGAGCAATGCGGGTGTGAGCGAGCGTAAGATTTCTGTAGGCTTTGGAGCAAAAGCGCCTGAACCTGCCACCGTGCTGGACTCCCTCGGTGCGTACTTTAAGCCGGAGTTCTTGAACCGCTTCGACTCGATCATTTCCTTTGCTCATCTGGAAAAACAGGATTTGGTCAAAATCGTCGATCTGCTGCTGCAAGATGTCATGGGCAATCTGAAGGAACAAGGAATGGAGATCAGTGTGACAGATGCCACAAAAGAAAAGCTGGCTGAGTTGGGTTACAACCCTTCCTTCGGGGCGCGTCCATTGCGCCGCGTGATTCAGCAATACGTCGAGGATGGCATTGCGGATCTGGTAATGGAAGAGGACAATGTGACAGCGATGCTGCTTGATGTAGAAGATGATGTGATTCGTGTGAAAAAAGGATTAAAGTCGTAAAAAAAGAAACCCCAATGTGGGGTTTCTTCGCTTTTTATTATCGACTTTATTTATTCAATACTTTCTCATTGATGCCATTGCTGACGCCAGTACTTTCCATTTTCAGCTGGCGGCGCTTGGTGACGATTTTCTTCACCCATAACCCGACCAAGATGAGCGGTACCACGATGAGAAAGATATAGAGAGAAACGTTATGGACCATATTTTCCGCCACTTTGCCGTAAAAATAAAACAATAATCCGACTGCGTAAAATTTGACTGCCCGTCCAATTGCCGCATACCCAAGCAATTTCCACAACGGGAAGTTCAAGCAACCCGACATGATTGTAAATACTTTAAACGGAATCGGTGTAAACGAACCGATGAAGATCGCGACCTCGCCCTTCTTTTGAAACATCGCTGTGGCCGCATCAATCCATTCTTTCTTGAGGATTTTGTACAGAACGGATTTGCCTAGTACTTTCCCGATAAAATAACCGACGGGTGTCCCTAAGAGACAAGCGATGTAGCCTACCGTTGCAATCCACAATGCCTGTGAAGGATCAACGAGGCTGAGAGGCACTTGAAGAAAGAAGGCCGGGACGGGAAAGATGACTGCGTCGGCAAAAGAATGGATAAACATTCCCCAAATGCCGTATTCCATTAAGAAATCTAAAATGTTCTGAAACATCTATTTCTCCTTTGTCATTCTATCGTTAACTGCCAGTCATCCATTCAATCAAGTCGGAATGTATCAGGTCTGCTGGAGTGGTGAGCGCAGCGCATTTTGACACGAGCCGCACGTTGGCCTCTTCAAACACCGATGCGATAAATTGCGAACAAAAATAGGCGTTTTTGCGCTTTATCGGAATATTCAGCATCACGCCGAGTAAGCCCAACAAATTACATGTGTATAGATGCGATTCTACTTCAAACTGGCCGACTATGGAACGAATTTTTTTGAATTGGGATTCACTTACTGTAACAATGATATACCGCAATCGTTGCATTTTGAAACAATTTACCCTGTATCTCTTCTTTTACAAAACCTCCAATGAATGGATTGCGCGTGTGGGTAAATCATGTTCCTGTATCTGGTAATACGATGTAGATCGTCCTCGGGTTACTCAACAATCATTCACATCCGCCTGGGTTTTTGGATCCACTCAATAAGTTCTATTATCGAGATTTATTGGTTGTCCAAAAACGCACCCTCGCCGGATTTTATCTACGACTTTAGGCGGATAGGTTAGCGGTGCATGCGGCGTAGTACATCTATCAGCACATGAATCCCTTGCTCAATCACTGCTTCCTTAGCATAGGATACATTCAGCTTCAAAATATTTTCTTGCCGAAAGCCCTCCAAGTAATTTTTGTCGGTAGCATCCACGAGGATCGAGCGTTTTTTTAGCTGGCTGATAACGGCAGGGAGCGAGATGGAATCTTTCAAAACAATGTGAGTATGAATCCCCGGATACGCAAGGGGGTGAAAGGTAAACAGTCTGTTTTCATTCTCCGCAAAATAGTTCAAGGACGCCATCAAGAGGTTGGATCGCTGGCGATAGGAACTGCGTATTTTTTGCTTATGACGCTCGAACATCCCGCTTTTTAAGTATATCTCCAACGCTGCCTGAGATAGCATGGAGCTGTCGATATCCGAAAGTCTTTTGTGCTGATTGAAGGAATCCTTTAGTGCGTCAGGTAAAACGGCTACACCCAAACGCAGTCCAGGAAAAATAATTTTGGAATAGCTTTTCAAATAAATGGTGCGAGAGAAGCGATCATAGGCAAAGAGGGGATCGGCTTTGCTGTCATGCTCAAGGTCTGCCATGTAATCGTCTTCTACGATATAGACGTCGTACTGTTGGGCAAGCTCCACAATGCGCTGCTTGTCCCCTCGGCTGTACGTTGTACCGAGAGGGCTGTGATAGCGAGGCATCGTATAGAAAAACTTGATCTCTCCCGTTCGAAAAATCACTTCCAGCTCTTCTAAATCGATTCCCTGGGCAGTTCGTCTGATCCCGACAACGGGATGCTTGCGTACTTGCAAATTTTCAATGAAAAGGTGGTAGCTAGGCTGCTCAATTAGAATCGTTTCTTTGCCATTTGGAAAAGGAAGACTACACAGCAAGGATAGAGCTTGTTGGACACCGGAGGTAATGAAAATAGTACTCGGGTCGGTAAAAACCTGATGATTCCCAAGGTGCTTAGCGATGACCGCGATGAGCGACGGCAAGCCTTGGGTGGTTCCGTATATGAAAAGATCGTTCTTGTAAGTTTCAATCGCTTTATTGATGCAGTGTTGAAAGTCGACATAAGGAAAGAGGTCAGGATCGGGAGCAGAGGTCGCAAAATCGATCATCGATGTATCTGCAGCTTGTATCTTCCTTTGTTTTTTCACGACGTAGTAGCCGCTTCGGTCGACCGAGTAGATGAGGTGACGTTTTTCTAGTTCGTCTAAGGTGCGGATAACGGTGCTCTTGCTGCATTGGTAACGAGAGGCGAGCTCCCGAATGGAGGGAAGGCGGTCTCCGTCTCGATAAGAGAGGCTTTCAATCAACGCTTCGAGTTCATTTTGAAG
Organism: Brevibacillus sp. NPDC003359; assembly: GCF_042878995.1. Taxonomy (NCBI): domain Bacteria; kingdom Bacillati; phylum Bacillota; class Bacilli; order Caryophanales; family Paenibacillaceae; genus Brevibacillus; species Brevibacillus sp. NPDC003359. The sequence goes on from NZ_JBIAOR010000003.1 coordinate 168,433, forward strand.
TTGCAAATATTTGTGCATCCGGCAACATTCCCTTTTCACCGATTTTGTATCGGTACAGTTACTCCTTTTTTGCATTGTAGCACGATTGGTCCGCCATTACTATTAACCTAAGACGGCCGTCTGTAAAAAGTCCCCAGTAGGAGAGATACATACGATGAAAGACCAACAGAAAGCAATTCTCGCGGCATTACTGAATGCAGGGATTACTGGCTTGTCGTTTTTGTTTCTGAAAATGGCACTCGCTGTAACCAATCCGGTCGATACGTTGGCACACCGTTTCACCGTAGCATTTATCGCTGCATCCATCCCGCTCGTGTTTGGGTGGATCAAGCTGTCCATCAAACCAAAAGACATGCTCACGATTATACCGCTCGCCATGCTGTATCCCATTCTGTTCTTTACCCTTCAGGCGTTTGGACTGGTGCATACTACTTCGTCTGAAGCGGGGATTATTCAAGCAACCGTTCCGATTTTTACCATGATCATGGCGGCATTCTTTTTGGGGGAGTCTTCTACATGGCTGCAAAAGCTGTCCACGCTTTTATCCGTAGGAGGTGTCGTCTACATTTTTGTGATGAAGGGGCTGGGTGTAAGCTCAGGCTCAGGGAGCAGTATCGGGACTATTCTCATCCTGTTATCCGCGTTTTCTTTGGCGGGGTATAGTGTTCTGGCGAGGAAAATGACAAAGTCCTTTCATTATATAGACATGACATATATGGTGGCGTTGCTCGGATTTTTGTTTTTTAACGGTTGGTCAGTTATTCGCCACAGTACAGAGGGGACCCTATCGACGTATTTTGCTCCTTTCGCCAGCTCGGCGTTTATCATCTCGATTGTATTTTTGGGGATACTGTCCTCGCTCATGACGTCTTTTATGACCAACTTTGCCTTGTCCAAGATGGAAGCATCCAAACTCAGCGTGTTTAACAATTTGTCTACACTGGTTACCATCGTGGCAGGCGTCCTCTTTTTGCAAGAAAAGCTGGCTTACTACCATCTCATTGGCGCGGTGATGATTATTCTCGGGGTGATTGGGACGAATTTCCTAGGAGCAAAATCGAAGAATCAGAATCGCAAGCCCCAACCGAAATCCACGTCTGTGTAAGAAAATAAATAAGGATACGCAACAGAGCGAATGTTTATTCATCGGCTCTGTTTGTTTTTGTGGAGGAATCGCTCATCCTTGCTGGTCGCAAAAAAATCATTCCAGACTTGGTGAAACTGTTTACAAATCGTATCATACACGATATAGTTACCTAGATTGTGAGTATAATGACATATGGTGAGATGACGGAATGAAAAAAATTATACATCTGGATTCGATTGAAAAGAGATTTGCAGATACTGTCGTCGTCCCCTCTTTTTCTCTCTCCATTGAAGAAGGGGAGTTTTTGACGTTACTCGGCCCCAGTGGCTGTGGGAAAACGACACTGCTTCGAATGATTGCTGGCTTTGAGCAGCCAACGACTGGGGAAATTTTCCTAGACGAAAAACCACTCAGCCATGTGCCGCCGTATCAGCGGGATATGAACATGGTGTTCCAGCAATATGCTTTGTTTCCACACATGACAGTGGAGCAAAACATCCTGTTTGGTTTGAAAATGAAAAAAGTGAACGCAGCTGAACAACAAAAGCGTTTGGAGGAAGTACTTCAGTACGTCCAACTGACAGAACTGCGGAAGCGCACGCCAAAGCAACTGTCTGGCGGACAACAGCAACGCGTAGCAATCGCACGGGCGATTATTAACAACCCACGCGTTCTGCTTCTGGATGAGCCTCTAGGTGCTTTGGACTATCAATTGCGAAAAAGCTTGCAGCTCGAACTGAAAAACTTGCAGAAAAACTTAGGGATCACGTTCATTTACGTCACCCATGACCAGGAAGAAGCGATGGCGATGTCTGATCGAATTGCGGTCATGAACAAGGGACGCATTGAACAGATTGCTTCTCCAGCAGAGATTTACAACTCCCCGCAAACCTTGTTTGTGGCTACCTTTATTGGGGAAAACAACATTTTCCGGGAAAACGGAACGAATGCAGCGGTACGTCCGGAAAAGATCAAGTTGTACCCGGTTGATTCCGACAAGGACAAGCATAAGAAGCTGGGCACCATTGCTGACGCAGTGTTCCTCGGCAATTTGCGCAAGGTATTTATTCGCCTCGAGGGGCAGGATATGACCGTAATGGCACACCAGTACGCAGGTGATGGTCTGGACTGGCAGGTGGGAGATCAAGTGGCCATTGGCTGGGCACAGACGGACGAGGTGATTCTTCCTTGTTAAACAAGAAGCCGGTAAAACTGCTCGCGCTTCCCGCCCTTTTGTGGATGGGTGCGCTTTTCGTCCTGCCTATGCTTATGATCGCCATTTTGTCTTTCCTCAAAAGAGGCACGTACGGGCAAGTTGTCTATGAGTTTACGCTGAACAATTACATCCGTATTTTCGATCCGCTGTATGGCCAAATTTTTTGGGACACGCTGGTCGTAGCGGTTTTAACTACCGTATTTTCGATCTTGTGCGGCTATCCGTTAGCGTATTACATTTCACGACTGGAAAAATCGTCTCAGCAAATATGGCTTTTGCTCGTGATGATTCCGTTCTGGATCAACTTTTTGGTCCGTTCCTATGCGTGGGTAATCATCTTGCGTTCGCAAGGCGTAATCAATACGTTTCTGCAATCGCTGGGGATTATTTCGGAACCGCTACCGCTTCTGTACAATTCGGGTTCTGTGCTGCTCGGGATGGTGTACACACTCATGCCTTTCATGGTGTTGCCGATTTATGTATCGCTGGAGCAGATGGATCGTCGTAAGCTGGAAGCAGCGTATGATTTGGGCGCAACACCTTGGAAAGCTTTTTGGCACGTGACTCTGCCGATGACCAAGACAGGTGTCGTCACTGGGTCGATCCTCGTATTTGTTTCTTCCATCGGGATGTTCGTCGTTCCGGATGTCATGGGAGGAGCGAAATCGGCTCTGATTGGAAACGTCATTCAAAATCAATTCTTGTCTGCACGTGACTGGCCGTTCGGTTCTGCCTTGTCTATCGTGCTGATGCTATTATCCATGTTGTTGATTCTTCTTTATTTCCGCGCTACCAAAGCGAGTGAGACAAAGGAGGGATCAGCATGAAAACATTACGTCGAAACGCATTATCTGGATACTCGTGGCTGATGCTGGTCTTTTTGTATCTGCCAATTTTGATCCTTGTCCTTTATTCGTTCAATGATTCACGGATCAATGCTACGTGGACTGGTTTTACGTGGAAGTGGTACGTTTCTTTGTTTGAAAACAGGCAGGTCATGCAAGCGCTGATGAACAGCCTCACGATTGGCGTTATTAGCAGTGTGATTGCAACGGTTTTGGGTACGGCTGCTGCACTGGCGGTCAAGCACTATTCCCTGCGTTGGAGCAACATCTTCAATGGGCTAATGTACTTGCCGATCGTCATCCCCGAGATCATGATGGGGTTGGCTTTGCTCGTATTGTTCAGTCAGGTGCATATGGAGCTGGGGAAAGTGACCCTAATTCTGGCGCACGTTACGTTTAGCATGCCATATGTGATGGTCATTATCTCTGGACGTTTGGCTGATATGGGCAAAGATTTGGAAGAAGCGTCTCAAGATTTGGGAGCAACTCCATGGGAGACATTGCGCTATGTGACGTTGCCTCTGATCATGCCAGGGATTATCGCAGGCTTCTTGATGTCGTTTACCCTGTCGCTTGACGATTTCATTATTTCGTTCTTTGTAGCTGGTCCGAATTCGACCACATTGCCGCTCTACATTTATGGTTTGGTAAAACGAGGCGTCTCGCCAGAAGTGAACGCACTCTCGACACTTTTGATCGTGAGTACGGTGTTGTTGGTTGTGGTAGCAGAGATATTCCGCCGCAAAGACTCGAAAAATAATCAATCCATCTTTTAGATCCATCTTGGTGTTTTCATAAAAGCAATCCCATAACTGATTTGGAGGTTGAGAGGAAAAAATGAAACGTTTCAAGTCCTTGATGATCGGCGCTTTGACCGCCGTACTCGCGGTGACCGCTGTAGGGTGCTCATCGTCATCTGAGCAAGAGCAACAGGTATTGAATATTTATAGTTGGGCAGACAACTTCGACCCAGACGTCATCAAAGATTTTGAGCAAAAATTCAACGTCAAGGTTAACTATGATGTATACGGCAGCAACGAAGAAATGCTGGCAAAAGTTCAAGCAGGTGCATCCGGCTACGATCTGATTCAACCTTCCGACTACATGGTAGGCACTATGATTCAACTGGGCCTCCTGGAAGAGTTGAACAAAGCCAACATCCCGAATATGGGCAATATCGTGTCTACGTTCAAGACACCTCCTTATGACAAAGAAAACAAGTATTCACTCGTATATACATGGGGAATTACCGGTATCGCTTACAACAAGAAATATGTAAAAGAAACCCCGACAAGCTGGAACGATCTGTGGAATGAAGCTTACAAGGGCCGTGTCATCATGCTGAACGACCCGCGTGAGGTTATGGGAATGGCACTGATCAAGAATGGCTTCTCCAATAGCACGACGAACAAAGAGGAACTGGAAAAGTCCTTTGCTGATTTGAAAAAGGTAGTACCGAATGTTGTTGCCTTTGATACAGACAACATCAAGCAAAAGATGATTGCTGAGGAAGCGTGGATTGGAACGGTTTGGTCCGGTGACGCTGCTTTCATTCACGCACAAAATCCAGATGTGGAGTACGTCATTCCAAAAGAGGGCGCAACGATCTGGGCAGATACGCTGGCAATTCCAAAAGGCGCTAAGAACAAGGAAGTGGCTGAGAAGTTCATCAACTACTTGATGGACCCAGAGGTTAGTGTGAAAAACTACGAGTCCATTGGCTACAGCAACCCGAACGAAAAAGCATACCCGCTGCACAGTGAAGAATACCGTTCCAACAAAATGGTCTTCTTGGATACAGCAGACATTGCCCGTGCGGAGTGGTTGGTTGATGTAGGAGAAACTTTGCAGCAATACGACCGCTACTGGACTGAGATGAAGAGCGGTAGATAAATAGTGGTGAACGAACCGAGATGGAGTATTTCCGTCTCGGTTTTTTTGTGTTTATTTTGTCTGGGAGCTTACTCTTCGGCTTGAAAGGGGAATAGAGAGAGGGCATTGGTAAAATAATAAGGGGACACCATATATTGGGGTACACATAAGATGACAACCAACATGATTTCTGAATCCATTAGCGAGACGCGAGAAAGATTATGGGATCACATGCGAAATCCGCGATTGGTGTTTCGTAACCTTTCTTGTGGAACCAATAGCTTGTTGCTAGCCTACCTCCCCTATCTAGTTGATACGGTCATTCTCCAGCAGGTGTTGCTTCCCTATTTCGAAAGGTTACCTGACGAAAAGATCGTTCCTGATACGATTTTGGGAAATGTTCCTGTTGGTCATGTCACCCAAACCACGGATTACAGACAAATCAGCGATTATCTCGTGAGGGGATGGATTTACCTTCAAATAGAAGGAACGGCGTGCGGGATTCTTCTCTACGTAGCAAGAATACCGAGTCGTTCTTTGGGAGAGGCTCAGGTCGAAACCCAAATTTTCGGTCCCCAGGTTTCTTTTACGGAAGCCTTGGAAACCAACTTAGGGGTTCTACAGGGATATCTGTCGACTGATTTGCTTACCAACGTATCCATTACGATTGGGAAACGTAGCATGACGAATGTGGAAATATGTTACATGGAGGAACTGGCTGCTCCTGAAAATGTTCAAACCGTCATTCAGCGTATAAGCGATCTAGATATAGACGGCGTGATTGACAGCGGAAAATTGGTTCAACTGATTGATGACAATACGTTCTCTATTTTTCCGCAGCTAATCCTAACAGAACGACCTGATCATGTAAGTGAAGCCCTGCTGGAAGGAAAGGTTGTTGTGTTTGTGGAGGGGAGCCCGTTTGCTATCGTCGGTCCCAGTTCCTTCGTTGACTTTTTCAAGTCCAATGAAGATCTCTATGTCCGGTGGCAAATGGCTTCCTTCATCCGATTGTTACGTTTCTCGGCCCTTTTTGTCTCTTTGTTTTTTACAGCTACTTATGTGGCTGCACTTACGTTTCATTATGAAATGATTCCATCTGCTCTCCTTGTATCGCTAGTAAAGTCTCGTTCCAAGGTGCCTTTTCCCCCATTGTTTGAAGCTTTGCTGCTTGAGATGATTATTGAATTCTTGCGGGAGGCTGGAGCAAGACTTCCTTTCAAAGTTGGGCAAACGATTGGGATCGTAGGCGGTATCGTAATTGGACAGGCAGCCGTTGCAGCGGGTTTTACCAGTAACATTTTGATCATGATTGTGGCACTCAGTGCATTAGCTTCGTTTACTTTTCCTTCCTACATGATGAGTACGGCAGTACGCATCCTCCGCTTTCCGATTATCCTGTTAGCTGGAATTTGGGGAGGTTTTGGTATTATGCTTGGCGCGTCTTTTCTATTGATACACATCCTACGTCAATCAAGTCTGGGACGTCCGTTTTTTCTACCCTTCTTTCCTTTTCGCTTGCAGGATTTTAAAAACAGTCTGATCCGGTTTCCTTTTTACTCTCTCGGCAAGCGTCCGGTTATGACACGTTCTCCTGACGATACCCGTGCGCCAGATGAAGTCGGGAAAAAGAGACCAGTTCAGTAGTTAGGTGTTGAATGTGAATGTCACTGTCCACTTTTCGTCGGAATAGCCATATGGCTATCAGCGTATCGCTTGCGCTATTTATGGTTCATGGCAATCAGGTTGGAATCGGCATAGCGGGCGTACAGCGGTTTATTTATGATAGGGTGCAACAAGATGCTTGGATTGCGGTCATAATAGCAGGCATTATGACCCATATAGCAGCGTGGTTCATGCTAAAAATTTTAGCGAAATTCAAAGACATGGATTTGTATGACATTCATCAAAGTGTATTTGGAAAATGGCCGGCTCGCATTCTCAATTTCATCTTTATCGTATATATCATGGGTTCTGCCTTAACGATCTTGAGAGGGTACATCGAGATCATTCAGTCATGGATGTTTCCAGAAGTGCCTTCCTGGATATTAAATGCCTCCTTGCTTTGCCTGACCATTTATGGAGTGACGGGTGGCATTCGGGTGTTGGCTGGCATTAGCTTTTTTTCTGTTGGATTGACGATTTGGCAGCTGCTGCTCATGGTTTATCCCATGCAATACGCCGATTTTCATTTATTGCAGCCAGTATTTCATCATGATATTGGACAGTTGTTGGACGGTGCGAAGAAGATGTCTTTTTCCACTATCGGATTTGAGATTATTTTGTTCATCTATCCTTTTGTGAAGGAAAAGGCAATACTACCGCGGTATGTACATGGTGGGTTGTTTATGACTACCTGCTTGTATGTAGTCGTCATGTTGGTTACACTCTTGTACTTTCAAGGCGAACAGCTTCAGCATCTTATCTGGGCAACGTTCATGATGATGAAAATTGTAGAGTTTCCGTTTTTGGAGCGTTTTGAGTTTGTGTCCATTTCACTGTGGATGCTCGTCATGCTGGATAATTTGCTGATGGACTTGTGGATAGCCATGCGGGGGGTTCACCATGTTAGTGGGGTCAAGGAAAGAATGGCCCTTTTCGGGATTGTTGGTGTCATGTTTTTTGCTAGCAACTTTTTGGAAACACGCCAGTCGATTAATCTCATCACGGATATTTTCGGTGGAGTAGGTTTCTATATCATTTTTATTTATCCGATCGTGCTTTATATAGTGATTCGGCTGTTTCGGAAGGGAGCGGTCCGGACATGAAAAGGTTACTGTTGCTTGTTCACTACTTATTAGTGATCGTGTTGTTGAACGGTTGTGGGGAGCAACACGTATTAGAAAAATTGGGACTGGCGGTTGCAGTGGGGTACGATCTTAGTAAGGACGGAAAGCTTTTAGGTACCACGGTATTTTATCAAATTGACCCGGAGGCACGTGAGTTGGTCACTGTGATTTCGGGCACAGCGCATACAAGCAAAGGACTTACCGTTGCACAGAACAGGGAGTCGTCCAAAAAAATCGTAGGCGGACAAGTTCGCGTCGTGGTCTATCACGATGAGCTAGCGCGTAAAGGGATCCTTTCTCTTGTGGAAAACTTAACGCGTGATGCCTCCATTGGAAGCAATGTCTATTTAACTGTAGCCAAAGGACGAGCTTATGATATTTTGACACATCGCTATCCTGAGAACAGCAACATTGGAATTTACCTGTATCAAGCCATACGACAGAACGTCGATAGTGAGAATATGATCTCCTCGAAACTGCATGAGTTCATGAAAGATTTCTATGCAATCGGGAAAGATCCCGTGATGCCTTATATCGAAAGAGTAAAGAATGAATTGCATATTAATCAAATTGGTCTGTTTCGAGATCAACGACTGGTGGCAGAGATTACAACAAGGGAGGGATTTTTCCTCAAGATATTACGTGAGCGCTACAATAAGGGAGAATTGGAAATAAACATTGCCCTCGATAAAAAGCGTCTTTTTACTGTAATTGAACATATCTCAAGCAAAAAGCAAATGAAAGTGCTGGATTTGGAGAAACCAAGATTTTCTGTGAAAGTGAATATGACAGCGCAGATTCAGGAAATGGCTGAAAAAATTGATTTATCAAAGCCTGAGCAGTTGAAAAAGGTACAAAAAGCAATCGAACTGGCAGTGAAAAAAGAGACGGAACAATTACTGGAAAAGTTAAGAAAACACGATGTAGACCCGGTAGGATTTGGAGAAATCTACAATATAGCCAGTCAAAAGAGCGGGAAAAAGAAATTGAGTAGAGATGAATGTCGGGAAATCATGAAAAGGGCGAAATATGAGGTGGATATCGAGATCAAGATTTTACGTACAGGCGTCATTGGGTAATCGGAACAAAAATAAATAGACACGCAACGATCCGGGGTGAGATAGTGAGTGTGAGGCGAGCCGCTCCTATTGATCCACGGTTTCAATCTGGATACAAGACTATGGAATGCACAGATGCAAGAATTTGCAAAGTCGTATAAGGTTGTTCGTTTTGACATCCGCGGGTTTGGTAAAACGCTTGCGACTGAGATTCCTTTTACCTTGTATGACGATGTGAAAGCAGTACTGCAAGGGCTTGGTATCGAAAAAGCGCATGTGGCGGGACTTTCATTTGGGGGGATGGTCGCGCAGGAATTCGCACTTGCTTATCCGCAGATGGTGAGCAGCTTGATTCTTGTCTCATCCGGCTTGTTTGGTCACCCAAGAAGTGAACAAAGGTTGCACGATGTGGAACGGTTCAATCAGGTGTCTCAACGTGGCACGACAGAGGAAGCGTTGGAAATGACGACCCAAATGTGGTTTGACGGTCCAGGACAGCCGGTAAATGAGCAAGCTCGCGAAGCGCGAAACCACTTTAAAGAAATCAACAGACACGCCTTTTCGCTGCCGGAGTTTGGCGCTGGATTGGAAACGTTATCCCCCTCACAAATCGAGCGTTTGGAAGAAATCAAAGCCTCTACACTCGTTATTGCAGGAGCGCGGGATTATCCCGATTTTCTACAGACCGCCGATGTATTGGCTGAACGGATTACAGGCGCACAAAAAGTCATCCTGCCTGACTCCGCCCATATCCCACCGATGGATCAACCTGAGGTATTCAACAAACTCGTTCTGGAATTTCTCGCACAAAGCACTGTACGAGCATCCTAATATAGTATGGAAGAGGCATGAATCGGAGAGAATTACCGCTCATGCCTTTTTTTGTTTTCAACACTTTGCCACATCAGATAGCCCGATGGAGCCATATAGATTCTCGTACTATTTTGATAGGATTAAGGACGAAATAAGGAAGCAGGTGATAGGGTGACAGACAACATCAGACATTATGCGGTTGCGTTTTTGCTCGCCTTCTTACTTGTACTGACAACGGGTATGACGACTGCTTTCGCCCATGCAGGCTTGATGAGCAGCTCACCGCAAGATGGTGAGTTACTGAAGGCGAATCCAGGACAAATATCTGCACGGTTTACCGAAACATTAGAGCCCGATCTTGTTAACGTGCGTCTATTTGACTGGGATGGCAAGGAAATAAGGATGGAACGGCCGACATTGCAGCCGGGCGATGCCTCGCAGTTAAATGCGAATCTGCCGAGCGATTTGGCTGAAGGGACGTATTCGGTTATCGTGTCTGTCGTTTCCGAGGACGGACACCCGATCGAAGAGAGACTCACGTTTTCCATCGGACAAAAAAGTGCGGTCGTGGTTCCGCCAAGTGAGCAAAAAGCAGATTCAAGCTACTTGATCATGTATCGCTATTTGACGCAAGGAATTATTCTCGTAGGTGGTGGCTTGTATCTGATAGCGTGGGTAGCACAACGTCATGGCTTGCCTTCGCTTGCCCAGTTGATCGGGATTGGCAGGCAAATTGGATGGGGTTTGGCGATCATCGGACTTATCTTTCTGTGGTTCTTGTATGACGAATCGTTAACCGCTGTATCACTTACGCAAGCACTGTGGCAAATGGACGGGAACTTGCTCAGTCAGTCTCCGTTTGCGATCATGCTGCTGGTGTCCTTTGCCTTACTGTTATTGGTCGCGATCCCCAATATGGTGTCCGGCTGGTATGTGGGAATCTGGATTTTCCTGATCAGCGCGCAAGCTTTTGGCGGTCATGCATGGGGTATTGCTCCTGTCTGGCTGTCCATTTTGCTGAGACTGTTGCATGTTTTGACGGTTGCTGTGTGGATGGGGGCACTTGTTTACTTGCTGCTTACAGTCAAAGCGGCTGAACGAGCACAGGAGTCGTTCAAGAGGTTCTTTTTGCAAACAGTTGCTGTGGCGTCTGTACTTGCCGTCGTGACGGGTGTTGTCATGCTCATCGTGCAGACGGATGTCATGAGCATTTTCCAGAGTGCGACGGTATGGAGTTATCTGTTATATGGAAAAATTGTTAGTGTTTGCTTCATGCTTCTTCTAGCCTTTAGGCAAACGAGACGTTGGCGGACAAAAAATTCCTTGCAGCCCGCTTACTTGCGTTGGGAGATTGTATTCGGGATTGTCGCTGTTCTGGCTGGACTTTGGATGAGCCAGATCAACTACCCGACTGCTACGACAAATAATCAGGATGTAATTCAAACAGAATCAAACTAGGGAGGAACTCATACGATGAAAATGAAAAAATGGATGAGCAGTGTACTATTAGCAGGTGCAGTTTTGACGTTGGCGCAAGCAGCACAAGCACATGTGAACGTATATCCGAAAGAGACTACTACAGGCTCCTACGAAAAATACTCTGTGCGTGTCCCAGTAGAAAAAGACGTCAACACCACAAAAGTGAAGCTGGAATTCCCGGCAGGTGTGAAGGTAAATTCCGTTCAACCGATTCCGGGCTGGACCTACGAGTTCGAAAAAGATAAAGACGGTGTGAACACAGCGCTTGTGTGGACAGCAACAGAAGGCGGAATCAAGGCGCATGAGTTCCAAGAGTTCACGTTTGTCGGGGCAAACCCGAAAGAGGAAGGCCAATTGGCTTGGAAGGCTTATCAGACCTATGCAAATGGTGAAGTTGTGGAATGGACAGGGGACAAGGATTCCAAAACGCCAGCGTCTGTCACAACCATTAAGGCTGGTGTAGGCGAAGCAGGGCATGAGCATGGACAAGAACAAAAGCCGGCAACTGCTCCTGCAGGGGAAGCGGCGAGTGCTGGTAGCAGCAACACCCTGCCATTGGTTCTCTCCGGTTTGGCGTTGCTGATCTCCATCGTTGGCCTGTTTAGAAAAAAAGCGTAAGTGCTTCATAATCAAGCTGTGCAGTGTGTCCAATGCTGCACAGCTTTTTTTCATTGTGTGGCAATTAAAAAAATTCTATAATAGCGATAATTACTTTCGGAGGTGTATCTCATGTTAAAAACACTATTCAGAGCAAGCAAGTACACAGGAAGGAAAAATAAGAGCGGCAGCATGACGCGTACGCATTTTGCACAGTAGAGGATTGTAGAGTAGCGATCAGTATGTGAAAACGGAACGCGTCATCTGCCTAAAAAAAGGTGGATACTGCTTCCATGTTCATGAATGCGACAAAAGTATATATGATTAAAAGTTTTTTGACTTCCCTGGCCAATACGACCATGTTCACGACCTATGCACTTTACTACATTGTGACATTGGGTTTTAACCCATTTGAATTGTTATTGATCGGGACAGTATTGGAGTTATCCGTGTTGGTGTTTGAAGGGATAACAGGTGTAGTGGCGGATACGTACAGCCGCCGACGCTCCGTCATTATCGGGATGTTTTTGCTGGGAATCGGATTTGCCTTGCAGGGAATCGTTCCCGCGCTGAATGTTTGGATACCGTTGATTTCTATTTTCGGCTTGGTGCTGTTTTCGCAAGTCATCAGTGGTCTTGGTTATACGTTTATCAGTGGAGCGGATACTGCATGGATTGTGGATGAGGTCGGTGAAGAGAAGATCGGTTCGATTTTCATGAAGGCCAAGCGCTACTCCTTGCTTGGTAATCTGCTCGGGATTGCACTTAGTGTTGCGTTGGCAACAATCGCACCCCATTTACCTTACCTCATAGGAGGTCTCATGTACCTGGGGCTTGGTGTCTTTCTGATTTTATTCATGAAGGAGACCGGTTTTAATCGTCGCGAACGTACGGAAGGTGCTTCACACTTGAAGGAAATGATTCAGACGTGGACTGCGGGTGCCCAAGTGATTCGCAGTCAGCCGATTCTGATGTTGATCTTGTTTGTGACGCTATTTACGGGTGCAGCTTCTGAAGGGTATGACCGTTTGTGGGAAGCGCATTTGATCGCAGAAATTGGATTTCCAGAGCTCGCTGGTATTTCGATGCCAATGTGGTTCGGGATCATTGCCGCACTCGCAAGCTTACTCGGCCTCATCGTCGTAGGTATTGTTGAAAAAAAGCTGGATGTGAACAATGAGCGGGTTGTTATTGTGGGCATGTTCACGTTGACGGGGCTCAAAATTGCAGCGATGATTGCTTTTGCCTTGTCCCCTAGCTTTAGCTGGGCATTAGTTGCACTGCTGTTGATCGGTGTGATCCAGTCATTAAGCAGTCCGCTGTATGATACGTGGCTGAATCTGAACATTGAGAGCAGTGTGCGAGCGACGGTTTTGTCGATGATGGGCCAATCCAATGCCTTGGGACAAACGGCAGGTGGTCCTGCTGTTGGATGGATTGGGACCCGTTTTTCGATTCGCGCTTCTTTGGTTGCGGCGGCCATCTTATTGGCACCGATTCTGATTGTGTTCGGGCGTGCGCTTAGAAGGCGCTGAGTTGTAACAAGCATAAGGCATGTGTCCATTTTTGGGCGCATGCCTTTTTGCTGAGCCGATAGTTGGTCGATGCAAATACATTTGCGAACAAGCGTTCTCTTTTGGTAAGATGATGTCAACAACAAGAAGACACATTTTGTGGTGATGACAGCCTAATGATTCAGGAGTTGAGGAGGTACGCAGCCAGGCAGCAAGCAGTAGAGATCATCTATCTGAAGAAGGATGGAGAGGCTAGCAGGCGTACGATCCGTGTAGTGCATATCGATGAGACCAAAGGGAGCTTGAAAGCATACTGTTATATGAGGAAGGCATATCGTGTGTTTGTGTTGGATAACATTTTGGCAATTGCGCCTGTGTCGGGGCATTTTGCCGGATGAACAGGGCTCATTCACCATCCCCCAGCCTATTCCAGCTCCACTATGTTATACTAAATGGGTAAACATCTTCAAAAAAGAGGAAGGGCGGGGACAACAATGGAGTACTTCATTGTCATCGTCATCATGTTTTTGCTCGTAGTATTTGTCTTGGCGTCCAAAGCCGCAAAAGGCGGAAATGGTCGCTCTCATTCCTCTTCAGACGGCGGGGGCGGCGCCTTCTATGTAGACAGCAATCACAATCACCATCATCGAAATCACGACTCGAGTGATCGTTGGGATAGCTATAACAGCGATAGTGGTAGTGGTGGAGACAGTGGTGGTGGCGGAGATAGCGGAGGCGGCGGGGGAGATTAACGCTGTTGCATTTTGTTTCATTATGGTACAATAATTGGGAAATATGATACCAAACCTGAATGGTAGGTTTGCTAAAGGAGAGATGTTTTATGGTAGTCATCAAATTTGTTCAGAGTGTCGTAGTCGAGGTCACAGGAATCCTCCTTTCAAGCGAACAGTAATACCGTTCACCAAATGAGGATTCGACTGTGACTGGTTTTGGCGATAGAGCCATTTTACTTAACCAATTGCAGGGGGAATCCGCAGTGAATCAACTAACCAATCAACAAGTATTGCAATCTATGGGCTGGAATGAGTATTTTGCTAATCATTTTGCCCCTTATGCAGAGCAAGGCTACAGTGTGGGACGTATCACACTCGAACATAAACGTATTTATCGTCTGTGGAGTGAGCATGGCGAGCTCCTGGGCGAAGTAACTGGAAAGCTTCGTTATGAAGCAACTGGTCGAGAAGATTTTCCGGCTGTCGGAGACTGGGTAGTTATCAGTGCCCGCCCAGAGGAAAAGAAAGCCTCAATCCACGGACTTCTTCCACGTAAGAGCAAGTTCTCCCGCAAAGTAGCTGGGGATACTGTGGAAGAGCAGATTGTGGCGGCAAACGTCGATACAGTTTTCCTCGTGAATTCCTTAAATAATGATTTAAATCTGCGTAGGTTGGAACGCTATCTCATTCTTGCATGGGAAAGTGGAGCCAATCCGGTGATTGTGCTTTCCAAAGCAGATTTGTGTGACGATCTAGATGCATGCATGGCAGAGGTAGAATCAGTTGCGATCGGAGTACCTGTTCATATAGTCAGTGCTGAGCAGGGAGAAGGACTGGATCAGCTCGAGCCGTATCTGGGCGAGGGTCAGACGATTGCCTTGATGGGTTCCTCTGGTGTTGGCAAATCCACGTTGATCAATAAATTGAGCGGAGCGGAGATGCAAAAAGTCAGTGACGTGCGTGAAGGTGATGACCGCGGCCGTCATACGACGACACATCGCGAGCTGTTCCGATTGCCGAGTGGCGCTCTGATGATCGACACACCAGGCATGAGGGAGCTGCAGCTCTGGGAGGCAGATGAAGGCTTCCGCGGTGCCTTTGACGATATCGAGTCCATTGCAGAAACATGCCGTTTCAATGATTGCAAGCATATGCGTGAGCCTGGCTGTGCTGTTCAGGTTGCCATCAAAGATGGATCATTGGAAAAGGCACGCTTTGACAGTTACCTGAAGCTTCAACGCGAATTGGCACATCTGGCGCGTAAAGAAGATGCAAGGCTTGCAGCCGCTGAAAGGGAAAAATGGAAGAAGATTAACGTTCAAATGAAACAGAAAAAACCAAAGAGATAAGTACGAGAGCCCTTGAGAAATCAGGGCTCTTTCCTTTATTCGGACAAGTAAGCGCTTCCTTTTGCTTTCAAAAATTAACGCTTGCTCACAACGAGGGAGTTATGATAGATTTGGTCAATACTCGTTATTACACATCGATATAAATAGATAGGTAGCTCGTATAATTTTGGGAATAAGGCCCAACCGTTTCTACCAGGTGACCGTAAATCACCTGACTACGAGTGAAAGTGCGTCTAGGGTTCCGTCTCTTTTTTTCCTATTCCAATAATAGGATGAAAAGAAAGCTGGTCCGAGCGACGCAGGCACG
Source organism: Brevibacillus sp. NPDC003359 (assembly GCF_042878995.1). Taxonomy (NCBI): domain Bacteria; kingdom Bacillati; phylum Bacillota; class Bacilli; order Caryophanales; family Paenibacillaceae; genus Brevibacillus; species Brevibacillus sp. NPDC003359. Next base: position 184,093 of record NZ_JBIAOR010000003.1, read on the forward strand.
AATGATGTGTCACACCTAAGGGATAAAAGCCCAGAGGGACAGTTTCACTTGGCGTTGGTTAGTTACGTAGCCCGCTTGTGACACTGTCCGCTCTGGGCTTTCTATATTTCAGCAGGCCGCATGTATAAAGTGGCTGGAACCATATTCGAGGAGGAAGAACTGATGAAAGAATTACAAGAGCGCATCGTACAGGACGGCAAGGTACTGTCGGCATCCGTTTTGAAGGTGGATGCGTTTTTGAACCACCAGGTAGATCCACAATTGACGATGAAGATCGGACAGCGTTTTGCCGAGCTGTTCGCTGGTGAAAAAATCACAAAAGTCGTGACGATTGAGGCAAGTGGAATCCATTTTGCTATGGCGACTTCCTTTGCATTGGGCGTTCCCTTTATCTACGCGAAAAAGAAAAAAGCTGTCACGTTGACAGAGGAAGTATACTCCGCTCCGGTTCATTCCTTTACCCGTCAGGAAACGTATCAAATTAGTGTTTCCCGTCAGTATTTGTCCAAAGAAGATCGCGTATTGATTGTCGATGACTTCTTGGCTACGGGAGCTGCTCTGGTGGGGCTTACGAATATTATTAAAGATGCCGGTGCTCATCTCGTCGGGGTTGGCGCTGTCATTGAAAAAAGCTTCCAGGAAGGCCGCGGTCTCTTGGAGCAAGCTGGTGTACGAATCGAATCATTGGCACGTATTGAATCGATGTCACCAGAAGGCATTCACTTTATTCAAGAAGAGCCTGCACGCGTATAATCCAAAAATAAATAGGAGGTAAGGGTTCACTCATGCTAGCCAAACATAAGATTGTTACTTTGGGCTTACAGCACATTCTTGCCATGTATGCAGGAGCCGTCGTCGTACCGTTGATTATCGGTGGTGCTTTGAATCTGACTCCTACGCAAATCGCTTATTTGATTGCTGCCGACCTTTTCACATGCGGAATCGCGACACTCTTGCAAGTCCTTGGCACACGTTATACAGGGATTCGCCTTCCCGTTGTGCTAGGCTGTACGTTTACAGCAGTAGGGCCGATTATCGCCATTGCGTCTACGAGTAATCTAGCGACCGCTTATGGTGCTATCATCATATCGGGTATATTCGTTGTCTTGGCAGCTCCACTGTTTGGCAAGCTGCTACGCTTTTTCCCAACAGTGGTACAAGGTTCAGTCGTCACAATCATTGGACTGTCGCTCATTCCCGTTGCGATGAACAACGCGGCTGGTGGGCAAGGCATGCCTGACTTTGGACAACCGCACAACTTGCTTTTGGCTTTAGGAACGTTGGTTATCATTTTGCTTATTAATCGTTTCTTTACCGGATTTATTCGTGCGATTTCCGTATTGCTCGGCTTGATCGTCGGTACGGCTGTAGCTTACATGATGGGGATGGTCAGCTTCGCAAGCGTTGCGGAAGCCTCCTGGTTTAGCGTAGTTGAACCGTTTTACTTCGGTACGCCACAGTTCAGTATTGTGGCCATTGTAACCATGATTCTCGTCAACATCATCAGCATGGCTGAGTCCACAGGCGTTTACTTTGCACTTGGTAAAGTGACCGATACAAAAGTAACGGATCAAGATGTAGTCAAAGGATTGCGTGGGGAAGGGGTCGCGATTGTTCTCGGCGGCATTTTCAACGCATTTCCTTACACGGCTTTTTCGCAAAACGTCGGTCTGGTTTCCTTGACTGGCATTAAATCACGCGATGTGATGATTGGTGCCGGTGGAATCCTGGTTGTTCTCGGACTACTGCCGAAGCTGGCTGCTTTGACAACGGTTATTCCTAACGCGGTATTGGGTGGAGCGATGATCGCCATGTTCGGGATGGTTGTGGCATCTGGTATCAATATTCTCTCTCAGGTCGACCTGAACAAAAACGAAAATCTACTGATCGCTGCTTGCAGTATCGCTGTTGGACTGGGTTCTGCTGCTGTTCCGGCGATGTTTGATCAATTGCCTACCATGGCAAAAATGATGCTGCAAAATGGTATCGTAACAGGCTCTTTGACCGCAGTGATCTTGAATATTTTGCTCGTTCATACGAATAAAAAAGTAGCTCAGGCTGCTCCGGCAAATGTAACTGTTTCCGAAGCGTCTTAACTTCATCAAACAATGATCCGCCATTTCCTGGTTAGACAGGGAGTGGCGGTTTTTCTTTTTAACGCGGCTGCGGTGAAGAGAAGAATATTTCCAGTCTAGGCTCCAGGCTCCGTCCCTCGAGGAAGTATGCTGCACTGCCCGCTCCGAAGGGATTCGCGGGGAAACGCAAAAGTGGTAGCCGCTTCGACGCATGGGCAGGGTTGCGTTTCTGTTGCCCGCGAATCCCTTCTGCGCTCGGTAGGACTCCACAAGTCGCTACGTCTGGAAATATTCTTCTCTGGCACAACTGATCAGATTCTTCAATCTTTTCAGGCCTTTAAAACCCGTTTAACACGGAAAGCTCATAGAGGAAACAGGAGAAATAAGTGAAGATCTTTGGGACACCGACCGAGGCGCAATGAAAAGAAGGGAAACAAGCTTTTAGCGTCCACCTCTGAGACGCCTCCTGAATGGACCACTTTGGACGCGGGTTTCGCTTTTATTCATGGAGCCGGGCAGTCAATCCTACAGGAGGTGGCCCAAGAAGCTGAGCGTTTTCTCCTGTTTCCTCCCACCACGACAGCCCGAACAAAGATTTTTTCCAATCTTTAAAAGTCACGGAAAAAACCATCCGCTCGTCAGGAAACAGGAGAAATAAGCGAAGATCTTTGGGACGCCAACCGAGGCGCAATGGAAAAAGTGAAACACGCCTTTAAGCGTCCACCTCTGAGAAGCATCCCTGAATCTCTACTTTGGACGCGGTTTCGCTTTTTCCATGGAGCCGTACAGTCAATCCCCCAAGCAGGTGGCCCAAGAAGCTGGAGCGTTTTCTCCTGTTTCCTCCCACCACAACAGCCCGAACAAAGATTTTTTCCAATCTTTAAAAGCCATGGAAACAACCATCCGCTCGTCAGGAAACAGGAGAAATAAGCGAAGATCTTTGGGACACCGACCGAGACGGAATGCAAAAAGTGAAACGCGTTTTTAAGCGTCCACCTCTGAAAAACGTCCCTGAACCTCTACTTTGGACGCGGTTTCGCTTTTTCCATGGAGCCGTACAGTCAATCCCCCAAGCAGGTGGCTCAAGAAGCTGGAGCGTTTTCTCCTGTTTCCTCCCACCACTGTAGCTCGAACAACGATCTTTTCCGCATTAGCAAAAAAGGCGTACCCGCAATGACAAGCGTCCAACAGTGCTGGCCAAGTTTTACATACGATGACCATGTAAAACAAACTTACCTCCAGAAAGGATGGGGTGCCATGGCAACCTTTCGGGAAGCGCTCCTGGCCAAGAAGCATTTGGTCAAAAGGTGGAAGCGAATGCCGGGCGTAATTGGTATCGGGATTGGCTGCACAAACGGAAAAAACAAAAAAGACGGCGCCTGCATCGTGATGTATACCGTCACTGCAAGTGCCGCAGTGACGAAGAGATGCCCAAGCTGCGTCCTTGTCAAAAGTCAGGCGGCGACAGCCCACGTATCCGTTCCTGTTCGAACCGTCACCTCTGGTCGATGCCATTGTCATCCTGCTGTACGCCCCTCCGCAACGAATTATCGCAGCAGAATCAGACCTGTGATTGCTGGATATAGCATCGGCTACCCAGGGGCCTCCGGAACGGCTGGTTTAATCGTTTCACGAGGAGCCCAGCGGTTCGTGTTGAGCAACAATCACGTTCTGAATCGCAACAATACGAGCGGCTATACCGAGACCATCCAGCCTGGTGGAGCAGACGGCGGCCGTTCAGGAAGAGATCGAATCGGACGATTGTATCGGTATGTTCGACTTCGGAGAAATGGTGTTAATCGAATGGATGCAGCGATTAGTATCCCCACCTCCAATCGACTCCTTGCCCCTCGTTATGCAACAGTGGGCAGAGTGCCCGGTGTTATTCGTTCGTATGGCATCGGGCGCAGATTGAAAAAAGTTGGCCGTTCATCGGGGCTGGCATGGGGAACGGTTGAATCGATCCACACCGATATTGATGTCAGTTACGGAAACTACGGGGGACTGGGGACTATCCGTTTTCAGAATCAGACGGTCATCAGAAGTACGGTTCCCATCTCCCTGCCTGGAGATTCCGGCTCTGTTTGGCTGACTGCGGGCAATTTCGCTGCAGCTGTGAATTTTGCAGGTTCAGCTAATGGGAGGCTCTCGATTTCGTATCCGGTTGTCTGGGCGTTGCAAGCGCTTGGCGTCGGGATAGCAAGATCAGCAGGGGTATCCGGCAGGTCAGTTGCCAAGGCTAAAAAAGTCAGTCGAAATAATGCTCGTACGAGACCGCTGTCTACCAAAGAGTTAAAGCGTGTCCAAACAAAAAAAGCTGCCCCCAAAAGGCAGCCTGGCAAGAAAAAGACGAATAGATAATAGTATTAGGAAACTTCGTTGGCTAACTGATCCAGTACGTGGAGAATGCGTTGTGAGATATCTTCTAGCCCATCAAAAGCAGCTTCTGCTTCCTCTAGTTTCCCTTGCTTGACGAAGTGGTAAATCCGCCGAACAGTTTCGTGGAACTGTCTATGAGGCGCATCTAATTGCTTGAAAGAGGGCAAGGTGCTTACGGATGGATTGTTCAGGGCTTCGTCATACCAAATCCCCAAGCGGCATTGATGATGGTCGACGAGGTCTTTTTCTTCAATGTAGTGATACCCAAGCATGTAGTTGTACAGCCACCATTTCCATAAGAGATGGTCGGTTTTGACGATTCGCAAGTAATGCTTGGTCTTTAAGTGGCTCGTTTGCGTGATGCTCAGCTTGTGCAGGCTGTTAATGCCGGCGCCAACATCATAGACGTTTTTACCTACATTCGAGACGTGCGAAGAGACCTGCTCCATATTCGTCAGGACTTGCGATATGCGCATCGAAATATCATCTGTGGCAGCAGACTGCTCTTGTGCCAATGCTGCGATATGTCCAGTGGAATGCCCGACAGTTTCAATGTTTTGCACAATATCTCCTAATATCCCAATCGCATCACGTGTCTGATTCACTTTATCGTTAAAATGGTCGCTCATGAGAGTGGCCGTTTCTTTTACCTGGACAGCTTCATTCTGGACATTATTGATCGTGGCTGTAATGCTTTGAACGGATTGCTTGGTCTGTTCGGCGAGCTTTCGCACTTCATCTGCCACGATAGCAAAGCCGCGCCCATGTTCGTTGGCACGCGCTGCCTCAATCGAAGCGTTCAATGCAAGAAGATTGGTTTGATCGGCAATATTGCGAATGACTTGGACGACCTGGGAAACTTCTGCAATGGACGTCATTAACTGAGAAATTTTTGTTTGCATCTCTTGGAATTCATCTGCCATGGAAAGAAAGCTGGTCAATGACTCTTGGATAATATCTTTGCCCATTGTCGCTTGCTCGATTGTAGTGGAAGCACTCTCTGCGACGGAGACGGCTGATTGAGCCACTTTTTGCACAGATTCGCTTAGTTGCTCGGCAGCAGATCCCACATTGCCAGCTTCATCTGTCGTATCCTCAAGCGTGTCCAGGACATGCTTGAATTTATCGATCTGAATCACTAACTCCAGCACTTCGCCCAAGCTATCAATGACCTTGTAATCATTGTCCTCTTGATACGATTGGAGGACGATTTGCGAGTCAAGCGTAATGATTTTAATGAGTGCCAACAGGACAGAAGATAATTCTTGAGGGCGTTTCGAATAGGTGTTGACGATTGCGGGAATCAAATATTCATAGACCCGCAAGTAAGAGCCCGTATACCATTCTGGCGCAAGTCCAATTTTGCTGTGGACCTCTCCGATTTTTTCTCGCCCGGCTACGTAGGCATTGTCTAGCTTAGCGTGTGGAAGCGATTGCAAATAGTGACGAAAGGATACAGCCAATCGATCAACCGTCGTATGCGTTTCGATGATTTGCATCAGATGGGAGTATTGGTGAAGCATGTGGTAATGACGCTCTGTAATGGCCTCTAGGTGTTCTGTTAGGAGTGGTTCAATTTGTTTCAACCGATCAAGGTCCGTCTGATTCATTTGCAAAAAATGAACTTTTCCCTGTAGCTGATCGGGCATTTGGACATTACTTTTTTGAATTGAGGCGGTAACGGTTTGAGCGCCGCGCTTACCAAACATAAAATCCCTCCATATTTTTACGAAAAACGGGCCTATTCACAAGAGAAATAGGCCATAAGTGCTTTTTAGATTATAGCACTCTCGAATGGAGTTGAATCTTTGGAACTATTGTGATTTTGTGAAAAGTATATTAAGAAATGGCGGTGTCACCGATTATTCAAAAAATTTCATGTGATGCTTTTCATCCCGGTAATAGGCGAGACGGTCTTGAAGAGTGCCTGTATGTAATTCGAACTTATGCCCATCAGGGTCTGTGAAATAAATGGAGCGCTTATCCCGTTCCGAACGGTCTCGTCCATGCAAAATGGTAACCTCGTGCTTTTCCAAATGAGCGTACCACTCATCAAATGACTCTTCGGTGATGGTAAAGGCCAAGTGTGTATAAGATTGAGCAATTTCATTGCGTGGAATATCTGGTTCCTCATTCAGCGCCAACCAGTAGCCATTCAGGTCAAAGTAAGCCAGCTTGCGACCTCGTACAAGTGGTTTGGCAAGCAGTACATTCCGGTAAAAACAAAAAGATTTTTCTAAATCAGAGACAGAGAAAAGTAAATGATTCATTCCTTGGAGTTGCGGCAATACGTCCCCCACCTTTTTAGCAATAATCTTGCAGCTATTGCTATTGTATGGGGAAAACAGGCAAACCACCAGTCTACTGAGGGTCTGCCTGCATTTCGTTTAGGATTGACTTTGTTGAGCTTGCGCTTGGGTTTGCAGTGTGGATTGGACTTGGGACACCATCGTTTGCGCTTGGGCAATTTCTTGAGATGCTTGCTTCAAGGCTTCTTCGGCGAGCTGTGGATTGGCTGCGGATTGCTCGATCGCTTGGGTAATCATATTTTTCGCCAGAGTGGTGGCTACCTCTGCTTTTTTAAGCGAGTCAGTATTAATTTGGCTAGGCATGGTTGACCTCCTGAGGGTTTTGATGATGGGAACACCGTATTAAGTTGCCCCTTCCACAACCGTTTATGTATATGGATACGCGTCCAACCGTTTTCCTCGTGAGATGCATAGTCTGACAGGGGGAGGGACGTCAATGAAAAAGCAATGGGTGCAAGTCATTCGATTGGCAGAGAAAGCTTTCTTTACGATTATTTTTTCGGCGCGTAAACGAGTGGGGGATCGTGGAATCATTTTGCCAAAACGCTTTAATTCCAAGCGGAAAATTCGCCGTTTCCTGCAAAAGTTCATGACTCCTTGTCTGGCAAATCGAGTAATCGGCAATCTTGATTTGAGACGTATAAACGGACGACTGGCGATCCCTGTAGGTGATACGATTGGGGCACCACCGATTGTAAAGTCTAAGGTTTTGTCTTCGGGAAATAGATGTGCGACGCTTGCGGTATGGTTTGCCTTTGATGAGAGTGATCGTTTTTTTCGTGTGTATCAATTGAAAAAGCTTCCGAATGGTCGCTGGATCGTAGTAGGGCGTCACCCGCTGGACTATCCGTTTAACCTCCCGCAGGATTTTTTGAAACGACAAATACCATGCTGCAAAAGCTGTGGATCTTGGAAAGGGAAGTAAGCGGATTATCAGGCGCATGTTCACTGTATTGTAAAAAATTAGGAATAAATTACTATCTTCCAAAAAAATACGGTATTGATATTGGTTCAATTTGCCTGTATAGTATGTAAGTGTTGCAGTACTTATCGGAATTTGTCGAATGAGAGACAGTCCGATATGGATTGGCAAACGGGAAGTAGCTCAGCTTGGTAGAGTACTTGGCTTGGGACCAAGGGGTCGCAGGTTCGAATCCTGTCTTCCCGACCATTTTTATTTTGGATAGGCCGGTATGGCGGAATTGGCAGACGCGCGCGACTCAAAATCGTGAGGGAAACCGTGGGGGTTCAAGTCCCTCTACCGGCACCAGCAATCTATACATATGGTTTTCGTTATAAGGTGGGGAACAGTGAGTAGGCCTGTTTCTCACTTTTTTTCTTTTTTATCGAATGATTTGGTACTCAACGACATGGAGCAGAATACCGACAATAATTATGGCAGCATGCTTGCAATCAGCGGGACAGATAGAAATGAAAGGAGAGGACGACAGTGATTAAGGTAATGATAGTGGAAGATGAGAAACCTATCCTTGATCTCATGAAGCATGTAATCGGACAAAATGATAACTATACGATCGTTGGAGCATTCACACATCCACTAGAGGCTCTCGCTTGTCTGCCCGATCTGTGCCCGGATGTTGCGTTTTTAGATGTGGAAATGCCGAAAATGAATGGACTTGAGCTTGGAGCAAAAATGAATGAGCTGTCTGAACATACAAAGATTGTGTTTACGACCGCCTACAAAAAATATGCCCTGGATGCTTTTAAGGTGTATGCATTCGATTACATATTAAAACCGGTTACACCAGCAGCTATTGAACGGGTCACTGATCGTTTGGTCAAACAGCTTCAAATCACACCACCGATCAATCAGTCAGAAAAAAGTGTGTCTATCCAATGTTTTGGCGGTTTGGATGTTCGCAATTCCGCTGGCGAAGTTGTTCGCTGGCCCACGCGTAAGAGCGAGGAACTTTTTGCTTACTTTCTCTGCCATCCCAAGCAAGATATCAACAAGTGGCATCTGACAGATCTGTTGTGGCCAGAGATGGATGAGGACAGAGCGACACACAATTTGCATAACACCATGTACAGATTGAAGAAGATCATGAAAGAGCAAGAATTGGGCATCGACATTCAAAAAACCAACGACGGCTACATGTTTCACCCGACGGATCAAAACTATGATGTATGGGCATTTCAGCAATATGATTTTTCCTTTTCGCAAAAGCTGCAAAGTACAATTGCAGCCGAAGCTTTATGCGCCATGTACAAGGGACCGCTTTTGGACAGAAAGGATTATTTATGGAAAGCGCCTCTGGAGGAAGCGTACCGGAAAAAGTATACGTCGCTGGTAAGCAAACTCGTGGAGCTAGACCTAGCATCGCAGGAATGGCAGAAGGGCTTGCGAAAGCTGGAGGATTATTTGTCGATCTATCCCTTGCATGAAGAGATGAATATAGCATTGATGGACATTTACGCACGGTGCGATCAAAAACAGAATATTATCCGACACTATGCCAAGTTCGAAAAGGCATATCGGCTGGAGTTGGAAATGGACCCGCCTCGACAGATCAGGAATTGGGTTGCGAGTGTGGTTGGAGAGTAAGACAGGAAGAGATCATTCTTCCTGTCTTTTTTATTTGATGATCCATGTGAGAAGTTTGGGAGAATCAATTGCTATGATCTAACAAAAAAGGAAGTGAGCGAATTCATGCAATTCACTATTTTGTCTGTGGGGAAAATCAATAATGAATGTTTGTCGGGGGTGGAGGAATACAGCAGGCGGCTTGCTGTTTATTGCAAGATGAACTTCGTCGAAATTCCAGAAGGAGACCGACATGAAAACGTAAGTACCTCGGAGATGGAACAGCTGAGAATACAGGAAGGGCGAAAGATTCTCGCTCAAATTAAGCAGGAACAGCATGTCATTGTCCTCACTGGCGAAGGCGTGCCGTGGACCCCAAGGAAGCTATCTGTGCAAATTGAACATTTGTCGGGTACAGGGCGAGATGAAATTCTCTTTGTTATTGGCGGTGCTTTTGGATTATCCGAAGAGGTCTTGGAAAGGGCAAACGAGCGACTTTCGCTGCCCAAGAAAGAATATCCGCACCAGTTAGCGCGCATTGTGGTAATGGAGCGATTGTACAGGGCGTTTCGAATGAGCTTGGGAGAGCCGCTTTGGTAGAATGCAAATGCAGACGAATCGAGCACCCTAAGAGCACAAAGCAAGGCAATCACTGCTTAACGGGGAGATGAGTTTATCGTCATGTCACTGAAAGAATGGTTGCATGTTGTAGAGACTACTTCAGAGGATCAGTCTTTCCAGTATCAGGTTTATGCAAGCACCAGATTGGATGAAATCGCTGGTTGGGGTTGGGGGACAGCGCAGCAGGAGGCTTTTCTTCGAATGCAGTTTGCAATGCAGCAGCAAGCGTATCAGTTTCAGTTCCCAAAAGCCCATTACCAACTGATTGTCTCAGACACAGAACGTGTAGGTCATTTGCTGATTGATAGGACGGAGAATGAGTTGCATCTCGTGGATATTGCTTTACTGCGCGAATACCGTAACAAGGGGATTGGCTCGTTTGTCATGAAGAAGCTGCAGGACGAGGCTGCACAAAAGGATAAACCATTGAAGCTTCAGGTGATGAAATTGAATGTGGCTAGTCGTCTCTATGAAAGGCTGGGGTTTGCACGGACAGGCGAGTACGGTATACACATCGAGATGGAATGGAGTAAACGAGGTTCGTGAACAAAACGATAGGAGGAGTCTCGTAATCGCGAGAGTCCTCTTTTTCTTAGAAAAACATTGTGAGATTTTTGTGAGGATTAAATGGTAGTCTTAAGCAAGATGATCGTACATATTCGATTTCTTCTGGAAGGGGATACATGTTTGGAGCGAAGAAATTTCCTGATGCCTGCCGGGATTGGATTGGTCTTTTTACTTTCAATAGCGGTATTCATCGGGATATACATACAAACCTTTCCTAGTCGTGACATGCCAGTCGCGAAGCGGGGAGTGCTTGATTTGTCGAACTGGAATTTTCAGAGCAAGGGCTTGGTCAATTTAGATGGGGAATGGGAGATATATCCAGGTGAATTGCTTTCACCAGAAGATTTTCCCCGAGGGCGGCCCACAAAAGTCTCTTATCTGGTCGTACCTGGAACGTGGAAGGGAGAAAGTCTCATCGATAGTATCGACCGCAAAGGCTTCGCTACCTATCGATTACAAGTAAAGCTTCCGGAAGACAAGCAAATCTATGGGCTGAAAACAAAGAGCATTCGCATGTCGCATCGGTTATACATCAATGGAAAACAAGAAGGCGAGAGCGGACAGCCTGCCGTAGAGAGCGAAGCCCATCAGCCTGGGAATACCCCGTATACCGTGTTTTTTTCTCCGGATGACAAGCACATGGAGATTGTCATTCAAGTGGCGAATTACATGTTTTTCACTGGGGGGATTGCGAGCTCGATTCAACTGGGCTTGGACAAGGATATTGCCATTTTAAACAGTACCTTGCTCGGAACGGATATTGCTTTTGTCGTAACATTGGGGATCATGGCGGCGTACCATCTCAGTTTTTATTTTCTCCGTATGAGGGAGAGAACCTATTTGTTCAGTGGCAGCTATATGGCTGCTCTTGGTATCTATCACTTGGTTTTTGGCGAGAAGGTATTACTGCAGCATGTGCCTTCCATTCCGTTTGCCATTGCTTACAAGGCACAGGATGCGTCGCTATTCATCAGTTCCATTCTGCTAGCCCTGTTTTTCTGTTCGATTGATAGAAGGGTTCTCTCTCGAACCTGGATGATCAGGCTGACTGCTCCCATTTTTCTCTATACTCTAATCATTCTCGTGTTGCCCTATTCGTTTTATACGAACCTGAAAGGCCCGCTATTGATTTATGTACAAATCTTTCATTTCTTTATTATGGGCAGGCTGATCTATTTATCCAGCAAGAGTCAGAGGGAGTCGTCCGACCGTAAAGAAATGTTGCTTTTCATCGGGGCCAGTATATCTATGTCGGTTTGTTTAATAGACGGTCTTTTATACGCGGAGAACCTCGTGCCAACCGATCTTGCAGGAAAAATTGGTATCTTGTATTTCATTACCTTGATGAACATTCTTTTGGCGGTACGATTCACTAATGCCTTTGAAAAGACGGAAATTCTTTCCCATCAACTGAAGATATCGAATCAGATCAAAGACGAATTTCTCACACAAACATCGCATGAGATGAAAACGCCGCTGCACGGGATTATCAATATTACGTCCCATTTGCTAGAGGACGAGACAAATATGCTGTCCTCGAAACAAATCCAAAATCTCTGGCTCGTCAAAGATACGTCGATCAAGCTGTCCATGCTGGTTGGTGATTTACTCGACGTGACTCGATTGAAGCATGGGGAGCTGCGCCTCCATCTCACAATCGTGGACATCAAGGTCATCACACAAATTGTCTTTGATGTATTGCAGTTTGAACTATTAGGGAAAGATGTCCGGCTGGAAAATCAAGTTCCCGCGAATATATGGGTACATGCTGATGAGAATCGGCTTCGTCAAATCATGTATAATCTTGTGCACAATGCAATCAAGCATACGATGGTAGGTTCGATCAAGGTAACCGCAAACGTGTTGGAGGGACATGTACGCATTTCTGTAGAGGACACAGGCACAGGGATTTCGCCCGATAATCATGAAGCCATTTTTGGTTACTTTGAGCAGGCTGATCAACTATTGCCGCAGGATGGGTACACAGGCATGGGCGTAGGTCTCTACATCAACCGCAAGCTGGTTGAGCTTATGGGAGGCGAAATTTGGGTAGAAAACTCGGAGCTTGGCCAAGGCACGCGCATGACATTTACGCTACCGACTGTCCATCAAACAATGGCCGCGCAGGAGATTGCAGCGACGGCTCAGGATAAATCACGTGAGGCAAGCGAAAAGATTCCCCTGGATATATTGGATGATCACCAATATACCATCATGATTGTCGATGACGAGGCATCCAACATACACACCTTGCTGAACATCCTGTCCAAGCATCGCTATAATGTGATTTCTGCCTTTTCAGCAAAAGAAGCCATGAAGAAAATCAAGGATCACCCACAGGTTGATCTGGTGATTCTGGACGTGATGATGCCAGGAGTATCGGGGATTGAGCTGTGCCAGTTGTTGCGCGCACAGTATTCGATTCTTGACTTGCCCATCCTGTTTGCATCCGTCCGAGATACTCCCCAAGACATTGCGCTGGGCTACAGAGCAGGGGCGAACGATTATGTGACCAAACCATTTGATGCGGAGACACTCATTGCCCGCGTGCAGACACTGATTGCGATGAAAACCTCCATTCAAGAGGCCATACGCAATGAGCATGCGTTCCACCAGGCTCAAATCAAGCCGCATTTTCTCTATAACGCCTTGAGCAGTGTGATTTCTTTCTGTTATACCGATGGCGAGAAGGCAGCGTATCTCATCAGCATGCTCAGCCAATACTTGCGCTATATTTTAGATATGGATCGAACCACGCTGTTCGTACCGTTGTACCGGGAAATGGAGCTCATTCATGCCTATGTAGAGATCGAGAAGGCTCGTTTTGGAGAAGGCTTTGATTTCGTGTGTCATGTTGACGAAGGCATTCTGGATAAGGAGATTCCTTCCTTGTGCATCCAACCGTTCGTAGAGAATGCGATCCGGCATGGATTGTTCGAAAAGGACGAGAAAGGTCATGTGACGCTTACCATTGTGGACGGAGGTCATTACATCAAGGTCATGATCGAAGACGATGGGGTGGGGATTGCAGATGATCTCCTGTATCAAATGTCAAAAGGCGAGAATCAAAAAGGAAGCATCGGCATCCAAAACATCAGAAGGCGACTTGATACCATTTCTGGGGCTACCTTAAGTATTACCTCCGAAATGGGAAAAGGGACCAAAGTTGTCATGTACATACCTACTCCTGAGGGGATGCATGCTTGACCCATGTACCTGCTGTCTTTTCCTTTTGTACCTGCTACAATAGCGTAGTATAGAAGGAAAAGGAGGCGAGAACGTTGAGACTTGCAGGAAAACAAGTGGTTTGCTTCGTCGAAAGTGAATTTGAGGATCTCGAGCTCTGGTATCCGGTGATGAGATTGCGAGAGGAAGGCGCTACCGTCCATTTCGTCGGCCCGAAGGCGAATCATGTCTACATAGGGAAGTATGGTGTACCATGCGAGGCTGACAAAGCGATGGCAGAGGTCAATCCTGCCGACTATGCAGGTGTACTCGTTCCAGGAGGGTGGGCACCTGACAAGCTGCGCCGCTATCCGGAGGTGCTGTCGTTTGTGAGTGCGATGCACGAGGCGAAAAAACCGATTGGACATATTTGCCATGCGGGCTGGGTGCTTGCTTCCGCAAAAATTTTGCGCGGGGTAACCACGACATCGACGCCGGGCATTAAAGATGATATGGAGAATGCAGGCGCGATTTGGGTAGATGAAGAGGTCGTGGTAGACGGTCACATTGTTGGTTCCCGTAGACCGCCTGATCTGCCAGCGTACGCCAAAGCGTTTGCTGATTTGCTGGCACAACAATAGGAAAAGGAATAAAGGGCTTGCTCGAAATGCTGAGCAAGCCCTTGTTTTTACGTTGATCGAGGCTTTATTACGAAGGGGGGTTATTCCGTTTCTTCCAGGGCGGATCGCCTATCTCGTGGATTTTGCTATTGATTTTAAAAAAAAGATAGGGAATCAAGAATGCCAAGACTGTCCCTGTGAAGGTCAAATACGGAGGGACTACGCCTAAAAATTTGAACATGGGATCACCTGTTGTTTTAGCGTTCGGTACGGTTGATTGCACCGATATTGCGTAAATAGACCTTTGCTTGAACTGTTATCTCACTTTTTTCATACAGACGCTGCCCTGTTTCCCAATCCTGCCGAATTTTTTTCCATAGCGAAAAATGATGCTGCTTCAGATAGCTGCCAAGCTTGATGACATCCACTTTCATCTGCTTATGGACCTTCCTGATGGTGTCATTGCTCATTCGCTCGATTTCTTTGGCAAACACTTGTTCAAGCTTCTCCATCGCAATGTGATTCAAGTAATCCGTTGTGGCGTAAGACTCGGCCAATGTGCCTTCACATTCGATTATTATCGTGAATTTCATGTGCTGCCGATCTCGTAAATCTGTTTCAATGCTATGCTTGATCCCTTGGATGTTCATCGAGACGAGGTTGTTTTTAAACTTGCCTTTTACCATACCTCCACTAACTTTTCCCGTGAGAAAATTCAGTCCCTCCGTCTCTTCTTCCCCGAGAAAACCCATCAACTGATTGTCATGGGTAAAAACAGCGGCGCCTGCTAATTTTACCTCCTGCTCCTCGGGTCTGATGCGCGGAACCACAAAACTGTACGGACTGAGAAGCTCCTCGTGGACATCGCCCAATCGGACCTCTGGAAGCATGCGGGAATTTTTAGTGACGTTTTCTCCAATCGAATTGACGTAAATAGCTGGCAACTTCTCTGTTTTCGGTTTGACTTCCAGTACTTCTTTGGCGGGACCATTTGAGATAAATACCTTGCTGCTTCGTCTGGAATCTGGATCACGCAGATAGAAATCGAGTGCTCTGGCAAAACCGTTTTTCGTACGGGCGACGTCTTCGGAGACGATCAGGATCTTCATATGCTGATAAAACGGAGTTCTGCTGGTCCGGGTAACCAATTCGCGGGAAATCTCGAAAAGAGAATCCCCCTCGGATATGAGGTTATGGTAAGCCTCATTGGCCGTGTTTTGACCACCGCCGCTTCCTTGGCTGCCGGAGATCAATCCACCGGGGACGACGAATTGATGTGTGACGAGAAAGCGCTCTTTTACTTGAGGTTTGTCTGGAGCCTCTTGCTTGGCTTGCTGCTCGGCTTCTTTCGTACGAGGTTTATCAATCGCTACGCCCACCACAAATCCGCGTTCCTCAATTTGAACCTGATCCCAGCATCCAGCCAGCAAAGTCGAGAGAAGCAGGAAGATGCAGAAGGCAGTGGGCTGTCTATTCATGTCCCTTTACACCTCGTATGACAGCGATGAGGAGCAGCAATATCGGACATAAATAGACGACGATCATTCCGAAATAAGTGATGCTGTCTGCAAACGTGAAGAAATCAACCAGGTTTTGCGGGAGCATCGCGACAAAATAAATCATGGGAGAAAGAATGAGCACCCAAATCGTTTTGTGCACCTTGTGGAACATGGACGACAAATTGAGCACGGTAATATCGAGCCACATCGCACATGTGTTGAAGATCGTCATGATCCAGATGGTAAAGAAAATGGACTCCACCCGTTCAAAAAAGCCGCCGGGGATTTCGACCTCTTTTGCCAGCTCGATGGTTGGATAGGTCAAGTTCGTCGCAACCTCCGCAGAAAATACTCCGATGACGAACATGTAAATGGTCATGTAGAGCAGAATCGGGATCGAGAGCCCTAACGTCACGGCCATCGCTCCTTCCTGAGGCTTTTTCATCAGCATGGTGTAAAAAAGGATAATCTCAAAGCCGGAATAAGACAGTCCGACCTCTTTGGAGCCTTCCAAGAGAGACCGCCAGTCCGAAGAAAAGTAGGGACGTATATTTTCAATCTCTAACAACTGGGTCGTAAATAGCAAGACGATGAACATGACGATGAGAACGACAGGTAAAAACAACAAGTTTAGCCGCAGCATGGAGACGCGTGTTCCGACTACGGCATATTGAACGATCAATAGAAAAGAGAGCGTGATCATTTCCACTGGCGTATTGTAAAACAGATACTGCTTGGCGATGTTTCCGATAGCTCGAATTTCGAACGAGACAAAAAGCATGGTGTAAATACAGACCAGAAAGGTCAAGATGTAGCTGATCGGCTTGCTCGCGATGATCGATGTGTATTGAAAGAAGCTTTGTCGGGGAAAACGAGCCGCGAGCTTGGCAAGCAACCAGCCAATCACACACGCACACAAACCGCTCACGATTACAGAAATCCATCCATCGAAGGCCCCTGTTGCCTTGGCTAAAGCGCGGGGGAATGTCAGGATGCCAACACCGATCGTAATCGAGGCGATGTTGATCCCCATATGCGTTTTGCTGATCAGTTTCTCCGCCAAGGTCTGTGCGCTCACTTACGAACCTCCTGTCGGCATGCGATTTTCGTCTTTCGGGTGAAGGGCATCGGGCCGAGTCTTCAAAAAGGTAACCGGCGCGCGCAAGATCATGTCCTTCCAGTCCCGCGGCATCTGTGGAGCAAGAGGTGCCAAATATGGGTACCCGATGCTCGTCAGATTGGATAAGTGAATCATGATGGCAATGAAGCTTAACACCACGCCGTAAATACCAAAGATGGCAGCCATGAACATGGCAAAAAATCGAATCATCCGAAAGGCGATGGCAAGGTGATAGGAAGGGATGGCAAACGAAGCGATGGCAGTAAGGGCGACGACAATGACCATGACAGGACTGACGATGCCCGCAGAAACCGCTGCGTCACCGATGACGAGACCCCCGACGATTCCGATGGTTTGGCCGATTGGTTTCGGTAAGCGTATTCCGGCTTCCTGCAACAACTCCATCGTAGTCACCATCATGATCGCTTCTACGAATGCTGGAAACGGAACCCCATCGCGTGTGGCTGCAATTGAGAAGGCGAGATCAGACGGGATCAAGCCAGGGTGAAAGGTGACGAGAGCAATATAGAAAGCAGGTGAATAGACGGCTAGAAATGCTGCCAAATACCGCAACAGCCTGGCTAATGAACCGACAATCCAACGCTCGTAGTAATCCTCGGGTGAATGGAGGAGCAAGCCGATGGTGACAGGCAGAATGAGCACCATGGGAGTCCCGTCCACCAATATGGCAATGCGGCCTTGAAACAATGCCGCACTTACTTTGTCGGGACGCTCCGTGTTATGAATCTGAGGAAAAGGAGACAAAAAATCATCTTCAATCCATTGTTCGATAAAACCGGACTCTTCGACCTCATCTACATCGATCGTGGAGATACGCCGTCTCACTTCATTCAGCAGTTCTGGATCAGCGATGTTGTCAATGTAGGCAATGATCACATCTGTTCGGCTGCGTCTGCCTACGATGGACCCTTCAAAGCGCAAGTTCGGGTCTTTGATACGTCTGCGTATATGAACGGTGTTGTCCCGGATACTCTCTGTAAAGCCATCCCGGGGACCTCGCACAAGCCCTTCGGAGACCGGTTCCTCGATGGAGCGAGTTTTCCATCCCTTGCTGTCGATAACAATGATTTCGGAAGATCCATCTACGATCAGGGCTGTATCCCCAGAAAGAATACTTTCGAGTGTTTTTGTGAAATCCGTTGATTTCGATATTTCGACGACAGAAAGGACTTCCTCATAGAGCATCTGGACGATCTTGTCTGGTTCAGTCGGCACCATTTTTGAAGCAGTCGAGATCATCAACTGGATTTGTCCGAGTACTTGCGTATCCAGCATATCGCAGTTCGCCAATCCATCGATCGCAATAACGGCACAGGAATGATTGGTGTTGCCGATAAAAAAGGAACGAATTAATAAATCGTGTGGGCTGCCCAGCACGGTCTTGAACGTCTCCATGTTTTGCTGCAAACTGGTCGATAGCGTAGGCGCAGGATCATTTCGCTGCTGCAAACGTTCGGTTATGAGAGAGGAAGTTTTCTTTTTGCGACGTTGGGACAAAAATCTGCGCATTATTTGGAGTTCCTCCCGTTCAGATTGCGAATATCATGTTAGTGCGATTTTTTCCAGATGAGAGGAAAATTATGCGGAAGACAAGGCTAATGCTAAATCTTTCATAGTTTTAAATTGAACTCATCTGTGACGTATGATACATTCGGCATGGTAGAATAGAGAGTAGTAAAAGGAAGTTCAACAGGTATTAGTAGAGAGAGTAGGAATGATGGAGAAGGGTGGAATAGAAGTGCTTGACAGTCAAGTATTGATCCGGGAAACGGACTTTTCCCGACTGGCACATACATGGGAAGAACTCGCGGAAGTAATGAAATCGCAGGGAGACGAAACCACGCCTCACAAGCTCATTCAATTGGCCGCGAAAACAAAGCGCGCTGAGCTGAATATTGCGTTTTGCGGACATTTTTCCGCAGGAAAATCAACGATGATTAACACGCTTCTGGGAGTCAATTTGCTACCGTCCAATCCGATTCCGACCAGTGCGAATGTCGTCAAGATTCGCGGCGGAGAAAAAGCGGCTCGCGTCTTCACCATGAGCAGCGGAGTCCTTACATTTGATCCCGATACGGAGATGGAGAAGCTCAAGCAGTTTGCTGTTGACGGAGATACGGTAGAATCCGTAGAGGTTTCCTATCCGGGAACATTCCTTGACGAATATGCGAGTTTGCTCGATACACCGGGCATTGACTCAACAGATGCAGCACACAAAATCGCTACGGAATCTGCGCTGCATTTGGCAGACGTCGTCATTTACATGATGGATTATAACCATGTTCAAGCCGAGGAGAACTTCAATTTTACGAAGACGTTGAAGGACCGTGGCAAGCCAGTCTATCTGGTTGTGAACATGATCGATAAGCATATTGATTTCGAATTGGATTTCGATAGCTATAAGGAAAGTGTTGAGGAGGCATTCGCGACCTGGAACATTCATCCGGATGGTATTTTTTACACGTCGCTTGCGGAATCAGATCATCCTGAGAACATGTATGAGGAATTTAAAGGCATGCTTGCACAGTTGATCGTTGATCGTGAAAAGCTAGTTGGTACGAGCGTTCGCAGTGCTGCTGAGCATTTGATCGAAGAACACATCCAAGTAGTAAGAACAACCCAGGCTGATCAACGCCAGCAGTGGGAAGCCCAGTTGGATCGTTTGGAAGTGGAAGGCATCGACAGTCGTGATGCAGCGGTTGTGCAAAAATCGCTTGAGCAGGAGGAAGCGACAGCTACTGCTCTGGAGCAGCGTGCTGAGGATGCCAGAATACAGATGGAAAAAGAACTAAGTGTACTCTTGGACAACGCCCGCCTGACCTATTTCAGTACGAACGAAGCAGCACGAAGCTATTTGGAGAGCCGCAAACCGGGCTTCAAGGTGGGCTTGCTGTTTGCAGGCAAGAAGACAGAGGAAGAACGCGCACGTCGCGAAGAAGCCCTTCTCGTTGAGTTCCGTGAAAAAGTGGCGGGAAATCTCGACTTCCATTTCAAAGAATGGCTCGGCAAGCAGCCGCAAGTGTTTGATTTGCGAAACGAAGAATATCACGCCAGCGTCCATGCGACCAAGATCGAGATTACGGGTGAGTTTCTCAGCAAGCACATCAAAGACGGTGCTGCTTCAAGTGAGTACGTCTTGAACTACTGTGCGGATATTTCCAGCGGGATGAAGCTGGAGTACAGACGAGTTGGCCTCAATTTCATTGCGCAAGTGGTTGAGATGCTGAAGGAGCAAGTGCGTGTAGAGAGTGCTGCTCAAGGCGAGCGTCTTAGTGTCTTGCGTGAAATGGCAGCGTTGCATCAAAAGCTGGCAGGACTGGCAGCGAGAGAAGAAGAAACCAAGGGTCGTCTGTTGGCGATTATGCGTGGAGGAGAACAAGTAGCATGAATCAACTACGAGACAAACTAATTGCGGCAGCAGAGCGTCTGCGGCGCGCAAGTGATGAAGTCGTTTCCGTACCAGGGATGCAAGCACAGGCACAGGCGATGCTGGATCGAGCAGATCGCCTGACAGCTAATCGTTTTACTGTCGCACTGTTTGGTGCATTCAGTGCAGGGAAATCGTCTTTTGCGAACGCCTTGATGGGCGATCTCGTGCTGCCCGTGTCACCGAACCCGACAACAGCAGCTATTAACAAAATCATGCCGCCTACGGATACACACCCGCATGGCACTGTTCGTGTCGTCATGAAAGAGCGTGAAGCCATTGAGCAGGACGTGATCCGTTCCCTTGCTGTCTTTGGTATGATCGCTACTGATCTCGAAGGCGCACTGGCTGAGCTGGGCAAGATCGACGTCGCCCAAATCCCTCCGACGGCAAAACCGCATTACACCTTTTTGAAAGCTGTTACAAAGGGGTTGCCAGAGATGTCGGCTCATCTGGGCGGCGAACTGCTGGTTGATATGCAAGCGTTCAAAGGGTTTGTGGCAAAGGAAGAAAAAGCTTGTTTCGCAGAGTACATCGAGCTGTTCTATTCTTGTCCGCTGACCGATCAGGGAATTGTTCTGGTAGATACGCCTGGTGCTGACTCCATTAACGCACGTCACACAGGTGTGGCGTTCGAATACATGAAAAACGCGGATGCGGTCCTGTTCGTGACGTATTACAACCACGCCTTTGCACAGGCTGACCGCGAGTTTTTGCTGCAAATGGGTCGCGTCAAAGATACATTTGAAATGGACAAAATGTTCTTTATCGTCAATGCTTGTGACCTCGCAGCGAATGAAGAAGAATTGCAGGGCGTCCTGACCCACGTAGAGAAAAACCTCCTCTCGTGCGGAATTCGTCTGCCACGTATTTACCCGGTGTCCAGCCAGACTGCTCTGTTGGCACGGATGCACGAAAAAGGCAAGCTGGCAGCTTCTGCGGAGAAGGTCTACCGTCAACGAACGAATTCGGCTGAAGGCGAGCCGCTGATGCCGGCAGATGAAGCATTCAAGTTCTCGGGAATGGCATCGTTTGAAGCAGATTTCCTCCGCTTTACGATTGAAGAGCTGACGCAAATTGCTGTGAATGCTGCAATCGGTGAAATCCGTCGCGCCCACGATACCTTGACAGAATTCATGCGTATGGCACAGTCCGGGGAAGACGAGCGTCAATTGCGCAAAGAAGCAGCAAGCAACGCCAAGACACAGGCTCTCTCAGCTGTTGAAGCGCTGTCTACCGCTTCGTTCGAGCGAGACTTGGCAAAAGAGCGCGAGGAGCTGCTCTACTACGTTCGCCAGCGCTTGTTCTTCCGCTTCAACGAGCTGTTCAATTTTGCTTTTAATCCGGCTGTCATCAAGGACGATGGACGCAATATGAAGCAAGCGCTGCAAGGATGCTTGACTGATCTGCTGCGTTCGATCAGCTACGACTTAGCGCAGGAGCTGAGAGCGACTACCCTTCGCTTGGAGAAGTTCACGAACAAGCAGGGGACAACACTTGTTGCGGCATGGCAAAAGGATGTACAAGGCTACGCAGCAGGGTTGGGCTTGGCATCTTATCAGCAGCGGCAGGTGGAAACACTGTCCTTTGCGAACGAACTGCCAGTAGCTGAATCTGCATTTGCATCTGCGATTTCCTTGTTCAAAAACACCAAAGACTTTTTCGAGCAGGATGGCAAAGTGAAAATGCGCGAAGAACTGGAGAAACGCATGCAAGAACCAGTAAGCGGGTATGTAGAAATCGGAAACAAGCAGCTGGATGAGCAGTTTTCTGCGTTGTTCCAAGAGCTGGTGGCGAGTGAGCGCAATCGCGTCATCGACCAGATCAACGAGTATTTCACAGGTCTGTTTGCAGCTCTTGAGATGAACGTCGATCTCGACGAGCTGGCGGCAAAAATAAGCCGTGTGGTGGTTGAGTTGGAGTAGTTCCGGTTTGGTGGGAAAATGAAAAGGGCAGTTCCCAGGTCTTTTAAAGACGAGGGGATTGCCCTTTTTTCTTTTTAAGATGGTAAGTGGAGCATGTTACATGTAAAGAAAGGAAATTGTTCAGTATAGGAGATAGTAGAGGGCCGAATAAATAATGAATACATGCAATACCTCACCATTACGATTCATTCAAGTTGACTAGTGTCTTCCCTATTAAATCCTCAGCCCGATAATCTCCAGGCTCAAGTTGAATTGTTATTGATTCAGTTGGACTTATGAACTCAGTCCTATTGACTAACGCAACTCCCTTAACATTGTATAATTTCAACTTATCATTCGCATCATATAAAATATTAGAGCTAAGGTTACCATGTGGTTTCCCTTCAATTGCGACAATATTTGCTACCTTAATATAAAACGCTGCTTTTACCTCAATGGAAAACATATTCTTCGCCTCAGTCCTCTAATGTCTTAAATTCTTTTCTCATTTTCCTTAATCTATCTATAGTAGCTGTAGTTTCGATATTAGGAATTCCGTAAACCTTTCTAAATTTAATTAATTTTTCGGCAGCTTCAATCTCAACTGTTAGTACTGTCCTTGGCCGTTGATCAGGAATTTTGCCCGCTCTGTATTGTGCAGTATGAATAAATTCTTCAAATACTGCTGATGTTGTAGGATTCTGCCTCAATTGGATTGTCTTTTCGTTCCAAGTCACAGCTTCTGCTCCACGATAATCTAAATATCTAATAGCTTCTTCAGATTGGTCAATGACACCACCCTGTTTTTCAAAGGCTTTTTTCATCCTATCAAATTTAACTGGATCAATAGAATCAGAAGATTGACTAGTGTTTCTTGTTAGACCATAACCTTTACTTTTATTTCCTTTTTTTGCTGTTTCCACTATTTTTCCGATGTTCTTACTTCTCCCAAGCGTAAGTGCATGCAGGGCAAGCCCACCGATTGCAAGTCCATCCGCGAGATTGATTTTATCGTCCCGCAACGTATTCAAGTCCTCTTGCATCGGATCAATATAGCCTTCCCTTACAAACACATTCACGCCCTTAGGTAAACCCTCAGCCGCCTTCTGCAAACCTTTTGGTAAATCGTTTGCAGCTTTTTCTAGGGCCCCAGGCAGTTCACTTGCCGCTTTTTGCATGGCAGCAGGAACGTCTCCCAGTTTTGATATTCCTTTGACGAAGTTGTCCCACATGGTTGGCTTTTCCTGTGGCTTCTCGCAAGCTGCTCCTTGTCCAAAACTGGCAGCTGGTGGTCCACTATTTCCTGACGACTGATGCCCTGTCGTAACACCACCCAAATCCTGCCCGTCGTCTTCAATCTTGACAAGTCCGCAATGAAAACACATATTTGTGGATTTGTTCAGTAAAGCAGGGTGTCCGCCGACCATTTTATCCGGTTTGCCATCCATCCATGGCATGGTCATCACAGGTGTGCACGGCATTGGTGTCAGTACCCCATTATTGGCTGCGGTGGCAGAAGCGACGGCGGGATTCTTCAGGTTATTGCACTTTCCAAATGGCATGATATTGACGTTTGGAATGAAGTCCATAATGTTCATTTGCGGCTTGCCTTTTACAAAAACACCATGACTGAAGGGCATTTTTAGCCGACTTAACTGACTTCCGCTACTGCACGATAAAATGGCACCAACAACCACGTAGCTCTTGCGTTCCGCATTCGACTTTTGGACGATGATATCTTCAATATGTGGCATTCAGTCTCCTCCTCACAGGCAGTTTCCTATACAGATGGAAGATGCTCATGGTGAAAAAAGACGAATGATATCCAATCTATATATAAAAAGGGAATAATACCCACATATTGAAGTATCGGTTTCGGATTGGTCGCAAGCCATAGATAGAAAGTTGCGAATACTGGATATATTTATAGTTATTAAGATCTATTCATGTATTCCTATTATTTATATTTTCATTTCCGATTCTCCCATTCCTCTCGCAAAATCCCCATCTTAATCGCATCGAAATATTCACCGCGGACAATCCTTGCTTTGCGTACCCGCGCTTCTTCCACCATTCCCATATGAGCAGCCAGCTTGATCATCCGTTCGTTGCCGGACCACGTACCAATGCCTAAGCGGATGGTATCCATGTGAGTAAACAAGTAGTCGATCCACATTCGAAATGCTTCACGGCCATAGCCATTCTGCCAGTAGCGGGAGTCGTAAATAACGATTCCGATTTCGCACCAGTTCGTCTCTTCGGATACCCAGTAGCGACCGACACTGCCTTTTAACTCCCCATCGATCTCAATCATCAGTTCGGTTCTTGGTGCATCTGTCCCGACGAGAGCAAGAGACTCCTGGTGGCGTGGGAGGGCACGATACTCTTCTTTTGTGTACGGATCAAGCGGTTTGTAGGGGCCATTCCAATTGAGATGCTCACGATCTTCTGCTTCGTATTTCCAAAAGTAAATGGTATCAAGATCTTCTGCTCGAAGATCTCGCAGAACGACCTTTTCTCCCTGTAAATGAATACGCATGACTTGTTCTCCTTTCGTGTGGGTGAATCTGGTACAATCATTGTAAAAGAGAACTGCTCCTATACATAGTGACAGTTTGAAATAGATGAATGGGTACAGAATGGAGGGGCGCTGATGGAGTACATGCCGATCATGGATGCACAGAGCAAAGAACCTCTGTATCAGCAGCTATACAAGCAATTGAGCAAACGGATTGCATCAGGAGAGATACCGTCTGGAACCAAGATACCGTCGATTCGTCAGTTGATGAAAGCAAGCGGGGTCGGAAAAAATACGATTGAGGCAGCCTATCAGCAACTGCTCGCAGAAGGCTACATCGTGAGTAGGGAGCGAAGCGGCTTTTATGCTGCCGAGATCGAGAGATGGTCAGAGCCAGTTGATCAGGATGAGGAGATTGCCTTGTTTTCGTCTATCCTGAAAAAGAAAAAAGGGGAGCATCTCACCTGTCGCTACAACTTCCACGGTTCTGTCATCGATACGAAGCACTTTCCTTACGCTGCATGGCGCTCTTGCATGCTGGAAGCGCTGGATGTCTATCCGGAGGACTTTGCTTTTTACGGGGATGATCAAGGGGAGTGGGAGCTGCGAGAAGAGCTCAGTAAATATTTGCGCAGAGCACGTACGCTCATTTGTCGGCCTGAGCATATCATCATCGGCACCGGATTACAGCAGGCTCTCAGCTTTTTATGTCTGCTCTTGGCAGATCGGCATCGTGTGGTTGCGATCGAGGAACCAGGATATGCAGATGCACGAATCGTCTTTTCCCATCACGGCTACGAGGTCATACCAATTCCGCTTGCGGAAGAGGGGTTGTCCATTGAAGCCTTGGAGAAAAGCAAAGCAACTGTCGTGTACACGACCCCAGCCCATCAGTTTCCGTATGGGATGGTCATGTCAGTCGGTCAGCGTCAGCAATTGCTGCAATGGGCAAAGAGAAAGAACGGAATCATCATCGAAAATGATTACGATGGCGAATTCCGCTACAATGTACACCCTACGCCATCTTTGCAAGGAATGGATCGGGACGGATGTGTTGTTTATATCGGCAATTTTTCCAAAGCATTTTCTCCAGCACTTCGCTTGGATTACACGGTACTTCCGAGGCAATTGCTCGAACGATATTTGGAATCGTTCCAGGCGTATCCTTCTCCGGTTTCCCGCCATTTGCAGCGGAGCATGCAGTTGTTCATGCAAAAGGGCTACTGGGAAAAGCATGTCCGAAAAATGCGCACGGTCTATCACCGCAAGCATGATGCATTGCTTCGGGCAATACAGACCTACATGCCCCGGGAAGTACGCGTATTGGGACAGTCAGCAGGGCTGCATATTTTGCTCGAGGTGGACACTTCCCGTACAGAGAAGGAGCTGGTCGAGCTAGCGCGTGCGGCAGATGTTCGGGTATATCCGAGCGGCCATAACTGGGCCAATGATCCGACGAATGCACGGCCGCGAATGATAGTTGGATTTGGTGGAGTGGAGGAACATGACATAGAGGTAGGAATCGGTCGTTTGGCAGAAGCTTGGTTTTCGTTATGATCTGTGCATTTGCCGGATCTTCTCGTTCTTATCCTTGTCGTCACCCTCTTCTTCCTCTGTTTCTTTTTTCTCGATCTTTTGCTCATGGAATTCCACTGGCGTTTGCCCGAACACGCGATCTAGCGGGGTGTAGTAATGCTCGACCGGTTTCTTTTGGATAAAAAAGCGGTAGCAAGCCATCCCGAGCATGCCAAAAATCAAAAGGGATACGCCAATAATCAAGCCAGACATCATCATCAGTTTTTTGCCCCTCCTTTTTTCGAGGTTATGGATGATTTACGATGAGGGTCCTAAATAGTTTCAACAGAAAAAAGCAGCCTATGACGTGGACAAGGCAGTTGTCCAGCGCATAGGCTGCTTGGCTTTTATCGGCAAGGATTATTTCATGCCTTTTTGGTACTCATCAAACTGAGCGGTTACCTCATTCGAAGGCTTGCTGGTCATATGGCTGACAACCACGATGGCGAGCAGACTAATCGCAAAGCCGGGAACCATCTCATATAAGAAGTCCTTTAGCACATCAAAACGAGTCCAGATGATAACAGTAAGCGCGCCAGCGACCATGCCCGCGAGAGCACCCCATTTGTTCATGCGCTTCCAATAGAGGGAGAGCAGGATGACAGGCCCAAACGAAGCGCCGAATCCGGCCCACGCATATCCGACGAGATCGAGGATCGTGTCATTTTTATTCAAGGCGAGCAAAAAGGCGACGACAGATACAAGCAATACGGACAGGCGGCCAATCGTGATCAGCTCTTTGTCAGTGGCAGAACGGTTGAGGAAGGTTTTGTAAATATCCTCGGTCAAGGAGCTGGACGTCACGAGCAGCTGAGAGGAAATCGTACTCATGATCGCGGCCAAAATCGCTGCCAGCAAAAAGCCGGTAATGAGTGGATGGAACAGAATCGTCCCCAACTGGATGAAGATCGTCTCAGGATCGCTCAACGTCCAGCCTTGCTTGGAGTACAAGGCGATACCGGCTAGACCTGTCAGCATGGCGCCAGCCACGGAGAAAATCATCCAGCCCATACCGATGCTGCGAGCTTTTTTGATCTCACTCGTGGACGTGATCGCCATAAAGCGAACGATAATGTGCGGTTGTCCGAAATAACCGAGACCCCATGCAAACAAGGAAATGATGCCGAGCAGGCTCGTCCCTTTAAAAATATCGAGCAACGAAGGATCAACAGCGTGGATCTCGGTAAGCGATTCACTCAATCCGCCTGCTGTAAGGACGGTCACAAGCGGGACGAGAATGAGAGCAATCACCATAATGAGTCCTTGAACAGCGTCCGTCCAGCTTACAGCGAGAAAGCCGCCAAACAACGTGTAGGCAATGGTGACCAATCCGACAATCCATAGGCCTGTTTGATAACTCAGGTGGAAGGTGTTTTCAAACAACACGCCTCCAGAAACGAGACCAGATGAAACGTAAAAGGTAAAAAAGATCATAATTACAAGTGCCGAGACAAGACGAAGCATCCGCGACCCATCCCCGAAACGATTTTCCAAAAAAGCAGGGATCGTAATCGAGTTGTTGGCAACCTCCGTGTACGAACGAAGGCGGGGAGCAACATACAGCCAGTTGGCATAAGCACCGAGAGTCAGACCGATAGCAATCCAGGAGGAGCTAAGACCTTGGGCAAACATCGCGCCTGGCAAGCCCATCATCAACCAGCCGCTCATGTCGGATGCACCCGCACTGAGAGCGGTTACAGTTGGACCCAGCGATCGGCCACCAAGCATATAGTCGGTCAGATTGGAGGTACGCTTGTAGGCATAATAGCCGATTAAAAGCATACCTGCCATGTACACAATAATAGACGTGAGCAGCATATTCATTGGCAGCACCTCTTGGCGTGTTTAGTATTTATGAACTTTATATGAACATCTTACACATTATCATGCCCATATATAAAAATCTATAAGGAAAAACAGAAAATTTGGTAGATCTTCAATAAAAAGTTTTTTAATAACACGAAAAAACCCGCGATGATTGATCGCAGGCCTTTCTTGAAAAGTGATCCAAATTACTGAACTTGAACCTGACCGTTTCCGTCGAGTGTTACTTTGAATTCCTTTACGACAGCAGGCTCCGCACTTGAGTTGTTCAAATCGTGCTTGAGCACTTTGAAAGTACCATCGGCAGAGAGTGTGCCTGTATATTCAACACCAAACATGTCAGATTTGTAGAAGCTGAAGTTCGCAAGCTCGGTCTTTTGCAATTCTTCCACGAGTAACTGCCCATCTCCACTGAACATGGCATTACGCAATGCCTCAGAGGATTCGTATTTTTGCTGGAGGTATGTTTGCAGCTGCTTGGCGACTTCAGACTCCGCTAGTTGCTTGCCGGCTTCTAGAGCTTGTTGGCCCGTTTCGACAGCCTGTTTGCCTGCCTCAATCGCTTGCTGACCTGTTTCTACTGCTTGCTGAGCGGTTTGGACCCCTTCGGATATTTCGGAGCAGGCAGTGAGCAGCAGCGCGCAAGCAACAATCAATACTTTTTTCATGTGGTTCACTCCTTTCTGGCGTGACGATTCTTACTTTATTTATTTTAACGTATATCCACTGACTTCGCATCCGCATATGATGGGGTAAGCGTAAGAGCTGCACTGATTACAGGGAGGAAACACAATGATTCAAGGGAAAGTAAAATGGTTCAGCAAAGAAAAGGGTTATGGGTTTATTGAGCGCGATGGAGGACCTGATGTATTCGTACACTATTCTGCGATTACGGGGGCAGGTTACCGGAATTTGGAGGAAGGCGAGCAGGTGGTTTTTGAGATCGTGAATGGACAGCGTGGGCTACAAGCCGCCAATGTAGCGAAGAAAATCGTGTAAAAGAGGTATCATCTTCGAAAAACACATGACGAAGGACTTCCTTCGATTCAAAAACGCCGTCATACCTGTATAAGGCAGACGGTGTCTTATTTATGTGACGTTGCGTTTTAGATTGATCAAAGGTTGTTGTAGAGAAAGACTGACAGTGCAATGACCAGAGCGATCGTAATAATGCCGTAAATGATCAACAAGTTGCGGGAGCGTTGTTTAAAGCCCCGTTCTTTGGATTCGGTTGGATTGATCCCGATTTTAATCGTAACGACGAGACCTATAAGAACAAGTACAATAATCGCAATGATAAAAGGCAAAATACTCATAACAGCCAATCGTCCTTTCTGTATGGCACAGTCATCCTGCTGGATATACACGAGGATGCATACGGTAGCTTACTTCGATCATATACCGACCGTACAAAAATGTTGCCATCCACTTGGGGATTATTTTGCCCATCCACTTGCCACGAATGCATCCGCTAAACGTGAAACGGCCTCAGGGATCTGATCCAGGGTAGCTCTGCCAAAGGTGAAGCGGACATATCCTTGCTCTGCACCGAAAAGATGCCCCGGAACGAAGACAACCCCTCGTTTGACTGATTCGGTAAGAAGACGTTCGCCGTTCCATTCCCCTTTGAATTTGCACCACAGGTGAATACCGCCTTGTGAACCGACCATTTCTACTTGGTCACCGAATTTGTCTTGAAGCGAGGAAACAAGCTGATCGTGACGCAAGGATAGCTCGGCTTGTAAAAGATTGATGTGACTCGCAAACTGAGGCGATCCGAGAAAGCGATTCGCTAGCCATTGCGGAAAAATGCTGTGTCCAAAATCAAACTGTTGTTTTGCATCTGCCAGTCTTTCCATGACAGTAGAGGGCCCGACGACCCAGCCGATCCGCAGACCTGAGGCTACGATTTTGGTCAAAGAGCTGATATAGAGTACGGTTCCGTGTTGATCCAGCGATTTTAAGGTTGGGACGGGTTCTCTCGAAAAACTGGTCAAGCTGTATGGATCATCCTCGATGATCGGAATCCCTTTTTCATAGGAGAAAGCGAGCAGTTCCTGGCGCCGCTCCAATGAAAGCATTGTCCCTGTCGGGTTTTGATAATTCGGATTGAGAAAAACCATTTTGATGCGGTGCTGGCGGTGTAGCTGGGCCAAGTGCTTCGGGTCTATTCCGTCCCGGTCAACAGGCAGTGAGAACGTACGCAAGCCAGCGGAATGAAAAAGCGGCAAGGAATAACAATAAGACGGCTCCTCAATGGCAACCGCATCACCTGGCTTTAACAAGCATTGAACGACGAGATGAAGAGCCTGCTGCGCTCCTGACGTAATCATGATCGAGGTCGCAGGTGCTGCGATGCTTCGCCATTTTTTCATATGAAGACTCAAGGTCTCGCGCAAAGCCCAATTGCCCTGCGGATGCTCATAGCCAAGGTGAGTCGGGAAGTCTTCGGCTGTCATGAGCTGCTGGAGTGTCTGATGGGGAACGAGATCGGTCGAGAGCTCGCCACTCGCCAAATCGATCAAGTCATTTTCCTGTGTTTCACGACGGATTTTTCGAATCAATGGTAAATTCGGGCGAAATGACCCTGATTCCGTCAAATGACGCCAGTTAGGAACACGGGTCCGTGCCAGTCCCCAGATATCTTGGCTAACGATGGTGCCACTTCCTTGTATGCGCTCGATCATGCCTGCTGCTTGCAACTCATCGTACGCCGAGACGACGGTCGAACGGTTGACGTTCAGTTCTTTGGCCAGGGTGCGCTCTGAGGGCAAATAGCTGCCAGGCCCGAAGTCGCCACTGCTGATTCTTTGTTCGATTTGCTCTGCTATTTGTTTATATAAGGGCTTTGCAGCCACAGAAGTTATGCCATCCATCACGAATCCTGCTTTCTACATTTATCCAGTACATTATATCATGACATTCATCTTTCATTTTCGTCTGGGTCAGGTAAAATAGATGAGATGGAAGGGGAGATGGACGATGAAACAATACCTGGATTTGTGCCAGCGTATTTTGAATGAGGGTGTCACAAAAGAAGATCGGACAGGCACCGGAACGACCAGTGTTTTTGGGCATCAGATGCGTTTTGACCTGAGCGAAGGCTTTCCGATGGTCACCACGAAAAAGCTGCATATGAAATCGATCATCCACGAATTGCTCTGGTTTTTATCGGGCGATACCAATATC
The DNA here is from genome assembly GCF_042878995.1 of Brevibacillus sp. NPDC003359. Lineage (NCBI taxonomy): Bacteria > Bacillati > Bacillota > Bacilli > Caryophanales > Paenibacillaceae > Brevibacillus > Brevibacillus sp. NPDC003359. The sequence goes on from NZ_JBIAOR010000003.1 coordinate 215,451, forward strand.
GGCTATTTGCAGGAAAACGGCGTGCGGATTTGGAACGAATGGGCCGATGAAAACGGAGATTTGGGCCCGGTATACGGAAGCCAATGGCGTTCATTTACTGGACGTGACGGCAAAACAGTAGACCAGATTCAATGGATCATTGATGAGATCAAACGCAATCCGGACTCTCGCCGCTTGATTGTAAGCGCGTGGAATCCGGCTGAATTGGACAAGATGGCATTGCCTCCTTGTCACCTGCTGTTCCAATTTTACGTAGCGAATGGCAAGCTGTCCTGCCAGCTGTATCAGCGCAGTGGCGACACGTTTTTAGGTGTGCCGTTTAATATCGCTTCCTACGCCTTGCTGACGCATATGGTTGCGCATGTCACTGGGCTTGAAGTGGGTGATTTTGTTCATACGATCGGAGATGCTCATCTATATCTCAACCATATCGAGCAGGTCAAGCTGCAGCTTTCTCGCGACCCGAAACCGCTGCCAAAGCTGGTGCTCAATCCAGCGGTTACTTCGATTTTCGACTTTAAATACGAAGATATTGAAATCGTTGGCTACGAATCCCATCCGCACATCAAAGGCGAGGTGGCCGTATGATCAGCCTGATTGTTGCCTATGCACGCAACCAAGTCATCGGAAGAGATGGCGACATGCCGTGGAACCTTCCTGCCGACTTGAAGAATGTGAAGGAACGAACGACAGGTAAAACGATCGTAATGGGACGCAAAACGTTCGAGTCGATCGGCAAGCCACTGCCTAACCGCAGAAATGTCGTTCTGACACGTAGTCAAGACTTTCACCCTGAAGGTGTAGATGTCGTCCATACGAAGGAAGAAGTGCTCGCAATGGGTGATGTCATCATCTTTGGCGGCTCGGAAATTTATCGCCAGTTCCTCGATGTCGTGGATCGTCTGTACATTACGGAGATCGATTTGGAAACAGAGGGCGATACGTTTTTCCCGGCATGGGATCGAGACGCCTATACCTTGGTGGACAAGCGTGAGGGTATTGTGGATGAGAAGAACGTTCATCCGCATGCGTTTTACGTGTATGAGCGGAAAAATAGCAAATAAGCGAAAATGCCTCGTTACTGAGGCATTTTTTGTTCTTTTTTCACCTCTATTGCTAGGTCGTACGACATGTGAATACTCGACATATGTATGGACTCACATGCATATAAACGATAGAAAATAGCAGGGACGAACCCAAGGAGGTGATCGGGATGAAGGTAGACTTTCACGTCCATCTGGAGGAAGGGCCGTATTCGCTGGACTGGTTGCTCAAGCAAGCGGAATCATTGCGCCCCCTCGTGGAGCACGACGAAGTGATGGGGAGCCGAAAATGGGCGAGTAAGCTGACGACTGGGTTGGCAGAACGCCTTCAACAAGGCCCGTATTCAAGGGATTGGCTTGAATTGTATCGATTACGTGCCAAACAGGCGGGGATTCAGCAAGTTTGCGTGGTGGAGCACTTATACCGTTTTCTTGAGTATCGGCCGTACTACGAACAGTATGTGCACATCGGCTCTGATCGCTTGGGGACAGCACAGCGCAGATGGCTGAGTCAGGTCGCAAACGAGTCACTGGACAGCTTTGTTGTTTTCCTGCAAAAAGAACGGCTTCGTTGGGCAGAAGACGGGATTGAGCTGCGTGTCGGGATTGAACTGGATTATTTTTCAGGTGGAGAAGAGACACTGCGGCATGTCATCAATCAATATCCTTGGGATGTGTGCATAGGGTCCGTGCATTTTCTGGAAGGCTGGGGCTATTCGATCCAAGATGCACGAGAACGGTTTGGAAGACAGGAGCTCATCGGTTTGTACAGTCTTTATTTTGATAAGCTGGAGCAGGCGATCGAATCGCAATTATTCGATGTCATTGCGCATATCGATGGCATCAAAGCGTTTGGTGTGCGACCGGATGAAACTGCACTACTGCCGTATTATCAGCGTGTGGCCCGTGCTCTTGGGCGCAGAGGGATTGCGACGGAAATCAATACAGGCTATGTTCTGGCCAGTCAGCTCCGAGAATTTTCGCCCAGCTATCGTTTTCTGGAGATTCTGTTCCAGAATGAGGTGCCCATCACCTTGGCGTCTAGCGCTACTGCACCTGATCAAGTCGGTCAGCAGTTGGACGAGGCTCGAGCACAATTGAAACGGGTAGGCTATACGAGCTTTGCGGTTTTTGAGAAGCGAAAACGCAGCATGCTTGCGCTGGATTAGTCAAGCTCCCCATTTGGCCCATGATTCTGCTATGATGGAAGAAGAATGGTGCATCCAGTGGGAGGAGTAAGAACCATGGCCTTGCAGGAACAATTAAAAGAGCTGCTCAAAGAGATGGAACCGCAAATCATCAGCTGGAGGCGTCATCTGCACCAGCATCCCGAGCTTTCCTTTCAAGAAGAGAAGACCCCAGCCCTTATTGCCGAAATATTGAGAGGATTTCACTTTGATGAGGTTCGCACAGGAGTTGGCGGAAGAGGAGTCATCGGCGTTTTGCGCGGAGGGCGCCCGGGTAAGGTCGTCGCTTTGCGTGCGGATTTTGACGCACTACCGATTCAGGATCAAAAAGAGGTGCCGTATAAATCTACCGTACCCGGCGTCATGCATGCATGTGGACATGATGCGCACACTTCCCAGCTATTAGGACTCGCAGCTGTTTTGGCAGCACATCGTGAGCAGTTTGCCGGTGAAATTCGCTTTGTCTTTCAGCATGCAGAAGAGGAAAATCCGGGCGGAGCTACCCAAATGGTTCAGGATGGTGCTGTAGATGGCGTCGATGCGATCTTTGGCGTTCATCTCTGGTCGATGTTCCCTGTGGGGAAGGTGTACATTAGTGCAGGTCCGCTCATGGCGAATACGGACGACTTTTCCATCGAGATCAAGGGAAAAGGGGGACACGGTGCTGTTCCAGAAGAAACCGTCGACTCCATTGTGATCGGTTCACAAATCGTCGGTCATCTGCAAACGATTGCCAGCCGCAACGTCAGCCCGTTAGAGAGTGTAGTCGTGACCGTGGGGACGTTCCATGGCGGAGACAGTACGAACATCATCGCAGATAGCTGTCGTTTGACAGGGACTGTCCGCACCTTTTTGGCAGACGTCCGCGATCGTGCGGAGCAGCGCCTGAAAGAAATTGCGGAGGGGACAGCTGCCATGATGGGAGGCAGCGCTACGGTTGTCTACGATCGAGGATATCCAGCCGTCATTAATCATGAAAAAGAAACAGCGATCGCACAGGAAGCAGCGATTGCTGCATTTGGAACTGATCGTGTGGAATCGATGAAGCCGTTGATGGGTGGCGAGGACTTTTCTTACTACTTGGAAAAGGTGCCCGGCGCTTACTTGTTCGTAGGGGCAGGCAATCCGGAAAAACTGGCGACATATCCCCATCATCATCCTCGTTTTGATATCGACGAGGATGCCATGCTGATCGCAGGAGAGCTCTTGGGACGAACAGCGTTGCACTATTTGGAACATCAACAATAGGAAAATTCATGAAAGATGCGCTTTTGCCTACATAGGACAAAGGCGCTTTTTTTGCTTTCAACCATAAGCTATACGAGGCTAGCTAGAAAATCGAACAAGGGAGGGAGTGGCCTTTCGGTGAGAAAACGTATAGGCGTACTGACCTACCGAGGAGAATCAGGCTTTGTCGAACCGGGCTTTTTGCGAAGGCTGGTAGAGGAAGGAAAAGAAATGGGGGCAGAGGTTTTTTTGTTTAGCCCACAAGATGTCCGTTTTGCAGAAAAGCGGATCAACGGTTATGTACCAGATGGCACGAAGTGGAGACGAGCGCATTTTGCCTGGCCCGATATCGTCATTGACCGTTATCGCTACTATCCATTGCCCAAGCATCGTGCCTATTTGCCATTTCGCAAGCAAGACTGGTTTCGCTATGCGAATAACCGCTTCTCGAACAAATATGTCGTTCATCAGGTTTTGATACAAGATCCAGAGCTTCAGCGGTGGCTTCCCGAAACACTCCCCTACGACAGAAACACGCTTGCCACGATGCTTGCCGATCATCGTCTGGTTTATCTTAAGCCGACAAACGGCTCAGGTGGCAGAAGCATTTTGCGTGTGGAGAAAAAAGCAGGTCGCTACCTTTTGCATGGCAGGACCAAGCAGCAAGCCAAAAGCTGCGAAAAACTGGCGACGCTCACAGAGGTGTGCGAGCGGCTGGAGCATTGGATGAAGCATGAAAAGAGCGGAAACGAGCAGTTTTTTCTTCAGCAGGGGCTACGGCTGTCACTGGTTCCCAAGCGAACAGTAGATGCTCGCCTACTCGTGCAAAAGGACGGGAAGGGTCAGTGGTGTTTGACCGGGATGGGCATTCGCGTTGGGCCGACACAATCGTCTACCTCGAATTTGCATGGGGGGGGAACCGCTTTGCCTGCTGTTTCTTTTTTGGTCAAACGATTTGGTCAGGAAATGGCAGAGCGGATTGTGTTGGAATGCAAGGAACTCGCGATCAAAACAGTCACACGCATTGAAGAGCATTTTGGCTTGATGATGGAGTTTGGCTTTGACTTGGGGATTGACGTTCATGGGAAGGTTTGGATTATCGAAATCAATCCGAAGCCAGGCAGAGAAATTTTCAAGCAGATGCGTCAGCACAAGCGATATGCGATGGCGGTTCGACGGCCGTTGGAGTATGCGTTGTATCTTGTTAATAAAGAGAAATCTGAGCGACTGAGGGATCTTCCATAGAGGAAGGTCTCTTTTTTTGGTATTTTCGTTTCTTTTAAGAGGTGGACACGGCATAATAATAATAATAATAATAAAAAAATGCATAAGAGGTGAAACGCACATGCAAAAACAATCATTTTCCATCGTACTCGACGAGGAGTTGACGCTGCGCGGCGACATCCATTCGGAGGAAGCAGCAGGGTCAGCACAACCGCTGCTGCTGTTTTGCCATGGCTTTAAGGGCTTCAAGGATTGGGGAAGCTTTCCCTACGTAGCCGATGAGCTGGCAAAGCAAGGCGTTACCACGATTCGCTTTAACTTTAGCTGCAATGGCGTAGGCGAGAGCTTGACCGAGTTCGACGAGCTGGAGAAATTCGGGCGCAATACGTATGCGCGTGAACTGGCTGATTTGCAAGCCTTGACGGAACGGATATTGTCAGGCGAGCTTTCTTTACCCGATCATGTGGACAAAACCAAGCTGTACGTATTGGGACACAGCAAGGGCGGCGGTGACGCGATCCTATTCGGAGCAAACAACCCGCATGTGGCAGGGATTGTGACTTGGAACGGAATTGCTCATGTCGATTTGTTCGACGAGAAGCTGCGCCAACAAATAGAAGAAACTGGCGCCGGATACATAGCGAATGCACGAACCGGTCAAGATATGCCAATCACGAGAGTCGTGATCGAGGACGTGGACAACAATCGCCAGCAATACGATATTTTGGAACTTGTTTCTACGATGGAGAAACCGCTGTGCATCATTACAGGAGAAAAAGATTATGTCCGTCTGGTAGAGGGTGCAAAAAGAATTCATCAGGCTGCGAAAAGCAGCGAGCTGCACTGGATAGAAGACGGAGATCATACATTTAACACGCGTCATCCGTTTGCAGGTACATCGGCTCCACTGGAAGCTGCGATCAAGCAAACTGTCGCATTTGTCCGCACCCCACGGACATAGGAAAAACCTCTATTTTCCTGCGTTTTCTTTTCCATTTGGGCTGTGGTATACTGGGAATCGTCTAACGGTTCGAATGATGTGATTATTCAGAAAAATAACAGAACAGGTGGAGAAGAAACATGAATAGCAAGGTGTATCTGTATGATACGACCCTGCGAGATGGTACGCAGGGAGAGGGGATCAGCCTGTCGGTAGAAGACAAGATAAAGATCGCACTGCGGCTGGATCAGTTTGGTATCGATTTTATTGAAGGCGGTTGGCCGGGCAGCAATCCAAAGGACATGGCTTTTTTTGAGCGTATCCGGGAGATTTCGCTGCAACACGCAAAGATAACGGCTTTTGGCAGTACCTGTAGACCGAATATAGCAGCTCCGGATGATGAGAATCTGCAAGCATTGATCTTAAGCGGAGCTGGCGCAACAGCGATTTTCGGGAAATCATGGGACTTGCACGTGACGGATGCTCTCAAGACGACGTTGGAAGAAAATGTGCGCATGGTCGCTGATTCGGTCGCATTTTTAAAAGAAAACGGACTGACGACGCTCTTTTTGGCAGAGCATTTCTTCGATGGGTACAAGGCGAATCCGCGCTACGCATTGCGGGTGCTGGAAGCGGCAGAAGAGGCTGGGGCTGACTGGATTGTTCTCTGTGATACAAATGGCGGGACAATGCCGGATGAAGTCTATGATATTGTCAAAACGACTGTGGGCCATCTGCGGACGCCTGTAGGCATTCATCCGCATAATGACAGCGGAGTGGCGGTTGCCAATGCGTTAGCAGCGATCCAGGCAGGCGCACAGCAAGTACAAGGAACCATTAATGGCATCGGTGAGCGCTGTGGGAACGTCAACCTGATCTCAGTGGTTCCGAATTTGCAGCTCAAGCTGGGTTATTACTGTGTGAGCAGCGATCAATTGCAAGAGCTGACGCAGCTGTCGCGCTATGTGGCCGAAATTGCGAACATGACGATGCCGAACAACCAGCCGTTTGTCGGGTATAGTGCTTTTGCTCACAAGGGTGGTATTCACGTAAGCGCCGTTATGCGCGATCCGAAAACGTACGAGCACATTGAGCCGGAGAATATCGGCAACAAGCGTCGTGTACTCGTTTCGGAGCTCGCTGGTCAAAGCAATTTGCTCGCCAAAATGGAAGAGCTGGAGATCGACCTCTCGCTGGATCGGGAAAAGGCGAGAGAAATCATTACACACATCAAAGAGCGCGAATTCCAAGGCTATCAATACGAGGGAGCAGAAGCTTCGCTAACACTGATGCTGCTGGAAGCCTCCGGCAAGCTGAAAAACCTGTTCACGCTGGACTCCTTCAAGATCATGCTGGAAAAGGCAGCCGTCCAATCGATCACGTCGGAGGCGACCGTGAAGTTGCGTGTGAATGGGGAGTCTGTCCATACGGCAGCTGATGGCAACGGTCCGGTGAATGCGCTGGACAATGCGATGCGAAAAGCGTTGGAAGGCTACTATCCATGCATTGCGAAAATGCAGCTCGAAGATTACAAAGTACGTGTCCTTGATGAAAACGGCGCAACTGCCGCAAAAGTACGTGTCCTGATCGAATCCTCGAGCAACGGCGAAAAATGGAGCACAGTCGGCGTCTCGACCAACGTCATCGAGGCGAGCTGGGAAGCGCTGGCAGACAGTATCCGTTACTTGTTATGGAAAGAAGGTTGCGAGGAAGTCGGAAGCTTTGCTTCTACAGGGACGCGAGTAGGAATTGTGAATCATTAACAAAGGGAACCAGCCCGGGCAGATGCCGTCGGGCTGGTTTTCCTATTTCTCTCGGAGCAGTTATGACATGAAATTTTTAAAAGGCATCGAACTACGGACAAAGCTAGTGAGAAGAAAAAGCACAGAGCTCGTAGACCTTGACAACGCCTACCCAGTTGGAACTTCCAAAAGGGGACCACGCTTGTCGAACACTTCTTCCTTGAGAAACTTCCGCCCGTAGGGTGGCTTTGGCTCGACGGTCCCCTTTTGGGAGTGGAGACGGACAGTCAATCCCCCATGCTGGCGTGTCAGAGTCGAAGAGAACTGTGCTTTTTCTTCTCCTCCACTATGTTGACTCTAACCAGCTTTTAATTATGGTTGTGAAGAAGAAACCGGACGATCAATCAACTGCCGCAGCTTCGTCTCGGTGGCAGAATTCGGGTCAGGTGTGTAAATGCTGCACCTTAAATCCGCGCTCCCGGAAACCTGCAGCGAGGTCAGATGAAAGAGCATTTTTCCTGCCTTGGCATGACGAAATTCCAGTAAAACCTCCGGGGCTGAGCTGACACGGCTTTGCTCCCATAGATCGTGAAAATCGGGATGAACCTGCCGCATTTCTCTCAAAAACTGCTCGTACCACTCGTCCTCTACGTATTGACCGTAATTGGCGCGAAAAATCGCGAGAAAGCCGCTGACGAAATGCTCCCAGTTAACGGCAAACCGTCGTAATTCCTTCCGTGTAAACACCAGGCGGATCAAATTGCGCTCTTCATAAGGGATTTGTTCAAAATCGAGAAAGACATGTGCGGCTGCCTCGTTCCAGCCTACAATATGACTGCGTCGATCTGAAATGATGGTTGGGCAGGAGCGCAATTCTTTTAAGATTCGTTTTAGGGCAGGATTGATCTTCGGAGGTTCATCCTTTTGCAAGCCTTGTCCGACTCCCGTGCTAGTCTCCAGTGCCAGCGCATACAAATATTTTCGCTCATCGACGGTAAGCTGCAAAGCTCTCGCTACCGCATCCAGAACAGAAGGCGAGACCTTGATGTCGCGGCCTTGTTCCAGCCATGTATACCAGGTGGAGCTAACCCCCGCGAGCTGAGCAACTTCTTCTCTTCGTAGTCCGGGTGTTCTTCTACGTGTCCCAGGAGCCAGCCCGATCGACTGTGGCAGGATTTTGGCGCGCTGCGTTTTTAAAAAAGTAGATAGTGCCTGCAAGCGCGTTTGCTGATTCATGCTACACCTCCATTTCCTAACTTGGTTAGATTTGTTAGACTAGTACTCATTATACTAGGATAAATAACAACTTGTAATAGGATAATGTATGTGACAAGATGATTTTCATAAGGCACTCGAATAGGAGGCTAATCATGGAAAAAGTCGTTGTCACAGGTATGGGAGTGATCTCCCCGATAGGGAATACGGTGAATCAGTTTTGGAACAGTCTCGTGCAAGGGAAGTCTGGAATTTCACATATTGACACTTTTGATACAGCGCGAAACAAAACGAAAATCGCAGGCTTGGTGCGGGATTTTGATCCGGTGGAGCGTTTTGGGCGCAAAGAAGCGCGGAGAATGGATCGCTTTTGCCAGTTTGCCCTTGCTGCTGTCGAAGAAGCACTAGAGGATGCAGAGCTTCGGCTGGACCAGTTGGACCGCGAGCGAATCGGGGTATATGTAGGCTCTGGCATCGGCGGGGTAGAGACACTGCTTGAGCAGCATGATGTCCTGCGTGAGCGAGGGCCTGAGCGGATCAGTCCGACGCTGGTTCCCATGCTCATCTCCAACATGGCCGCAGCGATGATCAGTATCAAGTACAGTCTGTACGGTCCGACGATGTCACCTGTCACTGCTTGCTCGATTGGAAATACGTCCATCGGAGAAGCTTTCCGGCTCATTCGAACGGGCGGGGCGGATGTCGTCATCGCAGGAGGGTCTGAGGCCGCAGTGACTGACATTTCTCTCGCCAGCTTTAGCAATGCGACGGCATTATCAACGAGAAATGATGATCCAACAGGAGCGAGTCGGCCATTTGATGCCCAACGGGATGGATTTGTGATGGCAGAAGGTGCTGGTATTGTGATTTTGGAGTCAGAGACGCACGCCAAGAAAAGAAATGCACGGATATATGCCGAGGTGATTGGCTATGGGGCAAGCTCTGATGCCTATCATATGGTGGCGACACATCCAGAAGGAATCGGTCCCTACCGCGCGATGAAATGGGCCCTTCAGGAAGCAGGGGTGCAAACGACAGACGTGGATGTCATCAGTGCGCACGCTACCAGTACAGAAATCGGAGACCGTTCCGAGACACTGGCGATCAAAAAGCTGTTTAGCGAGCATGCTTACCATGTACCGATTACCGCCAACAAGTCGATGACTGGTCACATGTTTGGTGCAGCAGGGGGTGCGGAAGCGATTGCCCTGATTAAGAGCCTTCAAGAAGGAATGATTCCCCCGACGATCAATCAGCAGGAGCGTGACCCTGACTGCAATCTGGACTATGTGCCAAATACAGCCCGCAGAGCTAAGCTTCTCATCGGGATGTCCAATTCCTTTGGCTTTGGCGGTCACAACGCAGTCATCGTGCTGAAAAAAATGTAACATCTAGAGCCTGTTCTCGTAGTCTCAGGTAGACTGTGAGAGCAGGCTTTTTTATGTCGATAGAAAAAAATGAAACGTTTTGCAGTCCTGATTTCTCTAACAAGGGAGAAAAGGAGGGGGAACAGATTGAACAAAAAGCTTGGTCTCGTTGCACGCGCCAAGGCCGGTGATTCAGAGGCATTCCAAATGCTCATGCACCAGGAAAAAGCCAATCTGTACAAGATGGCTTTCGTGTACACGCGCAACGAAGAGGATGCGCTGGAGGTTTTTCAGGAAACGGTCTATAAGGCTTTGATCTCCATTTCAACCGTAAAGGACGATCAATACTTTACGACATGGCTGACGCGAATTTTGATCAACACGGCGATTGCCTATTTGGCTAAAAAGCGAAAGGTAATTTCGTTGAGTAAAGACATGATCGAAAATATGCGAGATACAGAAGGTGTAAGGCTGGAAGAACGAATCGACCTTTTGGAAGCAATGGAAGAGCTCGAAGAAAAGTATGTAACGGTTCTCTTGCTGCGATTTTATAAGGACTATTCTGTAAAGCAAATCGCAGCCTTGCTAGATTGCCCGGAAGGCACCGTGAAAACGAACATACACAGAGGTCTAACTCTATTAAGGAAGAAGCTGAAAGGGGAGTATTTCGATGAGAGAAAAAATTCATGCCTATAAAGAGCAAGTGGATCGCATACTGGTCCCTACAGAGAAGCTGGACGACATTATCACCAAAACAGTTCGAGAAGCATCGCCACAAAGAAAACGCCTAAACAAAAGGAAGCTGGTTTATAGCACAGGAGCTGCAGTCGTTGCTGTAGGTATCTTGTTTAGCTCAGCGACTGTCTCACCAGCGATGGCGAACCTAGTCTCCAAGGTGCCTTTGATCGGATCGATATTCGCGACTTATGGTGACAGCGGATTAAAGCAAGCGAGTGAAAAAGGCTTAACGACTGTCATCGGCGAGTCACAGAGCGTAGGAGGCAATGCGATTACCGTCAATGAAGTCTACTATGATGGGACACGCTTTACGATTGGGTACACATTGGAAACGAAGGAGGCAGTCGGAGAGCATTATTTAGGCTCCTCACCAGATTTGACAGTGAACGGGGAATCGTTTGGATACGCAGGAAGCAGCAAGCAAACACAAATCACTCCGACGCTTGCGACCGGAATTGTCGATATTGACGCAATTAATGACTTGCCTCAGGAGTTCAAGCTAGGGTTGAGCTTCCAGGGGGAGGACGGAAAGAAGTGGAGCTTCTCCCTACCAATCAGTGAACGCACAGATACGAAACGCATTCCGATTAATCACCAGCAACAAGCTGGAGGCATTGACCTGACCGTTTCGGATGTCACAATGGGTCCAGCAGGGCTGGTGGTGAGCTTCCAGGCAGTAACCGAGGAAATCGGGTATTTATCGAGCTATTTGGAATTCAAGGTGGTTGATGAAAAAGGGAACGAGCTGGGAGCCTACTCAGGCGGTAGCCAAGGTAAAGAGTCTGACGGCAAAGAGTATCTCACGGGTACAAGACGTTTCGACCCGGTGACAGCGGATGTAAAAGAATTAACGATCACGCCATATATGTCATTGCCTACAAACGGTGGCGGTGTCGAAATCGATGGCAAAGGGAAAGAAACACTGATCCAATCGGCAATCGAGACGATACAAAAGCATGGAAAGAACATCAAGTTCAATACGTTTACCATTTCCTTGGAAAAATAAAACCACACAAAAAAGCGTCACTCCACGTACTGGAGCGACGCTTCTTTACTTGATCCGGGCAAAAACTAGGATTGCTTTCTCATCGCACCTAGTTCTTCAACGATGGCAGTCATTTCATTGATACCAAACGCCGCTTTTTTCTGCACCATGTTGTACAGGTACAGCAAATCCTCGTAATGAACGAGATCGAAATCCTCTGGACGCATCACAGCGGTATTCGCCATGTTCAGCTTTGCCTTAATGCCTTCGATGATAATCGCCAAGTTCTCTACAGTTGGTTGATTCAGGTCAGCCATACTTTCTCTCTCCTCTCTGTAAAGCTGGTATTTATTTCGTCAGTTGCCCACGTGTAACGCCCAACTGGTTCGTTGCCTTCAGGGTACGCCATACGTGTGTACCGCTAACTTCTCCGCACAATGCTTTGCGATACAGATTGATTACTTCTTTCACGCGCTCTGGTTCTTCTTCCAAAAACTCAATGCGGTAGCTCCCGACGTTCAGGGAGCGGAACTCTCTCAAGTACTCAGCACCAGACTGGTCAATCGCGTTATAAACGGTATTGCGGCAGCCGGTATCCACACGTATTGGGTGAGAGAAGCCGACGCGGTCTTTCAACGAAATGCGGGAAGTCTCACAAGGGGTTCCGCAGTTCGTATGGTCAGTACCTTCACTCATGAATGTGCAGTACACGCAATGCTCGGTGTGGAACATCGGCATGTGCTGGTGGATGACCAGTTCCATGTTCGCAGCGTTCGAGCGGCTGAGCAGATCGACCATCTGCTGGATGTTCAGATCGTAGGATGGCGTGACGCGCTCAAGACCTGTTGCGAGGAACAGCTCAACTGCCTTGTGGTTCGCGACATTCAAGGAGAAATCGCCAATCAGTGGAATGTCGATTTCATCACGACGAGACAAGTAGTAATAGAGTGCTCCGGTATTACGCACCAGAATAGCGTCTGGCTTACTTTTCGCGATCAGGGCAAGGACACCGTTTTCATCCGGCATATGAATGCGCATGGTAGCGATACCGATCTTTTTGCCGTATTTGTGTGCCAGCTTGACACCCTCTGGGTACTGCTTAACGAATTCAAAGTCAGCGTAGAGGAAGTCCACATCTGTTTGTGCAGCTGCTTCCAACTGCTCAAGAGAGCGGCACAGAGCTGTCAGGAGCGGTTTTTCCACTGGTTGGCTCTTCGGTGCATCCGCGTATACATTGATATCGTGATGGTGATAAATAGGTGGCTTAGAACGCAGGAACACGAGTTGTTCTACCGCGTCACGGCGCATCCGGTTCAATTCGCTGACAGGAACAATGAGTTCCCCGTCGAGATCGACAGTCAGATCGCCGGCCTCCAGATGGAAAATGGTTCCCCCCAGACGGCTGAGTTGATCGTGCAGCAACTCAGCCGTCAGAGGACGCTTCAAAGCAGTTTCCAGCAGTACCTCCGAAGGAACACTGACAGCGTGATTTGCCTGTTTATCCACCCAAGTGACATTGAGCTTTTCACCCAACTTGCCGCTTACGTGAACGGACAGTGGGAAGGTGCGATACGGCTTTTCCGTCTCGAACGTTTTGCGCAGGCGACGATCCAACTCAGGATCGCTCGTCTTCCATACGCGGTCACCAACGTGGAGACGCTTCAGATTGACGTCATTACGTCCCATCACGATTTCGTATAAGCCTTTTGTTACTTCGCCTTCTACTTTTGTGCCGCGTGACAAAATATCGTAAATACGGCCGCCTTCTTCTTTTTGCGTTGGATCACCAGCGTCGAATACGATACCGTCGCCTCGTTTGATAGGGGCGTTAATTTCGACGAGAACCCCGTTCCCAACGAACTTTTTCACGCTTCCTAAAAAGACACCACGGCTTTTCGGGAACGATCCGTCCACGAGCTCGCGATTGTTTGTCCCGGTCAAGAAGCCATGGGTAAAGCCACGAGAAAAGCTCTGTTGCAGTTCACGAACTTCCACTTCAGATGGCCCTGTATCTTGACCTGCAAAATAGCGATCAATTGCTGCATTATATTTGCTAACTACGTTTGCTACATATTCAGGTGTTTTGAGGCGTCCTTCGATTTTAAAGGAAGTCACGCCAGCCTCGATCAACTCAGGAACCAAATCGATGGCAGCCAAGTCTTTTGGGGACAGCACGTAAGCGATATTCCCCATTTCCTTTTGCACACCGTCTACCATCAGGTCATACGGCAAGCGACAGGCTTGAGCACACTCCCCGCGGTTTGCCGAGCGTCCTCCCCACATTTCCGAGGTCAGGCATTGTCCGGAATAAGAAACGCACAAGGCACCGTGGACGAAAACTTCCATCGGCAGCTTTGCTTTTTCTCCGATTTTTTTGATCTCTTTTAATGAATTCTCACGACCGAGTACGACGCGTTCCATATCAAACGGCTTCGTGAACTCCACCGCTTCCGGCGAAGTAATCGTCATTTGTGTAGAGCCGTGAATCGGGAAGTCTGGAGAAATTTCGCGGATCATCTTTACAAGACCGAGGTCTTGTACGATCACAGCGTCCACTCCAGCATGGATACAGGCGTCTATCAGCTCGCGTGCATCCTCTAGTTCATTTTCAAATACGAGAATATTAAAGGTAAGGAAGCCCTTTACCCCGTACATGTGCAAATAAGCCATAATCTCTGGCAGTTCCGCCATATGGAAGTTCTCAGCACGCGCACGCGCGTTGAACTTTTCTACTCCAAAAAATATTGCATTGGCTCCGTTAGCCACGGCTGCCTTCAAACAATCCCAGTTACCAGCAGGTGCCAACAGCTCGATATCTTCACGTTTTATACCATTTCGCATGTGTATGTCATTACCGTTGCCAAACGATTGTAAAAATCCACCAACCCTTTGTTTGCTTCCTGTTTCTTTGTGTCTGCTTTTGCCAAGGCTACTTGCATTTGGTAAGACACTCCACAGGCGTAAATTCCGGTACAACGAACCGTACACATTAGCAATAACTTGTTGGTGTCAGCTTGCTAATTTGGCTAAGTTGATAGATGCGTTAAGGTCTCTATCTATTTCTAGCCCACAATCACATCTGAAAACCCGATCTGACAGTTTTAGGTCTTTTTTCATTTGACCACAATTTGAACAGGTCTTCGATGAAGGATACCATTTGTCTGCTTGTATGAAGCAAATGCCATATTTCTCGCACTTGTATTTCAGTTGTCGTTTAAACTCGTGCAATTTCTGTTGTGCGATAGCTTTGGACAGATGACGATTCTTCATCATATTGGCGATTTTCAAAGTCTCCATCACTACAGTGCCAGGTTTGGTTTTCACGATAGCATTCGTAGCTTGATGGATGTGATTGGTACGGATATTTGTTAGTATTCGGTTGAGCAAACGAATGGATTTTTCCACTCTTACAATGTTGCACGTTTTGACAAAACGGTTTCCCTCCTTGTTCATCTCGTATTGGCGAGAGACTTTACGTTGCAACCTCCGTAAACGTTTCTCTGCTTTCTTTACAGGTTTTGTCTTGTTGATATTTTGAAAGGTCATTCCGTTAGAACAAACCGCAAGCTCTTTTAAACCTAAGTCAATGCCAATGACTTCATTAGTTAAAGTAGGCTTCTCTACCTCTTGTTCAATGCTGACGGATAGATACCAGTATTTCCCATCGAATGAGATGCGAGGATTTATATACGTTGTATCCACAGGAATTTGTTCTGAGGTACGAACCCATCCTACTTTCAAAAGGAAGACGAGACCTTTTTTTACCCTCAATTTCACATTGTCATTGTAAAAGGAGGGTTTTGACTTTTTTCTGCTTTTAAATCTAGGTTTATGAGCTTGTTTCTTGAAGAATTTTTTATAAGCATCACAAGCATCTTTGACTGCTTGTTTAGTTACATCATTGGAAACATCGTACAACCAAACATAATCCTTAGACAGTTTTACCTGTGTCAGTTCTTTACGGAGAATAGTATCGGGTAAGAACTTACCACCGTTTCGGTAGTTTTCTTCCTGCCTGGCCAACGTCCAATTGTATGCCCAACGAGCCGTTCCAGCCGACTTCCATAACTGATTTTCTTGTTCGGGAGTGGGTTTCAATCTAACTTTCATTGCGAGTATCATTATTGGTATCGCCGCCTTTAGTTATACCGTGAAATATAAGATGAATAACAAGGCATTAGACTGTACTCCGAATGACGTACTATACATGGAAGAAGGGTATACAGGAATACATAGTTTTTAATAATGAATAGCTTAGTTAACAACCTCCAAGTTTTTCAACAAGCTCTTCTTCATCATAGGGAAATGTGCAGGTCACCGCAACAAAAACATCCTTTCTGCCAGATGTTGAAAATGTACCTTTCAGAAAGACACCTAGGGATGTTATTCTGTAAGAAAAATCGAAATATTCTACAAGCCAGGGGAACCGATATATGCTAATCATCAAAGACATTTTGCTGCAGTTACTGTTTGTTATCGTCCCTGTTTTGCTGTATAGAAACGTTTGGCTGGGGCGATCAACCTCAAACAAGATGAGTGTCAAGTCATCAATGGTTATCGTTTGTAGCTCGATCAGTGTCATTTTTGCTATGAGCTTTCCAGTACAACTCAGTAATGGTATGGCGTACGATTTACGCTCGATACCGATCATTATTACCATTTTATACGCGGGGTATATCCCGGGCATTTTGACGATTTTCGTGATGTTTGTCGTAAGGATCGTTCTGGATGGCGATGTCGTTCTCATGACCATTCTGGGAACGATGTTCTACGTGATCATACCTTTTTTGTTGGTCAATCGTTGGTATGGATACTCTTTGCGAAAAAAACTGACGGTCGTTCTCTTGATCGGATGCTTGAAGCAACTGTCCATCATCGGTGGAGGGATGGCTGTTTTGATCTGGAGAGGATCCCCGGTGTCCATCATTAACGATTATCTGGAGCCGCTAGTGGAAATTGGTTACCTTAGTTTGATCGTACAAGGTGGAGCCGTTTATTTCATCGAGTTTATTCGAGAATCCCATATTATCCGCAAGCAAGTCGAACGCTCGGAAAAGCTGAACTTGATCAGCGAGCTAGCAGCAAGTGTTGCCCATGAAGTGCGCAATCCACTCACGGTCGTACGAGGCTTTGTCCAATTGTTGCGTGAGGAGACGAATCCGAAAAACACTGAATACATCCGATTGGTCTTAAATGAACTCGATCGGGCTGAATTTATTATTTCCGACTATTTAAATCTGGCCAAGCCTCATTCTGAGACGCTGGAGCGACTGGAGATTGCGCATACGGTGAAAGAAGTCACTGCTATCATGTCGTCCTACAGCGTCATGAACCGCGTAGAAATTCACTGTGAGACAGAGCCTGGTCTATTCGTGGAGAGCAATGCCGTCAAGCTGAAGCAAGCCTTGATGAATCTGATGAAAAACGGCATCGAATCGATGGACCAGGGAGGCGTACTGCATGTCACCGTACAAGCAGCCGGGAACTATCATGTGATTTCCATCAAGGATGAGGGAGAGGGGATGACGCAGGAGCAGATTGACCAGATCGGGTTGCCTTTTTATTCCACAAAAGAAAAAGGGACAGGTCTCGGATTGATGGTAACCTGTCGGATTATTGAGGCGATGAAAGGGACGATCCACTTTCAGAGTGAACGAGGACACGGAACACAGGTGACGATTCAACTGCCTGCTATGTATATGACCGGAAAAGGAGGCGAACATGGACAAAGATCAAGAGATGTGGGACCGACTCTTTCATGAGTTGGCTGTAATCAGAAGCGAACTAAAAGCGTTTAAGCTCGAAACACGTGCAGAGCTCTATCAATTGAAAAGCGAGCTGAGAGAATGGCAGCAACGAGAAGAACAGCGAAGGCTCCCGAACGAAGGGGAATAGACCATGCGAAGTTCCACAAAACGATGGTGGCAAAAAACAAGAAAAGCTGTATTCGTAGCAGCCTTGGCTTTAGCGCTTGCTGCATGCGGACAATCACAGGAAGCAGCAAAGCCTGCCACTCAACCAACGACAGAACCTACGACTACATCTGTACCTGAGCAACCCGAACAGATACTCAGACTGAATAACTTTACAGAACCACTTTCTCTTCATCCCGGACTCATTTCCGATGTTTGGTCATCCAATGTTATTTTTCAGACGTTTGAAGGGCTGACTCGCATTGACAACAAGGGCGTTCCACAGCCCGCCATGGCGCAGGAAATCAAGGCATCAGACGATTTACTGACGTACACCTTCACGATTCGTGACAATGCGAAATGGTCGAATGGCGATCCTGTAACCGCACAAGATTTTGAAAACGCTTGGAAATGGGCGCTCGATGCTAAAAACGGTTCCCAGTATGCTTATCAGCTGTTTTATGTAAAAAATGCAGAGGTGGCCTTTGCTGGTAAGGCGAAGCCCGAAGAGATCGGGGTAAAGGCAACAGATGACAAGACACTGGTCGTCCAACTGGAAAACCCGACGCCGTTTTTTCTGGAGTTGACGGCTTTTTACAGCTATTTTCCGCTGAATACCAAAGTGGTGAAAGACAACCCAGACTGGGCGAAGGAAGCAGGACCAGCCTACACCTCGAATGGACCGTTCAAGCTCACTACGTGGGAGCATAAAACCAAGCTGACGCTTACGAAAAACGAGCATTATTGGGACGCAGACGCTGTCAAGCTGACCAAAATCGAAATGAATATGATCAATGACGCGAATACAGAGCTGTCGATGCTAGAGAGCGGCGATCTCGATTGGGCAGGTGCTCCGACTGGCAATCTTCCGCTCGACGCAATGCCGACCTTGAAGGAAAAAGGCTTGCTGGTGATCACGCCAAAAGCCGGGACGTACTGGTATGAATTCAACACAGAGCAAAAGCCTTTCCACAACAAAAAAATTCGCCAAGCCTTTTCATATGCAATCAACCGAAAAGACATCGTGGAGAACATCACACAGGGAGGGGAATTGGTTGCGACAGCCGTAGTGCCACCTACGATGTTTGCTGAGAACGAGCAAGGCCTGTTTACAGACAATGATGTGGAAAAAGCCAAGCAGCTGTTGGCGGAAGGCATGAAGGAAGAAGGGTACGCCAGCGTCGACCAACTCCCACCGATTACACTGTCCTATAATACGGAGGAGGCACAGACCAAAATCGCGCAAGCCGTACAGGACATGTGGCAAAAAAACTTGGGTGTGCATGTCAAGCTGGAGAATCAGGAATGGAATGTCTACTATGAAAACGTGAAAAACGGGAAGTACCAAGTAGCGCGGATGGGGTGGACGGGGGATTTCAACGATCCGATCAACTTCCTGGAAATATTCCGAACGAAGGAAGGCAACAACCATACTCGTTGGGAGAAACGTCAATATGCCGATCTATTGGCGGCTTCTGCCAAGGAGAAGGATGCTGCCAAACGAAAAGCGATCTTGCAAGAGGCGGAGAGAATGTTGGTGGACGAAATGCCAGTCATTCCGTTTTACTTTAAGTCTACAGTGTATGCGCAGAACCCCAAGTTGAAAGGTGTAGTTATTTCAGGTTTGGGATACGCGCAGTACAAATGGGCCTATTTTGAATAATCTAGTAGTCACATTCGAAGGGCTGGTCAGTCGGATTATTCCACGACCAGCCCTTCGAATACGATAGAGACCTTCTCTTCCATGATTTCTTCGAGTGCCCAAGCGCCCTCGCTGCGTACCCAATCATAAAGAGCGTTATAGTAAATGTTTTCCAACATGTTCGCAGCGACAAGCGGGTTGAATTTGCTTTTCAATTGATTCTTTTCTTGCGCTTCTTCAATCAGGTCAGCGAACAGTTGACGCAATTCAAAGTACATGTTCTTTTCGTTCTCAAGCACTTTCCGATGTTTCATCGAGGATTCCACGACGACTTTGATGAAATCGAAATTGGTGATGGTGACTTCATTCATGATCTTGTAGATCCGCAGCACCTTCGACTTGCAGTCGTTACCATAATCCCACTCTTCCCGACGCTCCTCGATTTCATGCAGACGCTCATATCCCCAATTAGCGAGAATGGCTTCCTTTGAAGTGAAATGTAGAAAGATCGTACCGCGTGCAACATCCGCTTCTTCGGAAATCATGTCGATCGTGGTTGCTTCAAAGCCGTGCGTTTTGAAGAGCTTGATGGCAGCATTGAAGATTTTTTCGCGGGTTTCGCGTTTTTTTCGTTCCCGTCTCGTCGTCAAGTATGTAGCACCTCCCTATGAACTCGTACGCTTGATTATAACACAACCGTTACCTAACAAAAGAATTGTTCATACAATTAAGCATAAATTAGGTGAAAAAAGGATAGACTTCTGCGAAGGTCGAATGTATATTTATATACTATAATGAATAAATATTAAATCATACCAGGCTCGAAATGCATGGGGTGGAGGAGAGTAAAATGGGTGTTGCAAAGGCATTGGCAGTACGTCAGGCTACGATGAAAGACGTGGATGCCATGTTAGAGATTGTTAATGAATATGCACAACAAGGCTTGATGCTGCCACGTACGAAGCTGTCATTCTTAGAAAACTTGCAATCCTTTATTGTCGCTCATGATGGAGATTCGGTCGTAGGTGTCGCAGGCCTACATATTTTGTGGGAGGATCTGGCTGAGATCCGCTCCTTGGCTATCTCGGAAAAAGCGAAGGGAATGGGCGTTGGGAAACACCTGGTTCTTCATTTGGTTGAGCAATGCCGTCTTTTGGGAATTAAGCGTGTCTTGGCGCTGACCTATCAACAAGTGTTTTTTGAAAAGTGCGGGTTTTGGGTGGTTGCCAAGGAAACGCTGCCGCAAAAAGCTTGGAAGGATTGTATTAATTGCTCCAAGCTGCCGATGTGCGACGAAATTGCTATGATTTTCGAGACGGCCTAATACAATTGGTCTAGCCTTCCTTTTTTCTTTTCTGGTACTATATTCATATGAATAGTAGAAATATAAATAATATTCTATAATTATATCAGAAAAAGAGATTGGAAAAAATGGGGGGCTTTTCCATGAAATTAGGCGCTCGTATACTGCTCGTACTACTACTGGCAGGAAGTGTACCGCTGACGGCAGCGGGAGTGTTTGCTTATCAAGAATCCAAGCAGGAATTGTTGAACGGAAGTGCCGCTACACTGGAAGCGCTTCGTCATAGCAACAAGGAACAGGTGGAAAATTACTTTCGCGAGCGAGCCAGGAACGTGGACACGTTGGCTGCATCGGGAACAGTAATGTCTGCCCTTTCTTCGTTTGAGGATGTGTGGCGGCAAGGACGAGAATCGCCTACGTATGAAGAAGTGCAAGCGCGGTATACGAACGAATTGAAGATGGAGGTCGCTCGCTACGGCTTCGTGAATGCCTATCTGTTGAATGCACAAGGGGACATCGTGTATGAGACAAAGCCGCAGGCGGATTTTGGAACCAATCTCCTGACAGGCCCACACGCTGGCTCTATACTTGGTCAGACTGTACAGCAAGTCAAGAAAACCCAAAGCGCAGAAATGTCAGATCTCGGAAAATACGAACCATCTGGAGCGGCGCCAGGGGTATACATTGCAGCGCCAATCTACGAGCGAGGCTACATCATTGGGCAAATAGCCGTAGAAGTATCCATGGAGTATATTTCTAGAATATTCAACCAACGAGAAGGGCTGGGGGACACCGGGAAGATTTACTTGGTTGGTGGTCCGGACAAGCTGATGCGGTCGCAACTTGGCAGTGGGCCAAATACGCTGCTACAGCAAAAAGTAGATACGCCCATCGTCGATCAAGTCTTACTCACCCAACAATTTGAAGGAACAGTCGAAAGCGTCGATTACTTAGGACAGCAAGTACTCGTGTCCTATGATCAGGTCAAAGTGGGGAAGAAGACGTGGGCGATTTTGGCCGAGATGGATATGACCGAAATCCTGGAGGGCCCGACCCGCATTCGGGATGCTATGATTGCCTTTAATGGTGCTGTTCTCTTGCTAATCGTCATCATCTCGTTATTTACAGCAAACTGGCTTCGCCGCTCCTTTCGTGGCATGCTTGCCGTCGCAGATCGAATCGGACATGGGGATTTTTCGCGTGAGATTCCTGATAAGCTGTTGAAACGAAAAGATGAACTGGGTGAGCTGGCAGGGTCGCTCGTCACGATGCAGAAGCAACTGCGTAAAATTTTGTTTCAGATTCAGCAGGCAGCCGCTTCCGTTTCCGGAGCAGTGCGAAATATTCAGGGAAACACCAGTGAGATTGCCGCTTCCAGCCAGCAAATTGTCCTCGTCGTCGATCAAGTGGCCGCCTCTACTGACAGCCAGGTAGAAAAAATGGGACAAACCTTGAATCTGGCAGTTGATTTGACGAAGGATGTGGCGGTTGTAACGGAAAATGTAGAGCGGGTGACACTATCTGCGGAAGAAATGAAGCAGCATGCACACGCTGGAAGACGCGCGATCGCAGATGTGATGGACAGCATGGACGAAATCAATCGTTCGGTAGAAGCCGCAACGGATGTCATTCATGTATTGGAAGGGCGCTCGAAGGACATTTCGAGAATTATCTCTGTCATTACAGAGATTGCCCGACAGACGAATCTGCTAGCCTTGAATGCAGCGATCGAAGCGGCCAGAGCAGGAGAGCATGGCAAAGGATTTGCAGTCGTCGCAGGAGAAGTACGCAAGCTGGCGGAAGATACTAACAGCGCTGCCCAGCAGATCGTCGGCATGATTGGAGACGTACAAAAGGATACGAAGGAAGCAGTCGCCAGGATGGAAGAGGGTGCCCAAACGACAGCCCGTGGTATGAAGACAGCACACCAATCGCAAGAGATGTTCCAGCACATCGAGGAAAACATCCTCGGGGTATCGCAAGAAATCAATGGCGTCAGTGAAGCCTTCAAGCGTATGGCGCCCGATGCCCAGCAGGTAGCCGTCGTCGCTGGTGAAGTATCGTCGGCATCGATGCAAGCGGCTGCCGGTGTTCAAAGCATCTCGGCTGCGGTAGAAGAGCAGAGTGCAGCGATGGAGCTCATAGCAGATGCTGCGAATCAGCTGGCCATTTTAGCAGAAGAGCTGAGGAGCTCACTTGCAACCTTTGTTTCGCGTGAAAATTAAGAAAAAAGGGACGGAGAGAAGCCAGTTACAACTGCCTTTTCTCCCGTCTCTTTTTGTATTTTGGAAGGATATCTCACACAAAATGTTGAATGATAAGGACGATGGAGAGTTTCAAGCCGGAGGGACGTAAGCGTGCACAAACTAGATTGGGAACTATATCTGCTACCGTTCGAACAAGCTGTAGAAGAAATCAAAGTCAAAATTAAAAATATCCGTAACGAGCTACGCAAACGCAAGGAGCATTCACCGATTGAGTTTGCAGTGGGCAGGGTCAAATCGATCCCGAGTATTTACAACAAGGCAAACCGCTTGCAGTTTCCGATTGATGAGAATATCTGCTGGGAAATTCGCGATATCGCGGGCATCCGCGTCATTTGCCAGTTTATTGATGATATACCTGCAGTCGTAGAGATGATCCGCAACCGCGGAGACATGCGTGTGTATTTGGAGAAGGATTATGTCTCTACCCCAAAAGAAAGCGGATATCGTGGCTATCACCTTGCTGTGGAGTACCCGATCATGATGGCGGGTGGGCAAGTGACCATTCCTGTAGAAATTCAGATTCGCACATTGGGAATGAATTTTTGGGCGACGATTGAGCACTCGCTGAATTACAAATACGAGGGAATTATCCCATCCGATATACGGCAGAGGTTGTTCGAGGCTGCCAAGGCGTCCTACAAGCTGGATAGCGAAATGAACAACATCCGGGACGAAATTAAAGACGCCCAAGCAGAATTTACGAAAAAAGAAGTGCCAATGGAGTCGTTATTATCGCTGGTTGAGCTGGATCTCGACGTCGATGCGGCAATGGACGAAGGAAGTATGAATGAGAGGACTGGAGAAGAGGATGACAAGCGTTAATTGGCTGGAAGAAACAAATAAACGCAAGGAAGAACTGATTGCGACGACGCAACAATTTTTGCAAATGAAAAGCGTATTGGATCCCGAGACAGCACGGGAAGGGGCTCCATTTGGAGAAGGGATTCGGCAAGCGCTTGACTTTGCGCTAGGCGTGTGTGAAAAAGCAGGCATGACAACCAAAGACGTCCGCGGATATGCAGGGCACGCTGAATTCGGGCAAGGCGAGGAATTGATCGGAATTCTGAGCCATGTCGATGTGGTACCGGAAGGCGATGGCTGGAGTACGCCACCGTATGCAGCAGAAATCGTAGATGGACGCATGGTGGCCCGTGGAGCAATTGATGACAAGGGACCGACGATGGCGGCTATTTTCGCAGCGAAGATCGTGATGGAACTTGGTTTGCCGCTGTCGAAGCGCGTGCGCTTTATTTTCGGTACGGATGAAGAATCGAGCTGGCAGTGTGTGAACACGTATTTTGAAACGGAAGAAATGCCGACGATGGGTTTTACGCCAGATGCAGACTTCCCGTTGATCTATGCGGAAAAAGGTTTGACCGATCTGTCACTGCGCCAGACGCTTGCAGCCTTCCAAAGCCTCGGAATACCTGCTGCGGAAAATTTGCAGGCAAAGCTCGTTTCCTTACAGGCAGGCTTGCGGATGAACATGGTTCCAGACAAGGCTGTAGCAACGCTTACGCCAATCGGCTTGAATAGTGAGGCGATTACACAAAGTTATCGCCAACACTTGGAAGTGACTGGCTTGAAAGGCAAGGTGGAGGAGCAGGACGGTCTCGTGGTGCTGCACATGGAGGGCGTCTCGGTTCACGGAATGGACCCGAGTAAAGGCGTCAACGCGGGTACCGAGCTCATTCACTTTTTGCACACCTTGTCCTTGGATGAACGCGGAGCTGTCTTTGTAAGCTTGGCTGATCGTTATTTGCACAAGCAGCATTACGGTGAAGCACTTGGCATTGCGCATGATGATGAAGAAATGGGTGCGCTCACACTAAACACAGGTGTGATCGAGTATGACGAAAAGCAGGATGCGCTTTTCCGTCTGAATATCCGTTACCCACATTCTGTTGCCTTCGAAAAATGGTCGGCCGTTCTTGCTGAACGATTCAGTGAAGGCGCATTTACGCTCGAAGTGGCTGAGCATCTGACACCGCACCGCGTCGACCCGAATCACCCGTTGGTGACGACACTGCAACGCGTGTATACGGAACAAACGGGCGAGGAAGCTGGTATCATCGCAATTGGCGGTGCTACCTACGGCCGATCGTTGGATGTGGGGGTAGCATTCGGACCGCTTTTCCCAGGTCGTCCTGACAGTGCCCACCAGCGAGATGAATATATTTTCGTGGACGATCTGATCAAAGCGACGGCGATTTACGCACAAGCGATCTATGAATTAGCGAAGTAGGAATAGCAAGCGGCTGGACACAAGTGCCAGCCGTTTTTATTTTTGCGGAAATCAAGAGAGACAAAAATCTTTGCAAATGCTGGAAGTCAGTTCTATAATGCAAGTAACGATTGATCGATTAATCATTCATAGGAAAGGAGCCTGTACAGCATGCCACTTTCAGAAGAACAAGTGCTAAAAATGAAGCAGAAGCGGGAAACGATTCTCCAGCAGGCAATTCTCCTGTTTGCCGAGCGCGGCTATGACGATACCACGATTGCAAAAGTCGCGAAGGCATCGGGAGTGAGCTTTGGCAGTGTTTTCACCTACTTTGAAAATAAGGATCAGCTCTTTCATGCTGCCGTCACCGAGCCATTGCAAGAGCATTCCGTCAAGCTGCTTGACTTTGATCCCCAAGCATCTGAGCCATTACTGGAATTAGAGAGAATGGTGACGAATCACATCAAGATCTTCGCCGCGTTCGATTCGTACTTGCGACTGGTTGTACAAGTAGTCGGCTACTACAATCGTTTTGCCCATTCTTTTGCCGAGCTAGATGCGTTTCACAACACCTTTCGTACGAAAATTGCCGAGCTCTTGATCAATGGACAAGAGAAAGGACTCTTGCATGTCCAAGATCCCAAATACGTGGCGACAGCGTACATGAGTCTGTTAATTGGTCTGCGTGTGAATTTGACGGATGAGCCACAAAGCAACATGTGGGAAAAATTCGTTCCGTTTGCCATGCAGCTATTTGGACCGAAGAATCGCTAGCATTCTCCATCGGTCTTTTTTTTGGAATATAAATGATTGATTAATCAATCGTTAAAAGAAAGAGGAGTGGTCACGATGAGTTTTTGGAAGTTCGACAGCAACATCCAGATCAGGCTGATGTTACAATTTTTGACGACCATGGCGAGCATGACTGTTACCCCGTACTTGATTGTTTTTTTCTCCAAGCAATTGGGGACGGTTGTAACGGGCTTTATGTTTCTAGGCGTGATGGCAGCGAGTGTCGCAGGCTCTTTTGCAGGGGGATATGTGGCGGACAGGATCGGGCGAAAAAAAGTCATCGTTGTATGTGAGGCGGTCATTTTCCTCAGTTTTCTTGGTGTGGCCTCCGTCAACTCTCCCTGGATTCAGCTGCCCTATGTGACATTTATTTTGTTTCTGTTCAATAACTTTTGTTTGGGGGCGTCGGGTCCTGCTTACCAAGCACTCATTATTGATGTGAGTCTTCCCGAGAACAGGCGAGCGATTTTTACTGCTTCCTATTGGCTGAATAATCTGGCGGTAGCCATAGGGGGATTGGTGGGTGCTTTTTTGTTCGACAAGCATTATTTTGCTTTATTTCTCGGTGTGGCTGTAAGCATTGCGATTTCGCTCGCCATTACGATCTTGTTTATCAAGGAGACGTATGTGCCAGAAAAACTTGCACACTCGGCTTCTCACAAACAAAGACAAAAAGCTTCGAGTTTTATTACAGATGTCATGGGAGCCTATAAAGAAGTGCTGAAGCATCGGATTTTTCTGCTGTTTACCATAGCGAATCTGCTCATTATAGCTGTAGAGGAGCAATTGACCAATGTCATTGGCCTACGATTAGTGAAAGAAATTCCGGAGCCTGAGCAGCTTTTTTCGTTTCTTGCCTTTCAAGTGGATGGGATGAACTTGTTAGGTTTATTAAAAACAGAAAATACGTTGTTGGTGGTTTGCTTGACTGTTCTAGTCTCTTATGTGATGAAGAAAGGCAAGGATAGAGTGATGCTCCTGTCAGGCTTGAGCCTGTTCTTTTGCGGGTATGCATGGATTAGCTTCAGCAGCTCTCCCGCTGTTTTGCTCATTGCTATGTTCTTCGCGACCCTGGGTGAAGTGATGCACATTCCGGTAAAACAAGCGTTACTCGCCAATATGGTGCCAGATCATGCGCGGAGCACGTATATGGCTGTACATTCGCTGTTTAGCATCGTAGGGGTCAGCAGTGCAGGTGTGTTTATTCTGGCAAGTGCGTGGGTTCCCAACGTTGCGATCACCGGGATTTTTGCAGGGTTGGGACTGATTTGTCTCGTACTATTTCATCGGATCACGAAAAAACTCGGACAAGAACAAGAAGCTGCTACGAAGGGCACCAAATTAAATGCGACAGCATGACGGATTACTCTAGCGCATTCGGAACATGGGTTGGGGAAACAATAACAAATAGGGTGTAGGCAATTTGGAAATGAAAGGATTTTGTAAGCGGTTTCTCGAAGGCATAAAGGGAACAAGTCAGTAGCGAAAAGGAGATAAATAATGGACGATCTCACGAAATTGATCAAGGATTTGACGGAAGCGGACGGAGTGCCTGGGCACGAGCGCGAAGTCAGGGTGAAGATGGAAGAGTACTTACAGCCTCTAAGCGACCAATTGGTAAAAGATCGGCTGGGTGGGGTACTCGGGAAGAAGACGGGTGCAGAAAACGGTCCGAAAATTTTGCTCGCCGGACATTTGGATGAAGTAGGTTTTATGGTGACACATATCACGCCAAAAGGGTACTTGCGTTTTATCCAGCTTGGCGGATGGTGGACGCACAATATCCTCTCACAGCGCGTGAAGGTTAAGACACGCAAAGGAGAGTATCTGGGGCTCATTGGTTCGAAGGCACCACACGCTCTGGAAAAAGAAGAGCGGGAAAAAGTCATGAAGCTCAAGGATTTGTACATTGATATCGGGGCGAAGGACGAAGCGGATGCAAAGGAAATGGGTGTTCGCCCTGGTGATTGGATTGTCCCAGATAGTGAATTTGCGACAATGCGCGACGGCGAGCTGTGGGTCGCGAAGGCTCTCGATAATCGCGCAGGGTGTGCGCTCGCCATCGAGGTGTTGAAACGATTGCAGACGGAAGAGCATCCGAATGTGGTATACGCCGGTGCAACCGTGCAGGAAGAGGTAGGCACTCGCGGTGCTGGTACAGTAGCGAGGCTGGTTGAACCCGATATTGCTTTTGCTGTCGATGTTGGACTCGCATATGACACCCCTGGAAATGAATCGTATCCGATGACCTGCAATGTGGGGGACGGCCCCCTCGTCATGTTATTCGACGCTACGATGATTCCGCATACCGGATTGCGTGATCTCGTATTCGACACAGCAGAGGAGCTCGGCATCAATATCCAGGTGGATGCACTCGCAGGAGGCGGCACAGACGCAGCGAAATTCCATACAAGCGGCATTGGATGCCCATCTATTGTCGTCGGCTTTGCGACACGGTATATTCACAGCCATAATGCGATTATGTCCAAAAGCGATTTTGAACAAGCTGCACAGCTGCTGACAGCTGTCATCAAGAAGCTCAATAAGGAAACGGTTCAACAACTGCTCGATAGATGAGATAGGCGAAACCCTCTCCATGCATGTATCATTGCGATGGAGAGGGTGTTTTTGTGATGATGGAGTTAAAAGGATATCGAGACCGAGATGAGGTAAAGCGCCTACTGGCAGAATGCATGTGGCCCGACAACGAAAAAATAGAAAGAGAACTCGCACAATACATAGAGAGTGATGAACGTACGCTTTTAGGGAAATTTGTGCAAGCGGAGCTAGTAGGAATCATGGGGTACATCGTTGGGGCGAATGGAGAAGGCGTCATCAAGCATATCGCTGTCAAATCCACCTGTAGAGGTAAGGGCTTCGGCAGAGCAATGATCAGTGAACTGCTCCATAACGGGGGGCTTAGAAAGATACAAGTGGAAACCGACCAAGAAGCAGTCGGGTTTTATCGGAAAGCAGGTTTTGTAATCTCGAGCCTCGGAGAAAAATACCCGGGAGTCGAACGGTTTAGTTGTATTTTCGAAAAGACTCCTTTAGTATAGGTAGGATAGGAATTCGCAAGGGCTGCAACCTGCCTAGGATGAATATTGATTGACGGGAGCCGGTTTTTTCGCATCCACTGTCCATGCAGTCATGGTGTGGCGAATCGGACCGCTTGTGAAAGGAAGTGGAAGTTATGGCAAAATCGTTTGCGTCTTTTGGCTTTCGACCGGAGCTGATGCAAGGGATTCAAGACCTGTATTATAAAGAGCCGACACAAATTCAAGAGGAAGCCATTCCTCTTATTTTGGAAGGAAAAGACCTGATCGGACAAGCTCAAACAGGAACAGGAAAAACAGCTGCGTTCATGCTGCCGATCCTTAATGGATTACAAGAAGGAAAACGCGATATTCAAGCGCTGATCCTCACACCGACCCGCGAGCTTTCCATTCAGATTGCAAAAGAAGTGGAAAAGCTGGGCAAACACCTGAATGTGAACGTGCTCTCCTTGCACGGTGGAACGGATATCGACAGACAGCTGAGCAAGCTGAAAGAAACAGTACACATTGTCGTTGGAACGCCTGGACGCGTGCTGGATCATATGAAGCGCGGATCGCTCCACTTCGGCCGTATCTCCACACTCGTGCTGGATGAGGCAGATAAGATGATGGAAATGGGCTTCTTGGAGGACGTGGAGCAAGTAATCGTTCACACACCTTCTCAACGTCAGGTACTGCTGTTCTCCGCGACGATGCCTGATTTGGTGAAAAGACTGGCGCACCGTTTCATGGATCAGCCACCGCATGTCAAAATCGAGGGCAAGCAGAAGACAGTTGAACGCATTGAGCAATTTTACTATGTGGTCAACCAAAGTGATAAAACAGATGCGCTTGTGGATGTTCTGGAACAGGAACAGCCATTTTTGACTATTGTATTTGCCAATACGCAAGTGCGCGTTCAACAATTGACAGCCCGTCTTCAGGAAAATGGCCTCTCGGCGAAAGCTCTGTACGGCGATTTGTCCCAGAACAAGCGGGAACAACTCATGAAGCAATTCCGCGACATCCGTTTTCAATACTTGATTGCGACAGATATCGCTGCTCGTGGACTCGATGTAGAAGGCGTAACACACGTCATCAACTACGATTTGCCGAATGACGTGGACAGCTACATTCACCGCGTCGGACGTACTGGTCGTGCGGGACAAAAAGGAAAAGCGATCTCCCTCATTTCCCCTCGTCAGAAAAACTTGATGGCTCGTTTTGCCAAAGCCACGAAGGCTTCGATCGAAGAAAGAATTATGCAGGCAGGACGCCATCTGGATGCGGGACGTCGTCAGCGCGCAGAAGAACGGGAAACTCATTTCGTTGAGCTGCGAGTGCAACAGGTGAAAGAGCAGCAGAAGGAAAAAGACAAAGAGTTCTCTCCTGTACGTGACGCCTTGAAGAAAAAGACGAAGGTAAAGCCAGGCTACAAAAAGAAGATCGCGCGTGAGCTAGGTGAATTGCAAACGCAGTACGAGAAAAACCGCAAGAAGGCAGAAGCGATTGCGGCGCGTAAAGCGGGTAAATCCGCGAAGCCTGCCGATGCTAAAAAAGCGGGAAAAGGTGGAGCCGCTCGCTCTGCGAAGGGCGGAAAACCGTTTAATCAATCCTCATCCGCTGGGAAAACGCGTGGAAATAAGTAGAGATGTTAAGAGAAACTGTCCAGATTTGAAAAGAGTCTGGGCAGTTTTTTGATTTGTAAAGAAGGGCATTCCCTGCAAAAATGATGAAATGTGTAGGATTTTACGGATATGATCATATGGGACACGTAACTCACCGAAGTAAATATAGGACAAATGCTTATGAATCGGATGGAAGTGAAAATTAATTAAATGGGGCTTACTCCGTCTTGTTTGCTAAGGAGGAACAAGCTAGTTCATTCCATTTTCTAACAACGGTGTTACGTTGAAATGTATACATACACTGTGGTAGATTGTTGTGTATTGTTTCGTAAAACAAAACTTTTTTAAAGTAAGGATGAATCATGAAAAAAAGAAATAAAATTGCTCTCGTTTCTCTTGTGGCAATCGTAGGATTGGTTTTGGTTTTCATCGTGATGAACAAAACGGTTCAAACTGAATTTGAGGCGCTAAATGAAACGGACAAACAGATGTTAACCGAGTTGTCGACGATTTATAAGCATTTTGAGCAATCCCCGGATCAGCTTTGGAATGAGGAGTATGATTTTCGAACCTTACCGCTCCTGCTTGTGCACACGAATAAAGATAGAGGGTTTTTCCGAAAAGAAGCCTTTGCAGTAAATGTGAAGCAATTCGAAAACAGTATCTTTGCAACAGAAATCAAAGTACCGGAGTCATTCGGTTTGCCTAAGGTGTATCGTGTCAGCCGTTTTGATCCGTCCACGATTTCTGCTTGGATGCCCTTTAACTTTGCGACTCTTGAGATGGATGACACCGAAGCCATGTATTACAAGTATCATCCCAAAATGTTTAGCGACCCTGAGCTGTATTTTGATTTTTCATCCTTTTTGCTGCATGAATCGTTTCACATCTTCAAACAAAAAAAATGGACCTATGATGCTGATGGGGCAGAATTCATTGATAACTACCCAGTTACAGAAGAAAATTACGCCTTGATGGGACTCGAATTCAAGCTGCTGGATCAGGCAATGGCTGTGAATGATACCGAAACCATCAAACAGCACTTGCGTGATTGGGCGATCGTGCGCAGCTATCGTTATCAGAAATGGCCCCAACTGGTAGGGGAAACCAAGACAGAGGCAATTGAGGGATCAGCCCGCTATATCGAGTATCGTTACAGCGAGCTTACAGGTGGAAAGCTGACCGTTCTTGCGACGAAAGAGGAGCCTTTTCACGTTACGTTTATGCATGCATTTGATGTGATTGCCAATGGTCAAGTGTCCCCACGTTATTTGGTAAGAAATATTCGGTATGAGACTGGTTCTGCCCTTGAGCTGTTGATGGACAAAGCCGCTATTCCTTGGAAAGCAGCGATTGAGGATCACCCACAGAAACCGGGCCAAACACCCTATGAAATAGTGAAAGCCTATTTCAACATACAGGATCGTGCTAGCGTGGAAAAAGAAATAGAGAGAATCAAGAGCAAATATGGATATGAAGCTCTTCTGGAGCAAGGGGCAAAGATTGCGAACTTGAATAAAGAAGAGCAGTAAGGCTCCGAAAAAGGCTTATTCCCACTTCGATCAGGAGGAGGAATAAGCTTTTTTCGTCCAGGTTGGCCCAACGTTTTTCATGGGCTCAGTGGTGCCTTTCTGATTGGGTTTGCGATTGTCCTTCTACAAAAAGCTGTCTGATGTCGCCATACAGACCGATTAAAGGAGTTTGGAATGGCTGCATCGAATTTTAATTGAATAAGATTGGCAATGAAAAATAGTGTTTTCCTCCCATGTGATTTGGGTAATAGATAGGAAGATAGAACCCTTTCTTGTGAAAGTACCATAGTACAGGGTGTGAGGAGAACCAGTGATGACGACGGATACGTGCTTGAAATGCGGCAGTCCGATGGGCCGGGGAGAGTACAGTTGCCAGGTTTGCGGAGAAAACGAAATACAAGACTACCAGATGATTCGCAATTACGTGAGAACTTATCCGAATTCGAATGCGATGCAAATTGCCAATGCAACAGGAATATCTGTTTCAAAAATATTGCGTTACATAAGAAATGGTTCTTTGACCGTAGTAGACAGTCCGTCCCGCAGAGGGCGATCATAAGAAAAAAGAGAAAAGCCCACAAGCAGTCACGAATGCATTTCGTGTAGCTTTGTGAGCTTTTTTATTTTTGATGGAAACCTATAACCAGCGTAGACCCTTTGGATAATGATTTTTGAGTTGCCCCTCTGATTGCTTGCCCCAACCGATGGAGAATCCATCTACCGTAACCAGCGTCCAGCCGCTTTCACCATCACGAGTGAGCGCTTCTCCCTTTAAGTACCGCAACATTTCAGGATCGTCTGCGCCATACGAAGCGACACGGGTTGCCTCCGCAGGTGAGAGGGCGAGTGCTAAGGCGTGTCCAGGTTCAAATCTGTTCTTTTTTACGGTTCCTAGGTGCAGACCGACACGCGCGACCTTGAGCTTGTCCCAATCGAGCTCGGAAGCGGGTGAGTAGTAGAGTTGCTCGCCGAACAAAAGAAAAGCCGATTCATCATCGAATGCTTTGGAGAGCGCTGGGAGCGCTTCGTACGCAAACGTGCGCCAGGCTGCCAAAGCCTCTTTTCGACCTGCCGGAGCCGATTTTGCCGCACGCTTTTCTTTACGCTTTCCGGAAGGTTCATGAACTTCAGCCGTATCACTTTTTTGCAGCTTGGCGAGGTAATGACCTTCTCCCTGTAAACGATGCGGCCACAATCTGGCTGTCTGGGTGAGTTGCTCGTTTTGCGGTGAGGCCCACTCTGGTTGACCAGCAGAAAAGAAATCTGCATGTGGCAGTGAGACGATCTCAAATTCCGGGTGACGGCCCAGGAAGTTAACCAGTGACTGCTCATTTTCCAACGGAGCGAATGTGCAGGTGGAGTAGACCAAAGTCCCGCCTGGCTTCAGCATAGCAGCGGCCGCTTCGAGAATATCGCCCTGCATGAGATGGCAATCGGTAACTTTTGCGGGGCTCCAGTCATCGATTGCTTCGGGTAGCTTGCGGAACATTCCTTCGCCAGAGCATGGAGCGTCTACTAAAATTCGGTCAAAAAATTGGGGAAATCGCTCCTGTAAGCGTTCAGGCGTTTCGTTGGTCACGACGGCATTGGTCACGCCGCAGCGCTCCAGATTTTCTGACAAGGCTTTTGCCCGAACAGGATGGATTTCGTTTGCCACAAGCATTCCTTGTCCATGCAAAAACGCTGCAAGATGCGTCGATTTCCCTCCTGGCGCTGCACACAGGTCGAGGATTCGTTCACCAGGTTGTGCGCCGAGTGCTTCGGCAGCGGACATTGCGCTTGGCTCCTGCAAATAGTACAATCCAGCCGCGTGAAAAGGATGCTTGCCGGGACGGTCTGGCTCTTTGTAGCGAAAACCATTTTCGCACCAAGGGACTACTTCCAGAGCAAACGGCGAGATTTTCAAGAAATCGTCACGACCTACTTTCAACGGATTGACCCGCAAGCTGTGTGTCACAGGTTGATCATACGAGGAGACGAATGCCTCATAATCGTGCTCGAGCAAGGTTTTCATGCGCTCGGTAAATGGTGTTGGAAAATTTTTTGTCATAACAGCCTCCGATGTCAGATTTTGGCCCCATGTGAAAGGAAAAGATAGAATCATGGCGAATCATAGAGAATGAGGTGAGAGCATTATGGAAGGATCCCGTGCAAAACGCTACCGCTCCCGGCGGAGGAATGACTCGGAAGTAAGCCGGTTTTGGATCATGGGGTTGCTGTTCTCACTGCTGGTGCTCGCTTTTGAATTCTTTATCGAAATACCCGCCGACGCAGATTGGCTGATCGATATGGAGATGGCTTTGTTTTCTGCCAGCTTTACGTTACTTGCCTTTTATCTGCTCGGACTAACCTTTGCCTTTTCCCGCCATCAAAAGGCAGGGAAGATCAATCACCAAATCATCATCTATGTATGGTTAGGTGCGATCTTGTTTCACTTGTTCCTGCTCATCAGCAATTTGTCCAATCAGCATGTGTACAAGGCAGGGATCATTCTATTTTTAGGACCATTGTTTTTAACTGTCTACCATTTTATCACGTACTTGGCAGCTTTGCGCGAGGAGCGTGAGGAGCTGGAGGCAGCTACGACAGCTACGCTCGAGCGAACGGCCTACCAGATGATTCTGGAGGGTGGGCGTGTATACAGCGAACTGAGTCGCCTGAAAACAGAATATCCAGAAGTGGAGCAAATGCTTCGTGCCAACGATTTTCACGATAAACTGGAGCGCTATGCTTTGGAAATGCAGCAGTATTTGCAGGTGAAGCAGTTTGAGCGCAAAGACGTGGAGCTCTTGGAGGGTCACTATTATTTCTTGGAAAACTTGCTGAGCTTGGCGAAACAACATCCGGGAATAATCGAGTCCCGCGTATATAGTCGCCGAGGTGACAATTGATGGGTACAAAGGAGAGGGAAGCGGATGTTTTGGAAAAAAGACAAAGGCCTAGCAGAAAAAGAGATAGCAGCGACGACAGTGGCAACTCCCACTACCACAATGGCAGGGCAGCAAGACGCTTGGAAACATGAGCTTCGCGGTATTTACGAACAAATTGGTGCGATCCTTTCTTCGAACCAAGCGGTAAACGCCGAACACGATCAAATGGCGCGATTGGTGACGAGGATGCAGCGTGTCGTAGATAATATCCAGACCATTAATGAGAGGGATGATGAATCTGCGAACCAGTTGTCGATTCGAGGAGAGCGCCTGACAGACATCTGTAGACAATCGGTAGCGCGTGCAGATGAAGGCAAAAAGGCTATGACGGACGTTGTGGAAGTCATGAGTCTCCTCGACAAAGAATCGGTTCATACGTCCAAGTCCATGAGCCGCTTGGAAGAGCGCTCTTCGGAAATTACAAGTATCGTCAAGGTGATCAGCGACATTGCCAATCAGACCAACCTTCTCGCTTTGAATGCAGCGATAGAAGCGGCACGTGCGGGTGAACAAGGCCGAGGCTTTGCTGTAGTAGCAGATGAAGTACGGAAGCTGGCAGAGATGACAGCGAATTCGACCAAGACGATTGCAGAATTGATCGGCAAGATTCAGGAAGAAACAAAAGAAGCGTTGTCCAACAGTGAAAAAAGCAGCAGTGCGATCAAAAATGGACTTTCCATCAGCAAGGATGCTGCGGAGAAGACGGATCAGATCGTGAACGCTTTCCAGGCACTGAACGTCGAAGTGTCAAGCGTGATGGAAATCATCGCGCACCAAAAGCGGTTTGCTGACGATGTGTCCCAACAGGTAAGTGATGCAAAGGGCTTGCTGGACGAGCTGAATGAAGGCTTGACCAAGCACGTGAGGGACGCAAACGCAGTAGAGCAAATGCTCGCGAAGAGCGTAAAGGATGTCAAAACATTATTGTGATCATAAGCAGAAAGAATCAGGAGTCCGTATCCAAGCGATGCGGACTTTTTTGCAAATGACACTCGCCGTGAAAAAAATCGCTGATCAAAGTAACATTGTGGGACTGAATGCGAGCATTGAAGCTGCGCGCCCAAGAAGTGATTGAAATAAAGTAAGCCCATACATGTAACAAAATTCCCCTCTCAGGAGTCTAACTTTAGAGAGGGGAATTTTTCTTTTAGTTCTTTTGTGTGGTGGGTAGCGATTGCTCCAGCATATAGCGATAGACCGGGACTTCATCGCCTTTTTCAACGGCCAAGAAGTTAAACGAAACGTAGCTGTCTACGGATTCCGGTTCCAGGGCCAGTGCAATGAAGTTGGCGTTTGGCTGGGCCATGCTGAACACGTAGCTACCCGCAGGAAAGGTTTTCGTTGTTTCTGTTACATTTGCTGTCACTTGATTGGTGTAATGCCCATTCTCGTAAATCGTATTCACCTTGTTTTCCAAAATGGTGTAGCTTTCTACTGCTAAGGTTGTTTCTTTCGATAGTTTGGTTACCGAAACACCGAGCAGTTCCAGCTTGGCGGCAACGTCATGGTAGGCAGGAGGCATGAGATAAGCAGTGGGGCGCTCGCGTTCGAGTACGGGATAGGCCTCTGTGGAGCTCACCCAGTCGATGGGGGTAGACACTTTTTTTGCAGTGGCTAGATCAACCACCTCGAGAGACTGACCCGGCACTCGCTTATTTTCACTCAGGATGACGAGTTTGTCGTTGTCGTTTGCTTTTTTGCCTTTTTCCGTGATTTCTGCGCGTGCCTGGGTCACGGCTGACTTGATTGCTTTGGCGTTGGCCGCTGTTGATTGGATGACAGCAGCGTGAGTCATGGCTTGACTGTATACACGACGCTCAAAATCGGCGCGTCCAATGCCGATGCCGCGCGTTTCCACCAAAAACGTCAACGTGTTTTTCAGACCTAAGGCATTGCGTCCGATTCTTGTCTCTGTGCTGCCTTCTGTTGCGGTTACTTTACCGTCCTTGCCTTTTGCCAGCGTATAGTAAGCGTGATGAGAAAGTTGCTCCTTATCGAGTGCTTTTTGAACGTCAGCCAAGAGCAGGTTGTCTGACATTTTGCGCAGGTTGGCGGGAATATTCAAGTTTTTCGCAGAGGAGATCAGAACATCGTAGGAAGAGATCGCGCCTTTTTCCCCAACATCGCGAAGCTGGCTGGAAGAGACGCCGTATTCATGGGCGTCAAGCACCACATCAGGTTGATAGGTGTTGATGGCTTGGTGAACCGCTTGTACCTCTGGGTATTCTACCTTCATGTAGTCGCGGTTGGCATCCAGCTCGGTCGCGATGTAGCGTTTGAACTGGTAGGAGCCATCTGGGTTGATGCGAGGAATGATCGCGACGTTTACTGTATCCAGGAGGTCGGCGCCAAGTTTTCCTTCTGCCAGCCATTTGGCGATCACAAGAGCAGATTCACCAGAGGCGGGTTCATTTCCGTGAATTTGTGCCTGTAGCCAGATGAGTGGTTTCTCCTTGTTTTGATTGATCTTGTTGTTGTGGTCTTTGCTGAACAGAAGCAGGGGGATATCACGACCTTCCAATGATGTACCGATGGATAGCAGCTTGATTTCCTTGTTGCCTGCTGCTAATTTGCTTATGTAAGCCATCATTTCTTCCTGGGATGTAAAAGCTTCTTTTCCTTCTTGGAAACCGGGTGTCCCAAACTGGATAGTTGGCTTGGGAAACAAGCTCTCAATCTGTGCAGGCTGTACATAGGTTGGTCCCATTCCGTAATAAGGAATTGGGGTGTGTGGATCAGCTTGGGTGGCATGGATCAATGAGGGGCTGGTGAACAGAGATATTACGAGTGCAGTAGAAACAGCGTAGCGTACTTTCTTGTCCATAAATTCCCTCCTGCGAAATAAAGTTAGACACCTATGATTAATTTATCAGATTATTATAAAAATAATAATCGCTACAAAATATTCATTTTAAAGTAGGACTTTCGGTTCTGCTTTACTAGAATAGGGGGATGACATGGTCAGAAAAATCAGCAGAATGCTCCTTTTGATGACGGCCATCGCCGTAAGCAGTTTCTTTCCGAGCCATATTTCTGCAAATGAATGGAAAAAACCAACAGAAACAGAGAATGTTGAGCACCTGAATGGTGCGATCCACCAAAAACAAGAATTTCGATTCCCAGATGGTGTTACGTATTGGGCCCATAAAATCACAGGTCAGCGCAATATGATGCCCTACGTTTTCACGATCCCGATTCAGGGCAACAGTCAGAACATGATGTTCCGTTATCGAGCCTATGATGAGTCGAAGAAACCATATTGGAAGGTTGTCACGCTTGATCAAGTCCAGACACTTCCGCTTTCCTCTGGTTTTGTAGAGACGGAGGGCAGGTATATTTGGGTAGGTAAGCCCATTACTTACGTGGATAAAGGCAGAGCCACGATTGAAGAAAAACCGGCATTAGCGTTGCCGATCGAAGTAAAACAGACGTCTTCTGGTGTCGAGCTAGTGATCAAGATGCCGATGAAAGCAGGATTTATCAGCGAAATGTGGGCGCTCGATTCGAGAGAGCCACTCGTTCCTTGGGGAGAGCAATCGATTGACAGCGTCTGGCTAAACTTGGACGTTACGGAAAAGGCAAAATGGCTGTACGATGGGTATTACTACCAAAGCCCTTCAACGTACGAGCCGACTTCGGAGTCCTCCTTTTGGCGGATTCCCGAAAATTATGTCCTTCGCTCCTTTTTATATACGGGTGGAAGCAAGGCTGCCCGGGATATGGGCTATGTGATGCTGAAAGCGAGCCTGAAACAGCAGGAGCCTGAGGGGTACTGGAAGACGCAGCCACGCTCCTTGTGGTTAAGCGGCGATTACGGGATACCAGAGGGCTTTTATGATACGAGATTCAACACAGGAGCGGCTGATCTGATGTTGCGGGGCTGTGATCAGTATCAAGAAAAGGACTTTTGCCAATCTGCGAAAAAATATGCTTCTTACTTTCACAATCACGCAGCCATGAACCATTTTACGATCGCTGGTATACAGCAAGGGTGGCTGGTTGCCGACTATGCGACAGCAACGAATCCAATGATTCAGACACATGTTTCTTTGAACCATCAGTTGGCGGAAATCAATTTTCTCTACAAAAACTACCTGCAATTCGGGGACCGGACAGACAGAGACTTAGCAGACATCATGCTCTACGGTGTGGTAAACCTTGGATCGCAGTGGATACTCGGAAATGGCGATTTACATTACGCATACTTTCCAGACGGGACATTCGGCAGACCGGACTATCCGTTCTTGACCTACAATGACTTGATCGAAACCCAGCGCTTGTACCGTCAACTGCATGGAATGGATGAGATGACCATTACGATGTTGATTGACAGTAAATTAATGTGGATGCAGCTGAATAATATTCAGTACCGTTAACAGATGGAGTTGTGACCCGTACGAAGGACACTTGAAAATAGTGACTTTCTTACGGGTTTTTTTGCATGTATCGACAAGTGCATCGTAACACTCAGAGAGAGGTGCAGTATCTATTTCTGCAAAGCAAACAAGGTCAAAAAGCTGACAGCCTCCCGCAGCTCTACGCTTAAACGGCCCGCGATATCAGGGGTAATTCCTTCTTTGTAGACAGGTTCTTCTCCCAGCAGAGTGAAGCCATTTTCGCTCGCCAATTGCTTGGCTTCCCATGGCATCATCGTATTTTGGATCGTCGTCTCTTCATACAGTCTGCGATAGCTATGAGCGCGTGGGCCCGCTGTAGGACCGAGGATACCCAAGAGGAGAATTCCACCGGGAGCGAGCACACGGTGAAGCTCCTTGAGTGCCTGAAGTGGAGACGGCGTGAATTCCACTACATTAATGGAGAGCACACCGGAGAATGAATCATTCGCAAAAGGAAGGTTGCTGATGTCTCCTGTCTGAAAATGAACAGAGCCCGGGAAGGAAATGACCCGGTCATGAGCGAGGCGGATCATTTCCCCGGCAATGTCGATGCCCTCCACCTGATAGCCCTGCTCTGCAAGCTTGCAACTGGCATAGCCGTCACCACATCCTGCATCGAGTACAGATCCGACAGGTACATGCTTCATAAAAAAGGGGAGGATGGTGCTGCGGCTGCCTTTTTCCCACATATGATCACTTCTTTTTCGCCAGTCGCCGGCAAACTGATCCCATTGCTTAGCGGCTTGCTCTGTCCATTGGCTCATCATTATCCACACCTTTCCCATCGATAGAACGTTACCGTTATGAAGAAAAACTCCGGTCGAAGCGGCCGGAGCTTTTCTTTGAGGTTGTTTCACGTCGAACGGTCATGACGTTATTTTCGGATATGCGGAACCAAGTCAGCAATTTTTTTACTCTTCAGCGATTGCACCATTTGTCGCTCAGCGTCAGCCACAACCTGTTGAATCAAACAGGCACTATCATGGTGGAAGCTGCATTCAAACAAGGAGGTATTCCCTTCAATGGCTTGAATAACATCCAGAAACGATATATCATCCTGGTTGCGTTTGAGCTTGTATCCGCCATTTGCGCCAGATACCGAGTGGATTAACCCAGCCTTTACGAGTTTCGTCAGCATTTTAGATAAGTACGTTTGAGAAACGCCTAGCTTCTCTGCTAAAAGCTGTACACTCACGGGTTTATCAGGCGCTTCTGCCACCAGATAGAGAATCGCATGGAGGGCATAGTCTGTTGCCTGTGAATACTTCATAAGACACCTCAATTATGGACTTAATACATCCATCATAAAGTTAATTGGAAGTGTGGGCAAGGGGAAGCGTAGTTCGTGTTCGTTGAAAATAAAGTCTTAGACTAACCGCTGTTTTTATTGAACGAATGATCCCATTTTGGTGGAATTGCAGGCAGTGTGAATAGGTGCTAGCTAAAGATTAGCCTGCTTTTGCGAAATACCTAGGATTCTTTCTAATAGGATAGCCACTCCATCATTATCATTGAAGTCATCACCAAAGCACATTACATCACTCATTTTATTGCCCTGAGATTCAATCAAATAGTTAACTGCATTTTCTTTTGATGCTTTTACAGACATGATTTGAATCAACTTTCCATCATCTGTCCTCATAATATTAACCTGGTCCCCAAACTTATTAATAATAGGTTCAGAATCATTCCAATCGGTTATTAATGATTATTGGATTTGTTGTAGTCTTCATCATTTCTCTATAATCCAACGATTTATATGTGATCCATTCATCTTTGACTTCAACACTAATATTGGCTTCAGGGTCTACCGATAGACAATAATCGAAGATAGAAGCAACCAATTCTTTTCACCTTCTGTAGAGCAAGCATATTTCTTTTCGATATTTGTTTTTTGGAATTGAGAAGAGTCCCATCTAAATCCAATACGATCACCTTAGGCTTCATAAGTTTTCCCCATTCAACTCAGTCTATTACTATATTTTAACAGTCTAACACTTCATTTTTCGAGTCAAAAACATTATTTTCAGTGAACAGTTTGTGCGTTCATCTGCACTTTCGGTGCCTATTTTAGGATGAGGCAACTTGACACAAAAACAATTTAAGGGATATTATAGATATAAGAAGTCTATGAATGAGTTGTTTGAAATGACCAGGTACAGCGAGTTATTTTTTGTCTCTATCGAAGATATTGAGGGTCTGTAATGGTTGTTTTAAATAACTGTTCAATAGTAATAAGGGGAGGAAAGTACAAATGAGCATTTGCAATACGACGGACACTACGTTTCAACAAGATGTAAAAAGTGAAGGTTATACTCTCGTCAATTTTTGGGCACCTTGGTGCGGGCCATGCCGTTTTTTTGGGCCGATACTCGAATCGTTTGATGCGGAGCACAGTAAAGAAGTGAGAGTCCTAAAGGTCAATGTCGATGAACAAACGGAGATTGCCAATCAGTATGGCATCATGAGTTTGCCAACGACCATTTTGCTAAAAAACGGGGAACAGATCGACAAAGTTATAGGAGCTCTTCCTCTAACAGAACTGAAACGATTTGTTTTCAATCATAGGTAGCCGGAAAACGCAGCGAAAGCCATCGATCAACTTGATCGGTGGCTTTTTGGTATCCAGTTGTTACTCGTATGCGTACTTTAATAAATGAAAGCGTTTGAGCGTTTTCGCGTTGTTCCGTGTTCTTGCATGAGGAAGCGCTTCCAATGTACTCTCAAGATAACGACAAAATAATCCCAATTAACAAAATAATGTCAATAATCGAAATGGAAAGCGGAGGGGTAGGTAATGAGCAATACTGATTTTTTCCCGATTCAGGACTGGGACTACCTGGAGTTTTATACGGGTAACGCGAAACAAGCGATGCACTATTTCACAAATGCGTTTGGTTTTGAAGCAGTAGCCTATGCGGGCTTGGAGACAGGCTCTCGGGAAAAGGTTTCCTACGTCTTGAAGCAGAAGCATATGACGTTCGTGATCAGTGGGGCGCTTACGCCTGACAGCCCGATCGCTGAATTTGTGAAAAAGCATGGCGACGGAGTCAAAGACGTTGCTCTGCGTGTAGAGGATTGTGAACAGGCTTACCGGGAGGCAGTTTCTCGCGGAGCAATCCCGATTATGGAACCGACTGAGTACACCGATGAATTCGGGACGGTCAAAAAAGCGATTATCGGTACGTACGGAGAAAACATTCACTCCTTTATCGAACGGAAAAATTACAACGGACCATTCTTCCCAGGCTATAAAGCGTACCAATCTTCAATCAAAGGGGAGAGTACGGGTATCATCGGCATCGACCACATCGTCGGTAACGTCGAGGTCATGGATGAGTGGGTGGAATACTATCAAAAGGTCATGGGCTTTACAGCCGTACAAAATTTCAGTGAGGACGACATCTCGACGGAGTATTCTGCGCTCATGTCCAAAGTGATGCAAAGTGGAACAGGACGCATCAAGTTCCCGATTAATGAGCCGGCAGAAGGACGCCGCAAGTCGCAGATTCAAGAGTTTTTGGAGTTCTACAAAGGGCCAGGAGTACAGCATATTGCCATCCTGACCAACGATATCATTGATACCGTATCGAAGCTGCGTGATAACGGTGTAGATTTCCTCATGGTGCCAGATGCATACTACGAAGATTTGAAGGAACGCGTAGGGGAAATTGATGAAGACATCGAGGCGTTGAGAAAGCTGGGGGTATTGGTTGACAGAGACGACGAAGGCTATCTCTTGCAATTGTTCAGCAAGCCGATTGTAGACCGTCCGACGCTGTTTATCGAGATTATCCAGCGCAAAGGAGCGCGCGGCTTCGGGAATGGCAACTTCAAGGCACTGTTCGAGGCGCTGGAGCGCGAGCAGGAGCGCAGAGGTAATCTGTAATTCATTGATGTAACGAGCATGACAAGACCATCTCAGGCTGAAAACGCTGAAGAGATGGTCTTTTTTGTGTTCGCGAAGCAGAAAATATAAAATCTCATGAACCATTAAATCGCCTCTGTCATCTATACTAGTAGGAACCAAATATTGGAGAAAAAAGGAGGTTTATGCAATGTGAGCATCAAGATGGAAGTTCAGCAAGACATTCAGCTGGCACAGGACGGTAGCGTAGAAGCTTTTGCTAGAGTCATTCAATTGTACGAGCGTACCTTGTATAGCTTGGCACGAACCTATGTCGGGCGGGACGAGGATTGTGCCGATGTGGTGCAGGATACCGTGTTGAAAGCATTCAGAGCCATCTGTACGCTGCGAGAGCCTGCTTATTTCAAAACATGGATGGTCCGAATTCTCATAAACGAATGCAGACAATGGCAGCGAAAAAAGAAGCGAAGTTCAACCGTAGTGTTGTCTCCGTTACAAATAGAGGAGAAAGCTGTACAGGCTCCCTACGATGCCGTTGAACTAACAGAGGCAGTATGGAAGCTGGAGCATGAGCTGCGCATTGTCGTTTGGCTTCACTATTACGAGGATTTGCTGATCAAAGAAGTCGCCTTGCGCGTAGGTGTCCCTGAGGGCACAGTGAAATCCCGGCTGCACCGCGCTCGCGTGCTACTTGCAGAAGAGCTGGAATCCTCCCAGGAAAGGAACGTGGATCATGACCCGACTATTATGCGGAAGCTGAGTCTGAATCTGAATGACTTCGCTCCGCTATCAGCCGCATAAGTACGCAGATGACAAAAAGAAAGAGAAAGGGCCGTATATGCGATGATTCATAGATTAGAACCAAAAGATTATCCAAAAATCAAATCGTTGCTGTCACCTGACAACGTGAACGATCTGACCATCCATGCGATTATCAAGGGGACAAATCGAGGAGCGATTTACGTAGACGATGTAGAGCAGCCTCGGACAGCACTGGTCGATCAAACCGGCGTGATCAGCATCTTCGTAGGAGATGCTGCCAATGGAGCGTTCACAGCGGATCTGGGTGCCTTTATTGAGGGAGAATTGCGCAAATATACGACCGAATCGTGTGGAGGCACTCATTTTCTGGCGGTTGTGCCAGATGAAGCATGGGAAAAGGCAGTGACCAAAGCTATCTCGCATCGAGAGATAGAAACGGATTGGGAGTATTACTATCAGTTCAATCCCGCGCAATTCCAAGCGCGAAAGGACAGCTATCGCCCTCTGCCCGAAGGATACACGTTGAAAAAAATCGATGCAGTTATCATGGAAAACGACCCTGACAACATCTTGATAGAGGTAGTAGAAGAATTCTATCATTCGGTGGATGATTTTTTGCAGTGGGGTGTGGGTTTTTGCGTATGCAAAGGAAATACGATTGTGAGTGCTTGCCTGTCTTGCTGTGTCCATGAGCGTGACCATGAAATTAGCGTGGAAACGTACGAGGAAGCAGACATGAACAAAGGCTATGCTACGCTTGTTTGTGCGGCGTATCTGGAGCATTGCATGGCACATGGACTGACACCGCACTGGACCACACTTCTGACCAATGAGGAGTCGGTACGTCTGGGGACAAAGCTAGGATTTGAACCGAAGGAAAAGTGTAAAATACTGGAGTTCGAATACTAATACAATAAGAGTAATCACA
Organism: Brevibacillus sp. NPDC003359; assembly: GCF_042878995.1. Taxonomy (NCBI): domain Bacteria; kingdom Bacillati; phylum Bacillota; class Bacilli; order Caryophanales; family Paenibacillaceae; genus Brevibacillus; species Brevibacillus sp. NPDC003359. The sequence continues at coordinate 260,339 of NZ_JBIAOR010000003.1, forward strand.
GGTTGTCGAAATCATTTCGGCAACCTTTTTTAGTAGGAAAGGAAGAGAAGTAAAAGGGAAAACCGAGGTGAAAAGTGAATATTTTGATTAGTTATATAAACGAACAGCGGGTAGCGACACGAAAGGGATGAACCAATGAATATGGCATTAATGGTTCCATTGACGGAACGGACAGCTGTTTTGATAGTGGCGGCCTTGTTGTTTACGCGTGTACGCGCATTTCGCAGCATATTGAACCAGCAAGCGACGTGGCGAGAAAAAGCACTGATGGTCGTCATTTTTTCTGCTATTTCCATACTGGGTACCTATAATGGCATCTGGTATCAGGATGCGATTGCGAATTCACGTGTGATCGGGACTGTCGTGGCAGGCTTGCTGGCTGGCCCCGGGGTTGGGCTGATGACAGGGCTGATTGCGGGGATTCATCGTTATTCATTGGGGGGCTTTACGGATTTGGCTTGTGCCATCTCAACGATAAGCGAGGGCTTGTTTGCGGGATTAATCTATCAGTTCCGCCGTAACCGTAGCAAAAAAATCGGGTGGACGACAGCACTCGTCGTCGGTTTTTTTGCGGAGTGGCTGCAAATGGGAATTGTTTTGCTCATCGCACGTCCTTACGCAGACGCATTGGCATTGGTGCAGGCCATTAGTGTACCGATGTCTATCGTCAACTCGGTCGGAATTGCTATATTGATCATTATTATTGACTTGGCAAAAAAGGAAGAAGATCGGATCGGGGCGCTCCAAGCCCAGCGAACGCTGCAAGTAGCGGACAAAACGCTATCTTATTTGCGTCAAGGACTGACGTATAACTCTGCCCAAAAGGTAGCGGAGGAAATATTGCGGACAACGCGTGTAGCTGCGGTAGCGATTACCGATACGCGCTCTGTGCTTGCGCACGTTGGCGCAGGCTCGTCCCATCATGTAGTGGGAGAAGGTATCACAACCAAGGCGACCCGTGAAGTTTTATCGACCAAAGAAGTAAAGATTGCCCAAACCAAGGAAGAGATTGGGTGCAGGGAGACAAATTGTTCCTTGCGCTATGCGATCCTCGTACCCTTGATGCGAAGACGTGAAGTGGCAGGCGTGCTCAAGCTGTATCAAGATCGTTCTCGCAAACTTTCTGCTGTGGACTTGGAACTCGTACGTGGATTGGGGAACCTGATATCGAGTCAGCTCGAACTGGCTGAGCTTGAAAAGCAGTCCCGTCTGTTGGCAGATGCAGAAATTAAAGCCTTGCATGCCCAGATCAACCCTCATTTCTTGTTTAATGCGCTGAATACGATCGTTTCGTTTATTCGCTTCCGTCCCGAACAGGCCCGTGAGCTGTTGATTCATTTGGGGGAGTACTTCCGGCGTAATTTGCATGACTCTGGCGGATATGTCAGTCTGGCGCGTGAGCTGGAGCATATCGAAGCGTATTTGGCGATCGAACGTGCGAGGTTTGGGGACAAGCTCCATGTAGAGTACGACATCGAGGATGGGGTGGAGCGCTTTACTGTGCCGGGACTGATTTTGCAGCCGCTGGTAGAAAATGCGGTCAAGCACGGGCTGTTGCCCAAGCGCGAAGGGGGAACCGTAGTGATCCGTGCGCGCCGCAAAGAAAAGCAAATCGTCGAGTTGACAGTGGCAGACAATGGAGTTGGAATGGATGGGGACCCATTCGAGCCAGCCATTGCAGAGAGGAGTAAAGGGCGGCAATTATCTGGGATCGGCCTTGCCAATGTAAAAAGTCGTCTCCAGTCGATCTACGGAGATCCGTATGGAATCGTGATCGAGAGCAAAAGCGGGAGCGGCACAACATGCACCATACAATTACCAATAGGGGTGAACGTCAGTGCTCAAAGTGTTCATCGTTGATGATGAGACGCCAGCCAGAGAAGAACTGAGGTATTTGCTGGAGCAGTTTTCGGAAGTGTCTGTAGTAGGAGAGGCGGGCAGTGGGGAAGAGGCGTTGGAGGCGGTTCTTCAGACAGAACCGGATGCGGTCTTTTTGGACATCCATCTGCAAGACCGGGATGGTGTCGACGTGGGGCAGGAGCTTCTGGAATCCATGGTCAATCCTCCTGTCATCATCTTTGCAAGTGCGTATGATTTTCATGCGGTCCGAGCATTTGAGGCTGAAGCCGTCGATTATATCGTCAAGCCTTTCAGCGAAATGCGGCTGGAAAAGACGATGAACCGGGTACGAAAAATGATGCGGAAAAGTGAGCCTGCAATAAATGCGGCACCGATGCTGGAGGAAAGGCTACGGTCCCTTCTGCAAAATGTGCTGGTCGATACTCAGCCGCGGCGTGTCCCGGTGGAGAAAAACGGAAAGATCATGCTGATTGATCCAAACGAAATCGTCTATGCCACTTTGGAAGGAAGGTATGCGAGTATTTATACAGCAGGTGAGCAATATGCGACCACGTTTACGTTGCAGGAGTTGGAGAGCAGGCTGTCACGCCAGCAGTTTTTTCGGACGCATCGCGCTTTTATTGTCAATTTATCCAAAACGGCAGAGCTCGTTCCTTGGTTCAAAGGCTCGATTCATTTGGTCATGCAGGATCAGCGCAAAACAGAGGTGCCTGTCAGCCGCAATGTCGTGAAGGAATTGAAGAAGCGATTGGGGTTTTAAAGCAAACAGACCAATCCTGTATCCCGGTTGGGAGTATGGGATTGGTCTGTTCTTTTCCGACTGCTTACATGGGATAGTGATCGTTTTTCTTTCGCGTCACCATAATTCCGCCCAATACGATCAGGAGCAAGCCGAGGATGCCGCCTACTTGGGTAGACGCCAGGTTCGCGATCAAAAACACGATGGCAATGACGGTGAGAATGCCGATGGGGATCAAGAGAGCGGGTTTGCGATTGCCAAATATGTACAGCTCGGTAAGCCCAACGGCAGGACCAATTAGGAAAAAGGGCCACGTCGTGCTCATATCCCCGCCAAAAAATAGCTGGCTGAAAAAGAAGAGTGGGGCGTAGACGAGCAAGATCCCGCCTGGTACGAGTAATCCAGCCCGATGTGGCTGCGGATTCATAAAGAAGAAAATATGAAACCCGATTGCTGGAATGAGAAGAAAGACTGGCCATAGCAAGTCCATCGCGAGCGGTATGTTCAGGTAGGTTGCCAGAACAAATATCGCTCCGATTCCGATAATGATGTATCCCCCGATATGTCGCATGTGCGTATTCTCCTTTTTGGTTTCCATACCAATTTGTGTATAACTTTAACATATTGTGGAGGAATTTGGATCGGACTCGGGGCGGAGACTTTCTACGTCCCTAAATTGAATGCGTTTACACTCAAGCGAGGATGGTGCAGCTTGTGCCTGTTTTTGTACGGTTCAGCCATTTTATATGTTAGCAATTTGTCCGATGTGATACCTTTTTCTAAGGTCTGTTGACTGAATATTTGATAAATAAAAGGAGGCGACTCGGATGAAGAAATGGCTACTTTCCCTCCTTATTTGGGGCGGGATAGCTGCATTGGGTGCTGTCGGATTCGGGATGATAGCACTCTGGCAAGGGGAATCAGTCAACTCGTTCTGGTTACTGACAGCCGCATTCTGCACTTATGCTGTAGCTTATCGTTTTTACAGCAAATTCATAGCCAAAAAATTAATGGCGCTCGATGACAATCGCGCTACTCCGGCAGAAGTGAACAACGACGGCAAAGACTTCGTGCCAACGAACAAATGGGTGTTGTTTGGGCACCATTTCGCTGCGATTGCAGGTGCAGGCCCACTCGTAGGTCCTACGCTGGCTGCGCAAATGGGATATTTGCCGGGAACGATCTGGATTATTGTCGGGGTCGTGATCGGTGGAGCGGTGCAGGACTTCATTATTTTGTTCGGATCGATGCGTCGCAACGGAAAGACTCTCGGTCAAATTGCCAAGGAAGAGATCGGTCCTGTAGGCGGAGCGCTCGCTTTGATTGGTATTATTGCCATTATGATTATCCTGATTGCTGTTTTGGCGATGGTTGTTGTGAACGCTCTTGCTGAATCGCCGTGGGCTACCTTTACGATATTCATGACGTTGCCTATCGCAATATTGATGGGCTTGTACATGCGGTATATACGACCAGGGCAGGTATTAGAGGGATCGATCATCGGGCTGGCCCTGTTGTTCTTTTCCCTCTGGCTCGGTCAAATCGTTGCTGCCTCGCCAACATGGGGACCAGCCTTCACGTTTTCCAAGGTACAGCTCGCCTGGATGATTATTGTGTACGGCTTTATTGCATCGGTTTTGCCAGTGTGGCTGCTGCTGGCACCGCGTGATTATCTCAGCTCATTCTTAAAAGTAGGGACGATTGCGGTGTTGGCGGTGGGGATCGTGTTGACGCTGCCGCCATTACAAATGCCTGCACTGACGAAGTTCATTGATGGAACAGGCCCTGTTTTCGCAGGAAATCTATTCCCCTTCCTGTTTATTACCATTGCATGCGGAGCCGTATCGGGATTCCATTCACTCGTATCATCCGGAACGACGCCAAAGATGATCGCGAAGGAATCGCATGCGCCATTGATCGGTTATGGAGGCATGCTGATGGAGTCTGGTGTCGCCATTATGGCGATGATTGCAGCGTGCGTGCTCACTCCCGGCGTCTATTTTGCGATCAACTCGCCTGCTGCAGCGATTGGTGTGGACACCGTCCAGGTTGCGACTACGATAACGGGCTGGGGCTATACGGTAACACCTGATCAATTAACGACACTCGCCAACGATATTCAAGAGAAGACGATCCTCTCACGGACGGGCGGAGCGCCGTCACTGGCAATCGGGATGGCGACGATCTTCTCTGGCGTATTGGGTGGTAAGGCGTTGATGGCATTCTGGTATCACTTTGCAATTTTGTTTGAGGCTGTATTTATTTTGACAACCATTGATGCCGGTACGCGTGTCGGTCGATTTATGGTACAAGACATGCTCGGCAACGTCATTCCGAAAATGAAGGAAGTCAACTGGCTGCCAGGTAATCTGATTGGTTCTGGGATCATTACCATCGGATGGGGATACTTCCTGCTCCAAGGTGTCATGGACCCGTTGGGAGGCATTTACACCCTGTGGCCGCTCTTTGGTATCGCCAACCAGATGCTCGCCGCGATTGCGTTTACGGTGGGAACGACGATTATTTTCAAAATGGGCAAAGCCGCCTACTCATGGATCACACTCGTACCGATGGCTTGGCTGACGACTGCGACGCTGACAGCGGGCTGGCAAAAGCTGTTCCATCCTGATCCCAAAATCGGGTTCCTCTCGCATGCAGAAGCATTCCAAAAGGCACTGGATGCCGGTACGTTGCCAAAAGGAGTAAAAACGGTGGAAGCTGCACAAAAAATGATCTTCAACGACCAGATCGATGCGGTGGTATGTGCGATCTTCATGGTCATTACGATTGGGATCATTCTCGACGGAGCACGGGTATGGATCAATATTCTCCGCGGCAAGCAATATCCGTTGCAGGAGTCGCCGTACATCAAGTCCAAAGGAAATGTATTTGACGGGAAAGGCCATCACGTAGCATGAGGAGCAAGCTAAGAGCCATTCGAAAGGCCATGCGCAAAGTGAGCTCTGCCATTAAAACCATTTTCGGAATGCCCGACTACGACCGCTACCTCGCCCATTGGTACGAGACGCATGGGGCACCCGGTATATTTCCGATGACAGAGCGTGAGTACTACATGTACGCATTGACCGAACGGTTTGAAAAAGGTGGCGTGACTCGTTGCTGCTAAAGTAGCCATACAAAAAGGGGTGTCTCCAAGGTCAGAGATGACGAGGGAGGCATCCTTTTTCCGTGTTATTGGACGATGGTCGGGCGCTTTCATGGGGGAATTATGACTTAAGTCTTGATAAACAACGACATTTCAGGCACATTCCCTATGGCTAACGTGTGGTGTAACAGCAGGTAAAGTATGGTACACTAAATAATATAGCATGGCCGTTTTGTAGCACGAGCTGTCTCATCATTTTCAAATAAAACGTCGAAGCCTCTCTTTCTAGAAGAAGGGGGCGCCTTTGCGAAAAAATAAGTCAAGTTTTAGGTGGCGATACGTGTGCAAGCATCAACACTGGCGGCTCTCAAGGAGCTCGCTTTGCAATGCGCCCGTTCAGCGGGTGAGCTGAGTCTGAAGCGAATGAAGGAGCCTTTTACCGTCGAGTATAAAACATCAGCCTCCGATCTAGTTACAGCCGTAGATAAAGAAGTGGAGAATCACGTCATTCAGATGATTCTTGCACGCTTCCCTGATCACGGAATTTTGGGAGAAGAGAGTGCACATGCTGAGGATTACAAGCAGTATGAAACACTTTGGGTCATTGACCCGATTGATGGCACGACCAATTTTGTTCATCAGCAAATCAATTTTTCCGTTTCCATTGCCGTCTACCATAAGGGAGAGGGAATGGTCGGAGCGGTTTACGATCCTTCCAGAGACGAGTTGTTTTATGCGGTAAAAGGGGAAGGGGCTTTTCTCAATGATCGTCCCTTGCAGGTGAATCGAGCAGTGAGCCTGGAACAAGCTTTGTTATGCACGAGCGTATTTTGGAACAAGCGTGCTGAGCAGATCGGCATCGACTTGATCGTGAAAAAGCTTGCCGGGAAGGTTCGCGGTATGCGGCTGTTAGGAAGCGCCGCTCTGGAGATGGCGTATGTGGCTGCAGGAAGACTGGATGGCTACGTCAGTATGCAGCTCAATGCGTGGGATTTCGGGGCAGCTCGCATTATTGTGGAGGAAGCAGGCGGCCGGGTGACGACCATGATGGGGACACCATTGCCGTACGACCAAAAGAGCAGCGTGATGGCTTGCAACCCGACTTTTTATGAGGAACTGCAGCATTACCTGAAATCTGAACATATCGATGTACCCTCACAAAATTAAGAGTCACAAGAACCCGCTGGCTATGCGCATCCAGCGGGTTTTCTTTTGCTGTGCAAGTTGGGTTCCTTTTGGACGTCGGTTGCATATGATATAGAAACATAGCCGGAAGACGAGCAGCAACTGTATTTGTTACGAAGGCGGCTTGTCCGAACAAGGGGGGATAACCATGACCCTGATTGAGGAAAGTGTACAGTTGATCCTTCAGAATCAAGCGAGTACCGGGGCGTATCTCGCTTCACCCGCATTTGTCCACTATCAGTATGCGTGGCTCCGTGATGGAACATTTACGGCATACGCGATGAACCGTACCGGCAACCATGAGAGCGCCCGTAAGTTTTACCAATGGTGCGATAATGTGATCCGAAAGCATGAGACAAAAGCAAGAGCAGCCATTTCGGCAGTAAAAACAGGATTAGATAACGATGATGCGGGGAACGACCGCTTTTTGCATACGCGCTATACACCAGAAGGAGAAGAAGTAGCAGGGGAATGGGGCAGCTTTCAGCTCGATGGCTATGGGACATGGCTGTGGGGGCTGGCTGAGCATGTGCGGATGAGTGGGGAGCATGACTTGATTCACGAGCTGAAGCCTTCTATTGAACTGACGATTGACTATGTAGCGGCGTGTTGGCAGCTCCCTAACTTTGATTGCTGGGAAGAGGGAGGAGACCGCATCCATCCGGTGACGCTAGGAGCCATTTATGCCGGAATCAAGGCGATGGAGCCTTATTTGTACGATCGCGCTTCCGAACTCGCTCGGCTAGGAGAGACAATTCGTCAATTCATACGCGAGCACGGCACAGACAACGGGCGATTGATAAAATCACTCGGAGATCATTCTGTGGATGCAAGTCTGCTCTGGCTGGCCCTGCCGTATGGGATTGTCACCGTGGATGATCCGCTTATGATTCGGACAGTGCAGGCCATAGAAGAGGAGCTGCGCGCAGGATATGGCGTGCATCGCTATCCGGCCGATACGTATTACGGCGGGGGACAGTGGCTGCTGTTATCTGCGTGGTTGGGATGGTATTACGTGAAAACCGGCAGGCGTGAAGAAGCGGAAAAGATAGCAGCGTGGCTAGCTTCCCAGCGTCAAGCGAGCGGACTGCCTGAACAAGTACAGGAGCATCTGTTTTCTCCAGTTCATTATGAGACATGGGTGGAGAGGGCTGGCCATCCCGCTGTGCCGCTTCTTTGGTCGCATGCGATGTTTCTCGTGCTGGCGGCAGAGCTCGGCATTCAGAACTAACCAGGAAGAGTGTCTTCCTGGTTTTTCTTATTACTGACATCTATTGACACCATTTCTTGCTATGCTCATCTCAGGACCGAACAGAGTGGCGTTTAACCGGGATAAAAATGACACAGCGCATGGAGTTCTTTATGCAGCCAGCCGATTAGCTCAGCAGGCTCCTCTACTGTGGCTTCCTTTCCCAGACCGAGTACAAACCGGGCTACCCAATCGATTCCGGAGGGGGCAACGGTGTCGGTGATGAAACCGGATCCATCTGCCAGAAGAGTCATTTGATTGCCGAATTGATGGTGGCTTTCTGCTAGTTTGCAGCCTTTTCTCGTCAAACGAATACGCAGGGGAAGCAGCTCTGGCTCTTCATTCTGCGAAACATGCGGATCAAGGTTGACGGAAGGGGCTTCCACAATCGACATAGCTTGGATGCGGTCAACGCGCAGCTTGACTGTGCATCGCCTGAGAAAGCAGAAGCATTTGCAGTACCAGTACCCATCAAAGGCGTACAAATAATCGGGCTGAATGATTCTGGTGCTTCGTCGGTTGAGAGAGTCGTACGCAATTTCCACAGCTTGTTGGGAAAGAGCAGCATCCAAGAGTGGTCGCAAAAAAGGCGCCTCCACACTTCTGCTCGGGTTCGTCACTCGTAGTTTTTTGCGTAGCTGCTCTACTCTTGTCAAAGCGTCTGTTGGAAGACTCGCAAGCAGCTTGGCGATTACGGACAGGGTTTCTTTTTCAAAGGGCTTGTCCGTGTAGGAGAGAAGGGCTTCATACGACAAAATCAGAGCAACGGCCTCCTCTGTCGTGAGGGCAAGGGGTGTCAGCTGATGGGATCGAATCAGTCTGTATCCACCGCCAGGACCAGGGGAAGCTTGCAAGGGCGCACCAGCCTCGCTGAGCAAGTGCAAGTCACGCAGCATGGTTCGTTTGGACACGGACAACGTATCGGCCAAATCACCCACGGTAAAGGTTTTCCCTGTGTGGAAAAGCGCAAGCAGTTCTAGTAAACGACCAGTTCGGTTCATACGTATTCCTCGCTTTAGCTAAAACGAATGAAAGGGTGAGTCAGGATGAAGTCAATGACAATGTATCAGCAGGGGACCAGATTACATGTGTTGGAAGGCGCACGAAATGGTGAAACGGTTCTATTCGTGCACCCCCAAGGGGGAACCTCGTCCATCTGGAACGATATGTTACCTTATTTTTCAGAGGATTTCCACATCATTTGTATGGACCTGCGCGGGCATGGTCAGTCGGAGCATGCGGCCACTGGCTACGATATTGGTACGCAATGTGAGGATATACGGGCAGTTCTCGATCATGCAGGGGTAGAAAGAGCGCATGTGATTGGCAATTCTCTCGGCGGAGATTTTGCCACCTTTTTTGCAGCAACCTACCCTGATCGTGTGCGATCACTGATCAATCTGGATTCGGGCATGATTGATTTCGTTGGCCCAAATGGCGAGCGGGAAGGATCAAAAGCCGAAATTTTGGAACAGTATCGCATGCGCGCAGTGCCAGCGTTCCAGCATCGAGCGGAATTTGCTCCATATGCGAGGCAGCATTGGTACCCGTGGGACCCGTATTACGAAAAATGGTTTCAGCATGTAACGATCTACCCTCTGTCTGATGGTCTGATCACGTACCAGATACCGACTGCGATTAACCTTCAAATCATGGAGACAGTCTGTGATTTGCACTATGAGGATGCCTACGCACAAATGAAATGCCCGGTTCTGTTTCTCCCGGCGGAGACTGAGCCAAAGCTCGATGTGAAGCTCTCCCTCATCCAAAAGGTCACGAGGCATCCACAAAGTAAAACGGTGGTCATTCCAAAATCCAAGCACTTGATGCCGATCGATGCGCCGATAGCGACAAGCATGGAAATACTGGCGTTTCTAAAAGGTTTGGTTCCTGATTAATTGGTTTGGCGCGTAAGTTCGATGCCTTTTACATATTGCTGGCTGTGTACGGCGAACTCTGCGGTCAGTGGGGAGATCGACTGCCAGTTGCGCACCGCGAGCACCACTTCCCTTGTAATCGGCGGCGACAGCGGGATCGCTACGACTTTGGGGATGACAGGTGGCATGTACAGCTCAGGCATGATCGTGACGCCAATATACTCCTGAACCATGGTCAAAATCGTATACACCTCACGCACTTCAAACGTAATCGTAGGGGTGATGTGATTCTCTTGCAGCATTTTTCGGATGCAGCCATCCTTTGGCATGATAAAACAACGCTCCGCAATTTCGGAAAACCGCAGGGTCTGGCTGTCTTTCAACGGATGGGTTTCTGGCAAAATGACCATCATTTCGTCTTGCAAGAGCGGCAATGTCTGCATTTCCTTGTCAGGCATGACGGTAAAGGCGATGTCGACAACTGAGCTGTGCAGCCAGTTACTAATTTCATCACTATCCCCTTCCAAAAGCAGGATGTCCACGGCTGGAAATCGCTTGCGAAAGTTGCCCAACAGTCCGGGCAAAAAGCGGGAGGCGACGCTGGGGATCGAGGCAATGCGTAGGGTGCCGGACGTAATCCCACGGGCCACGTTTGCTTCCTCCGTCATGCACGATGTGATGTTCAAAATGTCGCGGGCGTGCGAAAGCATTCGTTCTCCGATGCTCGTCGGAGTGATCCCGCTGCGACTTCGCTGAAAAAGACTGACGCCCAATTCTTTTTCCAGGGCTTGAATCATTTGCGAGACGGCGGATTGCGTAAAGCCGATTTTCTCTGCTGCCCGTGTGAAGCTTCCAGCTTTTGCTGCCGCGACAAACACTTGCAGTTGGGTAAGTGTCATGTCTCCTCGTTCCTTTTCATTAGTTTTTTCTTATGAAAAATATTATAAATCATTGTTTTACTAATGGAAAAGAGCTTCGTATAGTAAAAAGACATCACTACCAAGTTATTACGAGGAGGAACATAGATGCATCCCGAATGGCAGCGAATTGCAAATGAATTTATCGAGGCGACCTCTTACCGGGTGGGCGAGCTGGAAAAAGGCTGGGCCTCTCGTTACGATTTTTCTAAAAGACCGGCGACGTATTTGCGCTATGAGGAGGTATTTGCACGCATTGATTTGGGCAAACCTCAGTTTCCAGCGTCCGTCGATTTGTGGGATGTGCTCACCAATCGAAGATCCAAGCGTAATTTCTTGAAGCAACCGTTGACCCTTAACGAATTGAATCTCTTGCTGTGGGGTACACAGGGCATTACAGATGATATGGGAGACTATCAATTACGCACGACGCCGTCTGCCGGAGCCCTGTATCCGATTGAGACGTACCTGATGATTAACAACGTGGAGGGCCTGGAGAAAGGCCTGTATCACCTCGATGTACAGAATTGGTGCTTGGAAGGACTGAAGAAAGAAGACACGTCCGAGATCGCCTATATGTTTACAGAGGAACAAGAGGTGACGAGACGGGCAGCTGTCAATTTTATTTGGACAGCGATGGTCGATCGGACGAAAGATAAATACAAAGAGCGTGCGTATCGCTATATTTGGTGGGATTCCGGGCACGTGTCGCAGAACCTGCATTTGGTAGCAAACGGACTGGGGCTTGGGGTAACGACGATTGGTCACTGGATGGATCATGACATGAACGAGTATTTAGGCATTGATGGTAAGTCCCATTTGTCTGTTTTGATGGCATCAGTGGGCAAAATCGCAGGTGGGCATTGGCTGAAGGATCGTCGACCGGAATAAGCAGCAAAAAAGGATGGGCGCAAGATGCCGCATCCTTTTTTATGTTCATGATGGTGTGCCAAGTACGATGTCATGTGCAGAAAGTGTATCCCGCAGAACGGTCGCCATGAGCTGGTAGCCGAGGACATGCGGATGTAGTCCGTCGTCAGCCAATTCCTTGCGCAGCGTGATACCATCTGCGTCTACCATACGGGAGTGATAATCGACATACAGGCAGTCTGCTTGTTCAGCAAAAGCTTGAAAACGTTCATTGATCGTGATGACGAGCTCGTTTCGCTCACGGTTGCGTGCGTATCGGTCCATGCATGTAGGCAAGAGAGAACAAAGAATAGGCTGGATACCTTGTTCGAGAGCTGCATGCACCATCGCTTCTACATCCGTGGTAACCTGCTGGCATATCTCCTGAGGTGTCAGTCGGTCGGAAGGCAAGAATGTATCCAACGCCCACGTATTGTTAATCCCGATCATGATTACGACGTACCGTGGCTTCAATTGAAGGACATCAGCGGCGAAACGTCTGCGTGCCTGCTCGGTTGTGTCACCGCCGATCCCACGATTGACGATCGTCTGACCCGACCGGCCAAAAAAGGTAGCGAGATCCCACCAATGCGTGATGGAATCGCCGAAAAAAACTAAATCGATCGGCTGCTGATGGAAGAGCAGCGCTTCATTATGAAAGTCAAATTCGTTGCGTCGCCTGTCTGCTGGCGCATCGATACTGAAAAATCCGGGCTTTATGAGAGCTGGGCGCTGTTCGTCCAAGCTACATCCCTCCTCGTCAAAAAAGTTTACCATATCAATTTAGGCGTGGTGTGCAGTTTCATGTACTTCTTTACTTGATTTTGCCGAGCGTACACGATAACATATGATCTGGATAAGACTGATAACCATTATCAAAGTGTGGAACTCTAAGAGAAGAGGGTGACCGATGTGTCCATTGCCAAAATAATTCGAGAGCGCCGCTCTATTAAAAAAGATTATAAACCAGATACTGTGTCCGAAGAACTCGTTCTGGAGCTGTTGAATGACGCTGTATACGCGCCGAACCATGGTATTCGTGAGCCATGGAGATTTTTGTTCGTGTCGTCTGAGAAAAAAGAAGCGTTCGTGGAGAAGTTGATCACCGTCTATCCTCCAGAGACTCATCAGGCGCGCAGAGACATGTACAATCAACCAGCAGCTTATTTGGTCGTCATCATGAAAGAAGATCCTCGCCAAAAACAATGGGAGGAAGATTTCAGTGCAACGGCTGCTCTCGTTCAAAACTTTCAGCTGCTCGCATGGGAGCGTGGGCTCGGCGTCGTTTGGAAAACAAACGCGCACAACTGGGACCCGAAGGCACACTCCATCTTGGGCGTTGCGCCAGGAGAGAAAATTGTTGGTTTCCTGCACCTCGGTTTTTTCGATCAGGAAAATGTTCCAGCAGCACGCACACGCACACCTGCCGAAGAAAAGTTCACTCGGTTCGAATAAAAGGAAAAAACGAGACCATTCTAAGGTCTCGTTTTTTTGTGTACACTGCACGACTTCGGTTACACTATTGCTAGATCATTGTGTAATGAGCTCGACTTGAAATATGGGAGTAGGGTGTATGGAATGAGAGTTTTTTGGACGTTACAAAACCAAGAAGTATGGGATCTGGCACAAGAACAGGGATATTTACAGGGGGAACGGAACTATGCGATGTTCCCTGAAGAATACGAATGGATGATTCACCAGATGAAGAAGAGATTGTCAACATATGAGGGAGAATATCCGATCTGGTTGTGGGTGAACAAACCTGATTTGAGGAGTACAGGCTATTTTGAAAGTGGCGTAAAGTTCGTCCGAATCAAAGTTGAATTAGATGAACAAGAGGTTTTACTATCGGACTACGATGAATGGCACATGGTGTTAAATCATGACTACCTGGCTAACAGTGAACAAGAGTATGAAGAATACCATAAGGGGATTGGGACGATTTCAAAAGAGGAAAGCTGGGAGCGTATCTTTGCGTGGGATAGAGAGCGAGACGACAGTTGGGATGCAGACGAGGAGAGAGAATTACAAGGGACAACCGGAAAAATAGACCTTGCTAGCGTAAAAAGTGTCGAGTACTTTATCGCGAGGTAATGGGAAAACGAGACCATGAGAAGGTCTCGTTTTTTCGTGATTATTTGGATGCTTCCTGTGCTACGACTTTTACCATGCTAGAAATGATCCCCAGATGGATGGACTCGTGCACGACGGCAAAGTTAAAGACTTCTCCTACCGTCGTAAACTGGAAGGGACCCATTGTAATCGGTGCTGGCAAAGCTGCCTCTAGCTCTTCAGGGGTGACGGAGGACAATAGATCAAGCTGTACGGACAAGTAGTGAATCAGCTCATCTTTTGAGGGTGGTGCAGTCGTCCAGTCAGAAGGCTTCGTTCCCGTCTGAAAGAAAGTAGCGTAAGAAGCGGGCAGGTCAGATTGGTAAGGCAAGCCGATGGACAGGAAATGCTGAAAACAAAAGACGATGTGGCCGATATTCCAGCGCAGTGTATTTGAAAAAGCAGGGGATTGAACATCCAATAGCTCCTCAGGAATCAATGGAATCTGTTGCAGACCAATTTGACGAACGGATGTGGCTGTAGTGATCATGCTTTGAGACATGAGACAAAACCTCCCTATCATTTTCCTATGATTGACAGCGTTCTTACCGTCAACTAAAGTGTACGTCGTAGGGGAAATCACAACAATCATGCTTTTCCGATTATAATGATTAGTAAAAGTGATAATGGGCGTAAGAGGTGAAGCAATGGAGCTCAGGCAATTGGAGTATTTTATGGCCATCTGTGAAGAAATGCATTTTTCCAGAGCATCAGAAAAGCTATGTACCTCTCAGTCCAATCTCAGCCAGCAAATCAAGTTTTTAGAGGGTGAGCTGGGAGTCCCGCTGTTTGACCGCTTGGGCAAGCGTATCACGCTGACGGAAGCAGGAAAGGTATTGCTGGAACAGAGTCGGCACGTTTTTTCCCATATCGACTATGCACGTGAAGCGATAGCTGCCATGAAAAACAACGAAGGCGGCACGCTCACGATCGGTGTACTGCCTGGCGATGCAGACTTGTTGTTCAATGCGCTTCTCGTAGAATTCCATCGCTTGTATCCAAAAACATCCTTATCCGTCATTGAGTCGACAAAAATAGTGGGGCAGATCCTAGCGGGCGAGATTGATTTGGGCGTGACTGTGTTGCCTGAACCGGATGAGAGAATCACGGTCATCCCGCTTTTTCACGAAGAGTTCGCATTGGCCGTTCATTCTGCACACCCACTTGCCAAGGAAAAAGCGATCAAGTTTGAGCAGCTTCAAGATTTAAAAATGGTGATGTTTCCGCCGGATCATCAAGCGAGACAGATCATCAATCGCTATTGCTTGCAGGAAGGTTTTCGCTTGCAGCCTCATATCGAAACGACCACACTCTTGTCTCTCTTGACTCTTGTGAAAAAGGGGATCGGGGGCTGTATCCTGCCCAGCTTATTGCTGCAGAATGTAAACGATGACGGGATTGCGATCATCAACCTCTTGAATCCGACACCCAGCCAAGACATCTGTTTGGTTTATCGTTCGGACAAATATATGGGGTTCGCCGCTCGTACTTTCATCGATACGTTACAGGCGTATATTCAATCGGCCATCGACAATGCCAATGCTACTAGCCCAAATGAAAATAACTGATCGAGGGGAGGAAGTTCACATGCATCCAAAAAAAGTCCCCCGTTAATCCCGAGGTCCTCCATTCATGTATTTGTGTCAACTCACCCCAAAATATATCGAGGGAGATGTACGTAAATGAACATGAATGGACCTGTAAAAATGTCTCGAAGCGAACGATTTCAAACCTGCCAGGAAATTGCTGCGCGATTACATGAAGTGTACAAAGAAAAAGTTCTGGCCATTGGGGTGTATGGTTCCATTTCTCGCGGGACAGACGGCCCTTATTCGGATATCGAGATGTTTTGCGTACTAGAAGAATCAGGGGAAGAAATAGAATTTAGCTACGAATGGTCAGCGGGACCTTGGAAGGCTGAAGTGAATGTGTGCAGTGCAGACGTCCTGCTGAACACAGCCGCAACAGTCGAGGATGATTGGCCGCTGACACATGGCCCATTCTTTTCTCCGCTGAGTTTGTACGATCCGAAGGGCTTTTTTGAAACGCTCAAAATTGCGGCTGAATCACCAGCAAGAGAAGCGTTCACCGAAGCAATCAACGGTATTCTCGTAGGGGAAATGTACGAGTTTATTGGCAAGTTGCGAAACGTAAATCTAAACGGCCCGCATACCTACCTGCCCTACTTGACCATGCAGTTTGCCCAATACGGTGCGATGTTGATCGGGCTGCATAACCGAAAGCTTTACTCGACAGGGGCCAAGGTTTTGCCGGAAGCGCTGGAATTGCCGAATCGCCCGGCTGGATTCGATCAGGTAGCCCGATTGGTAATGTCCGGGGAGCTGACGGATTCAGCAAAAATCGTTAGCGCTTGCGGAGCATTCTGGGATGGTCTCCAAGAGTGGGCTGCTCGGCATCGGTATGTGATTCATTCAGAGCGAATCCCTTTTTGATCGATAAAAACAATACGAGACCCCTTCCAAGAGGGGTCTCGGCTTACCAAGAAAGCCTTGCTACCTAGCGAGGCTTTTATTTTTGGGCTTACTCAACTTTGCCGCTCAAATGCTCATGAATGAGCTTCCATTCCTCTGTCTCTGTTTTCGTAAAAATATTCGTAGCTCTGCCACTTCCCGTGACGAATTCACCGTTGTAATAGCCTTGATAGCGATACGTATACACACAGCTAGCGGACCTTTGATCGACAGCAATCCACTGGACATCCGTAGCCGCATAGACTTCCTCCTTGATCAAATGCCATGCCTTTTCAAAATAAGCGCGGATTTCACTCATGGATGTACAAGTCTTGTCGGAAAACCAGTAAATGGCATTCGGATGAAGCGCTTTTTCTACATTGGCAAAGTCATGTGTATTGGTAGCGTCAATATATTGCGCTAACGCCTGTTTATACCCTTCCACGTAATAATCCCTCTCTCCGCTAAAAAAAGTCTAATTTATCCATATTTTAAAGGTTTGCGGCAAAGAAAAAAAGCCCGCCCGATGTAGAAGGGGGCTATTCGGGCGGAAATGGAGGACGTAATGTCCATCGTAGGGTCTGACACATTCATGATAGATGTCTGATGTTAAGGAAGAGTAGAGAAAACATGAAGCATTTGTTAATTTTAGGTTTTGTATAAATGCCGAGGGGCAAGCACCCGTTTTTTTCTTTTTGATCGCTGGAATAGACAGGCATCCATACAGGAGAGATACAGTTGTCATAAGCTAAATGCAGTACTGATCCTTGCCAGCAGATCGGTGCGTCCATCTGAATACTTCGAGAGGAGAGGAAGAGCATGGGTTGCGATCGCGATGGCTTCGGCTTTTTTGGGGGCGGGTTCATTTGGATCATCATCATTATTTTTCTAGTAATTTGCTTCTGTGATGACTAAGGTATCTTTGTAAAGAAAAGACTCTGTGCTCATATACAAGAGACAGAGTCTTTTTTCTGGTGACTACTTCAAATGCTGCAAAAACTGACGTGTGCGCTCCTCACGCGGCTTTGCGAACAAATTGGAAGGTGTATCTCGCTCCACGATGACGCCTTGGTCCATGAAAATAACCTCGTCGGCAACTTCCCGGGCGAACCCCATTTCGTGCGTGACGACGATCATCGTCATCCCTTCCTGGGCAAGCTCCTTCATCACCTTCAACACTTCACCAACGAGCTCCGGGTCGAGAGCGGAAGTAGGCTCGTCAAATAGCATAACTTGCGGGTCCATCGCTAGTGCGCGGGCAATCCCTACACGCTGCTGCTGTCCGCCAGACAACTGTGCAGGATAATGGTCCAGCTTGTCACCGAGACCTACTTTTGTCAGGAGAGCAGCGGCTTTCGCACGCGCTTTTTCTTTGTCAACTTTTTTGACAGTGACGGGCCCCTCCATCACATTTTCAACGGCTGTCATGTGCGGGAACAGATTGTAATTTTGAAACACCATACCAGTCTGTTTCCGTAGCTTCGGAATACTTGCTCTCTCCACTTTTTGGGAAAAGTCCAGCTTGACGGCGCCGATCTGGACGCTGCCGCTGGTCGGAACCTCAAGTGCATTCAGGCAGCGAAGCAAGGTTGTCTTCCCGGAACCAGAAGGACCGATGATAACGACTACCTTTCCTTTTTCTACCGAGAGGGAAATGCCTTTGAGTACATGTAAGGTGTTGAATTGTTTATGCACATCCGTAATCGTAATCATGTATTTTCACCTGCTTTTTAGACATAACGGTCCAGCTTGTTTTCGATGCGATCCTGAATAATGGAGAGTACGAAGCAAATCATCCAGTAGATAAGGGCCGCTTCCACATAGACGAGCAGCGGTTCATATGTCGCAGCGACAACTTCTTGGGCTTTGCGAAACATCTCCGGTACCAGAACGACCGAAGCCAAGGAAGTATCCTTGACCAAACTGATAAACGAGTTGGACAAAGGCGGAATGGAGACGCGAGCTGCCTGAGGAAGCACGACTCTACGCAGTGCTTGCCAGTAGGTCATCCCCACGGAGTAGGCTGCTTCCCATTGACCTTTGTGAATGGACAAGATCGCGGCACGTACCACCTCGGAGGAGTAGGCACCGACGCTGAGAGAGAAGCCGATGATTGCCGATGGTATCGGATCGATCATCAAGCCGATACTCGGCAAGCCATAAAAAATGATGAACAATTGGACCAATAAAGGCGTACCGCGAATGATCGATACATAAAAGCGAGCGATGGCAATCAGCGGCTTTATGCCAGATAGACGCGCTAGCGCGGTGAGAACCGCAATGATCAGACCAATGAAAAAGGAAGCGATGGCGATTGTTATAGAATAGAGCAAGGCTCCTTTCAACAGAGGAAGAAAGGAGCTTTGCGCGATATCCATCCATCGGTTCAGGCGTTCTGGGTTTTCAAAGAAGCTACTTAGAGACATCTGCACCAAACCATTTCTCTGATATTTTTGCGAGGGTACCATCTTTCGTCATGTCATCCAGTGCTTTGTTGAATGCATCAACCAGCTCTGTGCTGCCCTTGCGGAAGAGGAAGCCGTTTTTCGCTACGTTCGGATCTTTTGCGATAATTTTGATAGGAACATCAGGCTTTTGTTTCATAAAGTCCAACAGGGAAATTCCATCGTTGATCGTAATGTCTACACGCTTGGAAACAAGCAGGTCAATCGCTTGGTTAAAGCCTTCCACACCGACGATTTCCGCTCCGTTTTTCTTCGCGATATCTGTGAGGTTGCTCGTCAATGTTTGCGCTGCTTTCAGGCCTTTGATATCCTCGAAGCCTTTTACGGTCGTGTTGTCTTTATGGGTGACGAGGACCGCTGTGGATACCGTGTATGGATTGGAGAAATCGTATTTTTCCTGACGATCAGGACGAATGCCTACCTGATTCGCTACGACATCAAAGCGTTTGGAGTCGAGTCCAGCGAACATCGCATCCCATTGTGCTTCTTGAAAAACAGGCTCTACGCCGATGCGCTTCGCTACCTCTGTCACGACCTCCACATCATAGCCTGTCAGCTTGCCAGACTGATCGTGGAACGTAAACGGCGCGTAGGTGCCCTCGGTTCCGATCAGGATTTTGCCGTCTGCTTTTACTTTTTCCAACAAGTTTTGTTCTTTTTTCTCTTCTGTTGGGGCAGGAGTGGCACTATTTTGCGGTGGCTGTCCCGTTGAAGACGACCCGCAACCTGCCAATGCGACTAACAGAGTGGAAGCGAGAAGCGAAAATAATAGTTTTTTCATAAATTAACCCCCACTAAACCGATGTGAAATTGATTAGGAACATACTAAAAGGGACAGACAATTTTGTCAATGTCTAAGAATTACTTCGTGATATCTTCACCGAACCATTTGATGGAAATCTTGGAAAGGGTTCCGTCCTGCTGCATCTCATCGAGCGCCTTGTTAATCGCATCAATCAATTCCGTGCTGCCTTTGCGGAACATGAAAGCGGTTGGTTGGCCCTCTGTATTTTTCGTCACGATTTTAATTGGCGTATCCGGCTTTTGCTTCAGGAAATCAAGCACGGACAAATTATCGTTGAGCACGACGTCCACACGTTTTTGTGCGATCAGGTCAATCGCCTGATTGAAGTTGTCTACACCGACGATTTCCGCCTCATTGGCGCGTGCGAGATCAGCGTAGTTGCTGGTCATGGATTGTCCAGCTTTCAAGCCTTTTATATCCTTGAAGTCTTTGACAGTTTCGTTGTCCTTGTGCGTGACCAAAACCGCGCGAGAAATCGTATACGGCTTGGAGAAGTCGTACTTTTCCTGACGATCAGGACGAACTCCTACCTGATTGGCAATCACGTCAAAGCGCTTGGAGTCGAGTCCCGCAAACATGGCATCCCATTGGGTCTCCTGGAAAACAGGCTCTACATCGAGTCGTTTGGCAACTTCCGTGATAACCTCCACATCGTAGCCAGTTAATTTGCCTGCCTGATCATGGTACGTAAAAGGAGAGTATGTACCTTCCGTACCAACGACGAGTTTTTTCTCGGCTTTTACTTTCTCTAGCAAATTTTGAGAAGCTGCTTGATCAGCAGGTGGTGTCGAATTATTCGGCTGAGAAGGAGAACCGGAAGTGCTACAACCGACCATTCCCAGTAGCAGACAAGATAGTAAGGTAGACAGAATGACTTTTTTCATGGTGACAATCCCCTTTATGTTAATCGGATTTCATGGATTCATAGTAGTTGTCGTTCATGCCTTTGTCAATCTTTAAATTGTTAAATCCTATTTGATTACTTTGAATTAGAAGGGACAAGGTTCTATGTAGCTGCGGTGGGGAGAAGAATATTTCCAGTCTAGGCTCCAGGCTCCGTCCTGCTGGGGGCTAAGACTGTTCGCTCCGAAGGGATTCGCGGGGAAACGCAAAAGTGGTAGCCGCTACGTCGCGTGGGCACGGTTGCGTTTCTTTTGCCCGCGAATCCCTTCTCCGCTCGGTAGGACTCCACAAGTCGCTACGTCTGGAAATATTCTTCTCTGTCGTAACCGATGACATTCTTCAATCTTTTAATGCTTTTAAGACCCGTTTAAGCACGGAAAGCTCGTAGAGGAAACAGGAGAAAACAGCGAAGATCTTTGGTACACCGACCGAGACGGAATGCTAAAAGCGAAACACGCCTTTAAGCGTCCACCTCTGAAATACATCCTGAAATGACCACTTTGGACGCGGTTTCGCTTATGGCATGGAGGCGGGCAGTCAATCCCACAGCGGGTGGGACAAGAAGCTGAGCGTTTTCTCCTGCTTCCTCCCCACCACTACAGTAACGTTTACACTTGTTATCTCTTTTAAGATTCTCCATTCATGTGGGGGCTATGTGCATGAGACGAAAACTTGGGGAAGAAGTAGTGGTTGAGGTTCCTCGTCAAGAAGCGTACAATTAGTACGAATTGAAAGGCCCACAAGCAATTGCGTGCTTGTTCTTCATAGGAGAGCGCACCGACAAAAGGAGTCAACCAACATGTTAAACGACTGGCGTATGTATACAGATGGAAGTGCAATGGAGCAAAAGCATGTAGCTTGGCATGAAGTGCTGAAGGAAATCGCTCAATTGGATGGAGTCACGCGGACGTTGGTTCACGCAGCGTATGGAGACCATGTGGATTTGGTCGTAGCAGGCGGGAACAACGGCAAAGTATTGGTGCAATGGAAAGAACACGAGCCTGTTGAGCAGCATTTTGTACTTGCGGCAGACAAGCAATCAGCGGTGATGTCCACGCTCGTCATCGAGGGTAGTGAAGTTGCTTTTCCCCTTTCCTGGTGTGTTCCGCTTGAGCAAGTTGTTCCTTTATGCGGGGATTTGCTAAGAACATGTGAAAAAGGGGAGCCAACCGAACTCGAATGGCTTCCGGTAGAAATGTAGGCAGGAGGGCAGCATGGAACTACAAACGTTGCAGCAGTCCATCCTCATCATGGCCGTCATCATTGGGATCGGTAGCTTAATCGGCTACCGGCAACCTTTGACTGCGGACTCCCGCCAGCTCGTCATCACGATTATTATAAACGTTGCCATGCCGTGCATTATTTTAGACGGGATCTTTCAAACAACCATTGATCAACAAATTTTATACCAAATTTTTGCAATATTCTTCATTTCGATTATCTTAAACTGCCTGGGCATTTTCATCGGCTGGTTAGGGGCGCGTGCCCTTCCTCTTCCTGTGAAAAAACGTCGGGAGATTGCTCTCTTGTCCGGCTTGGGGAATACAGGCTTCATTGGTTTGCCGCTTTGTGCGGCATTGTTTGGGCCAAAAGGGGCGTTATTGGCCGCTATTTTCGACGCAGGCGTGGATGTCGTGCTATGGACAGTGGGCGTGATGATGCTCCAGGAAAAAGGAAACTTTTCCTTGAAAGGGCTAAAAACACTCATCAACATCCCGATGATCGCGATCGTATTTGGACTCGGTTCTGCCATCATTGGGTTTGTGCCACCTGAGCCTGTGAAACAGCTGTTTGGAACGCTGTCCAAGCTCGCCTCTCCACTAGCCATGATGTACATTGGTATG
Source organism: Brevibacillus sp. NPDC003359 (assembly GCF_042878995.1). Classification (NCBI taxonomy): domain Bacteria; kingdom Bacillati; phylum Bacillota; class Bacilli; order Caryophanales; family Paenibacillaceae; genus Brevibacillus; species Brevibacillus sp. NPDC003359. Next base: position 282,781 of record NZ_JBIAOR010000003.1, read on the forward strand.
CTCTTGCCTATGTTTTTGCGCAACAAACCGCAGGTGTCATTGAAGCTTTTGAGTATGCCACTCACGTTTAAATTAGTTGTTTTTCCACTGATGACGGCGTTTCTTTTGTCCGTTTTTTCAATCGACAGCGATATCGTCAGCGTTTCCCTCGTGCAAGTAGCAATGCCCACCCTGACATTGGCCTCGATCTTGTTCGGGCGCTATGCGGCGGATGAGGAGATGGGCGCCATGACGACGGTTTGTTCCACCTTGCTGGCGCTCTTGTCCATCCCGGTTGTTCTGGTCATGGGAAATTGGCTCTTGCACTAATCTTTTGCCAATCTCAGTCATAGTGAAACGAATCAGAGGAAACCTAAGTCTAACAAGTAAAGAATGACGAAAATGATGAGCAGGGATGGAGGAACAACAATGAAAAGTAAATCGATTCTGGCTGTTGCACTGACACTCCAGATGTTGGCGGCTTACCCTGTGCAGGCGGCAGGGCCTAGCACACCGCAAACAGCGATACTGGTAAATGGAGAGCAATCTTCCTTGGCAAAAGCACCGATTCTCGTCGAACAGCGCACCTATGTATCTGTCGAGGATGCGAGCCGGATTTTACAAGGTACGTGGAAACAAGACGCAACGAATGGAGAAATGAAGCTGGCAGACGGTACGCTGACGTTTCAACTCGCTACGGGAAAAGTAGCGTTGAATGGCAAGTGGCTAGAAAATGGTCAGGGCGCAATCGTGCGTGACAAGCAAGTGTATTTGCCACTGAGATGGATGGCAGAGAATGCCGGACATCAAATCACGTGGAATGCCGAGAAAAAGGCGGTGGAAATTGTGATTGATGGGGATGAGAATGCCTTTACGCTTGTCGATGTCGATAAGCTGACGGAACAGGAACGTACGTTTATTGACTCGGTAAAAGAACAGCAAGGGATTCACAAGCAAGGTGATCTTTACGTCATCGCACGCGGTTCCTCGCCGAATCCTGGCTATGGACTACAAATAAGCAAAGTGGAGCAGAGCTGGGAGCAGTTATTTGTATATGTGAAACAAACACAGCCTGATCCGGGCAGAATGTACCCGCAAGTGATTTCCTATCCGTATCTGGCGGCAAAAGTGAAGCTGCCACCTTACACGACAGTTGTATTTCTGGATGCAGAGACGAAGAAGCCATTGTTTGAAACAGAAGGCAACGGAAGTCGATAAGAAAGTCGGGGACACGACATACAGGGCCTGCTAGTGAGGAGCACTTAGCAGGCCCTCTTGTTTTTGTGCGACTCCTGATGTACGATATGGTTGTGATTTCCTATCCCTTGAGAAATGGAGGTGTATGTACGTGTTCGGAACTCTTCAGGCATGGTTTGTGGTAGAAACTTCCAGTATGACGCATGATGTAATATTCAACGGGACCAGTCTGTCCTTTTTTGCGCATACAACTGAACGGAGTTTCCATAGGCGTACCATGCATCGATCAGGGGCGGTTTGTTCTTGACTATAATGGGTAACTGACGTAAGGTCGGTCCCTTTCACGATGCCGCAGGTAATGGCCTGCGGCTTTTTTGCGTCCACTCGCACGTGCGGTGTGGTCTCAAAAATTGTGCCGGGGCCACCAGGAAATCCATTATTTTGAACCGTTACCAACATTTCTAGGAGGAAACAACCATGATTATTGTCGCGACACAGCAATTACAGAAATCGTACGGAGCAGATCCGGTTTTACAAGAGATCACATTGGAAATCAAGGCAGGCGAACGCGTCGGGATCGTCGGACCGAATGGAGCAGGCAAAACCACTTTGTTCAAGCTGCTGGCAGGTATAGAAAGCCCTGATTCTGGTGAGCTTTTTCGGGCAAAAGGAACGATATGGGCGTACCTGCCGCAAACGCCGAAATATCCAGCGGATTGGACGGGCGAGGATGTGGTAGCCAGCGCTTTTGCCGATGTTATCAAGCTGCAGGAGCAGATGCGCGAGCTCGAGCAGCAGATGGGGTTGCTTTACGAAAATGAACAAGAGTTAAACCGCCTCATGCTGCGCTATCAAAAGCTGCAAGATGAATTCGAACAACAGGATGGCTATCAGTGGGAGACGAAAATGACCCAGGTGACACAGGGCTTGGGAGTTAGTTCTGAGCTGTTAGCTACGCCTTTTGCCCAACTCAGCGGCGGGGAAAAGACAAAGGCTGGCCTTGCAAAGCTACTCTGCCAGCAAAGCGATGTTCTGCTCTTGGATGAGCCGACCAACCATCTGGATGTGGAGTCGATGGAGTGGCTAGAGGAGTTTTTGAAAAATTATCAGGGTACGATTCTTATCATCTCCCATGACCGTTATTTTTTAGATGCTGTTGTCACGTCTGTCTATCATGTGGACGGAGGAGAAGCCGAATTCTATATTGGCAATTACAGTGCGTTTGCCACGGAGCGCGAAGAGCGCTTGCTGCGCCAGTTTGCCGCTTTTCAGGAACAGCAGAAGCAGATCAAGAAAATGAAAGAAACAATCAAACGGCTCAAGGAGTGGGGCAATCGTTCCAATCCGCCAAACGAGGCTTTTCACCGAAGGGCGAAAAGTATGGAAAAAGCGCTGGCGCGGATTGAACGCATCGAGCGCCCGAAAATGGAAGCGGATCGCATGGGCTTGCAGTTTATGAAGACAGACCGAAGCGGGCAGGATGTGCTGAAAGCGACGGGGGTACAGAAAGCATTTGGCGGAAAACAATTGTTTGCAGACGCTAGCTTTTTATTGCGCTACGGTGAGCGAAAAGCACTGCTCGGACCAAATGGATGTGGGAAGTCTACGCTGATTCGCATGCTGCTAGGAGAGGTTCAGCCAGACGCAGGTACGCTCAAAATAGGCAGCAGTGTCAAGGTAGGCTACTTGTCACAGCAAGCTTTGGAAGGAGATCAAAACCAGCGACTGATTGACCTTTTCCGTGAGGTTGCCAGAGTGACGGAGCCGGAAGCACGACATTTACTGGCACGGTTTATGTTTTACGGCGAACAAGTTTTCAAGCGGATCGGGCAGCTGAGCGGCGGAGAGCGGATGCGACTGCGATTGGCGCAAATGATGCATCAGGAGATCAACCTACTCATTCTGGACGAACCGACCAACCATCTGGACATTGAAGCGCGAGAAACATTGGAGGAAGCATTGGCGGATTTTCGCGGGTCGTTGTTCATGATCTCTCATGATCGCTATTTCCTGCACAAGATGGCAGATGGCGTGTTTTGGGTAGAAAATAAGCGGCTGGTTCACGATGTGGGTTCCTATGAGGAAGCAAGGGAAAAGCAAAAACAGAGGATCGCTGCTCGAGCTGGTAAGCTGGAGGAGATAGAAAGAAAGCAGCCAGCAGTCAAACAAGTTCAAGAGACAGCTGTGACAAATGCAACCACCAAACGACTGAATCCATACAAGTTAGCAGAGCTCGAACAAAAAATAGCCTTGTTAGAAGAAAGAAAAGGTGAACTGACGGTCTTGCTCCAAAGTGAAGGGGCAGTTTACGAGCAGTTAGTAGCTTGGCAACAAGAGATCGATCAGGTGCAGAAGGAGATAGACGTAACCTTTTCGGCCTGGATGGAGCTACAGGAGCACTAGTAATATAAAAAGCACCGCCAGCAAAGTGTTGAATGCTGGTGGTGCTCCATTTTGTATGACTTACGATTGCGCTTGTGTGCTTGGTTCTGGCAGGCGACGATAGCCACTGACGAACCAGAGGAGGAGAAGTACCATCAGAACTCCACCGAGGAAGAAAGGACCGCTGTGGGAGACTTGGTAAACCGCTCCGCCTGTTAATGGACCCAAGATGCGTCCAAGGCTGTCCATCGAGCTGATTGCCCCACTCGTCACGCCTTGTCCTTGCGTCGTTCGTTGGGTGATCATTGCTGTGGCTGTCGCTCTGATCATTCCTTGACCCGCTCCGAATAGCGAGAGAATCAGCGCCAGTATCCAAAAGTTACCCGACAGAGGAATGGCGAAAAATCCAATGCCGTAAAGAATCATCCCAATGACGAGGACACTTGCTTCCCCTAACTGCTTGACCATTCTTCCAATGAGCCCGCCTTGTACCGCGGCAGCGATCAAGCCCATGACGAGAAACATATAGCCGAGGTCTTTGGAGGTAAAGCCGTACAAATCACTTATGTACAGGGCAAAAGTCGTTTCCAATCCCGAAAAAGCAAAGGAGACGGTGAACAAAATACCGTACAGCAAGGACATGGAACCGAACAAAGAGACAAGCGGATTTTGTTGCTGTTCTTTTTGCAGATTCGCCCGTTTTTCTTTCGGTAAGCTCTCTGGCAAGGCAAACAGGATCAGGAAAAACGTAAGCAACGCCACGATACCCGAAGCGTAGAAGGGAACGGCAAAGCCGAATCCACTGAGCAGTCCGCCAATTACCGGACCGAAGACAAAGCTAAGCCCAATTCCGGCGCCAATGATTCCCATCCCTTTTGCTCGTTCTTCTGAAGGGAAGAGATCCGCCACCATAGCAGTTACCGTTGGCAATGCGGCAGCCGAGACGATTCCACCCAAAATGCGATACAGGAGCATTTCTGTGTAACTGTCAGCTAGTCCAAACAGGATAAAGGTGATGGAAAAGCCGAACAGCCCGAATGATATGAGTGGCTTTCGCCCGATTCTGTCTGAAAGTGCTCCCCAAATCGGTGCAAACACCAGCTGCATAATATTGTAGCTGGCAAAAAGCACGCCGATTTGAAACGAAGTCGCACCCAATTTTTCTGCGAAAAAGGGAAGAATGGGGATAATGATGCCAAAACCGAGCATGATGAAAAAAGCAATAAAGAACAAGAGGGCAAGGTGCTTCTTATTCACTACGTCTACCTCGTTTCCAACAAAAATCTGTTCAAGCTGATTGTTTGCTTTTTCCACCTTACGTGAAGGAAAAGGCGAAGTCAAGCCAACAACGTGGGCAGTTATTGCGAGACGTGCTATAATAGAAAAGAAATAAGAATGGCTACCTATATTGTCAAGTATATATCCATGAGGTGTATGTTACATGTCTACTGCGATGCTTTACTACCTGGCCTGGAATGAAGATGATTGGCTGGATGAAGTGCTTGATCGTTTTCCTGAGATTAACGCCATTGTGCCTTCAGTCAAAACCTTCGAGTTGCTGGCTAAACAAAGAGAGTCCGGAGAAGTTGAGCGAGCTGTCCTCGTTCTAAATGCGGCTGTCGAACAGGAGAGATGCAAGGAGTTTTTACGCTTGTGTCAAGAACATCCACAGTTGTCCACGGACCCTTTGTATATCGTCGGACTGAAACCGGAAGAGGAGGAGGCGTGGCAAGAAGCGTATCCGCACGCGAAGATCATCGTCATTACCGGCTTTGCTGTCGAGTTTGATTACGATGCCGTCCTCGCAAGGATGGAAATCGATCTGGAGGGAGCTCATTGAAAATAAACCCGAATGAATTCGATTTGAAGGCGTTTCTGCACCGTTTCGGATTGTTTATTTATACAGGCGATCCTGAAGGGGATTTGCTGTTGATAGAAGATGAAATTCGGGAGCTATATGAGCTGAACGTCATTGACAAGGAAGAGTTCATTGAAGCCATGTCAGCATTGCGCAGCAAGCGTAAGGCTGATGGAAGAGAATAGAGTGTAAGTACGTGTTTGCCAAGCCGTGTGTATGCGGGTGTTGGTAAACACGTTTTTTTTGTTTTGGAATCTCAAAATCTATTTTGTAAGAAATTCTTCAGAAATCCTTATCCATTTCTTAAGGATTTCTGTCTTCTTTTGAAAGGTTTACCCGTTAGGATAGAGTACAGAGAGAAAGGAGGCGGCACAGGTGGAGTTTACAGGGTATTACGCACGATTCTGGGAGATGGTTACAGGCATGCTGGGAAAATTCATTCCTGACGAGATTACGGTCATGACCGTGGGGGCGCAGGTTGCCAATACAGGGGCGGACTTTTTTACAGCATTTGCAGTCATATACCCCGTTTTTTTCATCGTTTCTTTCGTGGGGTACTTGCTGGGAGCGAGTGCATTTGGCTGGATGACCCGGAATCTGGGCTTGCGTGCTGATTTACTGTCGGCATTGCGCGGATCAATGGGCTGGCTGCTCGCTTTTGGAATCTTTCTTCCGATTATTCGTCATATCGTGCCTATCCTCGCTGGTGCCAGTCGAATGCCGTTTCGACAGTTCCTCCTATTCTTTTTGCCGAGCAGTATAATTTGGACCTTGCATTACTTTGTTGCAGGCTATTGGTTCTTTGATCAACTGGATATAATGGTTGCGGGAGTTTATCAATATAGCAAAATTACGTTGACGATCGTTTGTTTCGCAGGGTTTTCGTTCCTCATGATTCGCCAGTTACAGCGTCTTGGTGGAATGAAAGAACCTAGAACGAATAAGCAACCCCCTGTGTCGTAATCTCTACTCATTCCTTAGAGTCCGGCGCTTGTCTGTCCATGAACATTTCGGATAGCAGGCGTCTTTTTGTTATGTAGATAGATTTTTGTTATGTTCTGATATTTTTAAAAGTTTGCGAAAAAAGAAGTTTACAAATGGTAATAGTGGGGTAGATTACCAAATGTCGTCGTGTCATGAATTTCATTTTTTTATTTTGTGTGATTGGAGGCTTTTGCATGAGGAGCATAAAAAATGTGCTGGTAACCATTTTGGCTGCCATCACCATCGGTATTTTTATTCTTCAGCTAGTGTTTGGTTTTCTCCAGTTTGAGCAAATTATCTCGAGTGAAGTAGAAGCAAAGCTACAAATGCAGGTAGCCAAAGAGGCGGCTTATCTGAATGGTATGCTGGACAAGACAGGCAAGCTCTCGGAAACACTCACGTATTCTGTCTCGCATGGCTCCAAGGAAACAATCAAGCAACTCGAAGGGACGCTGGTCGATGTTGTAGCGTCTGAGCCTTTGATTGTGGGCGGTGGATTTTGGATGGAGCCATATAGCTTCGACAGCTCACAAAAGCTGTACGGCAGGTACGCTATCCGCAATAACGACAAGGTTGAGCTCGATCCTGCTTACAGTGATGGCAGCTATGATTATCTCGCACAGGATTGGTACAAGGCGGGAATGGTTGACAAACCATATGTGTGGACAGAACCTTATGCCGACCCGATCTCCAAAGTTCCTATGGTTACAGCAATTGCGCCCATAAAAGTGGGAGGAAAGATCGGCGGTACGACGACATTGGATATCGGACTTACGGAGCTTAACAAAAGCATCGAAAATTTGAAGGTAGGCGAAACCGGTTACGGCTTTATCGTTTCCAAGTCGGGTATTTACGTTTCCCACCGCGACGCGCAAAAGAACTTGCAGGTGAAAATTACGGACGAGTCTGAAACGGGACTGCGGGATATTGCCAATCACATAACAGAAGCAACCGCAACGGGTATGACGCAAGCTACCATAGCTGGACAAAAGCAATACGTCACCTTCGCTCCGATCGGGGAAACAGGTATGACGCTAGCTACTGTCATGCCCGCAGCAGAGATTAACGGACCGATTACCCAATACTTTTACATCAGCCTAATTATTTTTGGTGTCTCCATCAGTATTTTCCTCGTACTCTTGTACTGGTTTATCAATCGACAGGTAGCACGTCCATTGCTGCAGCTGAAAGCAGGCATCGTCAATTTGGTGGAAAAAAAGGATTTAACCCAGACCATCCCAATCCGGCGTAAGGATGAGATTGGTGACGTAGCGACAGCAGTGAATGCATTCATTGAGGATCTGCACGGAATGATGAAAAATATTAGCGGCTATACCGGTCAAGTAGGAACAGTCTCGGATACCTCCGCAAAGAAAGCGCATGAAGCACGACTTGCCTTCGGTCAGGTGGCCTCGTCGTTCCAAGAGGTAGCAACCGGCACGGAGAATCAACAGCACAGTGCTGAGGAAAGTGCTCGGGCGATGGAAGAAATGGCAATCGGTATTCAGCGGATTGCCGAAGCCTCCTCCACGATGGCCGAATCATCGAAACATATGGCAAACGAAGCGGTGGCGGGCAACCAATCTGTAGAAAAGGTGTCAGGACAGATGGATTCGATCAACCGATCTGTTAGTCATTCTGCCGATGTAGTTCGTTCGCTGGATAGCCGTTCAGCAGAAATCTCACAGATCGTGGAAGTAATCGCAAGCATCGCATCCCAGACGAACCTTTTGGCACTGAATGCGGCGATTGAAGCTGCGCGTGCAGGTGAACAAGGAAGAGGCTTCGCTGTGGTAGCGGATGAAGTGCGCAAGCTGGCAGAGCAGTCCAACGACTCGGCCAACCAAATCGCCAATCTGATTACCGAAATCCAACGGGAAACGACTTCAGCGGTACAAGCAATGGATGAGGGAACGCGCGAGGTTGAAACCGGAATCCAGATTGCCCAAGAGACAGGGGAAGCATTCCGCCGGATCATGGATTCTACCCAGGATGTCGCGGATCAGATTCAGGAGATTTCATCCGTTGCAGAGGAAATGTCAGCGGCAACGGAACAGGTGACGGCATCTATTTTGCAGTTGTCCTCGATTGCAAAGGAATCTGCCTCAAGTGCATCGAGTGTGGCTGCTTCTACGGAAGAGCAGCGCATCTCGATGAACCAGCTCTCTACATCCGCAGAGCAGCTAAACCAGATGGCAAAGGAATTACAGCAAATGATCCACCGTTTCACACTCTAACCACTGTTTGCAAAAAAAAGCAAAATGATGAGCTGCTGCTGTCATATGACGGTAGCAGTTCGTTTATTGACAGAAAAACAGAAGTCAGAATATAATGAATACGAAATAAAGCAAACTAAAGCAATATTTTGCAAACAAAAACCTGAGGTTGGTGGACCAGAATGCAAAACCATAAGTACGACGTTGTGGTGATTGGTGGTGGAGTAGTCGGTACAGCCATATTACGCGCCCTTTCGTTTTATCAACTGAAACTGCTTTTAATCGAGAAGCAGCCTGACGTTTGTGAAGGGACAAGCAAGGCGAACAGTGGAATTGTCCATACCGGGTTTGATGCAAAGCCAGGCACGGTTGAGGCAGAGTGCCTTCGCCGCTCCCGCAGCTTATGGCCGATGTTAGTTGAGAATCTGAGAATCCCCTACATTCCCTGTGGCGCCGTGATGGTGGCGACAAACGAAGAAGAAAAGCAGATTATCGAAACCACCTATGTTCCCAATGCAAAGGCGAATGACGTAGATGTTCATTGGATGTCTGCTGAGGAGATTCTCGAGATGAATCCCGCTGTGACAGTCAAGGTAACAGGCGGATTGGCAGTACCAGACGAAGCGATCTGCGATCCATTCTGGGCCACCAGAGCCTTCGGAGAGATAGCCGTGTTAAACGGTGCGGAGGTTGTGCTTGGGCAAGGAGTCTCCCGCATCGAGACTGTTCCGGATGGAGAGGACCTTCTCCTTACGTTGGAAAATGGTGAAACGGTCACGACCCGTTATGCGGTGAATGCTGCCGGATTATGGTCCGATGAAATTGCTCGGATGGTGGGAGATGAGAGCTTCTCCATTTCACCGCGTAAAGGCCAGTTTATCCTGACCGAAAAGGCGATATCCATTTCCTCGATCATCCTGCCTGTTCCAACGAAAACCTCCAAGGGCGTGTTGGTTTCGCCAGTTGTTTTCGGTGGTTTTCTGCTTGGGCCAACGGCGGAGGATCAAGCGGACAAATGGGATCGCTCCACCTCACAGGTCGGCATGGAATCGGTGCTGGCAGGCTGTGAGAAACTGGTTCCCGACTCTCGGCATTTTTCTACGATTCGTCAGTTTGCCGGGGTCAGGGCAGTTTGCAGCGAAGGAGATTTTGTCATCCGCCCATCTGCAGTACAGCCACGCATGATTCATGCCGCCGGGATTCGTTCCACCGGACTCTCGGCTTCCCCAGGCATAGCAGAGCTGGTAGCGGAAACTCTCCAGAAAGCCGGGCTTGAGCTGCAAGCAAACGAACAGGCACAGCACGCCCTGCCGGATCTCTTTTCAGAAGAGCAGGAAACAGGAGAGGTCATCTGTCTGTGCCGCTCCATTACCCGGAGTGAGATCGTCAATTCATTGAAGCGTCCACTCACCCCGCAGACCATTGATGGAGTGAAGCGGCGGACTGGAGCTACCTTAGGAGAATGCCAAGGAAATTGCTGTATTCCCAAAATCATCGATGTTATGGCCGAGACCTATCCTGAACAGACCGGGAAACAGCCTTTAAAAGGAGTAAGAAACTCTTATCTAGCTGTAGCACAAGGAGAGGAGCAGTTATGAAGTATGAATTGGTGATCATTGGAGCAGGAATCTCGGGATTGACGGCAGCCCTTTCAGCGTGGGAAGGAGGAGTCAGCTCTGTTCTGATGATCGATTATCAGAAGAGAAGAGGTGGCTTCACCTTACCGTATTGGAGCTCTGATGAGTTTGCTTTAGAACGGGAGCTGCTGGAAAAAGCCGCGTCGCTTCCCTACGAGATTCACGAACAATCAACTGTCGTCGGTTTTTTTCCAGGCGCAAACGGTCAGCTGCACCAGTTGTACGTCCAATCACCGATGGGCACCTATTCTATAGAGGCAAAGAAAATACTGATTGCCTCAGGCTCACTGGAAAAACCGCGTGAGGCGCACAAAATCCCGGGGACACGTCCAGCAGGAGTCATGACTCCGATGATGGCGATGCAGCTGATAGAGCGAGGATATCAGCCAGGCCGCAAAATTGTGTTGATCGAGAATGGCAGAATCTCTCGGAGTACAGCGGTCCTTCTGGAACAAGAGACGAGCAATATGGTCAAATACGCTGAGTCAGATTGGGAGCTTACCTCTATCAAGGGACTGTCCCGTGTAGAAGGAGTACAGCTGCGGAATCGGATGACGGATGAGATAAACGAAGTGGCGTGCGATACGCTCATCTTTGCAAAAGGGAGGGTACCCTGCACGTTTTTCTTGAAAGGAACGCCAATCGAGCGAGATCATCACGATGCAATTATCGTAGATGCCACCGGGAAAACGAATCTGCCGGATGTTTATGCAGCAGGGAGTTGTACCTGTCGTGGCGACGATGATCACACCAATTCGATGGAATTGGCAAAAGAAACAGCCAAGCATCTCTTTTAAAGCGATCGTCAGAAGGGAGAGTTTACGATGAAGCTATCCGACTCGTTTACGATTCAGGCAAGCAAAGCGGATGTATGGTCCGTCTTTATGGATGTAGAAAAGCTGTCAGGCTGCGTACCAGGTTGCAAAGAAGTGAAAATGAGTAGCCCCACCCGTTATGAGGCGAGCATGGAAGTGAAAATTCAGTTTATGACGATTCAATTCCGCGTCACGGGGGAATTAAAAGAAGCGGTAGAAGGAGAAGCGCTGCAAGTGGAGATGACCGGACAACCGGTAGCGTTGGCAGGATTGTTCCGCAATCAATTGCACCTTCAGCTAATAGAGGAACAGCCGGGAGCCACACGCGTGCAGTACGAGATGGATTTGCAAATGACAGGACGACTCGCATCGTTAGGAGATATACTAATGAAGGGGACTGTGAAGAAAAAGGCGGAAGAATTTGCGACGAACGTCCAGACCCTGTTCCAGTCTAGTCAGGAGATTTACAATTAAGAGAAGTTGGTGATCATCCATGCTACAAGAAGAAAGACAGCAGCTGATCCTGCAAATGCTACAAGAAAATCAATCCGTTCGTATTGCAGAGCTATGCAGCCGATTAACGGTGACGCGCGAAACAATCAGGCGTGATTTGTATGAAATGGAGCAGCAGGGGCTACTCAAGAAGGTGCATGGTGGCGCTATTCTGAATAAAACCAACGTGGAGCCTCCTTATGCCAAGCGGAGTGGATTAAACTTGGAGGAGAAGGAGGCGATTGCGGTCGCCGCCGCCTCCTTGGTGGAGGATGGCGACGCGATCTATATTGATTTGGGCACGACAACACAATTGTTCGCCAAACACCTTTACCATAAAAAAGGAATTACGGTGATAACCAATGCGCTACTGGTGGCATTGGAACTATCTCTGCACCCGGATGCAAAGGTGATTATGAGTGGGGGTGAATTGCGCACAGGGGATCTGGCCATGTCCGGTCCGATCGCCAGGAAAAGCCTCGAGGGGTTGTATGTGGACAAAGCATTTATTGGTGTGGGGGGATTGGCAGCAGAAACTGGTTTTACGGATTACCATGTGGGCGAGTCAGACATCAGGCAGCTGATGCTTAATAACGCCAAAGAGACCTATGCACTGATTGATCATTCCAAAATAAATGTAACCGCTTTTATGAGGGTGGCAGAGCTATCCGACATCGACGTAGTGATTACAGATGAGGAACTACCCCAGTCTCTTGCTGGGCGGCTCGCTCAGGAAGGATTGCAAGTCATCGTTGCTAAGACATCTATGTAAAGCAAATGGTGAGGGAGGCAATCAATGGTGAAACAATCGGTACAAGCAAATGATTCGCAAGATATGCAAACGTATCATTATAAGCAAGAATTGAGACGGACATTAAAACTGTTCAGTTCGTTTGCCGTCGCGTTTTCTTTCATTTCCATTACCACAGGCATTTTTAGTAATTATGGATTTGTGCTTAGTACGGCTGGGCCGGCTGGTATCTGGACCTGGCCGATTGTAACCATTGGACATTTGATAGTGGCGATTATTTTTGCAGAGCTTGCCGGACGAATTCCATTGAGCGGTTATTCCTATCAATGGGTGACGCGTCTTGCCAACCCGGGGCTGGGTTGGTTTGCTGGCTGGATCGCCTTTTGCTTTCTCGTTATCGTGGTTCCCACAGTCGACTATGCGCTGGCGCCCATTATTGCCGAGATATTTGGCTGGGATACAGGCTCCATGACGCTGATCTGGATCGTGATTGGTACGCTGGTCGTACAAGCTTTATTAAACATTTATGGAGTGAAGCTGGCTACTCGCATTAACGATATCGCCGTATACACCGAAGTGATCGGTATGGTCGGGATCGTTGTGGTGCTGGGGGCAGTTGTGATGTACAACGGGGCGAATTGGAGCATGCTGACTGATATCGGTACCGCTGCGACTCAATCAGACGGTTCGTACCTAGGCGCTTTTATCATGGCAGCGCTGATGGGTTCCTTTACATTGGTAGGCTTCGAGGCTGCTGCGAATCTCTCTGAGGAGACGATCGATGCGAAGAAAACGGTGCCTCGTGCCATGATTTTATCCGTATTGTTGAGTGGTGTGATCGGTTTCTTGCTGTTGATTGTCATTTCTGTTGCCATAACGGATCTGCCGGCTGTGCTCGGTGCAGCGAATCCGATTCCGTACATTTTGCAAACAAGTCTTGGCTCTGCCGTATCCAGCTTCTTTCTGGTGCTTTGCCTCATTTCCATCTTCGCGTGCGGCTTGATCATCATGGCTTCCGCTTCCCGGCTCATCTATGCGTTGTCACGCGACAATGTATTTTTCGCTTCCTCCATCTTCAAGAAGGTATCTCCTCAGACTTCCGTACCAACAAACGCAGTATTACTTGTTTTAGTGCTTGGCATTCTCGCTGTGTTATTCGCTGATTCCCTGACCCTTCTGGTAGGGGCCACCTCCGTTCTGCCTGCACTTCTCTACCTGACAACGATTGCTGCTTATGCATGGAAACGCAAGGAACTGCCCAAATCGAAGTACTTTGACCTGGGCAAATGGCGCACACCGCTTACTTTCCTTGCTATCGCATGGTTGATCTTTGAGATTGGCATCCTGACCGTTCCAGAAAAATTCCATAGCGTAGCGATCGTGGCAGCTACCTTGCTGGCTGTTGGAGTCATTTTGTATCATCTCTTGTTCCGCAAAGGAATTGTGGAGGGGCGTATCGGGATTAAAGACAGAACATTCGGATTTGATGAAGAGAAAGAAGATCATTCAGCCTAGAATAATGAAAAAGGAGTCTGCTGTATGGAGAAGTATTTGCTGTCGATCGATCAGGGGACAACCGGGACGAAGGTGCTGATGGTAGATCGCCATGGACGAGTTGCTGCCGAAAGCTACCAGAAGCACACACAATATTATCCGCAGTCCGGATGGGTGGAGCATAACCCGGAGGAGATCTGGGAGAAGGTCTTGATGGGAGTCGCTGACGTGCTGCTCAAGGAACGTATCGAACCAGAGCAGGTGGAAGCGGTTGGCCTGGCCAATCAGGGAGAAACGGTTCTCTTCTGGGACTCGGTCAGCGGAGAGCCGCTTTATCCGGCAGTCGTCTGGTCGTGCCGCCGCTCCGATCAAATCGCCGAGCGCTGGAAGGCGGATGGCGTATGGGCACAGAAGGTGGCCGAGAAAACTGGACTTTTGATTGACCCGTATTTTTCCGCTACCAAAATTAGATGGATGATGGAAGAAGTGCCTCTGGTGCAAGAAAAGATCCGACAGCGGCAGGCTTATTGCAGCACGCTTGACTCTTGGTTGATCTGGCAGATGACAGGAGGCGCCTCGTATGTAACCGATGCTTCCACCGCTGCCCGAACGCTGTTGTTTGCTCATCGGCAGGGGAATTGGGATGAGGAGATATTGCGGTATTTGGAGATTGAGGAAGACTGGCTGCCGCAGGTTCGTCCAACAGTTGGCTCGTTTGGCAGTACAGATCCGGATAAATTTTGCGGCATCCAAGCACCGATTCTCGTCAGCCAGGTGGATCAGCCAGCCGCTCTTTACGGTCACCTCTGCATAGAGCCGGGTATGTCCAAATGCACGTATGGCACGGGTTGCTTCGCTTACATGAACGTCGGAAACGAGCCGCCTGCGACGAAAGAGAGCGGACTCTTGACGACGCTTGTCTGGAAACGCGGGGCGCAACATACTTATGCGCTTGATGGCGCGATTTATGCGGCGGGGTCTGCTATTGAATGGGGCAAGGAACAGCTTGGACTGTATCAAAATATAGACGAGCTGCAACGATGGTCGGAGCAGTGGTATGAAGAACTGCACAAGGGAGAAGACCCAAGCAATCTATTATTTATTCCTGCATTGAACGGGATCGGGACGCCGTACTGGAACTCGGAGGCGAGAGGCGTTTTTCTCGGACTCTCCCAGCATACTGACCGACCGCTGATGGCAAAATCGATGCTGGAAGGGATCGCTCATCGTGTAGCGGATGTGTTTATCACAATGGAACAGGCTGTCGGACAAAAGATTTCCGTCTTGCGTGTAGACGGCGGATTGACGCAAAATCCGTATTTGATGCAGTTTCAGGCAAATCTGCTGGGTGTTCCGGTTGAGGTGCCTGAGATCAACGAAACAACAGCGATGGGCATTGCGTTTTTACTCGGGGAAGAGTGTGGCTGGTGGACGGCGAACGATTTGGAAGCCCGAATGAAGGTAGGGCGTCGCTATGAGCCGAAGCTTGACGAAGCGGTGAGAAAAAAACTGCGTAATCGTTGGAACAAGGCGGTTCACTTTCTGTTACAGATAATCGAAGGATAAACATGAAAAAGCAACCAACAGCCAAGCGAGCATAATGCTCCGGAGGATGGTTGCTTTTTATTATTTCTTCAACTCGAATGAAGGCTCCCAGCCAAAGCTGTCAAACCACTGCTTTCGTCTAAAGTTCGAGAGAGCTTGTCTCACATAAGGAATGACGTTCGGGGGTAATTTATCCATGTCCATCCATACGAGCTCATCGCATTTATTTGGCTCGGCATTGATGATTTCTCCGCGCCATTCCGTGGCAGCGACAAAAAAATCGATGCGCTCATCATTGGAGCGACGATGCATGACGCCTACCATCTCTAAGCTCGCTGGATCGATGTCAATCCCGCATTCTTCTTTTGCCTCGCGGATCGCGGCTGTCTTCACTTCTTCATTCCCATCCAGATGTCCGGCGGGAACACTGTAATTGCCGTCTTCGTAGCCGGTGTTGTAGCGACGTAATAACAAGACTTGCGTGCCTCTCACCAGAAAAAGGTGAACGGCTACCTGCATCGCGAAACGCTCTTTCTGCATGCCAATTCTCCTCTATTAATGATATTCTTCCGGACGATGATTCTCGGCAGCTTGTCTGCGGCGTTCCATTCTGTTTTTTTTCAAAATAGGTGAGCTGGTCATCGCAAAGAGCAACATGCCAATTCCAGCAACACCTAAGACGATCCCGATAGTAAGATACAGGTAATTCATTGAAAAAGACCTCCTTAATTCATGGAAAGCGAACATGATTATGAATGGGAACTATGCTATAATGGCACAGTGTGTTTTTACCTGATTCTCGGTAGTAATTTCTAGAAAACGCAGGGAGGATTTTGCGAGATGACTCAGCATACGTCTGTTGATCAGCTATCCATTAATACCATCCGCACGTTGGCGATTGACGCCATCGAGAAGGCGAATTCCGGTCACCCGGGAATGCCGATGGGTGCAGCCCCTATGGCTCATGTTCTTTGGAGCAAATTCATGAAAGTAAATCCGAGCAATCCAAAGTGGATTGACCGTGACCGTTTTGTCCTCTCAGCAGGACATGGCTCTATGCTATTATACTCGATGTTGCATCTGATGAAATACGATGTTTCACTGGAAGACCTACATAACTTCCGTCAATGGGGTAGCAAAACGCCTGGTCACCCTGAGTTTGGACACACGGCGGGTGTTGACGCGACAACTGGTCCTCTGGGACAAGGAATCGCAATGGCAGTCGGTATGGCGATGGCTGAAAAGCACATGGCAGCCGTATACAACCGCAACAACTTTGACATCGTTGACCATTACACATACGTAATCTGCGGTGACGGCGACCTGATGGAGGGTGTATCCAGCGAGGCTTCTTCTCTGGCTGCTCACCTGAAACTGGGCAAAATGATCGTGCTCTACGATTCGAACGATATCTCTCTGGATGGCGAGCTTTCCCGTTCCTTCTCTGAAAATGTAGAGGGTCGCTACCAAGCGTATGGTTGGCAATACATTCGCGTAGAAGACGGCAATGATCTGGCTGCCATTGAAGCGGCAATCGCAGAAGCGAAAAAAGATTTGGATCGTCCTACCTTGATCGAAGTAAAAACCGTCATTGGATACGGAAGCCCGAACAAAGGCGGCTCCAGCTCTTCTCACGGCGCTCCACTCGGAAAAGACGAAGTGAAGCTGACAAAAGCAAGCTACGAGTGGCACCATGAAAATGAATTCCATGTACCACAAGAGGTTACCGACTTGTATACAGGCCTTGCTGATGCTGGCGAAAAAGCAGAAGCTGCTTGGCGCGACCTGTTTGCTGCATACGCGAGTGCGTATCCGGAATTGGCTCTGCAATTTACGACTGCACAGGAAGGGCATCTGCCTGCTGGCTGGGACAACCATATGCCAACGTATGAAGCTGGCGCGAAGCTGGCGACTCGTGTTGCTTCCGGTAATGCGATCAATGCATTGGCAACCAGCGTTCCGTTCTTCTTGGGCGGTTCGGCTGACTTGGCACATTCCAACAACACGGTGATTAAAGAAGCGGGCAACTTCCTGCCAGGTTCTTACGATGGCCGCAACATTTGGTTTGGTGTTCGTGAATTTGCGATGGGTGCAGCACTCAACGGTATGGCTCTCCATGGTGGCGTAAAAGTATACG
This sequence comes from Brevibacillus sp. NPDC003359, assembly GCF_042878995.1. Classification (NCBI taxonomy): domain Bacteria; kingdom Bacillati; phylum Bacillota; class Bacilli; order Caryophanales; family Paenibacillaceae; genus Brevibacillus; species Brevibacillus sp. NPDC003359. The sequence continues at coordinate 300,268 of NZ_JBIAOR010000003.1, forward strand.
GGGGTACATTCTTCGTATTCTCCGACTACGTGCGTCCGGCGATTCGCCTCTCCGCACTGATGAAGCAGCCTGTTGTTTACGTATTTACGCATGACTCCATCGCGGTTGGTGAAGACGGACCGACGCATGAGCCGATTGAGCAGCTCGCTTCCTTGCGTGCAATGCCTGGCTTGACCATTCTTCGTCCATCTGATGCAGTGGAGACGAACGAGGCTTGGAAATATGCTGTATCCCGCACAGATGAGCCAATCGTGCTGGTTCTGACTCGTCAAAACCTGCCAGTCTTGCCTGAGACGATCGAGAAAGCGGCAGAAGGTGTGAGCAAAGGTGCGTATGTCCTCGCAGACGCTCCAAGCGGCAATCCGCAGCTCATCCTGTTGGCAACTGGTTCTGAGGTATCCCTCGTGATGCAGGCGCGTGAGCAACTCCTCGCGAAAGGTATTGAAGCACGCGTTGTTTCCATGCCGAGCTGGAACCTGTTCGAGCGCCAGCCGAAAGAGTATCGCGACGCTGTGATCCCACCGTCTGTAAAAGCACGCGTGGCGGTAGAAATGGGCTCTCCAATGGGTTGGGAGCGTTACGCTGGCGATAGCGGTACGGTTATCGCAATCAATCAGTTTGGCGCATCTGCACCAGGTGATCGCATCATGAAGGAATACGGCTTCACGGTAGAAAACGTCATGGCTGAAGCAGAAAAACTGCTGAAATAAATGGTTTACCTTTAGGAAAAAGCCTATCTTCTGTTTAAGGAGATAGGCTTTTCCAGTGACAAACAAAGTTCAATATGGAATGATAGACTACGATCCAAAATAGAAACTTTTTTGAAATGGGACCGTCTATATAAGATGTGGGGGAGAGAGAGAAAACCAGGAGGTAAATAATGGCAGCAAAGGCCAAGAAGAAAGTCAGGAAGAAAAAGAACAACTTGCTGATGATTGCCGTATCGTTTGCAATATTCCTTTTCCTTAGTGTGATTGGGGGCTACTTCGCCCTGTTGTATGCGGGAGACCGGATGATTGAGCAAAACGTACAAAAGCTACAGGACTTAAAAGCAGAACCAACGGTCATATACGACAAAAACCGGAAAGAGATGACGAGTCTGATTCGTCAGAAGAACCGTATATACAAACCAATTAATGAAGTGCCAAAGGTTTTGATCGATGCTTTCCTCGCCGTAGAGGATAAGCGCTTCTATGAACACAAAGGCGTCGATATGGTTCGGATCGGTGGCGCCATTGTCAATGACATTAAAAAAGGATCGTTAGCTGAAGGGGGAAGTACCATTACCCAACAGCTGGCAAGAAACGTCTTTCTCACCCTAGACCAAACGTTCTGGCGTAAAACAAAAGAAATGAGTATTGCGATTGGTTTGGAGCGCAAGTACTCGAAAGATCAAATTTTAGAGATGTACTTGAACCGCGTTTATTTGGGCGAAGGGGAATTTGGGATAGAGGATGCTGCCCAGTATTACTTCGGCAAGTCGGTAAGCGATGAGAAGTTTACCGTTGCGGAAGCAGCGATGCTGGCGGCCATTCCAAAAGCACCGACCACTTATTCACCTTTTAACAATCCAGAAAAAGCAAAATTGCGTCGAGATACTGTCATTCGTCTGATGTATGAGCAAGGAATCATTACCGATGAGCAAAAAGACGCAGCTCAAGCAGAGGCATTGCCGACCAAACCGCACGAAGTGGCTGGTGCGAGCTTGAAAAAAGGCTATCGCGCGTTTTTTGACTATATGGTAGAAGAATCCGAAGCCACGTTCGGCGTGACAGAAGAAGAGCTGTACCGCGGAGGCTGGAACATTTACACGACCTTCGATCCGAAAGTACAGGATGCCATGGTAGAGGAATATGCCAATGCCAAAAACTTCCCGAAAGACGGTGCCAAGCGCGGTGTAGAATCATCCATGATTGTCATCGATGCGAAAACAGGCGGAATTGCCGGGATGGTGGGCGGACGCAACTATGCACCAAAAGGCTTTAACTATGCGACAGACATGAAGCGTCAGCCGGGCTCCAGCTTTAAGCCGATTGCGGTGTTCGCTCCAGCAGTAAATAAAGATATCAACAAATGGAACGCGAATTCGCAACTGAGCAACAAACGGCAGAGCTTCAATGGTTATGAGCCGCGCAACTACAATAACCAATACACGGAAACGGTGAGCATGAACCGGGCGATGATCGACTCCGCGAATATCCCGCCGGTTTGGTTGTTAAATGAAATTGGTGTACCAGAAAGCTTGGAATACCTCAAGAAAGTCGGCATTGAGCTGACTCCGAACGATCGAAACCTAGCAATTGCCCTCGGGGGCTTGAGTTTAGGTACGTCCCCACTGGAAATGGCTCAGGCGTACACGCCTTTTGTCAATGGAGGGGTAGTGTCTGAGACGCACTCGATCATGAAGGTGGAGAACAAGGACGAGGGTGTTGTCCGTGAATATAAGCCTAAGCAAACTGAGGCACTGAAGCCAGACGCAGCTTGGGAGATTCACACCATGCTGGAGAAAGCGGTTCAGGAAGGGACAGGGAAGGCAGCACGTATCTCTGGCCGCCATGTTGCAGGTAAAACTGGTACGACCCAATCGATAGCAGGCGACAGCAAAGCAAACAAGGATGCTTGGTTCGTCGGATATACACCGGAATATGTCGGTGCCGTTTGGATGGGCTTCGATCCAGAAGACAAACAGCATTTGATGCACCAAGGAAGTAGCATGACAGCGCAAATGTTCTCCAAAGTGTTGGCAACATCCTTAAAAGGAGTGCCGTCAACGGACTTCGTTCGACCAGCAGGAGCGGTAGAACATAAAGAGGTGGAAGTAGAATCAGAGCTCCAATTGGCTGCAGACATGTCGATGGATCCAAGTACCAATAAATTGATGGTTGTGCTTAGTTGGATTGGTGGAGCTGACGGCGATACGTACGATTTGTACCGCATTAGCGAGAACGGTGAAAGACAGCTCATCTCTGCGGGGATGAAGGAAACCTCTTATGTAGATGTGCTGGATAGTCCGAAACAGTACCGTTATCAAGTCGTTCCGAGAAATGCGCAAGGTGAGGTAGGGACACCATCAAAAGAAGTCCCAATCGACTCCAAGAAGCTGGAGAATCTGATCAATCAAGATCCTGGTCATAACGAGGAAGGCAACGGTCAGGGGCAAAATCCAGATGGTACGGAAAATGGCAACGGTGAAATTCCACCTGACCAAGGTACCGGAGGAAATGGTGAGCATACAAATAATGGAGATGGTAGCCAAACGCCAACTCCGGGAACAGGTGAGGTTCCACCGGACATCGTGAATCCGGATCCTAGTCAAACAGATGGTTCCTCGAACGAAATTAAGCTGCCACCACCTCCACAAGAGGAAGGGCAGAATCAGTTCCCAGATGCATCGAATGGCTAAAGATTAGCCCTGAAAGAACCATTCAAAACCGATTCGACTATTTGCACAACTTCTTTCGCGTGGTACAATACCAATAAATCGGGAGACAGGGGGGACAGTCCATGTCTGGCTACGCACAAAGGGATCTACCCACATTTTTCAAAGAACAGTTACACCAAACCAAGGTGAATTTTGAGCGAGCTCTTGACTGTAAACACACCGATTTCGATGACCTTTACCCATACATGAACGAGCAGCCACAGTTCTTCTGGTACAAACGTTACGTGGCTTGGTCAGAATTGTTGACCGTCGTACGTCTAGCTGAACAATTGGGTATTGAGTGGACAGAGGATTTCAGTGAGCAGCAGGTAGAATTCATTCAAGGCAAGGTTCTGCAAGGAAAAGTGCTCGATTATTGGAACCCAGAAGAAGAACAAGAAGAAGCGATGAGGGAATTGGAAGAAGAAAAATAAATGTGATAGTAAAAAGATGGCGCGTTCCCACTTACGGGAACGCGCTTTTTTGCGTGCGCGAAGCAAAGCTCACTTTTCTACTAGCGGTGTCTAAAATGTCATACATGTTTATGGAATTTTGTAAAAAAATGTATACATTCTCACTCTTCTTATCTGTTATATGTGTTGGCACCATAATTGCAATTCTAACTGCGTGTGTGTTTAGTAAATTTCGAATGGAAAGAAGGTGAACTAGTACAAATCAAAATTCGGCTTCCTCGCAGCAATCGAAACTACGGTTACCATTCAAAGGAGGTTTGCTCATTCATGAAGAAAAAGTGTCACACGGTACACACAAGCCGCATAATGGCTGGTGTCCTTCTCTCGACGTCATTTCTATTTGGAACGGTTGGAACTCCTGCTCAAGCATTGGCAGCCAAGGATTATTCAAATGCGATTGGAAGGGATGGGCATCAAAACGTTCCGCCTTCTGGAAAATTTGTGGAGAGAACGCTGGACCCGATCACTTTGTTTCAGCATCAATCCAGTGACGAAGCAGGAGAGCATCCGCATCCAGTGGAGCCGACCTGGAGTGTAGAGGAGCAAGAGTCTTCTAGCAAAACGCATCAGATCATGAAGGCAAATGCCCAGAAGTACTCGATGTCCGATTTGAACAGGCTCAGCTATGAGGAATTAATCAATGTACTGGTGACGGTCAACTGGGAGCAGATTCCTGAATTATTTAATTTTACTCCTGACTCGTATGCCTTTTACAACGATCGTCAACGCGTTCAGGCCATCATAGATGCATTGGAAGCAAGAGGTAGACAATACTCCAGCAGCGATTCCAAAGGAATAGATACTCTGGTTGAGGTATTACGATCTGGATATTACCTCGGCTACTACCATCAGGAATTATCCTATCTCAACCAGAGAAACGAGCATAAAAAAGTGCTTCCAGCTCTGCACGCCATTGCAGACAATCCGAATTTCAAATTGGGAACAGATGTTCAAAATGAGGTGGTAGGTGCATTCGGTGGACTTATAGGAAACACTACTGTAAGCGCTTCCCTCGTGGAGAAAGCTGCGCCAATCATTCGTCAATACGAAGAACAGATGGATACTTTCATTACACAACGGAGTGCGGGTAATGCTGTATTCCGTATCATGGGCCAGTTTAGCTACATTCTGATGTGGAGACTGGATGAACAGACCAAGCAACAGGAGTTTTACGGCAAAATCGATACGTATCTGAACGAGTTGGGAAATCTCGCCTTGCACGGTGATGCGGATGAGGAGAAAGAATGGGTTCTTGACAATGGATTTTATCACAGTGCTTATTTGGGAGAATATCATTCCAATCCGAATAAGGGCAACGAGGTTCTCACAGAGGCGTTAGAGCTTTATCCGTATGTGGGACTTCAGTATATGCAGGCAGCGAAGCTTATTCTGACGGTCTACGGCGGAAAAGACGCGCAGGGAAGAGACATCCAGTTCAACAAGATTCGTGAGGATGCCATGGAAAAGTATCTGCCCAATGAATATACGTTTGATGACGGAAGCATTGTCATGAAAACAGGGGGTGATGTCACCGAAGAAAAAGTAAAACGGTTATATTGGGCGGCAAAAGAGGTAAAAGCTCAGTTCCATCGGATGGCAGGACGAGATGAACCGATGGAAGCAGGGAACCCAGACGATATTTTAACCATTGTCCTTTACAATAGTCCCTCAGAGTACAAGATGAACAACCCCTTGTATGGCTATGAAACGGACAACGGGGGCATGTATATTGAGGGGAAAGGAACATTCTTCACATACGAACGAACACCACAGCAGAGTACGTACACACTGGAAGAGCTGTTCCGCCATGAATTCACGCACTATTTGCAAGGTCGCTACGCCATACCTGGCTTGTGGAATGAAGGTCCGATTTACAAAGACGAGAGACTGTCGTGGTTTGAAGAAGGGGGAGCGGAACTCTTTGCAGGCTCCACGCGTACAACAGGGGTTCAGCCACGAAAATCAATGGTCGGCAATCTCATTCGTTTTGGACAGGACAATTGGTATACGGCCTCCCAAACTTTGCACGCACGCTACGGCACATGGGACTTTTATACGTATTCGTACGCCTTGCAGTATCACATGATGAAAGAAGACTGGAACAAGCTGGATGATATCATGGATTACATAGAGGCCAATAATGTTGACGGTTATGACCGATTAATACGTACGCTAAGCGACGACTCAGCACTAAATTGGGATTACCACCGTACCATGGATTCGTTGGTAGACAGTTATCCTGATCTGACAGTGCCGCTGGTGTCGGATGATTACTTGGTGACGCCGGACCCTAAAGCAAGTGCAGCAATCTTTCAGGAAATTAAAGATGCCACCGGATTGCAAAATGTGTCTACAAACAGGCACAAATCAGAGTTCTTCCAAACCTTTACGTTGACAGGGACGTACACGGGCACACAGGCAGAAGGGGAGAAAGAAGACTGGGAAACGATGAATCGCATAACAGACGAGTTTCTAACCACGCTGACTTCCCATCCATGGAACGGCTACAAAACCGTAACCGCCTACTTTACCAACTACAGAGTAAATGCGTCCAATCAGTTTGAATATGATGTCACGTTCCACGGGGCACTTCCAGAGCAGGGAGATGGAGAGAACCAGCCACCTGTTATTGTTATGAGCGGACCTTCCAAAGCAGCCGTAAACGAGAAAGTGACGTTTAGCAGTAACGGAAGCTCCGATCCGGATGGCAGCATCGTATCCTATCTGTGGGAATTTGGAGATGGTACAAGCAGCAGTGATGCCAATCCTACGCATGTTTACGAAAATCAGGGTGAATATACCGTGAAACTGCGAGTAACGGATGAGAAAGGAGCGGTTACTGCGAAATCAATTAGCATCACGATCGAGGAGCAGGGTGGAGAAATCCGGGAAAAGGAACAAGAGCCAAACAACAGCTTTTCAGAGGCAAATCTGTTGAAAAGCAATGTGGAGCTGAGCGGTCAAACAAGCAAACAAGACGACAAGGACATTTTTGCCTTGAACGTATTGGGCAACGGAACAGTGAAAATCAACGTAACGAGTGAGCATGATACTGGTCTGAACTGGGTCGTTCACCACGAGGATGATCTGAACGACTATATCGCTTACCCCGCTACTTCAGGAAAAACGCTGTCAGGTGAGTTTGAAGCATCTCCGGGTACCTATTATTTGTCTGTGTACAACTTTAACGGTGAAACCATTCCTTACAAAGTAACCGCGGAATTGCCTGAAGCAGGATCAGAAGCAACCGAAACCGAGCCGAACAATTCATTCGATGAGGCAAATGCGCTACACATGGGTGAAGAGCTAAGTGGTCAAACTGATCGTACAGATGACAAGGACACCTACATCATTCAGGTTGAAGAAGAAGGGATCGTTCGAGTTACGGTAAATAGCGAGCAGGACGAAGGCTTAAACTGGGTGGTGTTCCATGAAGATGATCTCGATACGTATCTCGCCTACCCCGAAAACGTAGGTAAGAAACTGACGAGAGAATTTGAGGCAAAACCAGGGAAATATTACTTGTTAGTCTACAACAATAACAACACGACAATCCCGTACAAAGTGATCGTCAACGCAGAGTAACCTCATGTGAATTCCCCCCATTCATAGGAAAAAGCCCTTTCTACGCCTTTTTATAAAGGAATAGAAGGGCTTTTTTCGTTTGATAAGCGTCTGGTAAAAATCAGCGCGTAACGGGATAGCGTTCCATACGTCTTTTCTTTACGTAGCCTGAGAATTAATGGAGCCAATTGTAAATGACTTGTGGCGTCTCTTCCTCAGGGCCAGCCGGGAGAACGAATGGAACAGGGTTGCTCCAAGGCTGGGCAGAGGACGGGGCATTGGAGATAATGAATTCTGTCCCCAATGAAACAAAGCTGTACAGCTCCTCGACAGTGGCATTGTACAAGCGAACACATCCGAGCGAAACGGATGAGCCGATGCTCTCGGGATGGTTTGTCCCGTGGATGACATACCCGTTCTCCTGAAAGACCATGCCCCTCGTTCCATAAATATTGTCATGTCCGCGGGGCTGATTGATTTTTTGTTGAATGGTATAGTAGCCTTCGGGTGTAGAACCGTTTTTGCCTATGGCTACGGGATAGCTGCGTACCAGATGGGAACCGCTGATGAGCTTCATCGTATGTGTCGAGGTAGACAAGTGAAGCTGTAACGGTTCGAAAGGCGCCACTGGCTCCGGATAGCCGGGAAGCGGCAGCACATTGCGCAAGCTGTCCCATGCGGACTCTGGCAAGAAGGCTTTGGGATGATATGGATAGCTTTTTAACAAAAGTCTCTTTGGCGGCACTGGAATTTGCGGCAAATAATTGCCTGGATAAGCGCCAGCCAGGTCAGACAGCTGGGCAGGCAACGTACCCGTTTGCTGATAATAGCGATACAAGGCGTTTCGCAAGATTAGTACATGCTGGAGGGTTAGCTGCTCATCCGTGAGTTCTGCCTTACCTGTGGCAAGTGTCGGTTCTCGTTCCAACTGCACAGGTTTATCCCACCATTTTTCACTGAGTACAGTCCGACTCGTCGGATTGTAACGCAAGATGCCTCGGACTTCGCGCGGCTGATAAAACAGCAAGGGACGAAACAACGGCGAACCAGGTACTTCTGGGACAACCATCACTGTAAAAGGCTGCGTAAGAGCAGGACGCCGGGACTCTACATAGTGCCGGACCTGTTCAGATAGCTCACGGGCACTGAGTGTAGGAGGAACTGCGATGACCTCGACATGTGGCTGCGTTTGTGCTGTTGTCGGTACGGGCTGTTTGGCAGCCTGGGGTGTTGTCTTGGTTGACGCATCTCTCAACAGTCCTGGAGAAAAAGCGAATTGAAAATAGAGAAACAAGAGTGAAGCCAAGAGTAAACGTGTTCGTTGGCCCCACGTATTGCGCTGTCGCTCCCGCAAGAGTTTGGAATAAGTGTCACGCGTCTCGTTGTAATACGGGCCTTGTTTGGATACCAGACCACGCCTGTACGCTTCGAGAGCCTGTTCCGTGTTTCCTTGTGCCTCTCGCTCTTGGCCAAGGTGAAACCAGCCGATGGCTTCATTTGGATACTGAGTCGTATACCACCGGTAAAAGGCGAGGTCGCTCTGATCCGGATATTTCATATGAAATGTACTTTTTTCCTGAAGAAAGGAAACCTTGTCCACGGATACTTCTCCCCCAAATAGATGGCGTTCAAAAAGGCGCCCTTATAAGGTTGTATCGGCGTGTATCGGGAAAATAATGAGAGTGGAGGTCAAAAATTGGTCTATTTACGAACGATCAAGATGCTGCGAGAAAAATTTCCTAACACGAAAGAATATCCGTTTCACCTGCCATCCTTGCGCAAGCTGAAAACCATTGACCTTGAAGCGAGTGTCACTTTTTTCGTAGGAGAAAATGGCTCAGGTAAATCTACGATGCTCGAAGCGGTTGCCTATCAATGCGGGTTTCATACAGCTGGTGGGTCGCGGAACAATTATTATGAGGTAGATCGCTCGGAGTCGAGCTTGGGTGACTACATACGCCTTTCCTGGCTACCCAAAATAACGAATGGCTTTTTTCTGCGGGCGGAGAGCTTCTATCATTTTGCCAGTCATATTGACGAGACTGAGCGCATTCGTGGAACAGGGTATTCTGGCTACGGCGGACGTTCTCTGCATAACCAGTCGCACGGAGAATCTTTTTTCGCTCTATTTGCTAACCGTTTCAATGGTAGGGGCATCTATTTACTAGACGAGCCCGAGGCTGCTTTGTCCCCCAAGCGTCAGATCGCCTTCCTGTACCTCATGCAGGACTTGGTGGAGGAAGGGGCCCAATTTATCATCGCGACGCATTCACCGATACTACTGGGCTACCCAGACGCAAAAATTTTCAATTTCGATGAATCCCCCGTCCAAGAGGTGAATTATCGGGACACGGAGCACTATCAATTAACGCGGAGATTCCTGGAGAATCCGGCTATCTTTTTAAATGAAAAATAATTTTCATTCTTCCTGTCACAAAAATCGCCTTGGCGGTTTCTATTAGATGAACGAGGCAGTAGAGGCATTCGTCAATGGCGCACGCAGGAAGGAGGAATCCAGTGGGGGTGCAAGCAAACCTGGTGATGAACCATGCTCGAGTAGAGGATCAAGCAGATTCCTTTCAAGAATTGTTTACGACCTATTATCCGTTTGTGGTCAGACAGATCATGCGAATTGTGAAAGATCAACAAACGGCAGAAGATATTGCACAGGATGTGTTTCTCTCCTTTTACCATACCGATCGCACGGTGATAGAACATATCCCGGCATGGCTGTCCAAGTCCGCGCTCTACGCAGCGTATAATTATCTTCGTTCAGAAAAACGCAGGTACGCAAGACAAGAGCGGAGTGCATCCGAGCAAGAGCACGTCAGTCCTTCTACAGAAGAGATGTGGTTTGCAAAAGAGTCCCAGAGTATCGTCCGCGATGTGCTAGAAGAGCTAGACGAGCGGGAACGAACCTTGCTGGTCATGAAATATTCCGGATTTCCTTATGCGGAGTTGGCTAAAGCGACGGGGACGCAGATCAGCTCGGTGGGAACACTTCTCGCGAGAGCGAAAAGTAAATTTCGTACCATCTATGGCCGGATGAGGGGGGAAGAGGAATGAAATGTGCTGATACAGGCCTTATTCAGGCGTTCTTGGACGGTGAATGCAGCTCAAAAGAAAGTGAGCAATTCCTGCTTCATCTGGAGTACTGTGAAACCTGCCGTACACAGCTGGACGAATTGTCCGCGTTGGATAACTGGACGCGTGAGAAGATGGAGCATGCTTTTTCCGAGACAAACGATGTGAATGTCAATACGGAAGCAGCGTGGCAGCGATTTTCGCAAACAATCGAGAAAACGACTGACACATATGCAAAGGATCGACAAGCGATAACCAATCGAGCAACAATCAGAAGGAGCTGGAATCAGATGAACAAGCAAACAAAAAGATGGGTGACAGGCGCTTCGGCAGCAGCAGTATTAGCTGTGTCCCTGTCTTTCCCCCAAGTACAAGCAGCAGCGAACGATTTTCTGTCCATTTTCCGCATGGATAAAGTAGAGTTCGTCAAAGTGACGCAACAGGATTTGCAAGAGCTGGAACGATGGATCGCAAACGGCAATGTGGGCGAGATGGAACTGAATGGAATCGGAAAAATCTGGATTGATGAAAACGATCAAGAGAAACTTGAGCAAAGAAGCTACTATTACAACAACAAGGAATCAGCTGAAAAGGCTGGCGTGAAGCTGCCACAGCTGCCAAAGGACGTCACGGTGGATAGCGTAAACATCCAATCTCCTTATACCATGCACATGGAGATCGATGCCGAGCGTGCAAACAAACTGTTGGCTCAATTGCAGGTAGAGGCGCGCTTTGACGAGAAGCTGAGTGGAAAACGCTTCTCCTTGAAGATTCCACAGATGCAGAACATCTGGATGACCGCAGGAAAAGAAAGCTTTGGCTACTCAGTCGTGGACGCACCTGAGCTAACTGCTCCAGAGGGAGTCGATCTGGCACAGCTTCGCGAGACACTCTTGGCCCTGCCGTTCATTCCGGATCAAGTGAAAAAGCAGATGATTAGCATCGAAGACTGGCAGCATACCCTCCCTGTACCATACATGGCAGACGGCGAGAGCAAGATGAAGGAAGTAAAAGTGAACGGTCAAAACGGAATGCTGATCACAGGTGAATACAATGCACATCTGATGTGGCAGCAGGATGGACAGATTCACATGCTGGAAGGCAGCGAAAAGAACGCTGATGGGCTGTTGGATTTTGCAAAACAACTGAAATAAGTAAACAAATAGTGGGGCATTGGCAGAGTTTTCCTGAAGGAGGAGGGCTCTGCTTTGTCCCGTTTGCAATGGAGAAAGTGAGGTAAGCGATGTCAGATTATGTGATAGAGACCTGGGAGTTGACCAAGCAATATAACGGTAAAGCCGGCTGCAAAAATATTACGCTACAAGTACCGCGCGGCTCCGTATTTGGTTTCCTCGGTCAAAATGGAGCGGGTAAAAGTACCTTTGTCAGGACGATGCTCGGGTTATTGCACCCGACGGATGGCAAAGCGGTCATGCTTGGGCAGCCGATTGGCAGTGTAGAATCGCGAAAAAAGGTTGGGTATTTGCCAGAGCTGTTCCGCTATCCGGATTGGTTGACGGGCCAGCAGCTCTTGGAGCATCATGCCGAGTTGTGCGGATTAACACATCGCGAGAGCAAGTCAGTGATAAAAAATGTCGTCGAGCTGGTCGGAATGGCTGGACGCGAGCGTGAACGCATCCGGGGCTATTCCAAAGGGATGCAGCAGCGTATCGGGATTGCCTGCGCCCTCTTATCCGATCCGGAGCTGATCTTCCTCGATGAGCCGACCTCCGCACTGGACCCAATCGGGCGAAAAGAAGTACGTGAGCTGATCGCGCGGCTGCGTGACCAAGGAAAGACGGTTTTTCTCAACAGTCATCTACTGAGTGAAATGGAGAGCGTGTGCAACTACGTCGGGATCATTCACCGTAGTGAGCTGGTCGTACAAGGCGATTGGCGCAAGCTGAGCACCGTCCAACCACAAATTGAATTGACAGTGGACAAGGATAGCGCGGGCTTTCATAACGAGCTTCCTTCCTTCGTCACAGAGAGTCGTCTCGTAAGACAAGAGGAAAACCGTGATACATGGTTAATGACGCTGGACCAGGACAATCGGGTACCCGCTCTGTTGCAACAGGTGATTGCTTCAGGGGCTGGGGTACATGAAGTCGTGCGCAAGCAGCAATCACTGGAAGACGTATTCCTGTACTGGGTGCAGCGAAAGGAGGGGGAACGACATGTGGCCGATCATCAAAATCACGTATAGAGAAATGATCTCCAAGCGTATTTTCACGATTACGCTGATCATGTCGCTGGCCTTCCTGCTGCTGTTTGGACTGGCAACAGGCTATGCGATTAAGGAAATGAAGGAATCGTTCGGGAATGCAGGTCCAGAAGCATTGCTGCAAAAAAACTTCTTTTCCACTCAGCTCTTGGGGATGGGCTTGTACTTTGGCTCCGTAATTACGGCACTCTTGGCGATTTTGAGCAGTGTAGGAAGCATTGCCTCTGAAATCGAAAGTCATCAAATCGATACGTGGCTGGCACGAGCACTTCCTCGCTACAAATATGTGCTGGGGAAATTTTTCGGGTTGGCAAGTATGTTGGGGCTGTACGCACTCCTGATGTTCGTCGGGCTATTGGGAATCAACCAATGGGTGGGTGAGGGTATGCTGGCTGTTCAGGTAGATGCTGGTCAAATCCTGAAAGCAGCTGCCTTCTTCGTAAGCATGCCGATCATCCTTGTTTGTGTAGCGATGTTCTTAAGCAGTATGACCACCACAGTGACGGGTGGTATTATCCTGATCATTCTGTACGGGATCAGCTTCGTTGGCGGCTTTATTGAGCAGCTCGGTGCGGTCTTTAGCAATAGCTCGCTTACCAACATCGGGATTATTTCCAGTCTGCTCTTTCCGGCCGATTCATTGTTCAGGCAAGCGACGCTTTCGTTATTTGATTCTGCTGACGATCCGCTGTCCTTTGCTTCGCAAGGAATTTTCGGTACGACTTCTCCTCCGAGTACTGCTATGCTCATCTACACCATTTTCTATGGCATCGTGGCGCTGGGGCTGTCCATTCGGGTGTTTCAAAAGCGAGATGTATAAGAAAAACAAGAGAACGGCTGAATCATGCCGTTCTTTTTCTTTTCGAAAGCTGGGTCTATCGATCCAGCCGAGCAAACCACTGTCTATATGCTGGACTACACGCCGACAACGGGCGGAGAAGTCGTGAAAAACTATAAATGGTTTGTAGGCAGCGAGCTATCCGCTAAATAACGACATTTAATTGTTGTACTATCGTTCCCCGTTAGTTCAATGTTTTAAATCTGTTCCTATGACAATTGTTTCGCGATCTCCCAGGCATGTCCTGCCGGATCGATGAATGAAGCCGTTCGCACTCCCCACGGCCGGTCGAATGGACCGTTCAGTAGAGCAACCCCACGTTTTTTCAATTCTTCACAGACCTCATCCACGTCATCGACCCAAATGGTGAGTAGGAAACGGAATCCGGATTCACGTGTTGCGACTGTTCCCGGTTTCATCAATTCGTGTGACTCGGAAATATCCAAAAGGTTCACGCTCATATTCCCGAAGTTAAACACCGACGAGACCTCGTCTTCATATACGGCTTGAAATCCGAATACTTCCATATGAATTGCTTTCTTTTTCACTAAATAAATGGAGGCAGGTCTTTCGGGGCTAATCGCTCCATTCTTTCACATAAGCCGCGCATTCCTTTCGGATGGTGTCGTCGGCATTCAGCCTTCGAATCATCGGCATATACGAATCTGTCTCGAACTCATAGTCGGAAACTGCGAACAAGACGATGATGTCGCGACCAACAGCACTGGAAAAGATGCCCGAGCGTACCAGTTCTTCCAGCACCTCGATACACACGTTTCGTACAACGCCTCCCGAAACGCCACGAAACGGCCGCTTTCATGTCTTGCCGAGGGCTCCTCAGTCAGGATGAAACTTCGCAACTTCGCGCAAATCGCGCCGAAGGCCTCATCAGCCCCTTGACCTTCGAACCTCCATTCCGCAGGCTCGTATTTGAAATACAGCGCATGTTCCGGATCGCTCTCGACAATTCTATCAAGATGCGCTTCGGTATTGACAGCAGGGCAGACCGTCATGGCGAAGGCATTTAAGGACACTAGTGTTGCTAAAGGCAACATAATTTTCCCATGCACCAGGGCAAAGGGCTATTAGGCTCCAGGTCCCTAAAGAAAAACACCATTTCTATGCAAATATTCAAAAAAATTATTTTGCACTTGAAACTTACGTAACGTAATGAATTATGATGTAGATACCGGTAAAAACCTCGCGCGAAAACGTACGCTAAGCTTAAAAATGAGAGGGAGTTGAAGAGAATGACGAAACAAACACGAATTGGTAAAACAGATTTAATTGTCAATCCAATCGGACTTGGAACAAGCGCTGTAGGTGGCCACAATATTTATCCCAATTTAAATGAAGAAGTAGGACAAGATTTGGTGCGGGCTGCGATCAACCATGGAGTGAATTTTTTAGATACAGCGTTTTTTTATGGAACAGGACGTTCAGAGGAGCTAATAGGTGAAGTGATAAAAGAAGCAGGAAAGCGTCATGAACTTGTCCTTGCAACAAAAGGTGGCCTTACACTTGTCGGCAATGATGTTACCATGGATAATTCGCCTGCTTATTTAAAACAAGCCGTTGAAGATAGTTTGAAAAGGCTACAAACAGATTACATAGATTTATTTTATATTCATGCACCAGATGAGGATACACCAAAAGATGAGGCGGTTGGAGTCTTAAAACAGCTAAAGGACGAAGGTAAAATTAGAGCAATTGGCGTTTCTAACTTCTCACTGGAACAATTGAAAGAAGCAAATAAGGATGGTTATGTCGATGTATTACAGGGAAACTACAATCTGCTGCAGCGTGAAGCGGAACAAGAATTCATTCCATATACGACAGAGAATAATATCTCGTTTATTCCATACTTTCCACTAGCATCAGGCTTGCTTGCCGGTAAATACAATAAGGATATGGCATTCAATGATCTACGCAAAGATATGCCTCACTTCCAGGGCGATAAATTCAAAAAAAATCTAGAAAAGGTAGAGCAGCTCCGTAAAATTGCAAATAAAAAAAATACCGAAGTTGCTCATATAGTCCTTGCTTGGTATTTAACACATGATTCAATTGATGTTGTCATTCCCGGAGCACAAAGAGCAGAGCAAGTGCTGGATAATTTAAAAACATTAGACGTCCACCTGACAGAAGAAGAAATCAACGAAATTGATCGTATTTTTAAATAGGTTCTCGGTGGCGAACCTTCGTACTACTGCCCTTTCGTATTATGAGGTTAGCCAGTTTAAAGCCTTTATTTTCACTGTCTATTAATTTATTTTTCTAATTTTAATACGCTATTTATTCGAACATTTGCAATTGAATTCGGTTCAGCAAATTCCAATATTGTTCAACCATGACCGATGCCGGATACGGCATCGAATGGGTAATCCACCATTCCAATACACCCACTCCCGCTGAAATTAAAAATTGCACCGTAATATCCTTGTTCAATTTCCGATCGAGATTGATCGAATCCAGATGCTCGCTCAGACTTTGCCGGAACATTGTCTCCATTTGGTTTCGGAAAACCGCGTTACCCTTGCTCTTCAGCATTATGGAATAGAAAGAAGCATGCTGCTCCAAATATTCAAACGTGCGCTGTAGCGCGGTTTTGGAAGTGAGATGAACCAAGCCCTCTTCAGGCATACAATTGCGCAGTAACTGGTTAATTTGATCTTCCATACATTGATCGAGTAGATCGTACTTATCAGCGAAATGCAAATACACCGTTCCTCGATTGACATTCGCTTCCTCCGCAATTTGATTGACCGTCATGCTCTCGAAGTCCTTTTCTGACATCAGCCTCATAAAAGCATTCATAATCGCTTGCCTCGATTTTTGAATACGTCTGTCCATATCGTTCTCCCCTTTATCCTATATAAAATGAACATATTGAAGCCCTCTGTTGAAAAATCAACAACCGGGCTTGTTTTAACCATTGGACATCATCTATCGCTCTGATACGTTTTTACTATATAAAACACATGTTGAAAATTCAACTTATGTTCAATTTAAGAGGAGGCATAATCATGAAAGCTATTGCTTTGACAAGCTTTGGAATCCCCGAAGTACTAGAGGAACTGGAAGTGCCAGTTCCCACACTCACCGATACACAAGTTCTAGTCGAAATGCGCGCCTCTTCCATTAATCCTGCGGATATTCTAATGCGCAGCGGCGCGATTCTTCAGAGTCCGATGGCTGATAAATTTCAGGCTCGACTGCCGATCGTTCTTGGTTTTGATGTAGCCGGCATCGTAAAAGAGGTTGGCGAAAAAGTGCGTCATTTCAAGTCGGGGGATCGTGTCATGGGCTTGGTTCCGATGGGTTCCTACATGGACTACGTTGCGGTGGAGGAAGATCATCTTGCTGTTATCCCGGAGAGTCTTTCCTTCGAAGAGGCAGGCGCCGCGCCTGCGGTTGCCCTGACAGCTTGGCAAGCGCTGTTTGAGCATGGCCGTCTCCAACCGAGACAACGCATCCTTGTTCATGCCGGTGCCGGAGGTGTGGGACATGCGGCGGTCCAGTTGGCCAAGCAACATGGAGCATATGTTATCGCAACCGCGAGGGACTATAATCATGATTTCGTCAAAGGACTCGGTGCGGACGAGGTGTTCGACTACACGAAAGTCGACTTTGCCGCCAAAATAACCGATCCTATCGATATCGTGGTTGATTCCGCTATGGACCCATCCACAATCGGTACCGGGCTACCAGGAGATCGGGGAGAGAAAAACTACTCGGTCATCAAGGATGGCGGCTCCTATATTTCAGTGGTGGCATTTACGATCAATCAATATCCAAAGGTCCGGGGCATTGACGCGCATTTCTTCCATGCAAGACCCAACCGTGCCGATTTTGATTCTATTGCTCGCCATATGCAAAAGAACAAGTTGAGTATCCACATCAATGAGACCTATCCCTTTACTGCTCAGGGCCTGCTTCAGGCGTACCGCAAAAGCGAAGAGCTGCCGAAACGGGGGAAAATCGTCATATCGAAAAGCATGGGGTAAACATCTTGCTCAGTGAAATGGGATGTCTCAAAAGTAAGTTTGCGCACTTGACGGATAGCTTGCCTGATCAAATCATTTTGCAAAAATAAAGCAATGGCGGTGCTGGGTTCCCCCTCACTGCCATTGCTTGTTTCCGTCTTCTTGAGCAGATAATATTACGATTACAGCTATTGAAATGTTGCGTTAATCTGCCCTTTAGTTCAGCAGAAGACTTTACCCTAAAAGTACCGCCTATACAACTCCCGTCGACGTTAGGCTAATTTCTACTAGCTTCACTATGTTGGGGAGGGATTAATCCGTATTTTGAATTTGTTGAACTAGTGAAACCCGTTACTTCAACGATCAATTTGGAAAGGTCGACTCAGAAAGTAAGTCTGGTTCAAGCTTCCAAATATTCATTCCCTTTTTCGTCTCAACAAACGACCATTTCGAGTCCATATAATAATTATTGAACTCAAGATTTGACGGGCATGCGGAGAATATCGGGAAACCAATTTGTGATAGTAGATATCTCATGAGATTCTTATGACGATACTGTTTCTCTACGGCAAACTGATAAAGAGAGATTGTGCCGTTTTTCTTTAGGTAGATTCTTGCTGCTGCGATAATGATGTCTTCTATATTCATAACAACAACAGATCGTCTTTTTACGGCCGCTCGAAGTCCTAATGGGCAAAGAAACTCCTCATTGTACACTGCCTTATTCTCGCGAGTGATATGTTTTGAAAAAAATGACTCAAGTTGTTTAATATCCTCAACCACGGCAAATCTTAAGTTCAATTTTTAACCACTTCCCCAAACAGTTTACTTTCCAATCCATACGAAAACATCTCCATCAGGAATTTCCATTACAGCAACATGCCCGGATTTTCCAATCGTCTCCAAAAGCATGGATGAGAGTTTGCGTAGCAGTACGCACCATTTCCGATGTAAGATAACATGTATTTTTCCCTCTTTCTAAAAATAATAGTTTTCATATTATAGACTTCGGCGAACCTCTTTTTCTGACAGCTCATATTTGATCTGTTGTTGAAATCTAAAAAAGGAGGTGATTATCAAAACGTCTTCCATCCTACTAATCTGCCCGTTAGCTTAATGAGTCTCATCTAAATTCAAGAGTTAAACCCACTCCAACCTCCAATACATTCGCCACATCTGATAATGCAATTTTCGATTTCAAATCTGTACAATGACAAGCATGTAAATATTTCGGTTTGACAGTCTGAAAATATTCCACGGTTTTATTCATCTGATATTCTCCAGGGTTTAGCAGATGAAATCCTCCGATTATATCGAGAATCCTATCGTCTCCACAAACTTTTTTGGCATATTCAATGGTATTGCAGATTCCTGAGTGTGAACATGCAACAATGATGACGCCATGCTGCTGCATAAAGATGCTCCTCCTGCTTATCAGATATCGGATTGGGAATACAACCGGATATGCCAGGAAATGACCGACCACCTACAGGAAAAAATGGAGCATCGAATCATAGATGACTATCGCGCCAAGCTCGTTTATTTTGACGGACGTAAGGTTTCTCTATTATTATTTCTGTCCATAAAGTTCTAGACTCCCGCTGTATTATTGAACTAACGATCCCGGTAGTTTTGTTGAATCTGTCACGGGAAATGAATAAGCCCCCAGTGCAGGGGCAGTTTCCTATTTTCATGCGCCGATCACCATATTCGCATGTCGTGATTTTTATGGTGTTAATAGAGGAAATGCGGTTAAAACAGTTTATGCGCATATTCTATTCGGATTTTTAAGAACATTGTTATAATGACAGCACAATATGAAAGCGCATTCGTTATGGTTGCTACAACATCATTGTAAGCGTATTCTTGCGAGGGGGAACTAGCGTATGCTGGCATTACTTGGATTTCTCATGGTAGCTGTTTTTATGTACTTGATTATGTCGAGACGGCTTTCGGCATTGGTTGCTTTGATTGTTGTTCCTGTTGTTTTTGCGTTGATTAGCGGATTTGGTTCTACAGAAATTGGCGATATGATGCTTTCAGGTATCAAGAAAATTGCGCCTACGGGAATTATGCTATTGTTCGCCATTCTATACTTTGGAGTCATGATGGACGCGGGTCTGTTTGATCCATTAATTAAGAAAATCGTGAAAATTGTGAAGGGTGACCCACTGAAGGTGATTGTAGGTACAGCGATTCTCGCTACCTTGGTCGCACTGGATGGAGATGGAACCACGACGTATATGATTACCGTTACCGCGATGCTGCCTTTGTATCGCAAGCTGGGAATTAGACCGATGATATTGGCAGTCGTGCCGATGCTCGCACTCGGTGTTATGAACATGACGCCTTGGGGTGGACCGACAGCACGCGTCATGAGTGTACTGCATATGGATGTTACCGAAATTTTCGTCCCTGTTATTCCTGCGATGATTGGCGGAATTGCGTGGGTGATGATCGTAGCCTGTATTCTGGGCAAACAAGAGCGTAAGCGTCTGGGGATTATTGAGATAGCAGATGAAGATTTGCAATCGCTTGCAGGACAAGAAGTAGCGGCGACAGATGAGACTGCTGCAATGAAACGCCCGCGCCTGATCTGGTTCAATCTGTTGCTGACAGCAGCCCTGATGGTCGGTCTGATTATGAGCTTCTTGCCTTTGCCGACGATGTTCATGCTCGCTTTTGCCATTGCCCTGTTTATTAACTACCCGAAAATGCAAGATCAGAAAGAGCGGATTGCAGCCCACGCGGCTAATGCATTGGCTACGGTATCCATGGTTTTCGCTGCGGGAATCTTTACAGGCATCCTGACTGAAACGAAAATGATCGATGCGATGGCGAGCACACTCGTATCCTGGATTCCGGATTCACTTGGTTCCCATATGCCTCTACTCGTAGCGCTGACAAGCATGCCGTTCACGTATTTCATGTCTAACGATGCGTATTACTTCGGGATCGTTCCAATCCTGGCAAATGCAGCAGCAGCTTACGGAATCGATCCTGCGGAAATTGGTCGCGCTTCCATCCTGGGTCAACCGCTGCATGTACTCAGCCCGCTGTTTGCAGCACAGTACCTGTTGATCGGAATGGTTGGGGTCGATTATGCAGAAACCCAAAAGTTCATCCTGAAATGGGCGTTTGGAACATCGATCGTGATGATTGCTCTTGCTCTTCTTACCGGAGTCATCTCATTCTAGTCAACTATATGAAGGAAGAAATAAAAAAAGAGGCCCGCTCGCGGCCTCTTTTTCGTCATAGAGCGAAATGAGATACAATGAGAAGAAGAGGAGGGAACGATGTGCGTTTTCACAGCAAGCTGATGTTGATTATTTGCTCGCTCCTTTTTGGTGTGACTGCCATACTTGGTACGATGTTTGAACAGATGTTGGCGGGTGTATTGGAGCATGAGATCGGGACACGCGCATTGCATACCGCTAAGACTGTCGCGCAGATGTCCGAGATCAAACAGGCGTTTGACGCAGAAGACCCTGCCGAGATTATCAATCCAATCGTGGAAAAAATACGCGTGGACACGAATGCGGCATTTATAACAGTAGGAAATTTGCAAAGCATCCGCTATTCACATCCTGATCCAGAGCAGATTGGGAAAAAGATGGTGGGAGGCGATAATGAGGCAGTATTTCAAGGGCAATCCATCATCTCTGAGACAGTTGGTTCGCTCGGCCCCGGACTCAGAGGAAAGACACCAATTTATGATGAGGAAGGAAAGGTGATGGGGGTCGTTTCTGTCGGCTTTTTGTTTGAGGATATCAATGAAACGATCGAATCGTATCGCAATCGAATCTTCATCATCGGCATCGTCACCTTGCTCTTGGGTGTAGTGGCTACGCTCATTCTTTCACAGAATGTAAAGAGAGCGATATTTGGTTTGGAGCCTGAACAGATCGGACGATTGTATCAGGAGAATCAAGCCGTGCTGGAATCGATTCGCGAAGGCATTGTGGCGGTCAATAAGGAAGGGGCGATCACGCTCGCGAACCAGACCGCTCTCCATATGCTGGGGCAAGCGAAGGATAAAGACAGGATCATGGACAAACAGGACGAGCTGGTTCGTTCGCTGGGCCTTCATGAGGTGATTGAGACTGGGAAAGCCGAATTTGACCGCGAAACGAATGTGGACGAGCACGTATTAGTCGTAAACCGCGTCCCGATTATGGATAAGGAGCGCCATGTTATGGGGGCGGTAGCGAGCTTTCGCAATCGGTCCGAGCTGTTCGAGGTCACACAGGAGCTGTCACGGGTGAAGGAGTACGCGGAAGTCCTTCGTTCCCAGACGCACGAGTACTCCAACAAGCTGCATCTCATATCTGGACTCATCCAGCTCGAATCGTATCAGGAAGCGATTGAAACGATCTCTTCTGAGTTGAATGTCCATGTTCACCATACGAAATTCATTATGCAGGAAGTCCCTGACCCTTTGATAGGTGGATTGTTGCTCGGGAAGCTGAATCAGGCCAGCGAACGCAAAGTCGAGCTGAAAATTGATCCAGATAGCAACTTCCGCGATATCCCGGCCTCAATCGATCGCTCGCAGCTGATTGTCATTCTGGGCAATTTGATAGATAATGCGATGGATGCGGTAAAAGCGCCGGGGGCATCCGCATCAGAAATCACGATTTTCCTACTCAATATGGAAGAGGTCTTACTTATCGAGGTAGAGGACTGTGGACCCGGTATCTCGGAAGAAAATGCCGAACGAATCTTTGATCTGGGCTTCTCTACCAAACAACAACCCAATCATGGCTACGGCTTACATTTAGTCAAACAAGCTGTCTTACACGTACACGGAAACATTACGCATACAGGAAATCCAGCGGGTGGAACAATTTTTACCGTGACGATCCCAAAGGATGCACGCACGGCAGAACGGAAGGAGGCCGTTATCGGTGATACGGGTACTCGTTATTGAAGACGACCTGAGAATCGCAGAGGTAAACCGACGCTTCGTGGAAAAAGTGGAGGGATACGAGGTGATTGGCATTGCCACGAATGGGCAAGAGGCCAAGGATCAAATGGAGATTTTGCAGCCCGATCTCGTGTTGCTCGACATTTATTTTCCTGATATGGACGGCCTCGATTTTTTGTCGATCATAAAGGAGCAGTTCCCTACAACTGATGTCATCATGCTGACAGCTGCCAAAGAAGTGGACGCAGTTGTAGAGGCAATCCGCTATGGCGTATTCGATTTTATTACCAAGCCACTTATCTTTGCACGCCTGCAACAAACGTTACGGAACTATCAGGAGTTCAGGCAAAAGGTGAGTGATTGGAAAAAAGACACCGATCAGATCAGTCAAGCCCAAATCGATGAGCTCATTGCCCGGACAGGCCAAAAGAAGACAACCGAGCCAAGGGCAGTCAAAGGAATTGATCAAATTACGCTGGACAAGATTTCTGGCTTTCTCATGCAAACGCAGGAGGCTACGACAGATTTGGTCAGCAAAGAAACAGGCATTAGCCGTTCGACTGCAAGGCGATATCTAGAGTACTTGGTAGCCAAGGGAGACGCCATCGCAGACCTTTCGTACGGTGTCGTTGGACGTCCAGAGCGCGTATACAAGAGCGTCAGGCGGCAAAAAGAATAATAAAAAACCCTCCGTGCCCACAAGTAAGGTTTAAAGCCTACTTGAGAGTGCGGAGGGTTTTTTAGTTTAGAAAGTACCGATGAACCAACAAAGCTGGCGAGAAGAAAAAGCACAGATCTCGTAGACCTTGACAACGCCTACCCAGTCGGAACTTCAAAAAGGGGACCACGCTTGTCGAACACTTCTTCTCTGAGAAACATCCGCCCGTAGGGTGGCTTTGGCTCGACGGTCCCCTTTTTGGAGTGGAGACGGCCAGTCAATCCACCATGCTGGCGTGTCAGAGTCGAAGAGAACTGTGCTTTTTCTTCTCCACCATGTTGACTCAAAGGTCTACTTAATCACACAGCTCGCTTCCACCCGATAAATGCGCTGGCCGCGAGAAGAAAAGCGCTCCTCGTACTCCGTCATCACATTATCTGCCGCCAGTTTGGACTGGTGCAGGTCAAAGGTGATATTGCGCATCTGGAAGCGCTCGCCCGCGAATTGGTTGAGGGAAAACTCGAACAGCTTCTCGTTGTCTGTCTTCATATGAATCTCACCGTCTGCGACAAGTACCTGACGATAGGTGTTCAGGAAGCGTGCATAAGTAAGGCGGCGTTTCGCGTGACGAGTTTTTGGCCACGGATCACTGAAATTCAGATAGATGCGAGAAATTTCATGATCAGCAAACAAATCGGTCAATTTGGAAGCGTCAAACTGGACAAAAGCCAGATTCGGAATAGTCTTGTACTCCGTACGCTGGACAGCGCGCAGAACGACCTCCGCCTTCAGTTCTACCGCAATGAAATTGATGTCAGGGTGACGCTCGGCCAATGTATTAATGAAGCGTCCTTTTCCACAGCCGATCTCCACATGAATCGGATTGTTATTCCCGAAGCGTTCCTTCCAATTACCTTTATAGGAAAGGGGATTGTCTACGAACGTCGGATATTCTCTCAGGGCCGCTTCGGCACCTGGAATGTTACGCAGTCGCATATGTGCCTCCTTCAAAACGAACTCCTATCTACTTTACGATGACTCCCTGCTAGTTGCAAGTAGAGAGAGAAGAAAGAGAAGCGAGATTTATACGTTCATCACGTGATAAATGAAGGGAAAGGGGTTTTTTGTAAATTGAAGTAGGACAAAAGTCGCATGGTATGGGGATTTTCGCAATTCGGAGCTGGATACATTTTTCCAATTTGAGAGGGACATTCTGGTAAGGAAATAAACTGAAAATTTGAGGGACGCCTATTAAATCAGGCGCGAAGGCGTCAAGCGGTAATGTTATCCAGTTGAAAAAAAGTTTTTGGTAACTTTTTGGTAATTTCATAGTGGGTGAGTTTTGGTAAAGTAGAGAACAAGTGAGAGGTCAGCCAAACTTTGCATAAAATGGTCCCTTGTTGGACAGGGATCTTTTTCAAAAGAAAAGGGAGGATGAACAGCATGAAATTACATAAAGCCCTCATAGGAATCGTAATGGGAGTAGCATTGGGAGTTACATCGATTGTCGCTCCATTGCCAGGAGAGAAAAATGTAGCCGAGGCTGCATGGTCGCAATCCAGGGCGGACAAGGTCATTGCCACGGGGAGAAAGTATCTGGGTACTCCGTATAAATTCGGTGCAAGCAAAAATACCACAGCCGTTTTTGATTGCTCTTCCTTTACACAGCGCGTATTTAAAGTCGCAGTAGGCAAGAGCTTGCCACGCACTTCTCGAGATCAAGCTAAGGTAGGAACGAGTGTATCCAAGGCGAACCTGAAAAAAGGAGACTTGGTGTTCTTCAAGGCGAATACGACGACGACGTCCAAACGGATTACGCATGTGGCGATCTATGCAGGCAACAACCAACTCTTACATACATATGGAAAACCAGGAGTGACGTATTCGACCTTTAAAGGCACGTCCTGGGAGAAGCGCTTCGTTTCGGCACGACGAGTCTTGTAATCTATTCTTCTGGCTCTCTACTTACTAATACGTCTCATACTCTGTGAAGTTGCGATGAGCGAATATGCAAGTTTTGTAAATACAATAGGGAAGAGGGATGATCCATGACAGATCGTCCCTTTTTGCTTTTCGCGCAAAACTCAATCGGATCTCTCTGCGGGTCGAGCGTACTTTTGCCGCCAATAAAAGAAACAAGAAGCAATAAAGAGGGGGATGGAGGCAAGAAGCATAACTTCCTTAGCCGTAAGTCCACATGCGATCAAAAGGCTCGTCAACGCCTGTGATATTGGCTGCAAGCCCAAAGAGGAGAGCGAGACCAAACTCATGATTTTCCCCAACGAGGCTTTTGGCACCTTTTCCTGAACAAAGGAGAGAATCGGTATATTAATGAGAGAAAACGTTACTCCAAGCGTAAAAAGAATCATCAAGCTTAACCAGAACTGTTGAGTAAGACTAAAAGCAAAAAAGACAAGCGCTTGCATCATCATGAAAAGAAAGGCGATCTGTAACCTGTTTTGGCCCAGTGTTGTGAGTGCGAGCACGATTGCCCCGGCAAGCATGCCCAAAGCGAGTGCCCCTTCTAAAAAGCTGTACTGCAGGGTAGAACCAGATAACACTTGATCTACAAAAATCGGTAAGCCGATGTATAAGGGGCCCATTAAAAATACGTTCAGGCAGATGATGGCGGTCAAGAGCAAGGGCAGGAAATCCGATTGTTTGACATAACAGAAGCTTTCCTTAATAGATTCCGTGAGCCTTTGCTGTGGTTTTGATAGTACGGCTGGTTCCTCTTTCGGCATACACCATGCAGATGCACTTCCTATCAGGAGAAGCAATCCAACTAATCCGTATAAAAGGGGGTAACTTCCCCACTCAATCACAAAACCGGCAAGAACAGGACCGAGCAGCTGCGAGGTTTGGTTTGTCGTTTGCAGCACAGAATTTGCACGCAAAAGGGAAGAAGAGGGTACGATTGACGGTATGAACGAATTTTGAGCTGGCCAATAAAAGGCATCGATGATACCGAATAAGAAAGCGAACCAAACAAACAGCGCAAACGAGGAATACCCCCACCAGATAATTCCTCCAAGCAGCAGCATCAAAATTGCTTTCAGCATGCTGGTGATTGACAGGATTCTCTTTTTGCTCATCCGATCAGCGATCGTTCCGCCTATCAGCATGAAGACGATTCTGGGAATTGTTGCAGCCATAAATACGATACCTAATGAAGCCTCCAGAGATAATACCTGAATGATGTACCAGGTTTGCGAGAACAGAAAGAGTGAGAAACTGAGTCCGGAACAAAGTACGGACATCCAAAGAAGGGTAAAAGGTTTTGTAAACAAGCGGGATGTATCCGCTGAAGGGAGGCTAGATTGCTTGGGGACTGCTTCCATGAAAAATCACGCTCCTTAATATTAACCGGTTAAAAAATATTAACTGATTGTTCGAAAGAAAAAACCTAGCCGAATAGGTTTTTTCTACACATGTATTGGACGTAGCGTATTACATTTTGCTTCGTTACTTCTGTCCATCCTTTTTGAATAACGGTTCATCGATTTGAAATCCCGTAATCATCAAGTAGTAATCCTGCTTCGTAGATGGGTCATCTAGAGAGTTCTGCTGCAATTCGTGGAGCAGGTCCCGGTATTTTTGCAAAAAGGACACAAACGCTTGCTCGCTGACTCTGAGTTCAGATTGCAAGGAGATGCGCGGCCATTTCTCGACTTCGGATGACGTCAGGGCAAAGGCTTTTTCAGGAGCACTGAGCGCTCTTGTTTTCGCCCGTTGCAAGACTTCGACGTAGGATTGTCTGGTAGCCTCCTTAGACTCCGTATACGTGAGTAGATGATCAGCAGGTATAAAGCCTCTGGCCACCGCCTGATAGTATTTGAGAATGTTCCCGCCCTTTTCTTCTTTTTTAACCAACTGGATAATGCCATGCTTCTCCAGCTCACGAAGGTGATAGAGAATCTTCGCGCGGGACAGTCCGAAAAGTTGTGAGAGCTGTTGTCCTGTGTGTGGCTTTTCCACCAGATGCATCAGCATTTTCGTGCGTAAAGGATCACTGATCACTTTTAGCTGATCGTAGTTTTCGATTATAAAAATCGACTTTTGCTCCACTATCTATCACAATCCTTTTAACCAGTTAAGATTTGTTAACTTGATTGTAGATGGGAGGAGCTGGAAAAGTCAATACAAAAACCCCTTCCTAAGTGATGGTGATTCACAAAGGAAGGGGTTTGCCTTTACTTGAAACACTAGATTTTCAAAATACCACCCATGCTCGCATTCGTTACCATTTTCGAGTAGCGGGCCAAATAGCCTGTTTTTACTTTTGGCTCGAATTCTTTCCAGCCTTCGCGACGGCTAGCCAGCTCTGCCTCATCCACATGTAGCTCGATCGTGCGTTCTTCGAGGTCAATCGAGATGATATCTCCGTCTTGAACGAAGGCGATTGGACCGCCTTCAGCGGCTTCAGGAGACACGTGACCGATACTGATCCCGCGAGAAGCACCGGAGAAGCGACCGTCTGTAACCAGAGCGACTTCTTTCCCGAGTCCCATACCGACGATTTGCGAGGTTGGAGCCAGCATTTCTGGCATGCCTGGACCACCTTTTGGACCTTCGTAGCGAATAACGACAACATGACCGGATTTGATCTTGCCAGCGGCGATTCCTGCGAGTGCCTCCTCCTGAGAGTCGAAGCAGATCGCTGGACCTTCATGCTTTTTAATAGAAGGATCGACACCGCCTGTTTTGATGATCGAGCCTTGCTCCGCCAAGTTTCCGAATAGAACAGCGAGACCGCCGGAAGCGCTGTACGGGTTGTCCAGGTGACGAATGACTTGATCATTTTTGATTTCAGCGTTGGCGAAGTTCTCACCGAGAGTTTGACCTGTTACAGTGATGCGGTCAGGGTGAATCGCGCCCGCTTTTTTCGAGATTTCTTTCAGTACGGCAGATACGCCGCCTGCCTCGTGGCAATCCTCGATATGATAGTCGGAGGAAGGCGCGAGCTTGCAAATATGCGGAATGCGCTTCGCTACCTCGTTGATGCGCTCGATCGGGTATTCGAAGCCTGCTTCTTGTGCGATGGCCAGTGTATGGAGAACTGTATTGGTTGACCCACCCATTGCCATGTCGAGAGCGAATGCATCGTCGATTGCTTCTAGAGTCACGATGTCGCGTGGCTTAATGTCACGTTCAATCAGATTTTTCAGTTTTTCAGCAGATGATTGTACCAGTTCGCGACGTTCAGGCGAGACAGCGAGTACGGTACCATTGCCAGGCAGAGCCAAACCGATGGCTTCGAGCAGACAGTTCATCGAGTTCGCTGTAAACATACCGGAACAGGAACCGCAAGTCGGACATCCATATTGCTCCAGCTCTTCGAGTTGCTGATCGTTGATCAAGCCTGCTTGGTGAGCGCCGACACCCTCGAATACAGAGGAAAGGGAGATGGAACGTCCATCACTCGTTTTTCCTGCTTTCATAGGGCCACCGGTTACAAATACGGTTGGGATGTTGACACGAAGTGCACCCATGATCATCCCTGGCGTGATCTTGTCACAGTTCGGGATACAGATCATGCCGTCAAACCAGTGAGCAGCGACAACGGTTTCCAAGCTGTCTGCGATGATCTCGCGGCTCGGGAGGGAGTAGCGCATCCCGATATGTCCCATGGCGATCCCATCGTCAACACCGATTGTATTGAATTCGAATGGAACCATGCCAGCAGCGCGAACGGCTTCTTTGACTAGTTTTCCAAACTCTTGCAAGTGCACGTGACCTGGAATAATGTCGATGTACGAGTTGCAAATGGCGATAAACGGTTTATCGAAATCCTCATCCTTTACACCTGCTGCACGAAGCAAGCTGCGATGTGGTGCGCGGTCGAATCCTTTTTTGATCATATCACTTCGTTGTCTGGCCATTTTAAAAAACTCCCTTCCAATACGGAGAATGCCTGTCTTATGTTTTGAACTATCTTATCAATTTTTAATAACAGAAACAACCGTAAAAGTCTGAACATTTGCTCAGTCTCTACTGGTTCGGACAGCAGCTCTCGATTCCCATAGGCTTAGGAATCATAGCGAAATCAACGGGTTTGGGATAAAATAGAAGAATCGATTCTATTTTGGTTGGAGTGAACAAAATGTTAGATGAATTGAAAAACATCTGGTCGGACGGGAATGAAGAGGAGCGTCGCATTCTCGAGCTGGCTGTTGCTGCCATTCATCAGAAGCGGGAACGGAATAGCGCGTTTATCTCTGGGTTTCTTGGATTAAAGGGAGAGTTTATAGACGAAGAGAGACAGTCGTATCGCTTTGAATTGCCTCTGACTCCTTTTATGCACAATTCAGGTCGAGTTGTTCATGGAGGAATTCTTGCTACCTTGATCGATTCAGCGATGGGCTCCTTGATCAATCGGTCCTTGCCACCAAATCAGTATGCAGTGACGACAGAGCTGAAGCTCAATTATTTGCTTCCGGGAAAAGGGGAGCGGCTGCGCGCAGAAGCGAGCTTTTTGCATCGCGGCCAAACGCTAGTGGTCATGGAGGGCAGTGTCTACGATGATCGGGATAGGCGGATCGCCCACGGTACAGGAACGTTCATCGTCTTGTCGAGGAATGTGCCAAAATAAAAAACGCTCCACACCAGCAGGTGAGAACGTAGGTTTGACGAGTGTTATTTAATGACAACAAGGCCGCTGTATTCCGAAATATAATTGAGCATTTTCGCGGAAAGCGGCACGATGAACTCCATGTCTTCTTTTTCGACGATGCCGGATCGCGAAACAATTCTCGCCCACTTGGCTGTCAGCTTGTAGTAATCAGAACCAAACGAGGCGTGAACCATCTCACTTTGATGACGGAACGTGACAGGTGCAGCGTCCAGCTTCAATGGGACCATGGTGATGATGTCCTGCAAAAACAAATGATAGGTCATGTGAGGCTTGAAAAACACAAGCTCCTTTGTCGTAACAGAGAAGCCGTAGCTATTGTTCATTTGGGTGAATTTGAGCTCACCCTCCATATTTTTCAGCCGAATGAAGTCGGTATTCATAGTTATCCCCCTCCTTCGGGTGTCTTTCTATGATAGTAATGTTACCTGTATTAGTGCAAGTGAAAGGTTGTTCCAAAAGTCGTCTTTTGATCACGAAGTAGTCCAGAAAGCGAATTCGACATCGAATATGGCGTTCATCTCTGAAGTCCGGTGCTCATGTAGACTGCCTACATTCCGCTCCTCCTTCGTTCGATTCACGCCATCTTCTCGGTGCTGAAAAGCCGACTTTTTGAACATTCATTGAAAGGTTGTTCCAAACGTAAAAAGGAGCGAAAGATCATGATAGAAATTGCAAAAGAAGCAGCAAGTGTCGCTGGTGCGTTTCTGAAGGAACGCTTTCTCGAACAGCTCGTGCCCGATGAGGAATTGCATAACGACGTGAAGCTACCAGAGGATAAAGGCAGTGAAAAGCGCATCATTGAGGTACTGCATCGCCACTTCCCGACACATACGATTTTTTCTGAAGAGGTCGGAATGGTTTCTCGCGAGGAAGAGTATTTGTGGATTATCGATCCATTAGATGGAACGAATAACTATTTTATCGGCTATCCGTATTTCTCGATCTCGATTGCGTTGCAGCACAAGGGTGAGCTGGTGCTTGGTGTCGTCTACAATCCGGTAGCAGGTCAAATGTTTTGGGCGGAAAAAGGAAAAGGAGCCTACCTGAACGGAAAACGCATGAGTGCCAATAACCGCCAAGACCTCACACGTGCAGTAGGTACATACATTCGTGGACGCGACACGGTAACGAAGGAAGAGGAGATGGCTTTTACGGAACCGTTTGTCTTCCAGACCAAGCGTCTCATGCGAAATATTGCGCCTGCACTGGACTGGTGCTTACTGGCTAACGGATGGCTCGATTATATCGTGATGCAACGCTCCAATATTATGGATGTGGCAGCTGGAATTGTCATCGCCCAGGAGGCGGGTGCAACGATTTCGGACTGGTCTGGAAAACCGTATCAGCATGAGCCATTCCAACAAGATCACACACCTTCCTTAGTAGCGAGCAACGGACATTTGCATGAAACGATTCGCGGTATGATTCAACAGGAACGCAAATAGAAAAGTAGGACTTATGTAGCGGTTTATGGCTCTGCTGGATTTCTTTTCATTTATTGGCAACCAAATGTTTCGGCGGACGTATAAAATTGTTGCGCATGATTTGCTATTCTGTGATAGGTAAAAGAGGTGAGAAAAATGGCAAGGTTGGAATATCGGTTGCTGGATGAGGCGAGGGGATACCCTGTTCTGTTTTACTACGACAATGTAAACAAAGATGAGGTCTCCTTGCGTTTCGCCTGCGATTATTTGGTGAAGGGGCATGTCGTTTATGAAAAGACGTCCTGTGCAATCGAGAATGGCACGTATGTGATTTACGTCAAGCGCTCAACAGAAGAGCAAGCTGTCGATTACGCGGAGGCTGTGTCTGCACGCTGGGGCAGCATCCAGATCGAAATGCGTGAATATCAAGAAGATGCACGCGTTTATCCGCTCGTACACACGTTTTATTTCAAAGACGACGATGATGCTCTCTTGCATTTGCAAAGCGACTATTTGTATGTGAACGGACGTGAATGGGAGAAGACATCGGCCGAAGTGGATGAAGATCGGCAGGTTTATGTTTACTACGCGAAGCCAGTGTAGGAGGAAGAAAAATGGCACAAACGAAATCGAAGAAAGTAGTCGGTCTGTTCGTCGCGGCTGCACTTGCGATCAGTGGTTGTTCATCCGGGGACGACTATGATGACGATTGCTACGATAACGACAATGACGGCTATTGTGACGATAGCAGCAGTGGGGGTTCGAGCTCCACTTACAGGTCTTACAAGAGCAAATCCGGAGTATCGAGTGGGATAAGCACGAGCAGCTCCAAGGGTGGTATCGGCAGCTCGGGCTATTCCAGCTCCGGGTGAGGTGATGGAAGTGGAGGATCATAACCGACGAGAACGAGAGGCACTGTACGGCCCGATGCGGGAGGAAGGAGTGTTTACCTGGGATTGGATGTATGGCGAGGAATATGCGCTTCATGATATCCACCTGATCTCTCCCTCATTTCGAGTGGAAATCGCGATGGCGACTGAGCGACTTGGGCAGATATTTACCAAGGTCGTTCCGGTATTGCAGCGTGCAGAGGACTCCCTGTTAGTGGAATTAGGAGTGCCAAAGCAGGCTTTGCAGGCAGTCAGGAACGTCGTTTCCCAAACAGTGCCGACTGTGATTGGACGCTTTGATTTTGCCCAGACGACAGAAGGATTGAAGATGCTTGAGTGCAATAGCGATACCCCTACAGGAATCGTCGAGGCGTTTTATGTGAACGGTCGTGCTTGTCACCATTTCCTGCGCGAGGACCCGAATGAAGGGATGGAGCGGCAGTTGCGTTCGGCGTTCAGTAAGGTGATCGACGCATATCGGGCGCAGGGCTATAATACGGATTCTGTCTGGTTTAGCTCGCTCGACTGGCATGAGGAAGACAAGGGAACGACATTGTACTTACTGAACCAATCGGGTCTGTCTGCCCGGTTTGCCGCTTTGGAGCATTTGCGTGTTTGGCAAGATCGCCTCTATGTAAAAGAGCAGGAAGAGTTACTGCCAGTCGATGTGCTGTACCGCCTGCATGCTTTGGAAAAATTGGCGGAAGAAAAGGATGAAGATGGCTACCCGACTGGTGAGCATGTGCTTTCGCTGATTGCCCGTAAAAAACTGGCCATTATTAATCCTCCTTCTGCGTTTCTCATTCAGACAAAGGCCTTGCAGGCGCTCATCTGGAACCTGCATGAGGGGAATGAGTTTTTCACGGAAGAGGAACACGCGATTATTAAAGCTTATATGCTGCCTACTTATTTTGAAAATCGGTTTGCAGGCAGGGAGGACTACGTCACGAAGCCGATATTTGGGCGGGAAGGTGGCGGTGTCATGCTGTTTACATCAGATGGTACGTTGCAAGAGCAGGATCAGGAAGAGTTTTACTGGGAGCAGCCGATGATTTATCAGAAACGGGTAGAGCTGCCAGAGATAACGGTTCAGACGATGAAGGGAGCTTATACTGGACGGCTACTTTGGGGGTCCTTTTGGATCGGCACAGAGGCATCGGCCATTGTAGCACGTGTCGGAGGACCGATTACAAACAACCTATCCTATTATTTGCCAGTCGGCATAGACAGATAGCGAAAGGAGAGGACAACTTACATGTTGGGACAATTGGATTACGTATTAAATTTTTTGGCGTATTTGGCAGTGACCATTCCGATATTGGCTGTGGGGATTTTTGTTTTTACGATTACGACTCCTTACAAGGAGTTTGATCTGATCAAGCAGGGAGCACAGACTGACGATCCGAAGAAAGTGGCAGCGGCAAAAGCAGCCGCGCACGATTTGGGAGGAAAAATCATCGGTTTGGCAATCGTCCTCGCTTCGGCCGTATACCACTCTGTTAACTTGTGGGATTTGGTCATCTGGGGTATTGTAGGAATGGTATTCCAAGTCATCATTTTTTATTTGTTCGAATGGGTCACACCATTCAAAGTCGTGTCTGAAATTCCGAACGGGAACGTATCCGTCGGTATTTTCGCTTCGCGGTTGAGTATTGCAGCGGGCTTGTTAATGGCTGCGCTGATCAGCTACTAAGCATGGAAAGAGGCGTTCACCTTCGAAGTCCGGTGCTCATGTAGGATCTCTACATTTGGCTCCTCCCGCTTCAGGTTCTTCGCCTCTTTTTCGATGCTGAACAGAACATGTTGTGGACATGCACTTATGAGCACAGGGAGGAGTCTTTTTGTTCTGGCGCGTCATGTATGAGATTTTTATCATTATGCTTGTGATTACGTATGCGATCCTGTTGTTCGCGGACTTCTCTAACCATCCTCTCTTGACAGATGAACTGATGGACAAGGTCGACACTGGGCTGATCATCATGCTGATTGTCGAGTATTTGTTCCGGTTATGGAGGGCGAAAGACAAGCGGAAATTCGTTTATGCCAACTGGTTCGATCTGATCGCGATGATTCCATTGGACTCGTATTTGTATTTAGCCAGATTCATGCGCATACTTCGGCTGGTGCGCATTGTGCGTGCTTCGCCGTTTTTGTTGGGAATCATTCGTTCAGGCCCGATGCGTCAAGTATTTGGCGTCGTCTTGATCATCATGCTGTGGAGCTCGACTGCTATTTATTTGCTCGAATACGGTGTAAACGAGAACATCAAAAGCTTTCCCGATGCACTATGGTGGTCGATTGTGACAACCACAACAGTCGGCTACGGTGATATTTCGCCTGTGACGGCAGGTGGAAGGATCATGGCAACGATCTTGATGATAACGGGGATCGGAATGCTTGGAGCGTTGACGGCGAATTTTGCTACACATTGGACAGAGACACATGAAAGCAAAAGCCAGGATGAGACAGATCGTTTGACTGAAGAGATCAAAAAGCAGACGATCGCAAATATACAACAGATCGAAAACCTGACCGAGCGTGAGTATGAAACGCTCAAAGAAAGTATGGATTTGCTGTATCGTCGAACGAGGAAAAAGAGTGAGGAATAAGAGGAGCTGTCAGGCATTAGGCCTGGCAGCTTTTTTATGTGATTTTCTCGAGAGCGTAATGCTGTACAACAAATTCACGAAAGGTCTGTGCAGCAAGTGACAAGTAGTGCTTTTCATGCCACACCAAATGAGGAGTCCATTGGCAAACAGGCTCCTCAATATGAAGGAGCGTAAGCGGTGGCAACTCCTTTTTGGCGGCGAATGGTAAAAATGCAACACCAAGGCCAGCGCGTACCAAGCCGCTGATGGCTGCAGGTTCGTCCCCTTCACATACGATATTGGGTAGAAAACCAGCCTCTCGACAGAAAACATCGGTGATCTCACGGAAGCTATACCCCGGTTTTAGACTGATGAACGGATCATTTGCTACTTCGCTGAGGTGGATTCGATGGCGGCCTGCGAGACGATGCGCACTTGGCACTGCCAGTACGATCTCTTCCGTCAATAAGGGCAGATTACAGATTCCCGGCCGATCAATCGAGGAAGTAGCGAGGCAAAAGTCGATTTCACCTTTTTCGAGCAGTTGAACCTTCAATTCGTCTGTAGTTGCTTGGGTTATCCGAAAGCTGATGTGAGGATATAAGGATAGAAAAGGTGCCAGTAATTCAGATAC
This sequence comes from Brevibacillus sp. NPDC003359, assembly GCF_042878995.1. NCBI lineage: Bacteria > Bacillati > Bacillota > Bacilli > Caryophanales > Paenibacillaceae > Brevibacillus > Brevibacillus sp. NPDC003359. The sequence continues at coordinate 335,613 of NZ_JBIAOR010000003.1, forward strand.
TCGATTCAAGGTTGTCGTAGCTAACAAAACACTTCCACGTTCCAATCCAGCCAGGTCTGCAATTTCGCGCTTCCCTTCTTCCAGCGCCCCAAGAGCTATATCCACCTTCTTGAGAAAAGCTTGTCCAAAAACATTCAGGCGGATTTGTCGCCCAATCCGATCAAATAAAGGGACTCCTAATTCTTCTTCCAAGCGAGCGATGGTAACACTTAAGGCTGGTTGAGCGATACGAAGTTCTTGGGCCGCCTTTGTCATATGTTGTGTACGAGCGACTGCTTGAAAATACTTAAGTTGGAGCAATTCCATATGTCGTTCCACCTTCTATTGATATATCAGGGATTATTACTATGATACAAAAATATACCCAAAAATATTTCGAACGTATTCAGGCTAAGAGCCAAAATGAGCTGAATCTCGCTTATTTGTCCCATCTCCAAAAACAACATGTTCTCAACGTTCACTTTGAGAATCTCGACATTCTTGCCAAAAAGCCTCTGTCTTTGCGTGAAGAGGATCTTTATCAAAAAATTGTCCATGCAGAGCAGGGGGGCGTGTGTTACGAGCTAAACGGGATCTTTTATTTTCTGTTAAAAGAACTGGGCTTTGAACCGTATCTGATGGTAGGAACCGTCTACGTAGGAGATGGAGTCTGGGCTCTTGAAAACGCCCATATGTTCAATATCGTACCGTTTGATAACAAGGAATACTTGGTGGATGTAGGCTTTGGCGGTAATTCACCACGGCTACCTGTTCCGCTGAGCGGGGAAGAAGTGATGGATAGTGATGGAATTTACCGTGTATATAAGGATGAATCCGAATCGCTTTACTATTTGCAAAAAAAGACAGAGGAGGATTGGGAAACGCTATATCGATTTGAGACACCTTTCAAGCACTGGAATTTAGAAAATATCTATCCAATTTGTGTGCTAACGGAAACATCCCCTGAATCCATGTTCAATAAGGTGTATTTCCTTTCGAGAGTGACGGAAACAGGGCGTATCACCCTGTTGGGAAACACGTTGATCATCGTCAACGGAAAAGAGAAAACAAAAGAAAAACTGAAAGATCATGAGATTGAGGAAACAGTTCGGCGCTACTTTGACTTTTCCATTTGATGAGAGGAACAACCGCTTGGAAAAATGATACAACAGCCATCCGCGTATATTGGGGTAGCTGTTGTTTTTACCATTCAAAAGATTTTGTTATTGACGAGACAATACATCCCAATTATAATTCCGAGTAAACATATAAGAATTACAAAATAAGTTTGGATAAGAGGGATTATCCGATGGCGAAAACAGCGGTTTTGGTAATTGCTCACGGTTCGCCCGATCCTGACTGGTTGGCGCTGGTGGAATCAGCCGTTTGGCAGTGCCGCACTGATTTGCCAATTCGGGTAGCTTACTTGGGAGGAGTGGAAGGACGAAGCATCAGTGATGAAGTGAAACGTCTGGAAGCAGTAGGAGCGGCAACGATTGTCGTCGTTCCGCTATTCGCTACGGCAGGAAGCAATCACGTAGGGGAAATCCGCGCAATGCTTGGACTGGACCCGTGGCCTATAGGAGAGACAGACCTGATTCGCGTTCCGGTTCAGGCAAGAATTCTCTGGTGTCCGCCATTGGAAGATCACGTAAACGTCGAGCAGATCGTGGCAGAGCGAATCGCAAGCCTATCGCTGGCACCTAGTCAGGAAGCTTTGTTGCTCGTCGGGCACGGCAGTGACTTGCCTGGATGTCATGAGCGCTGGGAAAAGCTACTCCTGCGCCTGACATTCCGTCTGCAAAACCGCTACGCATTCGCTGCCGCCGGATATGCGACACTGAGACCCGATACGTTGTACGAACAAGCCTGTTCACTGGCACAAAAAGGGGACGTCCTTGTACTTCCACTGTTCGTCAGCCAGGGCTACTTCACGCGACAAGCGATCCCGAAACGGCTTGCGGGCTTGGCTTATCGCTATGAGGGCAGTGCGTACTTGCCTCACCCATTGATTGCGGACTGGATGACTCAGTCGATTCGAATGGCAGTGGTAACGGACATCTTCTCACAAAGGAGCATGTATGAGCATGGCAGAGAGAAAGCAGTGGAAATGGGCTGATGATCCCTCCCTCAACAAAATGGAGTTTGCGAAGCTGGAAAAAGATGGACTGGACGTCATCGAGACGATCGTAAACACCTATTCCAAAGAAGGTTTGGCATCGATTGAATCTTCTGACATGGATCGTTTTAAATGGGCAGGTGTCTATCAGCAGCGACCAAAGGACGGCAACTTTATGATGCGCGTGCGCATACCTGGAGGCATTTTGAGCAGTGAACAAGCTCGGGTGCTCGCTAAGATCGCGGAGGATTATGGACGTGATCTGGTGGATGTGACGACACGTCAGGCCGTGCAATTTCACTGGCTCACGGTAGAATCGCTCGCTAATATTTTTGAGCGGCTCGCAACAGTGGGGCTTTCCTCTTATGAAGCATGTGGAGACTGCCCGCGGCAAATCATGGGGAACCCACTGGCAGGAATTGATCCGCATGAAGTGCTGGATACACGCCCAATCGTTGCGGAGTTGGAAAAATTCTTCTTGCTCAATCGCGACTTCTCGAATCTGCCACGCAAGTACAAAATATCGGTTTCTGCCAATATCCATAACGCCGCGCATGCACAAATCAACGACCTGGCTTTCACTCCGGCCAAAAAGGTCATTGCTGGCGAGGATGTTATCGGCTTCCACGTCTGGGTAGGTGGTGGCTTGTCAGCGAAGCCATACTTGGCGAAGCAACTAGATGTTTTCGTGCGACCAGAAGAGGTCGTCAAAGTAGCGGCAGGAGTTACGACTTTGTTCCGCGATTTCGGCTACCGTCAAAAACGTACGCATGCACGTCTTAAGTTCTTGGTCGCTGACTGGGGACCGGAAAAGTTCAAGGAGCAATTATTGGAGCAGGTTGGCGAGCTTGAGACGGGTGGTATCGATTTAACCTCAGGCTGGAATGGCGGATATTTTTACGGCATTCACGAGCAGAGCCAAGCAGGACTGTACTACGCAGGTTTGTCTGTTCCCGTTGGGCGGATGAATGCAGAGGAACTAAATGAACTTGCCCGTCTGGCGGACGAATACGGCGATGGAACGATTGGCACCTGTAACACGCAAAACGTCTTGATTCGCAACCTTCCCGAAGAGAAGGTTGCAGCTTTCCGTAATGAGCCGATTATTGTGAACCGCTTCAAATTGAAGCCCAATACGTTTGTTGGGTATGCCGTATCATGCACAGGCACGGAATATTGCAATCTGGCTATTGTGGAGACCAAGGAGCGGATGCGTTCGCTGGCTCAATATTTGGATGATACAGTCGTTCTCGAAACACCGCTGCGCATTCATATGATTGGTTGCCCGAATTCTTGCGGTCAGCGCCAAATTGCGGATATCGGCCTGCAAGGCGCATTGGTCAAGACACCGAACGGGATGATTTAGGCATTTGATATCCACGTAGGCGGGACACTGGAAGAGCCGCAATTCAGTCGCAAGCTCAACGCACGGATCACCGTGGACAGACTCGGTCCGTTCCTTGCCCAACTGATCATGCTTTACAAGGTGGATCGTCAAGAAGGCGAACCATACTGGCGTTACGTGGAACGAGTAGGACTTTCTCAGATACAAGAGCAGGTAGACTCGATTTTTCAAACCGCGTAATGGCTATCTTTCGAGCGAGGAGGGACATCTCATGGCAGAGGAACAAACAGAGAGCTACCTGTACAAGCTGGAAGCCGTGCTGGAGGAAGGGCGGCTACTGACGGTTGTGGTGATCGCCAAAACGGATGAGCGAGCCTTCTCTTCAGCCGAGAACAATCTCTTGCGACATACGATAGCGCCACCTCGTATAAATGAGCTGAGTCTGGTAGAAAAGAAGCCGCTCGGACGCCAAGGAGTCGGGTACGTAGTGGAGACCGCCAAGTTTGGATAACGTCGCCAATACGGCGAGGGCTCTTCCTGTGAAGGAACTAAGCAGCAAGGAGGACGGATCCGTAATGAACACAGGCAGAGTCGTTTTTGTCGGGGCTGGACCTGGTGATCACAAGCTGCTGACGATTCGCGGCATGGAGTCGCTTCGCCTTGCGGATGTGATTGTGTACGATCGCCTTGCAAGTCCGCAGCTTCTCTCGCACGCAAAAAAGGGAGCCACCCTCATCTATTGCGGGAAAGAGGCCGATCATCATACATTACCACAAGAGGAGATCAACCTCTTGCTCATCCGAGAAGCCCAAAAAGGGAAGTACGTCGTTCGACTGAAAGGCGGAGATCCGAGCATGTTCGGGCGTGTAGGAGAGGAAGCGCAGATGTGCCGGGAGCATTCTGTTCCATTTGAGATCGTGCCGGGGATTACTTCCGGGATGGCGGCTCCACTCTATGCGGGTATTCCGCTAACTCATCGTGACTACAATTCTTCCGTCGCTTTTGTCACCGGTCACTTGTGTGAAAAAAATGCGGGGAAGGAACCGGACTGGGCAGCACTCGCCTCGATGGAAACGTTGGTCATCTACATGGGTGTGAAAAATCTGCCTCGCATCAGGGAGCGCCTTCTTGCGTATGGAAAAGACGCCCATACGCCCGTTGCTCTCGTGCGCTGGGGGACGGTGCGTGAGCAGGAGACGTTGATCGGCCAGCTTGGGACAATAGATAAAGAAGTAGAGCAAGCTCGTTTTGCCGCACCGTCCATCATCATTGTTGGTGAGGTCGTTCGATTGCGCGAATCGCTGAACTGGTACGAATCGCGCCCGTTGTTCGGTCAGCGGGTAGCCGTTGCTGGCAGAGCGAGCGAGGAAGGGCGAAACAAGCTCGTGAGCACACTGGAGCAGCTGGGCGCTGAAGTCATGCCGATTCCTCTGATCGAACGCTGCACTTTTGACACACCGTTAACAAAGCTGGCTGCTTATCGTTGGCTCGTCTTCGCAGATGAACGGCAGGTGTCATTTTTTACTGCTGGCTTACGACAACAGCGTTATGATATCCGGCGATTGACGAGTAAGTTGGCTGTTTGTGGGCAAGGGGCTTTCGAGGCTTTCGAAAAAAGCGGGATATACCCAGAGCTGGTACTGGAAGAAAACACACCTCTACTGGCGTTGCCCGACTTACTAGCTTTGGAAAAAGAAGAGCAGGTGCTTTACCTAGGGGCAAGGCAACCGCAAACCATTCAGTTATCCCACGGCAGGGTGATTCAAGTGAACCAAGCGGGCACGGTGGAATGGGAAGAGGCACACCCTGATACCAAAGTGGGAGAAGTGCCATTTGACTGGCTTGCCACGACTGACGTTTATGCGCTGTCAGCACTGCAGCAATTCGCTGGCGATGCTTGGGAAAAGACACCGTTAGTATGCGCCGATGTGGAAACAGTAGCTGCAGCGAGAGAAATAGGCTGGCAAATCGTGAGCAGTCCTGTAGAGCATGCTGGAGATATAGAAGGGCTCCTGACGTGGATCGACAATGCCAAGCGCGGGGCGCATCCCGTGTTGTCGGCTGGGTCCGCAGGGAAAGTAGTACGATGAATGGGCAAGGAGGGGGCACATGAGCCAGCTGAATTATGCGTCAGCTACAGAAGAACAACTCGCTTCCATCAATAATAGTCTCGCAAAGGGCGACACCATAGACGTAATCAAATGGGCCTACGAGATGTTTTCAGATGATTTGATTTATTCGTGTAGCTTTGGGGCCGAGGCCATGGTGCTGCTCGATATGATCAGTGATGTGAAAAAGGATGCCAAAGTCACTTTTTTGGATACCAATCTTCATTTTACCGAGACGTACAGCTTGATTGAACAGGTGAGCGCACGGTATCCCGAACTGCGTCTGACGATCAACCAGTCGGACATCACGCTGACACAGCAGGCAGACTTGCATGGCGAAGAGCTATGGCTCAGGCAGCCGGATTTATGTTGCCATATTCGTAAGGTTCAGCCGATGGAGAGCGTGCTGACTGGAGCAGTTGCATGGATGTCAGGACTTCGCAGAGAGCAGTCTGCTACGAGAGCGAATGTCGCGTTTATCAATCGCGATGAAAAGTTCCAATCGCTGAAAATCTGCCCGCTCATACACTGGAAGTCAGAAGAAGTGTGGCAGTACATTCGTACATTCGAATTGCCGTACAACTCCCTTCACGACCAGAGCTACCCGAGCATCGGTTGCGCTCCATGCACTCATCCGGTAAAAGCGGGCGAGGACTCCCGAGCCGGACGCTGGGCGCAAGTGGGCAAAACGGAATGCGGTCTGCATCTCGCAAAGTAGATAGAGAGCAAAAGAAACAAATCGAGGATAGGAGAGATTTTGGTATGAGTGGAAAACCTCAAGGGAGAGAGCTGGTGAATCGCTTTGATCTACAGGCGGACCTGACACTGACTACGCATGAGGTGGAGATCGATGCATTTGCACTCTCAGACCTGGAGTTAATCGGGATTGGGGGCTACAGCCCCATTGAAGGCTTTTTAAATCGTGCCGATTACATTTCCGTCGTGGAGCAGATGAGGCTCGCTGATGGTGCCGTTTGGAGCATTCCGATTACGCTTCCAGTCTCGACTACTGCAGCAGGTGCATTGCAGATCGGAGACAAGGTCCGGTTGAGCCATCAAGGGTCGGTCTACGGCATTCTGGAGATTACAGACATTTATTCGCCGGATAAGGAGCGAGAGGCCCGGCTCGTCTATGGGACCGACGATACGAATCATCCCGGCGTCAAGAAGCTTCTGGATCGTCCTGCTGTTTATCTGGGTGGGCCCATCACGTTGGTAAAACGTACAGAAAAAGGGCCATTTGCCAGCCATCACTTCGATCCGGCACAAACGAGAGAAAGATTTGCTGAGAAGGGCTGGAAAACGATTGTCGGTTTTCAGACGCGTAACCCAGTCCACCGCGCCCATGAATACATCCAGAAGTCAGCTCTCGAAATTGTCGATGGTCTTTTTCTGAATCCTCTCGTGGGCGAAACGAAGGCGGATGACATTCCTGCTGATGTGCGGATGAACAGCTATCAGGTATTGCTGGAAAAATACTATCCGGCTACCCGGGTAGAGCTGGCCGTGTTTCCGGCTGCCATGCGCTACGCAGGACCGCGGGAAGCGATTTTTCACGCATTGGTGAGGAAGAATTACGGTTGCACCCATTTTATTGTGGGCCGGGACCATGCGGGCGTTGGCAACTATTACGGGACGTACGATGCCCAGCATATTTTCCGCCAGTTCCAGCCAGAGGAGCTAGGAATTACGCCATTATTTTTCGAGAACAGCTTTTATTGCAAGACTTGCGAAAACATGGGCTCTAGCAAAACGTGCCCGCATGATAGTGAGCATCATGTCGCGCTGTCCGGGACGAAGGTGAGGGAAATGCTGTCGCGCGGAGAGGCTCCTCCACCTGAATTTAGCCGTCCTGAGGTCGCACGGGTATTGATCGAAGGGCTGCGACCGGTGACCGTATAATCCGCTGGAAAAATCGGTTGTAAGAGAGGAGAGAGACGATGAGTAGAGAGGGTAGCGCGAATATCGTATGGCATCCGGCGACGGTAACCAAACAAGACCGTCAGAAGCGTGCAGGCCACAAAAGCTGTGTCTTATGGTTTACGGGGCTATCTGGTGCTGGAAAATCGACGTTGGCCAATGCAGTCGAACATGAACTGCATCAAAGAGGATTAGCCAGTTACATACTGGATGGTGACAATATTCGTCACGGTTTAAACCGCGGATTGGGGTTTGGAGCAGAGGACAGACGGGAAAATATTCGCCGAATTGGTGAGGTCGCGAAGCTGTTCGTAGATGCAGGTGTGATTACCTTGACGGCATTTATCTCTCCGTATCGGGAAGACCGGGAGCTTGCGCGTAGATTGGTAGAGGCGGGAGAATTCGTCGAGGTATACGTAAAATGTTCATTGGATGAGTGTGAGCGCCGGGATGTGAAGGGACTATACCAAAAAGCGAGAAGCGGGGAGATTGGTCAGTTTACGGGGATTTCAGCACCGTATGAAGAGCCTGTTCAAGCGGAACTCGTGATCGAGAGCGACAAGCAGACGATTGAAGAAGCTGTCCAGATTGTCCTTACATACCTGGAAAAGCACAATATTCTCTAGTTTCATGAGTACGTAAAAAAGCACGACGCGAGAGGCGCCGTGCTTTCTTCGTGAGGAAAAATATTACTTAGTAGTGGTTGCTGCTTCTTCAGCTTCCAGATCCTTAGTCATTTCTTCCATCCATTTTTGTTGTTCAACCATGCTTTCAGCGATTGGACGAACAAAGCCTTTGTCGCTAAAGCTGTTGATTGCTTTTTCATCTTTCACCAGCTGTTCTACAGTCAGACCAGCATCTTTTGCTGGCGCATTGAACTTGGTTGCTTTACCGAAGTTGTATGCATATTGATCAGCAGCCAGACCGATTGTCACTGCTTGCTTCATTTCAGGAGCTTGGAAAGTTACGCTCAGATCGCTTGTTTGTTTCACAGGCATTTTGTTGCTGTCGATGTAGAAGTCGAGGTTCCAAGCGAGCTTGTGGAAGCCTTCTTTTTTCATTTCTTCTACGATTTTTTCAGGTGTGTATACTTTACCTGTTTCATCCAACCATTTTTTCGCTTCAGCCATGCTCTCGTTGATCATTGCTTCTGCATTTGCGCGCTTCTCTGCTTCTGTAGTTTTCTTGCCAGCTTCTGGGTACAGATCTTCTGTCATGGAAGTAGTCAGTACCATCATATCGATCGCAAAATCTTTTACTTCTTTGCTAGCTACTGCATCGTTAGCTGTGAAGAAGAACATTTTCACGAGTTCTTTTGTGTCGATTTTTACAGTTACGTGAGTCGCTTCTACTTTTTCACCGTTCGGCAATGTAACGGATTGTTTGCCATGGTTTTTCGCGTCAGTCAATGTATAACCATATTTACTTACATACTTTTTAACAAAGTTGAAAGTAAGGTCGTTCATTTTGTCTTGGTAGTCTTTCAGTTTCGCAGCGTTAGCAGCATCGGATCCGCCAAACTCAGCCATGAAAGGATTGGATGCGTTCGGATCGATTACCAAGTACTTGCTGTCCAGTGGAGACTTCACGTAGACTTTATCTTCGTCAACGATCGTTTCAACAGATGCTTTTTTGTCACCTGCCCAGAGCTTGTTGTCGCGCAGGAGTTTGTCGTCTTTTACTTCTACTTCAAACTTCACAGTGTCCAGATCCAGCTGGGAACCTTTTACTGTTACGCCTGCTTTCAAAGCGGACAGCAACGCCGTTCCTTCTTTGTCAGCCGTTTCTCCGAATGCTTCAGGCAATTTCTCAACGTCGCCTGTCAGCTTCAAGGAGCCTTCAAAATCATAGTTTGGCTTGTCAATTGTCGCTACGATAGAATCACGCACCAGTGATGCCTCGCCAGCACAACCGGTCAGCAATACAGTACCTGCTACCAGAAGGGCGCTTCCTTTTTTCCACATGATGTGTTCCTCCCCTATGTATATTATTTTTTTATTCCCCTCTTCTTCTACGCACAAATAGAGAAAAGGTTTCGCAAAAACGGAAAAAAATCACAATCCAGCTAATTCTGCCCCATTTTCGTGGTAAGATGAAGGGGAAAAGATGGTTAGTGAAGAAAGGGCGTTGCAACATGTGGTCGTGGCTTCAAAAGCTGATGAACTTTTTTCAGGGAGAAAGAGAAGAAATAGAGGAAGCAGGCCGTTCAGTAGGAACCGGTAACACAACAGGTATTCCCGCTCCCCGTCAGCCTCAGGCGAAAACAAAAAGCATCTACCCAAAAGAACGGGTAAACAATCAAGATATAGAAGACAATGTACGTCAAAGAAGAGAGCGTCAATTTCGTTTTCCAGTTGTTCCGGATGACTATTTGGATAAGAAGCGCAATCATAGCGTGAATCCTGCCGAATCGAATGAGCGCATTCGCCAGCAGGCACCTCGTGAGCGATTCGAGCCTAAGCGTGAAACAGTACGTACAGCAAATGATCGCGTGTTGGAAACAAAGACAGAGCCCGTTTTCGAGAAAAAGAAACCTGAGCTTGTCAAGAACAACAACGAAATACCGCAGCGTCCAAATCGTACGTCGCAACAAAAAGAAGCGGAAAAAGTTACGAGACCCATTTTTTCTGCAGAAGAAAAGCGTGCCTACCAGCCGTCTGAAATCGTTTCTCCTGTTTATGGGAAGATTACACCGGCGACGCGCGAGGCAGAGCATCGGATTCATACGACGGCGGGAATCATTTATCCGCGTTTGGAGCAAGAAGAGCATTTGCAGCAGATGAAGCAGTGGGAACAAGAGATAAGCGAGCGATATTTTCCAGAGGGGCAAGAGCCTGCTGTGACAGAAGTTCTTGATTCAGAACATGAGGTTGCTGCTTCCGTACAAATGGAAGAGTCGGTAATAGAAGAAATAGAAGGAAAAATGATGGAGACGGAGCCGCAAGCAACAGATCATCAAGAGTTTGATTCTGAAGCATTCGAGCCAAAAGCCGAAGAGACCGTAGCTGAAGTGATAGATGAAGAAGAGGCACAAATAGTACAGAGCGAGCCTGCGGAAATAATGGTGAGTGTGAATTCCGAAGAGCAGGAATCGGAGTCTATTGAAGAGCGGCTAGCCCATGAGGAAGCCGAGCATAGACTGATCACTACACTCAGTGCGGTTGTCCAGGTGGAGAGCGAGAATGATGGCGATAATGTGCAGTCTCATTCTGTTGGGTATGAGAATCGAGAAGCCGATACAGAGCCATTGAGCGATGGCGTCGAAGAGCCTGCCTATGCATCTGCTATCAGCCGTTTGCTAGAAAGAGCAGAAATAGATTCGTCACAGGAACTCAGTTCAACAGGAGCTCATTCGGTCAGCGAAGATGCGCCAGAGCAAACAGAGCCTGAATCTATTGTTCAACCAATTGTGGAACCGATTGTAGAACCAGTGGCAGAACCAGTTAAAGAACCAGATGCAGAATCCGTCCCAGTCCCAGCTTCATCTGCTGCACAGCCGGTTAGCATGTCCCAGGCATCCATTACTAGGCAGCCAGTGTCGGTTCCGTTAAAAGACACGTCCAATGAAGCAGACCGAGGAGCAGAGTCAGCGGACCCACCTTACATTTTGCCGGATTTGGGACTGCTGAATCCGAGCCCGCCAGTCAGCGGTGACGACGATGAGCATACCCAAATTCAAAAGCTGTTATTGGAAGAGACCCTCGCGAATTTCAATGTCAGCGCTCAGGTAGTAGGGATTGTCAAAGGTCCATCCGTGACACGCTTTGAGCTGCAACCGGCTCCCGGCGTAAAAGTGAACAAGATTACGGGATTGATTGACGATATCAAGCTGAATTTGGCTGCAAAAGACATTCGCATCGAGGCACCGATTCCAGGACGCAATGCCATCGGAATCGAAGTCCCGAATATGTCCAGTCAGCCTGTGTTAATTGAGAAGATCATTAGCTCAGACAAGTTTCAGGAGCATTCATCTCCGCTGGCAGTCGCACTCGGTATGGACATCGGTGGAGACCCAATTATTGCGGATATTAAAAAGATGCCGCACGGTTTGATTGCCGGCTCGACAGGCTCAGGTAAAAGTGTCTGCATCAACTCTATCATCGTCAGTCTGCTATACAAGGCGACTCCTGAACAAGTGAGATTGCTCTTAATCGATCCGAAAATGGTAGAGCTCGCTCCTTACAATCATTTGCCGCATCTGGTCACGCCAGTCGTGACAGAGGCCAAGCAAGCAACGGCTTCTCTCAAGTGGGCCGTGGAAGAAATGGAGAAGCGTTATGCGCTGTTCGTAGATGCGGGAGTTCGTGATATTGAACGCTACAATCAGACGACAGATGATCAGCTGCCTTATATTGTGATCGTCATTGATGAGTTGGCTGACCTGATGATGGTCTCGCCGCAGGATGTGGAGGATTGCATTATCCGGATTGCTCAGAAGGCACGCGCTTGCGGTATTCATTTGCTCCTAGCGACACAGCGCCCATCCGTAGATGTCATTACCGGTAACATCAAAGCAAACGTACCGACTCGTCTTGCTTTTGCCGTGTTCTCCCAAGTCGACTCTCGTACGATTCTCGATCAGTCTGGGGCAGAACGACTGTTGGGCAGAGGGGACATGTTGTTCCTTGAGAGCGGCACAGCTCCGGTTCGTCTGCAAGGGAACTTCGTTTCGGATGACGAGATCGAGCGAATCACGCAGATGATCAAAAAACAAAGAAAGCCTGCGTACATTTTCAGTAAGGAAGATTTGGAGCAGCAGGTAGCATCATTTGACAGCGGAGATGATCCGTTGTATCTGGAAGCACTCGTGTACGTTGCCGATCAGGGACAAGCTTCTGCATCTGGATTGCAACGCCGTTTCCGCGTTGGATATAACCGCGCTGCCCGTCTCATCGAAATGATGGAGGCAGATGGGTACGTCGCAGGGCAAAGTGGCGGTAAGGCTCGCGCTGTCCTTATTTCCAAGGAGGACGCCCAAGCCGTAGTGGAAGGATCGACACTTCTGTAAAAAACGAGGGTCTTGCATGGAGCAAGGCCCTTTCTAATCAGACGAGTTGCCTAAATATTCAGTAAGGTAGTATGCTATAGGATAGATGTGAGATGGAAAGGATCGATGACGATGAATCCGCTAGCGAAAAAGTATCAGGAAATGGACGACAAAATTGTCTTGTTCAATGAAGAGTATTATTTGAGCGTGGAAAAAATCGACATTGCCGCAATGACGCTGGAAAAAAGGGAGTCGCTCTTTAACCAGCTATACGATTTTGACAGCCCAGATATGGAGCTGGAGATCGATGTGTCGGAGGAAGAAAAGGGCGTTTGGTACCTGCAGCTGCTCGTACCACATGTGCTGACCTTGCCTGAGGCTGCCAAAAGACGAATCGAAAATGGTACCACTCAACTCACCCAGCATTTGACTCAACAGGCAGATGAGCTTGTGAGAACACAATTGCTTGGGGAAGAAATTTATACCTATGTGAAACGGTACAATCCGGATTTGGAGCGTATTGCGTAATGAAAAACATCCATCTATCCCACAACGAGGGGCCAGATGGATGTTTTTCATTACCCTTAGCTTTTGGCCGTTTTGGTCGCCATCCAGGTGCAGGCAGTCTTATTGGTCGTAGTCGCTATCCATTCGCATGGTTGATTGTTTACAGGAGTGATCAAGCGCAGTGTATCGCCTTTGATCCCGCCGTATTTGACGGAGGCGCTGGGGGCTGCTGCCACATACACGACACGCTCGTTGATTGAAACAGTTGGGATATAAGAAGTGTTTTCGGACTTGTAGCCGCTAGTGAGGGAAACAGGAACAGGGAGGTTTTTCATCGAGAGGGTTATTTTATCCGAAGACTTGTGATAAAACATTTTTCCAGTAACCTGGCTGAAGTCCCCTCCATCTACGGTGACTACCACTGGATACGTTCCGGTGCCGTAGAGCATGATCGCGTGATCAGAACCGGAATAACGGTTGTTTTCGAGGGAGACATTTCCGCAGCGGTTCAATGAAATATTTTGGGTCAACCTAGGGTCAAACGAACAGTTTCTCACGGTTACTTGTCTTTCGGCGAGCACATCCCATGGCTCCAAGCTCAAGGCGTAGCCGCCGATGGAAGCTGCCGTATCATTGGCCTCGAAGCTGCAGCCATCAAATACAAGTCCGACATCCGAATAGTCCACCGTAAGACCGGTACCAACCGTCTTCGTAGTTCCTTGTGCGGTCGTATGCAATACCCAGCGACAATTGCTGAACGTCATGTTTTTCATAAAGTTCACCCTATTTTTCTGATCAGGTGCCGTATAAAAAACAGAGGAGCTGATACAGCCTGTCATACCAGTGAGACTGAAGCTACTGAGAGAAACAAGCTGACTACCTTGCACGACCATCGGGGTGGACAGATATCCCTCCAAGTCGAGCTGTTGACGGCAAGAGATATTGCTCAGGTTTACGAGCATGGGTGTGGCTCCATCGTACCCTTCATTGAGCTCAACCTCAAAACGATCACACGCTACATTCGCTGCATTCAGACGTTCCAGGCCACCCGTCACCGTAACGTCAGAGCGTGTACGCTTGCGGTTGTCACTGTAAAAATCGGTAATTTGCACAGAGCGGACATAGCAGTTTGTTTCCCCGGCAAAGTAAAAATGGTCGGCGACTCCATCCGTACACCATACTTGTCGAAGCGCTACGTAATTGATATAGCTGCTAGGACCGGCACCCCGAATGTAGAAATCGGCGCAATGCTCGTAATCGTAAGGATCGGGAGGCAGTGGGTTTGCTCTTGCATTGGAATCAATCTTCAGGTTGTTGACCACAAAAGAATCCGCATCACCACCCGTGGACGTAATCGAGAACAGCCAGCGCCAATCTGCTGCAGTTGAATTGGCTTTCCTTTTTAACACGGAAAAAGGACCGATTCCCTGCATCACTAGGCTTTTTCCTGTTCCTAGGATGACCTCCAGGCTGTTTGGTTCAATGATATAGGTGCCAGCAGGGAAAAACAGAGGAATTTGCAAGTTCAGAGCAGCAGTCAAGGCAGCCTGAATTGCTTGGGTATCGTCGGTCACTCCATCCCCCTTTGCTCCGTACGTTTTTACATCAATCCACATAAAAGCATTCTCCTCCAAAAAATTGGTAGACAAGATTGTCTTCTTTTCATTTCATTCAACCATTTCTCAAATGTTGACAACCATTTCGTAAAAAGGGCATGGACTCCATAAAAAATGTGTTCCATAAACTTCGGGCAACCACTGGCATATTTGTCCTAGAACCTCCGTATGAATAAGCAAAGAGGTGGATAGTATGTCGATTTTGGTGACAGGCGCTGCTGGATTTATTGGTTTTCATGTAGCACGACAGCTGTTGGAACAAGGACAGACGGTGTGGGGGGTAGATAATTGCAATGAGTATTACGACCCAGTTTTGAAGGGCAAACGACTGGAAATCCTCCAAGCGTATCCATCATTTTGTTTTATCAAAGCGGATATTGCAGATCAGAGCAAAATGGACGAGTTGTTCCGAGAAATGGAGCCGGAGATTGTCATTCACTTGGCCGCTCAAGCGGGCGTCAGGTACAGTCTGGAAAATCCTCATGCTTATACGACTTCCAATATCACCGGGTTTCTGCACATTTTGGAAGGATGCCGACGGACGAGAGTCAGGCATTTGCTCTACGCATCCTCGAGCTCCGTCTATGGAGGGAACACAAAGCTACCTTTTGCGGAGTACGATCCCGTAAATGAGCCGGTCAGCTTGTACGCAGCAACGAAAAAAGCCAATGAACTGATGGCCTATACCTATAGTCATTTATACGGATTGCCTGCGACGGGACTTCGCTTCTTTACGGTATATGGGCCTTGGGGACGACCCGATATGGCGCTTTATACGTTTACCAAGGCGATTTTGTCGGGAGAGCCTGTCCGCATTTTCAACTACGGCAAGATGACGAGGGACTTTACGTATGTGGACGATATCGTCGAAGGGATGCTGCGACTGATGAATCGTATTCCCCAAAGGGAAGGGGATAAGGCGCCGCATGAGGTGTTCAATATCGGAAATCACCAGCCAATTGATTTACTTGCTTTTCTCTCGATACTGGAAGAGAAGCTGGGGAAAAAGGCTATTCGCGACTATTTACCCATCCAGCCAGGGGATGTTCCTGCTACCTATGCGTCAGTGGAAGCTCTGTATGAGGCGACAGGCTTTCGGCCGAAAACACCAGTCGATGTGGGGATATCTCGCTTTGTAGACTGGTACGTCAGCTATTATGGTGTCGCGCATGCGTAAAAAAGTGGGGGTAGTAGGTCTTGGATATGTAGGACTGCCTGTAGCGATTGCTTTTGGCCAAGTGCTTCCGGTGGTGGGTTTTGATATCGACGAAAGACGCATACGCAGTCTAGAGAGCGGAGTGGACGAAACGGGTGAGATGTCGACAGATGAGCTGAAACGGGCCAACATCACGTACACGGATGACCCCGCAAGTCTCGCAGCGTGCGATTTTATCATCATAACGGTACCCACTCCTGTCGATTCTGCGAAACGGCCCGATATGCGGGCACTCATTCTCGCGTCTGAAAGCGTTGGGCAACATCTTACTTCAGGGACCATCGTCGTCTATGAATCCACAGTCTATCCGGGGGCGACAGAAGAAATTTGTATTCCTGTATTGGAACAAGCGTCTGGGAAGCTGGCGGGGATTGATTTTTTCGTCGGCTACTCACCTGAACGAATTAATCCAGGGGATCGGGAACGGAGATTGTCCCAGATCATCAAAGTCGTTTCAGGGCAAGATCGCCAGACGTGTGAAACGATTGCCGAGATGTACGGGTTGATTGTAGAGGCAGGTATCCACAAAGCGCCCTCGATTCAGGTGGCTGAGGCAGCCAAGGTGATTGAGAACACGCAACGCGACATCAATATCGCCTTGATCAACGAGCTCTCGATTATTTTTGACCGTTTGGGCATTTCTACGGTAGATGTGCTCCAAGCCGCTCGAACGAAATGGAATTTCCTACCGTTCTCTCCAGGACTCGTCGGTGGTCATTGCATTGGCGTCGATCCGTACTATTTGACATACAAGGCGGAGAGTGTTGGTTATCATCCGCAGGTCATACTGGCTGGACGACGCATCAATGACGGAATGGGCAAGTTCGTCGCGACTTCACTCGTGAAGCAAATGATCTGGCAAAACATTGCGATTCAAGGCTCGCGGATTACGATTATGGGCATCACCTTTAAAGAAAACGTGTCGGACATTCGCAATAGTCGAGTCATCGACATTGTCCAGGAACTGAAGGAGTTCGGAGTAGAGGTCCAAGTGACCGATGAATTGGCTTGTCCAGAGCGGACGAGAGAGGAATACGGGATTCAACTGCGAGAGTGGGATGAATTGCAGCCCGCCCACGGAATTGTATTGGCCGTACCTCATGAGCGATATCTGCACCTGGGATGGGAGGAGCTTGCCGGGCTCTTGTATCAGGGGCAAGGTGTCATCGCAGACGTGAAAAGCGTGCTAAATCGCGAAACATGCCCGGCAGAAATTAGCCTGTGGCGTTTATGATGACCAATCTTTGAATAACGATCACCTGGAGCGGATGAATATGAGCTACCGGAAGAGAAGATTCTGGTTAAGCTTATCGGACGCAGGAATTATCAGCTTGGCGGTCTGGTTGGCCTGCCTGGTTCGATTTGATTTTTCTTTCACGGAGATAAGCGAATATCAACCTGTGTATTTGATGATTGGCCACGTACTGTTCGTCGTGACAGGCATGCATTTTGCTCAACTCTATCGACCTGTTTTCCGCTATGTCAGTGTACGCGAACTGGTCTCGATCATATTAGCTACGAGCTTTTCCGTTTTGGCCCTCTACCTGGTGCTGAAAATGTCGTACCTACTTGGTTGGTCGATCCGATTTCCCACCTCACTCTTTCTCATGACACTAGCCTTTGTTTTGCTCGGGATCACAGGCTCCCGGTTTGTATGGAAATGGTGGTATGAAGAGCGGGAGAAGAGAACCCAGGATCGCAGGCGCACATTAATTATCGGGGCAGGCAGCGCAGGTGTGCTCGTAGCCAGAGAGATGAAAACCTCGCCTTTGTCGGAGCTGGGTCCAGTAGCCTTTATCGATGATGAGTCCAGTAAACAAAATCTGCGCGTGTACGGTTTGCCAGTCGTAGGGAATCGGGATGACATCGCCCGCGTCGTGCAACGGCTGTCCATATCAGACATCGTCATTGCAATGCCATCGGCTTCCCGGCAGACGATTAAGGAGATTTTCGATATTTGCAAAACGACGAGAGCGAGCGTCAAAATTTTGCCGCACGTAGCAGACATCATCAACGGGAAAATCACGATGAACATGATCCGGGATGTAGCGTTGGAGGATTTATTGGGAAGGGAGCCTGTTCAGGTCAATCTGGAAGAGATTACGGGGTACTTGCGGCAGCAAGTTGTACTTGTGACAGGAGCGGGCGGCTCGATTGGATCCGAGCTTTGCAGACAAATAGCTAGATTTGGCCCGAGGAAACTTCTTCTCTTGGGGAACGAAGAGAACGGCATTTTTGAAATGAGCCTGGAACTCTCGCGTTTGTTTCCTGAGCAGGAGACAGTGAGCCTGATTGCAGATATTCGTGACAGACAAAGAATTGCTTCTATTATGCATGAATATCGTCCCGCCGTTGTTTTTCATGCGGCAGCCCATAAGCATGTACCGTTAATGGAGAACAACCCGTGTGAGGCATTAAAAAATAACATTCTGGGTACGAAAAACGTTGCGGAATGCGCGCTGGAAACCAGCGTCTCTCATTTCATCCTGATCTCGACGGACAAGGCAGTGAATCCAACCAGTGTGATGGGGGCCACAAAAAGGATCGCTGAGCTTCTGATCCAGGGTTATAACCATTTCGGACTTACCCGGTTTGCGGCTGTTCGTTTTGGAAATGTCCTGGGGAGCAGGGGGAGTGTCGTTCCGGTTTTTCTCAATCAAATACGGGCAGGTGGACCGGTTACCATTACGCATCCAGATATGGAGAGATTTTTCATGACCATTCCTGAGGCTGCCCAGCTCGTCATCCAGGCGGGGGCACTCGCTCAGGGAGGGGAGATATTCATTCTCGATATGGGGAAACCGGTCAAAATTGTCGATATGGCCCTCGACCTGATCCGCTTGGCAGGCTTGGAGCCTGTGAAGGATATTCCAGTCGTTTTCACGGGAATGCGTTCGGGCGAGAAGCTGTACGAAGAAATTTTGACGGCTGAAGAAGGTTTGACGTCTACTTGCCATAATCGCATCTTCATTGGGAAGCCGCTCGATTTTTCTTGGAATGAGCTCTTGGCAGGGATTGCTCGGTTGGAGCAAATTGCAGACAAAGGAGCGACGATGGAGGACAAACAATCCATCATCGAGATTTTGCAAGGGATCGTTCCTGGCTATCAATCCACTTCTTACGTGAAGGAAGAATCTACAACAGTCCCTTATCAAGTGGCGATCGGATGAGCATCAGCAAATGGAAGGAAAAGATCGCCACGATTAAATGGAAGCGGCTGATTGCATGGGGAGGATTGATATGTCTCATCATCTTGAGTGGATATGGTCTGTATGTCTATCTGTCGTTGAAAGAAACGGCCAGTAAAATGTACCTCCCTGTCCGCACGCAGAAATCTGTCGACATACCTGTAGCGACCGAACCAGCATCTGTGAGACAATCGCCGACCATGAATTCACAAGCAGCAGCCACACCGCCTGCGGCTGAAGTGGAGAACTCCGCTATCGTGCCCAAAGAACCGATCACCTTGCTGCTTCTTGGCGTTGATGAACGCGAGAATGACAAGGGGCGCTCTGATGTCATCCTCGTACTCTCCGTCAACCCGAAAACAAAATCTGCTTTGCTCATCAGCATACCGCGTGATACGCGAACAGCTATGGCTCACAAAGGTACCCAGGATAAGATCAATCACGCATATGCATTCGGAGGAGTGCAACAGGCAGTAGACACCGTCGAGCAGTTTCTCCAATTTCCCATTGATTACGTGGTGACCGCGAATATGGAAGGATTCGCAGGTGTGATCGATGCGCTGGGAGGAGTGGAGGTCAACAACAAGCTTGCCTTCACTTATGCGGATTACACCTTTCCAGTCGGTCCCATCCAGTTAGACGGGAAGCAAGCCTTGGTCTACGCTCGCATGCGCTACGAAGATCCGAGAGGCGACCTCGGGCGCAACGAAAGACAGCAAGAAATCATCAGGGCATTGCTGGATAAAGGCGTGACCCTTGCGTCGCCTACCAGATTGAATGACGTCCTTACGACGATGGAGCAATACGTGAAAACAAACATGACTTTTGATGTGATGAAACAGCTTGCCTTGAGCTACAGTACGGCAGTTACCTCCGTCGAGACGATTCGTTTGGAAGGAAAGGGACAAATGATCAACGGAATCTACTACTATATCGTCAGCCCGCAAGAGCGTGAGAAGTTGACCGAGAGTCTTTCAGCTTTTCGCAAACAAATCGAACCTCCCGTACAACTGCCGAAAGAAGGAAATGACAGCATGGCGGGGCAAAGGGGGAAGCAGAATGAATGAGGAGCTTAATCTTCGAGAAATACTCCTGGTGTTGTTGAAGCGCTGGAAGCTGATCCTTTTGATCACCTTTTTGTGCACCATCGGAACAGCGCTCGTGAGCTTTTATTTACTGACACCGATTTATCAGGCAAAGACGGAAATATTAGTGAATCGCTCGCTTGATTCAACAGTAGAGAGCGTGCTATCCGTCGCGGAAATTGATTCAAACCTGAAATTGATTGAGACCTATCGGGTCATTATTGAAAGTCCGCGGGTGATGGAACGGGTGCTCGAAGTGATAGGGGCCGGCGCCACGATGGAGGATCTGTTGCTTCATACAAAGGTGGAGCCAGTCAAAGACTCGCAGGTTATTTCCATTACAGTGGAAGACCCGGATCAGGGAAGAGCTGTGCTCATCGCCAATACAATCGCGACGACCTTTCAGAAAGAAGTCGTCAAAATGCTTAGCATGAATAACGTGCATATTTTGGCAGAAGCCCGAAACAATCCGGCGGCCATTCCAGTGAGCCCAAAACCGATCCTCAATTCGGTGATCGCCTTTGTCCTCGGGTTGGCAACGTCTGTAGTCGTCGTCTTCTTGCTTGTGCAGATGGATACTCGACTTCAATCGGAAAAAGAAGTAGAGGAGTATTTAGGCTTACCTGTACTGGCAACCATTGCAGTGATCGACAAAAAAACGCGGAAGGCATTTCGCCAGCCCAAGGTGGAGGAAGTGAGGAATGAGTATGAGAAGGCAGAAGCCTGATGATCGTTACCAAAAGCTGATTGCCCATTGGGAACCGCTGTCTCCACTGGTCGAGGGCTACCGTACCCTTCGCTTAAACATTCAATTTTCCATGGGCGACCAGCTGATGCAAACGATTTTAGTCACCAGTCCAGGGGCTTCTGAGGGAAAAACGATCACGGCTGCCAACCTGTCCTTGATGATGGCAAAGGATCGCAAAAAAACGGTGCTGCTTGATTTTGACTTGCGCAATCCGCGCGTGCATTTCACCTTTGATATGCCAAATCTGTACGGGATCAGTTCTTATTTTTCGGATATGTGCCAGATTTCCGATATTGTTCAACCGTCTGGGGTATCAGAGCTGTCAATCATTACAGCTGGGCCGATCCAGCATAATCCGGCGGAAATGCTCGGTACGCAAAGGCTTTTGGAATTGATGGCATACCTGCGCGAAAACTTTGATTTTGTGATTGTCGACAGCCCGCCATTAATCGTAAGCGACGCAATGGTGCTGGCGAGGGAAATGGACGGTTGTGTCATGGTCGTAGATGCAAGCAAGACGAAGCGGGATTCTGCTCTCAAAGCGGTAGAGCAGTTGAAAGCGGCTGGAGCCAACCTGCTCGGTGTTGTTCTCAACAACAAAAAGGTAGGGAAGAGAGAAGGCTACTACGGTTATGGGTACAACGCATAGCAGAAAGCGGGGCGTTTGTAGGCATGCATGCCCTCAAATTAGCTTGGCAACGACAATGGAGCCGTCTGCCTAAAGATCGCGATGTTCTCGAAGTGATTCGCGGCTCGGCCTTCACGTTTTTGTTTCGGCTCCTTGGCTTCGTGCTGCTCTATCTCTTGCAGTTTTATATTGCCAGAGAGTATGGAGCCGAGAGCCTTGGCATCTATTCGCTGACGATCACCTTGATGAATATTGGAATGGTGCTGGCCGTATTGGGGACGGATACAGCCATGATCCGCTTTCTCTCGGAGTTTCGCGCGAAAGGTTCGCTTTACCAGATTTCCGAAGTATTCAATAAAGTACTGCTATGGACGACGCTGATATCGTTTGTGCTCGGAGTACTTTTGCATGTGTTCTCGGAGCAGGTGTCCGCCTACGTTTTTGCAGGGGAACTGCCAGCAGAGGCACTGCGAGTCGTCGCGTGGATGCTTCCGTTTGTGTCACTTGCAAGGCTGTATGCTTCTGCGTTTCGGGCACTGCATCGGGTTGTCATCTCGATCACTGTCGATATCGTTGGTATGCGTTTTCTGCACTTGGTGTTTCTTTTCATCGCCATTCCTCTATTCGAACCCAGTACGATGCTCTTGATTCAACTGCTCGCGGCTGCTGTTATCTTGAATGCCGTCTATGGGATGGGGCAGTGGTATGCTACCAGCCGAGGATTCCGTAAGGGTGTACAGGTGACCACGGGAGAGCCAGGCGTTGGGATGAAGGAAATTATTGCAGTCGCATTGCCCATGTATCTCAGTTCGTCGATGGAATTGATTATGACGTGGACAGATATGATCATGCTGGGCATTTTTACGGATGCAAAGACTGTTGGAGTATACAGTGTGGTCATTCGCCTGGCAATGGTGACGGGCTTCGCGCTGATTTCCATCAATACCATCCTCTCTCCCAAGTTCTCTGAACTGTACGCACGTAATGATATGGACGGTTTGAAAAAGATGATTGCGTTCGCCAATCGCTTAATTTTCTTCACCTCTGCTCCTCTCAATCTGCTGGTGGCTATATTTGCTGTTCCGTTGCTCACTTTTTTTGGCGAAGAGTTTGCGAGTGAGAGCCTTGTCCTTGTGGTTCTGTGCCTGGGGCAGTTTGTCAATTTTTGCACAGGCAGTGTCATCCCCTTGTTGACGATGACCGGGCATCAAAAAACGGCCCGTAATATTCTTGTCTGTTCAGCTGCACTAAACATAATCGGAAACGCTTGTCTCATCCCGTTGTATGGAATTATCGGGGCCGCCATTGCTACTTCGATCAGCCTGATCTGTCGAGATCTTTGTGCTTCGTATTGGGCATCAAAATATTTTGGTTTTCGCACGTGGTATATCCCGTTTTTGTCCGAAAAATATTCCGTCTCGCTCTCGAAGACGAGGTCATGAAGAAGGTGGCTTACCGTGAAGGATGAGCTGTATCCGTCTATGTTTTGGGATAGTGAAGAAACACGCCATTGCCGTGTGCAGGTGCAGAAGCCGTGGAGCAGGGAGGAATTTTGGTCGTACTACTTTACACGTCGCATCTCCATCTACGTGAGCTTATTGCTGACCCGAAAAACACAAATATCCCCCAACGCGATTACAATGGGGGGGATTGTCGCCGGACTCCTTGGCGCCGCAGCATTTATGTACGGAACGGCGGCATCTTTTTTGCTCGGCTGCTTCTTCTGTCAGGTGTGCTACTTGGCAGATTGCGTCGACGGGGAAGTAGCCCGAATGCGCAACCAGAAGAGTAAGGGAGGAGAATGGCTGGACATCGGGCTCAACTATGCACTCTATCTGGTGTCATTCGGGGTGATATACGGCATCACGAATCATCACGCAATGCTGGATCCGTGGCTGCTCTATTTGATCTTGTTCACTATTTTTGCAGAGATTTTGGCGACCAATGGCTCTGATCTCGTATTCAGTCAGGGGAAAATCTCTCAAGAAACGGTCTCTATGAGAAAGCGCAGCAAATGGATTGATGGTTTTGTCTTCCTTTTTCTTACCCAAACGGGTTATCAGTTGGGGGTGCTGATTACTGCGCTTCTGTGGGCAGTCAGCGGTCAGATGCTATTTTTGCTCCTATGGACCTTCTACCACCTGTTCGTCGGACTGGCCAGATCGATGTACAAGCTGAAGTTGAACATCAAATACGTCATGCCATCTCTGAAAGAAGGAGGGGAGTCGGATGAAGGCACTGCTCATGGCAGCAGGTCTCGGGTCACGAATCAACGGGCAAATTGACGGAATTCCCAAGTGTACAGTGGATATCGGAAACCAAGCGCTCATCGAACATACAATAGCTGAGCTAAAGTGCCAAGGAATTGAAGAGATCGCGATGGTGGTCGGCTATCAAGCCAACGTGATTACCGAGCTACTCAGAGATGAACCTATTCGTTTTTATCACAATCCTTTTTATGATCGGACGAATAGTATGGTGTCCCTCTGGTTCGCCCGCGAGTTTTTGCAAGGAAGCGACTGCTTGCTGTTGAACGCTGACGTTTACTTTGAATCGAAGGTGCTGGAAGTCGTTTTGCAAGAGACCACAAGTCCCGTCATGTTTGCTGATCCAGCACGACGCTATGAGGGAGATTACAACTTCGGCTATGAAAACGGACTGCTGCTCTGTCATGGAAAGGAGCTTCCTCTGGAGGAGACAACTGGCGAATACGTAGGCATTGCCAAACTTCAAGAGAGCTTTCTGCCGATATTTTTAAGTCGATTACAAAGGTTGATTCAGGAGAAGCAGTATGATTTGTGGTGGGAAAATGTCCTCTATTCTTTTTTGGGTGAAAGGAAAGTGTATGTCGCACAAATACCACCGGGATTGTTTTGGGCAGAGGTTGATACGTGGGAAGATTATCAGCGAATCCTGCAATTCACCAATCATCTGGCGCACAGGTAAATGATGATCCACGAGAAGCTCTCACCAGACAAGATCCTGCTTTTGCTCTATGTGGTGCTCAAGCCCTTCTACTTCTTCCCCAGTGGCAATCCGCAAATCGCCGATTTTATTATGCTCATCTTGATGGCTTACAGCTTCCTGTTTCGCCTGGGGCGGGTCAACCGCAGACTCGGACTTTTTCTCTTCGTTACCTTTCTGTTTTTGTACGACATTATGCTGGTGAATGGCATATGGGCGATTGCGCTCGGCGGAGAAATGGATGTATTCAGCTCGACCAAGTGGTATTTGTACAACGGAGCCGTGATGTTTGCACTGGTTATTTTGTTCAGGCGCAACCCACGAGAGTACGTGAAATGGGTCTTCCTGGCAACGTCCACTTCCTTACTCATTCAGGCATTCATTCTCGTGTCAGGACTGTCACCGGATAGCGACGAGTTCAGGCAATCTTTGTTCTTCAACAATCCGAACCAGCTCGGCTATTTTGGGCTTTTGTGCATGGGAATATGTCTGCTGTGTGCGCGATTCGTATCCGTGAAGACCATTCCTCTCTTTATTGCGATCGGCACGGCGTTCAGCATCATTGCAGCGTCCTTGTCGAAAGCAGCGATCATTAGTGCCGTAGGGATGTACCTCGTTTTTTTGCTCCTCTCCATAAAAGAACGAACGGGCTTGTTTTGGTTGAATCTGCTCTGTGTGCTCGTCTCGTCCTTCACAGTCTTCTTCATTTATTTGTACACCAACGAAAATGTGCTGAGCGATGCATCTATTTACACACAAATCGAAGAGAGGATGGTATCTCTCGGGGAAGATTCGGACGACAATTTGGCAGCGCGGGGCTATGACCGGATTGCCAACCATCCGGAGTACATTTTGTTCGGAGCAGGGGAAGGGATGTACGAGCGATTTAACAGTAGCATTTCATTGGAACTCCATTCTACCTTAGCCAACCTGTTCTTCTCCTACGGTGTAATGGGCACGGTGCTGTTTAGTCTCGTGATCTATGGGGCGGTGCGCGGTCATCGATTGGTTGCTTGGTATCCTATTGTCTTCCAAATTTTGTACGGACTCACTCATAACGGGATTCGCGAAACGTTTTTCTGGATCATGCTCGCGCTGTATTTCGTGACAGCCGAAATAAATACGCGTCAGATCAAAAATGGCGGTGATCTGCATGAAAAAAATCTTGCAAGTATGCGCAATTGACCGCTCTGTAGAAAGCTTGCTGTTTCCCCTGATCGAAAAGCTGATGGGTGAAGGCTATGAGGTGCATACCGCATGCTCGGATACGGGGCGCTTTGATGTGCTAGCAGCAAAGGGATTGACGCTCAGAAACATCTCGATTAAGCGAAAGATCGACCCAATTTCCAATTTGGTGACGATTTGGGCATTGTATCGGCTGATGAAAAGGGAGAGGTATGATGTCGTGCATGTCCATACGCCGATTGCCGCTGTTCTCGGGCGCGTGGCAGCACGGCTGGCAGGAGTGCCGCATGTCATCTACACAGCGCATGGCTACTTCTTTCATGAGGGCATGAGCAAAAGAGCGTATCAGATGTACTACACGTTGGAAAAATGGTTTGCCCGGCATATGACTGATTATCTTTTGCTTCAGAGTCAAGAAGATTACGAGTTAAGTGTGAAGGATGGTTTCTCCTCTCAGGCGGAGCGGATTATGCACATTGGCAACGGCGTTGATCTCACAGAACGCTTTCACCCGCGACACGTAACGAGAGAAGAGATCCAGTCTATCAAGGCCTCACTGGGGTTGCGTGATAATCATGTGGTGATCACCTATGTAGGACGAATGGTTTCGGAAAAAGGAATTTTTGAACTGTTGGAAGCCTTTCGCAAGCTGGCGGGTGAATTTCCACGCCTGCGCCTATTGTTGGTGGGAGACGTGCCTTCCAGTGAACGCGATCAAAGAGGTCAAGACTTCGTGGAGCTTTGCCGACAGCATCCGCAAATCATTCTGACTGGATTTCGCAATGACATCCCTGAGCTGATGGCCGCCAGCGATATATTTGTTCTTCCCTCTCATCGCGAAGGGCTGCCTCGTTCTATCATCGAGGCGATGGCTATGGCGAAACCGATCGTCGCCACGAATATTCGTGGATGTCGGGAAGAAGTCAGGGACGGTATAAACGGATTTTTAGTAGAACCGAAACAGGTGGGTCCATTGTATACAGCATTAAAAAGGCTCGTAGTCGATGCCAGACTCAGAGAAGCATTCGGACAGAACAGCCGTAGTATCGCGCTTGAGCACTTCGATGAAAGAACTGTCCTTACGAAGCAGGCGGCGCTTTTTGCCCAACTGACTGGTCAGCGAGAAGAAAGAGGGCAGGAGAAAGGAGGCAGCGGAGAAGATTGGACAAGACGGGAGCATTCGTCATTTCCCTAGACTTTGAACTTTACTGGGGCGTCCGAGACAAGAGAACCATTCAGTCATATGAGCAAAATTTGTTAGGTGTTCGTCAAGTGATCCCCGCACTTTTGGAGCTGTTTGCCAAGTATGAGATGCACGTCACTTGGGCTACTGTCGGTTTTTTGTTTTGCGAGTCGCGCATGGAGCTATCAGGGGTCATCCCACGGCATCTCCCAGCGTATTCCGATGGAAAGCTGTCACCTTATCCTTATATAGACGCAGAGGCGATAGGAGAGCATGAGCAGGTCGATCCGTATCACTTTGCTCCTTCCTTGATCAAGCTGATCTCCTCTTACCCGCATCAATTCATCGGAAGTCACACTCTTTCCCACTATTATTGTCTAGAGCCGGGCCAGACCCCCGAAGCTTTTGCTGCTGATCTTGATTCTTTTCAAAGAGTGACTCGCAAAAAAGGGTACTCTCCTTCCAGCATCGTTTTTCCGCGAAATCAGGTGCAGTCTGCCTATTTATCGTTGTGCAAGAAAAAGGGGTTTCGCTCCTATCGCGGAAACGAGCAATCTTGGATGTACCACACAAGAGGGGCTGCCGAAGAGACATTGTTCAAACGAGCCATGCGACTGATGGATGCGTATGTGAATCTATCCGGTCATAACAACTATGAAACCTTGCGGCGAAGTCCGGAGGGAATGGTTGATGTTCCATCCAGCCGGTTTTTGCGCCCTTATCATCCAGGGCTGCAACGGCTGGAAAAATGGCGCTTGAAAAGAATCAAAAGAGATCTGACTCATACGGCGGAGCACAATCGTTTGTACCATCTGTGGTGGCATCCGGAGAATTTTGGAGATCACATCGAAGAGAATTTGTCCTTTTTGGAGGAAATACTCAAGCATTACTCCTTGTTACGTGAGAGGTACGGCATGCAAAGCCTCAGCATGGAGGAAGCGGCAGCGAAGTGGAATCAACAGGAGGTGCGGCATGAAGTCCTTGTTTGATCGTTGCGTCTCCTTCCTGATGCTTATCATGCTGTCCCCACTGATTTTACTAGTGAGTCTGCTCATCCGCTGGAAGCTGGGGTCTCCGGTTTTGTTTGTACAAGAGCGACCAGGTTTGCACGGAAAACCTTTTTTTATCTACAAATTTCGCACGATGACCAATGAGCGCGATGAGACTGGAGAGCTTCTCTCTGACGAGCAGCGACTGGGATCATTCGGCACGCTGTTGCGCAAGTATAGCTTGGATGAACTGCCGCAATTATGGAATGTACTTCGTGGTGAAATGAGCCTCGTAGGGCCGAGACCGCTACTAATGGAGTATCTGCCTCTGTACACGCCACGGCAGTTGAAGCGACACGACGTGAAGCCTGGGATTACAGGCTGGGCGCAGGTCAACGGGAGAAATGCGATTGACTGGGAGCAAAAGTTCGAGCTGGACGTCTGGTATGTAGAAAATGGCAGCTTTGTTCTGGATATGCGGATTATCGGTCTGACGATCAAGCGCGTTTTTCAATCGACAGGCATAAATCAGCAGGGCAGCGTCACGGTAGAAGACTTCAGAGGGAGTGAAAACACAGAGCGCGCTGGGAGGGTAGCATGTGAGCCTGATCGTACTTTCGGAACAGGATGATTGGACCGAATATTTGCGACGCTTTGTTCATTTGGACGTGACCTACGCGAAAGAATACGTACAGCTGTACGCCAAAATGGAGCAGGGCACACCAGAAGCTGTTTTTTTCAAGAGTGGGGAGAACGAGGTTTTCTACCCGTATTTGGTCAGGCGTCTGGATGGATTGATTCCCGGCTATGCCGATTTGGTTTCGATTGGATACGGAGGGCCATTCGTCGTGGGGGGGCAGACGGCTGCTCGATTGTTCCAGGAGCAATTCCACGTCTACTGTCGGTACAAAAACTATCTGACGGAAACGGTCCGCTTTCATCCGTTGCTGAGAAATGCGGAGCTGTTCGCGGGTCAAATGCGACTGGATCTGGTGAGGATGGTAACGGCGGTCGATTTGCGCCCTACACTCGCATACATTCGCGCCCACTATACGCAAAACATCGGACGAAATATGAGGAAGGCCGCGGCAAACGACGTCTCGGTAAAGTTGGGCGGAACCGATTGGCTTCATTCTTTTATCCAGCTGCATAAAGAGACGATGGACCGCAATCAAGCCGAGGCGAACTACTACTATGCACCGGAATTTTTTGTGGGACTCATGAAAAAAACAGCGTTGTGCAAGCCGCGGCTTCTGCTCGCCATGCATGAGGATCGGCCGGTGGCGGGGGTGCTTTTGCTCAGTGGAATTCAATTCGCCCATTATCAGCTAGGGGCATCTCATACGGAAGACATGACGCTTGGCGTCAACCACCTCCTCTTCGACGCCATGATCCAGCAGGCAAAGCTGGATGGAGCAGACCTGCTTCTCCTTGGAGGAGGAAATCTGGACGGAGATGGCTTGTTCCGTTTCAAGTCCTCGTTTGCAAATGGCAATCATTTTCCTTACTGGATGGGCAAAAAGGTTCACGATGAGGAAGCGTATTTGGCTTTGTGCCAAAAACTACAGGTCGATCAGGCTGGCGAGCAAGATTTTTTTCCTGCCTATCGCAATGGGGGGACGTAGAAATGAGTGCACAGCAGCGGATCTTTTTATCACCGCCACATATGGGAGAGGATGAGCGGGACTTGGTGGCAGACGCCTTTGCCTCCAATTGGATCGCTCCGTTGGGGGAACACGTCGATGCTTTTGAGCGAGAGATCGCCCAATATGTGGGCGTAAAAGCTGCACTGGCGGTTTCCTCTGGTACGGCTGCTATCCATCTCGGACTTAGGTTAGCGGGTGTCGCTCCAGGTGATACCGTGTTCTGCTCCACCCTCACCTTTGTTGCCAGTGCCAATCCCATTCTGTACCTGGGAGCAACTCCGGTATTTATTGATTCCGAGGAAGGTACATGGAATATGTCGCCGCAGGCATTAGAGCGAGCCTTGCGGGAAGCAGCGGAAGCGGACAAGTTGCCCAAGGCGGTCGTCATCGTCAATTTATATGGGCAGAGTGCAGATATGGGGCCGTTGATTGCGCTTTGTGAGCAGTATGGAGTGCGCGTGGTGGAAGATGCAGCAGAATCGTTAGGGGCTGTATACAAGGGGAGAATGAGCGGTGTCTTTGGTCATGTTGGGACATTTTCATTTAATGGCAATAAAATCATGACGACCTCAGGTGGCGGAATGCTCGTCTCCGATGACGTTGAGGCGCTCGAAAAAGCGCGCTTTTGGGCGACGCAGGCGAAGGAGCCAGCTAGGCATTACCAGCATGAAGAGATGGGCTATAACTATCGGTTGAGCAACATACTGGCGGCAATAGGTCGGGGGCAGCTGCGCGTCTTGGAGGAGAGGATCCATACAAGGCGAGCGATTTACAAGCGTTATGAACAAGCTCTCGGACAATTGCCTGGTATTTCGTTCATGCCAGAGCCGGCAACAGGGCGATCCACACGATGGCTGACGGTGATGACACTGAATTCAGCGGACACAGCACTCTCTGCTGCACAATTGATCGATGCATTGGGCAAAGAAAATATCGAAGCCCGTCCCGTGTGGAAGCCGATGCATCTTCAACCGTTGTTCGCACAGTGCCAATACTATCCGCACCAGCCAGATGAGTGTGTGTCAGATCGGTTATTTGCGCATGGTGTTTGCTTGCCGTCCGGTTCCAGCTTGACCGTTGAACAACAAGAGCGAGTCATCGATGTTATCACGAACTGCCTCCTGAACCAGGAACGGGGGGTGCGCCATGTATAGTTATGAGCAGCTAGAAAAATGGCGTAGTCTCTGCTCGTCTTCTTTTTACGTGTTGGACACAGTGAAGCTCGCCGAGAACTATCGTCGTTTCCAACGGGCTTTTTCTCGACGCTACGAGCATGTCGCCGTCGCGTATTCGTATAAGACCAATTACTTGCCGTTTTTATGCCAAAAGTTGCACCAGTTAGGGGCGTATGCAGAGGTCGTTTCTCGACTGGAGTACGAATTGGCACAAAAGCTTGGAGTCGATCCTGCTTCTATCATTTTTAACGGCCCGCTCAAAACGGAAGCGGACATTCACCTTGCCCTGCAGCAGGGGAGCCTGATCAATCTGGATTCCTTTTCGGAAATACCGTGGGTTGTGGCCTATGCCAAGCAGTTTCCAGAGCAGACGGTTCGGATTGGGCTACGGATTAATGTGGATTTGGCTAGGGGTGGAGTGAGTCCTCTGCAAAATGGGTACGAGGTCAGCCGATTTGGTTTTTGCGTCGAAAACGGCAATTTGGAAAAAGCCCTGAGCCAGTTGGCTGTCGCCACGAATGTACACGTAGTCGGGCTGCATGGGCACTTTTCCACCAATCGCAGTGTCGGTGTGTATCGCCAAATTACGCGCCATCTATGCCGCTTGGGGAAAGAGCATTTGGGAGAGCGGCTTGCTTTTATCGATATTGGAGGCGGATTCTATGGCGAGCTCCCGACCTCGTTTGGGATGACAGCTGCTCCAACCTTTGAGGAGTACGCTGAAGCGATTACTTCAGTCGTGAAGGAGGAGCTGGCAGAGCTGGATCATGCTCCGTTGCTGATTCTGGAACCGGGTATTTCACTCGTGGCAGATGCCCTTGATTTCGTTTGCCAAGTCATCGATGTAAAAGAAAACAGAGGAGAGCGGTTTGTTCTCGTGGATGGGAGCATTCACAATGTCAAGCCGACGATGCACACGCACCTTTTGCCAGCACGACTTGTGTGCAACCGCAAGCCAGTCCCCGAAGCGAGCTATCATGTCGTCGGGTATACGTGCATGGAAAAAGATTACCTGCTCCAAGGCTACATGGGGCCTTTGCCTGATATCGGGGATTATTTTGTCTTCGGACACGTAGGGGCGTATACGCTCGTCTTTAATCCACCGTTTATTCGGGAGAGGCCACCGGTTCTCGCCATCGACGGAAATGAAGCAGTCATTGTCAGGGGCAAAGAGACGCTCCACCAATTCATTCCCGAATCGGTTTATCGTTTTCACGTTGACAAGCAGGGGGTAGTGAACTGAATGAACGTACTTGTGACCAGTGTAGGCAGACGAGTCAAGCTGCTCCGCTATTTTGTACGCGAATGGGGTGACACTGGAAAAATCATAGCAGTCGACTGCGATCCGACGGCCCCGGCTCTATACGCTGCCCATCATCACGAGCAGGTGCCGCGTATCGATGATCCTGGCTATCTCGATGCCCTGCTGCAAATCTGCCAACGATACGAGATCAAGGCAATCCTTTCCCTAATAGACCCTGAGCTGACCCTGTTGGCTACGCATGCAGAGCGTTTCTACATGCAGGGGATCGAAGTGATCGTGTCCAGCCGGGATGTAATCGAGATGTGCTTGGATAAGATGGAAACGTATGACTTTTTGTCCGCGCACCAGATTCCCGCGATTCCTACCTATACCAAAATGGATGAGGTACAAGTCGCGATTTTGGCAGGACAGATTACATATCCATTGATCGTCAAGCCGCGGTATGGAAGTGCCAGTTTGGGTATCACACGTGTGGAGAAAGATCAAGATTGGACCGTACTCATGGAAAACACGGAGGAGGTCGTCATTCAACCTTTCTTACAGGCAGAGGAGTACGGAGTGGATGGCTATGTGGATCTGATCTCGGGGGAGCTGGTGACACTTTTCATCCGAAAAAAGCTGCGTATGAGGGCAGGGGAGACGGATCGCTCCCTCGCGGTAAAAGATCCGCGCTTGCTATCATTAGCGAAGGAACTCATTCGCGTCCTAGAGCCGCGTGGGCCAATTGACATCGATTGTTTTTTGGTGGGAGATCAGTACGTTGTGTCGGAGATCAATCCTCGTTTTGGCGGCGGATATCCGCATGCTCACGAAAGTGGAGTGAACATCGTGCGTGCGCTTCTCCACAACGTAAAAGGTCTGGTGAATGTACCAAAAGTGGGGGAGTACAAGGAAGGAAGCATCATGATGAAATATGATGAGGTCATGCTGCTGGAGTGAACGCAACCATTGGCATTCATGAACTGGGCATGGGCAGGAAGCAAAACGGAGTTCCTGCCCTCTCCCTGCATTCCGGCACCAACATATTGTTTGTACCAGTACATTTCTCTACTGTGCTACAATCATGGTTGAGCGTCCATTATAGTCGCTCACTTGATTGAAGGTCAGGAGTGTTACTTGTTATGGTTATGATCCAGTTCGTTCGTAATCGGTAATGTGAGGTGCAGATCAACGTAATCCCGCATTTTTTGAAAATGTTTGGGGTTTATTTGATTGTGCCTTTTTCATTCACCGAAATACGAATGAATGGGGTGCTTTTTGTGATTTCTACTGCTATCTCTATCTCCTTGCATGCGGAGATTTTTCGTTGTCCAATCTGCCAGGCGGCTATGCATAACGTACCTGCGACCAGCTTGGTATGCAACAATCATCACTGCTTTGATTTATCGAAGCACGGCTACGTTCACTTGGCTGCGCGAACCTACAAAACAAAGTATGACAAGCAAATGTTCGCAGCGAGAAGGGCGATAGGGGAGCAAGGTTTTTTTGATCCATTGTATGACGTGTTGAGCGAGGTCATCCTGCATACGACAGAGCCCGAGGAAAACCAGATGTACGTACTGGATGCAGGATGTGGAGAAGGCAATCATCTGACGCAGGTTCGGCAGAGAGTGATGCAAACCAGCCAAATCCCCTTTATCGGAGTGGGTGTCGATCTCGCCAAAGAGGGAGTTATGCTTGCGGCGAAGAGCGATCCAGAAGTAGTTTGGTGCGTCGGCGATTTGACGAAGGCGCCGTTTGCCGACAGACAGTTCCATTACATTTTAAACCTGTTATCTCCATCCAATACGGATGAGTTTCATAGACTACTGGCTGATGATGGACGCATGATCAAAGTCATTCCAGCGGCCAATTATTTGCGAGAGCTACGAGAAGTCTTGTATCAAGAGACACCGAAAACACAATATACGAATCATCGTACGATCGACCACTTCCAAGCCAGCTTCCAGCTAATCGGCAAGGAAAGAGTTCAGTATCAGTTCCGATTGGATAAAAGAAGTCTTTCTTCCCTGCTCCAAATGACCCCGTTAGCATGGGGGGCGGCCCAAGAGCAGTTGGAGAGGGTGTCTGACTTGGCAGGAGTGGACGTGACAATAGACTTGGTTGTGTTAATTGGCAGGAAATAAAAAAGCGACTGTCCTGAGCGGGAAAAATCCGTTCTGGACGGTCGTTTTCTTATGTTTACATTGTCTTTGTTTGACAGCGTTCCTTATTTTTCCGAAAATAAGTGTGAATAGTCAGAAGAGTTTTGGAGGGGGAGTATGGGGACAGATCAAGATGAGACTTCCTTTTTGCGTATCAAGCCTTTTCTTGCGGATATTAAAAAGCATTGCATGTACCTTGCGAAAAACGAGTGGGATGCGCAGGATCTCCTGCAAGAAACATTGACGAAGGTGTATCGTTCCTTGCAGAAGGATCCAGACAGAGAACTGACCAAGGTTTTTTTGAGGAAAATTGCCACGAATGCTTGGATCGATCAATGCCGGAAATGGAATGGGCAAGAACAGGTTACTGAATTTGATGAAGCCGTACATTTGCAAAAATCAGTTGTGCCTGATGGGTTTGTACTGAGGGAGGCATTTGAACAATTAGCAAATCGCTTAAATCCAAGACAGATGGTGCTGATTCTCCTGATGGACATTTTTTCATTTACGGCGCCAGAAACAGCCACATTGTTGTATACGACAATAGGGGCTGTGAAAGAAGGTGTGAAGAGAGCTCGTCATCGCTTGTTCGTGTTGGCTGAGCAGTCCAGGCAGGATGAAAGCCACTCCAGCAAAATGAAATTCGACAAAGTTGGTCGTCGTGATTCTTCCGGGTTTATATCAAAAGAAGGGTTCGAGCAATTTTTGGCTGCCTTTCGTGAGGGGGATGCCTATGCGATTTGTGAAACGTACCTGCGCCTCGCCGAACAGGGCGTGAGCGTGGAAAAGGTTTCGGTGACAGGCGATCGCCTTTTCTTTGCTGTTCGTGACCCGGATGGACATTTGTTGCATTTTTTTCAGAAATGGTAGAGATACCCGTTTCTTTTTGTTCTTTTCTTTCGTTCAAGAGGGTGGACGTACATATTTGAAATAAAGGAGCGAACACAAATGAGTATCCATGTGCGTAATTTTGCGGTTGTACAGCTGCCTGTAAAAAACTTGGAGGTATCCGTAAAGTGGTATCGCGATGTGCTCGGCATTCCGTTTACTTTCGAATTTTCACCTGGAGACAATGAGGCTTGGTTGAACGTAGGCGGAGTAGGTCTAGGGCTCATTCGTTGTCCGGAGGTTCCGCGATTGGACTTTACCGATATGGAAGGACGAGCCCAGCCGATCATCTCCTTGCAGGTAGATCAGATCCATGAGGTTTATGAGGAGCTGAAAAGCAAAGGAATCGAAGTAAGTGAAATGACGTATAAGCGAGGCGGAGGCTACAGCTTTAGATTTCGTGATCCAGATGGGCATTTAAACCACCTATGGGGTGGATGGCCTTCTGCTGAGGATGAAGAGAGAAACGCATAGAGTTTTCCTATTCAAAAGATGCCATCTGCGAGGGTTTTGCAGGTGGTTGTTCTTATATACGGGGCCGCAGTGGAGAGAAGAATATTTCCAGTCTACGCTCCAGGTTACGTCCTGCTAGGATGTGGAGACTGTCCGCTCCGCAGCGATTCGCGGGGAAACGCAAAAGTGGTAGCCGCTACGCCGCATGGGCACGTTGCGTTTCTTTTACCCGCGAATCACCGCGAATCACCGCGAAGCTGGATCGTTTTCTCCTGTTTCCTCCCACCACAGCAGCTGGAATAACGCATCTCAAATTAAGACGAAAGTATCAAAATGATACACTCAAATCTCATTCTGATACGATTACTACCGAAATCATAAGCCATCAAAGCCTCACACCGTTGGCACGATCCTTGCTCTATCAAAAAGGAAGAAACCACCCGAGGAGGAACCCAGCTGATGGATAAACGTAAACGACCACCAATCTACGTCGTGAAAAATAAAAGAAAAAATAGCAAGAGTTCTCGCATTCCTACCTATTTGACCGCAAAAGAAACCCGTTTTGCCAAAGCTTTTCACCAATCTCTCACAAACTACGAGCCAACACCCCTTGTTACGTTGCCTGCATTAGCACGTGAGCTGGGAGTAGCACAGGTGCTTGTAAAAGATGAGTCCAAGCGATTCGGCCTCAATGCCTTCAAGGTTCTGGGAGCCTCTTACGCCATGGCTCGTTTCTTGTGCGAGAAGTTGGGGAAATCGACAGAAGAGATGACCTTTGAAACACTGTGCTCTCAAGAGATGAGAGAGCGAATCGGAGAAGTCACCTTCGTTACCGCAACAGATGGCAATCACGGACGGGCAGTTGCATGGGCTGCTAAGGCGCTTAGACAACATGCCGTTGTTTATTTGCCCAAAGGCTCCGCCCAGCAAAGGGTAGATGCGATACGGGAAGCTGGCGCACAAGCCCACGTCATCCAGGGAAACTACGATGAAGCCGTGCGTCTCTCTGAACAAATGGCCAAGGAACGTGGTTGGCAGGTGATTCAAGATACGGCATGGGAAGGCTACACGACCATTCCTACCTGGATCATGCAAGGCTATACGACGATGGCAGCAGAGGCTATGGAACAACTATCAGCCCTCATCGACTCCAAACAGCCGACGCATCTGTTCTTGCAGGCAGGTGTTGGTTCCATGGCCGCCGCAGTCTTGGGACATTTCGTTGCAGCGTCAGCAAACAAAAACGTAACGACCGTGATCGTCGAGCCGCATAGCGCCAATTGCATGGTCCTCTCAGCAGAAGAGAACGACGGACAACCACATACAGCTACGGGAGAGCTTGGAACCATCATGGCAGGTCTGGCATGTGGCGAGCCGAATCCGCTGGCATGGGAGATCTTGCAGGAGCATGCAGACTTTTTCGTTAGCTGTGCCGATTACGTGGCGGCAAACGGCATGCGCATACTTGCGACACCGACTGAAGACGACCCTTCCATTGTGAGCGGGGAAAGTGGAGCTGTCGGGGTAGGGCTTCTCGCTTCCTTGATGAGCAACCGGATGTTCCATCAACAGCGTGAGCAGATCGGCATGAATGAAAATTCCATTGTCCTGTGTTTTAGTACGGAGGGTGATACGGATCGGGATATCTACAGACGCATCATCTGGGAAGGCGCATGTCGAGAAGAGGAGGAGATGACAAAATGAACGTGACGATCAATCGAGACGAATTAATTACGCTGGTGCAGGATTTGATTCGCATTGATTCGGTGAACCCGTACCTTGATGAGGATGGACCGGGCGAGAAAGCGATCGCCGCTTTTATTCGAGATCGTTTGGAGGCGGTTGGACTGGAGGTTCATGTCACGCCTATTAACGACACAGCGGTCAATGTCGTCGGGATACTCCGGGGAACAGGCGGCGGCAAATCGTTGATGCTAAACGGACATATGGATACGGTAAGCGCCAAGCGCATGGAGATTCCGCCGTTTGAGCCTACCCTTGTGGACAACAAAATTTACGGCAGAGGCAGTCAGGACATGAAAGGCAGTCTGGGGGCGATGATAGCCGCAGGAGAGGCGATCGCACAAGCAAAGGTTCCTTTGGCAGGAGATGTCATTTTGACTTTTGTCGCTGACGAGGAGTATAAAAGCATCGGCACAGAGGAGTTAGTAAAGGCGTACAAAGCAGATGCGGCGATATGCTGTGAGCCTTCCGATCTGGCGATTGGCGTCGTTCACAGAGGATTTGCCTGGGTCAAATGCGAGGTGCTGGGCAAGGCAGCTCACGGAAGTCGTCCAGCAGAAGGGATTGATGCAATCGTTCGGGCGGGCAGGGTCCTGCAAGAGCTGGAGCGTCTCTCAGAAAAATTAGCTCAAGGTACGGTACATCCGATTCTCGGTGCAGCATCTGTCCATGCTTCGCTCATTCAGGGTGGAACAGAGCTGTCCACTTATCCAGACTATTGCTGCATCGACTGGGAGAGAAGGACATTGCCGGGCGAGACAGAGGCTGATGTGGCAAATGAAATAGAAGCATTCCTACAGAAGCTGCGCGATGAAGATGAGACGTTCCAAGCAAGCGCCGAGCTGTCATTTTTGCGGGAGCCGTTTGAAATCGGGCTGGATGAACCTGTTTTTATAGCCCTTCAGGCAGCGTGTAAGAGCGTGATGGGAAAAATACCGGAAGTATGCGGGTTCTCGGGTTGGACGGATGCCGCATTATTGCAGGAAGCGGGCATCCCTACTGTCTTGTTTGGACCAGTGGGAGCCGGTCTGCATGCGGCAGTCGAATATGTAGAGGTGGATAGCTTGGTAGACATGAGTGCCATCTTGGTGGAGACGATTTGCGATTTTTGCAGGTAAAAAACTGCATAGGGGCTGGCTTCTCCTGTGATGCGCTATAATGTAGGCAAGAGATTGACGGGGAGTGGAAGCCAGATGCCCTTGCAAGAAATTCAAGAAAGTGTCCAACAGATTGCTTCGGCAGTTGCATCCGTTCTGCGCGTAGAGGTAGAGATTGCGGACAGTCAGTTTTTGCGGATCGCAGGGACGGGGAAGACTGAGGCAGGCGTTTTGCGGACGATGGCAGGAGAGGACCATATATACCGGGAGTCATTGCTCGCTGGGCATCCTGTTGTGATCATGCATCCGGGGCAAGATGAGCGGTGTCGTCCCTGTATGCATTATGGAAATTGCGCGGAGACGGGAGAGATTTGTTGCCCGATTCAATTAGACAATGAAAATATTGGTGTGATCGGCCTACTCGCTTTCGATGAGGAGCAGCGCGAGCGGTTGTTTGCGGATGTGGATGCGATTTTGACGTATTTGCAAAAAATGGCCGAGCTGATCGCCATTAAGCTAAAAGAGCACTACTTGTACGTCGAGCAGTTACATACGGTAGAAAAGCTACGTGTTGTCATGGATGAAATGGACAAAGCCATGTTTCTCGTTGATCAAGACAATCGGATTATTCAG
The DNA here is from genome assembly GCF_042878995.1 of Brevibacillus sp. NPDC003359. Taxonomy (NCBI): domain Bacteria; kingdom Bacillati; phylum Bacillota; class Bacilli; order Caryophanales; family Paenibacillaceae; genus Brevibacillus; species Brevibacillus sp. NPDC003359. The sequence goes on from NZ_JBIAOR010000003.1 coordinate 374,423, forward strand.
GCGAACCAGCGAGCCCGTCAATATTTGCGGCTCGATCACGATGACAGTCAAACGGTAGAATGGATGATTGCGATTCGCCGGGCAGATGCCGCGCAGTCTGCGCCAAAGCAGGTCGTTTTGTCAATCGGGCAGGAAGACAAGACATTTTTGTTTGCTATCAAGCCCATTCTACTGGCAGGAACGATCAGAGAATGGGTGATTACGCTAGATGATGTACAGGAAGTCGTGCAAATCGCAAGGCAAGTGAGTGGATACTCCGAGCCGGACCCTTTTCGAATGATCGGTGGAAACAGTCCTGCGATTGTACAGGCAAAGGAAGTGGCAAGACGTGTGGCAGCCAGTGATTCGACTGTTCTGCTCCAAGGTGAAAGTGGAACCGGAAAGGAGCTCTTTGCCAGAGCCATTCATCAGGCAAGTCCGCGACGAGACGAGACGTTCCTCTCGATTAATTGCGCAGCAATCCCCGAGCATTTGATGGAAAGCGAGTTGTTCGGTTACGAGGAAGGTTCATTTACAGGAGCGCGAAAAGGTGGAAAGCCGGGCTTGTTTGAGGTCGCAGGAAAAGGCACGCTGTTTCTCGATGAAATCGGGGATATGCCCATACATTTGCAGAGCAAGCTGCTGCGCGTGTTGCAAGAAAAGGAACTGTACCGAATCGGAGGTAACGGCAAGCCCATACCCTTAGCGGCAAGGATCGTAGCAGCGACCCATCTGGATTTGCAGGAGCGGGTAGACGAGGGGTTGTTTCGGTTGGACCTGTACTATCGATTGCATGTGATTCCCATCCACTTGCCCTCGCTGCGAGAACGTAGAGAGGATATACTGCCTTTGGCGAATGATATCCTTTCGGCGCATGCGAATCGGGTAGGGAAGAAGTTGCACGGCTTTTCCCAAGAGACGCAAAACGTCCTGTTTCATCACGACTGGAGAGGAAATGTTCGCGAGCTGGAGAATGTCATCGAGTACGCCGTCAATATGGAAGCAACCACTTGGGTCCAGCCTTCGAGCTTGCCCATTCGAACGGGAATGCTGCGTGAATCTCCCCCGCATGTCGTTAAAGAAAGCCAGGGGTCATTCGACTGGCAAAAGCAAGGACTTACGCTGAAAGAACTGGAACGAGCAGCAATCGATACCGCGATGCAGCAAATCCGGGATAGAAACGGACGAAAAGAAGAAGCTGCTGCACTGTTAGGGATAAGTCGGGCAACGCTGTTTCGCAAACTGCGCGAGTACGGTCTCACCTGATCTTTGCTTCTGGCCGATTTTTTGGGATTGCACAGATAATGTGGTATGATAGTTTCGATATAGGAAGAGAGAATGGTAAAAGGAAGGAGTGCCGAAAGAAAATGAGAGAAGTATTGGGATGGATTCGATCGATAACCTTTGCTGTCGTTTTTGCTCTTGTCCTCGGAATCTTTGTATTTCAACCGTTCAAGGTTGATGGGCATTCCATGGACCCTACCTTACAAGATGAACAGCGCATATATGTGTCTAAACTATCACACACGTTTTCTTATTTGCCAGATTACGGCGAGATTGTCGTCATCGATAGTCGGGTAGAGCGAGACCGTACATTGATGGACGATATCGTGGGGCATCCCTTGGTGTCATTGGTCACAAGTCAAGGCGATGATCACACAATGTATGTCAAGCGGGTCATCGGAAGACCAGGCGACGTACTAGAGTTCAAAGACAACAAGGTATATCGAAACGGTGAGGCATTAAACGAACCATACATCAAAGAAACGATGGATTATGTAGCGAACGGGAAAATTACCGTTCCAGCCAACCATGTTTATGTCATGGGAGATAACCGGAATCACAGCACGGATTCCCGCGAAATTGGCTTTATTCCGCTGGATCATGTGATGGGAACTATGATCGAAAATCCTCTCAAGAAGTAAGAACGTGAAGGAGAAAAGGTTGTCCATTTATGGGCAACCTTTGTTTCATAGAGGAAGATGTCCCACTCTTCTGACAGCTCTAAAAAAGGAGGACAGCTTATGCCCAGCATTTTGATAGCAGATCGGGACCAGAACGAACGAATCGGGATCAGTTGGCTCGTCAACAGCTATGCCATTCCGTATGACAAGGTGCATAGTGCCGGGACTATGGAAGACGTTTTTAAAATGATGGAAGCGCATACACCGGAAGTGCTCTGTATTGAACTGGACATGATCGTTCGCGGGCAGTGGGACAGGCTGAAGCTGCTGGTGGAACAGTATCGTCCGACCGTTGTGGTGACCACATCAGAGGCGACGTTCGAGCGGGCGATGCAGGGCATTGGACTTTTTGCACGCGATCTATGGTTGAAGCCACAGACACCGGAATACATCAGGAGAATCCTGACGAGGTGCTGTCAGGAGCGCTTGGATGGGAAGCGAATGAACGAAGAGAAGGGAACGGGATCGGGCAATAGCAGGGATGTCTCGTATCTTGACCTGTTTTTCCCCGGGCATGCACAGGCCAAGTCTTATTCGCTTATGTTGGCTCAACTGGAAGATCCAAAGCGGCATCCGGAACTGCTGCGCTTTTTTGAGGAATATCCGTTTCGCGACAAACCCGATCTTTTGCCGCTAGGGGAAACCATTGTGGGGGTTTTTCCTATGGATGCTGCGGTCTCGCCTTCTTGGCTCAACCAAATTGGCAAGCGTTTGCTGATGGACTGGGAAGCAAACAATGATGCGCCGCTCTTTTTGGTCATGTATGACGCAAGTAACCATGAGCGGAGCTTGAACGAGACGTATGCGGAAGCGAGCCAAGCCCTGCAAGTCCGCTTTTTCAAAGGATATCGGCAAGTGACGGTCGTGGATAATCGTGTGAATTGGACCATGATTGACCCATTTTTGACGCCAGCCGAACAGCGCACCTGGGTGGAAATGCTGGATGAAGGCAATCGGGAAGAGTTGAAGCAGTGGCTGTATACACACTTCTTTTACAAGGAAGAGCCGTATCCGGAGCCGGGATTGTTGCGTATTCGACTGACGAGTATTTTGGCGCAAGTCAGGCGCTACATGATATCGCATGGTCTTGACTCCGGGCCATTGGAAGAGGAGTATCACCGGGTTTTCGAAACGATTCTTTACTCGCCGATCTTGTATCGGATCGTAGTGGAATTGCTGCTGTTCATCAATCAGCTTCTAGATGCCGCCCATCATCCCATCGACGAGTCCCGTGCAGATGTCGTGGAACAGGCGATTCGTTATATAGAAGGACGTTACACCGATCCTGCACTTCGTCTGGAGGAGGTCGCACGCTATATAGACCGGAGCCCCTCCTATTTCAGTACGCTGCTCGCGCAAAAGCAAGGAAGCTCTTTTCGCCAGATACTCACATCGTTGCGGGTAAAGGAAGCACGCCGATTGCTTCTCGAAACCTCCTTGTCTGTCCAAGAGGTAGCAGAGAGATGTGGATTCATTAACGCCAATTATTTCAGTAAAATTTTTAAGGAAAAAATAGGGATATCTCCACGTTTGTTACGAAATCAGAAAAAAAGATAGAAATCGAAAGAAAAGACAGATTTTTTTGTCAAACCGTGAATGCGGTTACAAATGAATCGAAAATAGAGGCACCAAATCGAAAGCGCGGTGCCTTTTTTGTATTTCTACGCTTCTTTACAATAGAGCTAAGAAATACATCTTTTTAGAAAAGCAGGTGGAAATGATGACGACAACACAATCCGTTGAGCAATTGATCCAAGCCTTTTCAGGTACCAAATTACACACAAAGGGATGGGTACAGGAAGCGGCGTTGCGCATGCTGTTGAACAACCTCAATCCTGATGTAGCAGAACACACAGAGGATCTGGTCGTTTACGGCGGAATTGGTAAGGCGGCACGGAACTTGGAATGCTTCGATACCATTGTCAAAACATTGCAAACGTTAGAAAGCGATGAAACACTCCTCATCCAGTCTGGGAAGCCAGTTGCCGTATTCAAATCGCATACAGATGCACCGCGTGTGCTGTTGGCTAACTCGAATCTGGTGCCTGCCTGGGCAAATTGGGAGCATTTCCACGAGCTGGACAAAAAGGGTTTGATGATGTACGGACAAATGACAGCGGGAAGCTGGATTTACATTGGCAGCCAGGGCATCGTGCAAGGGACGTACGAGACGTTTGCAGAACTGGCCCGCCAGCACTTTGAAGGAACGCTGACCGGAACGATTACCGTGACAGCAGGTTTGGGTGGCATGGGTGGTGCGCAACCGTTGGCCGTATCGCTCAATGGTGGCGTCAGTATCAATATCGAGGTGGACCCGACCCGTATCCAACGCAGACTGGATACGAAATACCTGGATGTGATGACAGAGAGTCTGGACGAAGCGATCCGTTTGGCGGAGGAAGCGAAACGCGACAAAAAAGGCATTTCCATCGGTCTGTTGGGCAATGCACCCGAAGTGCTGAATGCTATGCTTTCTCGCAACTTTATCCCGGATGTACTGACGGACCAGACATCCTCGCATGATCCACTCAACGGCTACATTCCCATTGGCATGTCAATGGAGGAAGCAGCCGAACTGCGTGCACGCGATCCGAAAGAATACGAGTCTCGTTCAAAAGCAAGCATCGCCGAACACGTTCGCGTCATGCTCGCGATGCAGGAAAAAGGAGCCGTCACTTTCGACTATGGCAATAACATCAGGCAGGTTGCTAAAAACGAAGGTGTGGAGGATGCATTCCGCTTCCCTGGCTTTGTGCCAGCCTACATCCGTCCTCAGTTTTGCGAGGGCAAAGGGCCGTTCCGTTGGGTAGCGCTATCAGGTGATCCTGAGGATATTTACAAGACTGATGAAGTCATCCTTCGCGAATTTTCCTACAACACACATCTGTGCAACTGGATTCGCATGGCGCAGGAGCGCATTCAGTTCCAGGGACTACCTTCCCGCATTTGCTGGTTAGGTTATGGCGAGCGAGCGCGTTTTGGCCAAATCATCAATGAGATGGTGGCGCGCGGTGAGCTTTCGGCTCCAATCGTCATCGGGCGTGATCATCTGGACTCCGGTTCTGTCGCTTCGCCAAACCGTGAGACGGAAGCGATGAAGGATGGCAGCGATGCGGTTTCAGACTGGCCGATTCTCAATGCCATGATCAATGCGGTAGGCGGAGCGAGCTGGGTATCTGTACACCACGGTGGCGGCGTTGGCATGGGGTACTCTCTCCACGCAGGAATGGTCATCGTGGCAGATGGTACGCCAGAAGCAGCACGTCGTCTGGAGCGTGTCCTCACGACAGATCCAGGTATGGGCGTCGTCCGACATGCAGATGCAGGGTACGACATCGCGATTCAAACAGCCAAGGAAAAAGGCGTCAACATTCCGATGATGAAGGAGTAAGAGCTATGACAAAACCTGTATGGATTCGCCACGCCCGTCAGCTTGCCACGCTGGCTGGCGGCTCCTCTTCCCCGGTAGTAGGAGCGCAAATGAACGAGTTGTCGATCGTTGAGGACGGAAGCATCTGGCTGGAAGACGGCGTTATCCAGCGTGTGGGAACAGATGAAGAGCTGGAGCTTCACTATCGAGAGCGTGCACAGGAAGCGCAAATCATCGATGCTACGGGCAAGCTGGTCACGCCAGGGCTGATCGATCCGCATACACATCTGGTGCACGCGGGCAGTCGGCAAAACGAGTTCAACATGCGGCTAAACGGTGCAACGTATATGGAGATTATGAACAATGGCGGCGGAATCCACTCGACTACCGCAGCGACGCGAGCAGCTACCCACGAAGAGCTGTTTGCCCAGAGCAAGCAGCGTCTTGACCAGTTCTTATTGCACGGGGTCACAACCGTCGAGGCGAAAAGCGGCTACGGTCTGACATTGGAAGATGAGCTGAAGCAGCTGGAGGTCGCCAAGCAGTTGCACGAAGCACATCCCATCGATATCGTCAGTACCTTCATGGGTGCACATGCGGTGCCGCGTGAATACAAGGAAAATCCGGATGCGTTTGTAGACGTGGTCATCGAGGAAATGATCCCGGAGGTCGCTCGTCGAAAGCTGGCTGTCTTTAACGATGTGTTTTGCGAAAGAGGCGTGTTTACCCCTGAGCAGTCCCGACGTATTCTCGAAGCAGGGGTCCGTTATGGGTTGCTGCCGAAGATTCATGCGGACGAAATCGAACCGTATGAAGGGGCAGAACTGGCAGCTTCGGTGGGAGCAGTATCTGCGGATCATTTGCTGCGTGCCTCTGACAAGGGGATCGAACAGATGGCAGAAGCGGGAGTCATCGCTGTGTTACTGCCCGGTACGGCGTTTTTCCTAATGGCAGAGTCTGCAAATGGCAGGAAAATGATTGATTGTGGCGTGGCTGTCGCGATTTCTACGGATTGCAATCCGGGTTCGTCTCCAACGGTTTCGCTCCCACTCATTATGAATCTGGGGTGTCTGAAAATGGGGATGACGCCAGCAGAGGTATTGACGGCAACTACAATCAATGCCGCTCACGCAACCCGCTGCGCACATGAAGTCGGCAGCCTTGAGGTTGGGAAAAAAGCAGATGTCACGATTTTTGACGTTCCTGACTTCATGACCTTGCAATATCGTTATGGAATCAACCATGTGAACACCGTGATCAAAAACGGTACGATTGTCGTTGCTGGGGGCAGACTGGCGTAATACAGAGAGCAAAAGAAAAACGGATAGAAGTGGAGGAGACCGGCTTGTGTCTTTGAAATGGAGGGACATCTATGGGCAATATTTCTAACAAGAATCTTTCGCCGCATCCGAATCAGCGAGCCGTATCCACCACACAAGTATGGAGGTTTTTTGTTTTTAGTCTCATTGGTATTTTCGTCTTTTTTATCCCTGTTACGGTTAATAACACCAGCTCGATTATGCTGGATCATATCGTAACATGGGTTCGGCAAATCATGCCGGGGGCGATACCGGTATACGCTCTGCTTGTGATTGTACTTGGGGCCATTTATCCGTTTGTGACGGGAAGTTGGAAAAAGAGCAAAGTGAACCTCGTCTTTTCTGCGCTAAAAGTACTGGGTGTGCCTATCGCACTGTTGATCTATTTTCAGGCGGGCCCTGCATGGCTGCTGGACAAGAATATGGGGCCATTTCTCTTCGAAAAGCTGGTGGTTCCAGTAGGCATGGTGGTCCCGATCGGTTCCGTGTTCTTGGCGTTGCTGGTCGGCTACGGCTTGTTGGAATTTATCGGCGTACTGGTGCAGCCGATTATGCGCCCGATTTGGAAAACACCAGGCCGCTCTGCGGTAGATGCGGTGGCGTCTTTTGCGGGAAGCTATTCGATCGGTCTTTTGATCACGAACCGTGTATTTAAAGAAGGCAAATATACGATCAGGGAAGCATCTATTATCGCAACAGGCTTTTCCACCGTATCCGCAACATTTATGATCGTCATCGCGAAAACATTGGATTTGATGAATTATTGGAACCTCTACTTTTGGATCTCGCTCGTGGTGACATTTCTCGTAACCGCAGTGACGGTGCGTATTTGGCCGCTGTCTAAAATGAGCGATGCGTATTACCAAGATAACGGCGAGCCTGAGAAAGTGATCAAGGAAAAGCGGTTGCGTCAGGCGTGGACGGAAGCAATGGAAGCGGCGGGAAAAGCGCTGCCGCTAACACGGAACATTTGGGAGAACTTACGGGATGGCTTCATCATGACCATGAGTATTCTTCCGTCTATTATGTCGGTTGGTTTGCTCGGGTTGGTGCTGGCTGAATTTACCCCATTGTTTGACTGGTTGGGCTACTTGTTTTATCCAATTACGTGGCTCTTGCAAATTCCGGAGCCCATGCTGGCAGCAAAAGCGTCAGCGATAGAGATTGCCGAGATGTTTTTGCCTGCGCTGCTTGTGGTAAAAGCTCCGCTGGTCACCAAGTTTGTGATTGCAGTTGTTTCGGTTTCTTCTATCCTGTTCTTTTCAGCGACGATTCCCTGCATTTTGTCCACCGAGATTCCGATTAGTATTCCAAAGCTTCTGGTGATTTGGGTGGAGCGTACGATCCTAACCCTGCTGATTGTAACCCCTCTGGCTTTCCTGCTTCTGCCATAAGCATGAGAATGGACAAATATGGTATGATGGTGGCAGGTTCGAACAAGCAGAGGAAAGAGGAGTTAGATGTCAATATCTAGAATATTCCGTGATGTTGTAACGTCAGAGCAGCAACTGCGCGAAATGGTCGGAGAGCCAAGTCGTCTCGTACAGAACAAGGCGATATCCCAGCTGGATGATCATAGCCGCAATTTTATTGCCCAAGCGCCATTTCTGATTATTGCCACAGCAGACAAAGATGGCCATTGCGATGCTTCGCCACGTGGAGATGCGCCTGGTTTTGTGCATGTTATCGACGATCATCACCTGGTCATCCCCGAGCGGCCGGGAAACAAGCGGATGGACTCCATCACGAACATTTTGGTCAACCCGCAAATTGGGCTTATCTTTTTGATTCCTACGCTGGAAGAGACGTTCCGCGTGAACGGGAAGGCTTGCATTATTCGCGATGAAGAAATACTGGCGAGGATGGCTGTCAACGGGAAGGTGCCTACGCTCGGGATCGGCGTAAAGGTAGAGGAGTGCTTCGTCCACTGTGCAAAGGCATTTATGCGCTCTGGGGTATGGAAGTCGGAGTCGTGGCCGGCAGAAGGGACAACTCCTAATGTCACGCAAATGCTGGCGGACCATGTGAAGCTTCCGGGTGTGACGGCAAAAGAAGTGGCGGAGGGTTTGCAAGACAGCTATACGAAGCGGTTGTACTAATGTTGAAAAAGAAACGGTAGCCACGTTCAGAATTCGCGGTTGCCGTTTCATCATTTTATTCCGGGATCAGGTGGTGGGCGATCAAACCGCTGGTAACTGGGACAGAGGGCGAGGCGCATCAAGATTCGCAAGAGTAGCAAGGTTTGCTTCATTTTGTATTTATGCTACACTTTCTTAATGTAAGTACATATCAGTGTAAGACGGGAGGAGATCTAATGGCAACACCTATCACAGATCATTCCGTTCTGAATAACGGGGTGAAGATGCCCTGGCTGGGTCTGGGTGTCTGGAAGGCAAAAGACGGAAACGAAACGTTAGCCGTCCGTTCTGCAATTGAGGTGGGTTATCGCAGTATAGACACGGCAGCCATCTACGGCAACGAAGCCGGCGTAGGCGAAGGAATCCGTCAAGCCGGGATTGATCGCGATCAATTGTTCATCACGACCAAGGTGTGGAATGCGGATCAAGGCTACGAGTCAACGCTGAAGGCTTTTGATGAAAGTATGAAAAAATTGGGTATCGATACGCTGGATTTGTACCTGATTCACTGGCCCGTAAAAGGCAAGTATGTAGATACATGGAGGGCCTTGGAAAAGCTGTACCGCGATGGATATGTACGAGCGATTGGTGTCAGTAATTTTCATAGCCACCACCTTGAGGACTTGCGCCAGCATAGCGAGATCATTCCTGTTGTCAACCAAGTCGAGTATCATCCATTGCTGACCCAAAAAGAATTGCATGCGTATTGTAAAGAGCAGCATATTCAACTAGAAGCATGGAGCCCATTGATGCAAGGAAACCTCGATCACCCTCTTTTGGTAGAACTGGGACAAAAATATGGCAAGTCTCCTGCACAAATTGTGCTTCGCTGGGATTTGGAAAACCAAGTGGTCACGATTCCGAAGTCGATCACACCAGAGCGGATTCGTCAGAACGCAGATGTTTTTGACTTCTCTCTCCATGCAGAGGATGTAGAAAAAATTAATGCCTTGAATGACAACAAGCGATTTGGGCCAGACCCGGATAATTTTGATTTTTAAACGGACAACGATAGCGCATAAAAGGGGAGCCGCAACAGGTCGGGCTACCCTTTTTTTATTCCTGTCTTTGCGCCGACCTCGGATTCGCTCTTTACTATGCTTTATTTTTTCGTATACTGAAAAGTAGCATATTCGTTTCATCAGATGAAACGATCGGAACAAAGTAGGAAGCAGGTGTCAAACACTTATGGAAGAAGAACAAAAAGCAAACGTTCGGGCAGTCGATCGGGCTTTGGATATCCTGCTCTGTTTTACGGACGCTACGGATCTGGGCCTGAGCGAAATAGCGAGTCGACTCTCCTTGCATAAAAGTACCGTGCATCGTTTGCTGGCAACGCTAGAGAACAAAGGGTTTCTGATACGAGATGTTCAGACGGAGAAGTATCGACTCGGGTTTCGGGTTTGGGAGTTATCCGCCAATTTATCGCAAAACGATGATCCAGCGATATTGCTGTTGCCGGAGATGGAGCGCTTGCGGGATTTGGTGGAGGAAACGATCAGTCTGTACGTGCGGGATGGAAACGAGCGGATACGCGTACAGGCAGTCCAAAGCAAGCAACCGATTCGCAGGGTGGCGCCAATCGGAGCGCGTATGCCACTTGCGGTGGGGGCATCCAGTAAAGTACTTGTGGCATACGCAGAGCCTTACATTTTGCAGGAAGTCATAAGTGACCCGAATTGGCCTGACTTTGTGAACAAGGAGTCTTTTATTGAGCAATTGGATCAAATCAGGAAGCAAGGCTTCGCGACTAGCGTGGAGGAACGGGAGCTGGGAACAGCAGCCGTAGCCGTCCCGATATTCAACCGCAACGGACAATTGGTAGCGTCTATTGCGGCGTCGGGTCCTTCCAACCGCCTGACTCCTGAAAAAATGAGCCAATATGCGCCTTACATCATGGAGGCAGCCTATCGGATGGGAAAAATGATGAAATAAATAACGAAGAAGCCAGTCAAAACACGACGAGAATGTGTTTTGATTGGCTTTTTTTTGACCGATCGATACGTACTCATTAACGGACGGTTAACACTACGTTGCCTTTCTTGTGCCCCAGCTCCACATAGGAGTGGGCCTCTGCTGCTTGTTCTAGCGGATAAATGCGATCGATAATGGAGCGCAACTTGCCAGCCTCGATCAGCTCCTTTACATACCTCAAGTCTTCCGCATTTTCCTTCGCGGTTCCGCCCATCACCTTCTTACCGCTCGTCATGTTCGTCCAAATCCCGCGAATGATTGGAAGAGGGCTAAAATGGACTGCTCGCAGGTAAAAGCCGTTCGGTGACAGTCGCTCGACGCATGCCTGAAACGGACTCTTTCCGACCGTATCGAAAATGATATCGTAGACGGTATTGTCGTCTTCGAAGTTCTCTTTTGTATAATCGATGATTCGGTCGGCTCCCAATGATTTTACCAACTCCACATTTGATGTGCTGCATACTCCGGTCACTTCTGCACCGAAATGCTTGGCGAGCTGCACCGCATACGTCCCGACGCTGCCAGAAGCACCGTATACGAGCACGCGCCTGCCGGGCTGGATATTGCCCTTCCGGAGAAATTGCAAAGCTGTATAGGCACCGACCGGAACCGCTGCTGCTTCCTCAAACGTCATGTTCGCAGGCTTCGGTGCAATACAACCGTTCTCAGGCAGGCATTTGTATTCGGCATACGCGCCGAAGCCGTTTCCGCAGGCAGCATAGACGGCATCCCCCGGCTTAAACTGAGAAACACCACTGCCCGTTGATTCGACCACCCCGGCTAATTCGAAGCCGAGAATCTTGATTTTCTTCGGTTTCCACAGACCATTGAATAAGCGTGCTAGGAAAGGATCTGCCTTGCGTAAGCGCCAATCCCCCGCTGCGGCGGTTGCAGCATAGACTTTGATTAATAGCTCGTCGTCCTTTGGTACTGGCTTGGCGACATCCCGAAGCTGCAAGACATTTGGCGGCCCGTATTGCTCGTATACGATCGCTTTCATCTCTTTCCCTCCAATCAACCTCAGCTGTTTTCCTATTTTATACGGTGTAAGTAGATGATAGTTCCCAAACATAAGAATCTCACGGAATATTTTGGAATTCTAAGTGAGTTTATCCCATACGATGTTGCATGGGGAAATCCAGGTAGCACTGCAAACGAATTTTGATTGGATGAAAGAAAGATCAGGTAAAGGGGGCAAGCCGTGCACAATGGATCATAGCGGGAAGAAGGGAAGCAAGAAGGTCGAACCTCCAAGAATTGAGCTGTATATGTATTCTTTGAATCAGGAATTCCCCGTTGGCAAAGGGCATGCAAGCTTCCTAAAGCGACATTCCGAGGTCAAGGCTGACGTGACGGGGGACTTAATGGGCATTGAAACGGTGGAATCCGAGGTTTTCCGGCTGCCTGTCATGGATTGGAGTGTGCAATGGATTTCAAACCAGTGGATCACGAATTACACGAAACTGGCTGGGATGGGACTAAGAGAAGATGTTGACCCGATGTACACAGCTATCGTTCGCAAGGAGGATTTTGGAGCAATCCTGTTTGAACCCAGATCCGACCGTGTGTTTAAGCTGAACAAATCTGGCTTGGCACTCTATTATGAGCTTCGAATTGCCTATCAAAGAGGAAATCGAGACTTCGAGAACTTCACGTCTGAATTGTTCTCAGAACACGATGTGGCTTGTTTTGTAGCGTTTCTAAAGGGGGCAGGCCTGTGGATCCCGCAATAAACACTCGTGCCCCGTTGAGGGCTCCCTTCGCCGTATGTCTGTGGTTGACAGACTACTGCAATTTGGCGTGCAAATACTGCTACGCCATGCCATTTCAAGGCAAGAGGATTGATACGGGAAGGGTATTGGAACTAATTGATGAGTTAATCGAATTAGGTGTCTTCGATTTGACATTGGCCGGAGGGGAACCGCTGCTGCATCCTGATGTAATGGACATCATACATCATAGCGTAAAGAGCGGGCTCCGGGTCGGTGTACTGACGAACGGAACGATGGTCAATCAGAAATTTTGCGAAGAGCTGGAGGAGCTCGTCAGTGAAAAAAACTTTATTCTCCAGGTTTCGCTCGACTCCATTGATCCGACGATCAATGATGTTTCAAGAGGCCGAACCGAGGAAGTGGTTCGCAATATCCGGGCTTTAAAAGGGACAAAGATGCAAGTTCAACTCTCTTGTGTCGTCCACAAACTCAACGCGGCCACTGCCCATCTCCTAATTGAAGAGTTCTACCCTGATATCAAACGCTTTCACTTTTTGAATATTCAGCGTACCGTGCAGGCACTCAAACACCCTGAGCTGCTTCTCGATGAAGAGGATGCTTTTCAGTTTTGGATGAATCTGAATGAGTATTCGCGGCAGTTTCCGCCTGACCTGTTCCTTCCTTCTCTGCGCATACAGATGCGGTCCCGCGGTTCCGCCCATGTAGAGCCGGAATTTTCTCTGAGTGAGGAGGCAGGCTTTGAGTGCAGCTCATGTTCGGCTGGCTGGACACACCTAAATATCACGACTGACTTTGATGTGTTGGGATGTGACATTGCCAAAGATTATACAAGAATGGGAAACGTTCGTCATCGTTCCTTCTACGATGTGTGGCACTCTCCTGAGGCTCATGCCGTCCGCAACGCACCTTTCCCCGCCTGCTACAGGATCAAGGGGCCCACAGGAGAGAAATTGGAGGACTGGCTAAAAGTAGAGTATAAGCATGCCGTTGGTACCAGCGAACGCGAGCAGGGGTGACAAAAACAAGAAGTATGTGGAATACGTGATTGCGGCGGCTTTCCTTGTGGTCCGTCAGGATGTTCGATTGCTGTGGATATTTTTCTGATATAACGAACAATAGGAAAAATGTGTCGCAGGTGATTCCTTTGAAATCACTTTTCCTTTGGTTTTTTTAAAATAATGAAGAGAGCCGGGGCGGAGGAAATGATGTTGATCTTTGTGTTTTTCCTCCCGCTCATCTTATCTACATCAAATAAGTACTTGAAAAACAAACAGAACAAATAGGAGCATCAAAGCCGGAGTACCACGGGTTGGTGTTCCTTTTTTGTTTTAGCCAGCCGATGATGACCAGTTGAATGTGAGAGTAAATATTCGTACGGGGTAATAGGTTGGCATGCTTCCGAGCCGCTTCCGAAATGGTTTTGCCCCTCATATTGATGTTGATTACGGCGAGAGTGCTTCCTATTATGTGTTATGTGTAATGAAAGAGGGTTGCAAAAAACTTTACTAAAGTTAATTTATGTACTAATATAAACAAAAGTAGAAATATGGAAAAAGGAGTACAAGATGGCAGAAGCATTATCGTTACGTGAGAAAAAGAAAGCAAAAACCAAATTTGCCCTTTTGGACGCTGCCTTGGAGCTGATGGGCGACGGGAGCTTCCGAAATGTACTGGTTGAAGACATTTGCGAACGAGCAGAGGTGTCGAAGGTCACGTTCTTTAAATTTTTCCCGCAGAAGGAAGAGCTCTTGATTTATTACATGAGCATATGGCAAGCAGAGTGTTTCGTTGAGTTGCGGAGTACTGGCAAGAGAGGATGGGAAGCGGTTCGGCATATTTTTGCCAAGGTTACGCGTGATAGCGAGAAGCAACCAGGGATCATGCTTAGCCTTATCAGCTTTTTAGCCGAGCAAAAAATGCACCCGTGTGTACCGGTTTTATCCGATGCTGAATTGTATTTGCGCTTTTCCGAGCATGAGGAGAGAGAAGCTATTAGAGACACTGATCTGCATCAAATTTTGCAAAAGTGCGTGCAAGAGGCCGCCGAAGATGGTCAGCTTGCCCTTCATCTGTCGGAGGAGGAAGCTGTTATTTTGCTATTCTCGATGTTTTACGGAGCCTATCTGACTGCACATTTGTTTCATGTGTCTGATTATATGGTTTGTTACGAACTGCACCTCAATTCTTTGATAAGGTAGGGGAGTCGGATGGCAAAAGTAGTTCCAGGGCGTTTTACAGCACAAATGGAAGGACCTTTCGTCGTATTTATCATCGGGATGCGCATCAACCGTATGCTTGCGGTTCACAAGTGGATGCCAGTGGCCAACGCGATGGGAGGCATGATGCGAGAATTGTATCAGCACCCGGAGCTCGGACTTTTGGGTCATACTTCACATTTTAATTCGCGTGAAATCACCCAAATCCAGTACTGGCGATCCTATGAGCATCTGGAAAATTACGCGAGAAATAGTCACAATCATCTGAGTGCGTGGAGGAAGTTCAACCAAGCGGTAGGAACGGATGGAACGGTTGGGATTTTTCATGAGACGTATTTGGTTGAAGCGGGAAAATACGAATGCCTTTATGGAAATATGCCTGTCTGGGGATTGGCCAAGGCAGGAGAGCATCTACCGGCCGTGGGAAAAAGGGAGACGGCACGTCGTCGTTTGGGCGGTGAGAACGAGCCAGCGGTTCCAACTCCTACACAATAAAAGGCACCTCGGAAGCTATGATACATCCTGTCGCAACCAGCGGCCCTTCTTCTTTTTAGAGCGATGCAGCATTGGATCGGTTTTCCAACTGCTGCAAGGTCTAAGGAGAAGAGGGCCGTTTGTTTTTTTGCGTGCTTCGTTATTGCTAAGACGGAGCATGAATAGAAAATTGTTCGAGAAAAACTTTTAAGTACCATGACGGGATGCTTTTTCATTTTAACAGTAATCATAGAGTCGTTTTTGCATTAACCTTGGCACTTGCATGAATGTTGTATAGTAGATCAAGCAGGTCAGTCTTCGTCAGCGAAAGGGACTGACATTTCAATCATGAAGGAGGTTTTTTGCATGAAAGACTTGATTCGCATTCGGGGAGCAAGAGAAAACAACTTGAAAAACATTTCTCTTGATATTCCCAAGCATCGTCTCGTGGTGGTAACGGGACCATCTGGATCTGGTAAATCGACGCTGGCACTTGATATTCTGCAACGAGAATGCCAACGACAATACATGGAGTCCAGTGGAATGTCATCCGAATCACTAGCGAAGCCTCGTGTGGATTCAATCGAAGGACTGTCTCCCTCCATTGCGATCAGTCAACATGTGACCAACCGTAATCCCAGATCGACAGTGGGAACCGTCACAGACATGTATACCTATCTGCGGACAGTCTATGAAAAGAAGGGGGAGAGACGCTGCGAGAAGTGTCACGCTCCAGTAGCACCTGCTGCCAATGGTGGAGAAACAGAAACCGTTACGTGCCCCGTATGTGCCCATGTCCATTTCCCTCTGACCAAAGCAGATTTTTCGTTCAATACGCCCCAAGGTGCTTGCCCGACTTGCAGTGGATTGGGAACAGTCGTAGATATTGATGTAGAAGCTGTGTTTGATGAAACAAAGAGCATTCGAGAAGGAGCGGTTACCTTTTGGTATGAGGCGATTAATGAATATCAGGCTAGCGTACTGGAGGCGGCAGGAAAACATTACGACCTGCCAATGAATCTGCCATTGAACCAGTACAACCAAGTGCAGTGGGATCTGCTCAAATATGGTGTGGAGAGCGAGGAGTTTACTCGACACTTTCCTTCAGTTCAGCCTCCGAAAATGGTAGGAAAAGGAAGGTTTAAAGGCGTTATCACAGGCATGTGGCAACGATATAAGGAAAAAGATGGGCAATCGGGCGAAGCGGCTTACTTTCATATCCAACCTTGTCACGACTGCCATGGGGAGAGATTAAAGGAGGAGAGTCGTCTCGTCACAATCGAAGGCAGGACGCTGCCGAGCCTCTCGAAGAGCTCGTTGGAGGAGCTGGGGGATTGGGTGGAGAGTGTCCACACACGATCTGTTGACGAAGAAGACACGATTCTGGAGGCTGTCCTTCATGATTTGCTCATCAAGATCAGGCGTGTCATCCATGTGGGGCTGGGCTACTTGACCCTAGATCGACAAGCCATCTCTCTTTCTGGCGGTGAAGCACAGCGGTTGCGGCTCGCTTCCATTCTCGGCTCTGGCTTGACGGGTGTTCTCTATTTGTTGGATGAACCAACATCGGGTCTGCATCCAAAAGACACGGATGGACTCGTGAAGGTCATGAAGGAGCTGCGTGATTTGAGGAACACCGTACTGCTCATCGAGCATGATCAACGAGTGATTCAAGAAGCGGATCACGTGATTGATGTGGGGCCAGGAGCAGGACGTTTTGGCGGAGAAATCGTCGGGCAAGGTTCGCTGAAAGAATTACTGCACCAACCGCATTCAGTCACAGGCTGCTACTTGAAAGAACAGCGGGTGCTGTCGTCTAAAGAGCGCAAGGGAACAGGCGAGTGGATCACCATTCAAGGGGCCACGTTGCACAATTTGCGCAATGTGACGGTATCGTTCCCATTGGGAAGGCTGGTAGCAGTTTCGGGTGTCTCAGGCTCGGGTAAATCGACACTTGTCTACGATTTACTGGCAGTGGCTGCCGAGAAGCGAAACGGAAAAGCAACAGGGTGCCGCGCGATTACGGGACTTGAAGCCATTCAAAGCGTCATTACAGTGGATCAGTCGCCGCTATCACGCATGCAGCGCTCCAATGTCGCAACGTACGTCGACTTGTATACGCTCTTGCGCAAAATATACGCCGCCTTGCCAGCAGCCAAAGAGCGCGGTTTGGATGCCAAACACTTTTCATTCAATACGCCGGGCGGAAGATGTGAGCGCTGCGAGGGACTGGGTCAAGTGGAAGTGGACATGCATTTTCTATCCAACTTGCAGGTCGTCTGCCCGGATTGTCGGGGAAAAAGATTTCGTTCTGAGGTCTTGGAGGTAACGTACCAAGGCTATACCATTTCCGATATATTGATGCTTAGTATTGAGGAGAGCCTCTCTTTGTTCAGCGAGCAAAAGAAGATAGCGCAATTGCTGACCCTGCTGTGTGAGGTAGGACTCGGCTACTTGCAATTGGGGCAGTCCGTGACGACCTTGTCCGGTGGTGAAGGACAACGGTTGAAGCTAGCCAGGGAGCTGAGTGCTTCTTCTACAGGTCATACGCTGTATCTACTGGATGAGCCTTCGACGGGACTGCATCCGATTGATGTCGAGAAGCTCCATGTACTCTTGAGTAAATTGGTCGATGCTGGAAATACAGTGATTATGGTCGAGCACAACACAGAATTGATCGCTGCTTCTGACTGGGTGATTGATGTGGGACCTGGGGGAGGTACTTCTGGAGGGACCGTTGTTGCGAGCGGAACGCCAAAAGAAGTGGCAGCCACGAAAGAATCGATTACCGGAACGTTTATCCACTAACAAAAAGGTCGCCCCGATTTTGCTGTGGGCGACCTTTTTGCCGTCAAAAGTCGGGCAGACGATCCAAATTATTTTCCTTGATTCCGTCAGGCTCACTCCGCAGAATGTCTCTCCCGTATTTGTGAAACACGTCTACATGAGCCAGCTTGCCAGCCTTTGCATCGTTTAGTGCGGTGATATAGTCGAGCTCACGGCCTGCATCTGTTTTAAACGCGATTAAGTCTCCATCGTCGTTTCTCCTGACGGCCACGATTTGCTCTTTTCCTGTATTCGTCAGCGGACTGTTACCTTCATTTTCCTGGATCGCCTGTTGTTCTCCTGCATTTTTGTACGTTTCATAAATTTGTTCAAAGCTCTGTTGATCCATGCATTATCCCTCCTCTTTAGTAGGGTGTCTAAAATAGAGGAGAACATGTATTCGTTTTGGTTTTCAGGGACTATGCTCGCTGTGCACTTAGAGGAAGTAAGGTCGCTGCTATCCGCTTATACTTTTCCTGGTCGTGAATGCGATAGTACAGGCTCCGCAAAAAGTTTTTCACATTGATTCGCCCCGTATACGCTTCGATGGAATAGCTACTATCCAAACGATTCGCAAAACTCCGAACCCATCCATCGATATCATCCAAAGAGAGTTCATCACGATTCCAGACAGAAAGGACGGCAGTCACCAAGCGCTCATCTTCTTCGTACGCATAAACTGATTTCGCCCCTGCGATTGTTTCGCGGATGACTCCGAGAATTTGCTTCAGGTCAGTCTTATCCAGTTCACTGCATTGGGCCAGGTCATCGAGAGCGTCTGCAGCATGAGCGGTAGCATGTGCCCAGCCTTTTTCTCCCACATAGCCGCGCAGGTCTGTTTCTTGCCGTATGTAAGAGAAAAGTTTGTCTTTTACGTAATGAATCGCTTCTTTGGCGAGAAAGGGATGGTTCCGATGCAGGATCAGGATAAGGGGAAGCAATAGAACGGAAAAAGAGCGCGTGAATACCGAGTCTGTTCCATTTTCATCTATCCGATAAAATAAATGTTGGTCGTCGAGTGCAATTGCTAGTAGCTCTTGCAGTTGTTCAGGGGAGAGCACACCTTCCTCGATCCAATGTGAAAACGTAGAATAGATGAGTTCATCACGCAGCTGGGGATCGGGTGAACCGATGTGCGCAACCATTTCAAGGGTTAATTCAAAAGCATGTGGCGGCGCGAGAAAGCTATTCGCCCGAATCGAGAGTAAGGTTTCTTTTAATGACATTTTCTTCTCAGCTCCTTTATTTCCCTAATTTTACAACAATGAAGGCGATGATGGAATAAAAAGAGAAGAGGGCAGATTGCCGAAGCCTGCCTCATTTAACCTTCCGGCAACAGATGAGTGATCTCTACAACCACCCCTTTTTCTAGGAAACCATTTCCCTCTTCCATGCGTATTCGCCGCATGTTCCACTTAAGCGTGGCCTATCAGGAAGAGAAAACAAAAAAACAGTCCATCTGCACGGTGGCCTGCTAACGTAAAAAAGAGCAGACTGCCGAATACTCGGAGTCTGCCCTTTTCGTTGGGTGGGTGCTGATACGAACTTATTTTTTATTCGTTTGCTTACGCAGTTACTGGTTTACCTTCATCCAGCAATTGACGCAGAACCGTTTGCAGGATACCACCATTGCGGTAGTAGTCTACGTCTACCATGGAATCGAGGCGCACGATTACTTCGAATTCGATAGTGCTGCCGTCTTTCTTGGTTGCTTCTACTTTTACGCGTTGGCCTGGTTGAACATCATCGGAGAGACCAACAATGCTGAAGGACTCAGTACCATCGATGCCGAGGGACTTCCAGCTTTGGTCACCAGCGAATTGCAGAGGCAGAACGCCCATACCAACCAGGTTAGCACGGTGGATACGCTCGAAGCTCTCAGCGACAACCGCTTTGATACCCAAGAGGAATGTACCTTTTGCTGCCCAGTCACGGGAAGAACCAGTACCGTACTCTTTACCAGCCAGTACAACGAGTGGAGTACCGTCTGCTTGATACTTCATGGAAGCATCGTAGATGGACATTACTTCGTCAGTTGGCAGGTATTTCGTTACGCCACCCTCAGTGCCAGGAGCCACTTGGTTGCGGATACGGATGTTAGCAAAAGTACCGCGCATCATTACATCGTGGCTACCACGGCGAGCACCGTAGGAGTTGAAGTCTTTGCGCTCTACGCCGTTTGCTTGCAGATACAGACCTGCTGGGCTAGTTGGCGAGATGTTACCCGCTGGGGAGATATGGTCAGTTGTCACAGAATCACCGAAGAGTGCGATGGTGTTCGCCGCTTTGATGTCTGCGATTTTAGCAATTTCTCCAGCCAGGTTTTGGAAGAATGGCGGCTCTTGGATGTAGGTGGATTTTTCATCCCACTCGTACAGGTCGCCAGTTGGAACGTCGATTTTGTTCCAAGCTTCGTTTTGCGTAAACACTTGGCCGTACTCAGCGCGGAACAGAGCAGGATTCATAGCTTTATCCATTGCTGCCGCGATCTCTTGTGGAGATGGCCAGATGTCTTTCAAGAATACAGGTTGACCGTCTTTACCAGTGCCGATTGGCTCTGTAGTCAGGTCGATATCTACAGTACCTGCCAGTGCATAGGCGATAACCAATGGAGGAGAAGCGAGATAGTTCGCTTTTACCTGTGCATGGATACGGCCTTCGAAGTTACGGTTACCGGAGAGTACCGCTGCAACTGTCAGATCTTCATCAGCGATTGCTTTGCTGGTTTCCTCTGGCAATGGACCGGAGTTACCGATGCAAGTGGTGCAACCATAACCAACTACGTTGAATCCGATAGCATCCAAGGAGTCGATCAGACCAGCGTCAGTCAGGTATTGCGTAACTACGCGGGAACCTGGAGCCAGGGAGCTTTTTACGAAAGCAGGCTTTTTCAGGCCTTTTTCTACAGCTTTTTTCGCCAGGATACCTGCACCCAGCATTACGCTAGGATTTGATGTATTGGTACAGGAAGTGATCGCTGCGATTACAACTGCACCTGTTTTCAGCGTAGCTGTTTCACCGTTTGCATAAGCAACTGGCGCGCTAGCTGCGATTTTCTCTTCGGAGAGACCAAAACCGCCTTTTTCGATCGGCGTACGAAGGCTGTCATTGAAGGATTCCTTCATAGCAGTCAATTCTACGCGGTCTTGTGGACGTTTTGGACCAGCCAAGCTAGGTACGACAGTGGACAGATCCAGTTCCAATGTTTCGGAGAATACTGGGTCAACAGTCTCGTCAGTACGGAAGAGGCCCTGTGCTTTGGTGTAAGTTTCAACCAAGGAAATGAGGTCTTCTTCACGACCAGTTTGACGCATGTAGTTGATTGTCTCAGCATCTACTGGGAAGAAGCCCATTGTAGCGCCGTACTCAGGTGCCATGTTAGCTACGGTAGCGCGGTCAGCCAGCGAGATGTTGGACAGGCCTGGTCCGTAGAACTCCACGAATTTACCTACAACGCCTTTTTTACGCAGCATTTGCGTAACAGTCAGAGCGAGGTCGGTTGCAGTTGCACCAGCATTCAGTGTGCCAGTCAGTTTGAAACCAACTACTTCTGGTGTTACGAAATACAGAGGTTGGCCGAGCATTCCTGCTTCTGCCTCGATACCACCAACACCCCATCCAAGAACACCAAGACCGTTGATCATAGTGGTGTGGGAGTCAGTACCTACGAGAGAGTCAGGGAAAGCAACCAGTTCGCCATCTACTTCGCGAGTAGCGATTACAGTTGCGAGGTACTCCAAGTTTACTTGGTGAACGATACCAGTAGCTGGAGGAACCGCACGGAAGTTGTCAAACGCAGTTTGTGCCCAACGCAGGAAGCGGTAGCGCTCTTGGTTGCGTTCGAATTCCAATTTCATGTTGTTGTCCAGAGCGGATGCGTTACCGAAATCGTCAACCATGACGGAGTGGTCGATAACGAGGTCAACTGGAACCAATGGGTTGATTCGTTTTGGATCTCCACCAGCGCGCTTCATCGCAATACGCATCGCTGCCAAGTCAACTACAGCCGGTACACCGGTGAAGTCTTGCAGAACGATACGAGCTGGCATGAGAGGTACTTCTTGGTTTTCGTCGCGGCCTTTTGTCCAGGTCGCCAATTGTTGTACGTGTTCTTTGGTGATCGCGCGGCCATCGAACTGACGTACAGCAGCCTCGAGCAGAACTTTAATGGAGAACGGCAGTTTGGAAACATCGCCCAATCCTTGTTCTTCCAACCCTTGCAGGCGATAGTAAGCAAAAGACTTGTCGCCTACTTGCAGGGATGACTTTACTTTGTAAGCATCTTTGTTAGCCAATGTATACAACCTCCCTATAATAATGGAGTTTCACCTAGTGAAACATTGTTTCGTTTCTTCATTACGAACCTATTATATACGATTTGTTTCACGGCTTCTACCCCAAATTCATCATTTATATACAAAAATCATAGGTAAAGAAAATTGGATCACGAACGTCTTCTTAATAAAGAAGAAAATTGCACGCACTTCAATTATTATCTCGTTTATATTTCGTTTACATTCATGCCGTATCTTATCTCTTGCAAGTGAAAAAGAGTGGAGGAAAAGGGGAGAAATGAACGAATGGAACAGACCAACAGCGTAGCGAAATGGGGAAACTGGCGCCCTTTCTTTCGATTAATCATGGAAACAAAGCCATCCAAGCTAAAAATCGGTGTCGCGTTGTTCATGAGCATTGCCACCACACTGGTTAGCCTGGTTATTCCGTTGTTTACGAAGGATTTGGTGGACAGCTTTTCCTTATCTACGATTACGACAGGACAAATTATTCTTTTGATCGTTGCCTTTATCGCACAAGCCATTGTGGGAGGGCTGTCCATCTACTTATTAAATCATGTTGGTGAGAGTGTGGTGGCCTCACTCCGTGAACGACTCTGGAAAAAACTGCTCGTCCTGCCGATCTCTTATTATGATAACAACAGGACAGGTGAGACGATCAGTCGAATGACCAATGATACAGGCGTCGTGAAAAGCTTGATTAGTGATCAACTGTCCGGCTTTTTCACAGGATTGATCACGATTGTTGGTTCCGTTGTGACTTTGCTATACCTCGATTGGCAAATGACCTTAACGATGCTGGTTGCTGTGCCGTTGTGCATGGGGATTCTCATGCCGCTTGGCAGTCAGATGTACAAAATTTCAAAAGGATTGCAAGATGAGACCGCCAGCTTTACGACGATTATGAATCAAGTGCTTCAAGAGATGCGGCTCGTCAAATCTTCTAATGCCGAAACACACGAACTGGGGATGGGAACAAAGGCAATCGGCAATTTGTTCCGATTCGGACTGAAAGAAGGCAGAGTCCAAGCCGTCATTGGACCGTTAATGTCCTTTATCCTGATGGTGCTGCTCGTGGTTGTCATCGGCTATGGTGGCATGCGGGTGTCGTCAGGAGCATTGACAGCTGGTGAACTGGTCGCGTTTATTTTGTATCTGGTGCAAATTATCATACCGATGGGGCAATTCACACAGTTTTTCACCTCCTTGCAAAAAGCCATGGGGGCCACAGAAAGAATCATTGCGACACTGGAAGCCGAGGAAGAAGATCTCCTGACAGGACGGACGCTTGAAAACGCAGGGCTGCCCATTCATGTGAACCATGTGAGCTTCGCGTATGAGAATGGGGAAACGATTCTCGATGATGTGAGCTTTACGATTGAGGCTGGAAAAGTAAATGCGATTGTCGGACCGAGCGGCAGCGGCAAGACGACGTTATTTTCACTCGTTGAAAGGTACTACCAGCCACTGAGTGGAGAAATTAGGCTGGGCAATGATTCCATCACAGATTTTTCCTTGAAGTCGTGGAGAAATCAAATCGGCTACGTGTCTCAGGAAAGCCCATTGATCGCTGGAACCATCCGAGAAAATATTTGCTACGGGATTTCACGGACAATTAGCGAGGAGGAACTGAAGCAGGCGGCAATGATGGCCTATGCGGATCAATTTATTGAGGAATTACCTAATGGCTATGAGACAGAAGTAGGGGAGCGAGGCATGAAGCTATCGGGCGGACAACGCCAACGAATCGGTATTGCCCGTGCACTACTACGGGACCCGCAAATCTTGATGCTGGATGAAGCGACCTCTAGCTTGGACAGTAACTCCGAGATGATCGTCCAGAAGGCTTTGCAAAATTTAATGAAGGGACGTACCACACTCGTGATTGCCCATCGCTTGTCGACTGTAGTGGATGCGGATCAAATTATCTTTTTGGAAAAGGGAAAAATCACAGGTATGGGTACACATGAAGAGCTTTTTCAAACGCATGAGATGTACCGGGGATTGGCTAGTCAGCAATTACTCGTAAAAGAGAGGGTGTAGAACGTGACCACGATTATGGTAGTAGACGACGATCCGCATATTCGCGAGCTCGTCAGTGTCTTTTTACGCAATGATGGATTTGATATCGTGGAAGCCGCTGACGGACAGGAGGCAATGGATAAACTGGAGTCGGTTGCCGCACAGCTGGTGATTCTTGATATCATGATGCCGAACATGGATGGCTGGGAGCTGTGTCGGCATCTTCGCAAGCATTATGATTTTCCCTTGCTCATGCTGACTGCAAAGGGAGAGACATCGCAAAAAATCAAAGGCTTCGAGCTAGGGACAGATGATTATTTGGTGAAGCCGTTTGATCCGCAGGAGCTGGTCGTCCGGGTAAAAGCGCTGCTCAAGCGTTACCGGATTGCCGCTTCGCATCAGGTTCAGGCAGGACGACTGCTACTTGATCGTAAAACGTTTGCAGTCACTAGTGGTACGAGAACATGGAACATCCCACTAAAGGAGTTCGAGCTGTTGTTCAAACTGGCCAGCTATCCCGGGCAGACCATTTCCCGCGAGCAGCTAATCGAACAAATATGGGGATATGATTTTGAAGGAAATGAACGTACAGTAGACGTGCATATTAATCGATTACGGGAGCGTTTTCCGGAAGCTATGTACGGCTTTTTGATCCGGACGGTTCGGGGACTTGGTTATCGTTTGGAGATCGTCGTATGAAAAAGAGAAGGCCAGAACGTCCCCATGTTTTGCTGAAAATCGCAGGCGTAGTGGGCTTATGTGCTGTTTTTGCTTTGTGCGGGCTAGGTGCATATGGGACTACCTCTCTCTTTTATGGCTATATGGACTATGATCCCAATGATCTTGTAAAAACGTTGGTCAATTCAGTTTTGAGCTGCATTCTGTTTATTGGGGTAGGCATGATCATTTCTTTCTTCACCATGCCAAGGCATCGGGGCAGGTTTCAACCATTGATTGATGCGCTCAGACGGATTGCCATGGGGGATTTTCGGGTCAACCTCGATATCAAGCTGGCGCACGAATGGGGGGAACTGGTGGAGGGCATTAACCACATGGCGGAGCAATTAAACGAGATGGAGAAGCTGCGGCAGGAGTTCATCTCCAATGTTTCCCACGAAATTCAATCGCCTTTGACGTCCATCAGCGGGTTTGCTCGTGCCCTGCACAATGAAAGACTTAGCCCACAAGAGCGTAAACGTTACTTGGAGATTATCGAGTCCGAAAGCAAGCGTCTGTCCAAGATCAGTGACAATCTTCTAAAGCTCACGGCACTAGAAGGCATTCACCATGATTTAGAGCGGAAACGGTATCGTTTGGACACGCAACTACGCGCAATCATCCTGGCATGCGAGCCGCAATGGATGGACAAAGATATCGAAATGGACATTGACTTGGAAAAAATCGAAATCGTCGCCGACGAAGATATGCTGAATCAAGTCTGGACCAACTTGCTTGGCAACAGCATCAAATTCACGGAAGCAGGCGGGAAAATCAGTGTAAAGCTGGAGACGGTGAACGGACAGGTGCTCGTGAAAATGATCGACACGGGAATAGGGGTATCCAAGGAAAATCAGGAGCGCATTTTCGAAAGATTTTTCAAGGCGGACCCATCGCGGAACCGAGCCAATTCGGGCAGTGGTCTGGGGCTTGCAATCGTGAAAAAAATAATCGATTTGCATCACGCCACGATAACTGTTCAGAGTGAAGTAGGGAAAGGTACGACGTTTACGATTGCATTTGATCAAACCGCATAAAAAAGCTGCCCCTTCGTCTCGGTGACGGTCTGGGACAGCTTATTTTCATTATCGGTAATCCAGTTACGCGCCGATATACTTGGCATGAAGCGAGCGTGCTACGCTGATATCATCTGTGCCTTGCACGAGGACGCGACCATCCGGGAAAATGACGAGCGTGTACGTATCAACACGAAAACGCAGCAAAAACTTGTTTTGCTCGATTTGTCCCAAGGGGGATAGTCTTACAGCTAATGCATTCAGATCAAGTGTGATGGCAGCGGCAGGCGAGATTTGTACGGTGTCTCGACCGCAAAGCGAAACGGCTTGTCCATCCTGGGTATCCGGGTGCAAAAACGAAAATTGCTTCTGCCCACATGTCGGACAGTCGTCCCGGCGGGCATTGACCACCTTGATTTGCTGATGGCGGTTATGCCAAATCTCGAAGTGCTCCAAATTCGGATTAAGCTCATCTGTCGCACCCACTAACAGCTTGAAGGCTTCTGTTGCCTGATAGGAGGCGACGATGTGAATGATCGGTCCGATGACGCCGGCTGTGTCACAGGTAGGCATCTCACCCGGGTTTGGCGCTTCAGGGAAAAGACAGCGCAAGCAAGGCGTGATCCCCGGACGAATCGCGGTAAAGGTTCCGGTCGCACTCACAGCACCACCGTATACCCACGGAATGCTATGCTTAACGCAAACATCGTTCACGAGATATCTCACCTGAAAATTATCCGTCGCATCTAGAACGAGATCGACATCTGCCAGCAATTCCTCCGCATTGTAAGCGGTGAGGTCTGCGACAATCGGTTCGATCGTGACGGCTGAGTTGATCTTTGACAGCTTGGCGTGAGCGGCGATTGCTTTTGGCAAATGTTCGGCTGCATCGGATTCGTCGTAGAGCATTTGACGCTGGAGGTTGCTCGGCTCGACGAAGTCGCGGTCAATCATGCGGACAAAACCTACTCCAGCTCGGACCATATGATTGGAGAGAACGGTTCCGAGCGCTCCCAAGCCAACGATTGCTACACGGCTTTGCCCGAGCTTTTCCTGCCCACTGCGCCCGATCGGATGAAACAATATCTGACGGGAATAGCGAGTATCCAAGACGTTACTCCACCTTTCCTTCTGGCATCGCAAGCGGATTCCACGGTCCTTGCTGATGTCCCTTCCATTCGCTGCCATCTTCCCACATTTCTTTTTTCCAAATAGGAACGATCTGCTTGAGTCGTTCGATGGCATAACGGCCTGCTTCAAACGATTCATTGCGATGCGCTGTTGCAACGGCACAAACAACAGCAATCTCTTCCACAGCCAAATTACCGATACGATGGTGCATCGCGACTTGAGCTCCCGGCCAGCGTTCCTCGATCTCTGCTGCGACCTGCTTCATTTTTTCAACAGCCATGGGTGCATAAGCTTCATAGGACAAATACACCGTGCGCTGACCATGGGTAAATTCCCGAACAGTTCCGACAAAAGTAAGGATTGCGCCTGCATGCGGGTTGCTCACCAGATGAACCAGCTTATCCGCAGAAATGGGCTCCTCGGTAATGGCAAAGCGCGGGTCTTCTTCTCCGCCGCTTACAGGAGGCAAGAGGGCAATTTCGTCGTCGACTGAAATGACCTGATTTTTGGCCGCGTATTCATGATTGATGGAGACAAAACAACTGCCCAAAAGCGCAGAGAGCGCAGGATATTCTTTTTCCACTGCTTGCAGAAGATCGCTAACGGTCGCGCCTTCAGATAGGGTCAACTGTACTTCCCGGGTATTCGCACGCTCGGCGAGTCCGGCAAATAACAAGATCGTAATGGTCAAGACAATTCCTCATTTCCCTGGATGATACTACACTCTAGGCTAGACGATATCATAAACCGATCAAAGTTGCCAATGAGCGGAGTGTTACAAACAGCGGTTGATTCTAAGGGGCGAAGCCTTCCTGACTTAAATAGATCTGCTCCGGGGGAAAAACATGCAATAGCCGATCATAGACGATCCGATAGGCGGAAGGATCATACCATTGTTCCAGTCCAAGCTGTTCATAGAGAGCCGGAATGCCGTTTCGCTTCGTTCGTTTACCCCCGCTGCCATCTCCCATATAAAAATCGTCGACACAGACCCGTGTTACCAAGGGACGTAACATCTCCGGGAACGACTCACTGCTTGGCAAAACAGGGGCAATGGTTGCTTGTGTAGGGATGCCTGCCATAGCCAAACGCTGAAGGGCTTTGATCCTCGCTTGAATGGGGGGAGCTTGTGGGCTAAAGTGCCTGCGAATCTCCTCCAAGTCGGTCTCGATGGTCATGCTGACGCGGACGCGATCGCCCAGAAGGAGCAACAAGTCAGCATCCCGCCAAACCAAGGGACTTCTTGTCTGCACCAGCAAAAAATCGGGTGGATTCTCTACCATGACTTCGAGTAAAGACCTCGTTACCTTTTCCTTGTGTTCGATGGGCTGGTACGGGTCTGTACTCGAAGACATGAAGATGGTCACCTTTCCTTTTCTCTTTGCCCGCAAAAGCTCCTTGCGCAATAAATCGGCGGCTTGCTGCTTAATGTCGACCCAGTTGCCCCATTGCTCATTGCGAAACAAAGAGACAGGCATCTGCCTAACATAGCAATAGGAGCAGGCAAAAGAACAGCCCGTATACGGATTGAGCGAGTGGGTGTAATCCGCAAGAAATCCGCTTCCTTTATTAAGGAGGGTTTTCGGCATTTTATAGGAAAGGATACTTTTCATATGGTGCGCTCCTCACTTTGCATCATGAAAAATAATCCCGAGGCTGTAACGGGTTCCTGAAGTAATCGTGCTGACGCCGTGGCGCAGCGTGTTTTTGTAGTAGCCCCGCGTTCCCTGCACTGGACGATAAGATGTCGGGAAAATCAGTCCAGCGCCTTGGTCCAAGGTTATCACATGTCCCCGGCTCTGTGCGCGCGGTCGTTGCTCCATCAGCAGAAATTCACCACCAGTGTAGTCGTGATCCTTCTGATTCAAGGCAAAAACGACTTGAAACGGGAAGAATACCTCGCCGTACATATCCTGATGCAAACAATTGTAGCCGTCCGTTTCGTATTTCAAAATCAATGGAGTGGAGCGCAGCTGACCCTGGTCGTGACATTGCGCCAAAAATTCAGGGAGGGTAGCAGGATAAACGGCTTCGCGTCCAAGCATTTCCAGCCACCGATTCGCAGTCTGCGCAAGCATCGGATAAAAGCCTTCGCGAAGCTCCTGCAAAGGCGCGGGAAGGGGAGCCTGATAATACCGATACTCTCCTTCACCGAAACGATACCGTGCCATCTGGATCGTATTGCGAAAAAGATTATTTTGTCCATACGTAGCGATTAATTCTTCGCATGCTTCTGAGCTTATTAAGGAAGGAAAAGCAGCATACCCTTGTTCGTCCAACTCTTGTTGCAGTGACTGCCAGTCAAGTGCAGCGATTTTTTCTGTCAGTGAACTAGCCATGCTTTCACACTCCGATTCGCCTTTTTCTCTAGGTCAAGCAGAACTGTCTTCATAGGCAGTCCTCCACGATAGCCAGTCAGTGAACCGTTTTTACCGACAACGCGGTGGCAGGGGACTGTAATGAGAACTGGATTGGCACCGATTGCTGCACCGACGGCACGAACAGCAGCAGGCTTTTTAATAATGTTCGCAATATCGGTGTACGTTGCCGTTTGCCCGTATGGGATTTGGCGCAGTGCCTCCCAGACAGCGAGTTGAAAAGGCGTCCCAGACAGGTCGCAAGCCATGGTAAAATGCTCGCGCGTTCCTTGCAAATACTCCATCACTTCTGTTGCAAAAGGCTTTAGCCATTGATCGTCTTGCACCAGTGCACTTTGTGGGCGATGTTTCTTTACCCACGCTTCCAATTCAGCAAAAGGCTGGTTGACCGAGCCGACATAACAAAGTCCGGCAGCCGTTGCTGCCAAATAAATGGTCCAATCACCATACGACAGCATTGCCCATCGTACTGTCTGATCTTGATTCGTTTCCACTTCCATACCCTCCTTTGAGCTGTGTACGCACAGTATACCTCCAGCACCTGTTCTTCGTACGTTTTTAGGAGTGGATGAGCAAGATAACAAAACAATGTCCTCGACATTCCCATTGCTTTTATCCAGCGGCGGGGGTAAGGTAGGAGGGAGATAGAGGAGGAACGATACTAGTATGACTGATCAATTAACACATTTTAATGAACAAAATCGGGCTCAGATGGTAGATGTATCTGAGAAGGACATCACAAAACGGGTGGCTGTAGCCGAGAGCCAAGTCAGCATGAAACCCGAAACACTCGCCCGAATCCGCGAAGGTCGAATCGAAAAGGGCGATGTACTCGCCGTTGCGCAGGTAGCAGGTGTCATGGCTGCCAAAAAGACGTGGGAAATCATCCCGATGTGTCATCCGCTGCCATTGACTGGCATCGACATACAATTTGCATTTGTAGATGAAACGACGCTTGCGATTACAGGAACCGTGAAGACGACAGGGAAAACAGGCGTCGAGATGGAGGCGTTGACCGCTGTCAGCGTAGCTGCTTTGACGGTGTATGACATGTGCAAAGCCATGGATAAAGAAATGATAATCGGTCCGACCAGTCTGCAATCCAAAACAGGCGGAAAAAGCGGCGATTTCCATCGGGGTGAGAAGTAAGCCATGAGGCAAAAATGGGAATCCTATCCGAGCAGCATTCGTTTATTGGCGATTGCTGCCGTCATTTTTTCTACCGGAATGGCTTGTATATGGCCGTTAGTTACGATCTATATTCACAACCATCTCGGAAAGCCGCTGACCGTAGCCGGCTTCTTGTTGCTTTTAAATCAAGGCGCATTCCTGATCGGAAGTATTGTGGGCGGTATGCTCTTTGACCGCTGGGGCAAAATGCGTACCATTGTCGTTGGCTCCATCGGGGGAATGCTTATTTCCGTCAGTTTAGGTGTTACACAAGATTTTACCGTATATGTCCTACTGCTATTATTGAATGGACTGTTTTATGGATCCCTTTCTCCCGTTATGAATGCACTGGCAGTGGTTTTATGGCCGGATGGAGGCCGTAAGGGAATCAATTTGATTTACGTCTCCCTCAATGTGGGTGTAGCTGCCGGCTCTGCTTTAGGCGGCTTCTTGGCAAGTGTTTCGTTTGCTTGGACGTTTTTCGGAAATGCGATCTCCCAAGTAATTGTGCTGACGATGTTCATGCTCATTTTGCCGCGTCAGTTAAAACTGGCAGAGCAACAACGTCAATTGCAGACGACTGCTCCCGAACATGCAGAGGGCGAACTTCTACGACAACCACAGCAACAGCCCAAGGTCGTATGGGGAGCATTGCTGCTCTTATGCGGAGGGTTGCTCATTAGCTGGATTGTCTATGTACAATGGACGACGGTCCTGTCTACCTACATGCAGTCCTTGGGCATTTCTCTTCGTCAATACAGTCTGTTGTGGACATTGAATGGTGGTTTGATCCTGTTTGGTCAGCCGCTAATTGCGTGGGTGATTCGACGCTTTGCCCGCACGCTAAAAGCACAAATGCTCTTGGGTGCTTATATTTTTGCCTTGTCGATGCTAATTTTGTCTCAGTCGACGGTTTATGCAGGTTTTGTCGCAGGCATGTTCATTATGACGTTGGGGGAAATGCTCGTCTGGCCAGCAGTACCCGCAGTAGCGGCACAGTTTACACCAGAGGGACGAGAAGGCTTCATTCAGGGATTGATTGCAGGGACTGGATCGGCAGGGCGGATGGTTGGCCCATTGCTTGGCGCATTTATCTTCCAATCAATTCATGCGCAGGGTCTATTGCTCGTGATGGCAGGCTTGTGTCTGTTGTCTGTCGCATTCTTTGCCTTCCACACTTCTTTTCAAAAAAGGAGTCATCATCTACCCGTACAGAATCAAGCATCTTGACACGGTTTACGTGCTCAAGTAGTATGATATAGACGAAAAAACAGTATATTCCGTGTGTTTGACTTATTCAGAGAGGTGGAGGGACTGGCCCTACGAAGCCCGGCAGCGGATCTGCTCCATGTGATGGACAGATGCTGTGCCAATTCCAGCAGGATTTTTCCTGACAGATAAGGACGCGACCAAGCTGATCTCCCCCTTTTTCTGTATGGAAAAAGGGGGTTTTACTGTATTGGCCCGAAGAAAGGAACTGAAGAAAGATGCGTATCCACCCCTCCGACATGATTGATCGACTCCCTACCCAGTTTTTTGCGACGCTAGTGGCAAAAGTAAACAAGGTCATTGCGCAAGGCCATGACGTCATCAACCTGGGCCAGGGTAATCCCGATTTGCCGACGCCGCCGCATATTATTGAAGAATTACAGGCGCAAGCGGCACAACCACTCCATCACAAATATCCGCCTTTTCAGGGACGTGTGGAACTGAAACAGGCAGTGGCTCATTGGTATAAGCAAGAATTTGATGTGGATCTCGATCCGGAGGAAGAAGTAGCGATTTTGTTCGGCAGCAAAACCGGACTCGTAGAGATTTGCCAAGTCCTAATGAACGCAGGCGATGTTGCACTGGTTCCAGACCCAGGCTATCCGGATTATTGGTCGGGGGTTGCTGTTGTCAACGGACGGATGGTCATGATGCCGCTGAAGGCGGAAAATGACTTCTTGCCAGACTACAGCCAGCTCTCCCAAGCTGATTTGGATCGAGCGAAACTAATGTTTCTCAACTATCCGAACAATCCGACAGCAGTCAATGCACCACTGGAGTTTTATGAGGAAACGATTCGTTTTGCACGAAAGCATGAAATCGTCGTCTGCCATGACTTCGCTTATGGGGCGATTAGTTATGACGGGAAAAAGCCGGTCAGCTTTATGCAGGTTCCGGGAGCAAAAGAAGTAGGCGTAGAATTCTATACCTTGTCCAAAACGTACAACATGGCAGGCTGGCGTGTTGGGGCCATGGTAGGAAATCGCGAGCTGGTTCGTTTGATCAATCTCATTCAAGACCATTATTTCGTCAGTCTGTTCGGAGCGGTACAGATGGCTGCAGCCAAGGCGATGACGGATTCGCAGCAGTGTGTTCGTGATCTCGTCGCAGTCTATGAAAGCCGCCGTAATGCCTTGTACTCCAATTTGCACAGAATTGGCTGGCAGGCGCCACCATCACAAGGATCGTTTTTTGCCTGGCTTCCCGTACCAAGCGGCTTCACGTCCGTCGAATTCTCTGACCTGCTCTTGGAAAAAGCGCATGTTGTCGTAGCTCCGGGTAATGGCTTCGGTCCGACAGGTGAGGGCTATGTACGTGCGGCCCTGTTATCAAATGAAGAGCGTCTCGCGGAGGCGGTTCAGCGGATAGATCGGTTGGGGCTGTTTACAAAAACAAAGTAAATGTGAGGAATTTTGGCCACACTACCATGTAAATGGGGTGTGGCTTTTTGATGTAGAATAAAAATCATTCTCATTATTGACAGATAATGATTTTCATTATACGATGTCATTGTTAATGATAATTAGTCTCAGCAAGAGCGGGAGGGTACCATGCGCTATCAGATTAACGGTTACACGGATATGTATACGGTGATCGCCAACGAGCGTAAGATCGGTGGAGCCATTGAAGCAGGCCAGATTCGCTTGCGGACGGGAGAAGTTTACGCCAATGCTGTTCTCACTCGTTTGGAAATGTCAGGTGCGCATTTTTGCTCGATCGGCTTCGTGACAGAAGAAGGCAAAAGGCTGATTGTTCATGTGAATGATATCAGCATGATCGCTGATGCACGTCACGTCAATGTTTGTGAACTGACGAATGAATGCATGAGAGCGGAGAAATGCGCAGAGAGAATGAAGCGATTAAAGCGTCTCTGTGAACTGAATGAAGGCAGCTGTACGCCGACCTTCCAGGAAGAGGCACTGCTGTTGGCAATTGATATCGGAATGGAAGAAGCGTCCACACAAGTAGACCTTTCTTTTCTGCCACACACAGAAAAACCACGTGTATTCCGTATCGCCTAGAATAATATAGCCATATACATATGAACCCCTTTTCGTTTGATGCGAAGAGGGGTTTTTTGCATGCGTTGTGCTAAAACTAACGATTGAACAACCGCTCGACATAGTCAAAACCTATCTCCCCATAGCGAGCAAGGATTGGACTTACGCAAGGGAGAGTGATAAAACAAGGATAAGCAAAATCAAGGGGGAACGGAACATGGAGTACACATTTTCAAAATCTGTCGAAGCACTATCCTCCTCGGCTGTCCGGGAAATCTTGAAGCTGACCCAAAGCAATCAAGTGCTCTCGCTCGCAGGTGGACTGCCAGCAGAGGATTCTTTTCCAATCGCAGAGATGCGCGAAGCGTTTAACCGTGCATTCGATCAAGGAGCAAAAGCTCTTCAATACGGATTGACTGATGGATACTTACCGCTTCGCGAGTGGATTGCATCCCGCATGAAGCAAAAGCATATGAACGTCGGTGTAGATAATATGATCATCACAACGGGCTCTCAACAAGCAGTAGACTTGTTGTGTCGTGTATATTTAGACGAAGGCGATGTCGTTCTTGTTGAAAATCCTACCTATTTGGCAGCGGTTCAATTGTTCCAATTCCGGGGAATCAAAGCGATTCCCGTAGACGGTGATGCTGATGGGATGGATTTAGACGATCTGGCGAAAAAAATTGCCCAGTATCGCCCGAAAATGGTGTACGTCATTCCTACCTTTGCCAATCCGACAGGAAAGGTATGGAGTCTCGAACGCCGTCTAGGTTTGCTTCGTCAATGTAAGTCGCAAAACATTCTCATTTTAGAAGATGATCCGTATGGAGAGATCCAATTCGATGGGGAAGCACCGTACCGTTCGATTTTCTCACTGGATGAGCATCCGACCGATTCCTGTGTGGTATACACCAGTACATTTTCCAAAATTGTCGCGCCAGGCTTGCGTACGGGATGGGCCATTGGAGATACACGCGTGATTCAAATGATGGTGAAGGCGAAGCAAGCAATAGATTTGCAGTCGAGCACAATCGACCAGTACGCCCTGTATGAGCTGTTGTCCCGCTTTGATCTGGAGCGACACATTGAGAAAATCCGCGAGTCCTACAAGGCGCGCATGGAATGGATGCATGAGCTCTTGGTCGCGCAAAACTGGGAGGGTGTACAGTGGGAAAAACCAAGAGGCGGGATGTTCCTCTGGGTGAATCTTCCTGCGCACGTCGATGCAGAGAAACTGCTGGCCCGATCCGTACAGGAAGGCGTAGCATTTGTACCAGGGAAGCCGTTTTATGCTGCCGAGCCGCAAGTCAATACGATGCGCTTGAACTATACCCTTTTGAACCGGGAAGACACGGAGCTTGCGATTTCTAGACTGGGCAAAGCATTCCACGCTTACAGCGAATCGCTTGTCGCACACTCATAGGAAAAAGAGAAAAGACAACCATTCCATTAGGAGGGTTGTCTTTTTCATTGGGGCTCGGGTCTGTTATGTACACCAGTTGTGCTTCGTCATTTACTGTCTCTTTGTGTCCGATCCAGCCATTCATTCACAAGCTCGGTAAACAGAAGCGGTTGCTCAATCTGCAAGTTGTGTCCGGCACAATCGAGTGCGGCAAAAGAAGAGCGAGGATAGCCTTCGATGATATCCCAAATATCGTGATAGCCAACAGAATGATCTTGTTTGCCCACAACAAAAAGACTCGGGTGGACAAAGGGAGCCGTATCTAATGGGAAGGACACGCCATACGATTGTCTGATTTTGCTGAGGAAAGAAGGGTCAGACAGCATGTAGCCGTCGACAATCTCTTTTTTATAGCGGTTCCACGTATATTCGGTAGCTACTACCGCCATCGACTCAAACTCCGCTCGTTCCGTCTCACTCAACTGCTCCCAGAGGGAAGGCTCCTCCACTAGGACGGGTTTATTCGGCAGTGTACGCATTTCTTTATCAGGAATGACGTTCGGGCAGATGAAAAGGGCGCCCTTTACTTGATCCCGGCGCTTCTCGATAACCGCTCGAGCAAGATATCCGCCGTATGATTCACCCGCAATGAAAAAGGGCTCTCCTGGAATGAGCTGATCAATGAATGCGAGGACAACCTCTACAATATCGTCCGTGGTATGAATATGTTCGTAGTTTTTCGTTTGCCCCATTCCCGGCAAGTCTATGTACAGTCGGCGGTATTCTGGGCGTTTCTCAAAAATAGGTTCCATACAACCAGTCATGCAGCGGTGATCAAGTGAAAATCCGTGTATCATCACGACAGGAAAGCCGCTTCCGATCTCCTCATAATAAAGGTTGACGCCATTGACCTCGCATCTCATAAAAAGCCTCCCAATGACATTTTTGTCAGATTGTTTTAATAGTTCGGAACGCACGTTCTTATTATAAGTGATCTGTTAAATATTTCAAGGATGAAAAAACACACCCACAACGAGAATCGTCAATGGGTGTGCCAAAGTGTTTCCTATTCTTCTGTTTCTTCCAAGGTGCAAATTGCGCTAGGACGCTTGATGCGCAATACAACGCACTCATACACACGGAACAGACTGTTCATTTGCTCGTCTCCGAGGAATGCGGAGTCGAAGTCTTCTGCAATCGCCAGGTCGAGATTGTGGCGGCCAGTTGCTACCAAAACGCCGGAGCGGCCTTTAATGGTAGGGGATTGGAAGACACCATCTGTAACGAGATTGCGAACATGCTCAATCTCAAGCACGTTGGTGCCTTTGTGCACGCGATGCAAGAGAGAGTACAGCTCAGGAGATACAACCAGTGCGTACGGACCGCTGTGGCCCATTTTCAACAGCTTGTTGCGTGCTTCCACGATATCGGCAAAAGCATTGCCAGATTCCATCCAATCGCTCTTCAGATGGGTGAGGCGGCCTTTTACGTTCATCAGACCTGGGAGGTCAAATTCTGCCGCACCGTTGAAGATCAGATCGTCTTCCATCAGTGCACCACCAGCAGCTGCGTTGGCAGCCGCGCTCATGTCCAAAGGCATGCCCAATGTGCGTGCTTGGGCAACATCGCGCCAGTACAGCATGAAATCCTTGTACAGGATCGGAATCGTCATGCTGACACGACGGCTAGGCTGTGTCATTTCCAGTGATTCTCCACGCAGGGAGAGACCGCCAAAACGGGATTCCTCGTACACATCGTTGGTGATGGTTTGGATACCTTCACCCAATGGTCCATAAATATCGATAAAACGACGGCCTACCAGTTGGCGGCGAGCCATGTCAACGATAGTTGCATCCAACTGGCTCCATTCTTCAGTCGTCAAGGGAGAGTCTGGGTATTTACGTAGCTTGTCCATTGTGTAACCTCCATGTCATTTCAGGATTTCCGATTCCTTACATTCCTTTCAAACTTCCAACTGTCAGTCCTTTTTTGCCAGAAACTGCAGGGGCAGAATGCGTGATCACGGAAGCAACACCGTGAGGAGCGGAAGCTGAAGCTTTCAAATGATCTACCTGGTGAATGTCGTGCCCCTCATCGTGATCAGTGAGATCAGGATGAGCCGCATCAGAGAAACGTTGGCTCATGTTCGCCATGATTTCTTTGACTGTCAAATAGTCTGTATGCGTCTTTTCACGCATGCCATCCAGAAGCTGACGTGTTTCGTCATCCTTGAATTCATACAGAGAGAGCTCCAGATGCTCGCGGAAATTGTGCAGTCCAAAACGTTCCAAGTTCACATCGGACAGCATTTGCGAGAGGTCGCGGTCACTTAGCTGGTCCAGGCTTTTTCCTGTGGACACCTTCTCCAGGTAGGGAATCAATTCCTGCAGGCGACCCATGCGCTGTTCTTCTTCTTCCAAAATATGATGGTAGTAAAGACGAGTATGCTCGTCCGTTGCCGCGTCGATAATCGGCTGGATAACGCCCATGAAGCTGTTGATATAACCTCTGGTGCGATCAAAAATGGCGTGCAGCTGTGTAATTTCTTGCACTCTACGCCACCTCCTCATTCACAATCTATTTTTTCATTATAACGTTGGAAAAAACACCCGGGCAACAATTATGTACATTTTCCTATAACTGCGAAGAATATTGCGAGGATTAATTTGGCAAAGAGGGCGGGAACGCTAGAGCGCCACGGCTTTGCATATAGCCTCAGTTTCTAGTTTTGTTTTTTGACAAAAAAGTTATCATGGAGAGTATTGTCAAAGTCAATTGGGAATGATAATATTTATCAATAATAGTGATATTCATTATCAATTAGCATTCAGAGAAGAAAACATAAATCCTACATTCACCAAATTTAAGGAGGTAACAAGTTATGTCATCCATTTTAGTTATTGGCGGAGATCGCCTAGGTAATATTATCGAATTACTGCAAGGTCAAGGCTTCAAGGATATTCACCACGTAACAGGACGGAAGAGCTCGCAAACCGGGGTGAAAATTCCAGCTGGTATCCACATGATTCTGGTGTTAACTGATTTCGTCAATCACAACTTGGCCAAAACTGTGAAAAACCAAGCCAAAGATCGCGAGTTGCCCATCGTTTTCTGCAAGCGTTCGTGTTCTGCGATTGCCAAAGCTTTTGATCTCACTGCGTAAATACATACTCTCCCGATAGGGCAGACTACGATCGTTAGTCTGATACCAACGGAGGAATGACGTATGGAACAGAATCGTTTGGGTGATCTGCCTATTGCACAGCTTACGGCCGCTCAGCTGCAACAATTAAAACAGGCAGAAGAACAAATCAACACAGAAGGTCCAAATGTATATCTCATTGCATTAGAGAAGCAATCCCCGTCCTCCTAGACGGGGTTTTTTGATGTATCGCGTGCTTCTCACTTGAATACGTATTGCTCCAGTTGCATTTTGAGGGCGTCAATTCCAATGGCGAAGCCCAAGCATTGGCTGGATTGAATAATGAAGGCATTGAGACCAACGACTTCCCCATTCAAATTAATGAGTGGACCTCCGCTATTTCCTGGGTTAATGGCAGCATCCGTCTGAAAAATTTCTTCGTACATGCGCTTCGCAACCTGTAAGCGGCGGTTTTTGGCACTGATGATTCCCGCTGTCACAGAATTTTCCAACCCAAGTGGGGAACCTCTTGTCGCCATAAAGGCAAAATCAGGGGCAATTTAGTGAAAAGACAACAGATGCAGGCAAACATCTCGATTCTTCTGACCAGTGCTAGCGTCTGTTGCTTCCACGTCAACACGCTGGATGAGCGTGCAGATGAGCAATCGCCGTTCTTTTTCATTTGCATATGTCCAAATGAGATTCCAATTGGAAAGCGCATCGAGATCAAGCGGTTGTACTTTTGAAAAAGGGGAGTAAGTCCGTTCGAGTTCTTGTGCAGTTTGCTCTAACGCACTGATTTTCTCGCGTAAGGCAGGGAGAGTAAGGAATCCGTCTTCATAAGCCTGTTCCCAGCGCTGCCTTCGAATTTGCAGCTGTTGCTCGGTTTCTTTCGCGGGAGCGCGGGAATTCGTCTGGAACACAGTCTGATACACATCCTTCACAGCATCGATTGACGCTGGGGAATGCTGCATCAGCTCGTGCAAAATTGCTCTTTCCAAGCGATCCTCACGTATGGCAGGAGCATCACATGTACCAGCCAGCTTGTTTTTACATAAGTAATAGCGGTGCGTGTAGCGTTTTTCCCCTTTTCCCGTGATCGTGGTTGTTTTCCCGCGCATAGAGGAGCCACAACGAGAGCAGTACAGCAAGCCGGAAAAGAGGTAGCGGGAGCTGAGTACACGGGGATGGGTTGTTCCACGAGCACTTAGCCGCTCCTGCACCCGCGAGAAACATGGCTGATCGATGATAGCTGGGTGAGTGGCCTCTTCGATAATCCATTCCTCAGGGTCATTGCGTTGTTGATCGGCGTCGGTGTAATTCCAACGCAACGCACCATGATAAACCGGATTTTTTAACAGGCGAAGCACGGCACTTGCACTCCATGAAGCGCCATTTTTTCCGCGCAAACCGGAATGATTTGCCCACTCAGCGATTTGGCGGGGAGATTCGCCTCGGTCATAGCGCTCGAACATGCTGCGTACGCTAGCTGCTTCCTTCTGATTCACGACCAGAGCTCCTCGCACCAGATTGTATCCATACGGTGCAGGTCCTCCTGGTCGTTTTCGTTCTCTTGCCATCTGGCTCATTCCCAGCTTGACCCGTTCCGCCAAGTTTTCCCGTTCCCATTGTGCGAGGGCAGCCACTAATGTAATAAACAGCCGGCCGATTGCCGTAGTCGTATCGTATACCTCGGTGCAGCTTTTAAAGTGTACCGCATATCGATCGAACTCCTGTAGGAGCTGATACAGGTCAAGGACAGAGCGAGTGAGTCGATCGAGTCGATAGACGAGGACGACATCGATTTCACCCGTTCGGATATCCTGCAAGAGCCGACCGAGTGCGGGGCGATTCGTATCTTTGGCACTCGCGCCTTCATCTGCGTAGACTGCATGGACTTCCCATCCTTGGGAGTGAACGTACGAGAGCAGCTTCTCCCTTTGAGCGGGGATCGAAAATCCTTCGCGTGCTTGATCCTCCGTACTGACACGAATGTAGACGGCCGTTCGCATCGCCCGTTCTCCCTTCTCCTTGGGTTGCTAGAGTGTACAGCAAAAGGGAGGTGCTTATGCCTGACCGCAAATAAAAAACCCCGCTTATCCGTCTTGGACAAGTGGGGCTATGCTACATCCATTTTTGGCCCCATTCGTGAATGGAATCAATGACAGGACGTAGATCTTTTCCTTTTGCGGTCAATTCGTATTCAATGCGAACCGGGATCTCTGGGTACACTTTGCGCTCCAAAATCTCCAGCTCCTCCAACTCCTTCAGCCTTTCCGAGAGCATTTTATCACTCATATGCGGAACCATTTCACGGATATCTTTGAATCGTACAGTCCCACGTAGCAACACATGAATAATCAGGCCGGTCCAGCGTTTTCCAAGGACATTCATTGCACATTCATATTTTGGACACATGTGTTCGCCAGAAAAATCATGACTCATATCGGCGTCACCTCTATCTAGCAGCATTATTGTTGCCCTTTATTCTAACAGATTAGCTTGAAAAAAGTAAGTAACGAAAAGCTGGAATGACACTTCGCCAATGGCTGAGAAGTCGAGCCCGTTTTCATGGACAAATGTTTCCCTATAAGGTGTCCACACATACACTAATCGCGAAAGAAAAGAAACGAAGAGGGTGTTAGGATGCTCCCCAAACGGGTAATCAGTATTTTAACCTGGCGGGAAGGTGTTCGCTTTGAGGAACCAGATTATTTGCGAAAGCTGGTTCAAAAAGGGCAAAAGCTAGGCGCAGAAATCTACCTGTTTTCGCATCAGGACGTCAATGTTTCCGCAAGAAAGATCAAGGGTTTCCTCCCCAAACCGAACGGGGGCTGGGTGAGTAAATCGGTCCCTTGGCCAGAAGTTGTCATCGATCGGTACCGACGCAGGGTAAGGGAGTATATCCGGCTGCGAAATAGCGATCTGTTTTTCTTTGCAAACAGTCCGTTCAGTAAGAAATGGAGAGTGACGAATCTGCTCACTTCCGATGAACGCGTCAAACGCTGGATTCCGGAGACGCATGTCTATGACAAAGGCTTGGTTTGAAACATGCTCGCACGCCATGGGCTCGTCTATGTCAAGCCGGGGAATGGCACAGAGGGAAGAAGCATTCTCAGAGTGAAGAGCAGCGGCAAGGATTATAGCCTCTCTGGACGTGACAAAAAGCATAACCATCACGTGGCTCGGATTGATACGGTGGAAGGCGTTGAAAAATGGGTCAAAACGTGGGTGGAGGAACAGCGGATTCGTGATGGGAATTTCCTGGTGCAGCAAGGCTTGGACCTGGGGCTGCTGCGTAAGCATGTCGTCGATGTACGACTAATGATTCAAAAGGACGAGCGTGGGGAGTGGGCGGTGACGGGCTGCGCAGTACGCATGGGGGAGAACGGCAGTGCTACTTCCAATTTGCATGGGGGAGGTAGAGCGATTCCCTTTGAATGGTTTATGTCCAGGCGGTTTGGAGGGGAGCGGGGAGAGCTTATCAAACGGGAATGTTATCAGCTCGCTCTCGATGTAGCAAACACGCTCGAGGATTATTTCGGTCGCATGATGGAATTCGGACTGGACATTGGGGTGGATGTGGACGGACGTGCGTGGCTAATCGAAGTGAACCCCAAGCCAGGGAGAGAGGTTTTTCGCCAGATGGGTAACATGGAGCTGTACAATAAGGCGATAGCTCGTCCCGTTCAATTTGCACTGTATTTGGCCCGGAATCAGGCTCGTTTTTTGTCTCTTTGAACACAGATGGAGAACCGACGCTGATGACCCATTCTCCTACTTTTGTATGAGAGGAGTTGCCTAGTGGCAGCGGATATAGCTTGCAGTCTGCATCAATTTTGATGACGGCGTAATCCCGGACTCGATCAGCTATAATTCGTTTGGCTTCAAACACTCTACCGTTATATAGCTTCACGAAAATGTTTTTGGATTTGCCGATGACATGCTCGCTCGTCAAGATATACCCTTTCGGATGAAAAAGAAATCCGGAGCCAAAGCTTCGTTCCGTGGGTGGAGAATTATCTTCATGATCAATGAGGCTGCGAATTAACGAATCCACGTCTTTGGAATGGGGAGCATCCTCGGTAACGATGGAAACTACTCCCTCTTGAACTCGCTCGACAATGGGAACGAAGAAATTGAATGGGTGCAGACTGCTGCTGCTCACAGGGTACTTTACCCGCGTATATTGGGACCATTTTTTACTTTTCACCGATCTCTCCCCCTACAGCAGATAGGTATGTATCATCCTATGGGGAGCGGAGTGGGAAGGGACGCCCAATTTCTAGTCGCATGGATGGATATATCATTAATTTTGATTGATATAATAAAGAAATAGCATTGGTATAATTATTTAAATGCATTTATAATAACATGTAGTTAAAGAATATTTTGAACATAAAGGCTAAGTCCTAGCCGCTAGAGAGAGAAAAAGAACGGTAACGGAGGATGCGAAGAGATGGATGTTAAAACGATCATACTGGGTTTCTTGAGCTACGGGGAAATGAGTGGCTACGATATTAAGCAAGCGTTTACAAACAGCATTGGGTTTTTTTATGACGCTAGCTTTGGTGCTATTTATCCAGCATTGCGCAAACTGGAGGAAGAAGGCTTCGTGACGAAGCAAGAAATCATTCAGTCTGGCAAGCCGAACAAGATTTTGTACCGCATTACAGAAGCCGGAAAACAATCCTTCCGTCAAGAAATCCAGACGCCTATCTTGCCACCAGTATTGCGTTCAGACATGCTGGTTAAGATTTTCTTCGGCAAGAGCCGCACGATCGACGAACAAAAGGATTTGCTAGAAGGCTGTTTGGATACGCAACGTCAATTGCTCCAACAAAGCAAGGCCTCTTATAAAAAGCTGGAAGTGAATTTTGACGAATATCAACGTTTTTGCTGGGAGTATACCATTCATCATCTGGAGTCAACGATTTCCTTTATGGAACAAAAAATGACTTC
Organism: Brevibacillus sp. NPDC003359; assembly: GCF_042878995.1. Classification (NCBI taxonomy): domain Bacteria; kingdom Bacillati; phylum Bacillota; class Bacilli; order Caryophanales; family Paenibacillaceae; genus Brevibacillus; species Brevibacillus sp. NPDC003359. The sequence goes on from NZ_JBIAOR010000003.1 coordinate 417,923, forward strand.
CTTGTTGAAGCAACCAGCATATTCCGTTTAGCCACATAAAGCGAAGGGCTCATGTCTTATCAACAATGAGCCCTTCGCTTATTTTCATTTATTTAAGGTTTTCTGGATTGAGGCATTCGAGCTCAGGTACAACGAAGCGTCCGTCTTTACGGATCAGGCGATCGTCAAACCAAATTTCTCCACCGCCCCACTCAGGACGTTGAATCATAACCAAGTCCCAGTGCACGGAGGATTTGTTTCCGTTAAACGCTTCATCGTATGCTTGTCCAGGTGTAAAGTGGAAGCTTCCATCGATTTTTTCATCGAAGAGGATGTCTTTCATTGGATTTTGGATGTACGGATTGACGCCAATCGCGAATTCCCCAACGAATCTGGCACCTTCATCGGTATCAAAGATTTGGTTGATCTTCTCTGTATCGTTTGCGATTGCTTCGATGATTTTTCCATCCTTGAAGGTCAGCTTGATATTGTCGTAAGTAAAGCCTTGGTAAGGAGACGGCGTGTTGTACGCGATCGTACCGTTGACGGAATCGCGAACAGGAGCAGTGAATACTTCTCCATCAGGGATGTTGGCTTCACCTGCACATTTGATTGCCGGAATATCTTTGATGGAGAAGGTCAGATCGGTGCCTGGCCCTACGATACGTACCTTGTCGGTTTTCTCCATCAGCTCGACTAGGCTGTCCATGGCTTTATCCATTTTGCCGTAATCAAGCGTGCACACTTTGAAATAGAAATCTTCGAAAGCAGCGGTGCTAATGTTAGCCAACTGAGCCATAGATGCATTTGGATAGCGAAGCACGACCCATTTGGTATGCGGTACGCGAATATCCATCACGGGACGCGCTAGCAGCTTGGAGTGCAACTGCATTTTGTCCCCAGGCACATCAGAGAGCTCACTGATGTTGTCGCCACCGCGGATGCCAATGTAACAATCCATTTGTTTCATAAAGGCAACATCTGCTTCACGCATGATACCCAATTGTGTTTCGTTGGCACCCATCAAGAGTTCACGCTGAACGGATTGGTCGATCAGTTGGACAAACGGATTTCCCCCCGCTTCGTATACCTTGGCAATTACAGCTTTTGTCAGATCGGTAACGTTGCCAATGGAGTAAATTAAAACGTTTTCATTTGGCTTGACAGTCACCGAATAATTGACGAGGACGTCAGCTAGTTTTTCAATTCGTGGATCTTTCATAGGAAGGGGATCCCTCGCTTTCCATATCATTCATACCCATTGTACACAACTCAAACAGAAAAAAGCTACCCACTGACGAGGGTAGCTTGCGGAGGAAACGCACTTGAAGGATTCGGTACTTCATGTATATGCAACGGCCTGCTGAATATGGCTATATCTTCGGGGAAGATCAGTCGCAGCTGCACCCGATAATAACCAGCAGGATGAAAAGAATCAAAATCAGAGTGAAACCGTCGAATTCTCCATTAAAGATGCCGCTCATGGAATAAACATCCTCCTCATATGTGTGTTAAGCCTCTTGTGCTTACATCTACAACATATGGGTGATCGCATAGGACCGAACCGGGCATCCGCCCATTTTTGAGAAAATTGTTTTGATAATCTCTCGTTTTTCATACTCTTGCAGTTCTCGATGTTTATTATTCTGAAAAGCAGGAAAAGCTAGAGGATACCAAAAGACTTTGCAAGTATGAAAGGATGTTTACGTGATGCAAAGATCATTATCGAGTCCGCAGCATGATCTGGTCCAAATTACGATTAATGTTGGAGAAGATTTTAAATCCATTATATGGAAAGCTCAATACGACATGGACTTCAATACAGAATGTCTGTTTTGTTTTTCCGAGCAAATTACTGGCTACCGTGTAGAAGATGAAGACGGCATAGCGGGGAAAGTCGCTGTTTGTCCGCATTGTGAAAAAGTAAACGCGATCTACGCGTAAAATTGAAGTTTGATCGCAACGAAAAGACGATGCTTGCAAGAAGCATCGTCTTTTTTGTAAGTGAATTTTTAAGTTGTTGCAAGTTTTAGAAGGTACCGATGAACATACAAAGCTGTTGAAGAAAAAGCACAGGGCTCGCAGACCTTGACAACGCCTACCCAGTCGGAACTTCCAAAAGGGGACCCGGCTGTCGAACACTTCTTCCTCGAGAAACTTCCGCCCGTAGGGTGGCTTTGGCTCGACGGTCCCCTTTTGGAAGTGGAGACGGCCAGTGAATCCCCCTGCTGGCGTGTCAGAGCCGAAGAGAACTGTGCTTTTTCTTCTCCTCCACAATGTTGACTCCAATCAAACCCAAAATGGCTTCTCTGAAGGTCTTTCTTAGTCTATTTCTGACACTATACCCACCAAGTACCACCTGTTCTCAAGCAGGATTGAAAGGAGGATTCTCGAATAGTATGAGAGTCATACATAAGTAGATAGGTAGGGGTGAACACCGTGCAAAAGATATGCAGCCGCTGTGGGAATGAGATGGAGATCGAACTGCGCAACATCGTGTACCGGAAACGGGTTAAAATCATGAATGTACCTGTACACGTCTGTGTGGACGAAGACTGTGACCATTCCCAAGTGGTAGATGTGATTAAGGATGATTTGAAGTCACTCATGGAGGAACTGGGCCAACATCCGCAGCGCCAGGCAATCGAATTCGAAGAAATGTCAGAGTTATCCAACTTATTGGTATTGATTGCTAATGAGAAGGTGAATTCGACCGTAAGAGAATTACTTGGTGAAAAAGTCAACGAGCTATTGGATCTGTTTTTGTTGGCGCAGTCCCTTGGCGATGAAAAATGGATGCTGGAGCTGCGCGAGCGTCTAACGAAAATTATGGTGTAAGGATAAAGAGATGCCTGGAAGATAGGTGTCTCTTTTTTCATTTCTCCGCTGCACCGCAAATGTAGACTTTGCTGCTTGGACTTATGTATACTGATAGGCACATAAGATAAGGAGAGATGAATCATGTCACAAAAACAGCTTCACTCCATAGAAGAACTGGATGAGTTCGTAGCGAAAAATGGGAAAAAGCTATTGTTTAAGCATAGCACGATCTGCCCAATCAGTACGTCTGCCTATGAAGAGTTTCAAGCATATTTGCTGGACAATCAAGTGGAATCTGCGGTCATTTTGGTACGGGAGGATCGTCCTGTCTCCAATGCCGTAGCGGATCGTTTTTCCATCAAGCACGAATCCCCGCAAATCTTTTTGCTGGAAGACGGCGAAGTAAAATGGCACACGTCTCACTGGAAAATTACAAAGGACGCGATTGGCCAGGCGCTCAACGCGTAATCATTCATACTGAAAAGAGCTGTTGACGATTTGTCGATAGCTCTTGTTTTATGTAAAAAGCCGGCACACCCTACAAGCGAGGTGAAAACCGGCTTTTTGCATGGAGAAAAAGAGTATTGGAGATTCTATTCCCAGAATAGCTCCAACTTGTCACCGCTTTTTAATTCAGTCTGAAAGTTGGCTTGTTCGCCGTTGACGAGCATGACGAATCCGGAGATACTCTCACGGTCTGGCTTTTCCAAGGAAACGTCGACAAAACGGAAGACGTCGCTAAACACAGGTGTAGACGCAGGTGAGGATTTTACCGTGATGTCGGCACCTTCGCTCACGGGATCGGAGGCATTCGCCGTTTTACCGTCTACAGTAATCGTTACCTGTGCGACAGGCAATACGACCCGTTCGCCATTGAAGTGGACGGCCATTGTCTCCTGGACCCATTCTTCCAAGGGGATGACATCCTGAATGGAAGAAGCGGGGACTTCATCCTGCCGGTATACGAGGACATCACCTTGCCGGACGACATCTGTCAAGGCTGCTGGTCTTCCGTTCAGCTCGATCACCTCGATACGGGATGGAATCGTATAATCTTGCCCATTCACAGAAAAATGCAAGCCTGATTCCACTCGCGTTTTCAGTTCTGCGAGATCTAGCACTTCATAGACAGTGCGGGGAAGGCGGATGTCCATCTCTGCCCGATCAGAGATCAACGTATCGAGAGTAGCAACCGCTCTGTTTACATGTACGACAGGACCGAGTGAGTAGGGACGGTCATTGCAGATTACCTCAAGCGTGTCCAGCTCATCGAATAAATCTTTGGCAAACACACGTGCATCATCGCCATTGGTACCTGCCACTACGGTGATTTGGTCACCGTCATTGATTGGCGTGTCGAGACTGACGCCCTCTCCGTTGCGCTCAATAACTGGCGCTGTGCCGTGACCACCCGGAATCATTTTCATCCGTCCGTTTACGGTGACTGACATCGCCAATCCGGGGCGACCATACAGACGGCGGATATCCAATCCAGATGCAATGAGGGCATCACCCAACGTCATTTTTCGCAAATCGAAAATGCGCAGAGGAGCGTCATTGACCGTAACGGTTACATATCGCAACGGATGACGGCGTGCAGCAACAGCAATGCCGACTGGGGTTACGAACTCAGGTCCACTGAGCGCAGGATTGTCTCCGACGTATTGCTTGATCGCATCGCCGCCTCTGACAGCAACGCGTGCGGCAGGAATATTCAAGACCTGCGCGACTTTTCCAGTAAGCCCAGGGGTGAGGCTACCGCCGCCGATCAGCATGACCGCTTGCGGAGCTTTTCCGTTGAGCTCCAATATTTTGAAGGCAATTTTATCGGCGAGTTGCTGGATGTCTGCTTCAATTGCACTCGTTACCTCGGAAGTGCTCATCGTATGCTCTATACCGAGAATGTCAGTGAAGGTAACGGACTCCTCGGTAGATAAGAGGCGCTTCACTACTTCTGCCATCGGAAAGTCCATTAAAAAGGCATTCATGAGTGCATCCGTGATTTCATCGCCTGCAACAGGCACCATGCCGTAGGCGGTAATCGCTCCTTCTTCCGTCAGCGCGACGTCAGAAGTACCTGCCCCGATATCCACCAATGCGATATTTAGTCGGCGCATGGTCACAGGAATCAGGACATTAATAGCCGCGATAGGCTCAAGCGTCAATGCCTGCATTTCCAAATCGCATCGTTTCAGGGCAGCGATCAGCGAGTCGACAACCACGCGTGGAAGGAAAGTTGCGATCACATCTGCGCTTGCTGTGTCACCCCGTTGGTCAATCAGACTCCCGATCAGCTCTCCATCCAGATGGTAATTGACGACGCTGTAACCGACGCAATAATAGCGGGTGACGTCTTGATCCTTTAGCTCTTGGGCTAGTGCGGCTTGGGCCTCCTGTACAGCGGAAAACTCCAAAGCGACAACATCTTCACGGGAGATGAAGGCATGTCTGGCTATCGGCATGTCCACACGAACGCGGCGGGTGCGCAAAGACCGACCGGCAGCCGCGACTGCTACCTGATGCAGTTTGCCATATTTCCCTTCCAGTTCTTCTTTTATTTGTTGAATCACCTTAGCTACGGCGACAATATCGTGAATTTGCCCATCGAGCATGGAGCGTTCATCGTGCTCTCGAATTGCGCAGTCCAATACACGGTACTGCTCGCCTGTGGTTTCAACAATCAGGCCGACGACGCTGCGCGTTCCAATATCTAATGAAAAAATAAGCTCAGGGGCTGTGATGTCAGACAAAAGTAGGTCACTCCTTGTAAGAGGTTGTTCAAAAAGTCTTTACAATACTTATCGGTGATTTTGGACTGGATCGGAAAGGAACAATCGCTTTTAGCTAGAACATATATCCAAAACTATTCGATTCGTAAGGGAAAGAATCCTGTCGAATCAAGGAATCTTCTTCTTTTTGACGAATAATTGGAAAAGATAAAAAAACAGAAAAAATTTACTTTCGCGCTTTTTGGCGCTAAACTGCTGACAAGGGTGTTTGAATCGATTATAATTACCCTAATTTATCGATAAATCCCTATATAAAAAGAGGAGAGTGGAGAGAGATGGCACACGATCAAATCGAAACTATGCGCAAGCAGATAGACGAGATCAACCTGCAAATTCTTGAATTGATCAACAAACGAGCTACCTTGGTTCAAGAGCTCGGCAAAGAAAAAGAAAAACAGGGCAGCAACCGTTTTGACCCAGAGCGTGAGCGCCAAATGCTCAATCTGCTCGTTGAAAACAATAAAGGTCCTTTCAATGACAATGCGATTCGTCATTTGTTCAAGCAAATTTTCCAAGCTTCATTAGTTCTGCAAGACGATGATAAGAAAAAAGTACTCCTCGTTAGCCGCAAGAAAAAAGCAGAGGATACTGTTATTACTGTAAAAGGCGTTGAGTTCGGAGGAAAAAATCCGATTCTCATCTCAGGTCCATGCTCTGTGGAAAGCTACGAGCAAGTAAGAGCAGTAGCAGAAAACCACGCAAAACGCGGACTGCGCACACTGCGCGGTGGTGCGTACAAGCCTCGTACTTCGCCATACGACTTCCAAGGTCTGGGTGAAGAGGGCTTGCAAATTCTCAAGCGTATCGGGGATGAATTCAACCTCGTGACGATCAGTGAAATCGTGACGCCAGCAGATCTTGAGATGGCGACAAAATACATCGATGTCATCCAAATCGGTGCGCGCAATATGCAAAACTTCGAGCTGCTGAAGGCGGCAGGTCGTGTGAACAAGCCGATCCTCTTGAAGCGTGGCCTCTCTGCTACGATTGAAGAGTTCATCTACGCGGCAGAGTACATCCTGTCCGAAGGTAACGCACAAGTCATGCTGTGCGAGCGTGGAATCCGCACGTACGAAAAAGCGACACGCAATACACTCGATATTTCTGCAGTACCACTGCTCAAGCAAGAGACGCACTTGCCAGTGTTTGTAGACGTGACGCACTCAACAGGCCGTCGTGATCTGCTCTTGCCTTGCGCGAAAGCAGGTTTCGCAGTCGGTTCTGATGGAGTCATGGTAGAAGTTCACCCAGATCCAGATGTGGCACTGTCTGACGCGAAGCAACAGTTGAACATTCCACAGTTCAACGAGTTCGTTGATGAGCTGCTCGCTTCTGGCCTGTACAAAGGCGAGATCGTGGCAACAAGAGCGTAAGATATCTCTTAGGGGTAAGAAAGAAAGGTCCTTCCTGCGCGCGGAAGGACCTTTCTCATTTGACGAACCATTGGCGACCAAGTAAGCTAGAATTACGTGCTGATATTGGTGAAGGAGGATAGGCCATATGGAAGACAACCATCAATGCTGCTCGACTGATCGGTCCACCGAAAGGCCGGATAAAATCAAGTCTAATCTCATCTCTCGTCTGAATCGGGTAGAGGGACAAGTTCGCGGAATTCGCGGAATGGTAGAGAAGGATGTCTATTGCGACGACATTCTCAATCAAATTGCGGCTGTGCAATCTGCACTGAATGCGGTTGGGAAAATGCTCCTCGAAGGACATATGAAAAGCTGTGTGATGGATCGCATTCAGCAAGGCGATCATGAAGTGATTGATGAGCTTTTGAAAACGATGAACAAACTCATGAAGTAACAGGTGCGCAAGCCATCAAAAACGATTGCAACGGCATACGGCTTGTCGTATCATAGGTGCATATATTTATGAAAACGTTTATGAAAACCAAAAAATAGGGAAAGTGAGGGTGTATGATGCCAGTTACTATATACGACGTAGCAAGAGAAGCGGGGGTGTCGATGGCGACAGTTTCCCGTGTAGTTAACGGGAATCCCAACGTAAAGCCTTTGACCCGAAAAAAGGTATTGGCTGCGATTGAGCGCTTGGGATATCGACCAAATGCGGTTGCTCGTGGACTTGCCAGCAAAAAAACGACAACAGTTGGTGTCATCATCCCGGATATCTCCAGTTTGTTTTTCTCCGAATTGGCGCGAGGAATTGAAGATATCGCTACCATGTACAAATACAACATTATCCTGTGTAACTCTGACCAGCGGATGGAAAAGGAATTGCAGCTCATCAATACGTTGCTGGAAAAGCAGGTGGACGGGCTTCTGTTCCTGGGGGCAGAAATCAAAGAAGATCATTTGCAGGCATTAACAAGCACGTCTGTACCGACTGTACTCGCCGCGACGCGCGATGCGGACAACGTGCTGCCGTCGGTTAGCATTGACCACTTCCAAGCCGCATACGACGCGACGGAAGCATTGGTTGCGCGCGGACACAAGCACATTGCGATGATCGCGGGTCCTGCAAACGATCCATTGGCAGGGTTGATGCGTTATGAAGGCTATAAAAAGGCGTTGAAAGATGCGGGTATCGAGCTGGATGAAGAGCTGATTGCGACAGGCAACTACTTTTATGAATCTGGCTTGTCCACGACAAAAGCTTTTCTTGCCCTTAAAAATCCGCCTACGGCGATTTTCGCAGCAAATGATGAGATGGCCATTGGCGCGATCCACGCCATTCAAGATTCTGGCCTGAATGTGCCAGGTGACATCGAAGTCATTGGTCACGATAATATTCGTCTGGTCGAAATGGTACGTCCACGACTGACTTCTGTCGTACAGCCGATGTATGATATTGGTGCGGTGGCGATGCGCCTGTTGACCAAGTACATGAATAACGAGAATGTCGAAGAGCATGTCGTGCTGCTGCCGCATCGCATTGAGTATCGGGAGAGCACAAAGCCCGAGCAAGCTTGATCGAAAAGGGACGTAGGCAATTGACAGCATGAGGGGGATGGGAAATGCGTTACGGAATTATCGGCGCGATGGATGAAGAAATCGCGCTTTACTTGGAAGCGATGCAAGAGACGACTACTGCCACTAAAGCAGGCATTACCTATTACACGGGTAAAATGGAAGGCAAGGATGTCGTGCTGTGCAAGTCAGGTGTCGGCAAGGTGAATGCTGCCGTGACGACACAAATCCTCATCGATTCCTTCCAAGTAGAACGTGTCATTTTCACAGGTGTGGCAGGAGCCCTTCATCCTGAATTAACTATCGGTGACATTGTGGTTTCGACGGATTGCATCCAACATGATATCGATGTGACACCGCTTGGCTTTGAACCAGGACAGATTCCGTTTACTGAGCAATGGACTTGGCAAGCTGACGCTGGGCTGATGCAGCAAGCGATTGATGCAGGCAAGGAACTAGAAGCGGGAGTTCAAGTAGTGAGCGGACGTATCTTGTCCGGCGACCAGTTCGTTGCCAGTCGGGAAAAGGTTCAATGGCTGTATGAGCAATTCGCAGCGCACTGTACCGAAATGGAAGGGGCATCTGTTGGACAAGTATGTGCGATGAATGGCGTGCCATTTGTCGTGGTTCGTTCGATGTCGGACAAAGCAGACGGCTCCGCGCATGTGAACTTCGTGGAATTTACCAAGCTGGCTTCCCAGCGCTCCTACGCGATTGTCCGTAACATGCTGACAGCTTCTCAAGCATCGACAGCTGCGGGAGTGATCGTCTACTCGACGAAAAACTGTGTGGATTGCGACATGGTAAAGAATTGGCTGACAGCAAAAGGTGTTTCCTTTGAAGTGCGCGATGTCATGACGAGTCGTGCCTATCAAGAGGAAGTGGAGCGCTTTGGCTTCATGGGTGTGCCTGTAACAGTCGTAGGTGATAAAGCGGTAAAAGGCTTTGCACCGTCTGAGCTGGAAGAGCTTGTGAAATAGTGTTTGGAACTGAAAAAGCGTGCTGACCAGTACCCAAAGGTACGAGGGCAGTACGCTTTTTTTATTACTTCTCTGATTCAATTGGTGCGTACAGTATCGCACGTTCTAACGTAAGCCGATTTTTTCCCGTGATCTCTGCGCGTCGTGGGATTGGTGGGAATGGTTCGTCAAAAAGCCGAGGTGGCAAGGGCAAATCCGTCTCAGGTTGCCAGCGCTTGAGCCAGACTTCGGGAAGATCACCGTCCGTGAGAGGCTGATCACTCATCTCACTCCATACCAGTGTCCACGCCCGCGGCACCACCCGCCAAATATCGTAGCCCCCGCCGCCTACAGCGATCCAACGTCCTCTGCAATATTCATGAGCGAGTCGGTGAGCAAGCCTGGGGATGGCTTGATAAATCTTCATCGAGCAAGACAAATGGGTGAGGGGATCGTACGCATGAGCGTCACAACCATTTTGGGTCAGAATGACATCAGGTTTGAAGCCAGCCGCTAGCTTTGACACCAGCTCTTCATACACTTCCAGAAAAGAATCATCTTCCGTAAAGGCATCGAGTGGAACGTTGACAGAATAACCGTAACCACTTCCATCTCCACGCTCAGACAAATTGCCTGTTCCCGGGAAGAGATACTTTCCCGTTTCGTGGATGGATACAGTCAGTACATGGGGATCATCGTAAAACGCCCATTGAACACCATCTCCATGATGGGCATCTGTGTCGATATACAGCACGCGTGCATTCCAGTTTTTGCGCATATACGCGATCGCGACGGAGCAATCATTGTAGATACAAAATCCGGAGGCGCGTCCACGAAAAGCATGATGCAGTCCACCAGCGGGATTGAAGGCGTGTTCTGCCTGTCCACTCATAACTGCGTCCACTGCGTTTAACGTACCTCCTACGATTAGCGAGGACGCTTCATGCATGTTCGAAAAACAGGGAACATCCTCTGTTCCCAAACCATAACTGGCTGCCTGCGGAAGCTCGTGTTCACTATGGCCCTGATCGCGAACAAATTGGATATAACGTGGGTCATGCACCAGAGCGAGCTCTTCATCTGTCGCCTGGCGTGGAGACAGGGTGTCCGAATCTTTGAGTATTCCGTAACTGCTCATCAGATCGTGTGTGAGGAGCAGACGACGCTGGTTGAACGGATGATCATCATGAAAATAATATTGCGTGTAGTCTGGAGAGTAGATCAGACGAGCATTTCGGCTCACTGGAGTATCCCTCCTTCCGTAGGGCCGATCACGGAAAAGCCTTTGTCAAGGAGCAATTGGGTCACGATACGCGGATCAATCGTCTGTACCCGAAAAACAAGGTTCTTTTTCGCGGGCTTTTTCCCTGGAAAGACTACGACGCTCGTGACATTTACTTGTGCTTCGCGAAAGACTTGACTGACTTCTGCCAGCATGCCGACGCGGTCGTCTACTTCGACTTCGATATGGGAGCTAGGTTTGTTAACGCCGAACAGTTCGATCAGGCTAGAGAAAAGATCAGATTCCGTGATCAATCCTACGAGCCGTTTCCCTTCGACGATGGGTAGTGAGCCGATTTTGTGCTCGTATAGTTGGAGGGCTGCGTCTTCGATGAAGTCCAGAGGGTGGGCAGTAATGACTTGTTGATTCATGATATCGGCTACAGGCTTGTGCAGGACGGTGTCGTCATCGTCATGCGTCAGCAGACGAGAGGGGAGAGCGTCTCGCAGGTCACGGTCCGAGACAATGCCTACGAGTGAGTCATTTTCAATGACAGGCAAATGCCTGATTCTGTTTGCACGGAGGAGGAGAAGCGCTTCTCCGATGGTAGTGGATGGCTGGATCGTGACAATTTTTTTTCGCATAATCTCTTCAATACGCATAAGAGTAACCTCCTAGAATCAAAAGGCATCCAAACTAGTAAAGAAAACGATTTTGAAACCGCATAGCATCAAAGGCGACGATTGTTTCTGGTGGTACACGCTTGCCGATTTTTGCCATTAGACAGTTGGCGGGGTGTGAGCATATTTCCGGATCGTCTGTTGTCATCCAGCTTAGGCCTGCGCTGCCCATGACCTTTTCCATGACCTTTCTGTATTGCCATACATCAAGTTCTGTTCCTTTCAGATCCCAATGCCAGTAATACTCGGTTGTAATAATCACGTAGTCTTCCATGGCGTCGTCCATGAAGGAGACTTCCAGCAGCTTCTTCGCTACGCCACCTGCTCTGACTTTATGACTGATTTCAATCGCGCCTAGCTCCAGCAAATCGGGCAACTGCGCTTGTGACCATCGTTCCAGCGGATCGGGGTGTAGAAAAGTTACGTAGCCGAGTACGAGGTCACCTTCACGTGCAATAATAATGCGCCCTTCCGGTAAATCAGCGATTTCAATGAGAGCCTCATGCTGCTGTTCAGGTATACGAAAAGCTTTCAGACCCTCATCAAAGCGTAGTGAGGCCAGATAACTTCCTGTAATCGGTCCTTCGATGAGCAGCTCCTTGTTGTTCACCATTAGGCTCAATGAATGATAGCGTTTGATGTGCTCCATCAGTTCCCCCCCTTACGTTTGTAGAAAAACAGAGATGGCGTCTAACCATCTCTGTCAGTTGTTATTTCAGTTTATTCTGTGGTGTTGGCAGTTACGATGTTAGAATGTGGCGATTCTCCGTAACTGTTGACTGCGGTAATGTAATAGTTGCTGCCATTCGGTACTTCTGCTGCGTGTGTAAAGCTTGTGCTAGAAACTGTACCGAGTAGCAAATAGCCGCTTGCTGAGTCTGGGCTAAAATATACGTTGTACATCTGCTCAGATGAGCTGTTTCCTTTCCACTGTAGCTGCCAGCCGTTTGGCGTATTCTTGATGGACAAGGATTTTGGAGCAGAAGGTGGTGAAGCGGAATCTGGGTTTGTATTCGTGCCTTCCGATCCGTCTGGTGGGGTAGTCCCAGTTCCACCTGGTTCTGTTTGCCCATTCCCGTTATTGTCCGTCGGATTCGAGTTATCTGTTTCCGTACCTTGATTCGGATCTGGCAACTGCCATGTCTGTGTGGAACCGACAGAAGCGATTGCGGAAGGCTGCGATTCATGGCCAGCGATATCCACAGAAGTGACATAATAGCCTAAATCTCCGTGGGTTGCAGTCGTATCTGCAAAAGTCAATTCGGATGGATCTTTCACAGTCGCTACTTTGATAAAGCCGTTTTGCACATCGGCGCGGTAGATGCGATAACCGACCAAGTCAGATTCTTTGGCTGATTGCCAGGTAAGCGTAATTTGCTTGCCTGAGCCCGTAGCTGTTACACCGCTTGGCGAAGATGGTGTTCCACCTTCTTCTGTACGAGGGTCTTCTTTGTCAGGTAGGCGTTGCTCCCAATCTGGTGGTTGGGTGGCGACCCTATTGTTTTTCGCTTGAATTTGCTCCTTGGTAGGAAGCGGATCTGGTGAGCGGTAGAAGACGCCTTCGGTAACAAAATCTTCAGGTGTTCCTTCCTTCGCCAAATACCGTTCGCCATTATACGAAATGACGCGTGCTTTTTGGTGGGAGTCGTCCACCTTCGTCGGAACGAATTTGCTGTTGAATATATCAGTGATCAAATGGCCAGCTTCCTTTGAAAGCTCACTTGGCAAAAGACCTGATTTCGAGTCAACAGTCGCGCTGACAATTCCTACCGGCTTTTTAAAGGTGGAGTCAGGAGGTGAAAGGTTCGGATGCTTTGCAATGACATCCTTCATGACCTTACCCCATACGACCATCGGAACATATTTGTCCGCGTCTGGCATTGGATATGGCTCGTCAAAGCCAACCCATACCCCCATGGACAGCTCTGGCGTGTAACCGACGAAATAGAGGTCGTTGCTGTTATTCGTTGTTCCGGTTTTACCTGCCACATCGACTTTGCTCGGCACGTATTTGCGGATGTGTGTACCTGTACCGTTATTGACGACGGAACGCATCATATCAGTGATCAAGTATGCCGTTTGTTCGCTGTATACTTGCACAGGTTTGGTCTCATGGCGATAAATCGCTTTTCCGGTGCTATCCTCAATTCGATCAATCAGATAGGCATCCACGAAAGAACCGTGATTTGCGAATGTCCCATAGGCGTTTGTAATTTCCTCGACAGTTGTTCCGTAGGTAAGACCGCCAATTACGCCAGTGGCTGCATAGTTGTCAGCATCCACCAATGTTGTGATTCCCATTTTCTTCACGTATTCGAGAGCCGTTGGAATGCCAACTTTCAAATACGTCTTGATCGCCGGAATGTTCCAGGACATCCGCAGTGCTTCGCGGGTACTCATCATCCCTTGCCATTTGTTGTTCCAGTTCTTAGGTAAATGGGAACCGTTCTGGCCGTCAGCGAGTAGCACCGGAGCGTCATCGATTGGGGATGCTGGCTGGAGCAATCCCAGTTCAAAAGCAGGAGCATAAGCTGCAAGTGGCTTCATGGCTGAACCAGGCTGACGAGGTACGGTAGCGTGGTTCGTTTGTTCCACCTTGAAGTCACGTCCCCCGATCATGCCGAGGATGGCTCCTGTTTTGTTGTGAATCAGCATTGCGCCGACTTCTTCCAGAGCATTTTCGATTTTCTCTGTTTTGCCGTTAGAGCGGCGAATCGTATAGGTACGATTCTTACCGAAGTTTTTCGGATCGGCTGCAACGGCCTGCATGATGTCATATACGCCCTTGTCGATTGTGGTATGTATCTTGTACCCTTTTCGCAGGATGTCGCGACGTTTCTCTTCAACCAGCTGGCGGTATTCGTTGCGACTGATGGTTGATTTGTCTCGACCTTTTTCCAAGAGGTCTGCATCCACAAGTTGACGCGCGGCACGATCTTCAATTTCCATCATCAAGAATGGCACTTCTCGATAAGCTTGCTGCGTCGGTTTGGCTAGCTGTGCCTTCAAATCACTGGTGACAGCTCCGTCGTATTGGGTTTGTGTGATGTAGCCATTTTCCAGCATGCGATCCAACACCATTTTTTGGCGTTCCTTACCGCGCTGATAGCTTTCTGCACGGAATGGAGAGTAGGCACCTGGGTTTTGAATCATGCCCGCAAGATAGGAGCCCTCAGCGAGCCCGAGCTCTTTTACATCTTTGCCAAAGATTCCTTTTGCGGCAGCCTGAACGCCGTATACGTTTGATCCGTTGGCGTTTTTTCCGAAGTAAATTTCGTTCATGTAGGCTTCCAGAATCTGATCTTTGGAAAACATGCGCTCGATCCGAATTGCCGTAAATATTTCACGGGCCTTACGGGTGTGGCTAACTTCAGCAGAGAGGATCGTATTTTTTACAAGCTGCTGTGTAATCGTACTACCACCTGTTACGACGGGCTGGTTGGTAAATTCCTGAATCGCTCCACGCATGGTGGATTGAAGCGAAACCCCGGTGTGGTTGTAGTAGTTATGGTCCTCAGTTGCGATGATGGCATTAATTAAATAGGGAGAAACGTCTGCTTTCTTCACTAAACGTCGATCGCCTTCTTCGGCCCGTAATTGGCCGATCAGAGAGCCGTCGTTGTAGTAGGCGAATCCAGTCAGATAGTTGGTGAAGATTTTATTCTCCAGTTCCTCCTTGCTGCGCACAGGCTCGTCCTTCACGAGTGCGGCAACATAACCTGTCACGATTCCTCCCGCTACTGCAGCTCCCATTAGCCCTAGTACGAAGACGATTTGGAAGATGATCCAAAACGTTCTACCACGGCCTCTGCGTCGCTTTTTCTTCGTCGGTTCAGAGGAAGATGTGTGGTTATTCGACATAGTCTACGACCCCCTAGCATACCACCTGATTATACCATACGAGGAACCTAGAGGATAGAAGATGCGAAGGAGATAGCAAAATGTGTCAAAAACCGTTGAAAATTGTCAACTGCATGTGATTGATTGCGTTTCACTGACGTTGTTAAGCTTACAGTGTGGGATCGAAAAATAGGTTTCCTAGGAGGAGACAAATGAACATAGACGAGCCGATTCATCTCGAAGGCTTCACAGAAAATTGGTCGCGGATGTTTACAGAGGAGCAGCAGTTACTTTGTATGCATCTGGCTGACTTCATCGATATCTTGATAGGAGTCGGGCATATGGATCGAGTCAAACCCGTGATTGGTAAGCTTCAAGAGTGCCAACCAGAAAAATGAATAAAAAAAAGAGCAGGCCGACAAGCGGCGCTACTCTTTTTCTTTTTATCCTCAGACGATTAACGGCTGTAGAACTCAACGATCAGAACTTCGTTGATTTCAGCTGGCATTTCTTCACGGTCTGGCAGACGAGTGAAGGTACCTTCAGCAGCAGCATCGTTGAATGTAACGTAGTTCGGCAGGAAAGTGCGGCTTTCCAGAGCGTCCTTGATCAGTTGCAGACCACGGGACTTTTCACGAATGGAGATTACATCACCCGGTTGTACGCGGTAGGATGGGATGTTTACTTTTTTTCCGTTTACCAGGAAGTGACCATGGTTTACCAACTGACGAGCAGCTGGGCGAGTTGGAGCAAAGCCCATACGGTATACCACGTTATCCAGACGGGATTCCAGCAATTTCATGAAGTTTTCGCCCACTACGCCAGCCATTTTGCTAGCATTGTCGAAAGTGCGGCGGAATTGTTTTTCGTTAAGGCCAAACATGTGGCGCAGTTTTTGCTTTTCTTGCAACTGGATTCCGTACTCGCTCAGTTTACGACGGTTGTTGTGACCGTGTTGACCTGGAGGGAAGTTGCGTTTGATGTCTTTTCCTGTACCATCGAGGGAGATACCCAGACGACGAGCAAGTTTGTGACGAGGTCCTGTGTAACGTGACATGTATTCATTCTCCTTTAATATGGATTCGCAGGTGTTTACTTCCGGCAGGTTAGTTCCTACTTTATCTACACGAACTTCGGACGGTAGCGTTTCCGCATCGTGCTCCTCACAGAATTCAGCCGCAGTCTGTCAAGGGAGGGAACTAAGAGGGTATATCCTTCCGTTTTTACCTACAATCAATGCTACCCTGTACACATACATTCAATAATACTAGGCGAGATATAGCAAAGTCAAGGGAAAAGAAGCGCGCCATCTGCCGCAAGAAGTGGGATGGATGGCGCTTTTTGGGTTTTATTTTCGCAGCAAAGTTGCCGGATCGTCTTGATTACCTCTTTTTTCGAGGAAGCGGGTAAACGTAATGGCTGCATCGGCCCGAGGGACGAGACTTTGCGGCTGGAACTTCTGCTTATCGGTTGGCACGATATCGAGAGTCGTCGCGATGATGATCGAACCGCGGTACTTCGAATTGGCAATGTCTGAGAGCTGAGATTGGAACATACCAGGGAAGTCAGTCAGCTTTTTGTAACCGAGCGCACGAACAATCATATCAGCCAGCTCTTCACGCGTAATCGTCTCATTTGGGTTCAGCTTGGAAGCATTTTTATCGAGAAGTCCTCGATCAACAGCTCCTTCCACGGCTGAGAAGAAGCGCGAACCATTTGCCACATCGCTGTAGGTGGCCTTGCGTTCCAGAGAGTACTGTGGATAGTGTCTGCCTTGGTTGAGACTGATCATGAGCATTTCAATCATTTCGCCACGTGTGATCGGTTTTTGCGGCATGATATTGCCGTTTTCAAGCGAAAGTGCGTCGTATTCATACATCAGCAAAAGTTCCTTCTCCGCTGGATGTCCCTTCAGATCGGCAGGAGCTGGACGATGCAGCACAATCGTTTTGCCAATAGAGGTGGAGCGCCATTCGCCTGTTACAGCGTCAAGGTAATACGGCTGCTCAAACGGCGTCATTGTCGCGCGATAGACGATCTTGGCCGTTCGCTTCGGTGTGTAGGAAGGCTGCTCTTTTGTGCGTTTGGCATCCTCAGGAGTAAGAGGGACGAGGGCGTATACTGCCTCTGCTTTTGTCTCGGTCCACCACTTCTCGCTCGCTTCGGCAGCAGGCAGGTGCTTGGGAACTTGTGTCGGGTATGTTTCGCTGCCCAATTCAGCACTGTAACTCAGCAGATCGCCTGTTTCTGTGTCAAACGTGAAGTAGGCAGAGCCGCTAGCTGCAGCTATTCCATTGATAAAACGCTCAAATCGGATCTGCGTCCGCTCGGAATCAACGGGTTGGTTTTGGTTTTCCTCTTCAAAACGCTCTGTCCAGTAAAGCTGGTGGGCCATGGTTGGCGCCAAGTCACGAATCGTTTCCATCGCTTTTGCCTTGAATTTTTCTATGTCTGGTTTTTTAGAAGCGGTTGTTTTTTCTTTATGGCCACGGAAGTCCTTGTTCAATCGGTAGATGTCCCCGGTTACAGCATCCACGGAGACATACGCAAATCCGTCTTCGCTATTGCCCTTTTCGCCGAATTCGAGATCCCATACAGGACGATTGCCACGGTAGTCTCTTTCATTGTAATTGGCAGAACGAAGCTCGTAGCTGGACAAATTCAATGCTTTCGATGCCCATTGTACAGCTTCCTCTTGGGAGAGCGGCTGTCCGCTGCGGCGTGCAGGAAGGACTTTGCTGCTTACAGGCTCAGGATCTTTCGCTAGTTGATATGAGGTCAACGATTGTGTCAATGCTTTGCCAGTCTCCGCATCAATGTAGAATGTGAAGGGATTCATATACCCAAGAGACGGCTTGTTATTTTGAGTTTCCACCCGATCCCACGGCAGCAGGTAAACTGGTTTTGGATTTGCTTGTTCTTTAAACAGTTTCTCGGCTTCTTCTTCTGAGATTTTCGTATCCGTGTCCTCGAAAGTCACGTCGTTCCAAGACAGAGAATAGTTGGTCACTTTGCCGGAAGCATCTACCGTGATATCTGCGCCGTTGTCAGGAAAGAGAATGCCGTCCACTTCACGAACAAAGCGGAAATTATAGTAGACTTCCGAGTTCAGCGGCGTTTTTGGTTCTGGCATATCGCGTGTATACAGTCTTGTTTCCGCTGCTTTTCCTGCATTGTTTTTCTCGAAAAAGCGTTTCGCCTGCTCTTGCGCCTCTGTATAGGAAATTCGTTTTGCATAGGGAAGCTGGGATGCTTCCTGCTCTTGATGCGAATAGGAAGTCAGCTCGCCTGTATTGGCGTGGATACTGACGCTATAGGATAGAAGGACTTTGCCGTTTTCTGGATCTTTCTTCACCCAACTAAACGACCATTCTGGAAATGGGCGCCAGCTATCCGCTGAACGAAATGACACATTCTGCACCGTCATCCCAGCGGTAGGCACTATTTTTGTAGCAAGAGCCAAGGCTGCTTCCTTGGACAGCTTTGCTTTGGCTTGTGCCACAGAGTCAGCTTGTGTCACAATAGTCGCCATTTTATTGGTACTCACAAGAGGTGATTGTGCATGCGCTTGAGCGACAGGCAGCAACAGACTGGCAGATAGAACGAACGAGCTAGATCGAATGATCCATGGTTTCATAGGAACCCCTCCAACGATGTCATATTCTTCTTATCACCTCTGACGAGAGGAAGTAAAAGATCGTTTCAGATAAATTTCGTGAAAAAAAGTGTCCAGTATTTGCAGAAAGGAATGAAATATAGGAATTTTGTACCAAATGTTTTTTTATCAATCTAGAATTGTGAACATGCATCTTATATAATAAGAAATACTATCCATAGAATACAGAACGGTAAGGAGATAAATCGTTTTGGAAACCATCATGTATCTCATTCGTCATGGAGAGACGGAGTGGAATCAGGTTCGTCGTATACAAGGCCACAGTAACATCGCGTTGAACGAGCTCGGGGTACGTCAAGCCGAGCAAGTAGCAGACAGGTTTCAAGGCGAGACGATTCACGCTTTTTATTCGAGTGATCTTAGCCGCGCACACGATACGGCTGCCAAGATTGCTGGGAACTTCCAATCCTCTGTTTCTACGCAGACAACCTTGCGGGAGCGCTGCTATGGGGAGTGGGAGGGGCTCACCTATGAAGAAATACGTGAGCGATTTGAGAATCAGGATGAAGCCTCTTGTGGAATTGAGACATTTGAAGACATGCAGCGTCGAGCTGTAGCTGCCATGACAGAAATAGCAGGGAGCCATCCAGGTGAGGCGATTGTGGTTGTCTCGCATGGCGGCCTCATTAATTGCTTCTTGCATTATGTGACGGTGGGAGAACAAGGAACGGGTATCACACGGATCGATAATACCGGTATTACGATCTTTCGGTATGTGGATCGCAGGTGGGAAGTTCTATCCGTTAATGATACAGACCATTTGAAAGCTTGAGAAAATGCTGAGAGAGGGAGTTTCTCGTGTCAAGTAAAATGTTGGGGAAGTTAGAGACGGTCTTTTCCTACACGGCCCATTTTATCTTACAATCTTGGCCGGAAAAGCGCCCAGGCATCCTTTTCTTGACAGATTCCGGGGGCCGCGTAATCAACTTCATGGAAATGCAGGTTGGTCCATCTCGGAATTCTCAAGGGCTTACCCTGCAACACGATGTATCGATTGGCAAAGTCTTTGATTTTATTTTGGAGGCACTTTCTTCGAAAGAAATCGTAGTCAAAACGAGAAGTGAAACAAACAACGTATGTGGAGCCTTTCCTTTGTGTGAAGACGATGGAAGGGTTCGTGCTGTCATTGGCATCATAGCGCCCGACGACCAAATCCCATTCGATTTGTCATCCTACATGCGTGGGCTAGAGCCGTTGATTCGCATGGGATATGATGCTTATATTCAACACGTCACAAGCCAGATTGTCATGGATTTGACGCTGCATGATACGACCAAAGAGCTATTGCAAAGCTTGACGGGCCAGATCAGTGACATTATTCAAAAAGGCTACTGTTCGGCCGTTAAGCTCTCGGACAATGCCACGTTGATTCCGCAGGAGAGTGTAACAACGCCGGAGGCCGAAGTTGGACAATCCCACATAGCCCAACTGGTCTCAAGATTCGGTGCGACGCAAATCATGCCTTCCATTTTGGATGACCACAGGCTTGTCGTCGTTCCTGTCTCCTTGAACCAAACGCCGCTCTACGCACTGTTTTTGCATCTGCCACCCGAAGAGACAGATTGCGTGTACGATGAACGGGATGTTGCTTTTTTGCAGGAAGTAGGCGCGAAGGCAAGCTGTGCGCTTTGGCGTTCGATCATGTCGGACGACCTGCGTCGTGAAGCGAGCAAAAAAGATTTGTTGTATCAGTTGATGTCAAAGATTCAGGCATCGATTGATGTGAATGATGTTTTGCATGAAATCGTGACGAGCATTCCCAGCCTTTATCCGTACTTGTCGGCAGAGCTTTTCCTGACAGTTGAACCCAATGCAACCACCCCGGTCAAACAGCTTTCTTTTCAAGAAGTGGAGCCGTCTACCAGTACCAAGGCCTATTTGGAAGGACGTCTCATTGCCGAAGAAGTGGGAGAAGGGGAGCAGCAGGTGACGGTGATCGCAGCGCCACTCTTGGGCAAGCAAGGCATCTACGGAGTTTTGCAAGTGACGTCCGATCAACGGATCACCTTGAATCAGCATGAAAAGGACTACATCTCGATCTTGGCGGATACTGCTGGCACTGCGTTTGAAAACGCACAGCTCTATCAGCAATCGCGTAATTTGATTCGAGAATTACGTTTGATTAACGAGATGGCACGCCAGTTGAACAGAAGTCTTGATTTAAAGGAAATTCTCGATTTTGTTACGACGATGATGCGGGCTACCTTTGATGCGGAGTTTTGTGCTATTTTGCGAAAAACGCCAGGAGAGGATTGCTTCGATGTGCTCTCTTCCTCCATTCCAGCGTTCAATGGCATGGCGATCGATTCTACAGAAAAGCCTTTTCAGCAAATTTTACAAAACAAGCAGGCATTGTTACTAGCTCAACCAGGGGCAGGACCGCTTCCTTTTTCACTCTTTTCGTGTTGTTCCTTCATGGGCGTTCCGCTCGTGGTCGAGGGTGAAATTAGTGGGGTACTTTTAGTCGCAGATTCCCGATATCATTTTTTTAGTTTTGACGACTACAAACTCCTCGAAATATTTGGGCAGCACGCGAGCTTGGCAATGACCAACGCGGTCTTGCATAATGAGATGGAACGAATGGTCATTACCGATAATTTGACAGGTCTGTACACGAGAAGACATTTGAATGAACGAGTGAGAGGATCATTACAAAAAGACAACTACGGCTCGTTGATCTTGATCGATATTGATTATTTTAAAACGGTGAATGATACATTTGGCCATCAGGTAGGGGACGAGGTACTGATTCAAGTCTCCAATCTGATTCGACATAGCATCCGAGACAGTGATATCGCAGCAAGATGGGGTGGAGAGGAACTCGCTGTTTATTTGCCGCGTGTGGACAAAAACACCGCACATTCCGTAGCAGAGCGCATACGGGAATGCGTCGAGCAGGAGACGTCCCCACAGGTCACGATCTCATGTGGACTAGCGAAATGGAGCAGGGAGATGGATGTAAACCTGAGTGTAGAAGCGCTGTTCCATCAAGCAGATATTGCTTTGTATGAAGCGAAAAATTCAGGTAGAAATCAAGTTGTTCTCGCCTAGAGCCAAAACAATGGCTCTTTTCTCTTTTCGGAAAAAAAGGCAAAAAACTTGAGGGGTAGATAAAAAATGACAACGAATGAGGGCAAGCAAACGATCGCGACCCTAGTAGCACCTGATATTTTTTGTCTGGAAATACCTACGCCTTTTGATGTGGGGGCAGTAAACGTCTACTTGCTAAAAGGGGAGCGTCTGACCTTGGTTGATGTGGGTCCATTGACCGACGATGCGTGGGCAGCCTTGACAGAAGGCTTAGAATCGATTGGCGTAAGCGTGGAAGATATCGAGCAAGTCATACTGACGCATCATCATGTGGATCATTGCGGGCAGTTAGAAAAAATACGGGAACGATCAGGAGCGAAAACATTTGCCCATCCACAAGCAACGCCTTATGTACAGCAGGATGAGCAGTTTATGACTTTTCATGATCAGTTTTTTGAAGAGCTGTACATCCAGAGTGGTGTACCAGAAAAAATGATGGTCATTATCTCGAAATTTCACAAGCTGATGAAGACATTTTCTACCCCAAGTCAGATTGACTCTCATCTGAAGCATGAGCAAAAGGTACCGTATTTAGAGGACTGGCAGGTACTGTATACGCCTGGACACAGCCAAAGCCATCTGTCGTTGTATCGGGCAAAGGATCAAGTCATGATTGGTGGAGACCATATCATCAAGCGAATTTCATCCAATGCCTTCATTGAACCACCCAGGAATCGCTCGAGTACAAGACCACTGACCTTGATCCAATACCGTACAGCGTTGCAAATGTGTGCGGACATGGAGATCGAACAAGTCCTCAGCGGACACGGTGACCCGGTTTACAACCATCGAGAGCTCATACTTGCTCGTCTGCAAAAGAATTGGGAGAGAACAGACACGCTCCGCAGGCTTCTTGCAGATGGAGAAAAGACTGCTTTTGAACTGAATGCTCTCCTATTTCCGACCTTATACCAAAAAGAATTGCCATTGACGCTATCCGAGACTTTGGGGCACATCGATTTGCTAATGATTCTCCATCAGATTGAAGTGAGAGAGCAGGATCGCATCTTGTATTACCACCTGTAAAACCTGATCGTGCAAGAGAGGCTTGCAAGAAGAATAAGCCTATTCCTCCCCGGAAACGCTAAAAGGGACTATTACCCTGGGACCCTACATGAGGCTGACCCAGGGTAGCCGAGGGAGGGAAGCATCTATGCAGAAGTATTGGACCATTTGCGTGATGGCTCTTGTGAGTACAGTTGTTGTAGGTGGCTGTAATCAAATGAGTGTGAAGCAGGATGCAAATACAACGTTTGAGCAAGTACGTGACAAGTTCGATGGGCAGAAATCGTATGCATTCTACGGGCAAACCAAGCTGTTGACAGCGAATAGTGCCAATGGGAACCTGGTTAACTTTTCGGGCAGAAAAGATGGAGAGGCTGTTTACATGAACGTGAAGCTCTCAGTCCCAGAAGAAAACAGAGTGGACAACTTATCCTTGCTGCGACAAGGGGACAAGCTGTATACCAAGCATGGACAAAACGAAGGCTGGAAACATGTCGCGGGGGATAGTCCGGCCCTGCATCAAGAAATGAACAACTGGAACCCCATGGCCTCCTTTCAGCAAATCGACGAAATGAAAAGAAACGTCCGGATGCTGCCTGATGAGAATCCAAAAGACGATTTTGAGGCGTTCGGAGTCGTATTGGATTCTGCCAAACTAAAGAGCTGGCTTGTTGCCCAAATGCAAGAACAAACAAAGTCGGGAGCGAAAGTCCAATCGATAGCAGGACGAGAGAAACCCTACATACCTAAGCTAAAGATAGCGATGTCACTCTCTGAAGGTAATTGGAGAGGAACGTCTGCACAACGTTCTGGACCCACGATTCAATCCAAGAAGAAAGTGGACGTAAGCGAGCTCGTGAACCAGATGGAAGTGGAGGCAGAGTACACGATTCACTACAATAAAAAAACGATGCTCCCCACGAACATGACGATGTCGATTCGATCTTCGTACGATTTGAACGATCAGCGTGTAAAAGAACATACGCAAGTAGAAACGTATTTGCAGCAATATGGAGCTGTGCCCCCCATCACAGTTCCAACGGAAAAAAGCAAATAAGGAGTAAGAGTAATCAGGTGAGACGTTCCTCTTGCAAAACAAACAAGGAGCGTCTTTTTTCTGTCATAGAGAAAATTGAAAAGTTGAGGTAACTTGCTCGATGCTTTTTACGTACTTCTTATGTGGAAGAAAATCTATGCGAGAGCGGTTTTTTTCAATGGAATCAGCATTACGAGAAGGAATAATGGAAAACATTGTCGAACATACAAGCAAGACTATCTTTTTTCGTCGAATAATCTGTACAATGGGAAAGATGCCTGATGGATCAGACGAAAATGCGTATTTTGTCCGCAGCAGCGAAGCTTTTTGATGTTCATGGCTACAAAGGGACCTCCGTTAGACAAATTGCCTCTGTTGCTCAAGTAAATTCCGCGCTGATTTCCTATCACTTTGAAGGGAAGCAAGGAGTCCTGGAGACGCTAATTGCTTCTTACTTTGAGACGTTGTTTCGCCTTTTGGATGAACTGGAAAACGAGCAGGAAAACATCCCTGCCTATCAACGACTGGAACAAATTGTGCAGCTATATTTGCGATTTCAATGTGAGCATGCGCCAATCACGCGTTTGATTCACCGTGAGCTTAGCGTAGAATCCATGCTTGCACGTGAAGTGATGACGCTATATATGAGCCGATGGAAGCACGGGCTTTCGCGTGTGATCGAGGGCGGTGTCGTCTCGGGTGAGTTTTTGCCCGTCTCTATTGATCGTACAGTACTGGCTATGACGAGCCAGATGATATATCCATTTTTGCAACCACAAATGGTTCGCCAGGTCTATGATCTGGAGCCATCTTCCGAGGAGTTCGTCCAATGGCTGCAAACCTCGATCATGTGTTATCTGCGAGGTTCTTTGCTGCCTACTTAGGCGTGGTCTCTCCCAATGAATGATTCTAGTAAGGGGATGTATGACAAGTGAAACGAAAATTATTCATGCTCTGTCTGGCAGGCATGTTGTTATATACGAATCCGGCCTATGCGACGCCGTTTCCAGATAAAAAAGAGGAAGTTGTTCAGGACGCTGACAACTATTTGAAAAAAGAAGACAGGACAGCCTTTGCAAATTCATTGAACGGCATACCTGGCAGCTACAAAGTCGTAGTAGTGGAAAGCACTGCACCGGAAGCTGAATCTCCTGATATCTACGCGCAAAAGCTGTTTGACAATTACAATTTGGCCGACGATGCTTTGATGATCGTACTCGACATAAACACCGAGCAGTTGGGGATATATGCCGGCCCTGCTTTGCAGGAAAAAGGTGCCACGATGGCAGTGCTGCATGACAAGATCGCGTCTTTCTATGAACCATTCCGTACACAAAAACAGTATTTGACCGGGATTCAGACGTTAATTACGGAAGTAAACCGAGAACTTAGCCGCATAGAAAGCAAGCAAGCATCAGCAAAACCGGGTGCGACCGACGTTAGTAAAGAAGCGGGAGAGAGCGAAGGCACTGGCGCTCTCGGTGGCATTCCATGGTGGATCTATCTGGTGGGTGCGGTATTTGCAGGGCTATCGATCGGTTTGATTTATGCGATGATCAGACGCCGGGCTATTTTTGCCCAAGTAGATGATGTAGAGGATTGGAAGGAAGAGCTCGTTGAGAAGATCAATGTCATCGAGGTGGAAAAACCACTTCGCCGTTCCAGCGGCATGACAGAAGTACGTTACCACCACTTGGCTGACAAAAAAGAAAATCTGTTGCGCGTCCGCATCCCTGATGTGGAAATGATGATTCTCGACGCTGAAGAGGCTTGCGATCGCTTCCGCTTTACGTTGGCACTTGGCATGCTGAATGAGGCGAGAGAGGCCATTGCGAAAATTGAGGAAGAGCTGAATGAGCTAAAAACGGATACTTCCAAAGTGGCAGTTACCAAGCAAGAAAACAAGGTGGTTGTTCCTGAGATCGGAAAGCAAGTGGAGCAGATGGAACGACGCTTGTCCGATTTGCGTCTGGAGTACGGTTTGTCTTTCCATGAGCTGAAAGCATCGCTCGATGAAGTAGACACGATGCGAAAACTCGTAAAAACTGCGCGCGCGGCAGGGGACGACATTGCTGCGTACGAAACCACTCAAAAAGCTCAGCAAGTGCTGGAGCAGGTAGGACAAGCGATGGAGCTCATTCCAAAGCTTGTGCAACGCGTGAAAAAAGAAATGCCGGAAGAATTCAAGCATCTGGAAGAAGGAATTGAGCAGGCCGTTCGTGACGGCTTTGATTTAAGACAGGATTCCATGGACAATGCTCTCTTGCAGGCAAAGCAATTGGTCATGTCCGCGAAAAGCGCTTTGGAAGAGGGCAGCCTGGAAATGGTACTGACCCATGTCAAGGCGTTCGAAGTGCTCATTGATGCGACGTATCAAGGTTTAGAGGATGGCGTTCTTGCTAGTGATGAAGCAGCAGCGACGATACATGTAGACGTTGAACCGCAAACAGAAGTGAATCAAGGAAAAGAAGAAACAGAATTTGTACAGGTGGAAAAGAAAGCAGAAGTAGTAGAGGTGGATCCGGATGATTCACAACAGCAAGTAGCTGCGACATCCGCGCCTGTGGAGCCGGAGATTCGTACACCTGAGTTGACTACAACTAGCGAGAAGGAGCAGTCTATAAGCGAAGCAGATTCTGAAAATCCGCCTCCGCTCGAGCAAACGAAGGTGGCAGAAGAGCGAACGGTGCGAGGAAAATCCTCGGAGCTGAGTGAAGCCGAGCGTTCCGTTTTGTTACAAGCGATTCCCCAGCTTTTCAATAAAAAAGCACAGAAGCCTGCTCCAGCAGTCAAAGCTGAGGAGCCTGTGTACGAAGAAGAAGAGTATGAACTGGTCATGCCGAAGAACCAGCCTGAACAGGAAGAAATGATTCAGGAAGAAGAGCAAGCGTATTTGGTCATCGAAACGGAAGACGATGCACTGGACGAACTGGAGCGAATTTCTAATACATTAGTCCGCGTTCGTCAGCAAATCAAGCGCAGCTACTTGCCAGGGATTCCTGATCAATTGAAATACATGTTTGAAGAAGTCGTGCAAACGTTGGGCCGCGTACAAATGATCATGGACAAGTACCGCTATGATATGGAAGAGGTGGCCATGCTGATTCAGGACGCGAGTGATCTGGTCAGCGAAACAGAGCGGATGGCAGAACGCATCATCACTACTTGTCAGATGGCAGAGGGTGCCATTCAGTATACAAACCGTTATCGCCGTCAGAATCGCCAGGTCAATGAGTTGTTGACGAAGGCAGAGATATCGTTTCGACAACTGGCTTTCGCAGAAGCCTATCAGCTTGCCGAGGAGGCCCGACTAGTAATCGAAGGCGCACCAGCCGAAGAGGACAACCGATGGCTTCTCCGTCGTAAGAAAAAGGGATGAGCCAGATGATGGTCTTTCCTCTTTTCTTACTGGCTGTCGGCATTCTCGTCATGGTACAACCGCGGACAAAACGTTGGCAATCGCGGATGAACGCCAATTTTCAAGGAGATGAAAGGCGAGTGAAGCAACGTGCCAACACGTTCTTTCTGTTGGGCCTAGCTTTTGTGTTCGCAGGATTCGCGTATTTGTTCCGCCTTGTCGGATAAACCTATAACCAATGATAAAGCACCTGCTATGAAAAGATGGACGTGCCTTCTTTTGTAGCAGGTGCTTTTTGCTGGGCAAAAAAAAGAAGCATCGCTCACGCAGGCGATGCCCCATCTAGGAAGATAAAGGGAGTAAGGTTTGTTAAACCAGCACATTACAACTAGGGGGGAGTAATGTGCTGGTTTCTCTTTCATGAAAAGAGAACCTGATTCATAGTTTCCCCAATCCAACTTGATCTAAACGTCATTCTCGTAAAAAAATTCGAATGCTTCCTGCGCACTATGTGTACCCGCAGAATGGCCGGATGAGAAGGCGATGGTGATGTTGTATCCACCAGTATGGGCGTGGACGTCCATGACCTCTCCAGCAAAATACAAGCCATCCATGAGCTTGGATCTCATTGAGCGTGGATCAATCTCTTTTACGCTTACACCGCCACCTGTAATAAATGCTTCTTCAAGAGAGAGCGTCCCCGTAATGGTGAGTGGAAGCGATTTGATCAAGCTCGTGAACTTGCTCCACTCCTGTTTCTTCATATGGCTGTAGGTCGTTTCTTCCGAAATCCCTGCCAACTCAAGCAAGAGCGGGATAATCCGTTCGGGAAGGAAGCCTTTGATGGCATTTTTTACTGCCTTTTTTGGCTGATCCTCAATCAACTGCCAGCTTTCCCCTGTGATTTCCTCTGCCGTTTTGTCAGGCATGAGATCGATCATCAGAGAAAGAGGAACCGCTCCGTATTTTCGTTGTGACACAGAGACATAATGTCCCATGCGAAGAGAGGCGGGGCCTGATATTCCGAAGTGAGTGAAGATCATATCGCCTTCCTGCGTATTGATCTTTTTCCCATTGGGCGCATACAAGGTCATCGTAATATCACGCAGCGACAGACCCTGGATCGATTTATCGCGAATAAAAGAGTCATTGGCTGTAAGTGGTACTTCTGTCGGATACAGCTCTGTGATCGTATGCCCGGCTGCCTTCGCCCATGCATAGCCATCGCCTGTAGACCCT
Organism: Brevibacillus sp. NPDC003359; assembly: GCF_042878995.1. NCBI lineage: Bacteria > Bacillati > Bacillota > Bacilli > Caryophanales > Paenibacillaceae > Brevibacillus > Brevibacillus sp. NPDC003359. The sequence continues at coordinate 446,549 of NZ_JBIAOR010000003.1, forward strand.
GTCTGTGGTACAGAACAGCCCCCGACGGCAATAATCACACAAGGCGCGGTGATTTTCTCACCGGATTGGAGCATGATGCCACCGACTCTGCCTTCCGAATAGAGCACTTCTTTTACAGCGGCATTTAGATGTATGGTGGCACCTCTGTGCTTCAACAAATCAATCAATGCTTGGGCGACTGTCACTGCTTTATCTGTGACGGGAAACATGCGGCCCCGATCCTCTTCTTTTAACGCGACACCCATTTCCTCAAAAAACTGGATAATCTCTCGGTTGCCGAAATGGGTGAGAGCACTGTACATGAAACGGCCATTTCCCGGCATTTGTTTGATTAGTTCATCTTGTTCCTTGGCATTGGTTACATTGCAGCGACCGCCGCCAGATATGATGAGCTTACGTCCGAGCTTCGAGCCTTTTTCCACGAGACAGACTCTTGCTCCTTGGCCAGAAGCGGCAATAGCGGACATCAGCCCAGAGGGACCGCCGCCAATGATGATAACGTCATAATTGTATTGTGATCGATTCATTTTCATTCTCGTCCTTTGTTGTATAGGGTTGGGCAACACCCATTTTACCACATACCACCCACCTGTCGCGCAATTCCAGCTAGGATAGAGAGGACGAGGCACCTAAAATATCAGTCAACGGCTGCTTTTCTAAGACGTAACGAACGGTAGATTGACCTCGGAGGATATTCGTGACTACATATCCTTTGGCAAAATAGGTCATGAACAATTCGCGAGTCATCTCTCGCCACAAGGAAGCGACAGTCATATCTGCTTGTTTTACATCCTGGAAGTAGGCCGGGACAGGCAGCAGCACCATAGGCTCTTCACATGACAAATCTACTTCGATTGGATGTGGAATACCATCCTTGATTTCTAAACGCAATAGGTCTGGCGCCTGTTGGAAAGATGGAGCAGAGCTCTCCCCAGACTGACGCAACTCCACACGATTACTTCCGATCATCCATTCAACGAGGAAACGGTCTGTCGGCAGTCCACGATTGAAGTCGTCATCAAGATGTCCGTAGCAGTTTGGCAAATAAGTGCGAACGATACCGCCGAGCTTGGCGATGTTCAGAACACCGTTTACGGTTTCAAGCGGATCGTACGTCCATGTAATTTTGGAATAGCCTGATGCTGCCGCTTCTTTTTTTTGCAGCCATTTCATTTGTACACCTAGCCCTTGCTTGCGATACTCTGGCAAAAAGCCGAGCATGTGCGAGCAAAGATGGGATTCTCCGTTGGTGAAGCCCGGGAAGCTGTACAAAAAGCCGATCAGTTCCTCGTCATCGAATGCCCCTAAAAACAGACCGCCAAACTTTTGCATGGTGAGTGTCATATGGTGGGGAATAGCAGTAGAAGGGTCCCATATTTTCCCCTCCATTTCTTCTAAAAGCTCAATCTCACTGGATTCGGTCAACTTTCGTAACGTGATTGCCATCTACTTTTTCCTCCTCAAACGATTCGTGTTTTTTTCTTCATTCGGGACAAGCTCTGTCATTCCTGCTTGGGAGTAGTTGCGTCTGAATTCTCCCTCGCGGATAATAGAGAAGAATAACAGGCATGAAACTAGGGTCGAGGAGGATTTTTGGCGATGGAAAATAAATTTCAAGTTGAACTGTGGAACCGTTTGACGCAGGCACCAGGAGCGCCTGGCTTCGAAGGTCCGGTACGCGAGATTATGCGGGAATACATAAGCAGCTATACGAGTGAACTCATGTACGACAATTTGGGCAGTATTTTTGGTGTTATGCGTGGTGACGAGAACGGTCCGAAAATTATGGTAGCGGGTCACATGGACGAAGTGGGCTTCATGGTCACCCGAATTTCTGATAAAGGATTTATTTCATTTCAGACGTTGGGAGGCTGGTGGGGGCAGGTCCTGCTCGCTCAACGTGTACAAATTATTACGGGCAATGGACCGGTCGAAGGTGTAATCAGCTCGATCCCGCCGCATGTCTTGAGCGACGATCAGCGCAATCGTCCGATGGATGTACGCAACATGTATATTGATATCGGTGTGGATACACGTGAGGAAGCCGAACAGGTAGGAATACGGGCTGGCCAGCAAATTGTACCAGTGTGCCCGTTGCAGGTTATGGCCAATCCGCGCCGTTTGATGGCCAAAGCATGGGATAATCGCTATGGTTGTAGTTTGGCAGTGGAGCTCGCAAAAGAGCTGCACGAAAAACCCGATCATCCGAATGTCGTCTACGTCGGGGCCACTGTACAGGAAGAATTGTCCGGGCAGCGCGGCGCGAAAACGGCCGCTGCGTCCATTGATCCGGATTTGTTCTTGGCTTTGGATGCGAGTCCAGCCACAGACATACCAGGTGTAAGAGACGATGGTGGCAAGCTCGGCGGTGGACTATTGATGCGCATCTACGATCCGATGTACGTCATGCCGGTAGGATTGCGTGAGCTGCTCATCTCCACGTGCGAAGAGGAGAACATTCCTTACCAGATTTATGTGGCAAAAGGCGGAACGGATGCAGGTGTCGTTCAGTACCATGGCAAGGGAGTGCCGTCTGCCGTTATTGGAATTCCTTCTCGTTACATTCACAGCCATGCTTCGATCATTGATCGTGAGGATTACGAGGCAGCCAAACGCCTCTTGTTCAGTGTCATTCGCAAGCTGGACAGTGCGACGTGGGAATCCATTTTGCCTAGATAAATGGTTTGGAGAAAATCGTTGAGTAAGTAGAAAGCGGAGGAGTGCTTTTGAACGCGATCATATTGTATACACGGCGTCAGGGCGAAGTTACGTCCTTTGAATTTAATGTGTTTGACAATCAATTCGCTACGGAGAATCTGGCAGTGCGCAAGGTGTTGATGGCCATGCTGGAGGCAGTTTCCAACAACTTGACCGATCTGGAAGTTGAGTACAACGACAGCATACTAGTGGAAAAGGTCGGCGCGAAGCGTGCAGGGGAGCTGCTTCGTTTGCTCGGGGCAACAAAAGAGAACATGCGGGAAAATCTGAGTAATGGTGTAGTCGTCAGCCGTATCTTTCAAGCGCCTTTTACAGAGGAGCGCTACGAATATTTTTATAACTTGACGGACATCGCACAACTGTCACACTATCGCTTGAAAGAGGGCGAAGAGGATCGCATCGTGTTTTATTTCACACGCTATCTCCAACTGATTGCGTCTGATGAAAAGTCTCGCCAAGTATTTTTGGACAGACTAGAAGCATTTTCCTTGCCGTACAAGCTTGTTCCGATTGCGTAAAGGAAACAAAAAAAGTCATTTTGCCCTTACACGAAGGCGCAAAATGACTTTTTTAATGGATTGCCTGCAGGTTAGGTGGAAGGACGATTCGGCCCCTCCAGTTTTTTGTCTCCATAGCCTGGTGCATCGTTTTGAACATTTTTGGGCTGGCGATTGCGCTCGTCTGGTCGATTTTGCTGTACAGACGAATCTTTGTCTTGCTTGGTCATGTAAATACCCCTTTCTTAACGTATCGAAATTTATTAGTAGCATGCTCATGAATTTCGGAGTGCATGAAATCATTCCGCAGAAACGCGGTCGCTCCGCCATGAACAGGCTTCGATAGAAGTTTTCTTAGAGCCATGGCTGCCAAGTCGAATTTGTCTTCTGGCGAATTCGGGAGGATACATTGTCCTCCAACTGGATGAATAGGGAGGTGAGCGGCACTCGCCTGAGTACTTCCAGTTGCTTTTCAGGTTGATGCTGTAGGTGTTCTTCTGTGTTCATGTGGATCCTTCCTTTCTGCGATTTTTTAAGGGAAAGTCAAGAACATCGTTTTTGTGGCGGGGAATCGCGTACAGGGCAAACAGACCAAGAACAGCCGTCAAAAACAGCGTAATCACTCCATAGCCGATCCACGGATAATTGCTGCCGACTCCTCCTAGTTTTTCAACCATCGCTCCACCCAATCCTGTCCCAATAGCTGTCCCAAGACCAGATACGAAATTGGAAAAGCCAAAGTACGCACCCAACCATTTTTCATTTGCGAAATGAGTGACGAGGCTGTCCAGCATCGGCATAAACAGCATCTCACCCAAAATGAAAAGAATCGCAGCCCCGCACAGTGTGAGGAAGTGGTTCGCCCATCCCATGAGCGTAAGCCCTGCTCCTACCAAGAGCGTTCCCATCGTTACAGACAAGTACGGATTGATGCGCTGTAGAACAAACCGTGAGATAACCCCTTGCAAGACGACGACACTGAGCGAGTTGATCGTCCAAATGAGGCCAATCATCGTAGCGGAATGCAGGACATGCTCTCCCCGGAGTGGCAGGATCATGGCGAATTGAGCGTAAAGCGCCCAGATTAGGAGCGAAATTGCGGAAAAGAGCAGAAAGCTGCGATGTGTCAAGATGTGACGATACTCCTTGATCGGCGTTTGCTTACAATCTGATCCCACACAGCGATCATCGGGAAGGACGAAGCGAGAAAAGACAGCAAGTGCCCCATATACGAAGGCAGCGACGAGAAATGGCTGTTTTCCACCCGCAGTCATCCACGTTATGACCAAGCCTGCGACAATGATCCCGCTATGAGCGAGTATCCCTCTCCACGAGAAGGCAGCCGTTCTTTGGCTCTCGTCCACTTCATCCGCGATCATGGCTTTAATCGTAGGAGCGAGTAGCCCAAAACCCAACCCGTTGACAGAGGAGAATAACAGGAAGAAACCATAGGAATGGCTGAAGTGATAGCCTGCCATGGCACATCCTTGAACGAATGCCCCCAAGGCTAGGATGGAGCGTCTGCCCCAGCGATCTGACATCAAGCCGCCTGCCAAGCTTCCGATTTGGTAGGTGATGCTTCCCGCTGCCAAAATGATGCCTACTTGAGAGAGAGAAAGAACCCGTACCTTTTGCAAAAACACAGGGAAGACAGGAACGACCAGATAAGAGGCCATGTGCATGAAAAAGACGACTGTCAGTAACAGCAAGTATGGTTTGTTGCGTAACAGAGATCCAGTAGAGGCTGTCATGTTCGTCTCCTCTTTGATTCATTCCTCTCTAGTATGAGTGGAAAAGGATTGTCCCTATGCAACTTTTAATCGTTTTTCACAAACAAAGTAGGCCAGCACACAAATTCGATATGAAGGCAGGCAAGCGTCCAATCCAACAAGCGCGGAACCACATATACCTATAGGGAAAGGTACCATGGGCGGTAGGGAATGGTGCGAGGAGTGCGGCAGAATAAAGGGGGGATCTGGCGTGAGAGGATTTGGTTTCTTCAACGAGGAAGGGTTCGAAGTGATCATCTGGATCATCGTGATCATCTTTCTCCTCTCCATATTTTTTGACGAAGGGATAGATTAAGATGAGTGCATATCGGCCAGTTCGTCAACTGAATCACTATTACAAATCTAACGACGCTTTCAAGAAATGGATTCGTGCCAATGAGCAATGGTTCAAGCAAAATCCGGAGGTTTTTAACCAGATGCTGCGCAATCCGAAAATGGTCAACATGTTTACGGATCTCATGATCATGAATTCGCCGCGGATTGAAAAGAAACTGAAGAAATGGAGAAGGAACCAACGCTGATCGATCCGGCATGCTGCCAACTATAGCATGCCGCTTTTTATTTGGAACGTTGACGAGTCCTGTTATAAAACCGGGATGACGAGCGTAGGGATAAGCATACCCTGCTTGTTCGAAGAAAGGATGAAGGACAACATGGCACAAGTCATTTTGACGTTTTTCGTGGCTTATGGCATTGTAGTTGGCGGCGCTCTTTCAGGTGGGGTGGGCGCATTTCTCACAGAAAAGCCTCCGCTGTTATCCATGGCCCAATTGGCTGACCAGCTCAAAATATGGGGATTGGTTGGGGCATTGGGAGGAACTTTTGATTCGTTTTTGCAGATCGAAAAAATACTGATGGGAAATTTGACACCTGTCATTAAACAGCTCGTCATGATCGTTGTCGCATTCTTGGGTGCCCATATCGGCACGATTTGTGTGCATTGGCTGGTACAGGTGCGCTCATGAAGGTGACTCTTTGGAAACGTTACCTCGCTCTTTTGCTCATGGGGTGCGTGTTGGGCGGAACCGTGATTTTATTTACATACGGACGCGAAATGGAACAGATGATGCTGATCAAAAAAAGCTTGGAGCTACAAAACAAAAAACTGTACGAGGAAAATCTGGAGCTGAAGCAAAATCAGCGCGTCTATCGTAAAAAGCAAGAGACCGTCATTGAAGACGTACGCGCCTCTGTGCTCACTGTGGATCAGAAGCAGCCGCTTCATGCCACGATTGTCGTACAAGTAGTCGATCGCGTGGAAAAGGATCTCGCCTCGTTAAAAGGGAAGAAGGTTGAGCAGGTTGCGGAGGTCCATCAGGTCTTGCATGAAATGCTGCGACGCCGCGAATATATTTTGTCTGATCGAACGACAGTGGAGGTGCGGATCAAAACGGTCGTGATCAGCAGGACGCTGCATGTGTTCGTGACAGCGGACGTGATACCAGACGATGTTTGGCAAAAGATTGCGCGAAACTTTCTATTTCTTCCGCCGTATATTTCGATATAGAATATCTGATAGCCAGATCATGTAGGTCTGGGTCGGTATAAAGGAGAGGCGAACACATGTCCATGTTCAAAAAATTGTTGGCTAGTGTAGGTATTGGTTCTGCGCAAGTAGATGCACGTCTTGAGCAGGAGTCACTCATTCCCGGCGATATGGTCAGAGGTGAGGTCCATATCAAGGGAGGAGATGTGGCCCAGGAAATCGACGAAATCTACATGTATGTCGTCACACACTATGAAAGAGAAGTCAACGACACCAAGACGAAGGAAGAATGCACACTAGTAAAATATCGTCTGTCCGAGCGGGTACAATTGAAACCGAAAGAAGAAACAGTTCTGCCCTTCGCTTTTCAATTGCCTTATGAGACGCCATTGACGATGGGGCGTCAACCTGTTTACTTGCGGACAGGTCTCGATATTAAAAATGCGATTGATCCGGGTGACTCTGATTTCATCGAGGTTCGCCCACATCCGTTAATGTCAAAAGTGTTGGATGCTGTTCAACAGATCGGATTCCAACTGTATAAGGTAGACTGCGAATACAATCGTCACATTGGTCGCAATCATCCGTTTGTACAGGAATTTGAATTCCGTCCGACAGGGCCATACCGTAGCCAATTGGAGGAGCTCGAAGTAGTTTTCTACCTTCGCGATGGCGAATTGGAAGTTTTATTGGAACTGGATAAACGTGCGCGAGGCTTTATGGGTGGATTTGAAGAAGCGTTTAATCTCGATGAACGCTATATTCGTTTCCGCTTAACGAATGCAGACGTGAACAAACATACGCATGTCATTGCAGAAGCGATTGAATCGCTCATTAAGCAGCAGCTTCGCTAGAGAAGATACAAAAAAAGGACTGACGGAGTGAAGATTACTACTCTGTCAGCCTTTTTTCTGTATGGAGGTCTTAATCGTCCCCGATGTAGTCATTTCCCTATAGGATAGTCACTGATCTATGAATCGGTGTCGAGGCTTCTACCTAGATTTCTGTACATAACTTTCTTTTTAATTTTTCGATTTGCATGTATAGGGCTGGATTTTTCTGACAATACTGTGAGCATGAAGAATCCAGAGGAGGATATTATTATGAATTTGTTAGAAAAAACGAGAAAAATTAATGTGATGCTTCAAAAAACAATGGGTGGAAGCGGAGTAGGTTTCCAAGATCTCGCAAGACTTTTATCTGAAGTAATTTCTGCAAATGTTTACATCATTACCGCAGATGGCTCGATCCTGGGAAGTGGAATGAATCAGGAAATTTCCCTTCAAGAAGAAGGCCGTTCATCTACGCAGTTGCAGGAAGGTGTAAATCAAAAGCTGCTGGAAGTTACACAAACCTTGGCGAACGAGCCGATTACCAGTCCATACAGCCTGGTTCCAAAAGAGTTGAATTCGATCTTCCCGCAAATGATGACGACGATTGTTCCTATCATTGCAGGGGGAAGCCGCCTTGGCACACTTGTCTTGCTGCGTGCTTACGGTCAGTTTGAAACAGAGGATCTGATTTTGGGCGAGATCGGTGCTACCGTGATCGGAATGAAAATCGTTCGTCAGCGCACAGAACAGATTGAAAATGAAGTGCGTGACAAAACATTTGCCAAAATCGCACTCTCTTCGTTGTCCTACAGTGAACAGATCGCGATTGAAAAAATTATGGAGCAATTGGATGCACGCGAAGGCTTGCTGGTAGCAAGTCAGCTGGCAGATCAAGCAGGTCTGACACGTTCTGTCATCGTGAACGCGCTTCGCAAGCTGGCAAGCGCCGGTGTGCTGGAATCCCGTTCGTTAGGGATGAAGGGTACATATATCAAGGTTTTGAATGATAAGTTCCCATCTGAATTGGCTAAATGGAAAACCTCATAAATTGCACGAGCTACGAAAGAAGCTCTCCCTGTCCTAGGGAGAGCTTTTATTTATGAATCAACGAGTATAGCAGAATCGATAAAACGTTCACGATTTAGCGATTGAATAAATGATTTTCTTCCCTTTATAATGTCCACAAAGGTTGAAACTTCAAAAAAATCAAAAATTAAAGTTCATACTTCAAAATCGAATGGAGGGTCTATGAATGAAGGTGATCATTGGTGGAATTGCGCATGAAACGAATACGTTTTCCAATGTGCCCACGACGCTTGAGATGTTTCAAAGCTATGAGTGGAGTCATCATGAAACGATTGTGAACGACAATCGGGGCGTTCGCAACTTTCCGGGAGGGATGGTGGATCGCGCCGAAGAGCTGGGCATCGAGCTATTGCCGACCTTTTTCACCTTTACGTATCCAGCGGGGACGATTTTGCGAGAAGCATATGATCGTATAAAAAAGGAGCTTCTTGACACCATTGCCGCAACAGAAGGTGCAGACGCCATTTGTCTGGGGCTTCACGGAGCGGGGGTCGTAGAAGGAATGGATGACCTGGAGGGCGAGCTTCTAGCGTCAGTGCGTCAGTTGGTCGGTTATGACATTCCTTTAATTGTTACGCTCGACCTCCATGCAAACATGACACAAAAAATGGTGGATGAGGCCGATGCGCTCCTGGGTGTCCATCTCTATCCGCATGTGGACTGCTACGAACGCGGAATCGAAGCGATCGATCTGGCTCACAAGATGGTTACGGAAGGGATTAAGCCGACCATGCATTTGACTAGACTGCCACTATTGATTCCGACATCAGCTACTCACCATTCCCCGGCACGTGAAATTAACGAAGCCTGCTGGGCGTGGGAAAAGGAAGAAGGCGTCATCGACTGTGCATTCTTCCACGGATTTCCGTATACGGACATTCCTGAGCTGGGCGTCTCCGTTTTGAGCGTTACGAATAACGATCAGGAGCTTGCCAAAAAAGTGAGCGAGGATGTCGCTAGTCTTATTTGGGAAAAGCGGGACGAATTCGAGTTGAACATGCCCGCTCCTGCCGAGGGAATTGCGATGGCATTGGAAACGGAAGGGATGCCGATCGTAATCAATGAGACCTCAGATAATCCAGGCGGAGGCACACCCGGAGACGGAACGCATTTACTGCGGGCGATGCTGGAAGCCAAGCTGACAAATGCGTGCTTTGGTTTTATTTACGATCCCGAAGTGGTCCAGATTGCCCATCAGGCTGGAGTAGGCGCTACCATTCAACTCTCTCTTGGTGGAAAGACAGATTACTTGCATGGAGAACCGCTTGAAGTAACAGCGTACGTCAAAGCTTTGACAGATGGAAAATTCATTGCGACGACGCCAATGGGGCAAGGGGGTCATGAGAATTTTGGCAAGACCGTTCGCTTGCAAATTGACGGGGTAGACGTACTGGTTTGTTCTGTGAAATCGCAGGTGCTGGATGAGCAAATCTTTCTGTTGCACGGAATAGACGTGACCAAATACAAGATCGTCGCCTTGAAATCAAGCACACATTTCCGGGCATCATTCGAACCGATCAGCGCACGCGTCATTACCGTCGATTCGCCGGGATTGACGACACTCAACTTCCGTTTCTTCAAATACGAGCGCGCCATTCGTCCGATTTATCCGTTAGACCCAGCCACAGAGTGGAACCTACATCAATTGACAAGGAAGTAGATGATCATGGAATCCGTACAGGAGCGCATTCGCAAGCATTATCCGGAATTGACCAACCAACAAAAACTCGCAGCCAAATACATTCTCGCCGAGCCGAAGACCGTTGCACTGCAACCAGCCAAAGTTGTCGGGGGCTTGAGCGGCACAAGCGAAACCACAATTATTCGACTATCTTACGCTCTCGCCTACTCCGGGTACAGTGAATTGCAAAATGAGATTCGCAGCTCCTTATTGGAAAAAGTCCCAAAAGCTGATGCCATCCACAGTTTTCGTACAGCGGCTGTGGAGATGAAGGGGAAACAAGACCTGATTTCTTATAACATGGAACAGGATGTTGCGTATATTCGGCAAACGTTGGGGGAGCTGCAAAAGGACCATCTTTTGCAAGCGGTTTCAAGTATTATGGCAGCCAAACACATTCTCGTCGTCGGGTTTCGCAGCTCCTTTGCTCCGGCCCATTGGCTCGCCTTTACACTGAATGTCGTCAGAGGAAACGCGCACCTGTACAATGGACCAGTTGATGACGTTAACTATCTGTTGACCCAGATCAATCAGGAGTGGCTCGTGATTGCACTCTCCTTCCCCCGCTATACGAGTGAAACGATCCTGTTTGCAAAAGCAGCAAAAGAGAGAGGCGCCAAAATCATCGGGATTACAGACGATGAGCTATCTCCGATTGGGCCGATAGCCGATCAAATTTTGAAAGTCAGCGCACCTGCTCCTACTGCCTTAAAAGGAATGACAGCGATCTTTTCCATGCTGAATATTTTGATCAGTGGTGTGGTTCAGGCTGATGGCGAACAGGTACAACAAAGACTGAAAGAATACGAAGAGACAAGTCGACAAATATACCCGTTTGTGGAAGGGACCGAAGTGTAACGGCAATTGATAAGGGGGATGGGACATGAAAATTCACAGATGGAAGCAAGGGGCCCTAAGTGTATTTGTGGCAACGGCGCTGATTGCAGGCTGCTCCTCACAGCCGACCAATCAAGCGGGGAATGATACATCGGCCAAAGGTAACACATTAGTCATCGCTTCCTTGACGGACCCAGACTCGCTTGATATGCACAAAACGAGCTGGTTGAGCATGGAAAACAGTTTAATATATGAGCCACTATTGACCCGCGATGCAACAGGCAAACTCCATCCGCGTTTGGCAGAGAAGTACGAAATCTCACAGGACGGTAAGGTTTGGACATTTACCCTCCGCAAAGATGTCCGCTATCACTCTGGCGATCCAATGACGGCAGCGTCCGTAAAAGATTCGTTTGACCGTTTGCTTGCCATTTCGCCTGTGAAGGGGCTTGCAGGTCCAATTGAAAAAGTGGAAGCAACAGACGAGCATACGCTCAAGGTGCATTTTAGCCAACCGTTTGCCCCTTTTGTTAACGTCATTGTCGGTGGATTAGTCTCGCCTCTTGACGCCAAAAAGGCAAAAGAATTAGGGGATGGCTTCGCAGATAATCCATCTGCAACGGGGCCGATTATCTTTGACAAACGCGAGCGGGGTGCTTCGCTCACCTACAAGAAAAATCCTGATTATAACTGGGGACCAGAATATGCTACCAACAAAGGCCCTTTGCATGTGGACAGCATAATGTTCCGGTTTATGAAAGACGACGATACGCGGCTGATGGAATTCAAAAAGGGTACGGTACATGTGTTATATGATGCGCCGCCGAATTCGGTTGCGGAGCTTGAGACACTGCCCGGAGTCAAGATTGAGAAAGCGATGGACGTTGGAAACAAATACATCGCTTTTAACAATAAGCACCCGCTGTTTTCAGATGTCCGTCTGCGCAAGGCAGTGGCCCTCTCCGTAGATCGCGATCCACTTGTTCAGGTAGCGTTGAATGGATTCGGCAAGCCAGTCTATGGTCCATTGGCACCCACGATTTATGGCTACAGTGAAGCGATTGAAAGTAAGGCGAAGCAGTTGTATACAAGAGATTTAGGCAAAGCCAAGCAGTTGCTAGCGGAAGCAGGCTGGACGGATAGTAATGGGGATGGCATCGTAGATAAGGACGGAAAACCGTTGTCTGTAGAAATGCTCGTCTCTCAAGAGCCAGCATTTCAGCGAGCGGTGCAGATTTTGCAGAGCCAGCTGAAAGAAGCAGGTATTGATATGAAAATCAGCGTACAAGAAATGACAACCATCAAAGAGCGCATTTCGAAAAAGTCGTATGACATGGCTTTGATGTACTACGGTTGGTTTGATGCTGATATTTTGTACCTCATCTTTGAAAAGAGCAATTCAACAAGCCGTACTCATTACAACAACCCTGAGTTGGATGTTTTACTGAATAAAGGACGTTTGGAAATGAATGAGCAGGCGCGCCTCAAGATTTACGAAGATGCACAAGAGATTTTGCTAAATGATTTGCCGTGGGTCCCTTTGTGGGTAAGTGAGACCGTAATAGCAACGCGCGGCGTTAAAGGCTTTACGATCAATCCGTACACGCAAGGTATTACGTTGCATGATGTCATGCTCGAAAAATAGACAACTGAGGTGAGGGCATGCGCCGTTATGTAGTAAAAAGATTACTTTCCCTGGTAGGTACACTGTTTGGCGTTTCCGTCCTGATCTTCTTGATGGTGCACCTCATACCGGGCGATCCCGCAACACAAATACTTGGACAGTTTGCAACACCAGAGGCCATCAGTCAATTGAGAGCGTCGCTAGGTCTGGATCAACCACTGTGGCAGCAATACATGCGATTTGCTGGAAACCTGTTCGCTGGCGATTTGGGAACATCGTTATTCACTGGCGAAAAGGTATGGGATCAGATTATGAACCGTTTTCCGATCACCATGCAGCTTGCCATCTTTAGTGTAATCATTGCCGCAATATTCGGTATTTTATTGGGCACGATTGCTGCCGTCAAACAAAATACCATCATCGATCGGCTTGTGGTGCTTACCTCGTTACTCGGTATTTCGGCACCGGGGTTCTGGATTGCCTTGTTTCTCATTTGGATTTTTGCTTACAAGCTGGCCTTGTTTCCGATTTCCGGCTATGAGGGGATTCACTCCCTGCTGCTGCCAGCGATCACGTTGGGTATGGCGGAAGCGGGGATGATCGCCCGTATGACCCGATCCAGCATGCTGGAAGTCATCAAGCAGGATTACATGCGGACAGCCGAGGCCAAGGGGGCGGCGCTTTTCCGAATCATATTGAGCCACGGTCTGCCGAACGCCATTATACCTGTTGTTACGATGTTAGGCTTACAGTTCGGTTCGCTCATGGCTGGAGCTGTGGTGGTGGAAACCGTGTTTTCTTTGCAAGGGATCGGCAGCCTGGCGATTGAGGCGATCAGTAAACGGGATATGCCAACCATACAGGGCATGGTGTTTTTCATGGCGTTGATTTTTGCCTTAACCAATTTGATCGTGGATCTCATTTACAGCCGGATTGATCCGCGAATCCATTTCGACTAAGGAAGGAGCAGATGGATGGTGAACGGTAATCGTCCGGAGTCGTATTGGGGAGGAATGGGCAAACGGCTGAGACGCAATAAGACAGCAATGGCGGGTGTGATCATCCTGATCGTCTTTACACTGGGATCGCTTCTTGCTCCAGTCATTGCCCCTCATCCTGTCGAACAAATGAACTTTAACAGCCGATTAAGCGCTCCGAGTACGACTCATCTTCTCGGAACAGATGATTTTGGCAGAGATATTTTTTCCCGTTTGTTGCACGGGGGGCGAATTTCCTTGCTGATGGGTCTGATAACGGTTGTTCTTTCTACCTTGATTGGGGTAACGCTCGGTATTATCGCTGGCTATTATCGTCGCGTGGATCTGTTTATCATGCAGGGCATGGATATTCTCATGTCACTTCCCGCACTGCTTCTGGCGATCGCTGTAATTGCGGTCTTGGGTCCTGGATTAACGAATGCCATGATTGCGGTAGTGATTGCCGTTATTCCGTCCTATGTGCGGATCGTTCGCTCTGCGGTTTTATCCATCAGGGAAAAAGAATACATTGAGGCTGTTCGCGCTCTGGGGATCAGAGACTGGCAGATTTTGCTGAAGCATGTTTTACCCAATATTCTCTCCCCGATCATCGTGCTTTCCACCATTCAATTCGGAGTCAGTATTTTGGCGGCAGCGGCCTTGAGCTTTCTCGGACTGGGTGCGCAACCGCCGATGCCAGAGTGGGGAGCGATGGTTTTTGTGGGCAAGGCATTCTTGAGTCAGGCCTGGTGGATGTCCATTTTTCCTGGATTGGCCATCATGCTGGTTGTCCTTGGCTTCAATCTGTTAGGTGACGGATTACGGGATGCATTCGACCCGAAAACGAGGTAATGGATGAAGGGGGCACGAGCTGATGAAAGAAGTACTCTTGGAAGTAAATGATTTACGCTTGCAGTTTAAGACGGATAAGGGCGAGCTGCCAGCGCTACAAGGCATTTCTTTTCAACTGAAAAAAGGTGAGACGGTAGCGTTGGTAGGCGAATCTGGCTGTGGAAAAAGCGTGACGTCCTTGGCAATCATGGGACTCTTGTCTCGGACGAATGCACAGATGGAGGGAAGCATTCGGTTTCGCGACACCTTATTGAACCAGTTGAGTACTGGTGAACTTCGCAACATTCGCGGCAAGGATATCGCGATGATTTTTCAGGAACCGATGACGTCACTTAATCCGGTCCATACGATTGGCAGACAGCTAGAAGAAGTGTATCAGCTGCATACCGATTTATCGAAAAAAGAACGCCAAGCAAAAGCGATTGAGATGCTCAAAAAAGTGGGCGTGCCGAGGGCGGAAGACATCATGCGGGAGTATCCCCATCAGCTATCAGGTGGGATGAAACAACGCGTCATGATTGCTATGGCGATGGCTTGTAACCCGGATTTATTGATCGCGGACGAGCCGACGACAGCACTGGATGTGACCATACAAGCGCAAATTTTGGAGCTAATGAATGATTTGAAGGAGACCGATCACACTTCTCTGCTGCTCATTACGCATGACTTGGGTGTCGTGGCTGAAATGGCTGATCGAGTACTTGTGATGTACTACGGGGAGATCGTAGAGGAAGCTGATGTTGCCAGTTTGTTTTCGCATCCGAAGCATCCGTATACGATTGGGCTTTTGCGCTGCATCCCGGATCTGGATGAGGAGGAGAAGCTGCGCCTCGATCCGATTGAAGGCAGTGTCCCGCTATTGGGTGAAGTGACACAAGGGTGTGCATTCCGCTTCCGCTGCTCGCAGGCCGAGGAGCGATGTCACCAAGAAAAACCGCCGCTGATGGCAACGGGCACAGGCACACAGGCTGTTCGATGCTGGCTGTACCAGAACAAGGAGATGGCGGTATGAGCGATATCTTGTTATCGGTAAACGATTTAAAGACGTATTTTCCCATTAGCAAAGGACTATTTCGCAATAGTGACGAAGTGATCAAGGCAGTCGATGGGGTTTCTTTCCAGTTGCGAAAAGGCGAAACGCTTGGGTTGGTAGGAGAGAGCGGTTGTGGCAAGTCAACGACTGGTCGCAGCATCATGCGACTCATAGAGCCTACGGGTGGAACGATTGAATTTGAGGGGCAAAACATTTCGGAGATGTCGGCTGCACGTTTTCGTCCACTTCGCAAACGAATGCAAATCGTGTTTCAGGACCCGTATGCGTCGTTAAATCCACGGATGACCGTGCAAGGGGCTTTGGAGGAAGCGTTAGGCGTCAAAGATCCGCAGCTGTCTGCGAAAGAAAGACGCGATCAAGTAAGGGAACTGCTTCAGATGGTCGGACTGAATGCACAATACGCTACTCGCTTTCCACATGAGTTTAGCGGAGGGCAGCGGCAGCGGATCGGGATCGCTCGAGCACTGGCGGTGGAACCTTCATTGATCGTAGCAGATGAGCCGGTTTCAGCACTTGACGTCTCCATTCAGGCGCAGATCGTGAATCTTTTGCAGGATTTGCAGCAACGTCTAGGCTTGAGCTATCTGTTTATTTCACACGATCTAGGTGTCGTTCGCCACATCAGCGACCGAATTGCGGTGATGTATCTCGGACGAATCGTCGAAATCGCCAGCAAAAAAGATTTGTTTACGCGCCCGTTACATCCGTACACAGAAGCGCTCATGTCAGCGGTTCCCAAAGCCAATCCATTTCGGAAGAAGGAGCGAATCGTTCTTTCCGGGGATGTTCCCTCTCCGGCGAATGTTCCAGTTGGGTGTGCTTTTCATACCAGGTGTTCATATGCTACGGATATTTGCCGCACAGTACGCCCTGTCGCTACACTAGCTTCGCCACAACATTATGTCGCTTGTCATTTATATGGAACAGAAGGGATGAAGTACATTGAAAATCGAACGAATTGAATTGCAGCAACTACACATGCCACTTCGTTTCCGTTTCGAAACGAGCTTTGGATATACGACCATCAAGGAACTCATTCTGGTCAGTGTGTATGGAGAGGGAGAGGTAGGGCACGCGGAAAGTGTGGCGATGTCCGCCCCTTATTATAGTGAAGAAACGACAGAGACAGCTTGGCACATGATGGAAAAGTTTATGATTCCGAAGCTGTTCACGAGTGAGATCGAGACCCCGGAGGATGTGGATCGGCTATTTGCCCCTATTCGGCGCAATAACATGGCGAAGGCGGCTTTAGAAGGCGCGATCTGGGATCTCTACAGCAAGCAAAAAGGAATCTCTCTCGCTAAAGCATTAGGAGGAGAGAAATCTGTCATCGATGTCGGGATCAGTATCGGCATTGAACCAACAGTGGATCAGGTGTTGGCAAAAGTAGAGCGCCATCTCGGTGAGGGCTACAAGAAGATCAAGGTAAAGATCAAGCCGGGCTTTGACGTAGAGGTGATTCGAGCGATCCGCGAACGCTTTGGCGAGGGTGTCCCGCTGATGGCGGATGCGAACTCTGCTTATACAATGGAGCATTTGGTTGTGATGAAGGAGCTGGATCAATATGGGCTGATGATGATCGAACAGCCACTCGCACATGACGACATTATCGATCATGCCAAGCTGCAAAGAGAGCTGTCCACTCCAATCTGTCTCGATGAAAGCATTCACAATGTAGATGATGCCAGAAAAGCGATAGAGCTAGGTAGTTGCGGCATTATTAATATCAAGGTGGGGAGGGTCGGTGGATTAACAGAGTCCAAACGCATTCACGACTTATGTCAGGCACACGACATTCCGGTTTGGTGCGGAGGCATGATTGAGTCAGGTGTCGGACGCGCGCACAATATTGCGATTACCTCTTTGCCGAATTTTACGATCCCAGGTGATACAGCCGCCTCCAGTCGTTACTGGGAGGAAGACATCGTGGAGAATGGAGTAGAGCTGATGGCTCCCGGTCAATTGGCTGTTCCAGATAGCCCGGGCATCGGTTACGTCCTGAACGAAAAGGCGATCGGCAACTATGTGATTCGTACGGCAAACTTCCGGCCTTAAACCAAAAGCTAAAGTGAAAAGGGGAGAAGGAACATGGCGGATTGGGTTCAATCGTTTGAGGAATACGCGCAAAAGCTGCTTGCAGAGGCAAAAGTAATAGGAACAGCAGTCGGATTGGCAGAGCGAGGAGAGTTGGGGTATTTCCAAGGCTTCGGTTTGGCAGACAACACAGAGGATGCAAAAGCATTAACGCCTGATACGGTGTTTGGCATCGGTTCCGCGACCAAGTCTTTTACATGCGTGGCGATCATGCAGCTTCAGGATGCAGGAAAGCTCTCTGTACATGATCCTGTCGTCAAGTATCTCCCCGAACTCCGTACACCAAATGAAGCTTATACCCGGGAGATCACGATCCATCATTTGATGACACATACGGCCGGATTCCCTCCATTGGATACATTAGCTGGTGCGATGAAAAGAAGTATTCTGAAGGGTGGGGACGTTAAGTCCTCTAGCTCCGGTCTTGAGTTTGATCTCGATAAAGTGGAAGAGATCAATACAAAAGAAGAATTCATGGCCTACATCGGCAAGCTGGATTACGAGTTTCTAGGTGCGCCTGGAACGGAGTTTAGCTACTCCAACGACAGTTATGCCATGCTCGGTCTGATTATTGAACGAGTGAGTGGGATATCTTACGAGAAGTTTGTGCATAACCATATTTTGGAGCCTGCCGGGATGAAGAACAGTGCCTTTCTCGTCGAAGATTTGCCAGAGGGAGCAGAGGTAGCTACCTTGTTTACCCGAAAAAGTCCAAAGGATGGCGGTGAGGTACACCGTTCCCCATCGTGGTGGGATTCACCATCGATGCGCTCCGCTGGTTTTCTAAAATCGACGATTCACGATCTATTGCGCTATACCGAAATATTCAGAACGGGTGGATTGGTAGGCGAGAATCGCTTGCTCTCACCGGAGAGTGTGCAGGCCATGATAGCGCCTCATTTCCCGATTTCTCCGTTTCAAGCATATGGCTATGGATTGTTTGTAGCCAATTGCCATGATGGAACACTCATTGAGCATGGCGGAGCGATCAAGGGAGTTGCGGCACAAATCTTTGTCTTCCCGGAGCGTAATCTGACAGGAGCCATTCTCATGAACACAGATGGCGGCCCGATGGCGGATTTGATGCACGGCATTTTGAATGCGACCAATGGACGTTCTACGGATACGGTACCGTTCCAATATCCGGATTATGAGCTGGCTGTAGAAGCACTCCCTGCATTTACAGGCGAGTACCGCTCTTCCGAAGGGGCGATCGTATCGGTTGAAATCGAAGAAAATGAGCTGGTAGCAAAGAGTAACGGGACGAACATTCCACTTCGATCAGTGGGAGAAGACAGCTTCGTCATGAAACGCGGAGAAACCGACGCGTTTATCCGCTTTGTACGAGATGAGGCAGGAGTAGTCACACGGATGGGCTTTGGTGCTCGTCAGCTGATAAAGGTCTTTGCTGAAAAAGAACAAACCGTATAAATAGCAAAACGCGTACCTGCAAGAGCTCATGCTTGCAAGGTGCGCGTTCTTTCTATTTATAGTAGAGGCGTTACGAAGAAAGGGTGGCAGGACGCTGCTGCTCCTCTACCATAGGTCGCTTCCAGTTCGGGTGCTGCTCCATTTGCCGGAACGAGCGGAAAAAGAACAGGCTAAGGCTGATACTTGCAAATATGATACCGCCAAAGAATAATAGAAGACCCGGTGTTGCGATGTTTTTGGCGAGAAGAAAGGAGCACAGTGCATAGCTGACTGGTCCGAAGCCGACGGACATCAAGGAAAGCAATGACATGACACGACCGAGCATGTTGGCAGGGACGATACTCTGAATGTAGGTGATAAACGGAATATTCGTCATACTGAGTGCCATTCCGATGAGAAAATGAGAGACAAGTCCAAAGGAAAGCTCCTCAATGAAATAATACGAGCTGATTCCAACTCCCATACATCCGAGAATTACAGGGAGTAACATAAATTTTCCACGGAATCCTTTAAACAATCCAGTCAAAATACCGCCGACAATCATGCCCACTCCAAGTGAGGTACTGAGTGAGCTAAAAGCACTCCCGTCCCATCCGAGGTCATTTACATGAATAGGAATGATCATGTTAACTGGGCCGGAGAACATCATGTTGGTGAACAGTGATGTTGTTAAAATAAGAGCAAGGATCGGGATTGAATACGTAAAACGAATTCCCCCCACGATATCTTTGAAATATGAGCTTGCCCTTGATTCTGTTGAAGACTCTGAAGTAGTGTCTTTGGTGTATGAGTGTGAATGGAGAGAGAGTACAAAGAGTGTTCCTACGAAGAAGGTGCATGCCAAAATCATAAACATGATCGGATAACTAACAGTTCCAAGTAGTAAGGCAGTAACTACCGGTCCGGCAACCAAGCTAATCTGATGGCATAGTTCCATTAAGCTGTTAGCTGGCGCAAGTTGTTCTCGAGAGACAAGAGAGGGCAGAATCGAGCTGCGTGCTGGCCAAAAAAATGCATCGACTGTTCCGAATAAAGCCGCCATGACGTACAGGCTCACTGGGAACCAGGCGCCATTTCCTTGAAGCATAAGCAAACTAAAGCAGGCTAAAATAATTCCCCTAACCAAAAGGGAGGAAAACATAATCCATTTTCGATTCAAACGATCAGCAGCCACCCCGCCCGCCAGCATAAAGAGGAGACGGGGGATGGATAAACAAATCAAAGTCGTGCCGAGGATTGCTCCTGAGCCCATGGCATTCACGATATACCAGTTGAGCAGGATGAAGAAAGCTCCGTCAGCCATTGCCGAAAATAAAGTGCCGCACCATAACCGGACAAACGATCCATTTTTCCAAAGGGAATTATTTGTCGCCAGAGTGCTCATCTCCATTTTCCTCCTTCTTTTTCTTCACCACAATCTTGCCAGTGAAATGCTTGAATTCAGACTGTTGGTGCTCATAGTTATCTGGCAAGGAATCGTCTTCTGCGACGTAGTAACGTTCATTCGTCATGAACCCGACCGTGACCATGTAAAAGTTTTCAATCGTATCCTCCGCTTCTCCAGCAGCAATCCTCTCTAAGTGGCGATCTTCCATTTCGGATAGCTCCTCAAGTAAAGCCTGATATTTATTGAGCCAAGCAAATATTTCTTTCCGAGGTGCTTTCACTTCAGAGTTAACTGCAATTGCAGGAGGACGATCCTCTTGATCCGAAAAGAGCATGAATGACTCGTCTGGTGCGTTATACAGGCGATTAATACTGGAGCGCAGGTGATTTAGCATCGTTTCCTGCAACAGGATACTGTCTTCGCGCAGGGAGGGCAGCAAATCATCACTAACCTTGAAGTCGTAAGCAACAGCCCGATAAAACTTTTGCACGATCCCGTTCTTTTCTTCCGTACGCACGACCTCAACGAAGTCGTGGCTTTCCAATTCCTTTAGGTGATAATGCACTTTAGAGGGAGAAAGGGAGAGAAGGGTCGCGAGCTGCTTGCCTGTGTATTCCTCCTTGACCAGCATCGTGATAATCTGTAGGCGCAAGGAATCGCTGACAGCTTTTAATTGATCCAAAGTTTCCACAACTACGTATCGTTTCAAGTCGATCAACCTCGTTTCACTGAACGTGAATGTTTTCATATTTTTAGACGTTCAGATTTATTTGAACGTATTGTAACAACAAAACGATCCGTTCCGCAAGAACAATTTGCGCTTATTTTTTGACAAATGCTACAATATTGAAAACGGTGAGAGGATGCATTCCTGTGTCGATCTTACAACATCCCGTCTTTCGCCGTTTGTATACGGCCCATATTGTTCACATCATCGGAAATGAATTTACGTTTATTGCGGTCGTTGGACTTTTACATGATTTAAGTGGATCGGGTCTTTCTTTTGCGGCAGGTACTGTGTTTCGTATGCTCCCTTATGTATTTGCCAGCTTTTTCGCTGGGACGCTTGTGGAGAATTGGGATAAACGGCGGGTCATGATTGTCGTCAATTTACTTCGTGGCATTCTTGTCAGTTTGTTTTTCTTCATCACATCTGCGACCTACTTATGGGTGGCTTTTTTGTTATTGATTCTGGTCAATATTTGCAGTGCTTTTTTCCAACCAGCCATGCAAGTAGCGATCGTACAATCCGTGGAGGAGAAGGACAGATTGGCTGCCAATTCCCTTTTGCAGGGGACGACTTCTTTTCTCATTATCGTTTGTCAGGGTGTGGCAGCAGTTCTGGTTTACTTATTCTCCTATCGTTACAACTTTTTGCTCGATGCCGCCTGTTATTTGTTGTCGCTGTTCATCTTGCTTCCGCTTCCGCAAATCGCTGACTCTGTTGTATCGAAAGCGGCTGTTCCTTTTATGGAAAGGCTAAAAGAGGGCTTCCGTTATATCGGCAAACATCGGGAGATTGGCAGTGTGATCGGCTATCAGATGGCGGAACGGGTATGTGGCGCCTATTACATTATGCTGATGTACTATGTTCTTACGGAGCGGGGAGAGGGCCTGTATGTCTTCGGACTCTTGGACATTCCGTTAGGTCTCGGGGGTGTGATAGCTGGGATTGCCGTGAACAAGCTGGCTGACAGCCTGAGCGAAAAGGGAACGTGGCATGTCCAAGGATGGGCACTCGTAGCGATGGGATGTTCGATTATCGCCGTGTTTCATGCGAAACCGCTACTTGGGCTGGCGATTGCCATCTTATTTGCATCAACTGCTCAGTTTAGCTCATCGATCTTGTCTGTGACGAAGCTTCAACGATTGTCTGATCCTGCTTATTTGGCTCGCGTTTTTTCCATTCGGGAAATGGCGACCATGGGAAGCTTTTCTGCGAGTTGCTTGATTCTCGGATTCAGTGCGGAGCAGGTGGGCAGTGCCGCTGTCTCCGTGTGGCTTGGTTTCTTTGGGGTTGCAGCAGGACTTCTGTGGCTTTGGAGCCGTCGTAAGTTGCAAAAGATCGCAGACGTACAGTGAGACTTAAGATAGATTCCTCTGCTTATTTGGAGCAGAGGCTCTTTTTTATACAAAATGAAACTTTTAGATTTAATAAATATAATTATTGAAAAAGTATGAATCTAATTATACAATGAATGGAAAAAAGAGAAAAAGGAAGATGCAGCATGAAGGAATTATGGCGGCAGCGTTCATTTCGCTGGTACTGGCTGGGGATGTTCTTATCTGGTCTGGGGGATCAGTTTGGCTGGATGGGCTTAACGTGGTTTGTCATGAATAAAACAGGCTCACCTGCTGCGATGGGTGGGGTCGTTCTTGCGTATATGCTCCCTGCTGTTTTTGCTGGTTTAGTAGCGGGAGTTTTGCTCGATCGGTTTGATCGGCGCAAGCTCATCATGATGGACAATGTGGCGCGAGGACTTATTTTTTTAGCATTGGTCGCATTATTGCAAGTCGATCAAGTTCCGTTGTTTGTGATATACGTGTTGATTGTGATTGCGGGAATCCTTTCTCCGTTGAGTACAGCTGGGGCGCAGACTTTGTTGCCTAGAATCGTCTCGGACAAAAATCAATTGGTCAAAGCGAATGGCGTTATGGAAACGCAATGGCAAATTGTCTATATGTTTGGACCGGCACTCGCGGGTGTTTTAATCGGGTTGATTGGTGAAGCTTATGTTCTGTTGATCGATGCGGCCAGCTTTTTTGTATGTGCATTCTTCTTCTCACGGTTGCCGCGAGAGCTTACGAAAAGTGCGAATCCAACAGCGATTGCAAAAGGCCAAATGGGAGTGTTCATGCGTTCTCTCCTGAGTGACATGCGGACAGGGTATCGCTACCTATTTGGACGCAAGCAATTGATCATTCTTGTTTTCTTTACGTTTTTGTTTAACATGTCGTACGGCCCCATTGAAATTGCACTACCGCTGTATGCGAATCAGGATTTGGCAGGAGGATCAATTGCATTAGGGATGCTGTGGTCTTCTTTAGCAGTCGGGGCATTACTAGGCTCACTCTTTTTCTCGACGGTTACGTGGAAACTTCCGTTGGGCTCGACGCTAGCAGGAATTATCGTGGCGTGGGGAGTGACCACTTTGCCGATCGCTTTGTTCTCGAGGTTGGAGATCGCGATGGCTTCGATGGTTGTGGCGGGCTTTTGCTTTGCTCCTTATAACATCATGTACAGAAGCTATCTGCAAAAGCAGGTGCCGGATGCTCTCTTGGGGCGGGTATTGACCAGTGTTCGCACGATTACGGGGACAGGAATGCCGGCAGGTGCGGCTGTCTCTGGCTTCCTCATACCCTTCCTGGGCGTTCAAGGGATCATTGGAGCCGGAGCAGCCGTATGTATCATTTTCGGTATCATTGCATTCGGGGCATTGAAAAACTTGGAGGATTCCTCATCACTTTCGATTGAGGAGAGGTGAGACGAGTTGTTTTAGCCACTGAGGCAAAAGGGAGTAGATGCGGGAGAGCGCATGCAGACGAAATGGCATGGCAACCTCCGGACGTTTTGCTTCCGCCGCTCGATAAATGGCCTTTGCCGTTTGCTCCGGTGTCAATAAATACCGACTCACTTTGCTGCGATAGCTACCCGTTTTGTCTGCCTTATCCAAAAAGGGTGTGTCAATCGGTCCTGGCATGGCACAGGTAACAGCAATTCCACTGTCTTGCAGTTCGTGGCGCAATCCTTCACTAAAGCGGATGACAGCTGCTTTGCTGGCTGCATATACCGCAGCTTTGGCTGTTGCTACCTGTCCAGCAAGTGAGGCAACCGTGATAATATGACCTTGCTCTTGTTGAAGCATCATCGGCAAAAAGGCTCGGGTCGTGTAGAGAACACCGGAAATATTCGTTCGCAATGTTTCTTCTAGTTCCTCTACGCGCATTTCGATAAGTGGTTCAAAGACTGCCATCCCGGCATTGTTGTAAAGAAAATCGCAACGTTCAAAACGGATGTGCACCCATGCAGCGAACTGCCGAATGTCTTCATTGCTGCTAACATCTAACGGGTAATGATGGAGACGATTCGGATAGGCTTTTTGTAACGATACGAGTTCCTCGCTGATGGCTTTGCGACTTGTGGCAATCACACAATCTCCTTTTTCCAAATGAAGTCGTGTCAGAGCTAGACCAAGTCCACTAGAAGCCCCGGTGATGACGACAATACGGGGAGTCGACATGTCATCCTCCTCTTTCTGGAGTAGAGTTTGTTTCCATTATGAATGGCAAGTATAACCCCCTGAGTTGTTGTGAAGGCTAGCCTCTAGGGGGTGAATGCACATGCCAGCAGTAAAATGTTCTGTAGCAAACTGTGAGTATTGGGCGCAGGGCAACCTTTGCAACGCCGATGAGATTATGGTAGAAATTGACGCACACGCTAACGCAAACCTGAATGAAGAATTCGCGGGCGAGTACGGTCAAAACACGCAGCATCAGGATCAGGCAAAAACATCGTCTGAGACCTGTTGTCTGACGTTCAAGCCGAAGAATTCCACGAAGAAATAACGCGGCCTCGGCGCAAAAAGGACGTATCCCTCAATGGTGATACGTCTTTTTGCTATTTGACCTATACGCTTGTCTTAGCCAGAAAAAGCTCGTTGACTTTCTCGGCAACCTCTTCCCAAGAAGTGACTCGATGGATGAGCGGAGGAAGGGAAGCTTGATTATAAGGAGTGTCAAACAAGAACACGGGAATTTGCAGCGCTTCTGACAATTGCAAAGCGTTCTCTAGACGATCCTCCAAAAAAAGGTCGACTCCCCATTTGCGGGCAGCTGACAGCTTGTCGTGGCTCCCAATCAAATCCACTTCATGGTGAGGGATATTGTAGCGAGCAAACCATTGTAAGGTCACATCGCGGTGACGATCCTCACGAGCACTTATATATACCAGCTTGTGGGAGGAAAACCAATCGCGTAAAACCTGATCGGCAATTCCGTGAACAGGCGCACCATCATAAAGGCGCTCCCCGTTTTGATCCAGCCACATTTCGAACTCTGCGTCCGTAATTTGATACACATTGGCTAAATTGTACTCCACACAATCTTCATATCGTAAATCTCTTCCAAAGCTCTCATTCATCAACGGAACAATACTGCTAGGTGATGTGACTGTACCGTCAATATCAATGCCAATGGTTAGGATTTTGTCTGGTTTCATTCTCTCGCCTCCCGTTTAAATTGTACAACGTAGGCAGACAATAAGGCTACTTCCTTCACTTAAATAATCCTTTACCAAAAAAGGGGCTGAGCATGCTATGTTGGATCGACACGAACGTAATGATGCGAAGCGGAAGGAAGATACCGGTTTTTCCGAGACGGTTGATCAGCACGACAGGGAGTTTGCAGCGAATACTTGGACACAGGCCGTCTTTGACGAAGAGGAAGAGCGGTCGAGGCGCAGGGTTCACTACGATCCCCACTCCTTTACAGAGCGCTATACAGGCGAGCTGGATGAGGAGCGAAACGACTATTCGGAGCGTTTGGATGGCGTTGTTCTGACAAAAGAGGACCGTTCACCGGTCGCCAGAGTCAGAGATGACGACATCGAGGCTGCGGCGGAAATTGCCGAGCCGTTTCCGACTAGTCGTGCTGCCAGTGAGATCGACACAGACGAGGAAACCCGGGAAAATGGTGCCAGCGGTATCGGGATGACTGGCTTGGGCTTATCGATCCTGTCCTTGTTTCTCATGCCGTACGTGGTGGCTCCAATTGGTATGGTGCTTGGCTACTTGGCGTATCGACGCAACTCGAAGACTCTGGGAGCCTGGGCGATGATCGTAGGGGCTATTGCCATTTTGGGCGCATTAGTCATCTACCCGTACTATACGGCTCGCTAAAAGCATCACACCGCAAAACCTCTCCGGTTCGTTCAGCCGGAGAGGTTTTTGTGTTGCTCACTGCTATTTGTACAAAGAGGAAACGAAAGGCGTAATCGCTGCGATAACGGCGTCACAAAAAACATCGGAACGTCGTACGCGATTATCCGTTAAGAGGGAGTAGGCACCACCGCGATGATTACTGCCAACGGTTTTCCCCCATTCATCTATGATAGTGCCAAGCTCAATTTGCTCCTGCTGGATTCGCTGGACGGCTTGATTCGGAATAGGAAAAGCTAAACCTTTTCCAATAAACAGCTCACTTCCATTCCAGGCTGCGCAGATGGAAATCAAATACCATTGTTTTGTAAACTGCTCATCGCACATAAGTCCGCCTTCTAAGCCTAGCCCAATCTCTGCTTCCGGGGTTTGACTATGTGCAGCTTTTGCTCGATTAATCGCTCCTGTAATCGTTTCTTCCTCACTCATCGGCTGAGCCGCTACGCCCGAGGGGACGGATAAGCAGAAAGGCTCCGTTCCGGTTGCTTTTTGCACAGCGAGACGTTTTGCTTCATTTATCGTTCCGAGTGCATAACGGAAAATATGATAATCCAACGGCTTGTTCCACCTCTTTCCATCATCGATGCTAGTGGTAGTATACCACCTTTTGATTCGACCGCGATTCTCTAGGTTGTGATAAGATAATGCGTAGAAAAGAGTCAGACCTATCATACGAGAGAGAAAGAGGAGTGGACGATGAAATTTACAAAGCTGCATGGCTTGGGTAATGATTACGTTTACGTCAACTGTTTTGATGAAGACTTGTCGGGTGTAGATTTACCCGAATTGGCAAGAAGGGTGAGCGATCGGAATTTTGGTATTGGCGGCGATGGACTGATCCTTATTATGCCATCTGAACGAGCAGACTTTCGTATGCGGGTATTTAACAATGATGGCAGCGAGGCAAAAAATTGCGGAAACGGCTTGCGCTGTGTGAGTAAGTACGTATACGACCACGGTTTGACGGAGCAAACAACGTTTACAGTGGAGACGTTAGGTGGAACCGTAACCCCTGTTGTTTCCCTTGGAGCAGACGGTAAGGTGGATCAAGTAACGATAGATATGGGGGAGCCTCGTTTTGAGCGAGCAGCGATTCCGATGACAGGCATTCCTGAAGAGCAAGTGAGAGAAGAGGTAATCGAGGTCGATGGAACCGCGTTTACGATGACTGCTGTTTCGATGGGCAATCCACATGCCATCCTTTTCGTCGATGAAGTGAAGGAAGAAGATGTTCGTCATTACGGGCCAATGATCGAGTACCACGAATGGTTTCCTGAGAGAACCAACGTCGAATTTATCCAAATATTGAATCAGGAGGAAATTCTTTTCCGTGTATGGGAGAGGGGATCAGGTGTAACGCTTGCCTGTGGGACAGGAGCTTGCGCTGCTGCAGTAGCTGCCCACTTAAGTGGAAAGACAGATAGAAAAGTCACTGTTCACTTGGCAGGAGGAGATCTCTTTATTGAATGGAAGGAAGCGGATAACCGAGTCTATATGACGGGTCCGGCTACCGAAGTTTTTTCCGGTGAGTATTTGGGAGAGATCCCATTTAAATAGTAGCAAGCCAAAACCGTTCCGTCGAAATCGACTGGAGCGGTTTTTTACAAAAAATAGCGTGGTCACGGCGATTCCTCCTTGCCGTCACCACGCTATCGAATTCGAATGAGTATCACCCGTTATACACCTCATGTAAGTACGCGACATCCGTGCGATCGTACTGTGGGGTATTTTTGTTCATCTTCGCCAGTTCCGCTTGCAGTCTTTTCAATTCGGCTTCCATCTTCTTGATTTCTTCTTGCATGGCTTGTGCTGTCATGGTGGTTCTCTCCTTGTTGTTGTTTTTTATCTAAATTTATTGACTATTCTAACGAAAGGCCAAACCAATGTAAATAGCCTATATTTGGATGTAAGCGCTTTATCCGTGAATAGTCTGTGAACGGTTGTTCAGATTGTCTGATTTGGTCTTTTGAGAGCAACGAACTCGGGGAAAAATAAGGTCGAGAAGTGCAATACTTTGTATGTTCTTTACGAAAAGTCATGTTATGATGAAGCGTAGTATTCGGGCATCTTGCCCTTAGGAAGGTGTTTACTGGTGATTTACTTGGACAACAGTGCGACTACCCGGCCTCATCCTCAAGTGATTGAAACCGTGAGACGCGCGATGGAAAGTTACTATGGAAACCCGTCTTCTTTGCATCAAAAAGGAGTAGAGGCGGAAAATGTACTGAAGCAGGCGCGAAAGGTTGCTGCACAGTACTTGGGCTGTAAAGAAAGTGAAGTTATTTTTACTTCAGGTGGTACTGAGAGCAATAATACGGCGATCAAGGGTGTAGCCTTTCAATATCAAAACAGAGGGAAACATATTATTACAACGCAGGTAGAGCATCCGGCTGTATACGATGTCTGCAAACAGTTGGAAGGCCTAGGGTTTGCCGTGACATATTTGCCGGTAGATCGTGAAGGTCGCGTGTCGGTAGAAGATGTTCAGAAAGCAATGCGTCCGGATACGATTCTTGTTACGGTCATGCATGTGAACAACGAGCTGGGAACTATTCAGCCGATCTTGGAAATCGGACAATGGTTGAAGCAATTCCCGAAAGTCTTGTTTCACGTCGATGCTGTCCAAGGAATTGGGAAAGTTCCTTTGCGCATCAAGGATTCAGGGATTGATCTGTTGAGTGTCTCTGCTCACAAGTTTTACGGCCCTAGAGGAGTAGGCATTTTGTATAAACGAGAAGGCTTGATCATTCACCCTCTGATGATGGGTGGCGGTCAAGAAGGCGGTGTTCGCTCAGGAACCGAAAATCTCCCAGCCATCGCAGGTATGGCAAAAGCAATCCGGATTCTAGAAGAACTGGGCAGCGTCGAGATAATTAGGCTGCAAAAATTGAATCAGCAGCTTCGAGAAGGGATTGCAATTATCGAAGGTTGCATCGTGAATACCCCGGAAGAGAATACGGCTCCTTATATTATGAACTTGTCAGTGCCAGGAGTAAAAGCGGAAGTCCTGTTGCATGCTTTGGAGGAAAAAGGCTTTCTGGTATCCACCAAGTCGGCGTGCTCATCCAAAGCTAATGAACCGAGCCGAGTACTGACTGCAATTGGTATCGAGCGGGATTGCGCGTTGTCGTCTCTGCGGGTCAGTCTGGGCCGGGAAAATACAGCGGAGGACATTCAGCAGTTTCTGAAGGCGTTAGAGGAATGCGTAAGTGTGCTTCGTACTTATATCAAACAACAACCTGCCCCCGCTCATAGAAAATAGTGTGGACAACTAAAAGGAGATAAACATGAACTACGATGTTATTTTGATTCGTTATGGTGAATTGGCGTTGAAAGGGAAAAACCGCGATCAATTCGAAGAGACACTTATCAAAAGTGTGAGAAACGTACTGCGCTCATTTTTTAAAGTAAAAGTTCGCCGCAATTACGGTCGTATGTATGTGGAACTGCACGGGGAGGACGCCTATGCGGTTATGGAGCGATTGAAGCGCGTTTTTGGGATTTCTTCCTTTAGTCCGACGATCCAGGTAGATCCTGATATTGAAACGATCAAGGAAAAAGCGCTGGAGTTGGTTCGTCAAATGGACCCACAGCCGCGTACCTTCCGCGTGGTTTCTCGTCGCGCAGATAAACGCTATCCAATTCAATCGATGGAAGTGAACCGCATGGTGGCAACACACATCTTGCGTGCCCTTCCAGCTATCAGTGTAGATTTGCATGAGCCGGATATGATTGTTAATGTAGAAATTCGCACAGAGGGTACTTACATTAGTTGCGAAACCATCCAGGGACTAGGCGGCTTGCCAGTTGGGGTAAGCGGAAAAGTACTTCTGCTTCTATCTGGGGGTATCGACAGTCCTGTAGCTGGCTGGATGATGCTTAAACGTGGAGTGACGCTTGAAGCGATTCACTTCCATAGCTATCCGTTTACGAGCGAGCGTGCTTTGCAAAAAGTACGTGACTTGGCTCATAAGCTGACCAAATGGGGAGGAACTGTCCGTCTCCACGTCGTACCGTTTACAGAAATTCAAACTGCCATCCGTGAAAAATGTCCTGAAGACTATTTGATCACCATCATGCGTCGCTTCATGATGCGCATTTCGGAGCGTGTTGCAGAAAATACCAATGCCAAGGCACTCGCAACAGGAGAAAGCCTCGGTCAAGTCGCGTCGCAAACCTTGGAAAGCATGGACACGATCAACAAGGTGATTTCGATCCCAATCCTGCGACCACTCGTCGCCATGGACAAGGTAGACATTGTGGACCTTTCTCGCCAAATCGATACGTACGAGCTGTCTATTTTGCCTTATGAAGACTGCTGCACAGTGTTTACACCGAAAAATCCTGTGACGCGACCGAAGCCTCGCCTCGCCGCAAAATTTGAGGAAGCGCTGGATGTAGAAGCGTTAGTGGAGGATGCTGTAGCGCGAACTGAAATAGAAGAGATTACAACGAAGCCAAAAGAAACGACAACCGACCTGTTCTAAAAGCAGGTATAGAGAAAATCGCGACACGGGGGAGAAGGAACCATGATAATCCGTTATGAGCGCAATGGTAAGGTGAAGCATGGCTGGATGGTGGAAGAGGATCACAAAGTACGTGTGATTGAAGGGGACATTTACAAAATCCATACAGCAAAACCGATTATGACGGGCCTTGAGTTGCCTTTGGACGAGGTCGCGTTAAAGGCGCCAAGTGATCCAAGCAAAGTCGTGTGCATCGGATTGAATTACCTGGACCATGCGGTTGAGATGGGGATTGACCTGCCAAAAGAACCGTTGATGTTTTTGAAGCCATCAACAACTGTCATTGGACCTGGTGAGCCCATCGTCTATCCAAAGCTGACACAGAACCTTCATTATGAAGGCGAGCTCGCCGTGGTGATTAAGAAAGAGGCCAAAAAGATCAAGGTTGCGGATGCAGACGATTATATTTTGGGATTCACTTGTGCGATTGATGTGACCGCTCGCGATCTGCAGATGAGCGATGGACAATGGACACGGGCAAAAGGCTTTGACACGTTTTGTCCGCTTGGACCTGCTATTGCAGCCAAACTGGATTATCATAACTTGCGTATCGTGACACGAGTAAACGGGGAAGTGCGTCAGGATGCTCGCACTGACCAACTGATTTTTTCGATTCCGCAACTGATCGAAGCTGTATCCGCGGTCATGACGCTTCGTCCTGGCGATGTTATTTTGACCGGGACTCCATCTGGTGTAGGCGAACTTGTTCCAGGTGACGAAATTTCGGTAACCATTGAAGGGATCGGAACCTTAACGACTCATGTAGTTGCTGAGGAGTAGTCATACATTCTTTGATAAGAACGACCAAGCCCCCTGCTTTTTAAGTGGGGGCTTGGTTTTTTATTCTTATTCTTCTTTGTTCGGATCATCATGAATGGGATGCGCGGATGGGTCTTGTCTAGGGAGATCTTGATGCATCTGCCGTGTTTCGTAAGTGAATCGAGTGGTGGTGGAGTGCTGTCCGGGTTCCCAGCCTGTTGCTTTCCCTAAGCGGGTTTCGTTGGTGGCAGCTCCAAAAGGCCCCTCCGGGAATTCCTCCTGAAGGATTTCATTGCGCTGTGACTCTACAGTAGATAATTCACTGTAATTATCGTTTTCGTATTCTTCATAGGTTGGTTTCGGGTCCATAGTAACACCGCCGTTTTGTTATTGGATACTTTCACGGATACGCAACTAAAAAGCCTAGCGGTTATAGTGTGAAATAAAAAGAGAATCACTATTCGTTTTACCTATTGACTTCGTCACCTAATTCATTTATATTTAAATTCTGCTCGAAACAATCAATACAAATAAAAAATCATCAATAAAAAAGTGAAAGAAACCCTTGACTTGTATCTGGTGATTTTGTTATATTAGATCTTGTCGCTGCTGAACGAAGCGAAATGGTTGAAAAAACCTCTTGCAAAAGAAGATGCGATGTGATAAGATCGAGAAGTCGCCTTCGGGCGAACAACACAAAATGCTCTTTGAAAACTGAACAGCGAAAGCGTTAATGAGTCTATCATTAAATGATTTGCCAGCTTTGAACCAGTAACAAACTTTATTGGAGAGTTTGATCCTGGCTCAGGACGAACGCTGGCGGCGTGCCTAATACATGCAAGTCGAGCGAGTCTCTTCGGAGGCTAGCGG
>NZ_JBIAOR010000004.1:0-366667 GCF_042878995.1 Brevibacillus sp. NPDC003359
GAACCGCTGATAGTTTATCGTCTGTAGAAAATTTAGTCATAGAAAAAACTGCACCTCCAATCGTTAGTTGTGTCTAACAATTGGGGTGCAGTTCAAGCTTGGCGGTTTTTGTTTTTACAAGTTTAGAAGGATTATACAAACTTTACATCAAATTCACATAAGGTTCAGGTTATACGTTTACCATTTTATAGTAGCCATTTCCGATTGATATGAGGAGGAATGATGCGAGGATGTTGAAAAAAAGAAGAAGTTCTTCCAGATGGCCGAAGCTGGCGCTAATCGCCGCGGTCATGATGGGAACTGTTTTACCGACCGGGTGGATGCCACAGGCAAAAGCTGCGCGGGCTGATCATGTGGTGATCAGTGAGGTGTATGGGGGTGGGGGGAACTCTGGCGCTCATTACAAGAACGATTTCATTGAGCTGTACAACCCGACGGACACTGCTGTTTCGCTTGGGGGGTGGTCTGTGCAGTATGCTTCTGCTACGGGAGAGAAATGGCAGGCAACAAATTTAACTGGAAGCATAGCCCCCTATGGATTTTATTTGATTCAGCAAGTAGCAGGACAAGCTGGAGGGACAGAACTCCCTTCTCCTGATGATACTGGGAAGATTGATTTGTCAGGTACTAAAGGAAAAGTTGCTCTCGTCAGCCATACAACGCCTTTAACTGGAACAGATGTATCCTCCCAAGCAGGTGTTGCTGATATGGTCGGATTTGGTGATGCGAATTCATCTGAGGGCAACTCACCAGCACCAGCTCCTTCAAATACGACCAGCATCCAACGCATTAGTGACGCCAGCGGCATTGTACCGAACGGAGGAAATGGCTGGGATACCAATAACAACGGCAACGATTTTATCACAGGGGCTCCTACCCCCAAAAACACGCAAAGCCCAGTAGAACCACCGCTACCAACAGATGTGACCGACAAGCCGAACGCTACAGAACTAATTTTTGATCATACTGATCCTATCCAAGCAACAATTCGCGGCTACGTCGGTCAGGGGCGCATCATTAAGGTTTATGCGAGTCAGCCTACAGGAACAGGTAGCGACACTCCGTTGGCACAGCAAGATTCGGATGCTTCCGGACAAATCGAGCTGACTTTTGCCAATCCCGATCCAAGTGCGCAGGGAGTTTATCTCACCGCAACAGAAGGGAGTAAGAAGGAGAGCGCCGGCATCGAGCTGAGGCCAGCTGTTGCCAGTCCTGCCTTGGTACAGGAAAAAGTCAGCCTGCAAGTATTGAACGGTGTGGGCGAGCTGCGAGGAGAAGCAGGAGCGGCAGCAGGGAATGCGATACTGCGCGCATATGATCCGCAAAAACAACCGCTGTTGCTGAGTAACAAAGAAACAGGAACGGCACAGGCAAACGGGTCATTTTCCTTTACGATTCCAAACATCGACCAGTTGGATCATATTCTCGTAACGCAGCAAACAACTGGGGAGTACGGCAAGTCGTTTGAGAGCCTGGAAGTTAGCGTTACCAAGTCAGCCGTAGGTTCGACTACGATTGCTGAAGCAAGAACCGCACCGATAGGAACAAATGTCAGCGTCGTTGGAACGGTGACGGCGATGTTTGAAGCGGGCGGACAAAATAACGTGTATTTCCAAGACGATACGGCGGGGCTCGTACTTCGTGCGCCAGGGCTGACTGGCAAAATTGAGGTGGGAGACAAAATCCGAGCTACCGGAAAAATGAATGACTATTACGGTTTGGCTCAACTCGAAGTGCTCACCAATAATGTGGAAATCGTGCAAAAGCAAGCGGGTGTGCCTAGCCCGCAAGTTGTGACTTCTACTGATTTTGCGGCTGCTACAGGAGAGGCTTTGGAAGGCAAGCTGGTGACGGTAAAAGTGGTTACTATCAAATCGGTATCGAGTGGCAACTACACGCTGGAGGATCAGCACGGTACGTTTGTGTCTCGTCCTGATGCCACCCTTCCAATTCCAGTGAACAAGAGCTATGCAGCCATTACAGGCGTGGTTAACTATGACCGCAATGTATACAAGCTGGTGCCCCGCACTGTCGCTGATCTCGTAGAGGACGAGAATAAAGTCCCCATGGTTACAGCGAGCCCAGCAGGTCCTATGGTGACACAGGGAACAAAAGTAACACTCTCAACGACGATGGCAGACGCCGTGATCTACTATACGATAGATGGTTCGACACCGAGTAGGCAAAGCAAGAAGTATACAGGACCGATCCCGATTGACGCGGATACGACCCTTTCAGCCATAGCCGTCAAGGATGGTTACACAGACAGCAATGTAGCGATCTTCCGCTACGTGATTCAAAAAGAAAACATTCGGATTCATGATATCCAAGGAACGTCGCACCGCTCACCGATGGCGGATGGAACGGTGACGAATGTTCCAGGAATCGTAACGGCTGTTGTCCGAAGCGGCAGCAATGTACAAGGCTTTTATATGCAAGACCCATTACCGGACGCAGACCCATTTACTTCTGAAGGTATATACGTTTACGAGCCAAAAGCAGCGGTCACCCCTGGCGATGAAGTAACCGTCAGCGGAACCGTCAAGGAATACGTGCCATCGAACAGGGCGGGTACAGACCTTACGCAGACTCAGATTGATGCGACCTCGTACAAAGTTGTCAAGCCAGGCCAGGCACTCCCAGAACCACTCATCCTGGGCAAAGACAACTACGAATACCCGAACGGGATCATCGACAACGACAGTCTCGGCAAATTCGACCCAGACCAAGACGGCATCGACTTCTGGGAAAGTCTCGAAGGCATGCTGGTGCAAATCGACAATCCAATCGTGGTTGGCGAAACCAAGACATTTATCAATCCACGTGCAACGGAATTTGTTGTCATCGATGATCGAGCCCATCCGAATCAGCCACGTACGCCAGCTGGTGGAGTAGTGCTCGAAGCCAATGATTTTCACCCTGAGCGCATCACCGTATCAGACAAACTCGAATCGATTACCGGAGAGGTAAAAGTCGGCGACAAATTTGACGGACCACTGGTAGGCATCATTGACTACAGCTTTGCGAATTACAAGCTGTTCCATACACGATCATTTACGGTACAGCCAAGCCATTATGAGCAACCAGTGACGAGTATTTCCCCAAAAGAAGACAAGCTGACAATTGCTTCGTACAACATCGAGAATTTCTCGGCAAAAACCGATTCTGCCAAAATCAATCGTATCGCCGAGACGATCGTGGACAACATGAAGGGGCCGGATATTATCGGCGTGGTGGAAATGCAGGACGACAATGGGCCGACGGACAATGGGCAAACAGATGCTACGCAGTCTGCGGACGCATTGATCAAAGCAATTGAAAACAAAAATGGCCCGACTTACCGATATACCGATATCGCGCCACAGAACAATCAAGATGGTGGACAGCCTGGAGGAAACATCCGTGTAGGCTTCTTCTACAACCCGGAACGGGTACAGCTGGCGGCAGGAACGTCAGGAGGAGCGACTGATGCGGTGCAAATCGAGACACGAGATGGTGTAGCGCATTTGTCACATAATCCAGGGCGGGTAGATCCGACCAACGAGGCGTTTGCTTCGAGCCGTAAGCCGCTGGCTGCGGAATTCATTTTCCAAGGCGAGCCTGTCATTGTCATCGCCAACCATTTCAACTCCAAGGGCGGAGATCAAGCGCTGTTTGGAAAAGATCAGCCGCCACAGCTGGTGAGTGAAGTACAACGCGTGAAAATTGCTCGTGTGTTAAATAACTTTGTAAAAGAAATCCATGCGGCGGAAGCGAAAGCAAATGTGGTCGTGCTGGGCGATCTCAACGACTTCCCGTTTTCGAATCCGGTGCAGGAATTGGCAGATGGCGTTTTGACCAATATGGTGGAGAAACTGCCGAAGGGTGAGCAGTATACGTACGTGTACCAAGGGAACTCCCAAGTCTTGGATCAAATTTTGGTCAGCAACCATTTGAAGGACGACACGAAGGTTGATATCGTTCACATCAACGCTGGCTTGACCGAGAGCGAGGGACGTGTGAGTGATCATAATCCTGTCCTCGTACAGCTGGACTTGAAGGATCGTGGTACGCCGGGAAAAACAGCACAAGAAGTGGCAGAAAGCATCACGCAGCTCACACAGCCAGCAGCGGGTGAGACACGCTTGAAGCTGCCAGAAGTACCTACAGGCTTTACCATCACGATCAAGACGTCTAGTGATCCAGCGGTCATTGCGCTGGACGCTAAAATTACACCGCCAAATCGCCAGACGAATGTAGACCTGATTTTGGAGGTCACAAGAACATCCGATCAATCAACAGCAGTAACGAAAGCATTGACAGTACAGGTTCCAGCCAAGCCGGACTCACCTCCACCAGTTACACCGCCGGACAGAACACCAACACCGGACACGCAGCGAGATTTGAACAAGGAAGCAGCTCGAGCCATCTCCGCAAGTAACGAGGAGAGCGCCATTTTGGGTCAGGTGGATCAAGTACTTAGCCATCTGGGAAAACTTCTGGATGCGGAGCAGTGGACGCCGACTGAGAAATGGGAGACAGTCACCCATACGATCACGACTGTACTCGAGGCAGTGGCCGAGCAGGCCGAGCGAGGAACCATCAGAGAAGAGGCATTCCAAGATGTGACGAAGAGCTTTTTGAACAAAGCATTTGACCCTCTCATAGAAGATGGCATCGAGGATGAAGAGCTTGCCCGCCTGGCACTTGCCTCCTTGACGAGCTTGGCGAAAACAGCACTGGAGCCGCTCGATGAAAAGGAAATTTCTAAAGAGGTTGCCAAGCATGTCCGTAGACTAGCAGAAGAGCTTTTGAAAAAGCTTGGCACTGTCGTCATTGAAGATGGGGAAGAGATCAAGGCAGCTGACGAACAAGTAGATGAACTTCTGGAAATACTCGGGGAATTCATGAAAGTAATCGAATCCGTGAAAGAAAAGATCGGCTTTGTTCCGGTGCTGTTCGTTCAGGTGAAACAAAGCGAAGACAATTCGATCGACACGCGTTCTCGCAAGGAAGAATCTGCTGATCCGACCGTGACCCTTGAACAGAAGCTGGTTGAACAATTGAAGAAAAAAGAGGTTGGAATCCGCGTAATCTTGGACAGTGAAGCATGGGTAGAGGTGCCTAGCGCATACTTTTCCGCTCAGCGTGCAAGAGAGTTTGCCCTCTCCCTGACAGAAGCAAATGGGAACGGATGGAAAGGTGTGCCGAACCCTGGGGAGGCCTATCAATTGCAAGTGTGGAGCAACGGCAAAAAAGTGACAAGCCTCGGCAAAACAGGTTTTACACTCGCGTTGCCAGTCGCTGATGACGCCAGCGAAAAGCTCCAAGCCTACTCGTATCGGAGCAATATGTGGCGAGCGGCTACAGGACTCAAGGGAAAAGCGATCCAAGTGACAAAAGAAGACGAGGTAGGAATTTTTACAGTAGTGACCTCCGCATCGTATGTCGTTGGTGAGACCGCCCTGAAAAGGCTCGAGGTCAAACCGAATTCACTCAAGCTAGCGCAGGGTGAGGAAGCACAGCTCGAAATTACGGCGATTCTCGGTAACGATGCGGAAGAAGACGTTACCGAAGCTGAGGTTATCGAGTTCACATCAAGCAAGCCCGAACAGGTAGAGGTTGATGAGGCTGGGCGTATTCTTGTCTTGGATGATGCCAAACCAAGGACAAGAGTGACCATCACGATCAGCTACGCTGGCAAAACAGCCAAGGTAACTGTCACGGTTAAGAGCAACGACTAAAGAAAAACGGGTTGGGAGATAGCTTCCCAGCCCGTTTTTTGTTGTGGCAATGGATTAGAGACGCGCCATACCCATCACTTTTTCAACTTTGTACAGCATCTCGTTCGCGACTTTATTCGCTTTCTCTGCCCCGGCAGTCAGGATATCATCCAGTTCGGAGGAGTGGAATAGCTGATCGAAGCGTTCTTGGATCGGACGGAGTGTTTCTACGACAACTTCAGCCAGCTCGGTTTTGAATGCGCCGTAGCCTTTGCCCTCGTACATCGCTTCAATTTCTTCCAGTGATTTACCGGAGCAAAGCGAGTAGATGGTCATGAGGTTAGAGACTGCTGGTTTTTCTGCTTTGTCATAACGCACAACGCTGTCAGAATCCGTTTGCGCGCGCTTGATTTTTTTCGTGATGGTGTCTGCATCATCCAGCATGGAGATGAAGGCGCCTTGGTTTGGATCGGATTTGCTCATTTTCTTTGTACCTTCTGCAAGGGACATGATGCGTGCGCCAGTCTCTGGCAGGCGAACCTCTGGAATGGTGAAAATGTCGCCATAACGGTTGTTAAAACGGGTTGCCAAATCACGAGTGAGCTCCAAGTGCTGCTTCTGGTCCTCGCCCACAGGGACGAAATCAGTGCCGTACAGCACAATATCAGCAGCCATCAATGGAGGATAAGCCAGCAGACCGCCTGGAATGGACTCGCCGCGTCCATCGGATTTGTCCTTGAATTGGGTCATGCGCTCCAATTCACCCAAGTAAGAGGTACACAGCATGATCCAGCCGAGCTTGGCATGGGCAGGTACTTCCGATTGGACGAACAGCGTCATTTTGTTCGGATCGAGGCCAACGGACAAATAGAGAGCCGCGAGACGACGGATGTTTTCGCGTAGAACGGCAGGCTCCTGTGGAACGGTGATCGCATGCTGGTCTACGATGCAGTAAAAGCAGTTGAACTGATCTTGAAGCGGAACGAAGTGTTTCATCGCGCCCAAGTAGTTGCCGAGTGTCAAAATGCCGCTCGGTTGAATGCCGGAAAAGATGGTTTTCATGGGAAAGCTGCTCCTTTCAATCGTGAAAATATGAATGTCCGCATGAAATACAAAAAGGTCCATCCGCCCTGGACAGGGACGAATGAACCGTGGTGCCACCCTTGTTATTTCACGTACGGAATCATCCATACGCAAAATCTCTTTAATCCGTACCGTTTCTGTGTAAAACAGCTTGATACGGTGTCCATTGTAACGTACGGACGTAACGCCAAAGCCTACTGCCGCCATGAGAGCGGGTTCGGTTTGGAGCTCGGAAGCCCATTCATCATTTCCTTAACACTGATTCGCACCAACCATCAGCTCTCTGAAGTCTCGAAAAATGACTACTCTTCTTCCTCATTGCCATCAAATGATACCCTTTGAGCAAACATTTTACGCACAGTCGGAAGAAAAAGCAAGTGGGTCTTGACAATAAAATCCAAAAGTTGTAAAAATAACTCAATAGTTATATAACTCGTTAGTTACTTTTGAGGTGAGAAAATGACCAATGACAAATTGTCAAAAGGGGAGTTAAGTCGCAGTCGGTTGCTTGCGGCGGCAGCTTCAGAGTTTGCGGCAAAAGGCTTTCATCGCACACGGGTGAGTGACATCGTGAAAGCAGCTGGATTGACACAGGCGTCGTTTTATCAGTATTTCGACAGCAAGGCAGGCTTGTATCAGCAGTTGACGGATACATTCGTCACCAAGCTGTGGGAATTGGCGGACAGCGGTCAAAAGGTAACGGCCTTGACGAAGGCAGATGTCTTCCGTCAGGTACGGGAAAACCTGCTCGCCTTGTTCCGATTTTTTCAGGAGCAGCCTGACTTGACCAGGATCGTTCTGTATCAGGCAGAAGAGGGAGATGGGCTGCATAGTAAGCTGGCTTCGATTGTTGCTGTCAACTTGCGACAAAATCAGACTGCTGGTCAAGTCCGTGTGGAGTTGTCTGTGGAGGTGGCGGCAGAGGCAATGATTGCAGTCGTAGACCGTATGACGTCGCGATATTTGCTGACGGGCGAAAAAACACCGGAGCAGCTTGCGGACGAAGTGGTATCTTTTTTGGCACATGGAATTTTGCGGACAAACGAATAGGAAGAGGGTGAGTGTATGCTAGAGTTGTCCCATCTGATTTGGTTGTTTTTAGTCGTTTTCATGTTTCATGATTTCGAGGAGATCGTGATGGTAGAAGGTTGGGTGCGAGCAAAGAAAGACCTCATCAGACAAACTGTTCCAGAACGACTTATGAAGATGCTGGAGCCGTCGCTTTCGATGAACACGGCGCAATTTGCAGTCGCAGTCTCTTGTATTTTCGCGGTTTTATCAGTAGCGGTCATCCTGACTGTCACGACACTTTCGGCTGGAACATACCTCCCGTTTTTTCTGGTTTGTCTGCACGTGATGTTTCTTCATGTTTTCATGCATGTTGGTCATGCAGTTGTCCTTCGCACGTATACACCTGGTGTGGTGACGGCTGTGGCCTTCGTTTTGCCGTATAGTTTGTATACCTATTTTCGATTGTTTGAGGCTGGACTTGTGACGTGGCAGTTGATTGGGAGTACGTTGCCATACAGCTTGTTGATCATACCTGTTTTGTACGTGGCACACCGGATTGGGGAGGCAGCAGGTAAAGTGATCCCCCGATAAGAAAAAGAGAGGGAGTATGTTATCCTAGTAGAGGTTGTTCAAATAGTCAGTCGTCTTTTCATCATAGAAGCAGTCCACAAGCAGGAAGAGATTGGTGTGAAAGAGGGAGTTTAGTTGAAGCTGCGACTAGGCGTAATAGGCGCGGATGATTCACTTGCCATCATCGAATCAGTCATGCGAGAGTTTCCCGAAATTGAATACTTGCCGATCGTCTATTGGAAAGAAGAAGAGATTCTTGATCTGATTTCGCCGCATGTGGATGAGGTGGATATGTGGCTTTTCTCCGGACAGGTCCCTTATGCCATGGTGAGCGAGTCTGGTAAGATCCCAGTGCCGATGGCTTATGTGCCTCATCTCGGTGCGAGCTTGTACAGAACCTTGCTTCACCTGTCCCATCAATTGGGGATCCGGGTGGATGAAGTGAGCTTTGATACATTTTCTCCAGAAGAACTGGAGCATTTTTTGGACGAAGCGGGCATTGCTGGTGGCTACAAATGGCTCAAGCATTACGAGGGAGCAATCTCAGCCGATGAACTGGCCGATTACCACGAACAGCTTTGGAAGGCAGGCAAGACAAAGGTGGCTGTCACTTGCTTGCGGACAGCAGATGTAGAGCTGGCGCGGCGAGGTGTCCCTGTACATCGGGTCGTGCCGACACGGGCAGGAGTAATTTCGGTCATTCATATGCTTTTGCGAACGCATGAAATGCTTCACTTCAAAGATACCCAAATTGCCGTGCAGATGATGGAGATCGATCCATTTCGCGAGCTTGCCGGTGGCAACTTTTCCACAGATGAATGGCAAAATGCCGAGATCAAGACGATGGAAAAGCTGTTGCGCTATGCGAAGCATTTGCAAGGCTCACTGAAGACAGCAGGTCCCGGACGCTACGTCATTTTTACAACACGGGGTAATTTGCAAGAAGTGACCCGTGACTATGCGACCATGCCGGATTTGGAAGAGCTGTTTGGCATTCGCGCTGATCTGGTGACGTGCGGAATCGGGATCGGGAAGACCGCTTATGAAGCAGAAATCCATGGTGGTGCGGCTTTGCTGCACGCCAAAGAGCGCGGGACAGGCAACTGGATGGTCTTCTTTGATGACAAAAGCGTCGTCGGGCCGCTTGGTCGTGCTGAACAGATCACCTATCGGTACGACTCTGAAAAGCTGCAAGAGCTCAGTCAGCTTACCTCTCTCAGTGTCATGACGCTCGCGAAGCTCCACTCCATACTCAAAAAGCGAGGCTCTCAGGAAATTCATGCGACAGAATTAGCCTCGTATCTGCAAATTCTTCCACGAAGTGCCAGACGCATACTGATTGAACTGGAGTCAAAGGGACTCGCGCAGGTGATCAGGGAAGAAAGCCCGCACCCGCGTGGCAGACCGCGCAAGGTGTATCGGATCGCATGGCAATCGCAAATGTAATAAATTTACCAAAAAATCATTTCTTTCGGGAAATGATTTTTTTGTCGTTAAAAAATTGTTCTCAAATTCACATTTATGACAAATAATAAGAGATGTAAACAACTATGAACTTACATAAAAAACAATATTTTCCAAGGAGGAGTTAACAAGTATGAAAAAATCGGTTTTTGCAGTAACACTCAGCTTCGCATTAGGTACTTCCACCTTCCTGCCGCTGGCTGCGCAGGCCGAATCTGAAAGCATCGTCTATAGTGCTGAGTGGGATACCCCCGAATTCATCGGAGAAGAGTTCGAAGCAGAAGAGCTGGATGGCGAAGACAAAGTTTGGGGATTCCTGGAGCAACATCAAGATTCTTTCCGCATTGATGGAGATGTGAGAGACCACTTCAAAGTGCTTGATGAAGTGACAGACAAAGAGACAGACATGACCCACTACCGCGTACAAGAAATGTACGAGGGCATCCCAGTCTATGGTTATCAGCAAACGGTTCACGTAAACGAGGATGGGAATGTAACAGCATTTCTCGGTAACTACGCACCTGACTTGTCAAACAATGATAAGCTGACGAAAAAACCAAAACTCAAGTCAGATAAAGCGGTAAAAGAAGCCATCAAGGATTTGGAGGATGAGATTGACGCAAAAGTGGAGAAGTTCGAGGTGAAGCCAAAAGGGAACCTCTACGTCTACATCCACGAAGATGAATCGTATTTGGCTTACGAAGTGGAACTGAATTTCCTCGATCCACAGCCAGGCCGTTGGAAGTATTTCATCGATGCAAACTCTGGTGACGTGATCAACAAATACAATATGCTCCATGAGATTACAGGAACGGGTACGGGGGTACTTGGTGACTCTAAGTCTTTCGAAGTAACGAAAGTAAGCAACACCAACTACACGGCGAAAGATACGACTCGCGGCAAGGGAATTGAGACGTACACTGCACGGAACAAATATACCCTCCCAGGTACACTTGGCTCTGATACCGATAACAAATGGACAGATGGAGCACTTGTAGACGCGCATGCCTATGCACAGACAACCTACGATTACTACAAAAATGCACATAACCGCAACAGCTATGACAACAACGGTGCGAAATTGACTTCTACTGTCCATTACGGTAGCAACTACAACAATGCATTCTGGAACGGCGTGCAAATGGTATACGGTGATGGAGATGGAAGCGTATTCCGCCCATTGTCTGCTGGCTTAGATGTCGTCGCTCATGAATTAACACATGCTGTTACAGAAAAAACAGCCAATCTGGTCTATCAAAATGAGTCCGGTGCGTTAAATGAATCCATCTCTGACATCTTCGGGGCAATGATTGACAACGATGATTGGCTGATAGGTGAAGATGTATACACACCAGGAACTCCTGGAGACGCCTTGCGCTCTCTCGAAGATCCAACCATCGCTGGTGATCCTGACCACTACAGCGATCGATACACAGGTCCAAATGACAACGGAGGCGTACACACTAACAGCGGAATCAACAACAAAGCGGCATATCTCCTCGCAGAGGGTGGTTCGCACCACGGTGTAACGGTCACAGGCATTGGTCGCAATGATACAGCAAAAATCTACTACTACGCTCTAACAAACTACCTCAATCCAAACTCTAATTTCTCCGCTATGCGACAAGCAGCTATTCAATCCGCAACAGTTCTTTTCGGCGCCAATTCCCAACAATTAGAATCTGTAAAAGATGCGTATGACGCAATTGGAGTGCAATAATTAAGTAGAATATTTTGTTACACGAAATATTTTTCATGCTATTTAAAAAATTGCTTTGCTCCTATTGTGGGGCAAGGCAATTTTTTGTATGTTGGTGCCACATGTTACCTGATCAGCACGAATGCAAAACATCGCATCCACGTCGGGGATTGTCGAATAATCACGAGCGCTCAGCTAGCTTACCTCACTCAGCGTCATGACGCTGGCAAAGCGCGATTCCATCCTGAAAAACGTGTGTCTCAGGAGATTCATGCACACGAATTGGCTTCGCACCTGCAAATATTGCCACGAAGTGCCAGACCGCGCAAGGTGTATCGGATCATAAGGGAAGTGTAATTGTAATAAATTTACCAATTAATCATTTCTTTCAGGAAATGATTTTTTTGTCGTTAAAAAATGGTTCTCAAATTCAGAATCATGATAAATAATAAGAGACATAAACAACTATAAAATTACATAAAAAACATTTATTTCCAAGGAGGAGTCAACAAGTATGAAGAAATCTGTTTTTGCAGTAACACTCAGCTTCGCACTAGGTACTTCCACCTTCCTGCCGCTGGCTGCGCAGGCCGAATCCGAAAGCATCGTCTATAGCGCTGAGTGGGATACCCCCGAATTCATTGGAGAAGAGTTCGAAGCAGAAGAGCTGGATGGCGAAGAAAAAGTTTGGGGATTCCTGGAGCAACATCAAGATTCCTTCCGCATTGATGGAGAGGTGAGAGACCACTTTAAAGTGCTTGATGAAGTGACAGACAAAGAGACAGACATGACTCACTACCGCGTACAAGAAATGTACGAGGGCATCCCAGTATATGGTTATCAGCAGACGATTCACGTAAACGAGGATGGGAATGTAACGGCATTTCTCGGTAACTACGCACCTGACTTGTCAAACAATGATAAGCTAACGAAAAAACCAAAACTCAAGTCAGATAAAGCGGTAAAAGAAGCCATCAAGGATTTGGAGGATGAGATTGACGTAAAAGTGAAGAAGTTCGAGGTGAAGCCAA
Organism: Brevibacillus sp. NPDC003359; assembly: GCF_042878995.1. NCBI lineage: Bacteria > Bacillati > Bacillota > Bacilli > Caryophanales > Paenibacillaceae > Brevibacillus > Brevibacillus sp. NPDC003359. The sequence continues at coordinate 12,561 of NZ_JBIAOR010000004.1, forward strand.
AAGGGAACCTCTACGTCTACATCCACGAAGATGAATCGTATTTGGCTTACGAAGTGGAACTGAATATCCTCGATCCACAGCCAGGTCGTTGGAAGTATTTCATCGACGCGGATTCGGGTGATGTGATTAACAAATACAATATGCTCCATGAGATTACAGGGACGGGTACAGGAGTACTAGGTGACACCAAATCATTCGAAGTAACGAAAGTAAGCAATACCAACTATACGGCGAAAGATACGACGCGCGGCAAGGGAATTGAAACGTACAATGCAGGCAACAGATATGTCCAACCTGGAACTCTTGGTTCTGACTCGGATAACAACTGGACAGATGAAGCACTTGTCGACGCTCATGCCTATGCTCAGGCAACCTACGATTACTACCAAAACGCGCATAACCGCAACAGCTTTGACAACAAGGGTGCGAAAATCATCTCCACAGTCCATTACGGTAGAAACGATAACCGCGCATTCTGGAACGGCGTACAAATGACATACGGGGATGGAGATGGACGCTTATTCCGCCCATTGTCCGCTGGCTTGGATGTCGTTGCTCATGAATTAACTCATGGTGTCACAGAACGAACAGCCGGTCTGATCTATGAAAACGAGTCTGGCGCGCTGAACGAATCCATGTCTGACATCTTCGGGGTGATGGTTGATAATGACGATTGGCTAATAGGTGAAGATGTATACACGCCAGGAACGCCAGGAGACGCACTGCGCTCTCTCGAAGATCCAACCATTGCTGGCGATCCTGACCACTATAGCAATCGATACATCGGTACAGCAGACGAGGGAGGCGTACACACTAACAGCGGTATCAATAACAAAGCGGCATATCTCCTCGCAGAGGGTGGCACACACTCCGGTATAACGGTCACAGGTATTGGTCGCAATGACACAGCAAAAATCTACTACTACGCTCTAACAAACTATCTCAATCCAAACTCTAACTTCTCCGCTATGCGACAAGCAGCGATTCAATCCGCAACAGTACTGTTTGGCGCCAATTCCGAACAAGTAGAATCTGTAAAAGATGCGTATGACGCAATTGGAGTGCAATAATTAAGTAGAATATTTTGTTACACGAAATATTTTTCATACTATTTAAAAAATTGCTTTGCTCCTATTGTGGGGCAAGGCAATTTTTTGTATGTTGGTGGTAATTGATCGCGAGTGTGTGGCTAAGAAAGGAGTACCTCATGGATCATTTCAAAACCATATTGAGACACCATTATGATATAGACGCTGTTGATGTTACCCCTCAACAAGGAGGATGGTCGGCGCTAGCTTATAAAGTCATCAGCGACCAGCAGTCCTATTTCTTGAAGGTCTATGAAAAAAGCAGAGCATCTACGCCCAAGTGGACAGGGCTGATTGATAAGTATGTTCCCATTATCCAGTGGCTATCACGACAAACTAGACTACAAGGCAAAATTCCAGTTCCGTTACTGACAAGAAACGCAGCGTATAAACATGAAGAGGACGTGGGCATCTATCAGCTGTTTGCCTATATTGAGGGGAAAACCATTGGCAGCCAAGTGTTAAACTCGGTGCAAATTCGCCAGCTTGCAGAAATCATAGCAGAGCTGCATTTGTACGGGGAAGAAATCCCGATCCGTACGGATGCCATCAAGGAAGATTTCCGTATTCCATTTGCCGAGCAATTTAGAGAAATACTGAACGAAGATATCCACCGTCTGCCGGACGATGTGAATGAAATCGTCAAACCTTTTGCCGACATACTGGCTGCCCGCATGAGTCATTTGGAGATGATTGCAGAAGAATTGCGAGGCAGTGAGATCAAAATGAAACTTTGCCATACGGACCTTCATAACTGGAATCTGATGCAATCCGACCAGCAACTTATTCTGATAGATTGGGAAGGGTTGAAGCTGGCTCCGGTAGAAGCAGATCTGATGTTTTTGGTAGATCAGCCTTTTTTTGAGGAGTTTATGGCTACCTATCTGAAGACACATACAAATTATGTGGTCAATCAACAAGCGCTGGAATTCTATCAAATCCGGCGTAGGCTGGAAGATATATGTGAACTGCTAGAGCAGCTTTTGTTTGATGAGCAGGAGGAAAAGGATCGAGTAGAGACGATTGGGCATTTGAAAGGGGAATTGGCTGCCGCCTTTTCAAAATAGACAGACTATTATACAATTAAGGACATAACCGTTAATCAACCGTTATTGGCTCTGTATAGAAGGAGGAGTGGCGCGTCATGATCAATTCGGATCGACTGTGGGATCGATTGGGACAGCTTGGCAACATTGGGAAGCAAGAGGCGGGCGGCATCACGCGGCTGTCTTTTACGGCTGAAGAACGAGCGGCAAAAGATCTGGTCACAGGATTTATGAAAGAAGCAGGTCTCGTCGTTCGCGAAGATGAAGTCGGGAACTTGATTGGGCGAAAAGAAGGGAAAAATCCCGCGGCTCCTGTCGTTTTGGTTGGCTCGCATATCGACTCCGTACCAAATGGCGGCGATTATGACGGCCCGCTTGGCGTACTGGCTGGCGTAGAAGTTTTACAGACGATGCAAGAACAGGGGATCGAGACAGAGCATCCGATCGAAGTCATCGCGTTCACGGATGAAGAAGGAACGCGTTTTGGTTACGGGATGATCGGCAGTCGCGGAATCGCGGGGCTAATCAAGCGTGACGAGCTGGAACAAGCAGACAAGAATGGGGTCACGATTGCTGAAGCCATGAGGCAAACGGGGCTTGATCCGGACCGCACCAGTCTCGCCGCGAGAACTCCCGGTAGTGTGAAGGCGTATGTGGAGCTACATATCGAGCAAGGCAAGGTACTGGAGAGCCGCGGGCTATCTGTCGGGATCGTGACAGGAGTGGCGGGTCCGCTCTGGTTGAATTTCGTGTTAGAGGGCGAGGCAGGTCATGCTGGGGCAACACCGATGAATTTGCGCCGTGATCCGCTGGCAGCAGCCGCTCAGGTGATGATTGCCATCGAGGAAGAAGCCGGACGGACAGGAACCAGTGTAGGGACGGTTGGAAGGCTGCAAGCTTTCCCAGGCGGAGTGAATGTCATTCCGGGACGAGTCGAGTTTTCGCTTGATTTGCGCGATGTGGACGAAGCGATCCGCGATGAAGTGGAACAGCGCATTTACGAACGGGCAAAAGCGATCTGTGCTGATCGGAATGTGACGTTGAAAGTCGAGCTGCTGCAACGCATTGCTCCTGCTGTATGCTCGGACGATATCCAGAATGCTGTAGCCGAAGCGTGTGAGGCAGAAGGCTTGGAAGCATTTAGACTGCCGAGTGGCGCAGGGCATGATTGCATGCAGCTAGTCGAACTGTGCCCGGTTGGTATGATCTTCGCTCGGTCGAAGGATGGCATTAGCCATAACCCGGCAGAGTTCACGACAAAAGAGGATTGTGCGAATGGAGCGCAAGTACTGTACCGCACCGTTTTATCATTGGCAAAATAGGCATATGAGATAGTAAGTGGGGGAGCCACGTAAACCAGGAGGAGAGCGGCGATGACAGCAACAGCAGTGGTAACGCTAAATAAAGCGGTCGAAGAAATCAAGGATCAGGTAATCGCGTGGAGACGGTATATGCACGAGAACCCTGAATTATCCTTTCATGAAGAAAAAACAGCACAGTTTGTATACGAGACACTGCTTTCCTTTGGCAACCTGGAAGTGTCCAGACCGACGAAAAACAGTGTGATGGCCAGATTGATCGGTTCCGAACCCGGAAAAGTGCTCGCCATGCGCGCTGACATGGACGCATTGCCGATTACGGAAGAGAATACGTTTGAATTCGTATCGAAAAATCCTGGCGTCATGCATGCGTGCGGACACGATGGACATACTTCCATGCTGCTCGGAACGGCAAAGCTGCTGTCCGGGATGAAGGATCAGATCAAAGGAGAGGTTCGGTTCTTCTTTCAGCACGCGGAGGAAGTATTCCCAGGCGGGGCAGAGGAAATGGTACAGGCAGGCGTCATGGATGGCGTAGACATGGTGATTGGTACGCATCTGTGGTCGACGATGGAGCTTGGGACAGTGGGTATCTGCCCAGGTCCAATGATGGCAGCTCCTGATACGTTCTGGATCACCGTTCTTGGAAAAGGCGGACATGCGGCGCTCCCGCATCAAACGATCGACAGCATTGCGATTGCGGCACAAGTGGTGACCAATCTCCAGCATGTCGTATCCCGCAATGCCGATCCGCTCGATAATCTGGTTCTTTCTGTCACACAATTTGTGGGTGGAACGACACATAACGTCATTCCGGGTGTTGTAGAGATTTGCGGGACAGTCCGCAGTTTTGACAAAGATCTGCGCGAGTCTGTTCCAGGACTCATGGAACGCGTGATCAAAGGTATTACGGAAGCACATGGCGCAGCGTACAAGTTCAAGTACGAATTCGGCTATCGTCCGGTCATTAACGATGCCGAAGTGACGAAATTGATGGAAGAGGTCGTCGAAGAATCACTGGGAGCAGAATGGGTGGAGCATATGCGTCCAACCATGGGTGGCGAGGATTTTTCCGCCTTCCAGCAAAAAGCACCAGGCTGCTTCTTCTACGTCGCTGCCGGAAACAAAGAAAAGGGCATCACATACCCGCACCACCATCCACGTTTTACGATTGACGAGGATGCGCTCGAAGTCGGCGTAAAAATGTTCGTTAACGCGGCAAGAAAAATCGTGATGTAACCATTCGTGACATCCATGCAAAAAGAGCTTCCAAGTCAATAGTGACGAGAAGCTCTTTTTTGCGTGTGAAAGGCGGTAACAGAAGCTTAGTGGGTGAGTTCCTTTTCTTTGGTATGAAATGATTTTTGAATCTGTGAAATTTGTCCGGCATGGATACCCGTGTGATACATGAGGCGGCCCAAAGCTTCTAATGGAGTAGAAGAGCCCAATGGCGTCTCAACGGGCTTATGCCACGCTTCCTCCGGTAAGTCACGCATCGCATCGATCAAGTGTTGGTTGGAAGCGGTCATGAAATCAGCGAGCTCTTGTAGGCTGATAAATGCAACTTTGTTTCCGGCAGGACCGTTTTTCGTCAATAGCTCTACGTCTGCCGGGATGCTCCGACCGAAAAACCATTCGGCAAACATGTACTCGACCTCAGCGCTATGGCGTAGCATATACCCGATGGAGACTGCATTCATGCTCAAGCTCAAATCTTGTTCGGGCATGCTACTCGCAGTCTTGTGAAAACGCTCCTGAATGGTAAGCCAAAGTGTCAATGCGGTTGAATAGGTCATGAATGATGTTCCTCCGTTATTTTTGGGATGTGTGACCATCTCGGTTGACGTGAACAAATTTATCAGCTGTAAGGTCAATGTCGTAAGCCTGACCAAATCCAGCTACATAGCGTCCCTCCGATGGCGTCAATTCGAACAAGGAAAAATCAAGGCCGCGCAGCATATCCATCATGTTTTTTCCAAATGATTGTGCAAACAGCTCGAAGATCTCATCGTAACCCGCATTCCCCAGATTCAGGGCAGAACACACGAAGCGGGCACGCTGGCGAGCAAACAGATTGGTAGATTTCGACTCGTCTTCGATGAGCATGACATCGACTGCCGGATTTTCTTCCATGTAGCGATAGTGATTCGCAATTTTACTAATGTAGATGTAGAACTTTCCGTCGTATTTGACGAACGGGGCGTAGGAGAGAAACGGTTTTCCATGCTCGTCGACCGTGCTTAACATGAGTGTCTTCATGTTTGCAGCAAACGATTGGTACTGGGCCTTCATCGCTTCCTTATCCATCGCTTTCATACGAGCACCTCACTTGTTTAATTTGCTTTTTTCAAGATGTGAATCCTAGGGCTAGCGCTGTCTGGCGTGTACTGAATCTCGGTTTCGACACCGTACACGCTGCGAATGAGCTCCATTGTGAGCACATCTTGAGGTTTTCCAAAAACACGTAGGCTTCCGTCTTTGATCACACAAATTTTATCGCTGTAGGCGCTGGCGTGATTCAAATCATGCAGCACCATGACAACCGTCAGCTTCAAATCCTGATTCAGCTTGCGAACGAGCTCAAGTACATCTAATTGATGGGCGATGTCCAAATAGGTAGTCGGCTCATCGAGCAACAAAATTTTCGGTCGTTGAGCCAAAGCCATCGCGATCCATGCACGCTGTGCTTCCCCGCCAGACAGAGAAACGAGGTAGCGATTCTTGTAGCTTAGCATATCGGTTTGTTCCAAAGCCCACGTGACGATCTCGTAGTCTTCGCCACTCAGGCGCTCATACCATTTTTTATGAGGAACGCGACCGTATCCGACTAGCTCCCCAACGGTTACATCTGTCGGGCACGTGTTGGATTGGCAGAGCATGCACATGATGCGGGAGATTTGCTTCATACTCAGGCTGTTCAATTCTTGATCCGCAATACATACACGACCGCTTTCACAAGGAATCAGCCGAGAAATCGCTTTGAGAATCGATGATTTTCCTGAACCGTTTGGACCAATAATCGAAACAACCTCTCCTTCTTGGATGTCGAGGGAAAAGTCATGGACGATTGGTCGTTGACCGTAGCTGATGTTTAACGATTGCACCTGTAACATGTCACATGCCCCCTTTTCTCATCAAGTAAAGGAAATAAGGTCCTCCCACGATTGCCATGACGATCCCGGCAGGAATCTCCAAAGGAGCGAATGCAGTTCGACCAAACGTATCGGCAATAAGCAATACAAGAGAGCCAAGCACGAGGCTAAAAGGCAAGCAGAGACGGTAATCAGAGCCGACGAGCATGCGAGCCATGTGTGGCACGACCAGTCCGATAAACCCAACAAGACCGACAGTCGATACCGAAACGGCTGCCAGATAGACCGCGATGATAGAAAGAGAGAGGCGCAATCGATGCAAGTTTTGTCCTAAATTGTGAGCGACTTGTTCTCCGAGGCGTAAAATGTTTGCTTGCCTGATCGATAGTAGCGCTGCGATCCACCCGACGATCGAGTAGGGAAGCATCACCAGGACATCGCCCATGCCTTTTCCGGACAGACTGCCATTCATCCATTGCAGTGCACCTGGCAGCTTGTCGCTGTAGAGGATGGACAATAATCCGATTGCTCCGCCGAAGACAGCGTTGACGGCAACTCCAGATAATATGATTCGCACAGGTGTTAATCCGCCCTGTTTTTTCCAAGCCATGGAATAGACCATGCCTGCTGCTATTCCGCCACCGATGATGGCAGCTAGGGGTATCAGGTAAGAATAGTCGGGCACAACCGCCATGATGAACAACACGGTAACGGCTGCTCCACTGGATACGCCCGTCAAGCCTGGATCGGCAAGCGGATTTTGCATGACTGCTTGTAGCAGAGCACCCGATGCAGCGAGGTTGGCCCCGATCAGTAGTGCGAGAAAAACACGCGGAATCCGGATATCCCACAGAATGGTTTGACTGGCGGCATCGCCGTGTCCCAGTATGGTTTCAATTGTTTCGGCAAGAGAGAGGTGCACGCTCCCCAGACCAATGGAGAGCAGTGCAGCTACAACGAGCATGATGCAAGCTGTCACCAAGAGAGTTGCTTTCCTGTTTTGAATCACTGGAAAAACTCCTTATTTGTTATACAGGATTTGTGCGAGCTCCTCGTAGGCAGCCGGGACTTTTACCAGAGAGGCGATCCCGAATGTGCTGTAATCGAGTGCTTTCATTTTGCCATTTTTGAATGCGCTCAGTTTTTCCCATGCGCCGTTTTTCTTCACGTCTTCTTCGAACTTTTTGGTCACTGCGTTCGGATCGCCATGCGCTACCAGTAAAATGACATCGGGATTGGCAGCTACGATCGATTCCATATTGAGCGGTACGTATGTTTCGGTTTGTTTCAGGACATCGGAAGCGACGTTCGATGCGCCGAGATTGCGGGCAAGGCTTCCGACAAACGTATTTTCATTCATGACCATAAGGGCCTCAGCAGAACCGAATAAGAACAATACTCTGGGAGCGGATTTCCCTTTGGTCGCGTCTATGATGGTTTTTTCCTTTTCCACGATGGATTGGAGAAATGCTGTAGCTTTCTCATCCTGCTTGAACAGGCGTCCGAGTACGACAGTAGACAGTTTGAGCTCGTCGATTGAGTCTACAGGCAAGTACGCGGTAGGCAGCGCGGCGGGCTTGAATTTTTTATCGATGCTCGCTTTGATTGACGTAGGGCCGAGAATAACGTCAGGCTGGAGCTTTGCGACCTGCTCCAAATCAGGCTGGTGAGAAGTGCCGATACGCGGAACATTGTCGAGGGAGGCTGGCAGCTTGCTGCTTGTCGTCGGTACGCCTACGGGAGTGACACCCAGCTCGTTCAGGATCTCAGTAATCGCTACGGAAACGGTCACGACTTTTGTAGGTGGCTGGGTTTTGAATTGGGCGAGTAGCTCTTCTACTTTCTTTTCATCTACGTTGATTGTATGAATGGCTTGTTGACTTGATGTCGACGAGTCCGACTGTGAGCTGGTAGCAGATTGTTGTGTTGGTGTGGCGGATTGTTGTGTGGCAGCTTCGGGGGACGCTGAATTGCTGCATCCAACTACACCTGTCAGTAGCAAAGCAATCATCCCGGTTTTCCATCCTGCGTGTTTCAATGTACGTAGCCTCCTGAAAATTTATGATAATGAGAATCAATCTCTTTTGGATCGATTATGATTATATAGAGAATGATTACTATTATCAATAAGAATTTTCCATAGAAAAGAATGGCGAAAACAGGAGGAAAACCGTGGAAAAAAGAGGAAAAGTAGAGGTGTCTTGTGGCAAGAGCGAAGGCTGCCCGGAGCAATTGGATGGAGTGATTATCATGGGGATCTGGCCATTTTGTAAGCGAGATGTCCGGGCATCCTAAACCAGCTGGCAGCCGTCTAGCGAATCCGAAAAAGCTTCTGCCAAATCGATGTTTTCCGTTCGGCGTCCCTGATTTTGGCTAACTCGATTTTGGCATCCATGATGTCATTCATTGCCTTGGTCAAGCGGCGATCCCGTTCCTTCAGATTGTTGGTAATATAGGTTTCCTGCTTTTCTACACGTGCTAACAGCGCTAAATAGGCGGCGTCCTGTTGCTGGACATGGGAAGCCAAGACATGGAGCTTTTCATCCAGCTCTTCAAGGGCAGGATGGTTCATAGCCGGATATGAGGAAACAGGGGGAAATGCAACCGCAACGGCCGTTTCCTTTCGGGCAGGTTCAGGTGAGCTTTGCGTAGCAACCATTCGGGCAGCTTCATCTTGTGGAATGAGTTGATCCTTTGTTAGGCTATAAAACCGCTGAAGACACGTAATATCTACCTGCCTGTACTCCCGACGATTCTGACTATCCCGCAAAAACCAGTAGCCGTGCTGCTCTAAGAGCATGCTCCACTTGCGCAAGGTGCTCGCCCCAATACCTAACAGTCCCGCTACATCTTTGCCACTGTACGTTCTCTCCCGTGCCAATAATTCGATAACCTCTCCCATGGAAATCCCTCCTTCTCGAAAGTCCGCTCATCTCTTGCTATACCGTTTCTGTACGTGAAAATGGTTTTCCTTTTGGAATCGTCCGACAAAATCTCACAGTGTTCGTAAGCAGCGTGCTGGTTTTGCGTCAATTTGTCACCAGACGACAAAGTTGTTGAGCAAAATGAGGACAAATGACGGACGGGTACAAGTACATTTTCTCTTTGACTCCGCATTTGCTTAGTAGGGCTGTGCCGAATATACATAGGATGCAAGAAAGGGAGGGATTGACCAATGGCATTCAGAGACCAAATGAAAAAGTTTAGAGGGCGATTTGTAAGAGTTAGTACTGTGGATGGTACATTTTTTGGAAGAATGGACGAAGTAAAATCCACCACCATTATTTTGCGTATTGATGATAGACGTATCGTTATTCGCAATTCAAAAATCGTTGCCGTTACAGAACATGAGGGTCGCGACCACGACCGTGACTGTGACAAAGATCGTGACAGAGACCGTGACAGAGATATTATCTGAGACATCGAAAACAAGAGTTTAGAAAATTAGGCTTATTTTACCGGGCTGTCGAGTGATCGGCGGCCTTTTCTATTCTTTATACCCCGGGGCATGGTAACATGGAAGGGTATGAAAAAACGTTGGGAAAAGAGGGGGTACCACTATGGTAGATATCCGTTTTCACGGGCATTCTTCTGTGCAGGTAACAAGTGAAGGGCATTCGATCATGATTGATCCATTTATTTCAGGAAGCCCGGTGGCAGCAACCAAGCTGGAAGACATCTCTGTTCAGTACATCCTTCTGACACATGGACACCAAGATCATATCCTGGATGCGGTAGAGTTGGCCAAGAAAAACGATGCGACCATCGTTGCAACCCATGAGCTTGCTACCTATTTAAGCTGGCAGGGAGTCAAGACCATCTCGATGAATTTGGGAGGCTCTGTCAAACTTCCATTTGGAAAAGTAAAAATGACACAGGCATTCCACAGCTCTGGTGTCGTGCTGGATGATGAGAAACAAATCGTATACATGGGAATGCCAGGTGGCTTTGTGATCGAGCTGGATGGAAAAACGATCTATCACGCAGGGGATACAGGACTGTTCGGTGACATGAAGCTGATCGGAGAGTTCCATAACATCGATTTGGCGTTCCTGCCGATTGGAGATGTGTTCACGATGGGGCCTGAGGATGCACTCGTGGCTGCTGAGTGGGTACAAGCAGATTTTGTTGTGCCGATTCATTACGATACATTCCCACCGATCAAACAGGATGGAGAAGCATTCGTAGCTGAGCTGGCAGAGAAAGATATTAGGGGCAAGGCATTGAAGCCGGGGGAGACATTGCGTCTGCCATAATTCGATACATAGAACCGCTAATCTATGGAAGTTGAGATTAGCGTTTTTTTATGGAGTTTCTAGTATGTGGCTGCGGTGAAGAGAAGAATATTTCCAGTCTAGGCTCCAGGCTCCGTCCTGCTGGGGGCTAAGACTGCCCGCTCCGAAGGGATTCGCGGGGAAACGCAAAAGTGGTAGCCGCTTCGTAGCTCGGGCACGTTGCGTTTCTTTTGCCCGCAAATCCCTTCTCCGCTTGGTAGGACTCCACAAGTCGCTACGTCTGGAAATATTCTTCTCTGTCGTAACTGTTCACATTCTTTAATCTTTAAAGTTTTTAAAAATCGGATCACACTGAAAGCTCGTAGAGGAAACAGGAGAAAAAAGCGAAGATCTTAGGGACACCGACCGAGACGGAATGTAAAAAGCGAAACACGTTCTTAAGCGTCCACCTCTGAAACACATCCTGAATGGACTACTTTGGACGCGGTTTCGCTTTTTGCATGGAGTTGGGCAGTCAATCCCACAGGGGGTGGCCCTAGAATCTGAGCGTTTTCTCCTGTTTCCTCCCCACCACTACAGCAACATACCAAGTAGCATTAAATCTCTGAAACTAGCATGAAAAGAGAACGACCACTCATAGATATAGAAGAAAGAAGAGAAAAGGGGGAGAGTCTGGTTGAGAATGGTGAACAATATTCTTCTATTTCTCGCAGGAGTGGTCGTTTATTCACTGGGTGGTCTTGCTTTTCCAGACGGTGGGGCCTGGTATGATTCCCTTGCCAAGCCCGATGGAACACCGCCAATCTACTTGTTTCGTATCATCTGGCTCATTTTATACGCACTCATAGCATGGTCGTTACTGATCTTGATTCAAACGAGACAGATAGACCGCGAGCTTTTGCTTTTATATGGAATCAATTGGTTTTTTCATCAACTTTTTTTCGTGTTGTTTATCGGTTATCAACTGCTCGTGTTGGCTGCGTTGGATACGATTTTAGTGATGTATTCGACATGGGTGCTCATTCGGGCAATACGTCCTCATCACAAAATCGCGTCCTCGCTGCTCATTCCCTATTTCATGTGGAGCGTGTTTGCGATGTGTCTCGCGATTGCCTTCTGCCTACTCAACCTGTGAGCACAAAAGCAATTACAGGCCTTCGACAAGGCGGCTGGCTCGCGTACTCGCTTCTCTCTTTATTTCCTCCCACTGCAGGGTTTGAAATTGGCGCTGATGCATCAAAATTTCTCCGTTGACGATGGTTGTATCCACATCCGCTCCCGTCGCGCTGTAGGCAAGCAGGGCAGGGATGTCATGGACAGGCTGCAGGTGCGGTTTATCTAGATCGATCAGGATGAGATCAGCTCTTTTCCCGACTTCAAGAGTGCCGACTTCGTGATCGATCATGAGCAGCTTTGCGCTTTCGATGGTAGCCATGCGCAATGCGGCTTCGGCAGGAAGTACCGTCGGATCGCCGTGCTTGAGCTTTTGCATCCAAGTCGCGGCTTTGATTTCGGCAAATAGATCGAGAGTCGTAGCGCTGCCGGCACCATCTGTTCCCATCCCGACAGTGACTCCAGCCTCAATCAGCTCTCTGACAGGGGCGATACCGCAGCCGAGCTTCAAATTGCTGACAGGATTATGTGCGACGCCGCCTCTCATCCCACGAAGAAGCGCGACATCGGACTCATTCAAATGAACGGCATGGGCGAGCAAGACATGCGTGTCGTGGAACATGCCCAGTTCATGCAAATACTCCGTGGGAGTCTGATTGTACTTGGCTTGGATTTTATCTACTTCCTCAATCGTTTCAGCCAGATGGATGTGGAGCGGGATATGGCGCTTTCGGGCAAGCTCGATGACTCCTTGCAATGGCTTCGGCGGGCACGTATAAGGAGCGTGCGGACCGAGCATCGTCGTGATTCTGCCATCGCCAGCCCCCGTCCAGTTGTCGATGAGGTCTAAGGCTTCGGCCATTCTTCGTCCCCCGTCATCCTCGAGAAATACCATGCCGCGAGTCAAGGAAGCGCGTATTCCGGAATCCAGTACCGCTTGGGCAACAGCATCCATATGCACGTACATGTCGGCAAAAGCGGTCGTGCCAGAAGCGATCATTTCTGCGATCCCGAGTGCCGTTCCCCAGTAGACATCTTCTCTTGTCATTCGGGCTTCAGCCGGGAGCATCTTTTTGTCCAACCAATCCATCAGCTTGAGGTCATCAGAAAAAGCACGCAGCAAGGACATGCTGGCATGGTTGTGCGCGTTGATGAGACCGGGCATTGCTACCATATTTTTAGCCAGTATGACACGGTCTGCTTCTTCTTCAAGGGATGGTCCGATTTTGGCGATTCGACCATCCACGATCCAAATATCTCCGAGAAATGGCTTCTCTTCTTCGACCATCGTCAAAATCATGCAGCCTTTAATCAGTAACGTTCTCATGAAAAATCCTCCTTTTTATTCCTGTTAGCGATGCAAGCGTAAAGCTTGACGCCGCGAGAAAGTCAAGGAGGGAATTTTTAGAAAAACAGAGAACAATTTCAGAAGAGTTGTGCTGAGCTTCGTGATTTTGAAATATTGTTTATTAGATAACAATTGACTAGAGAAATAATGCTACATAAAATGTAGATAAGATTTGGGGGAAGAGAGCGATGTCACATATGTTAAATGGAGGGCTTGTCAGCCTGCAAGCAATCTTGGATCAATTGAAGCCTTCGGAGCGAAAAGTCGCCGATTTTATCCTGGCTCATCCTGAAGATGTTGTGAAGCTTTCTGTCCAGAAATTGGCAGATTATAGTGGGGTTTCCGAGGCGACGATCATCCGTTTGGCTCGCTCTCTTAATATGAAGGGATATCAAGAACTAAAGCTGCGCATTGCGGGAGATTTGACGAAACAGACGGCGATGGGCAGCTATCAGGAGATTATGATGGAGGGCTCAGTTGAATCGATTATGCAAGCGGTTAGCTGGAACAATATTCAGTCCATCCAGGATACACTCTCCGTCTTGTCCAACGAAGAAGTAAAGAAAGCAGTCGACGTGCTGTCGGTGGCAAGGAAGATCGATGTCTACGGCGTCGGTGCATCGGCAGTCATTGCTGACGATATCCGGCAAAAATTTTCGCGGATTAACCTGTGGTGTGAGGCTTATTCGGATTTTCACGCTCAATTGACGTCCGCAGTCACATTAACGAAAAAAGACGTGGTTATCGGCATATCTTATTCAGGACAGACCGAAGATATTATTCAATCGTTGACGGAGGCCAAGCAGCAGGGAGCGACCATCATTACACTGACCAAATTCGGTCCCTCGCCAGTAGCAGAACTAGCCAACATCCGGCTGTTCACCAGCTCGGTAGAAAAAAGCATTCGCAGCGGAGCTATGGCATCGCGCATTGCCCAATTGAACGTCATCGATATCTTGTTTATTACCATGATCAGCAGGATGCAAGAGCAAGTCATTCCCCTGTTGGAAAAATCAAGGCTTGCTGTCAGTCGGACGAAACGCTCATCGACGTAGGAGAAGGGAGGGAAGACATGGACGATCTGGAGCTGCTTTTGCAAGGATGGGTGGATAACGGTTTGCTGCCGGGAGCTGCCTTGCGTATCGTGCGTGATCGCCGTATCTGGTATGCGTGTGATGTCGGAACGACGAGTATTGGTAAAGACCAGCGGGTGACGCCGGATTCCATGTTTGACCTGGCGTCGCTCACCAAGGTGACAGCGACGCTGCCCGCTGTTCTCTTGCTCGTGCAGGAGGGGATGGTAGCGCTGGATGATCAGATTGGCCGATTTTTTCCCGATTGTCCCGCGGATAAAAAGCAGATCACACTCGCACAGCTGCTTGCGCATACCTCAGGAATGCCAGCAGATTTGGCAGAGAGACGACGCGATAGCGAGATCGATTTGCCAGAGTTGTTGTATGAGCAAGAATTGATTCATGAGCCAGGGATCCAGGTAGTTTACAGTGATTTGGGCATGATCTGGTTGGGCCTCGTTATCGAGCAAGTAACAGGAGAGCCCTTGGACCAGTTTGTTACTCGGCGCATCTTCACACCATTGGGCATGGCACATACCGTTTACCGTCCGAATCAGGAAATTTATCCGAATATTGCGTCTACTGAATATTGTACCCTCACCAACGCCTACATTATAGGCGAGGTTCATGATGAGAAAGCATTTGCGATGGGAGGGGTTGCCGGACATGCTGGACTTTTTTCAACGGCTGACGATCTGTGCCGATACGCGATGAGTTGGTTGTACCAAGATCCTCTGTTTCTAGCGAGTGAATGGTACGAACTGGCGATTCGCAATCATACGGAGCAAGCAGGAGGGAGTAGAGGGTATGGTTGGGAGCTCAATCAAGCATCCACTACGCTGAGCTGTGGAAGCGGCTTGCATCAGAAGAGCTTCGGACACACGGGCTTTACTGGAACAAGTATGTGGATCGACCCAGTGCAACAGTTTGCTGTCATCTTTCTTACCAACGCCGTTCATCTAGGCCGCAATCATCAGCTTCGGCAATTACGCCCGATTTTGCACGATGCCGTTATGGCCCAGCTTTTGCAGACCTAAGGGAAGAAAAAGGGGAGGGTTTCGCATGAAGCAATTTCGTTTTCGCTATGTAGCTTCTGTCGTGTTGGCTGTGGTTATGGTGGTTACAGGATGTAGTAGTGGAGGAACCGAAACAGATTCTGGTGGCGGGCAGGGGGGAGGACAGCAGGTAACACTCTCCATGCATAGCTGGCGAGTTGAAGACACAGAGGGCTACAAAGCAATCATCAAAGCTTTTGAGGCTGACAATCCGAATATTAAGATCGACTTCAAACCATTCAAAGCAACGGAGTACAATACCATCCTCAATACAGCGCTCCAAAGCGATAGCGGTCCAGATATTTTGCAGCTGCGTCCCTACGCTCCGGGGATTACCCTGGCTGAAGCTGGACACCTGGAGCCTCTCGACAATGTGCCAGGCATATCTACCATACCCAAAGGCGTCCTCGCAGCGGCCACAGGCAAAGATGGTAAAGTTTACGGTGTCCCACTATCCCTGAACTCCACACAATTTTACTACAACAAGAAAATCTTCGAGCAAAATGGCCTCCAGGCACCGAAAAGCTGGGATGAGTTGATCGCGACAGCCAAAGCATTGAAAGAGAAAGGAATCGTCCCGATCTCTTTCGGAGCAAAGGAAGGCTGGCTCCTCTCTCTCAGTCATGGTGTGATAGCTCCAGCTAGCTACAGCGGAACGGACTATCTCGACAAGCTGCTGAAAGGAGAAAGTGACCTAAAAAGCGCCGAGTTTCTCGAATCCGTGCAGCGTATGCAAGAGCTAATCCCTTATTTCCCGGAAAATTATGTGGGTCTCGAATTGAATGATATGCGGACGTTGTTCGCCACGGAAAAAGCAGCGATGTTCATCAATGGTAGCTTTGAACTGGAAGGAATCAAAAAGCTCAACCCCGAGTTGCCACTTGATTTCTTCCCGATGCCAACCGATGACGGAAAACAAGTCCTGACAACCTGGGTCGATGGCTCCTATGCCGTCAATGCCAAGTCTAAGCACAAAGCAGAGGCACTGAAGTTCATGGAATTCATGGCGACGAAAAAGTTTGGGGAGCTATTCGCCAATCAGTTCAAACGAATCAGTGCGGTGCCAGGAGTATCGACCGATGATCCGTTAGTAAACAAGATGGCAGAGCTGTCCCAATCCAACGCCACACCATATTTGATGGTCGTCAACTTCGCGGAAGGAAAACCGACGACGAAGCAAACATTGGAAAACGCACTCCAAGGCATGTATTTAGGCAAACTCACCCCGGAGCAGGTTGTAGAAGAAGTACAAAAGTCGGCGGCTACCTGGTTCCCACCCTTTAAAAAGTAGAAAATAGCAGACGGATTCGGGAGTGAATCGAGTTGGATTCACTCCCAGCTTCTGAAGAGGCCGCGGTGATTTTCGTAAAAAGGGGTGGGTATCATCGAGACGGTAAACAGGAAAAGCATTCGAACAAAGGGGCAAGCTCGCTGGCTGATTCACTTGTTTCCGCTGCCCGCGCTTGTTATTTACACGTTGTTTGTCGTGTACCCGATCTTTTCGGCATTCTTATACAGCTTGTACGACTGGAATGGCATCAAGCGCGGGGTTTTTGTCGGACTGCAAAATTTCATTACGCTGTTTACGGTAGAGCCTTTCAACGAAATGTTCTGGAATGCTTTTCGGCATAACGTCTTCTACTTTGTGGTCGAAATGATTGTGCAAAATGGGATCGCTTTCGGACTGGCTTTTCTCATCTATCGCAAAATACGCGGTTCCGGGTTCCTCAAGATCGCTTATTTCATGCCAAGGCTGTTGTCTGTGATTGTAATTGGGTTTTTGTGGAAGTTGATTTTGAATCCGAATTACGGTGCACTCAATACCATTTTGGCAAAAATTGGTTTAGAGGAGTGGGCGAGACCATGGCTTGGTGACCCGGATACAGCGCTTCTCGCGATTATTTTGATTAACTGCTGGTTTGGCATCGGATTTGCCATGCTGATCTTTTTGGCAGGACTTCAGTCGATTCCGGAGGACTTGGTCGAGGCTGCGAGATTGGATGGGGCAACAGGCTGGCGGATGCTGTGGAAGATTATTTTGCCGCTTTGTATGCCAGCGATTACGATTATGACGATATTTACGTTCATTCAGGCGTTTGAAGCGTTCGAGCTCGTCTACGCCATGCAAGGCTCGATGGGTGAGCCCTTTTATTCGACGGATACGCTGGCTGTGTACTTTTATCGCATGGCGTTTAGCAGTGGCGCTGGGGATGTCACACTTGGACTCGGTTCGGCGTTGGCTGTCGTGTTGTTTTTCATCGTCGGGTCTGTGTCAGCGCTGTCACTCTATTTGATGAGGAAACGGGAAGTCCAACACTAATTGCGTGTTCCTGAGTGGAAAGGAGGATGCGAAGTGAAGATGACTGTGGGTGGGAGAGCTGTATCTTATGTGCTGGCGTATTTATTCGCGTTAGTCGCATTATATCCGATCGTACTGATGATCGCTTCTTCATTGAAAACGAATATGGAGATTTTTGCGAGTCCGCTCTCCCTTCCGACGAAGTTTAGCCTGGATACGTACAAAAAACTATGGGAAGCCGTGCCTTTTGCGGACTTTTTATGGAACAGTGTATTCGTCAGTGCCATGTCAGTATTGCTGATTACGGTTTTTTCAGCGATGGCGGCCTTTTACTTGTCGCGGTTTTCCTTTAAATGGACAGGAGGGCTTTACTTCTTTTTCATTATTGGCCTGATGATTCCGATCAAGCTGGGGATCGTTCCCTTATTTTTGCTGATGAAGAATCTCGGCCTCTTGAATTCTTTGTGGTCGCTGATTTTGATTTATACGGCGAGTGGCATTCCGATCTCTGTATTTATTTTGACGGGCTTCTTTCGGACGTTGCCGATTGAGCTGGAGGAAGCGGCGCGGATCGATGGATGCAACCATTTTCAAGTGTTTTGGCGCGTGCTCTTGCCGCTGATTCGTCCGGCCTTGGCTACCGTGATTATTATTAATTTCATCCATGCGTGGAACGACTTTTTCTTCCCGTTAATTTTCATTCAGGAGGAAGCGCTCAAGACGATTCCGGTAGGCATGATGGTGCTGTTTGGGGAGTATGAAACGGATTGGAGCCTGCTTTTCGCTGGGCTCACGTTGTCTGCCTTACCGATGATCGTTGTGTTTTTGATGGCATCGAAGCAGTTTATGGAGGGGTTGACCGCTGGTGCAGTCAAGTAATGGGGAAAAGTGGTTTATCGGGATCGATGGAGGCGGAAGCAAAACAAGGGCAGCCATCTGCAATGAGGCGGGACAGGTACAGGCAATTGTGGTGGGGGAATCATCAAACCCGCTTTCCAGGAGCTGGGGAGATGTGGAAGCTACTCTACGCCAACTTATTGATGCTGTGAGGATATCGGCAGGGGCCAAAGAAGAGGAAGTAGCAGGTCTGTTTATCGGACTTGGCGGTGCAGACCGTCCGCAGATCAAGGAGAGAATTCAGCATGCTTTTGCCGATGAGTGGGGAGAACGGCTGTTGATTGATAATGATGTAATCGCAGCCCTTTACGCTGGGACGTGGGGGCAGCCAGGGGTCGTTCTCCTAGCCGGTACGGGCTCGATTGCCTGTGCCTTTTCAAAAGAGGGGACGCGGCACCGTGTAGGCGGATGGGGGTATCTGATAGGAGATGAGGGCAGCGGGTTTGATTTGGGCAAAAAAGCGGCAATCGTCGTCATGCGCGAATACGATGGGCGCGGTGAACCGACAGTGCTGACGCGACTGTTTATGGATCACTATGGTGTAGAGCGGCCGGATGAGCTGATCAGCCTGATCTACGGGGGAAGCAATCCGCGAATGGAGCTGGCAAAAACGAGTCAGCTCGTGGAACAAGCGGCAGCACTAGGCGATCTGGTGGCGAATGGACTGATCACGCAAGCAGTAGAAGATTTGCTAGAATTGGCTGATGCTTGCTTAAAAAAGGTCCAGAAACCCGTACCAGTCGTTTTGGCGGGAGGATTATTAACGGCCAGTTCAATACTTCGGGAACAACTGGTTGCGAGAGCTTCGTTTCAAACAGTCCTTCCCACCGTAACACCTGTCGTCGGAGCGCTGGTTGCGGCTGTTACACAGTTTGGCTTAGTTGTGGACGGAAAAATGGCAGAGCAACTGCGTGTCAGTGCAGCATTACTGGAAAAATAGCACATTTTAATTTTTCCGAGGGATGGAAACAACAGAGCGAATAGGGTAAAATTGGATGAGAATAGGATTTGAGAACGTTGCAGGCTATTTCCGTAATTTGGAGTAGCCGTTTTCTCGTCCCAGGAGGGAGGGGCACGATGAAAAACTTATTGGACAGTGGATGGAGAAGTGGTCATCTCTATCGTTCCTTCTTTGATCAAATGATTCAGGCCACTTTTCTGCTAGATCAATCTGGTAGAGTTTTTAAAGGGAATCCTGCCTGCCAAGTGTTGAACGGTTACTCTGTAGAAGAATGGGAAGGGTACTCATTTTGGAAGCTGGCTGTTTCGGAAGAACAGGAAATGGTACGTCTTCAAACCCAATTTGCGATGAATGGCGATTCGAGACCCTTTTTCACCGCTTTTCGTCATAAGGATGGGACAAGTATTCCCGTGCATATTACATATGGAACATTTTGGGAGGAAGGAACGTCTATTGGGTATTATGCGATGGTGCAGAAGCTTCCGGCCACATTTGGGGACAGTTATGGTTCCAAACGGTGTAGAGTATTGGATATTTCCGGGGAAGGTGCGTTCATCTACCACGCTGGGGAGCTTCAATACGTCAACCAAGCAGGGATTCAATTAGTTGGGGCTTCTGGCTTTGACGAACTGCTATGGTATCCTTTTCAGTCGTTTTTCCATCCTCGTGATGTACCGAAAATCAAGGGGCTCCTTCGCATTTTGGAAGAGGGGGAAACGGCCGCGCCGATTGAGGTCGAGCTGATCCGCTTGGATGGCAGTCGGACGGAGGTAGAAGTGTGTGGAACATCTATGACGATTCAGGACAAGTCCTCCATATACATACTGATCCGAGATATTACGGAACGCAAACGGGCGCAAGAATTTTTGCAAAACTCGGAAAAACTCGCGCTGGTCGGGCAATTGGCGGCAGGGATCGCACATGAGATACGCAATCCGCTTACCTCGTTAAAAGGCTTTGTGCAATTAATGCAAAAGGATGGCATGAGAAAGCCGGAGTACTTTTCGATCATGAGCTCAGAATTGGCGCGAATCGAGATGATTGTCACGGAGCTGTTGGTCTTGGCGAAGCCGCATACTGCGGTGTTTGAAGCCCGCGATTTGTCCAACCTGATCACGCATGTAGTTATGCTCTTGGAGACGGAGGCGATTTTGAAAAAAGTCATGATCCAGGTCGTTTTCGAATCGGAAGTCCCCTTGATCCATTGCGATGAGAATCAGTTGAAGCAAGCCTTCATTAACTTTTTGAAAAATGGGATCGAAGCGACCTCCGGGAATGGAGAAATAGTGATCCGCCTGCGATGTGAAGATGACCGAGTCGTCATTCGGTTTGAAGACAATGGGGTGGGGATCCCGGCCAATCAGATAGCGAGATTGGGAGAGGCCTTTTTCACGACGAAGGAAACGGGGACGGGGCTGGGATTGATGGTGAGCCGCAAAATCATCGAGAACCATCGAGGGACCCTGCGGTTGATAAGCACGCCGGGTAACGGAACGGCAGTCGAGGTATGCTTGCCGATCAGTAGCTAGGAGGACGACTAGATGAACAACAATACGGTACTGACAGCAGGTTTCGCCCAAATCCCCAAGGGAACTACCTTGTACGAAGTTTCTACTATGGTAGGCTGTGTGCTCATCATCGATGTAGACGCCGAAGTGATTTGCGACGCCAGCTTTACCTTTGTCATGGACAAGACGAGCGAGTTTTTGGTGAGCTTGCTTGTAGGCAAGACGGTTGCAGATGGAATGCAGGAGATCACGAAGGCGATCCAAGAACGTTTTCTAGCACCTGGTCAAGGAGCTGTCTTGCAAGCCATCCGTGCAGCTGTTGAGCGATATCATGAAAAAAAAGCGTAACGCTACCCAATAGCCGGAGGGTTGAATATGCATGAGAAGCACGTCGTTAGAGAAGCGTATGCAAGACAGCTGTTGGAGCGTTATAGTCAATGGCTGAGCAACATAGAAGAAGTCGAGCTTGGCGAGGTCGAAGCGTTATCTCGAGAGGTAGACAGTATGCTGTCGGAACAGGACAGTGTTTTGCATGCAGAATTGCTGAAGCAGATTGTGGAGCTGCGCAATAAGGTAACCGAAATGATGTGGATCTCCGAGCACATGAAAATTTTACACGATCTCAGCCACATTTTTGCCAAAACGTTTGAGGAAAGCAAAATTTTGTGGAAAGCATTCGAACTGGTCTCGCGCGTCATGCGTGCAGATGCTTTCTTTATTGCCTTTTATGATGAAGGAGATAGTGAGATCAAAATCCCGATCAGCATCGATAGTGGAGTCAATTACGGTCCGCTCACGATTCCCTATGGGCAGGCGATGGTATCCAAAGTGATTGATACACGGGAAACCATCCACATCAAGACGATGAAGAACGAGCCAAGCGAGCCAGAAATGATCCGCTGGGGAAGCCCGGAAATTGATACGAATACATGCATTTTCGTTCCACTTATGCTCGGGAATCAGATCAAAGGCGTTGTTTCTGCCCAATCTTATCGCGAATTCGCCTATAAAAAAGAGCACGAGGAACTACTGAAAATCATTGGTTTTCAGGTAGCAAGTGCTATCGAGACGGCCCGATTGTATGAGCGAATGTACCAGATGTCGTTCCAGGATGAGCTGACAGGGATTGCGAATTATCGTGCGTTCCACCGTGATTTGGAAAAGCTGCTGAGTGAAGAGGATACGTCTGTCTCTTTGATCATGCTGGATTCAGACAGCTTGAAAGCGGTGAACGACCATTATGGTCATCATGCAGGGGACGCACTGATTAAACAAATTGCCGAAGCGATGAAAGAAGTGGCGGGACCAGAGGATACTGCGTATCGTTATGCGGGAGACGAGTTCATGCTGCTCTGCCCAGGATCGTCCATAGAGTTGGCGGAGGAAAAAGCGTATGCCATTCGGGAATATTTGCGCTTGCGCCCATTAACACAGGATGATTGCTGCATTTTGATTGCGGTCAGTGTTGGCATTGCGCGCTACCCCCAAGACGCAAACACGGCAGATGGCTTGAAGCGGGCAGCAGATGAGGCACTGTACCGCTCCAAGCGCAAAGGAAAAAACTGTACGACCGTGTATGCAGCCGGCTAAGCTTTCTGCCGACTCATGGCGAATAGAAACGTCAGAATTGGCGAGACCCACAGGTAAATGACATAAGGCAAGTATTCCAGTGTGGATACATGTAGGGTAGCTGTAAAGAATGCACCACTTACACCCCATGGAATGAGTGGGTTGACGAGTGTCCCGCAGTCTTCGAGAGTACGAGACAGTCGTCTGGCCGCCATTCCCCGAGCTGCAAATGCTTCACGAAACATTTGGCCAGGGAGCAGGATGGACAAGTATTGTTCTCCTGTCAGCAGATTCACGAGAATAGAAGAAGATCCGGCAAGTCCGACCATTTCAGCATCCCGTTTGATTCGATTGATGAATCCGGAAAAGAGAGCATGAAACACACCGCTGTATTGCAGGATACCACCTAAAGACAAGGCAATCAGAATCAAGGCGAGGGACCAGGTCATCGACAACAGTCCACCGCGGTCAACAATCGATGCAACGGCTTCATTGGCGATATTGCTGACGAAGCCTTTTTGCATGACCGTCATCCAATCGACCGGAGAGGTAACTCCTTCCGAAAGAGCAGCTGTGACAATCCCGCTCAAAATCCCGAATACCAACGTAGGCAAAATCGGCTTTCGCAGCGCTGAACATAACAGGACGACGAATGCTGGCAGCAGTGAAAAAAGGCCAAGCGAGAAGTTTTGTTCCAGAGCAAGCTGAATTTCTTGAATGGCGTCTAGATTAACACTGGCACTTTGTCCTTGAATTCCGAAGAAAATCGCGGTAATGACAAGAGCAGGAATGGCAGTGCGTGACATGAACTTGACGTGTTCTGACAAGGAAACGCCCGCAATTGCTGCTGCAAAGTTGGTCGTGTCGGATAGCGGCGACATTTTATCCCCGAAGCATGCCCCACAAATAATAGCACCTGCTGTAATCAACGGATCAAGTCCGAGTGCAGTGGAGACCCCCATCATAGCGACCCCTACCGTACTAATCGTGGTAAAAGAGCTTCCTGTAACGGAAGAGACGATTACCGTCAGAAACAGGGCCGAGAGTGTGAAGTACTCCGGTGAGATGATCGAAATGCCGAGATGCAGAATCATCGGAACGGTACCACTCATCATCCATACCCCGATTAAAATACCGATTAAGGAAAGAATCAGCATGGGGGCAATCGCGGTTTGAATTCCTTTAATCAAGCCCTCCTCCATTTGTTTCCACGGAATGCCGAATAGGAAGAGAAGAGTGGCAGCTCCAATGGTTGCGAGGAAGAGCGGCATATGCGGCTCAACTTTGCCCCAAAAAAGGGCGGGAAACAAGATTCCGAATACGGTGACAAGCACCAAAATGCTTTGAGAAAAAGATAATGGCTTGTTCATAATGGCAACTCCTTGTTAAATCAGGCTGAAGCAGTGAGAAGGTACATTTTTACTTTCGTACTTTTGTGCTTTCTTGCTTTTTTGCTTTTGTGCGTTCAAGTGTTAGTGGTACTTTATCCTGATTTACTTGTTTCGTCAACGAAATGGGGTGAATTCGGAATCGTAAAATAATACAGATAAGTACGCATGATCGCCCCCATGTTTCTTGCCAAAAGTATGGGAGTAGTTCTGGAAAATCCTTATTTAAAATAATTATAAAAAGATATTGACTTTCAAATTATATAAAGTAAAATGATAATTGTTCCTAGTTGATAATAATTATAATTTGATAATAAGGAAAGGGGGAGCCGTTCATGTATGATGTCATCATCATCGGCGGAGGACCGGCTGGTACATCCGCTGCCACTTATACAGCTCGTGGAAATCTAAAGACGCTCGTCCTTGATAAGGCACCCGGAACAGGGGCACTTGCCCTGACACATAAAATCGCCAACTATCCTGGAGTGGAAGGCGAGATGACTGGGAAGGAACTGTTGGATAAAATGCGCAGACAAGCGGAGGGCTTCGGTGCAGAATTCATCCAGACTACGATTTCTGCGGTAGATGTAGAGGATGAGGAAAAGAGCATCTTCACGGCGCATGGTACTTTCGAAGCGAAGGCTGTGATTGTAGCGACGGGTTCCAAAGGGCGTAACCGTATGCTTCCAGGAGAAGAGCAATTGCTCGGGCGAGGCGTAAGCACTTGCGCGACATGCGACGGAGCTTTTTATGAAGGAAAGCACGTGGCGGTCATCGGTGATACGGAGGAAGCATTGGAAGAAGCGCATGCTCTGACCAAATTTACGGACAAAATCACTTTCTTGGTGCCGCGCGCTGATCTTCAAGGGGTAGAAGACCTACCTGAGTTGCCAAACACGGAATTGCGTTTCCGTACACGCCCGTTGGAAATCGTGGGGGAGAAGTCAGTCGAAGGGTTGCGCATTCGCACGGCAGAAGGAACAGAAGAAATGCTGTCTGTAGACGGAGTCTTCGTCTTCCTGTCTGGCAGCAAGCCGGGTACCGATTTCTTGGATGGACAAGTCCCCCTCGATGATGAAGGATTTATGATTTTAGATGAATTCATGCAGTCTTCTGTTCCAGGCGTTTTTGGAGCGGGTGAGGTGCGCAAAACACCTGTGAAGCAAGCAGTAGTTGCTGCGGCAGACGGTGCCATTGCGGCCATGGCTGTAGACAAATACATCAACAAGCGATCTAAAGTTGTCCCACAATACAAATAGAAGAAAGGGAGAGAATCCAACATGGCACAAGCAATCGTATACTCCAGCACCAATTGCAACTTCTGCAAGCAATTAAAGACATATTTGATAGAACAAGACATTTCTTTCGAAGAGCGCAACATCGATGAAAAAGAAGAGTACGGCCAAGAGCTAAGCCGTTTAGGTGTGATGTCTGTTCCATTGACAGTCATTGGTGAGAAGCAAATTTTGGGCTTCAACCCGACACGTATCAAAAAAGCACTGGCAGCGTTGGAAGAGACTGCGAAGTAATTTTCATCAAACACCATAAAAAGGAGCGATTCATCATGACAATGCAGCAAACTGTTCAACTTCAAGTAGGAAAACCGGCACCTGACTTTAACATGCTCACGACCAAAAACATTGAGACTCTGGAAGAGCGAGCGACTCTGGCTGATTATAAAGGAAAATGGTTGATTTTGTTCTTCTGGCCATTCGATTTCACTTTTGTATGCCCGACAGAGGTAACTTCGTTTAGTGACAACATGGAAGAGTTCGAAGATTTGGATTGCGAAGTACTGGGAGTGTCCACGGATAGCGTACATACGCACCGTGCTTGGATCAAAACACCGCGCGACCAAAACGGAATCGGTGAAGTCAATTTCCCGATCGCGAGCGACTTTAAGAAAGAGACAGCACGTGCTTACGGTGTGTTGGATGAAGAAACGGGTGCCGCTCACCGTGGCTTGTTCATCATCGATCCAGACGGTATTCTGCGCTACCAAGTGGTAACAGACATGAACGTAGGCCGCAGCGTGACAGAAACGACGCGTATTTTGCAAGCCCTGCAAGCAGGCGGTCTGTGCCCAGCGAACTGGAAGCCAGGACAGAAGACGCTGTAAGCTGAGCAAGACGCATTGCTTCTATATATAGAAGAGGGACAATCCCGGAAGTCTAGTACAGACGGAGGGATTGTCCCTTTTTTATGTGGAAGGAACATGTTGGAATCGTGTTAACTCAGACGATCCCATGCTTCTGCAAGCAGTTCGTTGTTGATACTTATACCAGCCGCAAAGCCTAGAGCAGCGGCAGTAATCACCTGATGCTGTGGCGTTGCCATTGTCATATCGCCAGCACTGTAGACACCCGGTACGCTCGTTTTCCCAAAGCTGTCGACGAGGACGGTTCCCGCTTCTGTTAGCTGGCAGCCCAATGCTTGTGGCAAGTCCGATCCAGTTGCCAGCTTCGGAACAAAAAATATCCCCGTGCACGGAACGCTGGTTCCATCTGTAAGCTCCACTCGCTGCACCATGCCATCGACAGATGCGATTCTCTCGATTGGGGAGTCAAAGACAGGGATGTTACGCTGCTGCAGCTCTGCTCGTTGTTCATCTGTCCATTCATCTGGTCCATTGGTGCAGATGGTGTATTGATTGGTCCAACCCGACAGTACTTTCGCCCATTGTAAGGCCCTCACTCCCTTGGCAATCACGGCGAGCGGCTGGTCGCGTACTTCCCATCCATCGCAATAAGGGCAGACGAAGGCACTTTTTCCATACACTTCGTCCAATCCGTTAATAGCCAAAGGCAGATCCTTCATGCCCACTGCGAAGAGCAGCTTTTTGCCAAGATAAGTCGTTCCTTGTGCAGTCGTAATGAGAAAATGACCATCGTGTCCCGTGATTGTGACAGCTGTATCCTCCACGATATGAACGGAGGGGTAGGCGCTGATTTGTTCCCTTGTTATCCGCCGAAAATCGCTCGGCGCGATGCCGTCTCTCGTAAGAAAGCCGTGTGATTCGCGTGTAACCCGATTGCGCGGACGACCTTCGTCGATAACCACTACGCTTTTTCTTGCCCTGCCAAGTACGAGGGCGGCGCTTATGCCTGCTGGACCCCCGCCAATAATCGCTACATCGATAGGTTGATTCATGTCTGCATACCACCTTTATAGATATTTAATATCTGTAATGTACAAGCAAAAAGCTCATTCTTCCTAGTTTCCTGCATATAGCCTGGATTTCAACGCAATATCTGCACACTAAATGAATCTATTATAGATCCTTAATGTCTATTATAAACAAACCTTCCTGAGAATCAAGCTACGATACACTTTATATTCTTTTTGTAAATAATCCCTGATTCCGATAAACTCCAGCACTTTCCAAATAGTAGCAACCTACCATTTTCACAAGCGAAAAGGAAAAAAAAGGAACGAGTAAATGTACCTAATTTAGAAAAAGTATGGGCCAGAAGACCGTCCCGGTTGCAGGACTTCTCTCCAAAAAACGTAGGACAATGGAGCTGAATCTGTCCCAACATTACAATTTCATGACAAATCTGAAAAATACACAATAGTGAATTTTGTCTATGGGAACAATTTGCTCGGTATGTTTACAATGACTGTGACGTGGCAACATATCGGAGGTTGACGAGAAATGGAGCCAACAAAGAAGAGAAGATGGCGCTGGATGAGCTTGACCATGCTGATCGTGGCGGGGGCAAGTACCTTCTGGTGGTTTTGGGCAGCAGATCGTGTCGAAAGCATGGAGACGACTGCAGGTGCTCAATTAAAATTTCGTGCGAATGGCGAGTTGTTCGAAGTCTATCAGGATCAAAAATGGCAGCCCTTTTTTGCGAAAGGCGTCAATCTGGGGGCATCGTTACCGGGTCATTATCCGGGTGAGCTTCCCATAACAAGAGAGGATTACATGCGCTGGTTCGCGATGATCGACGAGATGGGAGCGAACGTCATTCGTGTGTATACCATCCATTCTCCTGTCTTTTATGAAGCATTGGTCGACTACAATCGGCGAAAAGAAGGAGACCCTCTCTATTTGATGCAAGGCATTTGGAGTCCAGAAGAGCTGTTGATTGAAAAGAAAGACGCCTATCTGCCAGAGATTCGCGAGGAGTTTCGACAGGAAATCAAGGATGCAGTCGGCGCTGTCTACGGGGACATCACTCTGCCGGAAAAACCGGGAAAGGCAAGTGGTACATACCGTGCAAATGCAGGTAAATACTTGATCGGCTGGCACACAGGGACTGAGTGGGACCCCGTGATGGTGCAAAACACCAACCGCCAGCATCAAAAAGTTGCCCCTTATCAAGGGAAGTACTTCCACGCGATACCGAATGCAACCGCTTTTGAGACATGGCTTGCTGAAATGGTGGATACCGTCGCAATGGAAGAGAGCAAATACGGTTGGCAGCATCCGATGACCTTCACCAATTGGGTGACCACAGACCCCTTAGCGCATCCTGGAGAGCCGATCCAGCATGAGGATTTGGTCAGTGTCGATCCTACCCATATAGAGCCAACACAGTGGGAGGCAGGTTACTTCGCTTCCTATCACGTGTACCCGTATTATCCGGATTTCTTCCGCTACGACACTACCCTGCAACAGCTGAAGAACGATGCAGGGCAAATCGATACGTACAAAGCGTATTTGCGAAAACTGAAGCAGTATCACAAAAACATGCCGATCATGGTGACGGAATTCGGGGTCCCGGCATCGGTGGGAGTCGCCCATCTGGGCAATTTGGGGCGCAATCAGGGTGGTCATTCAGAAAAGCAGCAGGGAGAGATCGATGTCGAGCTTTTGCAAGAAATCCATCAGGAAGGTTATGCGGGAGCAATCGTATTCGTCTGGCAGGACGAGTGGTTCAAAAAAACGTGGAACACGATGCGCTTTGAGCTGCCCGAAGATCGGCGCTCTCTGTGGATCAACGTTTTGACCAACGAGTCTCTGTTTGGAGTTCTCGGCATGTACCCGAACAAAGAAGGTGTGCTGACCATCGATGGGAATCGCACCGATTGGGATCAGCTTGTGCCGGAAGAGAAGCAACGCCTCGATGTTCAAGTCCCGGGCGTCGATGAAATCTGGATGACACATGATGAAGGATACGTCTATTTCCTTGCTCAATTGCAGGAAGAGTTTGATCCGGCTAAACAACAGCTCTATGTGGGGGTTGATACGCTTCCTGGCGGGAACAAGCATGCGGCACAGCTTCCCGGCCTGACGCTGGATGAGGGGCTGGAGACGCTAATTGCGTTAGGAAAAGCAGCCGAGAGCCAGATTCAAATCGCGGCCAATTATGACTTTTATGCACGCTTATACGGAAAACGCTATGGCATGCTGGAAGTGAAGGAAGAGGAGCAAAAAGACAATTCCGGGATCTTCAAGCCGTGGAAGCTGGCCGTTAGCCTGGAGATGGAGCCGCCAGACAGCAAGAAGTACTATCCGTTGGAGGAAGTCGAGGTCGGCAAGCTGCTCCGGGGAACGACAGATGCCCAAGACCCGCAGTACGACTCACGAACTGCCTGGCAAGCGAAGGGCAAAGTGGTAGAGCTGAGAGTACCGTGGATGCTGCTTGGATTTACAGACCCGAGCTCCTTGTCCGTCATGAGCTATGAAGATGATGGTAAAAACTTCATGACGAAGACGACGAAAGGCATTCGTATCCTGCCGATCCTGGTGGATACAGCGACGCAACAAATCGTCGGTGAAAAGGCTTATGCAGTGACGAAGCTCCCGATGTATACGTGGCAAGGCTGGGAGCAGGTCGGCTATCACGAACGCAAAAAACAGAGCTATTCCATACTAAAAAAAGCATTTCATGAGATTGAGGCTCCGGTGAAGGTCGGGACTCACCCTTGATTGGATAGGAGAGTGGCAACCGTGCAAACACCATTGGCGACGGCAATTGTTTTTCTGTACGCGCTATGTGGATTGACAGTACTAGGCTTGGTTGTCTTGTTCGCACTGAAGCTGCGCAACATTTCGGTGGAGAAACAGACTGTGCGTTGTCTAGAAAAATATCGCGACTACTTCGTTTACCTGCAAGCACATGGGGAAGAAGAGGGGCGCTTGCAAGTGCCTTATGGCGAAATGACGCAAAAAGAGAAGCAAATCATTCAGAAAAAGCTGTTTGAGCTGATGGAGCGGGTCACCGGCATTCATCGGGACAAGCTGATCTGGCTCTGCGAGGATATGGGACTCGTAGAGTTGGATATGCAAAGACTAAATGGCAGGTGGAAATGGACGAGAGTGGATGCCGCTTACAATCTGGGGATCATGCGCTCCAAGCTGGCCGTGCCTGCTCTTTTAACCCTCCTGCAAAAAAACACGAATGACACCAGTGTTTTTATCATTGCGCGCTCCGTCGCCAAATGTGCACGAAACACAGAAGATTTGCGGGAAATGGTGACCCACGTTGTCGGAGCGAAGAAAAATGTCCACCAGCTCATCGTGGACATCATCAGTGATTCGCAGGTGGATACGGCACCGCTTTTTGCCCAGTTTTTACAAGAATCCGATGCTGAACTGGTCAAAATCGGACTGATTGGCTACACCGTCCATGTTCAGCCCGGCATTGAGCCTGCCCTATACCAGCTCATTCAAGCGCCTGACAAGGAAGTCCGAATTAAGGCGGTCAAGCTCATGTGTCGGGATGTCCGCTATATGAATGAGCAGACAGTCACTGATTTTATGAACCACAAAGATTGGGAAATTCGGGCAATGGCAGCGAAGGCAATTGGCTCACTGAAATTGCTTCCGTACATTCCCACGCTGAAAAAGGCGGTGGGCGATGCGAACTGGTGGGTTCGTCATCACAGTGCACGCAGTCTGACGCAGCTAGAGGTCGAAGGCTTTGCTGCTCTGTGTGAAATTTTGCAGGAAGAGCGAAACGGTCAAAAGAGTGAGATGGCTCATCAAGTGATCCAAGAGGAGCTGGAAAAAGAGAAGCTGGTTCTACAGGATGCGACAGCCACAGAGAAGCTCGTGCAATACAACGAAAAGCTGCATCTATACCGCAAGTCGTATCGCAAAACGATCTCCACGGTTCAGGCACTGGAAAGATAAAGCGAAAGGAGGCTGCCATGAGAGATTTTCTACTTTACTACGGAGTGTTTGCGGTCTATTACGTCATCGCGATCAACTCTCTGTACTTCATCATCATGCTGTTCTCGTTCAAGAGCATCCTGGGGATTTTAAAAAGCTCCATCTATTCGAGATTCCAGACACTTTCAGGCTCTGAGCACGTTCCGCCGATTTCGATTCTCGTGCCAGCATACAATGAGGAGCTGACGATTATTGAAAATGTAAGGTCGCTCTTATCCTTGAACTATCCGCGCTACGAGGTGCTCGTGGTCAATGATGGATCGAAGGATGCAACCTTGCAGGTAATGATTGACGAGTTTTCGCTGGTTTACTCCGAGCACATGCCGGTGCAGCCGCTTCTGAACACGTCGAAGATCAGGGGAGTCTACCACAATCCGGCTTTTCCGAATCTGTATTTGATCGACAAAGACAACGGAGGAAAAGCTGACTCGCTCAATGCGGGGATCAATCTTTCCCACTATCCGTTGATCGCTTCCATTGATGCAGATTCCTTGCTGGAAAAAGACGCACTGATTCGCATTGCGAAGGTGTATATGGAAAACCCGGATGAAACAGTTGCCATCGGTGGAGATATCCGCATTGCCAACGGCTGCAATATCGAAGACGGTGTAGTGAAGGACATTCGTTTGCCAGACAAGTTTCTGCCGATGATGCAATCCGTCGAATACCTCAAGGCGTTTCTCGGGGGACGGATCGGCTGGAGCGCGATCAACGGATTGATTATCGTTTCAGGCGCGTTCGGTGTTTTTCGCAAGGATTACATCATCAAGGTCGGCGGTTACCGCGAGGGGTATCCAGGTGAAGACATGAACATCATCATCAAGCTGCACAAGTACATGCTGGAAAACAAGCTGCCGTATCGAGTGGCATTTTGCCCCGATGCGGTCTGCTGGACGCAAGCGCCGGATACGCTCAAAATTTTGGGAAGTCAACGCCGCAGATGGGGACGCGGTAATCTGAAAAACATGATTGAGTACGGAAGACATATGGCGTTTCGCCCCAAATACAAGCAGTTCGGAATGCTCACGCTACCGTTCAATATCTTGTTTGAAACCTTGAATCCGTACTTCCGCATCACGGGTCTCTTGGCCCTCATCGGCTATACCATGCTGGATATGACAAACGGCTACGTCCTCTTGATCTACGGCTTGCTCAATGTGCTGTATGGCATGCTGCTTGGCATTGGCTCCTTATTGCTGGAGGAAATCGCGTTTCGACGGTATCCGCGTTTTCGAGACATCGTCAAAATGCTTTTCTATACGATTCTGATGTTCTTCGGCTATCGGCAAATTGGCGTCATCTGGAGATTCCTCGGTCATATTGAATTTTTGCGCAACAACAACTCCTGGGGAACGATGACGCGGACGAGCTGGCAGACGAAGGGCAGCGAAAACATTTCAAGTTTGGAGGCTAGATCATGAGTAATCTCGTACCTGTTTTTTACGAGCATCTGAGCAAGATGGAAGAGAAACAATTGGCGTGTGGGGTTATTCTTGCCGCTTGCAAAACCCTCACGAAAGATTCAATGGAGCTGATCAAGCAAGACCTGGGCACTCGTTCAGGAGATGGCTCCGAGATTGCTTTACACTACGCGTATGACAAAAACAAGCAGCTCTTCGGAATTCTGCTGGAGGGACAGAAGCTTTCGAACACCCATTTCTATGCATTGCGTGTAAAAGACTATATGCAAGAGCACAAACTGCTTGCGGGCAGCCTCTTTATTGCGAGTTTTCCTGAAAGCTCGCGTTCGTCCGGTCAAATGCTGATGCGGATGATCCAAGAGATGAGAGAGCCAGGCGCACACGGGGAGATCAAGCTTTACGAGCAGACCCCCACTCCAAAAGAGGAGCCGGCTAGTATTTTGCTGGTCAACCATGATGAGACTGTCAACGAGTTTTTGAGCATCTACTTTCAGCGCAAAGGGTATCTCGTTACGGTAGCCAATGACGGGATGGATGGCATGGAAAAATATCAGGCGGTTGCCCCTGATCTTGTGATTACTGACCTGAATCTCCCTATCCTCAATGGATACCAGCTCATGGAAAAAATCAAGCATATCAGTGATTCCATGAGCAAGATTATGGTGCTGACAGACAAACGTCTGGAAGAAGATGTGCAAAAATCATTTGCGATGGGAGCATCTGACTACATTACCAAACCATTCTCCCCGGTTGAACTGGAAGCCAGGGTGAAAAGGCTGATTTCATAATTTTAGAAAGAGAAAGGGAGAGAAACGAGGATGGCGAGATTTGAGGAACTGCAACAGAAGATTCAACGAAAGACAGCGAGAGTAGGTGTCATTGGGCTTGGGTATGTAGGGCTGCCGCTGGCGGTAGAGACGATCAAGAGCGGTTATACCGTAATCGGGATCGATCTGCATAATGGGAAAATTGAAAGCCTGAAAAGAGGAGAGTCTTACGTCCAGGATATTTCGAATGAAACCTTGCAGGAATGCCTCGCGACCAATCGCTTTTTTCCGACGACTGATTATAGCGTAATCGAAGAGCTGGATGCGATCAGCATTTGCGTTCCTACTCCACTCAGTCCCAATCAGGACCCGGACACCTCTTACATTATAAGCGTTGTCGAGCAAATCAAGAGATTCATGAAAAGAGGAATGCTCATTACGCTGGAGAGCACAACCTATCCAGGAACGACTGAAGAGCTGATCCAGCGCGAATTTGAAAAGCTGGGCTATCGTGCTGGCATCGACTTTTTCCTCTGCTACTCACCGGAGAGGGTCGATCCGGGCAATCGCAAATACAGTACGTACAATACGCCAAAGGTGATCGGCGGGACGACAGAACGTTGCATGGAGTTAGGCACACTCTTGTATGGCAGCCTGGTCAAAACCGTCGTGCCAGTCTCCTCGCCAAAGGTGGCGGAGATGTCCAAGCTTTTGGAAAACACCTTCCGTAGCGTCAATATTGCCTTCATGAATGAGATGGCGATGATGTGCGACAGAATGGGCATCAATGTTTGGGAAGTAATCAAGGCCGCATCGACCAAGCCTTTTGGGTTCATGCCGTTTTACCCTGGACCCGGAATCGGTGGGCATTGCATACCGCTCGATCCGATGTATTTGTCGTGGAAGGCCAAGGGCTTTCGTTTTCACAGCCAATTTATTGAGATCGCCCAATCGATTAACGACAACATGCCGGACTATGTGCGAAACAAGACAGCACAGGTGCTCAACATTTACGCCAAAGCAATCAACAGCTCACGCATCTTGATTCTCGGCATGGCCTACAAGCCGGAAGTAGATGACCTGCGTGAATCACCTGGGCTGGAGATTTACGAGCTGTTCAAGAATAGCGGAGCAACTGTCGATTATTACGACCCGTATGCACAGAGCTTTGTGAATAAAAAAGGCGAGATCGTCCATTCCATTAACAATGACTATGAGGCGTTCAAGACTTACGATTGCATGGTGCTCATTACGAATCACCAATGCTTTGCCTATCAGGAGCTGGCGGACTTGGGAGTGGCCATTATCGATACACGCAATGCGTTTGAGGGCATCACGAATCCGAATGTATATCGCATCGGAACCTCCGTTGCTATCAGGCAGGAGAAGGAAGTCGTCAGCTTGCTCGCATAATATAAAGTCCGAACATTTTACGCAACAAGGGAGGAACCGAAGACATGTGCGGAATTATGGGATATATCGGGAACAGGGAAGCGCAGCCGATTCTAATCAATGGGCTGCGAAAGCTGGAATACAGAGGCTACGATTCAGCTGGCATTGCGATTTGTGACGGAGCAACCATCGGCATTCGCAAGGCAAAAGGCAGAATTGATGTACTGGAGAGCCAAACCAAAACGTCCGGCTTGCAGGGCTCCATCGGCATTGGTCATACGCGCTGGGCGACTCACGGAAGACCGTCTGACGAAAACTCTCATCCTCATTTTGATCAATCCGGCAAGTTCTCGATCGTGCATAACGGCATTATCGAGAACTATCTGGATCTCAAGCAGGAATTGATCGAAAAGGGCGTGACATTTACTTCGGAGACGGACACGGAAGTCATCGTGCACCTTTTGGCGCAGGAATACGACAACAACCTAGTTGCGGCAGTGCAGAAGGTCGCTGGCAAAATTCGCGGAGCATTTGCACTCGGTGTGATGACGGAGCATGAGCCTGACAAGCTGATTGCAGTTCGTATGGCGAGCCCGTTGATTATCGGGGTAGGGGAGAATGAGAATTTCATCGGTTCTGATATCCCGGCGATCCTGGAGCATACGCGTGATGTGTACGTTCTCGAAGACGGAGACTTGGCGATTCTGACCAAAGATTCTGTTCACGTCATGCGTCTGGATACAACGGAGCCAATTGAGCGAGAGCTGGTGCGGATTGAGTGGGACAAGGAGCAAGCTGAAAAAGACGGCTTTGCTCACTATATGCAAAAGGAAATTTACGAGCAGCCGCGTGCCCTGCGCAATACAATGACAGGTCGAATCGATAATAGCGGGCAAAAGGTTATTTTCCCTAATCTTCAGTTATCGGAAGTGAGAGCCAAACGTGTGGAGAAAATCTACATTGTCGCATGCGGTACCGCTTATCATGCGGGCTTGATTGGCAAGCATGTGATCGAGCGACTGGCACAGATTCCGGTAGAAGTAGATGTAGCGTCGGAGTTTCGTTACCGTCGCCCACTCTTTCAACCCAATACGCTCACGATTGCCGTCAGTCAATCAGGAGAGACAGCAGATACATTGGCAGCCATGCGTGAAGCCAAACGAAATGGCTCAGCAGTGCTCGCAATTACGAATGTAGTCGGAAGCTCGATTGCTCGTGATGCCGATGACGTGATTACGACAAATGCAGGTCCGGAAATCGCGGTTGCTTCGACGAAGGCATATACCTCGCAGTTGATTGCGTTTTACTTGCTCGGCATCTATTTGGCGCAAGCGAAGGGGACGCTGGATGATAGCACGCGTGCATCCCTGATTCAGCAACTGAACGCACTCCCGGATCAAGTCGAGCATATTCTCGAGCATGCGGATGAGATTCGTCATTTCGCTGAATCGATCAAGGACGAGCAGCATCTGTTTTTTATCGGACGAGGACTCGATCATGCCGTATCTATGGAAGGCTCGCTCAAGCTGAAAGAAATCTCGTATATCCATTCGGAGGCGTATGCGGCAGGGGAGCTAAAGCACGGCACGCTAGCACTGATCGAAGAGGGTACGAGAGTCATCGCTTTGGCTACACAGGATGAGCTGCATGAGAAAATGATTAGCAATATTGCAGAAGTAAAAGCCCGTGGAGCAAACGTTCTCGGTATAACATTAGACGGACATGTAGAGCTGCATCGCTCGGTTGATGATGTATGCCTGATTCCGCAGACAGATGCTTTGTTTACGTCAGTTCTAGGCGTTATCCCCCTCCAGCTCATTTCCTATTACACTTCTGTTGCACTCGGCAATGACGTAGATCGTCCACGAAATTTGGCCAAAAGTGTAACAGTTGAGTAAACACAAACGTCAGTCGTTATGAAGTAAGAGAGGAATGAAGAAAGGGGGAAAGATGAATGAACACCTCGAAGCGGACGTTGAATCAGGAGAAATTACTGGAGATTATGCTTCAGGCCTATCAGCTGGGCGTGCAGAGGAAAGACATTGATTTGACCATGATGATTGACACACTGACTTATGAATTGAAACCATACTTCGATCAGCAAATCCAAAAAGGTCAGCTTGCAAAAGGGGAGCTGACCAAGACGGAGGCGATAGGATGAACATACATGCCGTAGTACTCGCAGCAGGAAAAGGAACCAGAATGAAATCATCGCTCTACAAGGTCATGCATCCAATCTGCGGGAAGCCGATGATAGAGCATGTCGTAGAGACATTGGAAGCATTGTCACTTCGCCACTTGGTCGCCGTTGTCGGTCACGGAGCCGAAGTGGTCAAAGAGAAGTTGAAAAACCGCGTTCAGTATGCCTATCAACCGGAACAGCTTGGGACCGCTCATGCTGTTTGGATGAGCCACGAAATTCTCGGGGCGCAGGATGGCGTGACGATTGTCATGAATGGTGATACACCGCTCGTACAAGAACAGACGCTGCGAAGTTTGCTCGAGTATCACCAGCTCAAACAGGCAGCAGCCACGGTTTTGACCGCCATTGTGGACGAGCCTACAGGCTATGGCAGGATCATACGCGACGAGAACGGTGATGTCCGTAAAATTATCGAGGAAAAAGACGCGACCTTGGGACAAAAAAAGGTGAACGAGATCAGCACGGGAATCTTTTGCTTCGACAATCAAAAGCTGTTTTCGATGCTGCCGATGGTCTCCAATGAAAACGCGCAAGGGGAGTTTTACTTGCCGGATGTTCTGGGGCTATTGCAAGAACAAGGTCATTTGGTAGCGGCGTTTGCAACGGATGATCCCGAAGAGGGTAATGGCGTCAATGATCGTGTGCAGCTCGCTGATTTGGAACAGCTGATGCGCAAGCGAATCAACGATTTCCATATGCGAAACGGTGTGACGATGATAGACCCGAGCTCGACGTACATCGATTCTGACGTAATGATCGGGCGTGATACGGTACTTTATCCAGGAACTTGCCTTTTCGGCGAAACACAGATCGGTGAAGGCTGCCAGATCGGGCCGCACGCTTTGGTCAAAAACAAGAGCATCGAGGAATACACGAGAATACCGCCGTTTTCAGCGGTTGACGGCAGTGCGTTTGGTGAGCGGGCTTTGGCGGGAGTGGGAGCGACGACACAACAGTACGGTATCGACCAGCACTGATGCAGGTACTTCGTCGATATAGCTGGCTTTGGATAGGACTGCTCCTTGTGACAGTGGCTTCGATCATCATGCTGTCGTTGGCAAACACCCGCTCCGCCCTGACAAAAGCAACCTGGATATGGGATGCCAAGCAAATGGAGACCCAAACCGATGAAATGATCGAGTTTGCCGAGAAAAACGACATCAACCTGATCTATCTTCACGTTGAACCAGCAACTGTCGCGCCCCAGACGTACCGTACCTTCATTGAAAAAGCCAACCAGGCAGGCATCAAGGTAGAGGCGCTTGGCGGTGACCCCAATTGGGCGTTTACAGCGAATCGCCAGAGCATTGACGATCTCATCTCCTGGGTGAAGGCGTTCAATCGCAGTTCCAAGTCAGATGAACGATTCTCGGGGATTCACGTCGATATCGAGCCGTATTTGTTGCCTGCATGGAAGGAAGACCAGGCAGAAATCGTCCGGCAGTGGTTGAAAAATGTCAGCTATCTGGCAGCAGAGACGAAGAAGGATACGGATCTCGCTGTCGGTGCCGACTTACCTTTTTGGATCGACTCCGTAAACGTTCCTGGCAGTGATGAGAAAGTGAGCAACTGGATGGTGCAGCGACTCGACAGTATTACGTTAATGGCCTACCGCAATCAAGCCCTTGGGCAAAATGGGATCATCGAAATCGTAGAAAAGATCGTCGAAGATGCCAATGTACACAAAAAAGGGTCGGTCATCGTAGGCGTCAACATCATGGAAACGATGGAAGGCGCTCATGTGAGCTTTTATGAAGAAGGCACAGAAGAGATGAACAACCAGTTGGCCATTTTACAGGAAGAGCTGTCAAACAATCCGGCGTTTGCAGGAAGTGCGATCCATGATTACGAGAGCTGGAAGCACGCAAGTCAACGAGAGGGGCAACTGTGACGAATGAAAGCTGCGCGCATCTATTTGAGTGTTCTCTGCCTAACAGTCGGCTTTCTGTTCGGCTTTTCCCCCGCGGAGAAGAAGAGTAAAGCAACGTGGATCTGGCAATCCGAAATGATCGGGAGAGAGAAGCGAGAGATTCTCGATTTCTGCAAAAGTAACGATATTAATCTCGTCTACTTGCGAATCGAGATGAACAAGCCGTATGAATACTACCGGGATTTTATCCGCGAAGCGACAGAGATGGGGATCGAGGTTCATGCGGTAGCCGGCCATCCGGCATGGGCGCTCAAAAGCAATGAAAAGCGGATGATGAACATCGTCCACTGGGTAAAAAGCTACAACAGTGAAGC
This sequence comes from Brevibacillus sp. NPDC003359, assembly GCF_042878995.1. NCBI lineage: Bacteria > Bacillati > Bacillota > Bacilli > Caryophanales > Paenibacillaceae > Brevibacillus > Brevibacillus sp. NPDC003359. The sequence goes on from NZ_JBIAOR010000004.1 coordinate 51,702, forward strand.
GCAGAAGAATGAGCGGATTCGCGGGATTCAGTTAGACATCGAGCCGTATCTCCTGCCATTATGGGAGACTGATCAGAAGCGGATTATCCGGGAATGGCAAGCCAATGTGCAGGCGTTCACAGCCGAGGTGTCAAAAGACCAGGATTTGGTTGCCAGTGCAGCCATTCCATTTTGGCTGGACGATATTCCCGTTCCGGGACAAGAAGAGATGTCCTTGTCCAAATGGATGATAAGCCAGTTTGATACGGTATGTATCATGGCGTATCGTGACACACTTTCCGGTCAAAACGGCATCCTTAATTTGATTGATCAGGAAATGAAGGAAGCGGATGAATTAGAGACGCGTGTCCTGGTCGCTGTGAATATGAAGCCGCTGCTGGGTGAAGACCACTCTTCGTTTGCCGAGGAAGGTCCGGCTTACATGAAACAGCAATTAGAGCAATTGCCTACACATTTGGCACAGCATCCGTCCTTCTCCGGTGTCGCGATTCACGATTATCGCTACTGGAAGGAGGCGAGCCCCCTGCCCCCGGTAACGAAGCAACGATACAAGGGCACCTACATATGGCGTGCAGAATTGATTGGCACGGAAAAGGAGGAAATTCTCTCCTTTGTGAAACAAAATGGGGTGAATCTCCTCTACGTTCGTCTAGATTTGGAGCAGCCGATTTCCTATTATCGCGATTTCGTGAGAGAGGCGCGTGAAGCGGGGATCGAGGTTCATGCCATGGGCGGTCATCCGATTTGGGCGATGTCTGAAAATCGGAGCAAGATCATGAAGCTCGTGAATTGGGTGAAAGCCTACAATGAGTCTGTCTCGACAGAAGAGCAGTTTCACGGCATTCACTTAGACATCGAGCCGTATGTCCTTCCTGTCTGGCGCGAGGATAAAGAGGAAGTCTTACGCCAGTGGATGGGCAACATCGAAGCATTTGTCGAGGAGACCAAGGACGGGACTTCCTTGGAAGCGAGCGTCGATCTCGCTGCATGGCTGGACAAGACACCGACTCCGGGTCAGCCCGAATTGCCGTTTTCGCATTGGATGATCAAACAGCTTGATCATACGACCTTGATGGCATTTCGCGATCAGGCTCCTCGCATCATCGGCTTGGTTGAAAATCAGATGAAGTACGCAGAGAGCATCCAGAAAAAGTTGGTCGTCGCCGTGGAAACGAAAGAGAGCCACGAAGGGAACGGGATCACCTTTTACGAGGAAGGCATGGGCGAAATGGATCGGCAGCTGGATCTGGTGACAAAAGTGCTGGATCGATACTCCTCTTATTGGGGGCTCGCCATTCATGCTTATGACTACTGGAAAAACGGGAAAGAGTAGGCTGCCTGCATTGCGCACCATTGTTGTACAATAGAAGAAAGCGAGCGTCGGAAAAGAGGAGAACAGGCCATGCGAGAGGTGCAAAACCGACATCGGAGTCTTCCGCCGCGTACTCCAGAGATGTTGTACAACGTGGTGCGCAAGTTTTACCGCGGAGCAGTCAGTCATTTTGACCTGATTCAGGAGAAAAAGCAGGAAGCATGTGCAGCATTGGAAGCTGGTGATCACAACAAAATTCGTGCAGCCGTACACACGTTATTTTTGGAGTTCCATTTTTATGTGACTTGTTGGCTCCAGATTGAGCTTGCCTTGTATCGGCTGGCGCGTCAGGATGAACGCCTTGCCCAAGTAATGGAAAGATATCGACCATCGTTGGAAAAGCATGTAGCGGTACGACAACTGCTGGATCAGACTGAGACGTGTGTGGAGGAGCAGTTTCAACCAACCGGGGATGGATGGTCCTGCGTGCAGAAGGATGCCTACGTGTTTGACAGCATCATTTTTACAGTGGATGAACAGAGTCTGCAGGATTTGCATGCTTTGTATCAGGCGATTTGGGAAAATGCCGACCGTTGAACCATCACCCATAACAAAAAGCGTGACCGTCGCAATGGATGGTCACGCTTTTCTCATTTAGAAAGTGCCAGGGAAAATGGAGCTTGTGTGAGGAGCCACTTGGCCTGGGGTGTTCAATTGGCGAACCTCTTGCGTGTTCGTGCCTGCAAAGCCAGGAGAGTAGATCGATTGTGCTCCTGCGCCAGCCTGATTGCCGTACGCCTGATTGGCATATGCCTGTGGTTGCAGCTGAGATTGTTGCAGCTGAGATTGTTGCTGCTGACCTTGTTGTGCTTGCATGCCATAGCCAGTGTTATTCAACTGGCGAACTTCCTGGACATTGGTATTGGCAAAGCCAGGGGCAAAAATACTGCCAGTCATCGCTTGCGGATACGCTGCTTGATTCGTATAGCCGGCTTGTCCTCCGTAGCCGCTATAGCCAACTTGATTGCGAGCCTGAACCTCTTGCACATTTGTCCCAGCAAAGCCAGGGGAGAAAATGGAGTTTCCGCCTTGTCCATACGATTGCTGGTAAGAAGGCTGTGCTTGCACGTAACCAGCTTGCTGGCCTTGTGCATAGCCGGTGAATTGGTTTTGCATGGACTGAAGCGCTTGATTTTGCCCATAGCCATATTGCTGCTGTTGTTGTTGTTGTTGAGGATAGCCAGCATGATTGAGCTGTCTTACTTCCTGGACATTGGTATTGGCAAAGCCAGGGGAAAAAACCGATTGTGCACCACCGTAGGACATGCCCGTTGTAGGGGTCCCGATGGATTGGGCATGTCCGCCGTGGTTCCAATGCTGTACTTCCTGTACGTTTGTTCCGGCGTATCCTTGTTGGAACATCGCGCCTGCAGGGCTCATTGCTCCAAAAAATTGCGGTTGTTGTTGGGAATGCATCAAATGATTGAATGTATGGGTCATGGTTAAGACCACCTCCATGGAGTATTTTTTCCAAGGTCGATCAGGTCATGCATCCGATAACGAAAAAAACATGCCGGAGTCTAAACGGCATGTTCCTTTAGAGCAATTGAATTCCAACGTCCACAGGCTAGCCAAAGCGTGGGGGCGTAAACCTTATGGAGCGGAATAACGTGAGACTTGCCTCATTGTTCAGTGCTACCCGCACGTACAGCCAGCATGCCGATTCACCTATTGCGGTAGCGGTTATCTACAACCAGGAAGGATTGACCCCATTTCCATCAGGAATCAATCGCGTCAGCCAGTCGTTCGTTGGGTGATGCGCCGTTCCCCTTCCTGACGGGCAAATCGCACCAAGGTCGACTCCCTTATCCTGCGGCAATCCCTCGCTTGTTTTGCAAGCGGGAGACATGCTGTGCATAGTGGATCAAATTGGCTAACGATAATCGTCTAATCGAAGGTTCATCGAATTTCTCCGGCTTTGCATTCGCTTCAAATAACCATAGATTTCCTTCTTCTGTCAAGCCAAGGTCCATCGACATCTCAGCCAAATCCGTCCATTCTGCATTTAAAGACCGTGCGATGGCGAGTGCCGTTTCGTGAATGTGTCTTTCCATTTGCTCGGGATTATTTTTGAACAAGTCTTGTAGAACGGTTGATAACGAGTGGATCGAGCCACCTCGTGGCACATGAGTGGTGATGCTTTGCGAGCCTGACCTTCTGATGCCTACTCCGGTTATGCTCCACTCACCCTCGCCATCTTTCTGAACGAGGACACGAACATCAAAAGGTTTGCCGTTGTAACGGGCACGACGGATACCCTGCTGCATGATGTACTTCTGTTGTTTGACATGAAGTCGAATATGCTTCCATACATCATTCAAATTGGAAAAGCGGCGAGTAATGGCCTTATGCTCTTTTAACCGTTGCAGGAACCACTTATCGTTTTTGAAATCAATGCGCATAATCCCTTCGCCAGCTTTACCGCGCACAGGCTTCAAGTAGACAAAGCGATGTTCTGTGCAAAAGCTTCGAAAGCGAGCCAAGGTGTCCAGCTGTTTCGTCTCCGGTAGAAAAGCTTGCACCTCAAGGTGGGACTCCAGCATCGAAAACAGCTGTTGCTTGTCAAAAAATCCGCGATTAAACAATGTGACATTTGGCATCTCATGAATGCGGCTCAATGCTCTTCGGACTTCAGGTCGCCGTTCTGCTTTTCGCGTCGGAATTCGGTTGTAGACCACGTGGGGGAAAGGTAGAATCACCTCTTGCCACGAGTTTAGACGATTGTTGTACAAATAGCCGCGCACCTTTTTCTTCTCCCAATTGATTCCTTGTGGAGTGAACACAAATACGAGTGCACCCCATTGCTTCCCCGATTGTGTAATATCCTTGAAGTTCTCGCGATTTCCTAAAAATGTCGCCCCTTCGCCAACGGTCAGTATTCCAAATAAAGGGCCAAGCTTCAGGGAGTCGTCCGCCATTTTCCAGTTAATGCGTGTACGAATACGGCTTGCTTGCACGCGGGGTAAACCAGCGTATATCCGTTTCGTATGAGAAAAGGGACCGAGACTGGCGACCAGTGGCTTTGGCGAGCGTTTAAGGACTAACCGAGGTAACTGGACGAACCATCTACCGCTAGGGAGGATCGTCAGCCACCCGGAGCGCTGCTGAAGCATGGTGTTCCTCCTTCCAGAAAAACGGTACAGATCGCGTGCGACTAGAAATTAGCCAAGTAACAGCTGTAATCGACGAGCAGCTTGCGTGATTCTTGATCAGCCTGCCTGAGTCGGGCATGCTTGAATATGGAACGGCCAGGCTTGGAATTCGCTTCGAACATCCAGACATGGCCTTGCGTATCAATCCCCATGTCCAGCCCCAATTCTCCTAAATCAATCCCTTTTGCCAGTTCAATTGCGGTAGCCAGTCGGATCGACGCTTCGGAAATGCGCTGCGTCATGAGGGGTTTTTGTCTGCCAAACAGGTGCTGCAACAGGTCATCGCCGGGAATGACAGTACCACCTGTGCGCACATGGGTAGTTACGCTGCCAGAACCGGCAACCTTGGCTGCCGTGCAGGAGACGACCCACTCGTTTTGTTGATTTTTATGCAAGTGAACACGGAAATCAAACGGACGTCCATGAAATGTCATGAGCGAAATGCCCTGCTGTGCCAGATACGCACTGACGCGACGACTGCGGAAGACATGCTGATATAGGCTGGACAGCTTGGAAAATTGTCTTTTTACATTGCCGCTGCTTGTATGATAGGAGGCAGTAAAGCCAGCGCCTGCTTGGCGTACAACTTTGACAATACCGTATCCGAGACTTCCGTTTTTGGGCTTCAAATAAACAATGGGGTATTTTTGCAGCAAATTTCGAACGGTCGTAAGGGAAGGAGAGGTGTAAGTTTCCGGGATATGCTCATTCACCTCTGGATTCGGGTACAGCAGTTGGTGCACGCCCCATTTGTTAAAAAAGCCCTGATTGAACATCGGTAGATCGGGGTAACTGGCGAGTCGATATTTGAATTCCCGAACGGCTTCATGTTTTTCCGCCGAACGAGAGGGAATACGATCATAGACGACATCAGGCATGGCGGTAACATGCTTTTTCCAAAAGTAGCCGCCTGACTTGTTTCTGCGCAAAAACCACGCTTTGACGGTATTGGATTCCCAGTCTACATCGGTTGGGGAAAATATATAGTAGAAAACGCCTTTCCCTTCTTGAGCCTGTAACAAATTGTAAAAAAACGAGGTGCGGGGGCCCATTGGCTGCTTGGGATCTCGGCGTACGCCAGTCGTAACGATCCCGATTGAAGGACCGATTCGGAGTGCGGAGCCTTCTAGTTTGAGTTGGATCAAGCCAGGGTGAGGAATGCCCAACTCCGATTGCAAGAGAGTCGTCACTTTCATGACGTTCGCATCTGGATTGTGTTTATCTTGTAAGACAGTTGCGACTACTTCCTTTTTACCCAGTAAGACTCTAATTTTTTGGCGTTGCCGTAGCTGCAGCTGTTGGAAGAGTGTAGCTGGCAGGATAATCCCACTGATACGGGGGTTGGAAAGGAAGCGAAGCCGCATTCTGAACGTTTCCATGCTTTAACCTCCTACACGCTCTTTCATGAGATAGTGGGCGTAGCGAACAGGCTGAGTAATCGAATGCAGTTGAGCAGTCGGGTCGTCAATCATGCGAAAAACAGTTCGCCCTGGTCTGCTGTTTACCTCGATGATCCAAACATTACCTGCGGTGTCGATGCCGATATCGATTCCCAGCTCAACGAGTCTGCCGTGTGACTCTTCCAAAAAACGGGGAAGTTCTTCCGCCACTCGGTTGATTGTTTGCTCGATGCGTGCTGCTTTTGCGGATGTGAAGTGAATGGGCAGGAAAGAGGCCAGAGGTGTTGCTTTCCCTCCTCCGTGCAAATTGGAGGTAATACTGCGTTTGTCTCCCAGGCGCACAGCTTTGCCAGTTGTCCCCCATTTGCCCAACCCGTTTTTTTGAACCAGAACACGGACATCGAATGGAGTTCCATCCGGGGTATGCAACTCCAAATAGGGCTGTGCCAGGAACTTGCGGCCGGCAGTAAAGACAGACACAAAACTTTTTAATCCGGCAGTGTCGCGGATTCGCCTGGTAAAAGGCTTATTGTCTCGGTTTCGTCCAGAAGCTTCATATCCACTGCGCACTTCTTTGATTCTCACGACGCCAATACCGTGAGTTCCCGCCATCGGCTTGATGATAGCTGCCCCGTATTTTTGCAAGGTTGCATGGAGTACAGGATATGAGAATATTTCAGTAGGCGGTAGCAGCGGGGCGAGGAGAGAGGACTTAGCGAGCATCTGGTGCACCTGCCATTTTCCAGACAGACCATGCCCCAAAAACGTAATGTTGCGATCGTTTTGCAACTTTTCCACAAATGGTTTATAGTGGCGATAAGATGGGCCCACAAAGCAACGATCATAGATAAAGGCGGGGATTGGGAAGTCTTTTGCGTGCCAGGACCCATTGCGATACTCGAAGCCTTTTACCATACGGGTGGAGAAGTTAACCTGACGTGGTGAAAAAACGAAGACGCGAATGCCGTGCTTGCGTCCATAGAGCGTAAGCTTTTTGTAGTACCCTTTGTCTACAAAGTGGGAGCCTTGGCATCGGGCCATGATGCCAAGACTTCTCTCGGTTGCTGTCATGTAGGTCACCTTCGCCTGTTTTTGTTGCGCTTCGGTCTTCTTTTTATCGTCTTTCGTGGTTGAATGGTCCGGGGAAAACCACTTAGAAAGGCGGAATAATCCAGCATGCGAAGGACAGAAGGGCGTGCACGCCGAGGCAGTTCTTCGGCACCCTCAGGCAATGGAACTGTTTTGGCTGACTTGGATGGCTTACTGTTGACCTCCAAAAGCCACACCTGTCCATGGACATCGACTCCCAGATCAATTCCGAATTCTGCGTACTGCCCAGGCAGTGATTCTTCTAAAAGGATCGCGTGCTTAAGTGCTACTGCGCGTAACGTTTGAGGGGCTGGACGAATCCTGCTCGCCCGTGGTCCACAAACTCGCAGAGCTTGAAGGGGAGTCATCATCTGCCCGCCCCTGGATATATTAGAAACAATATGGTTTAATCCCAGGCGAGCTACCATGGAAGTGACGGACCATTCACCTTTTCGGTCTTTTTGTACCAATACACGAAAATCTGTCGGTCGTCCTTGGATGCCGATTAACGGTAACCCTTGTTGCAGCAAATAGGATGTGCCTTTTGTCCTTTTTTGCAAATACTGATGTAAGCCTTGCATGCTAGCAAATGATTTGCGCAATCCTCCGGGGAACGCGAGCTGGTATCCCTCGGGCGAACTGCGAATGCGAATGATCCCGCGCCCCATGCTGCCGTTAGCTGGTTTTGCATAAACGGTGCGATACGTAGATAGCATTTGCCGTAGGTCTTCCAGCTTCAGATAACGAACCATGCTGGGAAGATGTTCGGAGGCAGTCGGTTGATTTTCGAGAGCGGCGTGTACATGCCACTTATTCAAAAAACGCTCATTAAAAAAGGGAATGGAAGCGTCCTTGCAGCGTTGAACCCAGTTGGCCATCTGTTCACTTCGTTCGCGTTGGCGGGATACGAGCCGGTTGTAAATGCATTGAGGTAGCGGAAGTAGGGTTTGTCTCCAGACGCCTCCTCTTCGTACGAGACCGCGCACAATTCCTGCATCCCAGTTGACATCCTGAAGCCGAAATGCGCAAAGGATACCTCCGCGTTTACGGGTGATATCAGACATCTCCTGGAAGAAAGAGTTTAGGTTTCCAAACGGTGCTTGCGAGAACGCTGCATTGTAGCTCGAAACAAGAACACCTACATACGGTCCGAAAACGATTGTTTTCTGACTCGCATCATAACGGACTAAGAGTGGAACGCTCCTGGGCAGATGCAAAGATTGAGCTAAAGATGGTCGTATGAAGGTTTTACCCGAGGTTTTGCCTCCCCGTTCCCAACCGCCTACACGGGCGGAAACGGTCTTGCTCCCAAATTGAACCGCAATGGTGGACGGTGTTGAAAGATTCCATTTGCGCAAGTGCGCCTGGGGCAGGTTAAGGTCTACTTCCGATATTATCTCGTTTTCGACAACGATTGTTGGAACGTAGGACATGAGTATCCCCTTCCCATCAGGCAAAGTTAGTCTATGGTATGAGCATCCAAAACGTTTGGTGCCATGCAGAGAAGAGAGGTTGTAAGGATTTATGAACGCTTGGATACTATTAGTGAATATTGCAGTAGGCTCTGTCATCGGTGGAGTGACGAATGATTTAGCCATCAGAATGCTGTTTAAACCAGTGAAACCGTGGTATATAGGCAGGTGGAAAGTGCCTTTTACCCCGGGATTGATCCCGAGAAGGCGAGACGATATCGCGATACAAATGGGCAGACTCGTCGAAGAACATTTGCTGACGACTGAGGGGGTCAAGCGTGCACTGAATCAGAGTGGTTTGGAGAGCACACTGACGGGATGGATGAACACCATTGCACGCGACTGGATGACTGATGAGCGTAGTCTACGTCAAGCATTGCTCACAGTGATGCCACAATTGTTTAAGGAAGACGGAACGTGGAGTGAGGGTGTCCGCGCGCCTATCGAGGCGAAATGGGGTACCTTTGTCGAACAGGTTCTTACTCAATATGAAGAGAAAAAACTACGAGAGCTAGTGACGGACAATGGACGCCAGCGTCTGGATGCTGCGCTTGGCAGTGTGAGCGAACTGCTCTTGAAACGTTTCCGCGAGTATTTGCATTCCCCAGAAGGCCAGCAAACCTTGCAGAACATGGTTCGCGGATTGCTCGGTGGAGGCGGAGGTATGTTTGGTGGCTTGGTCGGGATGTTTCTTGGGGATGACAAGATTTTGGGCAAGATTCTCCCGTATCTCGATGAGCTTTTACAAAGCAGAGAGCTTTCGGAGCGCGTACACTACTTTTTACATAAGGAAGCGGACAAGCTCTTGGACAAAAATGTGGGCGAAGTGGTTGCTTGGATTGGGCGAGATCAAGTGGACGATTGGGCGCGGAAGCTTTTTGCCAAGCTAGAGGAGCAAAGTCTGCGCATCGTGGACGAGCCTCTGTCTCGTTTGACTGCGCCTATTTCTGAGACGGTAACAACTGAACTCGTTCCTCGTTTGGCAAAGTGGATGGTGGAGACGCTGCAACAAAACGTAGAGAGAGTATTTTCGCGCCTGGCCATTCGGGATATTGTTACACGGCAAGTAGAGGGTTTCCCGATTGAAAGGATTGAAGAGATGGTAGTCGGAATCTCAGGCAAGGAATTCCGCATGATTACCGTTCTCGGATTTATCCTTGGCGGGATTATAGGGCTTTTCCAAGGATTATTGGCAAACTTCATTGGTTAATGAAAAGGAAGTTCAAAAAGTCGACTTTTTGATCACGTTGTAAAACTGAAAAGAAACTGTAACTGTGTTGTAATAATCCTGTAATATTCCTTGGGTATGATAAAAGCACGATGAAAACCCCCTTAATGATATACTTTCTGGTCGGTAGCTTTCAAAAAAGCTACCCTTTTTTTTTGCCCCGCCTTCGGGTATATTGGTCGAAGGAGCGCACGTACATGGAACGGGTGGGAGAAAAGGAAGGGGGAAAAGCAATATGGCAACGAAGCATGAACAAATCTTGCAACATATTGATCGCCTTCCGATCGGTTCGAAGATTTCCGTGCGGCAGATCGCGAAAGACCTGGATGTGAGTGAAGGGACTGCATATCGTGCGATCAAGGAAGCGGAAACGCAAGGATACGTCAGCACGATTGAGCGTGTCGGTACGGTGAGAATCGAGAAGAAGCAAAAGGAAAATATTGAACGTTTGACCTTTGCGGAGGTTGTGAACATCGTCGATGGTCATGTGCAGGCCGGACGTGAAGGCTTACACAAGACCTTGAATAAATTTGTAATAGGGGCCATGCAGCTCGAAGCCATGATGCGCTATATCGATGCCGGGAGTCTCTTAATTGTCGGTAATCGCTATCAGGCTCACAAAATCGCTTTGCAGCAAGGGGCTGCTGTATTAATTACCGGGGGATTCGATACAAGCGAGGAAATCAAACAGCTGGCTGACCGTTTAGCGCTGCCGATCATCTCCTCCAGCTACGACTCCTTTACGGTAGCGTCGATGATTAACCGCGCCATTTACGATCGCCTGATCAAAAAAGAAATCGTCATGGTAGAAGATATTTTGAAGCCGCTTGCAGAAACGCCTGTATTATTGACATCAGATTCTGTAGCCAAGTGGCACCAGTATACGGAGCTGTATCAGGACACAAGATTCCCTGTCGTTGACGAGCAGATGCGCCTGATCGGGATTGTTACCTCCAAAGACATTATCGGGCATGAGGAAACCGCGACGATCGACAAGGTCATGACGAAGAACCCGATTACAACCTCGCCGAGGGTATCCGTAGCGTCATCTGCGCACACCATGGTGTGGGAAGGAATCGAGCTATTGCCTGTCGTAGACAACCATCGCAAGTTCGTCGGTGTCTTAAGCCGCAACGACGTGTTAAAAGCGCTGCAATTTACAGCCAAGCAACCGCAGATGAGTGAAACTTTCCCGAATCTGATCATGTCGCATTTCCGTGAGGAGCGACAGGCAGATGAGATGGTCTATCTGGGTGATGTGAGTCCACAAATGACTAACCATCTCGGTACGATTGCCAGCGGAATCATGACGACGGTCATGGTCGAGGCTGCTTGCAACCTGTTGCGACATCATCGTCGAGGCGACATGGTACCGGAAAATATCACCGTCTATTTCCTAAAGCCAGTTCAGATGGAAAGTCATATCGAAGTTAAGCCGCGCCTATTGGATATCAGCCGCCGCTTCGGAAAAGTCGAAGTATCCGTATTCCACGGTGAACAGCTCGTAGGGCAGGCCATGATTACTGCGCAAATTATTGAGCGTTAGAAGCAAGGAACAGTCTTTTATGGACTGTTCTTTTTTGTGTGTTGAAAAAGTGGCAGTGGTGGGAGAAGAAGCATTGGCAAAATCATTTTGTAAGTTCATTCAAGCAGTTAAAATCATCCTGATACACTTTCAAACCAGCTACAACGAAGTAAACAGCCGCTTCAAGGAAAAAGGAGAAATAAGCGAGGCTCTTTGGGACACCAGCCGAGGCGCAGTGGAAAAAGGGAAACACGCCTTTAAGCGTCCACCTCTGAACACGCTTCCTGGGAGGACTACTTTGGACGCGGTTTCCCTTTTTCCATGGAGCCGTGCAGGAATGACCCCCATGCAGGGGGCCCAAGAAGCTCGAGCGTTTTCTCCTTTTTCCGCTGCCACCGACAGCAACGATAGAGGTATTTGGGCACCCTCGAATTGACAGACAAAGAAATGAAACTTATCATCTAATTAGAATATCATCTAATCAGAACGATTAATCAAAGAAAGGAGTGCCCCATTTTGCAATTAGACCAACTCGTCGCCTTTTACAAAGCACTCGGAGACCCGACTCGTGTACGCATTCTCGCGATTTTGGCAAATGGTCCCCTGCATGGACAAGCGTTGGCAGGCAAGCTCGGCGTGACACCCCCAACCATTACCCACCATATGGCAAAGCTTCGAGAGGCAGGTGTCGTTTACGAACGTCGTGATAAAAACACCATTTACTTTTATGTGCACGAAGCTAATGTAAAACGCCAGTCGCAAGCGATCGTGAACGTCATGGAAAAAGCAAAGGATTCGCCAGCTGAGGACATTTTTACGCAAGACAACTTACATGTTCAGAGGAGGCACCAGATGGCAGCGGAAAAAACGCAGGTCATTCGCAGCTTCATTACTCCAGATGGCAAGCTGAAACAAATCCCGTCCCAGCGTAAGAAAAAGCTGATCGTCTTTGAACACATGGTGCGAGGGTTAGAAAAAAGCCGCAAATACAAGGAACAAGAGATCAACGAATACATTCGCCAATTCCACGAGGATTATGCTACCATTCGCCGGGAATTCATCATGAATCATTATATGTATCGAGAAGAGGGCATCTATGAGCTGAACCCGGAGGAATTGTGGGCAAAAGCCGAAGACCTGCAATAGCAGGAAATCGTTTCCTTTCGAATTGAACAGAAAAAAGGACAACCTCGGGCACTGCCGCTCAGGTTGTCGAAGCAATAGAATGTCACACAAATTGATTATACCGAGAGCCCTATTAGGTTTGCCATGATAAACAGCTGGGAATAGAGGAAAAGTATTTCCAGTCATCATTCTTCCAAAAAAGAAAAAGGCATGTGAACGCAAATTTGTTCTCATGCCTTTTTGGCTTATAGCGCTTTTTGAGCACTTATACCCCTTTTTTCAGTTCTGCCTGCCAAGCTGTACGATAACGGAAATAATTGCGAGTTCCCAAAAATAAATTCATTGCCCCTACAATCAGCATGATCAATGCAACGACAATGCGGATCGTATCGAGAGAATCAAACGTAAACTGATTGATGCCGAATAAAGAAACGAGTATCCCCAATGACACATTCATTTTCCCCAGCAACATACGCGATTCAAGCGGATGGATGCCTCGTCTGCGCGCATGGATACTATAGTAGACGCTGGCTACCAGGGAAGCGAGAATACCGGTCATGTAAAAGGCAAACCACATAGATGGATTCATCCTTTCTAGCCATTCTGGTATTACCCATCCTACCAAAATCAGGGGAGAACGGTCAAATACGAGCGGGAACGTTTGTTCTTAACGTCCGTATGCGCTATACTTCCGGTATAATGTAAGAGATAGTTTCAATCGTGAAAAGTGAGAGGGGTAATATCATGACCTCCTTTGTCCATTTGCATGTTCATACGGAGTACAGTCTGCTGGACGGAGCAGCACGTATCGATGCGCTAGTCAAACAAGCCCGCGAATTGGGCATGCATGCACTGGCTATGACAGACCATGCCAATCTGTACGGGGCAATCCCGTTTTATAAAGCTTGTCTGGAAGCAGGCATCCAACCGATTATCGGGATGGAAATATACGTAATAGAAGGAAATCTTCAAGATCGCGTGCGAAATGCCCCGCCGCCTAGTCATCTGATCGTTCTTGCTGAAAATGAAACGGGCTACCGGAATCTCCTGAAGCTAGCGACAATCGCGAATACAGACGGCAACTACATCCTTCCGCGTCTCAACAAAGAGGTGTTGGCAAAGCATACAGACGGCATCATTGCACTGAGCGGTTGCCAGCAAGGGGAAGTAGCCAAGCTGCTACTGGCTGGAGAAGCAGATGCTGCAAAAGAAGCAGCCCGCAAGTATCAGCGAATGTTTGGTGAACAGCATTTTTATTTGGAACTGGCTGATCACGGACTGGAAGTGGAGCGCAGGCTCAATACTCGTCTCGTGAAACTGAGCCAGGAGACGGGGATTCCGCTGATTGCGACGAACAACGTACACTACCTCCACAGGGAGGATCACCAGCAGCATGATATATTGCTGGCGATCAAAGAAGGCAAGACGATTGGCGAAGAAAACCGTTTCCGTTACGAGACGGATCAGTACTATTTGAAAAGTGCCGAAGAGATGGCGACGCTCTTTGCCTTTGCTCCTCAGGCGATAGCCAATACGGTAGCCGTTGCAGACAGGTGCAAGCTGGACCTTACCTTTGGCGCGCATATTTTACCGGAATTTCCTGTGGCAGAGGGACAAGATTCGACGCAGTATTTGCGTGAACTGTGTGAAAAGGGCTGCCGGGAGCGATACGGTGAGATTACACCAGAGGCGCAAGCGCGTCTGGATCACGAGCTGGCGATTATTACAGGGACGGGCTTCACTGATTACTTCCTGATTGTATGGGATTTCATGAGGTATGCTCACGAACACGGGATACCGACTGGACCTGGCCGGGGATCTGCGGCAGGTAGCTTAGTCGCGTATGTTTTGAAAATCACGAATGTCGATCCGCTCCGCTTTCAGTTGCTCTTTGAACGCTTTCTCAACCCGGAGCGGGTGACGATGCCCGATATTGATATCGATTTTTCCGTAGAGCGCCGTGACGAAGTGATTCACTATGTTGCGAGCAAGTACGGTCATGATCGTGTCGCCCAGATCATTACCTTTGGAACGATGGCGGCACGTGCAGCAGTGCGTGACGTTGGACGGGCGCTAGGCTTGTCTTTGGGCATCGTGGATCGCGTCGCCAAAATGATTCAGCAATCGCCAGGCATGACGATTGAGCGGGCGATGCAGATCAACCCGGATATCGGCAAGCTGTGTGCGGAAAACAAACAGGCAGCGCAACTGATCGAAACGGCAAAGGGCGTAGAAGGCTTGCCTCGACACGCCTCCACACATGCAGCGGGTGTCGTCATTTCGCGTGAACCGCTGACGAATTACGTTCCATTACAGACAGGCAACGAAGGCTTGGCGCTCACGCAGTATCCGATGGAAATTCTCGAAGAAGTCGGTCTGTTGAAGATGGACTTCCTCGGCTTGCGCAATTTGACCATCATTCAGGAGACGTTGCGTCATTTGCAGGAGCAGGGAATTTCACTTGAGCTGGATCAGCTGCCGACAGACGATGAGAAAACATTTCGCATGCTCTCTCGTGGGGAGACAACCGGCATATTCCAACTGGAATCTTCGGGGATGCGCAATGTGCTGCGAGATTTGAAGCCGAGCAGCCTCGATGACATCATTGCAGTTCTGGCACTGTATCGTCCGGGGCCGATGGAGATCATCCCGCAGTACATCGCTGCCAAGCACGGACAGAGCAAAGTACAGTACGCTCATCCTGTGCTGGAGCCGATTTTGCGGGAAACACACGGTTTTATGATTTATCAGGAGCAAATCATGCAGATTTCATCGACACTCGCAGGCTTCAGTCTTGGTGAGGCAGATATTTTGCGCCGAGCAGTCGGGAAAAAGAAACGGGAACTATTGGCGGAGCAGCGGGAGAAGTTCGTGGCTGGTTGTGTACGACAAGGCTACGGAGAAGAGCTGGGCAATCAAGTCTACGATTTGATCGTGCGCTTTGCTGATTACGGCTTCAACAAAGCCCACTCGGTTGCTTACGCGGTCATCGCCTATCAGATGGCTTATTTGAAAGCAACTTATCCGCTTGCGTTCATGGCAGCGCTGCTCTCCTTATCGATCGGCAGTCAGACTAGAATTGCCGAGTACACGGAAGAAGCGCGGCGGTTGCGGCTTACCGTGCTCGGCCCTGACGTGAATAAGAGCCTGGCCTACTTTACAGTGGAGCAGGATGCGATTCGCTTAGGTCTGGCCGCAGTGAAAAACGTCGGCTACGGTGCGATTGAATCAATCGTAAAAGAGCGCA
The DNA here is from genome assembly GCF_042878995.1 of Brevibacillus sp. NPDC003359. NCBI lineage: Bacteria > Bacillati > Bacillota > Bacilli > Caryophanales > Paenibacillaceae > Brevibacillus > Brevibacillus sp. NPDC003359. Next base: position 67,312 of record NZ_JBIAOR010000004.1, read on the forward strand.
AAGGCAGACCATATCGCGACGTCTTTGATTTTTGTGCTCGCGTGGATGCGCGGTTAGTTAACCGAAGAGTGGTAGAGTCGCTCACCTTGTGCGGCGCATTGGACTCGTTGCCAGGACATCGCAGTCAGCTTTTGCTATTGCTGGATGAAGCGGTAGGGAAGGCAAATAGCAAGCGTATAGAACGAGACGCTAACCAGCTTAATTTATTCGCGGGTGAAGTGGACACGGCACCATTGCGAGAGCCGGTAGAATATCCCGAGGTACCGCCGCTCTCACATACGCAGCAACTAAAAGAAGAGCGAGACTTGATTGGGGTATATATCTCCGGTCATCCACTTGATCAGTTTGCCCATGTCGCCAGTCGCCCGGAAGTAGCGGTCATCTCTTCATTGGGGGATGTGCCGCGTGACAAGACGGTAAAAGTATTTGGGATGATAACGGAAGCCAAACGCATCCAAACGAAAAAAGGGGACCCGATGGCGTTTATTACGCTAGAGGACAAAACGGCGCCAGTAGAGCTGGTCGTCTTCCCACAGGTGTATGCGAAGTATGCGCCACTGCTCGAGCGCGAACAAATCGTCGTGGCAGAAGCCCGAGTCGATCACCAAGACGACATGGTCAAGCTCTTGGCTTCCCGTTTCTGGGATGCACAATCGCTATCGCTGCCACAGCCGAAGTCCGAGACCGTATTATTTGTCAAAATTTCGGCAGAGCAAGAGCACGATTCGACGCTTCAAAAGCTTTCACGCTTGTTTGTCGAAAAAAAAGGAACGATTCCTGTCATCCTTTTCTACGAAGGAAAAAGACAGACAATTCGCCTCCCAGAAGCAAATTGGGTGGACGTAGATGAGTCATTTTTGGAGCAAGCGCGAGAAATTGTGGGTCCTGACAGCGTAATTCGGAAAGAAATGCCTATAAATTGGGGAGGATGAGGAATGTCCTCCCTTTTTCGCCGTTTTCGGCAGGTTTACAGGAGAACAGTTTTTTATTATATTGAGATCATAACTCAATAAGTGGTCAGACCACTTGGGATAACCCAGGCATTTTTTACTGCCTACAAGCAATCATAGAAACTATTATCGTGAAATGGAGTGGGATCTCATGTCCAACCTGAGAGAGGAAGCGCTGGAGCTTCACAGAAAACATCAAGGAAAATTGGAGGCAGTGACCAAGGTACCCGTTCGCAATGCTTACGATCTGAGTCTTGCTTATTCTCCAGGGGTTGCTGAACCTTGCAAAGATATTTTTGATGACAAGTCCAAAGTGTACGATTACACGATGAAAGGCAATCTGGTTGCAGTAGTCAGCGACGGTACTGCTGTACTGGGTCTCGGCAACATCGGACCAGAAGCAGCAATGCCGGTTATGGAAGGAAAAGCAGTTCTGTTCAAATCCTTCGCAGGCGTAGATGCATTCCCGATCTGCTTGAATACAACGGATGTAGATAAAATCGTAGAGACAGTAAAACTGCTCGAGCCTACTTTTGGTGGCGTTAACTTGGAAGATATTGCAGCTCCTGCATGCTTCGAAATCGAAGAGCGTCTGAAGCGCGAAACAAACATCCCGATTTTCCACGATGACCAACATGGTACAGCAATCGTTACAGCAGCAGGTCTGATCAATGCTCTGCGCGTGGTTGACAAAAAGCTGGAAGATATCCGCGTAGTAGCGAACGGTGCAGGTGCAGCTGGTATCGCGATCATGAAGCTTTTGATTTCCATGGGCGTTAAAGAAGTGATCATGGTGGATACAAAAGGAATCGTGTACGAAGGCCGTCCATTCGGTATGAACCCAGTGAAGGAACAAATGGCGAAAATCACGAACCGCACCATGCTGCAAGGTGACCTGGCTGATGCAATGAAGGGCGCTGACGTGTTCGTCGGTGTATCCGTAGCTGGCGCTGTTACACAGGACATGGTTCGTTCGATGAACCGCGATCCGATCATTTTCGCAATGGCAAACCCAGTACCAGAGATCATGCCGCAAGAAGCAAAAGAAGCAGGTGCAGCAGTAATCGGTACAGGCCGTTCCGACTTCCCGAACCAAGTAAACAACGTATTGGCGTTCCCGGGAATTTTCCGCGGCGCGTTAGATGTACGTGCGACTGAAATCAACGAAGAAATGAAGCTGGCTGCTGTTTATGCTATCGCTGACCTGATTACAGCAGAAGAGTTGAATGCAGATAAAGTGATCCCTTCCGCATTCGATCCACGTGTAGCACCAAACGTTGCTGCGGCAGTAGCTAAAGCAGCGATGGAGACTGGTGTTGCTCGCATCACAGTAGATCCAGAAGAAGTAAAACAAAAGACAACGAAATTGACAGCTATCTCTTATCAAGAAGCGTAAGAAAACCTTTATCGAGGTACCGACGACACCCTCCGCGAAAAACCAGTAGACTTTTTACAAACGTGGAGGGTGCTTCTTGTTACAGCTACGAGTAAGGAGGATAATCGTGCTCGACTCTTCCCAAGATCGAAAGGTATACGAAGGAATTCTCCTACAACTTCATGAAATCATACAGGATCAAAACTTGCGGCCAGGTGACAAGCTACCGTCTGAGCGAGAGCTGTCCGAACAACTGGGAGCAGGTCGTTCCTCTGTACGCGAGGCTCTTCGGGCTTTGGAGCTACTCGGACTCATTGAGACGCGTCGCGGGGAAGGCACCTTCCTCAAGCATTACCGACACAATCGGCTGATCGATATTCTTGGCTTTTTTATCCTACGGGATACCAAAACCAAGAAGGACTTGATCGAAATGCGACGAATGCTAGAGCTGGATGCTGTCCGCTTAGCCTGTAGACGGGCGACTGACAAGCATTTTGATGAAATGGAACGCATTCTGGCCATCGCAGAGGAAAGAGTAGCAAGAGGCGAAGTACCAGCGGAGGAAGACTATCAGTTTCATCGCGTCATATGTCGCTCCAGTCGCAACTCGATTCTGCATCGGATCTGGACGCCTTTGGTTGAGTACAGCAACAGTATCCGAATTGAATCACTGTCACGCGAAGGCAGAGCGAGTGCAGCTCTCGTAGAGCATCGACAGATTATGGAAGCCATTCGCGAAGGCGATGTGAACGTCGCATTAGAGAGAATGAAGAAGCATTTGGAGAACAGCAAGCTTTAGTTTTCCTCCAATTTGCGAGGGGCGTTGGCGCTGTGATATGATGATGCAGACCTGTATTGGACGATTGAGGAGGAAGCCAGCATGTGGACGGTCATCTACATCGCTCCTAGCGCTAGAATTGCAGAACGGATACAGCAACGTTTGACAGATGAAGGGTTTTTGGTAAAGGTTCGCGAAGGTAAGGTCTCGAAGCAATACGAGATTCTCGTGCCTGAGAGCGAACTAAACGAAGTCCGGGATGTACTCGGCACGATCCTTCACTGAAGAGAAAGGTGGGTGTACCTGTGCTTAAAGATCTTTTTGGGAAAAAGCGCAAATTCGCTACAGTTCCTTCAGAGACACTAGCACGTGTCCCTGCTTCCACCGACACTAGCAAGGAAGCGGGTACGAGAGAAAAGGAAGTCCCTGAGGGATTAATGAATAAATGTCCACATTGTGGGACGATTCACTACTCGAAGGATTTGGAGAAGAACTTGCGCGTCTGCAAAGGCTGCCAGTTCCACTACTCCATGTCCGCTCCAGAGCGTCTGCAAGCGCTTCTGGATGATGGGGTTCTAACTGAAGAATTTGATGCTAATTTGATTACAGCCAATCCACTCGGTTTTCCTGGTTATTTGGAAAAACTGGAAAAAGATATGACCAACACCAATTTGAACGAGGCGATCATTACAGGGGAAGGTATCCTGAGTGGGAACCGCATCGTGATTGGGGTCATGGATTCTCGTTTCCGTATGGCGAGTATGGGATCGGTTGTCGGGGAAAAAATTACGCGCGCAATTGAGCAAGCGATCGAACGGCGTTTGCCTTTCATTCTGTTCAGTGCATCTGGTGGAGCACGCATGCAAGAAGGTGTATTGAGCCTGATGCAAATGGCGAAAACCAGCGCAGCGTTGTCTCGCTTGGACCGCGAACGCTTGCTGTTCGTCTCGGTCATGACGAATCCTACATATGGTGGCGTATCGGCCAGCTTTTCTTCGTTAGGAGATTATAATATTGCAGAACCAGGAGCTATGATCGGTTTTGCCGGGCGTCGAGTCATTGAGCAAACGATCCGTCAGGAGTTGCCAAAAGACTTCCAAACAGCGGAATTCTTGTTAAAAAACGGGCAACTCGACATGGTGGTACACCGTAAGGATATGCGAAATACGCTGTCCAAACTGGTAGAGATGCACACGTCTCGGGAAGGAGTAGAAACATGGCAGGCGAGCTCTCCTTTGAAAAGCCATTAGTAGAATTACAAGACAAGATTAAGGAATTGCGCCGTTTTACTGAGGAAAAGGGAATTGATTTCTCTGACGAAATACAGCGTCTCGAACAAAAATCAAAAGAGCTTGCTGTGCAAATTTACGGCAACCTGACGCCATGGCAACGCGTACAGCTGGCTCGTCATCCGGAACGGCCAACGACTTTGGACTATATACAACTACTTTTTACTGATTTTATCGAGGTTCATGGAGACCGTTTGTTCGGAGACGACCATTCGATTGTAGGTGGAATTGCCAAGCTGGACGGACGTCCGGTTACGATCATCGGTCACCAAAAAGGGAAAGATACAAAAGACAACATCAAGCGCAATTTCGGAATGGCTCATCCAGAAGGCTACCGGAAGGCATTGCGCATTATGCAGCAGGCGGATAAGTTCGGTCGCCCGATTATTTGCTTTATCAATACATCTGGGGCATTTCCTGGGAAAGCGGCAGAAGAGCGCGGTCAGAGTGAAGCGATTGCCCGCAATCTGCGTGAAATGGCAATGTTTCGCGTGCCGATTATTTGTATTGTCATCGGGGAAGGCGGAAGCGGTGGAGCCTTGGCGATCAGCGTAGGCAACCGCATCTATATGTTGGAGAATTCCTATTACTCCGTGATTGCTCCTGAGAGTGCCGCCGCGATCCTCTGGAGAGATTCCAGCTTGGGTATGCGTGCAGCGGAGACGATGAAAATTACGGCTCCTGACTTGTTGGAATTAGGGGTCATTGACGGAATTATTGATGAACCATTCGGAGGAGCCCATCGTGATTTGATCGCGCAGGCAGGGATGGTCAAGGCGGTCATCTCGGAACAACTAGAACAGTTGGGTCGTTTAACTCCAGATGAATTGATACAGGACCGTTACGATAAGTTTAGACAGATCGGAGAATTCGCCTCCCTGTAAGAATCAGGGGGCGTTTTTTTCTTGTTTTCCGTGGAGATAATCTGCTACAATCGAAGTCGAATGAAAGAGTTATCAGAGCTTTCGAAAAGTATGGCACATATCTATCGATTGTATAACAGATATGTTGATTTGAGTGATACAGCATGTTTCATACAAAGTATGGTACATACTGTTTCCGTTAAATGACATGCTAAAGACGATATGATTGGAGAGGTGGATTCCATGCGAAAACTTGCAGTTCTCACCAGCGGTGGAGATTCTCCTGGAATGAATGCTGCTGTCCGGGCGGCAGTCCGTCGTGCTCATTATCACGAGGTACAAATGTTTGGCGTATACCACGGATATGAAGGACTGATGCGGGGAGATATCAAGGAAATGTCACTGGGCTCTGTTGGGGACATTATCCAACGGGGAGGAACCATTCTCTATTCGGCCCGCAGTGAAGCATTCAAGACGGAAGCCGGACAGCAAAGAGCGGTGGAGCAATTACGTGATCATGGAATTGAGGGTCTGATTGTGATTGGGGGAGACGGTTCGTTTCGCGGTGCGCAGAAGCTGACTGAAAGAGGCTTCCCGACCATTGGCGTACCGGGCACGATTGATAATGATATTCCGTGCACCGATTTCACGATCGGATTTGATACGGCATTGAATACTGTTGTGGAAGCGATCGATAAAATCCGCGATACGGCCACTTCGCATGAACGCACCTACATTATTGAAGTGATGGGGCGAGATGCTGGTGACCTGGCATTGTGGGCAGGGCTGGCAGCTGGTGCCGAGTCGATCATTATCCCGGAAGCGTCGCAGGAGATGGACGACATTATTGACCGTCTGCATGCTGGACAACGCCGTGGTAAAAAGCATTCCATCATCATTGTGGCGGAAGGGGTAGGAAGCGCAGCTTCGTATGCCGAAGCCATCACGAAAGAGACAGGCTGGGAGACTCGCGTGACGGTACTGGGTTATATCCAGCGCGGTGGTTCCCCGACTGCGATGGATCGAATGCTGGCGAGCCGAATGGGGGCCGCAGCGGTCGATTTATTGCTGGAAGGCAAGCAGGACCGTATGGTTGGAATTCAGAACAACGAGATCGTTGATGTTGATTTTCAAGAAGCATTGGCGAAAAAGCACCAATTGGATTTATCCATTTATCAATTGGCGCGCACGCTATCTATATAATACTGACAGTTTTCGGAGTGTAGAGGAGGCTTACATCCTATGTTAAGGAAAGCAAAAATCGTGTGTACCATCGGACCGGCGAGTGAATCGGTTGAAACACTGAAAAAACTGATCGAAGCAGGAATGAACGTAGCGCGTTTGAATTTTTCGCACGGTTCTCATGAGGAGCATGCGGCTCGTATTGTGAACATTCGTCAGGCATCGAAAGAAACGGGGAAACCTGTTGCGATCCTGTTGGATACAAAAGGTCCTGAAATCCGTACGGGTACGCTTGCAGTAGATGCAGTTGAGCTCGTAGAAGGAAATACGCTGATCCTCACCATTGAGGAAGTAGCGGGTACCGCTGAGCGCGTCTCCATTACGTATCCGGAATTGCCTCGTGATGTAAAAATCGACGATACGATCTTGATCGACGACGGCCTGATCGGGTTGACTGTACAAGAAGTGCGTGACACCGAAATCATCTGCTTGATCAAAAACGGTGGAACACTGAAGAGCAAGAAAGGCGTCAATGTTCCTGGTGTCAAAATCAACTTGCCAGGTATCACAGAAAAGGATGCGCAGGATATCGAATTCGGTATTGAACAAGGTGTCGATTTCATTGCGGCTTCCTTTGTCCGAAAAGCATCGGATATCTTGGAGATTCGCAAAATCTTGGAGCGCCATAACGTGCGAATCGATATTATCGCCAAAATCGAAAACCAGGAAGGCGTCGATAACGTAGACGATATTCTGGTCGTAACAGATGGAATCATGGTTGCGCGCGGTGATTTGGGCGTAGAGATTCCGGCAGAAGAAGTACCACTTGTTCAGAAGAAGCTGATCAAGAAGTGTAACGAACTCGCGAAGCCAGTCATTACGGCGACACAAATGCTCGATTCTATGCAGCGCAACCCACGCCCGACACGTGCAGAAGCGAGTGACGTTGCGAACGCCATTTTCGATGGTACAGATGCCATCATGCTCTCCGGAGAGACGGCTGCGGGTAAATATCCGGTTGAGTCTGTCGAAACCATGGTGCGGATTGCTGTACGTGCAGAACAAGAGCTGAATTATCGCGAGATCTTGTACGCACAAGCACAGCTCAAACAAGTGACGATTACTGATGCTATCAGCCAAGCTGTATCCAATGCAGCACTGGATCTGGACGCAGCGGCAATCATTACAGCGACCGAAAGCGGACACACAGCTCGCATGGTATCGAAGTTCCGTCCAAAAGCACCAATCGTGGCTGTAACGCCGCATGAAGCGATTATTCGCCGACTTGCACTCGTAAATGGCGTGTATCCAGTGAAGGGCGAAATGGCGAATACAACCGACGAAATGCTGGAGATGTCTGTCCAGGAGGCACTCGATGCAGGCTTCGTTCGTCATGGCGATCTCGTCGTGATCACAGCAGGCGTACCCGTGCGTGAAGTTGGGACAACGAACCTGATGAAAATTCACGTCATTGGCGATGTGGTAGCAAAAGGACAAGGAATCGGTCGAAAAGTTGTCACGAACAAAGTAGTGATTGCTAGATCCGCTGAAGAGGCGCTGGCAAAGGTAGAAGAAGGAGCGATCCTGGTAACCATCGGTACTGACTCCGATATGATTGAAGCGTTTGGCAAGGCTGGAGCGGTGATTTGCGAAGAGGGCGGACTTACCTCTCACGCAGCCATCGTAGGCCTGAATCTCGGCGTTCCAGTCATCGTAGGAGTGCAATTTGCTACGGATGTATTGAAGGAAGGACAAATTGTAACGGTGGATTCCGAACGCGGGCATATTTACTCAGGACATGCTCGGGTTTTGTAGGTAATACTATTCATCTTTAACATAGAATGCCTCGGAAGGGTGACCAAGCGTCACCCTTTTTTGGGTTGGTGTAAATAAGATTAGCCGACGAACTACCTGATAAGTTTTACCAGATAACGGCGATTATTAGGTGGTGCAAAGCGAGTGGGAATCTGTTAAAATCGGTCGGTGGCTTTGTATCGGGACGGGTAAAATCCATACGTTCGGAATTTCCAAACCATGACAGAATGTTCGTTTTGTCCCTATAGAGAAAAGAAGGCTGAGGATAAAAGTCTTTGTTTTCTCGTTCAATGTTCGGGATTTTGTGTCAAGTGTTTTTTTGAGAAAAACACAACATCTAGTATTGTCGAAAATTATTTCGCACAATATATAGGTAAAACTATTGAGTTTTATAGATAAAGATAGGTAAACTAGAGAGGAAAGATTCGAAGGAGGAACGATATGCTGGCGACCGAAACCGTATCCCGTACCCAATTTTTGCGGGATGAATTCTTAGATCAATATCCTGATTTTCCGATCCATATGAGTCCTCTGGGACAATTTGTTTACTACCGTACTTATTCTCGCTTTGTACCGGAAAAAGGAAGACGGGAAACGTGGAAAGAAACGTGCCGCCGCTCGGTGGATTACAATATTAAGCTGGCTTATCAGCATTTGAACAAAATCGGAATGTACGCCGATTCACGCGCGATGGAAAAAGAGGCAGAAGGTCTGTTTGACAACATGTTTAACCTTCGCCAGTTTTTGTCTGGTCGTACCTTGTGGGTTGGCGGTGCGGACAACGGCGTAGCCGATTTGTATCCGTTGGCGAACTTCAACTGCTCCTTCTTGAACATCAAGTCTTGGGATGACTTGGGCGATCTGTTCTATCTTCTCTTGGTAGGAACGGGCGTAGGCTTCAAATGCACGAAGGAAATGGCTGCTGGACTGGGCCCAATTCGTACGAATGTTTCGCTGCTTTCTTCTGAATACAGACCGCTACCAAAGCATCAACGCCTGGAGCGTTCTGAACTGAATGTACTGGATAATGGCTTTGCCAAAATTTATGTGGGCGATAGTAAAGAAGGCTGGGTAGAATCCCTTCGTCTCTACCTGCAAATTTTGACAGATACCACTTACGAACACATTCACACCGTGAAAATCTCTTATAACAGTGTGCGCCCGAAAGGCGAGCGACTGAAGCGTTTTGGCGGCACAGCTAGTGGTCATGAACCGCTTCGCGAAATGTTTGAAGGTATCGACAAAGTGTTGAAAAACCAAATCGACCAGCATTTGGCATCAATCAAGAGTGATGAAAAAGGATACGGCAAAATCCGTCCGATACATATTCTCGACATTGGAAACCTCATCGGGGCAAACGTCGTTGTAGGTGGTGTGCGCCGTACAGCGGAAATTTTCCTGTTCGATCACGATGATTACGAGTGCATGCTGGCGAAATACGGTATCAACGGCTTCTGGACAGAGGATCAGCTGAACCATCACCGTCGTGTGGGCGAGCTGTTGGGAGAGCACAAGCCTGTATGGTTTGACAGCATCCAAAATGTAGGAGACGGACGCTCCGGTCTGGATCACCGCCGCATGTCCAACAACTCCATAGCGTTTAGGAAACAACCGTCCAAGCCATTCCTGAACCTCGTGTTTACGCTGATGCAATTGGAAGGGGAACCAGGCTTCATCAATCTGGAAGAAGCGAACCGTCGTCGTCCAAATGCAGAGGGCTTGAACCCTTGTGCAGAAATCCTGCTCGATTCTTATGGCGTCTGCAACCTAACAACAGTCAATCTGGTTGAATTCGTGAAGGATCGCGAGGATGGCTCCAAGTATCTGGATCTCGATGGCTTGCTGGAAGCACAGCGCAAATCTGCTCGTGCCGGTCTGCGTATGACGCTGGTTACGTTGGAGCTGCCGCATTGGGATACCGTTCAACAGCGTGACCGTCTGCTCGGAACCTCCCTTACTGGTGTGAAGGATGCGCTGGCATCCCTTGGCTATACAGAAGAGCAAGAGCTCGAACTGCTGCGCCAGCTTGGCGATGCTGCTCGTGACGAGGCGAACCGTTATGCGTATGAGCTGCGTGTGAACTCTCCACTCTTGGTAACGACCGTGAAGCCGGAAGGTACGCTGTCTCAGGTAGCTGGTGGTGTGTCCAGCGGTCTGCACTGGTCACATTCGCCGTACTACATCCGTCGCATTCGTATCAATGCCGAGGACCCATTGGCAAAAGCGGTACAAGCTCTCGGCTGGACAGTCAACCCAGAGGTAGGATCGCCAGGAGATACGTATGAAGAACGCATGGCAAATGCACGTACACTCGTTATCGATTTCCCTGTAGCATCAGGTGCAGAAGAAACGAAGAACGAAGTAAGTGCAAAACGCCAATTCGATACGTACTTCCGTTTCCAAAAAGAATATACAGAGCACAACTCTTCCAATACCATTACGGTACGCAAGGAAGAGTGGGTAGAAGTAGAAGAAATCGTTTACGACAACTGGGATAATTTCGTAGGTGTATCCTTCTTGCAATTGGATGGCGGAAACTACCAATTGGCTCCGTATGAAGAGTGCACCGAAGAACAGTACGAGGCATTGAAGCAGTCCATGAAGCCGTTTGATCCTGCGATTTTGCAGCAGTATGAAACCGGCGGAGAGGCTGATCTATCCACGGCTGAATCTTGCGAAGGCGGGGCTTGCCCGATTCGTTAAGCGAACCGAATAAATAGGAGACAGGGGGAGACTGGAAGAAACAGTCTGTCCCTGTTTTGTTGTATGCGGCTGTAGTGAAGAGAAGAATATTTCCAGTCTAGGCTCCAGGCTCCGTCCTGCTGGGGCTAAGACTGCCCGCTCCGAAGGGATTAGCGGGGAAACGCAAAAGTGGTGGCCGCTTAGTCGCACGGGCACGGTTGCGTTTCTTTTGCCCGCTAATCACTTCTCCGCTTGGTAGGACTCCACAAGTCGCTACGTCTGGAAATATTCTTCTCTAGCGTAACTGCTGGGCATTCTTCATTGTTTTAAGTCTTTTAAAACCCGTTTAATCATGGAAAGCTCGTAGAGGAAACAGGAGAAAAAAGCGAAGATCTTTGGTACACCGACCGAGACGTAATGCAAAAAGCGAAACACGCCCTTAAGCGGCACCTCTGAAATACATCCTGAGTGGACCACTTTGGACGCGGTTTCGCTTTTTGCATGGAGGCGGGCAGTGAATCCCTCAGCGGGTGGGACAAGAATGCGTTTTCTCCTATTTCCTCCCACCACTACAGCCACGTAGGGAGACTATGGTACAATCATTTTATAGAGAAAGGAGCGATTCAAATTGACTCCCATTATTCATTCCCATCGATTGCGTGTCCGCTATGGCGAAACCGATCAGATGGGTGTGGTCTACCATACGAATTATTTGAACTGGTTTGAAGTAGGAAGAACAGAATTGATTCGCCATGCAGGGATCACCTATCGAGAGCTGGAAGAAAAAGGCGTACTTCTGCCTGTCACAGATGCCAACATCTCTTACAAACAGCCCGCCCGCTATGACGATGAGGTAGAAATACGGACGAGAGTAAAAGAGATTAGCCCTGTCCGTCTTACTTTTGCCTACGAGATTGTTAGAGTATCTGACCAACAGCTGCTGGTGTCAGGAGAGACAATGCACGTATTTACCAACACAGCTCTGAGGCCGATTCGCTTGTCGCGAACGGTGCCTGACATATACGATTGGTTGGACTCCCAGCATAAAGGAGGGGAATAGGCATGTTCCGCTTTTTTGCCATTCTGTTTGTCGTTGCGTTTGGATTAGAGCTTTGGGGGCTTATTACCATTGGTTCGTGGATCGGTGGTTGGAATACAGTCGTACTAGTCATTCTCACGGGGATCTTGGGAGCTTGGCTCGCGAGGCAGCAGGGGATGCGAGTATTCCGGATGGTCCAACACCAGCTGGCACGTGGGCAAATGCCTACAGATTCGCTCATTGACGGTGTTTTGATTTTAATCGGTGGTATTTTGCTGTTGTTGCCTGGATTCGTCACGGATGTGATCGGACTGGTCTTCCTCATCCCGTACACACGGATGATTATCCGTCATCTGCTGAAGCGCTGGCTGTGGAACCTCATCTCGTCCGGTCGTGTTCAATTGTTTTTTCGCCGCTAGTACAGATACTCCATATAAAAAAGAACCGCTTCGAGCTGTGTGACAAGCTGCTCGCAAGCGGTTCTTTTTACGTTAAGTCAGGTTTTCTTCCCACGGATGTAGCCCCAAACATCGACGAAGACGTTGGCTTTTACCAGAGCATTGATCATGACGAGGGAAACAGGTCCGATGATCAAGCCCAAGAATCCGAACAGCTGGAGGCCGACAAACAGCGCGACCAGCGTGAGGAGCGGATCGAGACCGACGTTTTCCGCAACGACTTTTGGCTCGATAATTTGACGGAAAATCAAGACGATCCCGTACAAAATGGACAAGCCGATGACCATCGTGTAATTGCCTTTGAAAAACATGTAGATGATCCAAGGGACAAAGACGGTTCCTGTGCCAAGGTAAGGCAAGAGATCGACCAAGCCCGTGATCAAGCCAATCGTAATCGCGTATTCCACACGCATGATCAACAGACCAATAATCACGATGGCAGCAGTTAAGGAGATGAGAGTCAGCTGTGCCTTGACAAAACCGAACAACGCATTGCGCAAATCGATAAAGATTTGATCGAGACGGCTGTTTACTCCTTTTGGCAAAAGTCGGCGAGCTCGTGCTTCCCAAAGAGCAAAATCTTTGGAGATAAAGAAGGCACCCATGATGGAAATGACGGAAACTGTCGCCATATTCGGGAGTGAGACCAGCAGGTTTTTCAATCCATCCAGGAATTTGACGATCAAGTTCTGTCCGACATTCGTGATGGTCGAGATCGCGCTGCCTACTGTACTGGCAAGCTTATCCTTATAACCTGGGTCAAGCTGTTCGTAAAACCACTGAATCTGATTGTAGATGCCCATCAAGAAGTCTTGAGAAATCGTATTTTGCAAATAATGGGCCAGCTCCTGTGAAACGACTGGCAAACGTTTGGCCAGCTCTCCGATTTCCACGACCGTTTCCGTGATGATCAGTGTGACCACTCCACCAGCGAGCAGCATCAAAACCAAGAGCGCGATAATGACGGAAAGCCAGCGTGGAATCCTGAACTTTCTAGTCATGAACGTAACTGGCTTGTTGATGATGAGCGCAATGACTAAAGCGATTATAAATGGGTACAGTAAGGGTGTTGCATGTTGAAATACCCAAATCCCTACATAGACAAGCAGGCAAACCCATAACAAGCGAATGATCTGAAAGAGGCGCTCTACCCAGTTTTCCTGATTCAAACGATTTCTCCTTTCCGCCGCGAAGGTGCGAACAAATTACTGATGTTTCTATTATGCAGCATGCCCGATAGGTGGAGCAAGAATCGCGAAAAAACAAAACTCCGTTTCACCCTTCGAAACATTTTTTCGCCAACCTTATTCACAAAATCGCAATAATCTTTTATAATTGGGTCGTCTTAGTGGATTCTTTTCTCTCGCCTCTCCCCTTTCACGAGCGTCATTTTCAAGTATGACCTTGTGAGGATTTGCGTGGATACATTCCCTGTCAAGAGTGGTGGATGAAAGAAACCGCTGCTTACAATTTCATAGATAGGATGTTCAAAAAGTCGTCTTTTTGAACTTGATCAGGGCGTTTATCGGTCATGGCGGACAAGCGAAGACTTGATAAGCACTACTACTTGAGTGGAAAAGGAGAGGGAGTTCTATGACAACTACTCGTGGACTTGAAGGCGTTGTTGCCGCTCAATCATCCATCTGTTCGATCGTCGATGGGGTTCTTTGCTATGGCGGGATCAACATCGATGAGCTGGCAGAACATGCAACTTTTGAAGAGGTTGTATATTTGCTCTGGCATGGAGCGTTACCGAAGCGTGATCAGCTAGACGCTTTGAAAAAACAATTGGGTGAAAATGCAGCAGTGGCCCAAGAAGTGCTGGAAAGCATTCGCCACTATCCAAAAGGCGTGCACCCAATGGCGGCGTTGCGCACAGCTGTCTCTTCGCTAGCGCTCTACGACACAGAAGCGCAAGATATGTCTCCTGAAGCCAACTATCGGAAATCCATCCGTTTGATGGCACAAACTCCTACCTTGATCGCAGCTTACGAGCGCATGCGCAAAGGTCTGGAGCCAGTAGCTCCACGTGCAGATTTTACGATTGCACAAAACTTCCTGTACATGCTCACAGGCCAAGAGCCAACAGAAACGGCAGTAAAAGCGTTTGACGTTGCTCTGATCCTGCATGCTGACCATGAGTTTAATGCATCTACATTCTCTGCTCGCGTATCTGTTGCGACCCTGACTGATATTTATTCCGGTATCGTGTCTGCAATCGGCACGCTCAAAGGCCCTCTGCATGGCGGCGCTAATGAGGCAGTAGCGAAGATGCTGAACGAAATCGGCGGCATGTCCAATGTAGAATCCTACATCCGCACCAAGCTGGATAACAAGGATAAAATCATGGGCTTCGGACACCGTGTATACAAAGACGGTGACCCACGTGCGAAATGGTTGAAAGAAATGTCTAAAGCACTGACTGCGCAAATCGGTCGCCCTGAGCTGTATGAGATGTCTGTCAAAATCGATGAGATGATTTCCGGAGAAAAAGGATTGAAGCCAAACGTTGACTTCTACTCCGCATCTGTTTACATTTCACTCGGTCTTGAAACGGACCTGTTCACACCGATCTTTGCCATCAGCCGTATGTCCGGTTGGACGGCACACATCATGGAACAGTATGAAAATAATCGCCTGATCCGTCCTCGCGCGGATTACACCGGTCCGGTCAACCAACACTACGTTCCAATTGACCGCCGCTAAGAACTCGCTATTTTCGAGCGTGGGGGCAGGTGGTCAGCCAAGCTGATCGCTCCTGAGCGCAAGCTTGAGAACTACCACGAGTGAGTGGTAGTTCTCCTACGTCTGGAAATATTCATAATCACCGATTATATATAACACTGGAGGGATTTTTGTGTTTAAAAACCTGACGCAACCAACTGCAGGCGAAAAAATTACTGTCGATAACGGTAAACTGGTAGTTCCAAACAATCCGATCATTCCTTTCATCGAGGGTGACGGTACTGGCCCTGATATCTGGAATGCTTCTGTTCGCGTTCTGGATGCAGCTGTAGAAAAAGCTTACAAAGGCGAGAAAAAAATCGCTTGGTTCGAAGTATTCGCAGGTGAAAAATCCTTCAACCAATACAGCGAGTGGCTGCCAGAAGATACATTGACTGCTGTTCGTGAATACCTGATCGCAATCAAAGGTCCTCTGACTACACCAGTAGGCGGCGGTATCCGTTCTATCAACGTAGCACTGCGTCAAGAGCTGGATCTGTATGCTTGCATACGTCCTGTTCAATACTTCGATGGCGTTCCATCCCCAGTGAAACATCCTGAATTGACTGATATGGTAATCTTCCGTGAGAACACTGAAGACATCTACGCTGGTGTAGAGTGGGCTGAAGGTACTCCAGAAGTGAAAAAAGTAATCGACTTCCTGCAAAACGAAATGGGCGTGAAGAAAATCCGCTTCCCAGAAACTTCTGGTATCGGTATCAAGCCTGTTTCCAAAGATGGTACTGAGCGTCTGGTTCGTGCAGCAATCGACTATGCAATCGAAAACAAGCGCAAATCCGTTACCCTCGTACACAAAGGCAACATCATGAAGTTCACCGAAGGCGCGTTCAAAAGCTGGGGATATGCACTGGCTGAAGCAGAATACGGCGACAAAGTGTTCACATGGGCACAATACGATCGTATCAAAGCTGAAGGCGGCGACGCTGACAAAGCACAAAAAGAAGCAGAAGCAGCTGGCAAAATCATCGTAAAAGACGTGATTGCTGACGCGTTCCTGCAACAAATCCTGACTCGTCCAGCTGAGTATGATGTAGTAGCAACACTCAACCTGAACGGTGACTATGTATCCGATGCTTTGGCTGCTCAAGTAGGCGGTATCGGTATCGCTCCAGGTGCAAACATCAACTACCTGACTGGTCATGCGATCTTCGAAGCTACTCATGGTACAGCTCCGAAATACGCTGGTCTGGACAAAGTAAACCCATCCTCCGTGATCCTGTCCGGAGAAATGATGCTGCGTCACCTGGGTTGGAACGAAGCAGCTGATCTGATCATCAACTCCATGGAAAAAACCATCTCTGCGAAAACAGTAACATACGATTTCGCTCGTCTGATGGAAGGTGCACAAGAACTGAAATGCTCCGAGTTTGCTGACGCTCTGATTCAAAACATGTAAGATAGATTTGGGTACAAATTTTACACTTACATTTTGGAGGGGAATCGTTCATGGCATTCAACCGTAAAAAAATCGCTGTTATCGGTAGTGGCTTCACTGGTGCAACAACTGCATTCATTTTGGGGCAAAAAGAGCTGGGCGACGTAGTATTGGTTGACATTCCGCAACTGGAGAACCCAACAAAAGGTAAAGCGCTGGACATGATGGAATCCTCGCCAGTATTAGGCTTTGATGCGAACATCACAGGTACTGCGAACTATGAAGATATCAAAGATGCTGATCTAGTCATCATCACAGCAGGTATTGCCCGCAAGCCAGGCATGTCCCGCGATGATCTGGTTAACACCAATGCTGGCATTATGAAATCTGTTGCAGAGCAAGTAAAAACATATGCACCTAACTCTATCGTGCTCGTACTGTCCAACCCAGTTGATGCGATGACGTACACCTTCTTCAAGACGTCTGGCTTCCCGAAAGAGCGCGTAATCGGTCAATCCGGTGTTCTGGATACGGCTCGTTTCCGTACTTTCGTGGCTATGGAGTTGAACGTATCTGTAGAAGACGTAACGGGCTTCGTTTTGGGCGGTCACGGTGATGACATGGTTCCATTGGTTCGATACTCCTATGCTGGTGGTATCCCATTGGAAAAATTGATCCCGAAAGACCGTCTGGATGCGATCGTAGAGCGTACCCGCAAAGGCGGCGGCGAGATCGTAAACCTGTTGGGGAACGGTTCCGCGTACTATGCACCTGCGGCTTCCTTGGTACAAATGGCTGAAGCCATCATCAAGGACAAAAAACGCATTCTGCCATCCATTGCTCTTCTGCAAGGCGAGTACGGCTACAACGATCTCTACCTGGGTGTACCGACTCTGCTCGGCGCAAACGGTATCGAGAAAATCATCGAATTGGATTTGACTGCCGAAGAGAAAGCAGCGCTCGACAAATCTGCTGACTCCGTACGCAGCGTAATGGCTGTTTTGAAATAAGATCCATACATGTAAGACGCCTTTCTTTGGGAAGGCGTCTTTTTACTTGTTTAAGTGGCTTTAGTGGGGGGAAGAAGCGAATTTCCAGTCTTACGCTTCGGCCTCCGCCCCGCAAGGTGGGATTGACTGTCCGCTTCGGAATAAATGGCGGGAGCGCTTCAAACGTAGAAGTTTCGAGGAGGTAGTTCATAAGTGAAGCTTAAATTCCCCGCCATTTTTTCCTACGCTGGGGTGGGCTCCAGAGGCGCTTGGACTGGAAATTCGCTTCTTCTACGCAGCTGTTATTATAAAGTGCTCAAGGAAAAAGCGAGTTAGCACTACGTTTAATCTCTAAATAACTTCTTTGAGCTAACCTTGCAAGACGTTCTAAAAGCCGAAAATCATCCACAGCTGGACGGAAGCACTGTCACATGTTTGGAAGGAGACCGCCCGAACGAAGAGAGGATACAGGCGACTGGAAAACATGTGGCAGGGTTTCACCCCGACCACTACAGTTAGAAGGCGTTTTTGATATAGATACCTTTACCTAAAAGAGGAATACTACTGCCAAGCAAGTTCTATGTGCCCATTCAGTATGTCTTTACAAAAAAATTACTTGTTTTCCGCAATGAGCCTTGGCAGACTGAGTATTGTAGAGAGAAGCATTTTTCAGGGGACGTAGGTTAGAAAATCGAGCGCAAGCATGGCAACGCTAGGGGGAAACAGACAGATGATTAAAGTATTGGTAGTGGATGACGAAGCTTCCATTGTTAAGCTATTGCAATTTAATCTTGAAAAATCAGGATTCCAAGTCGTAACTGCTTTTGACGGTAAACAGGCATTGGAAATGGTTAAAAGCGAGCAGCCTGATTTTATCATTCTCGATTTGATGCTTCCCAAGATGGATGGAATGGACGTATGCAAAACCTTGCGCCAGGAACGCAATAATACACCGATCTTGATGCTTACAGCTAAAGATGATGAGCTCGACAAGATTTTGGGGCTTGAGCTTGGTGCCGATGATTATTTGACAAAGCCTTTTAGCCCGAGAGAAGTCATTGCTCGCGTGAAAGCCATTCTTCGGCGGTTTCAGAACACGCCAGAGGCGACTACAGCGCCTCAAGAGGTGTTGCTCCAATTTGGGGATATTCGCATCTACCCAGAGAAGTACGAGGTGTTCTGTAAAGATGTGAAGGTCGAGCTGACGCCAAAGGAATTCGAGTTGCTCAACTATTTGGCGAGCCACCAAGGGCGTGTACTGACGCGGGATCAATTGTTGAATGCTGTTTGGAACTACGATTTCATCGGGGACTCTCGAATCGTGGACGTGCATGTCAGCCATTTGCGTGAAAAACTTGAAGATGACACGAAGAACCCGAAATACATCAAAACAGTACGCGGATTAGGATACAAACTGGAAGGATAACGGAGGATTTACCTTGACTCGCTTTCGAATCAAACTCACTTTGACTATTTTGGGTTTAATCTCCCTCGTCCTGTTGGTGATGGGGATGTATTTTGCCAAGGTGCTGGAGAATTCCTACCTCCAATCACTGAATGAACTATTGTCTCGCGAGTCAAAGCTCATCGCTCAGGCGGTCCGTTTCCCGGACGTCTTTACCGATGAGGCGACGTTAGCCGAGCGGGTCACACAAGTAGCGCCAACAGATGAAGTACGGATTACCATCATCAACAAAGAAGGTCAGGTGATGTACGACAACTCCTCTCACGCAGAAGAGATGGAAAATCACCAAGACAGACCGGAGATGATGGCAGCGCTAAAAGGGGAAATAGGAGTTTCCCGCCGTTACAGTGAGACGCTTGGCTATGACATGATGTATGTAGCAGTACCTGTTGAACTGAACAATGAAATATTCGGTGTTGTTCGTTCAGCGATGTCGATGAAAGATATTACAGATACGATCTACAAAATGTGGTACAGCTTGCTCACCGGATTATTGGTTACTTTGGTAGTCGGATCGATTGTCGTTTCCCGCATTTCCTTTTCCATTATTCGTCCGATCGAGGAGATTACCCGGGTAGCCCGCAACATTACACAGCGCCAATACGAGAGCCGTGTGAGAATCAAAGCCAAGGATGAGATCGGTCAGCTTGCAGGTGCGATCAACTTCATGGCATCGAGTCTGGAGCAGCAGATGTACGAAATCTCGGAGAATCAGCAGCGCTTGGCAGGTGTGCTGACCAATATGACGAGTGGTGTGATTTTCATTTCAGAGCAGCGTCGGATCATGCTGGTCAATCCAGCTGTTGAAAAGCTGTTGGGGACCGCTGGACATGAGATCGTAGGGAAGCTGCATATCGAGGCAGGGAAGAGCTTTGGGCTCAGCCAATACATCGACAGGTGCCTCGATAGAAGTGAGAAATTCCGCCAAGAGGTACACATCTATTACCCGCAGGAACGCATTCTTGACGTGAATTTTGCTCCCTATATTAACTTCAAGGGGGAATCAAAAGGCGTGGTCGTGGTGCTGCATGACATAACCGACATTCGCCGTCTGGAGAAGATGCGCAGTGACTTCGTAGCAAACGTATCGCATGAGCTACGAACGCCGATTACCTCGATCAAGGGCTTCACGGAGACCTTGCTAGAAGGGGCGATGCAGGACGAGGAAACATGTCGTAACTTCCTGCAAATCATCTCGGATGAAAGCGAGCGGCTCTACCGCATGATTCGCGATATTTTGGACCTGTCCAAAATCGAGCAGAAGCGAATCCCATTGCAGCTGAGTCAGGTTCATTTGCAGGATCTGGTCAGTTCAGCGGTTGCCATCATGCATGACCAGGCACAACGCAAGGAATTGACGATCACACTCCCTTCACCGAAGCCTGATATATGGCTGATGACGGATAAGGATTGCTTGCAGCAGATCATCTTGAATCTGTTGACGAATGCGATCGTCTACACGCCAGAAGGTGGAAAAATCAGCGTCAAGACACAAGCAGACAGCGAAAACATCACGATTCAAGTCATGGATACCGGGCTCGGCATACCGGAAAAGGAACTCACGCGTATTTTTGAGCGGTTTTATCGTGTAGACAAAGCGCGTAGTCGCGATTCAGGTGGAACAGGTCTGGGCCTCGCAATTGTGAAGCATCTCGTGGAAAATTTGCACGGACATATCAGTGTGGAGAGCAAGGAAGAAAGAGGGACAACCTTCACAGTTACACTCCCCCTTACCTAAAAAACAACTGCTGAAACATTTACACAAACAAAATAGTAGCTTTACTTCTACGATACAATCGCCTTGTACCATTTGACATGTCAGACAAAAGAAGGGGGAAGAGGGAAATGTCACGGCAAGCTTTTGAAGAACAGCAGGATGTACTGCACCGCAAGCTCATGACGATGGGCACATTGGTGGAAGAAGCCATTCATAAATCTATTAAGAGTCTGGTCGAGCGGGATGCTGGGCTAGCTGAACAGGTTATCGCAAACGATCCAGTGATCAATGAGTTGGAGCAAGAAATACAGAGCGATTGCTTTCGTCTCATTGCACTGCAGCAGCCAGTCGGAGGTGACTTGCGACGCCTGGGAACAATGTTGAAGCTGGTGACGGATTTGGAGCGAATGGGTGATCATGCCGTTTCCATTGCCAAGACGACCCGACGCTTGATGGCGGACCCGTACGTGAAACCTCTCATCGATATTCCGATGATGGCTGATCACGTCAAGGCTATGGTGCGTGATTGTTTAAATGCGTATATTGCACGCAACAAAGACGCGGCAGAAGAGATTGCTGCACGCGACGACATTGTTGATAAGCTGTACTCTACGATTTTCCATGATCTGATTGAGTTGATGACGAAAAACAGTCAGGCCATTTCACAAGGTACGCATTTGCTCTTGGTCGCGCAATATTTGGAACGGATTGCCGATCATGTCACGAACATCTGCGAATGGATTATTTATATGTCTACTGGTAAAATGACGGATTTGAATAAATAATACCCGAATGACAAAAAGCCGCTGTGAGCTACGAATAATAGCTTGCAGCGGTTTTTCTATCCTTGTAGACAGACGCCTATTTCTCCTGTTGTGCATACAATACATCGTTTCAACCGCAGCGAGAAGATGTACAGGAGGGAAAGGCAATGACGAAAAAAGTGCGCCATATATACGCCGCAGGGAACACTGCGCGAGGATACAAGACGTTTTATGACTCCGTATTGGAAGGTTTGGAGCGCGTTTATATTTTGACAGGAACAGTGGAAGGAATTACATCGCCACTGATCGAGTCGATTGGCAATCAAATGGCACGAAAAACAGACGAAGTGGAGTGGATTCATTCCCCTTTTGTGAACGGACAGTTTGATGGTGTCATATTTCCTCAATATAAAGTAGCAATCATGGATGGAAGCTATCCGCGCATGTGGAGACCGGCTTCCCCTGGCGTAACTGAAATTCAGGTCAATCTACAGGCAATGGTAGATGTTGATCAGCTCGTGAATTACAAAGACCGGATCGCCGCCTGGTACGAAGAGATTTTTAGCAAGAGTGAAGAGGCTTATCAAGCTTTTGGCGAAGCACTGCACATCCATGATGAGTGGGAAGCCCCTTATATTGAAAACCTGAACAGGGAAGAAGCCAATCGCGTCACGGAAGAAGTCGTCGCGTTATTCTTCGGGGAGGAGCAGCTAGAGAAGAAAGCAAAAGTTCGGCGTATGTACTTGGGGGCAGCCACTCCACAGGGACCTGTCGATCATATCATGAAGCTGACAGACCAATTGGAGAAGCGTTACTTCATCAAGGGCAGACCAGGCTCTGGCAAGTCAACTATGCTGAAAAAGCTAGTGAAAGAGGCCCAAACACGTGGTTTTGATGTGGAAGTGTACCACTGTGGTTTGGATCCACACAGCCTCGATATGGTGATTGTACCCGAGAAGAGCCTCGCTATTTTTGACAGCACCGCTCCGCATGAGTATTTTCCGAGCAAAGATACGGATGAGGTCATTGATATGTACGCACGCGCAATTACCCCAGGAACCGATGAGAAATATGATGAGGAATTAATGGATATCAAGGTAAGGTATACTCAAAAAATAAAAGAGGCCACAGCCAATCTTGTCGCGGCCAAGGAGCTGCGTGACCAGTTAAACAACACGTATCAGGAAGCTGTTGACCAGCAGCGTTTAAAGGCTGTCTCACAAGCGCTCGTAAGCAGACTGACAAAGATGGGCTAATCGTATTCGGATCGTAGAATGAAACCCGTTCGACTGCTCATACTACAATAACGGAAGATGATCGTTGTTGGAGAATGGAGGTGAGCAGCCGGATGGGTTTTGCTATGACGTTGGCTCTGTTACTGTTAATCAATCCGCTCGACCCAACCAACTTTTTGCAGATAGAGATGGAGGACAGGACGGTAGCTATTCTCAATCGGGCTGATTATTCTCTTCCCTTTGATGGCGTTCCTTTGGTTGATGAAAGCAAGCTTGCGCGCATGGTGGAAGAGATGGCGAAAAAAGCCCACATCGAGCCCATCAATGCGACGATTAATAACGCCGGGGCTATTGTTCCAGAAACCAAGGGAAGAAGGTTAGATGACGCGGTATTTCGCGAACGTTTTTACGATTATTTTTACGGTACGGGAGCCGCAAGCATGAATGTCAGCTACAAAGAGGTATTCCCGAAGGTAGACAAGGCTCTCATGAGTCAGGTTCGGAAAAAACGGATCGGACAATATGCGACCTATTTCAATGCGGGTAACCGAAATCGTGTACACAACATTAAGCTCGCTTCGCAGGCGATTAACAATAACGTCGTACTGCCAGGAGAAATTTTTTCTTTTAATAAGGTAGTGGGCCAGCGTACGAAAGAAAAAGGGTATTTGCAGGCGCCCATCATTGTCAGAGGAGAGCTGTCAGAAGGCATCGGGGGAGGAATCTGCCAAGTATCGTCTACTTTGTTCAATGCGGTAGACCAGGCAGGTTTGCACATTATGCAGCGCTATTCGCATAGCCGAAACGTAGCGTACGTACCCCCAGGCCGAGATGCAACGGTGAGCTGGTACGGCCCTGATTTTGTATTTCAAAACAAATACGCCTATCCTGTCTTGATCCGTGCGATCGCGAGCAACGGAAGCATGTACGTGACCGTTCACTCTTTTCCTGAGATTGAGCATGAACCGCGTAATGTACCAAGTGTTCGCCGCACAACTCCTGAGGAAGCACCGGATGCGCCATCTATTTTGAATGAAAATGAACCGACAATCCCTTGATGGTAAAGGGGGTGTCGGTTTTTCTTTTTTAGTACGAGGCTGCGGTGGGGAGAAGAATATTTCCAGTCTAGGCTCCAGGCTCCGTCCCTCGGGGATGTTTAGACTGCCCGCTCCGAAGTGATTTGCGGGGAAACGCAAAAGTGGTAGCCGCTTCGTAGCATGGGCACGTTGCGTTTCTGTTGCCCGCAAATCACTTCTCCGCTCGGTAGGACTCCACAAGTCGCTACGTCTGGAAATATTCTTCTCTGTCGTAACTGATTACATTCTTCCATCTTTTTAGGCATTAAAAAATCGGATCAAACGGAAAGCTCGTAGAGGAAACAGGAGAAAAAAGCGAAGATCTTAGGGACACCGCCCGAGGCGCAATGAAAAAAAGAGAAACAAGCTCTTAGCGTCCACCTCTGAGACACCCCATGAATAGACCACTTTGGACGCGGGTTTCGCTTTTTTTCATGGAGCCGGGCAGTCAATCCCACAGCAGGTGGACCTAGAATCTGAGCGTTTTCTCCTGTTTCCTCCCCACCACGACAGTCCGACTAACGACTGCTTTTAAAAGGTTGCCTAGTTAAAGTTTAACCTGAAGAAATAGTTGTCAAGGATAGAAAAACGTCGTATAGTTTTCATGTGCTAAAATTTCGTGCACGAAATATTACTTAAGAAAGGAGTGCGTTATGAATAAACCATTACATATTCGGGACTTGTTGAAGCGGCTGAACAAGACATTTGGTTCAATGGCCACAAAAGAACTGTCCCAATATGGTGTAACTGTCCCGCAGCTAATGGTCATTCGAGAAATACATCCTGATCCGAAGACGATTGGTCAAATAAGCAAGGCCGTAGATTTATCGTACAGTACTGTCTCTGGGATCATTGATCGTTTGGAAAGAGAGCAACTCGTAGAGCGCGTGCGTGATGAGAACGACCGCCGTGTTGTCTGGATTCGCAAAACAGAGAAGATTAAAGAGCTGTTCGAAAAGGTTGATTTTTTCTCAGAGAACTTTTACAAGCGTATTTTCCATGGACTTTCCGATGAGGATTTAGACATCATTATTCAATCAATGGAAACATTGATTGTGAAACTAGAAGAACGAGAAAGTTGAGGAGAAACCATGAAGCGAAAACTGGTTTTGTATGTCATTTTGCTCCTGTTCGTGGCAGGTGGTGGAGGAATCGGTTACTACTATTGGTATCAAGGTGCACATTATGTGACCACACAAGATGCTCGGATTGCGGGAGACATTTATCGGATCATGCCCAAAATGACAGGCAAACTGACCGGACTCGCTGTCAAAGAAGGCGATACCGTTATAGCGGACCAAATCGTAGGGCAGCAAGATACAGCCAACGTAGCAACGACGATGCTGGAAAACAGCGTGTTGCGTTCCCCCATTACAGGTACCGTGATTAAAACGCAAGCAAAAGAGGGAGAGATTGTTTCGACAGGGCAATCGGTAGCTCTTGTGATCGACGAAAGCAAATTGTACATCTCCGCCAATTTGGAAGAGACTGAGATCGAACGGTTGAAGCTCGGCCAAAAAGTCGATTTTACGATTGACGCTTACCCAGGTAAGAAATTGGGCGGTCATTTGATGGAGATCGGAAAAGCGACGAATTCTACATTTTCCTTGATGCCAGCTGCCAACACGAGCGGGAACTTCACCAAGGTAACCCAGCGTATCCCGATTAAAATCGCCATAGATGATAAAGCAGGTCTGGACCTCGTTGCCGGATTGAATGCCGAGATCAAAGTGCACGTGAAGGAGATGTAATCAAGCATGAAAAAGACAGCACAATGGAAAACAATCGCTGCAGTCATGGCGGCCGTTTCGCTGATTACGGCGGGCTGTAGCGAGACATCTTCTGCATCGCAAGCGAGCGAGAACGTCCCTGTCGTGAAGACGTGGAAGGTGACCTCTGCCTCTACAGGTGTCATCGCCAATGGTAAGGTGGCAGCATCTGAGGAAATCCAAGTCGTCTCTAAAGTATCTGGAAAAGCAGCTAGCGTGAACGTAAAAGAAGGCGCAAACGTCAAGCAAGGCGATGTTCTGGTCACGCTGGAGGCAGCCGACTATCAGCAGCAGATCAATCAGGCACAGGCAGCCATTGCAGGCGCTCAGGCAAAGCTGAGAGATACGAAGGCAGGTGCACGCAATGAGCAACTGACGCAGCTTTCAAGTATTGTCACGCAGGCAGAAGCCAGCCTGAAGGTGGTCGAGAGCAACTACAATCGGATGAAAGCGTTGTTTGATGCAGGCGCATTGTCCCAAGCGGAGTTGGAGAAATCTTCGCTGGATTTGGAAAAGGCACGCACAGGTCTTGAACAGGCGCAAGCCCAGTACGATCTGGCAAAAGCAGGCCCAACTGCTGACACGGTAGCGGCTCTGCAAGCAGAAGTAAGCCGTTTGGGCTCCAATCTGGAGCTGGCGAAAAGCAATTATGACAATACCATTATTCGTGCGCCAATCACAGGTATCGTCGCCAAGCGCTCGGTTGATCCGGGAGAAATGGCAGCAGCCGGGACACCTCTGATGGTGCTTGTGAATATGGTGGATGTCAAAGTAGAAGCAAGTGTACCTGAAAACCAAATCAACCAAGTGAAGGTCGGCTCTACCGTTGATGTGAAGGTAGGCAGTCTGGGTGGGAAAGTGCTGAAAGGTACCGTTGAATTTGTCTCCCCGATTTCGGATGCCAACAGCAGTTCTTTCCCAGTTAAAGTGAAGGTAAGTAATCAGGACGGCTTGCTGCGCGCAGGGATGGTAGCAGAGGTCATGCTCCAAGGCCAGGCAACGACAGGAACAAAATTGCCGACATCAGCCGTGCTGGAGAAAGACAGCAAGCATTACGTCTATACTGTAAACGACAACGTTGTACATCAGGTGGAAGTTGCGGTGGACAATGCAAGCGGCGACTGGACAACTGTCACGAATGGCGTCAAAGACAATGATCAAATTGTGCTGAACCCGACAGACAAACTGTCCGAGGGCAGTAAGGTGATCGCAAACTAACGGGGGTGATGACACATGGCGGAAGCGGTGGCACACCGAGAGGAGAAAAGCGGGAACAGCGGCATGTGGCTGTCTCTTCTCGCAATCCTCTCAGGAACCTTCGTTGCGATTCTGAACAATAGTTTGATTAACGTTGCCCTGCCAGCCATGGTCAATATTTTTGGTTCGACCACAGAGACCATGCAGTGGGTATTGACCGGATATATGCTGGCAAACGCCGTCATGATTCCGATGAGTGGCTCATTGTCCGCCAAATTCGGGGCGAAAAAAATATTTGTATTCTCCTTATCCGCGTTTACTTTTTCATCTATCCTTTGCGCCTTGGCGTGGAGTGACTCTTCGCTCATTGCCTTTCGCGTCGTGCAAGGTGTAAGTGGGGGGATGATCATGCCAATCGGGATGTCGATGATTTACATGATCGTTCCACGTGAAAAGATCGGAATGGCATTGGGGATATTCGGGATTGCTTCCATGACAGCCCCGGCGTTGGGCCCGACATTGGGTGGGTATCTCATCGAATTTTTAAGCTGGCAATTTCTTTTTCTGGTCGGTGTACCCTTTGGTATTTTTGCGGTGATCATGAGTATCGTTCTGCTCAAGGAAACACCGAAAAAGCCAGAGTTGAAGTTCGACTTCTTGGGAGCATTTCTCGCCATTGTCGGCTTCGGAACGCTGCTGCTCGCCTTAAGTAAAGGGCAAGCAGAGGGCTGGACCTCCTTTTTCATCGTCAGTCTGTTTTTCACTGCCGTGATGAGTTTGATCCTGTTTGTTTGGGTGGAGCTCGGTAAGGAAAGTCCGCTGCTCGATTTGCGGCTTTTGAAGATTCCTACCTTCACTATTAGTATTTTGACTTCCGGCTTCGTTATGATGGGGATGATGGGCGGTATCTTCCTGATGCCGATTTTCCTCCAGAACATTCAGGGATTGACGGCGATGGAGTCCGGAATCCTACTCATGCCGCAATCGATTGCCATGGCGATCATGATGCCAATCAGCGGAAAGCTGATGGATAAATACGGGATCGGACCGATTGGGTTGATCGGCTTAACCATCATGAGCACCACGACGTATGAACTGCACAATCTATCTGCTGACAGTATGCACTCGTGGATCGATATGATCTTGACCATTCGTGGGATTGGAATCGGATTGTGCATGATGACGCTGTCTACAGTCGGGATGAACGCCGTCCCGCGTACCAGTGTAGGGGATGCCTCTCCGCTGTCCAACGTTTTGCGTCAGGTCATGAGTTCGTTTGCCATTGCGATTTTGACAGTGATCATGCAGGCGCGTCAAAATTTCCACATGGCGTCGATCTCTGACAACTTGAATACGGATATGGCGATGCAGTTTATCAGTGGCATTTCAGGAATGTATGCCCAAGTAGGGGTAGATGCGGCGAGTGCGACAGGGGGAGCTAGCGCGATTTTGTATGGAATGATGGCAAAAGAATCGTTGGTACAAGGCATCGGGGATACTTTCCTCGTATCGGTTGTCCCTATTGTCCTCTCGATTCCACTTCTGTACTTCCTGCATAAAAAGCCGAAAAAAAATCAAGAGGTACCAGCAACCAAGAAGGCAACAGCTTAATAGCAAGGGGCAATTCCGTAAGTCTTGTTGTCAAAGACTTCTCTGGAATTGCCCCCTTTTGCCTGTTAGGACATTACTTTAAATAACCAGTACAAAATCCGTCCTACGATGTAGCCAAGAAGAATTGTCCAGCCAATCTTCGCCCAAATACTCAGTCCCTTGACGAATTCACGTAAGCTTTTTCGGTTCTCCGGTTGCTTGTTCAATGGAGGACACTCCTTTAGTAGGTTGGTTAAAACGAATGAACACATAAATACCGGCGATAATGATCAATCCGCCGATCCATTGCGGAGTCGTTACCACTTCGCCCAAGATGAAGTAAGCGAGAATCGCGGTCCCGATCGGTTCTCCCAAAATCCCCATAGATATTGTCGTCGTATTGAGCCATTTAATGATCCAGTTGAAAATAGAATGACCGAGCAAGGTCGGGAACAGGGCGAGACAGAAGAACCATCCCCAATCCGCCGTAGGGTAACCGACGAGCGAATACCCGAGAGCCAGATCATAGGCGACCAGAATCACGCTGGTGGCCGTATAGACGACGAGTGTATAGGAAAAGGAGGACATATGCTGACGAACGTATTGCCCGACCAGCCAGTAGCCCGTCACGGTGACTGCTCCCATCAAAGCAAGGAAATCTCCCCACAGTGCCATGCCACCTACTTGAAAATCTCCCCAGCCAATCACGAAGCTTCCCGCAACCGCCAGCAAGCCGCCGGATAGAGCCAGAAATCGAATTTTTTCACCAAAAAAGAAGTAGCCGCCGATGAATGCAAATAATGGCTGCAACGTAACGAGTACAGTAGAACTGGCTACAGACGTGTAGTTTAGCGATTCAAACCACAAGAGAAAGTGGCTAGCCAAAAAGGCTCCGGATAAAAGACAGAGTAGCCATACTTTTTTGGATATATTTCCAATCTCTGCGATGGCACCACGATTCCATAATAAAAAAGGAAGCGTTAAGAGAACGGAGAAAATCAGGCGATACGTAGCGATAATCGGAGCCGGTGCATCCGATAGCTTCACAAAGATCGCAGAAGAGGAAATGGCGATCACCCCGATTAAGAGAGCCAAATACGGGGGGAATAACGGTTTTTCCAACGATTGATTCATCAGTACACCTTCTTATGCGGGTAAGGTCATGTTTCACTATTGTA
Organism: Brevibacillus sp. NPDC003359; assembly: GCF_042878995.1. Lineage (NCBI taxonomy): Bacteria > Bacillati > Bacillota > Bacilli > Caryophanales > Paenibacillaceae > Brevibacillus > Brevibacillus sp. NPDC003359. Next base: position 96,843 of record NZ_JBIAOR010000004.1, read on the forward strand.
ATTGTACAGTTGGATTAAAAAATTCACAATGTTATGTGTACCTCGCCTCTTGAAAGGTTTCTTTTCAATCCGGTTATCCTACTGGCATGAGAAACTTACTGACTATTTTCCGCATCGCTGCTTTTATGCTTATCCTCATTTGTATCCCGACACGAAGCGAAGCATTGCCGCTCACCCCTTTTCACATTTTGATTGACGTTGGTCATGGGGGTGTAGATTCGGGCACTTCTTATGGGGATTTGTACGAAAAAGATATCAATCTGCAAATTGCCAAACAACTCTACCAACAGTTGACAGAAGCTGGCTATACGGTGGCCTTGAATCGGAACAAAGATATCGCACTGAGCGATGAGAATCGGTGGTTGGACAACCGATCGAGGCATATTCGGGATCTAGCGCAGAGGAAGAATTTGGCGAAAGAGATTGGTCCCCAGATGTTGCTCAGCCTGCATGTGAACTGGGCGTCTAATTCACGGCGACGGGGTGCCATTCTTTTGTACCAGGATACCGAACAAAGCTATATGCTGGCAGAACTGCTGCAAAACTCCCTGAACAAGCTGACAGGGACGAACAACCAACCAGTCAGGGGCAAGACGTACTACATGCTTCGTCATAACTACTGTCCGTCTGTCATCGTGGAGATGGGTTTTATCAGCAATGCGCATGACCGCCAAATGTTAACGAATCCCAAAGCACAAGAAAAAATCGCTCAGGCCATTACAGAAGCCGTGAGCGAATACGTAAAGCTGTCGGGAAATCTGAAAACGGGGGCTAGTGTGAAGGAGAGCTGGTGGCGAAAATTAATGAGCAATTTGCTGGATAAGCTTTGAAATGGTTACAAATTCGGCCTCCTTCTGAATTCGCGGGATGTACTGGCGCAGAACGGAGGCTGTTTTCTTGCCAGGAGGTCCAACGTGACCAATTGCGATACAGATGGGATGATTGTGGATTCGTTTGCAGACGAGCTCCATTTGCTTCGTGATATGCGGGACAGAATATACGTCATCGAGAAAAATTTGATTCACTGCATGGGGCACGCCCATTTCAGCTGCGACTTTCCCCGCCACGCTTTTATCAGTGGTCTTGCTATCCAAGTAAATGAGCCCACGCTCTTTGACGACCTTCATGATGATGCGCATGATTCGCTCGTCAGCCGTAATTTTTGAGCCCATATGGTTGTTCATTCCAATCGCATGTGGCACATCGTCAATCGCTTTCTCAACGCGACTACGAATCTCATCGTCGGACAGATCAGCTGTAATGGCTCCAGGACCGAGCCAGGAGCGTTTTCCTTTCATCGGCTCCATCGGCATGTGAACGAGTACATCATGTCCTTTTTGATGGGCGAGCTCGGCATCCTGCTTCGTGCTAGGCAGAAACGGCATGACGGCAACAGTTAGTGGGACTGGCATCGTTAATATTTCTTCCGTTCCCTGCATGTTGTTCCCGAAATCGTCAATGACAAATGCCATCAGTTTTTTGACGGCGGGTGCGGGGGCTGGATCGGGGTTTGCCGTCACTGGAATCGCTCCCAGGGAAAGACATAGCGTGAGCAAGAGCGGAATCAATTTCCTCCAATACAAAGGATCACCTTCCTTGTCCATTTTTTTCATAGTCTGTTCAATCACCTTGTTCTTTACCCGCCATATCTACAGCTTGGCTTTGATGTTTGCCCTATGTTACGATTAAAGATAGTAGTTTTGTAACGAGAGGGGTCGAATTCCTTGAGTCATTTTGTGTTGATTGATGGAAACAGTGTTGCGAACCGAGCGTTTTATGCGCTCCCTTTGTTGTCCACATCGGCAGGACTGCATACGAACGCAGTGCTGGGCTTTACGACTATGCTGTTAAAAGTGTTGGAGGAAATGAAGCCAACGCATATCATGGTTGCTTTTGACGCGGGAAAAGTCGTGTTTCGCCATAGCGAGTATGCAGAGTACAAAGGGGGACGCAGCAAAACTCCGCCGGAGCTGTCTGAACAGTTTCCACTGATTCGGGAGCTGTTGGATGCCTTCTCAATCAAACGCTTCGAGCTGGAAGGTTACGAGGCGGATGACATTATCGGTACGTTGACGAAGCAGGCTGATGAGGAAGCTTGGAAAACGACTGTCATTACCGGAGACAAAGATATGCTGCAGCTCGTGTCAGAGCATGTATCCGTCGCTTTGACGCGCAAGGGAGTCAGCGAAATCGAGCTGTACACCCCGCAAGAAATTCACGAAAAGTACGGCCTTAAGCCGCTGCAAATAATTGATCTGAAAGGCTTGATGGGCGATTCGTCCGATAACATTCCAGGTGTCCCTGGTGTCGGGGAGAAAACAGCTTTGAAGCTGCTGCACGAATATGGTTCTGTCGAGCAAGTACTGGAAAATATCGATAAAGTCTCTGGCAAAAAGTTGCAAGAGAACCTGCGTGAGAATGTAGACAAGGCGAACATGAGTAAAGCTTTGGCAACTATTTTGCGTGAAGCGCCTGTGGAGCTGGAAGTGCAAGAGACTGGTTATGAAGGCTATGCTGGCGTGCCTCTCAGCGAGTTCTTTAAAAAGATGGAGTTCAAATCGCTCTTGTCCAAGATCAAAGTGGCACAGCCAGCAGATGGAAGCGGACAAGCAGATGCCAAGCCGTTTTCGTTTGAGATGATTTCAGCGGAAAACAAAGCGGCATACGAATCCAAGCTGACTTCGCCGATGGCTCTCTACATCGAAATGGACGGGGAAAACTATCATCATGCGCCATTCCTGGGGATTGGACTGGCAGTAGAAGATACAGTGATGTTCGTTCCGTGGGACGTAGCCAAGGAATGGAAGGCACTCTGTGAGTGGCTGGCTGATCCGGCGAAGGAGAAGTGGGGATTTGACGGCAAGAGAGACACGGTTGGACTCGCCTGGCACGATTTGACGATAAAAGGCATCAGCTTTGATGTATACCTCGCATCTTACCTGCTGAATGCGACTGAGAGCAACCCGACCTTGGATAGTATTGCGGCACAGTACGCACAGACACGGGTATTGTCAGATGAAGAGGTGTACGGCAAGGGTGCCAAGCGGCTTGTTCCTGAAATGGACGTGCTGAGCGAACATGTGGCACATAAAGCGGCAGCAATTTGGCAGAGCGTGCCTGTCTTGCGCGAGCAGCTGGCGGAAAACGAAATGGAAAAGCTGCTCGGTGAATTGGAAGCCCCGCTGAGTATGGTCCTGGCTCTCATGGAAAAGCAAGGCGTGAAGGTAAACAGTGAGCGCCTCGTGCAAATGGGGGAGGACTTGGACAAAAAGCTCGCGGGTCTGACAGATCAGATTTACGAGCTGGCAGGAGGGACATTCAACATCAACTCGCCGAAGCAATTGGGTGAAATTTTGTTTGACCGCTTGTCTCTGCCTGTATTGAAAAAGACCAAAACAGGGCCTTCTACCAGTGCGGATGTGTTGGAGAAGCTGGCACCGTATCATCCGATCATCGATGCGATCCTGACCTTCCGTCAGCTCGGTAAGCTCCGCTCTACGTATATTGAGGGCTTGACCAAGGAAATCCATACGAAGACGAGCAAGGTGCACACGCTTTACAACCAGGCGACTACGGCGACAGGGCGCCTGTCCAGTACGGACCCGAATCTGCAAAATATCCCGATCCGCATGGAAGAAGGACGTAAGATTCGCGAGGCGTTTATCCCGTCAGAGGACGGCTGGTACATGCTGGCGGCCGACTATTCACAGATTGAGCTGCGGATTTTGGCGCACATTTCGCAAGACGAGAACTTGATTGACGCCTTCCAAAAAGGTATGGATATTCATACCCGCACCGCCATGGACGTATTTGGTGTGGGTGAGGAAGAAGTGACCTCGCTGATGCGCCGTCAGGCCAAAGCGGTCAACTTCGGGATCGTATATGGCATCAGCGACTACGGTCTGTCGCAAAACCTCAATATTACCCGCAAAGAAGCAGGGGACTTCATTGAGCGCTACTTTGATGTCTTCTCCGGTGTGAAGCGCTGGATGGATGAGATCGTCCAGCAGGCGAAGGCGGATGGTTATGTGACGACCTTGTTGAACCGCCGCCGCTACCTGCCTGATATTCGCAGCAGCAACTTTAACCTGCGTTCGTTCGCCGAGCGTACCGCGATGAACACGCCGATCCAGGGGACTGCTGCCGATGTGATCAAGCTGGCGATGATTCGCATGCAGGAGGCAATCGAGGAGAAAGGTCTCGCTAGCCGCATGCTTTTGCAGGTGCACGATGAGCTTGTATTTGAAGTGCCAGAAAGTGAGCTTGAGGTCATGCGCAAGCTGGTACCAGAAGTGATGGAGAGTGCGTTGTCCCTCAACGTGCCGCTCAAGGTGGACGTCAGTGACGGACGTACCTGGTACGATGCGAAGTAGGCATGCCTAGAACATAAAGATGGATAGACAGCGAGAGGAGGAGGGCATATGCCAGAATTGCCGGAGGTAGAAACCGTCGTACGGACTCTGCGTGGCTTGGTCATGGGAAAAACGATTGAGAGAGTAAGTGTACATTTGGCGCGTATTGTGCGTCAGCCAGATGACGTGGAAGCTTTCAAAGCTCTCTTGGTGGGACAAACCATCCAGGATATCCAACGGCGGGCAAAATTCATTCAGTTTTTCTTAAACGAGGACGTGCTCGTGTCCCATCTGCGTATGGAAGGACGCTATGGCATGTATCAGGCGGATGATCCCGTTGAGAAGCACACCCATGTCGTCTTCCATTTTACGGACGGAACGGAGCTGCGTTACCGGGATGTTCGCCAGTTCGGGACGATGGATCTGTTCCCTAAGGGGAAGGAAACAGCTGTCGGACCTTTGGCAAAGCTGGGAGTAGAACCGCTAGATAAGAGTTTTACTCCTGAAGTTTTGGGGAAATTGTTAAAAGGACGGTCAACAAAAATTAAGCCGCTTCTCCTAAACCAGGAATGTATTGTAGGACTGGGGAATATTTATGTGGACGAGTCACTCTTTAAAGCAGGCATTCATCCGGAGAAACCAGCAGGAAAGCTGACAGATAAAGAAGTCATTCGACTGCACGAAAGCATCGTCTCTACCTTGCAAGAAGCGGTAGAACAAGGGGGCAGTTCCATCAAGTCGTATGTGAACGGACAGGGCGAGATGGGAATGTTCCAGCAATCTCTATTAGTTTATGGACGAAAAGATGAGGCGTGCACGAAGTGTGGGGCCGAAATCGTTCGGTTTGTAGTCGGCGGCAGAGGGACACATATTTGTCCTCAGTGCCAAAAGAACCGGTAGTGACCGTTTCTTTTGGCGACCGCAAGCGGTCATCGTATTTTCATGAAAAACTTCGAGAAGTTTTTCACAAAGCAAATATAACATTTCTACCGAGGGAGGAGGATGGGCATGATACTAGGGTTAACAGGCGGAATTGCCACTGGGAAAAGCACGGTGACAGGTATGCTTAGAGAGCGCGGAATTCCTGTCATTGACGCCGACCAGATTGCCAGAGAGGTTGTAGAACCAGGTAAACTGGCCTATGAAGCGATCGTGCGCCATTTTGGACGAGAAATCCTATTGGAAGACGGTCAGATTGATCGGAAAAAGCTAGGTGAGATCGTGTTTTCGGACGAGTCCGAGCGTCAAAAGCTAAACGCCATTGTCCATCCCGAGGTACGCCGCGTTATGCGGGAAGAGGCCGAAGCAGCGGAAGCGAATGGAGCCGAGATCGTCTTTATGGACATTCCTTTGCTGTATGAGAGCAAGCTTACACATATGGTAGAAAAAATCGTGGTCGTCTATGCGCCCTACGAGATGCAATTGGCGAGAATGCTGGAGCGCGACGAATTGGAAGAAGAACAAGGACGTAAAAGACTGCGGGCGCAGTTTCCCATTGATCAGAAGAAGCAGGAAGCAGACTTTTTGATCGATAATTCTGGTTCGCGTGAAGAAACCGAGCGTCAAGTGGAGGCGGTATTAGCCGCGATTCGATCGGAGCGTCAATCATGAGTTTTGGCAAGCGTGCAGCATTAATTCTGCTCGTTTTGGTGAGCGTATTTCTGCTGCTAAACACGCCATTGGTGTGGAAATGGATGTACCCGATTAAATATGAGCAACAGATTGTGACGGCTGCACTGAAATACAAGGTGGACCCTCATTTGGTATTGGCAGTCATTCGTTCCGAGAGTGGGTTTGCGACAGATCGCGTTTCGAAAAAAGGTGCAGTAGGGCTCATGCAAATCATGCCGGAAACAGCGGAGTGGATCGTCAAGGAGGCAGGCTTCCGTCCTAAGGACAGTCAATACTTGTACGACCCTGTCATGAACATCGAGATTGGGACATGGTATCTCGATTTTTTGCTGTCCCGCTATGATGGGGATATCGTCAAAGTCATTGCAGCCTACAACGCCGGTCCGGGAAAAGTAAACGGATGGCTTGCGAGTGAGCAATGGAACGGACAACGAGAGACGATTGAGGACATTCCATACGGAGAGACCCGTCAATATGTTCAGCGAGTGCTCTATTATCATGATCGTTACAAAAATATTTACGACTTTCAATTGCGTTAAAAAAACCTGAAAAGCCGCTTCTCTTGCTGACAAGAGGGCGGCTTTTTCCTCTTTTTTTGGGTAGGGGAAATCGTCCAAATATTTATTTTTCAGTAAAACACATTGATAATTGTGTCATACTTATTATAATAAAAGTATCAGATAAGCGTAACTCAATTCGAGAGGGGTTTCTATATATGACAATTAAAATCGGTATTAATGGTTTCGGACGTATTGGCCGCATGGTATTCCGCCGCGCTATTCAGGACCCCAACATTGAAATCGTTGCAATTAATGCCAGCTATCCAGCGGAAACGCTTGCACATTTGTTGAAATATGACACCATTCACGGACGCCTGCAAAATAAAGTAGAAGTCCAAGACAACAAGATTATCGTAGACGGAAAAGCAACGGTCGTACTGTCTGACCGTGATCCGCTGAAACTGCCTTGGGGCGACCTCGGAGTTGAGATTGTAGTAGAAGCTACAGGCAAATTCAACAATCGCGAAGGCGCTGGCAAGCACCTGCAAAGCGGTGCGAAAAAAGTTGTCATTACAGCACCAGCGAAAGAAGAAGACGTCACGATTGTGATGGGTGTAAACGAAGGCATCTACGACCATGCTAACCACCATATTATCTCCAATGCTTCTTGCACGACAAACTGTCTCGCTCCAGTGGCGAAAGTTCTCAATGAAGCATTCGGAATCGAGCAAGGTCTCATGACGACCATTCACTCGATCACAAACGACCAAGTGAACATCGATAACCCGCACAAAGACCTGCGTCGTGCGCGTGCAGCTGGCGAGTCCATCATTCCAACGACGACAGGAGCTGCTCGTGCAGTAGGAAAAGTGCTGCCAGAATTGAATGGCAAGCTGAACGGTTTTGCCTTGCGCGTACCAACTCCAAACGTTTCGGTAGTAGACTTGGTAATCAATACGAAGAAATCAGTTACATTGGACGAAGTAAACCGCGTCCTGCGTGAAGCGAGTGAAGGCAGCATGAAAGGCTACCTCGAGTTCTGCGACGAGCCGCTGGTATCCAGCGATTTCAATGGCAACGATCACTCCTCGATCATCGACGGTCTGTCTACGATGGTAATGGGAGACAATCAAGTGAAAGTGATTGCTTGGTACGATAACGAGTGGGGCTACTCCTGCCGTGTCGTAGACCTGGTTCGCCACGTATCTGAGCAGCACAATCAAGCTGCACTAAAAGAAGCAGCTGCCGTTGGTGTAAAATAAGCAGCATAAACAAAACCCCTTTGCCGATTTCGAGCAAAGGGGTTTTTCGTTCCTTCGTATGTTACGATGAGGAAGAAGATTCGTCTAATGAGTTCACGTTAAATAGATCATCATCTTCAAAGCCGACAATAAACAGACGGATGTTCGCCTTGAGATCGAGGTCATAAGGGCTAGGGACGTTGTTTCCTCGGCCGTCTCTTATCACACGTACAGTAGGACGATGCGAATAGTCTGGATCAACCCGACTCACTACCCCGACTTCTCCGGTATTCAAAACGACGCTGCTTCCGATTGGGAAGATGGCAATGTGCTTGATAAAGGCATTTACTAGATGATGCTCGAACAGCGTACCGCCAGATCCAAACAGGTATTCCACAGCATCCTGTGGCATGTACCGCTTGCGCCATGGACGCGGGGAAGTCAAGGAGTCATAGATATCACAGAGGCCGACGATTTGTGCGAATTCGTGTACTTGCTTGCCAGATAATCCCTGTGGATAGCCGCTTCCATTTATCCGTTCATGGTGCTGCAAGCAGACGTGGGCGGACAAAAGCGAGATGTCATGCTGCTTTCGCAACAAATTAAAGCCAAGCATCGTATGCTCTTTGGCGATTTCCTTCTCTTCGTCCGTCCAACGCTCTGTTTTTAGCAACAGCTCTTCTGGCAGATTTACCTTGCCGATATCGTGTAGCATGGCACCTATCCCTAAGTTCATGAGCTGTGTGCGATTGTAGCCCAGTGACATGCCCACAGCAGTCGCCAGCACAGCCACATTCACAGAATGATGGTACAAGGATGGCGAATGAGTGGAGATCGTTGTCAAATGCCCAACCATTTGCTTGTTTTGCATCAGGTCGTCCAAAATCGAACTAAAGGCACGCTGAAAATGAAGGCCCATTTCTTTTAAGGAGATTTTCCGGGCCAGCTTGTTTGAGTTTGTAATTTGTTTGATCGTCTTCTCGATAGCTTCCACAGCTATTTGCCTGGTTTGTGGGCGAATCACTTCTTCCACAACGATGTCATTGGTACGGGGATCATCGATATATACCGAATCAACACCAGCTCGCTCTAATCCGGAAATGAGTCGTTCCGTTAATTGCATACCGGTTCCAAGCAGCACCTTTCCATCTTCTGTGAAGACCGTACGTCCCAATTTCATTCCAGGCTGTAGGTGTCTTAAAGATACTAAACGCATGACTATCCCTCCAACAGTACTATAATTGTACTCCATTCGACTTATGCTTTAAATAGGTACAAGGATTGACTTGACTTATGACGGGAAGATGAGGGACACTGTAGACAAGTATTGTCAGTATTGGAGTTGATTCTGATATGCGTTGTCCATTTTGCGAATATAATGGGACTAGAGTCCTGGATTCACGTCCTTTCAATCATAATAAATCCATTCGTCGTCGCCGTGAGTGCGAAGCCTGCGAGCGCCGTTTTACTACCTTTGAAATGGTAGAAGAAACCCCTTTGTTAATTGTGAAAAAGGAAGGAACGCGCGAGGAATTCAGTCGAGACAAGATATTGCGCGGGCTGGTGCGTGCTTGCGAGAAGCGTCCCGTACCATTGGAAGTGCTTGAAAATGTAGTGAACGACATTGAAAAAGAATTGCGCAGCTGCGGGCAAGCAGAGATCCCGAGCAATGACGTTGGGGAGAAGGTCATGGAGCGTTTATACCATGTCGATGAGGTCGCCTATGTGCGATTCGCCTCTGTATACCGCCAATTCAAAGATATCAATGTATTTATGAAAGAGCTGGAGGAGCTTTTGGCTCAAGCGCGCAACAGCTCGTTTCCAAAAGAATAGATAAGCTTTTTGATGCCAGACTCGCAACTTCTCTCCCACGCTCTTGCGGCCGATCCGCCAGGGCTTCTTTGGCTTTCCAGCTGATTTTTCCGCGAATGAATGGGTAGTCGTGCTATAATAAAAGAATCGAATTTTGTCAGGAAGGAAAGATCTGATGCGTCGTTTAGTTTGGAACGAGTTGTTGCCGAAGGATCGTTATCTGGTGCGGATGGCAAGACCGATTGGCTTCGCCGAAATGGGCTTTGTTACGCAGCTATACTTGCCGATCATCGGTGTCGAATCGTACGCTTTCTACCAACTGCTCGTCCATGGCGTGCAGGAGGTGAGCGGAGCCTCCTCAGAGGGGACCCATCGCAGTTTGATGCTGACGACTTCGCTTTCTCTGGATCGGCTATTAAATGCGCGTGAACGCCTGGAGGCTATTGGTCTAGTCGAGGTGCGCCGCAGGGAAAATCAGCAGCGTGACTATTATTACGAGTACTTGATCAAACCGCCGCTTAGTCCGGGTGAGTTTTTTGCAGACTATGTACTGTCGTTGATGTTGTTAAACAAAATCGAAAACGTTCGCTATTCGCAACTGCGCCAGCATTATGCAGATACGCTTGGCAGTCAGTTGGATCAAGAATACTCCATTGTGGAAAACGTTACGAAAGACTTCCATGATGTTTTCCAGTCGTTGAAACCATCGGAGCTGGAAGTGAAAAAAGGATCGGAGCGGGATCAGTTTTTAACCGAGATGGACACCAATTTCCCGCAAGCGCCGATGAAATCTGGCTACGAGGCACAAGTCAACCATTCGTTGAGTGTATCATCCTTGCGCCTGTACTTGCCGGATAATGCCGACTCGGCCAAAGTTTTGGAAGGCAAGAGCATGGAGCTGTTGTTCTCGCTTTGCCATTTCTATCAGCTGGACAGCTGGGGGATGGGGCAGGAGCTGCGTGATTGGACGCTGTACAAGTCGGATCGGAGTCTGGACGGAGAAGTTTTGCGCAAGCGTTTGGTACAACGCTACACGGAAGACAAGCTGTACCGAACGGTGCCTGCAACTGACACGGCAGAGGAAGGCTGGGGACCTGGTCGCTTGCCTGAGCCTGGCAGTGAAGCCTTTATCCGTGCTTGTCGCCAGCTATCACCGGTGACCCTGTTAGAAAAGGTCGTTGGTGGCAGAATCAGCAAGGTGTTTTTGGAACGGGCTGAAACGCTTGTATTTGCAGATGGGATGCAGCCAGATGTCGTCAATGCGCTGCTGCTTCATACGCTAGCGAGCATGCAAATGGAGCTGCCAAAAGCGTACATGGAGACGATTCGTGACAGCTGGAAAGCCAAGCGGATCGCAACAGTCGACGAGGCAGTCAAGCAGATCCTCGAACGTGCGGATCAACGGGCACAAACAGCTGAGAAGGCAAAAACGGGCAAGAAGGAATCTGCCCCTGTCAGACGGAATGGTCGAGCCATCTTGCAGGACAAGCTGCCTGCATCTGTCGAGTGGCAGCTGTCGCAGGAGAAAACCGCATCGGACGCTGAAAAGAAACAGTCCATTCAGGATTTTCCAGACTTGCAGAAAAGACTGGAAACCTTGCGAAAACGGAAATAAGGAGTGTGAGGGAACGTGGAATCTATCAGTGAGTTCATGCAAGAGCTCGCCAAACGAACACCGCGTCAGTTGCTGACACCGGATCAGCAGTTAGATAAAATGTTCCGTTCGTCAGCGTATTTAAAAGCATTTCAACAAGAGCATCCCGAATTGACTCGAGACGATTACCTTCGCTCGCTCTCCAACATCTATACGGCGGTCAAGGAGCAGTATTGGTGTGAGCGCTGTCCGGGTCTTGGCGAATGCCCGAATTTGGTCAAGGGGCATAGCACTCATTTGGAGCTGGCTCACCATCATATTATCACCTCGATTACGCCCTGTTCCAAGCAACTGTCGCACGAGGAAGAGATTCGCCGCCGCCGACTGATGCGCAGCTATTACGTTTCCGAAGAGACCTTGAACGCGAGTTTCGAAGGCTTGGTCATTGATTCCGGGAATCTGGCTATCGTAGATGCCGCGATTCAGTTCTGTGAAAAAGTCGGAACAGGCGAGCGGGTAAAAGGGCTTTATCTGCACGGGCCGTTTGGGGTTGGAAAAAGCTATATCATGGGTGCAATCGGTCGCGAGCTCTCTGAGCGCAATGTCGCTTCTTTGTTAGTTTATGTGCCTGACTTTATCCGGGAAATGAAGGACTCGATCTCGGATCAATCGTACGCAGGGAAGCTGGGGCTACTGAAAGAAGTGCCTGTACTGATCCTCGATGATATCGGTGCGGAGAACCTGACACCATGGGTGCGGGACGAGATTTTGGGAGTAATATTGAATCAGCGTGCAAACAACCATTTGCCTACGTTGTTTACTTCCAACTACGCACTGAACGAACTGCAAGAGCATTTGTCTATCTCCAACGGAAATCGGATCGAACAAACAAAAGCGGCTCGCATCATGGAGCGAATCCGCCATTTTGTCGATGTGTATGAAATTTTACGCGAGAACCACCGTACCTAGCGCTTGATTCCAGAGGCGAGAGAACTCCCAATACGTAAGGGCGAGTACTTCTCTCGCCTTATGGTACGGTCCAAACAGGACGTGTGACGTCGTCCCTACAGGAGAGGCGACAATTCCCAGTGAATCGGCCATGACCATTGCACGGGCCAAATGATAGTCGTGGCTGATGATCAGGGCGTCTTGTATATCATGTTCCTCCAAGACCTGCTGGCCGTACAGCAGGTTTTCGTATGTGCTGGTAGACTTGCTTTCTAGCAAAATGTCCTCTTCGGGAATTCCCTTGGCAACCAAGTAATTTCTGCTCACAGCAGCTTCCGTGATCGTTTTGCCTTCACCGAGGCCGCCTGTGACCAACAGCTTCGATACATAACCTTCATCATACAGAGTCACTGCCTGCTCGAGACGTTCGCGCAGACCAGGACTTGGCCCCTCACCCCAGACAGCTGCACCGAGGACAATGCCGACAGTTGCGTGCCGGGCGTTGGCCCCCTTAATCGTCTGTTCGATGCGGTACCAGTTGTAGCCCGACCATACTAGACCGAGCAGCATGATAATCTCCAATCCTATCAAAATACCGCGCCAGCAAGGACGCTGTACACTTGTCGTTCGATTTTTCATTCTTCGAAATCTCCCTCGTAGTCGCTCTCTTTACTTTAGACGTTTGAAATGGGGGCAAGTTACAAAGTTTGACACATGCCTGACACGAAAAACTAGTAAATTGTTTCTTGCTCTGTGCCGATATAGTAATGGTGGAATGGTTTCGAAGAACAGCAAATTTCATACTTGCGAGGGAGGCTAGCAATGTTCTGGAAAAAAACGATGCTCTTGTTTCTGGCCGTCCTGCTATTAGTGGGGACTGGAAACGCAGGGGTAGGATTGGCTGCCGATGAAATCAGCCGACTCGTTCTGTCCAAGAACGAGGTAACACTGGAAAATGGAGATTCTACCAACCTGACGGCTACCGCTATTTATGTGAGCGGAAAAACGGAAGACGTCACCGTCAAGACAGAATGGACGACACAGGATGCGAATATCGCTTCTGTTTATGCCGGACAGATCACAGCCAAATCGGTAGGGAAATCTACCATTACAGCTACTTACATGGGTAAGCCTGTTGTAGTAGGTGTAACCGTAACGAAAAAGGTAAAGGCACTGACAACAGAAGATCAAATGTTGAACGTACGGATCGGCGGCACGGAAAACGTAAAGCTGACAGCTGTATACAGCGATGGGACAACAGAAGATGTAACGACTAAAGCAGACTGGTCCATCGATAAGCCTGCGATTGCGACAGTAGTAAATGGAGCAATCAAAGGTCTGAATTCAGGATCAGGTACCGTGACAGCAAAATTCGGTAGCCAGACGACGACTATCTCTGTCAATGTCGAGATTGCACACAGACTGGAGCCTAGCAAAAACCAGGTTTCACTTTTGCTGAACGGCGAAGAGAAAATCAAGCTCAAAGCCATTTTCCCGGATGGAAGTGTAACGGAAGACGTTGCTGACAAGGCAGAATGGTCTTCAGACAATACAGCTGTAGCCGATGCGCTCAAAGGAAACATCAAGGCTTATGGAGCAGGTACAGCGACGATTACTGCGAAGTATGGAACAAAAACAGCGACGATCAAGGTCGATGTAGATACGACGCAAAAGCTGGAAGTAAACAAACAAAACATCTTCTTGAATGTAGGCAAAACAGAAGACATCGAGCTGAAAGCGACTTACGCTAATGGTGGTGCTTCCACTGTCGTGAACGACAAGGCTGAATGGTCTTCTGATCGCGAGGATGTTGCGTATTACAGCAATGGTAAGATCCACGCAGTCAAGTCCGGTGAAGCCGTGATTACGGCGAAATACGGAAACAAATCCGTTGAGGTACGAGTGGATGTAGAAGTTCCCCGTTCCTTGTATATCGTTCCTGCTTACTTGCCGATGAAAAGCGGGGATACGAAAGACGTAATTGTAAACGCGTCCTTCGCGAATGGTAAAAGTGAAGATATCACTTCAAAAGTAGAGTGGTCTTCAGACAATGCAGATGTTGTATTTGCAAGCGGCAAGACCGTATCCGCCTATAAGGCTGGAACGGCGAATATAACCGCTAAATACGGCGGAAAAACAGCGACACTGGTTGTCGATGTAGATATACCGCAAAACTTGACCGCAGATATCACGACAGTAGCGATCCCAGTGGGTGGCGCAAAGCAGGTGACGGTAAAGGCTTCGTATCCAGATGGAGGCTCTGCTGAAGATGTCACGCAAAAAGTCGTTTGGTCATCCAGTGCACCTAACGTAGCAAGCGTGCGTCAAGGCTTGATCACTGGTGTGTCAACAGGTGCAGCGACTGTGACAGCTACATACGGAACACGCACAGTGAACATTTCCGTATCGGTTGGTGTCATGCAGACATTGACGGTAGACAAGAAAAAGATCGTGCTTGGCAATGGCAAGTCCGAAACCGTGAAGCTGACAGCAGCTTACGCAGATGGAACCACTAAGGATGTAACAGATACAGCGACATGGAGCACGGCTTCTGCTGCTGTCGCAGAGGTAATGAACGGAAAGATCACGGCGACAGGAGCAGGGAAAACAACTGTAACAGGGACCTTCGATGGCAAGTCGGTTACGATTGCAGTAGAAGTAGACCAAGCGACCAACCTCTCCGTTGATCCTCGCCTACTGATCCTGAACATCAATGAATCAAAAGAGATCAAGCTGACAGCAACAGACTCCGCTGGCAACTCGGACAATGTAACCAACGACGCAGAATGGTCCTCGACCTCGGTTAAGGTAGCGGATGTGGTAAACGGCCGCGTAACAGGTCTCTCAAACGGACGTGCGACGATCACAGCGAAATACGGCGGCAAATCGATCAGCATCCCGGTAGAAGTAGGAATCGTGAGCAAGCTGGAAGCAAACAAGCGCTTTGTATCTACGAAGTCGAACAGCAACGTACAAGTAACCTTGACAGCTACCTTCTCCGATGGCCGTACCATGGATGTAACCAATCTGGCTGACTGGAAGACGGGCAACTACAAGATAGCAGACGTAACCAAAGGCCTCATTACAGGACGTGCCTACGGAAAAGCGACGATTATAGCGAAGTACAACGACAAGAGCGTGTCGATCCCAGTCGATGTCGATACGTTGAAGTACTTGAAGACAGATGTTGTTCAGCTCGTTATGAGCAAAGGCGAAGTGAAGCAAGTGAGCGCTTTCGCGACGTACATGGATGGCTCTGAGCAAAATGTCACCAAGCCAGCTCTCTGGACCACTACTCGCCTGTTGGTAGCCGATGTGAAAGACGGCGTCATCAAGGCGACAGGTTCGGGTAAAGCGACGATTTATGTACAGTATGGTGGGAAGAAGACACCGATTGTGGTGACGGTGAGATAGTAGATTGATAGGGAATAAGAGGAAGCCAACCGGTTGGGATCGGTTGGTTTTTTCTTCGGTTTTTTTCAGCAGGGACGGGGATTTATCAGATTTTTTCGCTTGCAGTGTACGCCGGGCGTGTGCTATACTGATTTCACTGAGGCGGTAAACGCTGGAAGTCACATACATATGGGGCATTAGCTCAGCTGGGAGAGCGCTACACTGGCAGTGTAGAGGTCAGCGGTTCGATCCCGCTATGCTCCACCATATAATAACAACGGAAACGGCAGAGATGCCGTTTTTTCTTTTTTGTAATATACCGCGCTTCTCTGAAAAAAGGAGCGAAAAGATACTCTCTCCCCGCTCCGTCCATCAATCTTCTTCCCCCAAACTCACAAATTCATCAAACCCCGAAACGCTTTCATTTTCCCTCTGCTAACAGGAATATCAGTCTGACTATCATCGTTCATCTTAATCAAATACGTATTATTAAACCAAGGAATGATTTCTTTAATATGCTTCACGTTCAAAATATAGTTTCGATGACTTCTAAAGAAAGAGCGGGACCGGTTCAAAATCTCCTCCAGCTCATTTAAGGACAAGTCGCACTTGTCGATACTCTCTTTTGTTGCAACATATAAATCTTTCTCCCGTACAAACGCAAAGAAAATCTGCCCTACAGGGATCGGGATGATCTTGTTGGTCTTCCGGATACAGACATGTTCTTCCATCGGGGGAACCGTCGGGGTGCGGTCATTCATGGCCGATCGGTTCCTCAGTGTCCTCACTTTTTGAATCACATCGTCCAATTTCGATTCCATGATCGGTTTGGTCAAGTACCCCACAGCCAGCGTGGAAAAAGCCTCCAGAGCGTGTTCATGATAGGCAGTCGAAAAAACGATCATTGGGGGTTTGGACATCTGACTCAATGTTTTGGCAAATTCAAGCCCATTCATCCCGGGCATCTGAATATCAAGCATAAGCAAATCAGGCTCGGAATTGAGAATATGGGGCAATGATTCCAGCGGATTGGTATAGATTGCGTCCACCTGGATATCAATATATTTTTTCAGCAAATATTCCAATTCGGAACAAATGGCTGGCTCGTCATCAATGATGATCGTCTTCAGGAGCATCTGGATGCACATCCTTTTCATATTCGGATAGCGGAGCGACAAAGGATACAACTGTTCCCAAACCAGGCTTGCTTTGAATCGTGAGGCCATATTTTTTGCCATAAACGGATCGAAGTCGTGAATGGACATTGACAAGGCCGATCCCTGTCGATTGGCTGTTCCAGATATCGGCCAAACGCTCTTCACTGATTCCAACTCCATTGTCTTCAATACTGATCTTCACTTCGTGGTCGTACGGTTCCACTCGAATCGTGAGTAGACAATCGCTAATTTTTGGAAAAAGTCCATGATGAATGGCATTTTCTACGATCGGCTGCAAAGTTAGGACAGGCAATTTGCGCTCCAACAGAGATTCGTCGATCTCCATGTTCACCTTTAATCGGTTACTAAATCTGACCTTCTCGATTTCCAAATACGACTTGATTCCGTCCAGTTCTTCTTGCAAGCTGTGATGATTTCCCTTGCTTTTCAAATTGCGCCTGAAGATATCACTTAAATGACCGATCAAGTTTCTCGCCTGATCAGGGTCTGTACGACAATAGGACATAATTGTCCCCAAGGTGTTGAACAGAAAATGCGGGTTGATTTGTGCTTGCAGGGCGCTCACTTCAGCCTGCTTCCGCATTTTCGCTTGATGCTCGATCTCCGCCAGTTCGATTTGGACCGACAGCAGCTTGGCCAGGCCGTCCACTAACTTCTCGTTGGTCTGGGACGTCTTGGAGGAAGAGGTTTTATAGTAGAATTGCAACGTCCCGATTTTCTGGTTTTGATGATACAACGATGCGGCGCTGATCGATTTTAGGCGAGGCGGACGCGGAAGAGCAAAATCTTTGTCGTGCCATACCCCTGTAGGGTGGGTCAAAACAGCCTCTGCTACTTGTGCGCACAGCGTCTCTTTCTGCAAATGTTTCTCCAGTTCATGGCCTTTTGCACAGAGCAGTTTTTCACGGTCGGTAATGGCGACTGCATCCACCCTGGCCATTTCACGGATGATTTCAGCGGTTTTTTTCGCAGAATATTCATTTAGCCCCGTCCGCAGATGAGGCAACGTCTGGCTTGCAATTGACAAGGCCAGGTTTGCCCCCAATGCGCCGGACTGGTCTTGCATCATTTTGAGATTTTGGAAAACGCGCGTGAAGAGCAGCAGTCCTGCAATGGTCATAATGGTGGTCGGGATTGCGATTTTTACTTCCAGTTCGAGTGCCGCAGAAAAAGGCTTGGCCATGAGAAGCACCAACACTTTTTGAATGAGCTCGGCTGCAACGCCAATCAGTACGATATGCTGCCATTTCAGTCGCAGCATATTCATTTTCGTACTTACGATCCCGGCCAAGAAGCCGTTCATTACGGTGGAGATGGCACAGGCGAATGCGGTAAATCCGCCTATCGAATAGCGATGAACACCTCCGATAAGACCGGCAAAAAAGCCGACGACAGGCCCCCCGATTAACCCACCCGCGACGGCACCGACAATGCGCGTATTGGCGAGTGCGTCATCGATCCGTACCCCCTTCTCCGTACCGATTACCGACAGAAACCCGAACAGCGTAGAGAGGATGACGATCCGCATCCAGTTGTTTTTCCCGTACACGATGTTCCGAAAGTAATCTAGTTGGCCGATGATAAGGGCGATGACTGCGATTACAGAGATGTTTTCAAGTAGTCCCAGAAGCATAGTGATTGTCATAACAGCCGCCTCCCTATGGAAAAGGGTAGCCCGATCCGGTCGAAAAATCAATGTAACTCAACTGGGTTTTTCGGCAGTTCAGATGCCGTTTTTGCATATTCGGAAGTATTCAATAGATTCTAGCAAAACAAACAACTTAGAATAAGAACAGTTCTTCGAGAATCCATCCGGGTCAATATGTAACCCCTTTCAAAGCAAACAATGCCCCCATCATTCTTGAGAAAAGGTATTGTTTCAATTGAAAGCGGTTAAACTATCCCAATTGTAAATGGATTCGGGTCAATCATAAGGAGGGGTCAGCAATGAAGTCATCGAGTGATCGTGCAGAGACGCGGCGCATCACAAGCAACATCTTTAAAGGTTCACTAGGGAACCTGATTGAGTGGTATGACTGGTATGTATATGCAGCTTTTGCGGTGTATTTCTCGTCTCAGTTTTTTCCAAAAGGCGACGCTACCAGCCAGTTGCTGAATACTGCCGCTGTTTTTGCTATCGGATTTTTAATGAGACCGATCGGGAGCTTGCTCCTGGGCCGATACGCTGACCGTCATGGACGCCGTGCCGCTCTGACGCTGTCTGTTACCATCATGGCAGGTGGTTCACTGGTGATTGCAGTAACACCAAACTATGAAACCATCGGCGTGTTTGCGCCTATTATTCTCGTTCTTGCCCGCCTGCTCCAAGGTCTATCGCTTGGCGGGGAATACGGAACATCTGCCACGTACCTGTCCGAGATGGCTGCGAGTGGTCGACGAGGGTTCTATTCTAGCTTTCAGTACGTCACGCTGATCAGTGGACAATTGTTGGCATTGGGTGTGCAAATTATCCTGCAGCAAATACTCCCGGAAGAAGCCATGATGGCCTGGGGCTGGCGAATTCCTTTCATCATCGGAGCATTTGGAGCAGTAGCCGTGTTGTGGCTGCGCCGTAGTATGGACGAATCGGAGCAATATACCAAGATGGAGTCGAAAAACAAGGAGAAGGCGGGTACACTTCGTGAGCTGATGAAGCATCCGAAGGCGGTGCTGGCAGTCGTCGGCCTTACGCTCGGGGGAACCATCGCCTTTAACACCTATACGACCTATTTGCAAAAGTTCATGGTGATTACGGTAGGAATGCCGAAAGAAGTAGTCAGCTGGATTAACTTTACCGCATTGCTCATATTCGTCGTCTTGCAGCCGATTGCCGGTATGCTGTCCGACCGAATTGGACGGCGCCCGCTACTGATTGGTTTCGGTGTTCTTGGAACGTTGTGGACCGTACCGATGTTTTTTCTCCTGGAACAAACCACTAGCCCATATGTCGCTTTCTTGCTGATGCTGTCCGGTCTTATCATTGTTACCGGCTATACGTCCATCAACGCGATCGTGAAAGCCGAGATGTTTCCTACCGCCATTCGCGCTCTGGGCGTAGGCTTTCCATATGGGGTGACCGTCGCGATCTTTGGAGGAACAGCGGAGTTCATCGCGCTATGGTTCAAAAGCATCGGGAACGAGTCTCTCTTCTATTACTATGTAGCAGCTTGTATTGCCATAAGTCTCCTCGTTTACTGGCGGATGGACGAGTCGTCGAAAAACTCCAAGATCGAAGCTGAGCTGAACACTGCAAAGGACTAGATTGAAGAATATAGGGGCAACGAAAAACGGCAGAGATGCCGTTTTTTTGCATTACCGAACTGTAAAAGATTGCATTTCAAAACTCGAGGTCCCCCAATGTTGCGCACTGCGACAAAGCAGAAAATACAATCAGCAGCCATGCAGTTATTCGTTCAAAAGGATTCGGGTCTACGAATGTCCAGGACATTGCGGATACGGCTGGCATCAGCATCGGACTTTTGTATCGGCATTACAAATCAAAAGAAACCTTGTTTGACGACCTGGTGGATTACGCGCTTGCAGGTATGCAGAAAAACATCGATTTTTTCGAGTCGGCTGCGTCACCCAAACAAGCATTTGATCAGTTTGTGAAAGAAATTCACAGCGACATGACGACAGGCGATGAGTTTGCGAATTTGCTGATACTGATGGCTCAATCGTTTCTAGCTGGGGGAGGAACAAGCGTCAAACAAAGCGAGGTAGCACGGCTTAGCGACAACATGTTTCGCGCTACAGCCCAGCTTGTCAAAAAAGGTCAGGCGCTCGGCGAATTCCGATCAGGGGACCCAGATGAAATGGTCGTATTTTTCTATTCGACACTTCACGGCCTAGCTATGATGAAAATGATGCGAAAAAACAACTTCACGATGCCTTCACCTTCTATCCTCACTTCTTTTCTATACAAGGAAGGAGAATAACCGTACATGTTTACCGTGATCAGGGCGGATCAAGTAGAATTCGATGCAAGAGAGCAAATGTCTCAGATTTTTGCGGAGGGATTCACGCAGTGGCTTGGCTTTTTTTCCAATGACGAGCAAACCATTGCAAGAGCTTTTGCTCACATGTTCGTTTTGAATCAATTTTATGTAGCGGTAACGGATGATCGCAAAGTTGCGGGCATGGCTGCATGCACGGATGGCACTGTCTCTTCGGTAAAGCTCAATCAAAAAGAGCTACGAAAACAATTGGGATTCTATAAAGGCACCCTCGCCGGACTCTTTTTGAAAAAAGAATTTGAAGCTACTCTAGAGGAACCATCTCCCATGAAATGCACCATCGATTTCGTCGGAACGGCTCCCGAATTCAGAGGGCAGGGGGCGGCAATGATGATTCTCCGTCATATGATGTGAAATACCCCGTATGAACAATTTCTCATCGAAGAGGTAGCGGATACGAATATACCCGCTATGAAGCTATACCAGAAATTAGGGTTCCAAGTATATAGCCGGAAGCCTGTCCCTTTAAAGAGAGCTCAAAAAATTGGAATTAATCATTTTATATCGTTGAAATACGAAAAATCGCTCAAGGGATAGCTGATCCTCTGAGCGGTTTTTTTGTTTTACACGCCAATCTCGTACGAAGAAAGCTGCTGTTACGCGGACGGAAGGTTTTCCCTTCTCTTTTAGAGCCTCCTAAACGGCCTGCAGGGGCTTTCCAGTCACGGGAATCACTGCGCTTGTTAGGGATGACCCGAAACAGATGGGAATGCTGGATCGCATGAGAAGTTCAAGGACAACGGGAAGTGAGGGGAGGAATATACAATGCATGCACTTCAAAACGTTTTTAACTATCAAGATAAACAGATTCGAGTAGTGGTAAAGGATGGAGAATCTAGGTTTGTGGCCCGTGACGTTTGCGCTGTCCTTGAGATTGTAAACAGCAGAGACGCAGTTGCTCGACTTGACGAGGATGAGAAGGGTAGCTTTGGCGGAAATGGACCGCATCAGAACAGAAGTGATCTGGATCAATCCAGTGGCAGCTGATCAAGTGGGGCAGCAGACAATCTTCTCGCTGCTCGGCATATAGCGGATGGATATAAAATGCTCATTATATAAAAAAGCCCATCCTATCTAAGGATGGACAAGGTTGAAGAAGAATTATTCAAACACCGGACGCAAGAAACTTCGCTCGTAACTGATGATGCACTTTGTTTGCTCTGCGAGTGAGAAGGCAAGTTGGCAATCTTCATCGACCAGTATTTTCTTTCGATAATCTTCATATTCTGCCAAACTAGGAAAACTAAATAAGGCATAAGCAATATTATTAGCACCTTCATGAGGAAGGAAATAGCCATGATGATGTCCGCCAAACTTGTTGACAAGAGGTATCCACATCTTTGCATATTCTTCAAAAACATTTACCTGATAGGGATCAATAACATATTTCAAGTAACAAGTGACCATTTCTCCACTCCCTAATGGTTTTTCCTAAATCTTACTGTACAACAGTATTAGGAACAAGAGGGGATATGGTTATACAAAATGTGTATTTAAAAAAGACTTTTAATAAAAGTCTCGTGGATTTGAATCACATTCTATTTTTAAAAGCTTAAACCAATTTCTCAGGAATGTTCGTGTATCTGAGACTGTTAGAGCAACATCGCCTTTTTGAATATCGATGTATAGGCTATAGCCTCCATCAGATTTAGACTCAATTGGAATCAAGTCAATGAATTCGTTAAAATCTTTTACTACTTCGGTGACTCTATCCATTTGTGGTTTTGTTACATCACTTACAATCATCAAAAACTGTCTCTTCAACAATACACCCCATTGTTTTTATTTTCATTATATCACAGTAATGAAAACCGGGTGGGAAACGACAAGTTGGCAACTTATCGATCTTATCAGAAGTGAAAGAGATATGTGTCGATGGGTTTATCAAAAACAATCAATTTGTTAAATGGGGTCAGCAGGTAAGCTTGAAAAAATGCCGGTATCCCGTACGTAATAGATACCGGCCTCCACTTCTATTCAAGTGTATAGTCGTAGCGAATGAAGCCTTTATGATGAGCAATTTTGTCATAAAGAGCACGAGCAATGAAATTGTCCTGGCGGGTTTGCCAGTACAGTGCAGAAGCTTTTTGTTCTCGAGCAGCTTGAGCGACCCGTTCTATAAGGGCGCGGGCCACCCCATGTCCGCGAGCAGTTTCGTCAACGAAGAGGTCTTGCAGGTAGCACACATCTTCTTTCCAGACCGTAGGCTGAAAAACGTAGTGGGTGATTCCGATCAAGTTTCCATGAAGATGCGCACCGAAACCGAATATCCTATCGCCAATGAGCAGTCGGTTCCAGATCTCATCGTATGTGGAATCTGGGAGCTCTGTCTCGTAAAAGGCTTTGTAGCTTCGAGCCAATACGTCCCAACGCTTGCGATCCTCTGCTCTTAGCGGAGCGATCTCAAGCATGATACTCTTGTTCGTTTTTTCAGCCATTTGAAAATCAAACCTCCTAGTTGTCATCATTAAAGATTTAATAAGCATATTATCACGAATCTTTCACTTAATAAGGATGCAGAAAATCGTTTCAATACCAGGTCAGAGAAGGGTTAAGTCAAAATATTGCTTTTGTAGTTGGAATACTACTGGGGATTGGGAGAAAGAGAGTTTTTAACAAAGGAGATAGGAATGTAGAAAGACGACCCTATTTTACAAAGGTCGTCTGCTGAATTCCTTATATCTGGTGCCTTGATAAGTTAATATGCCTGTATCTCCTTCGACCAGTAAGCCATACTCACTACCTTTTACATGAAATTCTAGTCTTTCTCCATTGCTTAGTTCAAAAGTAAGGTAATAGTATGTGGATACACTGGTATCATTACCGCCACCTGAAGTTCTTGTGCGTTTACTAATTATTTTTGCAGGTTGAGTTAAGATTGGGGAGGCATTATTTGACATCCAAATCCTGATACCATTTATGATCGCTCCTAAAATGAAAAGTACAATTATTCCAGCAATCACTAAAAACCACCAGGGCGGACCAAAACCACTAGAGAAAGATGGTCCAAAGTCATTTGCGAACATTCTATTATCACTCCAATATTTCGTTTACATGTTATACGTAAAAATATGGCTATTGTTTCCTTTTAAAGTAAAAAGTCTATTTAACATACTATTTCTGGAGTAAAAAAATCCACGCACTTTAAACGGAGCGTGGAAAAATAAGGACTAATTAATTTGAGGGTAACTTGTTTGTCATCTTGCCTAATATTTGATTTACATGAACCGGACCGATCACTCTGCTATCTAGACTATTTAAACGATTATCACCTAAAACAAATATTGTATCTTCGGGGATAGTTATAGGCCCGAAATCCTCAGTCAGATAGAGATTTTCTTTTTTGGCTACATTTTTAGCTGAAGTCAAGTACGGTTCGTCGACCACTTTGCGTTTCTCCAGGCAACGCAATGACCCTTTTAACGTGTTGTCGATCTTTCTCTACTTGGAAAATAACGATATCTCCACGTTGGATAGGATGGGAGTCATAGAAGGTTTTATCAACAAGAAACTGATCGTTGCTGCTCAAGGTAGGGGCCATACTCTCACCTTCAGAAATAAAGACACTCTTGGATTGGTCAGGTTGGACAGAAGGAAAACTTGCCAAAATAAAAGACAATATGAGGAAGAGCGTTTTCATTAGTATCACCTTATTGTTTTTCCTGATTTTATCCAATTAATTTCAAAAAGAAAAGCCCCCAGCCGGGAGCCCGAATATGTGTCCGGAAGAGGGCCAGCCTATAAATGATCCAGAGGCCGGTGAACAGATGACGTACAAGCGAAACTACGTTGCTTTCCGGAATAGCGAAGAGGTCGACGGCATGTTGATAAGTGAGGTCAAGCAAGGTCAAGCAAGGTAAAGATGGCTTTGGAGTCATGGACGATAATCTGGTTATTGTGCTGCCGGCCTTCCCCAAAGGTAATTTGTACTGCTCCCACGCGTTTCCCGATCTTTTTATTTTTGCAAAAAAGGAAGGATGGAGCTTTGCCCCATCCTTCCTTTTTTAACCTTGCCCAACAATCTTCTTCAAGCGTCCCACCAGCGGGATGACAATAACCGCTGCTACAACCACCTGCAAAACGTTCCCCGGAATGGAGCCAAACGGCTGAATCCAGTTCCCGTAAAGAATTACCTCAACAAAGTAGTAGCCCACGATCTTAATCACCAATGCAGCGGCAACTGCGAGTGCGTACACAAATACGCGATTGCCAGGAACCTTTTCGGCGATGAGGCCAGCTACATAGCCCATTGCACCTACGATCACGAAGGTAAACGGTGCCCAGGGTGTCCAACCAGAGATAAGGTCGAAGAGGCCCATACCAAAAGCTCCTGCGATGGCTCCTGTTTTTCTGCCGTATACAAAGGCAGCGATTAAAAGAGGCACGTTACCGAGATGAATGAGGCCACCGTTCCCCATGATAGGGAGTCGCAAATTAATGAACATGGTGGCTGCGAGAGTAAAAGCGATAAAAAGTGCGTTAATAACCAAGGTTTTCGTCTTTGTTGCTTTTCTTGATGAAAAAGTAGAATCCATATGATAGCCTCTTTCTTTTTTAACTACTATCATACTCAGAATCATGTACATAATAAATACACTTTGTATGATTTATTTGCGTTCTACGCTAGAAAAGATTTACTTTAGATGTAGTTTTTTTAGGGGCAAAACTGCAATAAAAAATTTTCAATTAACTCGATGTGCGCTTTTGGTAAGCGGATATCGAATTAGGGTAGATACTTAAACTGATAGGGGTAGCATTCGATCCCATGAGTTTTATCTTAAAGAAATTCTAAATGTCTTGTCTTTCTTCTCTTTCCTGGATTTTTACTAATAGAAAAAATATTCACTTTCGAATTACCGAAACGTTATATCATACTTAGTTTTCAGTATGATTAGTAATTTTTTCAATCCTTGTGTAAGTAAGACAAGAAAAATCATTATTAGAGGTAAAAACCTTCCTGTCCATGTATATACATAATAGGTTGATGCGATAATAAATAGCCATTTCGAAAAAAATGTATTTCAGTTAGTTCTTTAATTTCGAGCTGTATAATGAATATAGATAATGAATTTAAAATTAGGTAGTATATTTCAATCAACCAAACATAATGCAAAAGATGATAGACATTAACGCCCTTTGCTTTTTCCTCAGTAATTTTATTTCCTAAGTTAATTAAGAAGCTCAACATTTGTTCCCCCTTAAATAATTCAAGGTTTCCTGATACTCTATTTTTAGATATGAGTTTTTTCACTTAATAAGGTTCTTGCTAATAAAGCGTGTATTCTGTTCCGACAAAAAAGCCAAATTTATATCACGTAGGGAGTTGTGTAAAATATTAACATTAGTATAGCATTTGTCTTGTGTCATCTGATCAACTTACTAAAGTTACTTCAGTATTTTTGCTTTTTGGAAGTGAGATTACTCAGTATCCGACTTTCAAGCAGAAAAGGGCTATCCCCACCCTCAGCCTTTTTCAAGACGATTGGGAAAGCCTTTTTAATAGTGTGCTTAGGCTAGCCTCTCCCCAAGCTTTTTCACCTGCTCTAGCCACTTCTTGCGTTTTTCCTGCGATGCAGCATTCACCCCACTGATCTCCGTAACCTTCACAGGCTTGATCCCACAAAACTTCAAAATGTTGCGTTTCATCACGAGATGTCCGGCTTGCCAGTAGATCAAGCGGTTGTACCAAGATGGGAAATCCATGGTCACAATCAGATGCGCGGTTTTGCCCGTTAACAGCTTATCCCATAGAGACGAACCCTCCCGATATTTATAGGCGAATCCGGATAATAAGACACGATCGAAAAATCCCTTCAAGATAGCGGGCATCGTGCCCCACCAGGTCGGATAGACAATGACCAAATGATCGGCCCAACGGATGAGGTCCTGTGCTTCTTTTAAGTCATCCTCCAGCTCCGTTCTTTTCCGATATCCGTACTTCAGATTCGGGTCGAAAGAAATTTGGCTTAAGTCAATGGTGCGAATCTGTGCTTTTTTGCTTGCGGCTCCTTTCATATAGGCGTGCGCCAACGCAGAGCAATAGCTCTCGGGATCTGGATGTCCGATGATAACGAGAATGTTCATTTTCATGTCCCCCTGTAGAGTTGATTCCATATCCGACAGATCGTGGTAAACTGAACTGTATTCAGCATATCGTGTGGAAGGAAACAGATGAATGATCGAAAGCGCATAAATGTTGTGGATTTACGCAAAGGAGGTACCGTACTTGGAAAATGCGCAGGGGTTTGCGATTTCGATGGTGTATCCGATTATGAAGACAATTACTCACAAAAGGTTTGATTTCGAGCGTTTTTGTGACCATATTTCTTTTGACGTTACTTTGTTGCAGGATGTGGAGGCGCGCATTGCCGAAGC
Organism: Brevibacillus sp. NPDC003359; assembly: GCF_042878995.1. Taxonomy (NCBI): domain Bacteria; kingdom Bacillati; phylum Bacillota; class Bacilli; order Caryophanales; family Paenibacillaceae; genus Brevibacillus; species Brevibacillus sp. NPDC003359. Next base: position 123,884 of record NZ_JBIAOR010000004.1, read on the forward strand.
GGAGCTCGAGCGATTGATGAAGGAAGCTGCGATTTACACGCAGGATGATCATTTCGGACTGCATCAAGGACAGTTAACCGATATTGCCGATCTGGGCATTCTTGGCTATGTCATGATGCATTCGGAAAAAATCGTCGATGCATTGAAGGCTTATCAGCGGTATCACGTGATCCTTTGCAGCGGGTACGAGCTGGATTGGGAAGAGCGAGGGAACGATGTCTTCCTACGTTTTCATAGACAAAGCCCTGGGAGCGTGTCTCGACATTGTATGGAAGATATGGTCAGCTCCTTGTACCACTTGATCGTCCGTATGAGTCATCGCGCCATTCCGTTACAGGAGATACATTTCACACACGACGCTACGGCCGATATCGCTCCTTATTTGAATCTATTTGGAATGGAGCCACACTTTGGTGGAAAAGAAAATGGACTCTTGATCAGCAAGGAAGTTTTGCAATACCCGATCCTGTATTCAGATGTCCGGCTGCGTAAAGCTTTTGAACCAATCGCGGAAGAAATTAGAGAGAGGCTGATCAGAGGGCGGGAATTTTCAGACCGTGTGTTTCAATGGATGATGGGATGCATGCCTGCGGCTTTTCCGACCTTACAGCAAACAGCCGCTGCTTTTCACATGAGTACGAGATCTCTGCAAGCGAAATTAAAGGCAGAGGACACTTCCTATCATGAATTGTCCACGAATGTCCGAAAAGAAATGGCGTTGGGGTATTTACAGCAAGCGGAGCATTCCATTGGGGAGATTGCGTACCTGCTGCATTTTTCAGATCCAAGCGCCTTTCAAAATGCTTTCAAGAAATGGACAGGGCTGACACCGGGGCAATATCGGATCAGTCGCCAAGCACTTGCCATGTAACGTCATGATGGAACACGCTGAGTAAGCGTGTTTTTTTTTTTGAACCTATTCGTTTGACAAACTGGAAAATAATTGTGTACACTTTTTTTATTCCGACCGTACAGTATAAATAAACGAGGTAAGATCATGCCCAAATTAGGAATGGAACCAAAGCGCCGAGCAGATGTCATAAATGCGACCCTAACTTGTATTAGCATTCACGGGATTGATGGCATGACGTTGGATAAGGTGGCGGAGTATGCGGACTGCTCAAAGGGAGTCGTCACGTATTATTTTAAGAATAAGGATCAATTGACGAGTGAAGCCTTTCAGGCATTCTTGGCCTATTATGGATTGAAAATCGAATCTGACATCGAAAACACCATGACAGCCCAGGAAATGATTGACGTTACGCTGAAGCATATCTTGCCGCCATACGGTGACGACAAGGAAAAACGGATCAATGTTTCGCAGCTGGATGGGATTGATACCATGTATATCCCGCAAGAAGATCAAGCAAGACTCTTTGTCCAGTTCTTCTCGAAAGCCGCGTTGAATCCCCATTTGCAAGAAGTCGCTGCGAAGAGCTATACGAGAGATTTGCAAGGCATCGCAAAGATTTTTGATTGCGGTAATCAGACAGGGCAAATGTCTGTAGAGGATTCGCAAAGCGCTGCCTACGGTCTACTTGCGATGGTCGTAGGTCTGAGCTTCTTTCGAGTAGCGAGCATTCCGCTTGCAAACGGCGAAGACAATCGATCTATTTGTGAGAATTATGTAAGTAAGGTTACGAAAGGATAAACGAGGAGGGTGGATATGAAAATTACGAAGGTAGAAACAGGAGTGGGAAACATTGCGGTCGTGAGCGGAACAGAGGTATTAATAGAGGATGTGCAGTCCGCATTGGATCTGATCGCAACTGTACATTATGAAGCAGACAGTCATCGTATCATTCTCGACAAATCATTGCTTCACGAAAGCTTTTTCGATTTGAAAACACGCTTGGCAGGTGAAATCCTTCAGAAGTTCATCAATTATCGGGTAAAAGTGGCGATTGTAGGGGATTTTTCGGTGTACACAAGTAAAAGTCTAAAAGACTTCATCTATGAATCCAACAATGGAAAAGACATCTTTTTTTTGCCGACTGAAGAGCAGGCGATTGAAAAGTTAAGCCAGGTGAAATAGAGATGGAACAGGCGTACACCATGGTGAACATCCCAGCAGGGCAAATCGAATTGAGGGACGATCGAATCAAGGCGACATGGACAACCGAGGTGAACTCTTTTTTACTCGCACCGGTTCCTGTTACGAATGAGTTATACTTCTCGGTTGTCCAAAAAGCAGCTGGACCGAATGACCACTCTCAGGCTCCCGTAGTAAATGTCTCGTGGGACGATGCGATTTCGTTTTGCAATCGGCTTTCTCAGCAAGCGGGTCTCACGGAATGCTACTCGATAAGTGAAGATGGTGAGCGTGTCGTATGGAACGAGGAAGCCGATGGCTATCGTCTACCTACAGAGGCGGAATGGCAGTACGCGTGCAAAGCAGGGACGGGTGGTTACCGGTACGGCGAGCTGAATGAGATCGCATGGTATCAAGAGAACTCTATGGGTACAACACATGCGGTAGGACAAAAGCTGCCGAATGCGTGGGGGCTCTATGACATGCTCGGAAATGTTTGGGAGTGGTGCTGGGATCTTTACGATGCGAATGTATACGGCTCCTACCGAATTTTTCGCGGTGGCAGTTGGGCGGAAGAGGCCAGAGGCTGTGGAGCGACATGTCGCCGCCGGAGTCACCCTACGTTTCGAATCGATGATCTTGGCTTTCGTGTTGCCAGGTCCGTTGGAAGAAGGTTCTAGGGTGTTGCAAAAGCTAAACAAATACGTTACATTAATTTTAGTTAGATAATCTAATTATATTTCAAGGTGGATTATGAGCAGAAAAAACAAGAGAGAGCATACATCTGATCAATTGCCAAAACTAGGTATTCAGCCATATTTGGATCTGATGGAAAAAACAGCTCTGCAAAATACGGATCGCAAATTGGCTCATTTGGGGTTATTGATGCTATGGCTGGGGGATAACGCCATAGACGCCATTGATTTGAATTTGGAGACATTCGGCATAACGGAGAGTAAATGGGACGTGTTGCTATTGCTTACGTTACATGAAGACAGAGAGCTTATCACCCCCTCTTCGCTTGCAGACAGGCTGGGTATTCGGCGTGCCTCTGTCACAGCTTTGCTGGACTGGCTGGAAAAAAGGCACTGGATAATCAGGGAGCAAAGCACGCTGGATGGCCGCAAGATTCATGTCAAAATAACACAGGAAGGCAGAGAATTAGTAGCCAGAGCACTGCCCGTTTTCTGGTCTGCCTGCTCCTCCATTATGAGCGAATTAGAAGAGGAAGAAAGGATGCTGCTGGAAAAAATCTTGATGAAGTTGAATCGCAGCATGGAAGAGAAACTGGGGGTGGGAAGATAAGATCATATTTTTTTATGAATATAATTAGACAATCTAACTATAATGTTTGTAAATCATTGAGAAAGAGGTGTGCCATGTCACAGCGAAACTACTCACTCATGACTGCAATCCTATGCTGGTCTGGAATCGTCATCATGTCGAGCTTATACGTCACGATTCCCCTTATGACTATCTTTGCCGATCTTTTCCGTATTACATTGACACAGGCTGCAGCAACAGGTAGTGCATTTTCGGTTGGGTTTGCCATAGGGTGCCTGATTTATGGACCGTTGTCCGAAAAGTATGGCCGCAAGAACGTTATTGTGATCGGGCTGATTGCGCTGACTCTTTTTTCTATATTGCTTGGTAGTGCCAATCATTTTGCATGGATCATTGTACTCAGGAGCTTGCAAGGTGCTGCGGCTGCTACGTTCTCGCCTGTTGCGCTCGCCTATGCTGTGGAAATGTTCCCTGCGGAAAAACGGGTAACGGCAATCGGATTTATCAGCACAGGATTTTTGGCGGCAGGAATCATTGGGCAAGTGATCAGTAGCTTCATGAGTCAACAATACAGTTGGCACGCTGTATTCTATATGCTTGCTGCTATCTATTTCGTGACAATGCTCGTGGTGATGAGGTGGCTGCCAAAAGAAGAGAGTCCCCTTGCTACCGTTAATATTTGGGAGCCGATTAAGCGAATTCCCTCCATGTTCAAACGAAAAAATATCGTCTTGAGCTACATGATCGCTCTTGTATTGCTAATGTCATTCGTTAATATGTATACGGTCTTGGGCAGTTATTTGGCGGGACCTGATTTTGGGCTAAGCAACAAGGATATTCTGCTTGTTCGAACGATTGGTATAGTGGGCATGCTCATTTCTCCGCTGGCGGGCGGGCTGGCAAAACGGTTTGGCTTACGTACCGTACTACGTTGCGGGCTAGGTCTAGCAGTGGTCAGTATGGCTTCTCTCGGTATGATATCGAACTTGTCTCTTTTGATCGGTACGAGTGTGCTTTTCGTTGCCGGAATTGCGTTATCTGTTCCTTCTCTGATCACGCTTATTGGACAGCTGGGGGGCAAATCGCGGGGAATTGCGGTTTCGGTTTATACGTTTATCCTGTTTTCGGGAACAAGTCTTGGGCCGATCTTGTCCATCCGTTTTATGAAATTTGGCAGCTATGAACTAACTTTTGTACTGCTTGCAATCGTACTTGGCATTGGTCTGTTGGCTGCATGCCTGATTCGTAGTGATTCCGCGGTTGAGAGTATTAGCACAAAACCTCCTTCGCCACTAGCTTAGTGGTTAAGGAGGTTTTGTTGGTATAAACGACGGCTGCTATCGATTATTTTGTTGATTCAACAAGCGTTCTCGCTGCTTATGCATGGCAATGAAAGCGGCAAACACGAGCAGCAGGCTTCCTGTGAACAGAAATCCTTCCTCGATGGAGAAGGGCAGCCAACCTAAAAGGCCTGAGCCGACAACCACACCGAGAGAGAAGAAGGCGTATAAGTAACCGTGTGCTTTACCCAGTAATTCTTGCGGTGTTGATTGAATGAGCATCGTATTGACAGAGGGAAACAAGAGCGCAAAGCCTATCCCATATAGTCCTAACACGCAGTACAGTGCCAATGTCGTGTTGGATTGACCAATAAGCAGCTGACTCACGCCCATGAAACCAATTCCGATGGATATTGTTTTGGAAGGGGCAACACGATCAAAAATCCGGTTGGTCGGAAGCACAAAAAGCAGGACGGCAATCATCCCAAAAGTGCTCATTAATGTACCGCTTAATTTCGAATCATATCCAAGCGATTGGACATGCAAGGGCAAAAGGTAAGCGATCACACCTTGTGAAAACATGAGCAAAAAGGCACCGCCATAAGCCTTAATAATTCCAGCATTGAAGATCAAAGCTGAGGATGGAACGTCCTTCTTAAGCTTCTCTTTCTTGCAAGCCTGAGTGGATTGCAAAAAAATGACGGATAGGATGACTAGGAAAAAGCCCATAACAGCTACACATGTAAAGACAAAAGGCACAGAGGTTTTGCTTGCCATAATGCCGCTGAATGCAGGGCCGATAATCGCTGCGAGTCCCACAAAGGTACCAGTGAAAGCAACCTTTCGCCCTTGCTGCTCATGGGCAGTGTTATTCGCAGAGAAAGTAAAAGCAGCAGGAACTATCAAACCGGCAACAAATCCGTGAATGATTCGCACGATAATCAACAAAAACGGCTGATCGACAATGTGATACAGCAGCAAGGCACAACTGGATAAAACCAATCCGATCAACAGTGGCTTGGATGGACCGACCTTATCTGTCAGCATGCCAGAGATAATATTGCCAAAGGTATTGGCTAACGAATACAGACCAATGACAAAACCTATAACAAATGAGCTGGCACCTACGGAAGCAGCAAAGGTACTCATGACCGGCAGCTGCGAGAACAAATCAAAGAACGAGAAAAAAACGATGCCGTATACGAGCAGGGCATTATTAAACGGCTTCAGAGGATACACATCCTGTGCCTTTTTCAGTCTGCGATCGAGAAAGAAGTTCCCAAACGGCACAAAAGCGGCGAGTAACGCAGCAAGAGACCAGAGCAGACTCCATCTCACGCGAGTAGCCACATAGAGTATCGCCAGAGCATACAAGCAAAATATTCCACCGTGAATACTTCCTGTGATGGTTACGGCTTTGTCAAAGCCCCACACGTATTTCAAGGGCATCGCGATGCCCATCAATACTAATAAAGAAAGGCCATCGAATAGACCTGTAAGACGTAAAAAGTATATTGGATGTACCCGCACTTGTGACTCTCCTCATTTTTTATGAAGTGATGCCTCTATCCTACCATTTTTTTTGATGAAGAAAGTGAACAAATTCGGGTCATTCCTGTGTCGATTAGGCAAATAAAATACGTTCTGCATAATCAGGGTCTTCCAAGAGAGGGCGACCAATCGCGATACTATCAACGAGTTTGTCTTCGAGAATTCGATTGGCGAGACTGCGGCTATATATTTTTCCCACGGCAATGACCGGAATGCTGAAATGTTGTTTGATCGCAGCTGCGTGAGGCAACTGATAAGCCGTATAGACGTCACTAGGCTGGATCGGGAGCAGTCCCCCTGTTGAGACATCGATCGCATCCAATTCAGACTCAAGCGGCTTTAGCATTTGTACCCAGTCTTCCGGGGTTAGACCGCCCTGGACAAAATCTGTGGCAGAAACACGGATCATAACGGGATAATCCCGTCCCACTTCTGCTCGAATCGCCAGAAGTACGTCTTGTAAAAAGCGTGCCCTGTTCTCGGGAGTACCACCATAATCATCCGTTCGCGAGTTGGACAAAGGCGATAAAAATTGATGAAGCAAAAAGCCGTGCGCCGCGTGAAGCTCAATGCCATCAAAGCCGGCTTCGACGCTCCGCTTTGCCGCCAAACGGTATTCTTCGACGATGCTCTTCATTTCGGCAAGAGACAGCGACTCAGGGGTCCCGTAGTAATCATCGTACGCAATCGCACTTGGTGCGACCAATTGCTTCGTTACATCAGGTGAAGCCTTCCTCCCGCCGTGCGACAACTGGATGAAGATCGGGGTGTACTCTGAGTGAACAGCTTCTGTTATCTTGCGCAAAGGCTCCACATGTTGGTCGGTAAAAATGCCGATGTCGTTGTGAAACAGTCTGCCGTTGGCTGAGACGGCGGTCGATTCCACAATCACCAGGGACACATACTTGGCTCTTCGGCTGTAAAACTCGATATGATGGTCGGTGGAAAAGCCTTCCGGAGTACCCCTATACTGCTGCATGGGCGACATGATAAGCCGATTTTTTAAGCGCAAGCTGCCTATGTTGATTGGCTCGTTTATGGTAAATGTCATGTTCTCATTCTCCTCTTCTGTTTATGAGTGACATTTTATGGGAGATCGCATACAATTTACATAAGTTTTTGAAGGTAATTCGATTTATTTACCTTACATTTTCATTTGTTTCAGGTATTCTACTTTCGAAAAATGAGGTGTTATGTGGATGGACCAAATCGATCATAAAATTTTGTCGGTGCTTCACGAGAATGCCCGGATTCCCATTTCCGAGCTGAGCCGCATGATCGCGATGTCACAGCCGGCTGTAACGGAAAGAGTGCGAAAGCTGGAGGAGCAGGGCGTCATAACTGCTTATCGGACGGAGCTTTCTCCCCAGAAGCTCGGCAAGCACACCACTGCATTTGTCTTGTTTAAAACGAGTGTGTGCAAGGATTTCATTGCATTCAGCGAACGAGCACCTGAGATTGTCGATCTCTACAGAATCAGTGGGGAGTACAATTACTTGATGAAGGTGCTGACTGAGACGACCGAGTCACTGGCTACCTTTTTGGATACATGCCATGTTTACGGATTTTCCACACCTTTAATTGTGCTCTCGAAATCATTCGAGAATAAAAGCTTGGTTCCAAGTACGGAGTAAGAAAAACGCAATTCTGGCATTCGTGAAAAGGTAGGGCTAACAAATAGGATTGGAGAGGGGATAAAAACTTCTGACGGAACGGGGATTTATTTTTCCATGTTCTACGCAGATTAGCAAAGTATGTTCCCGAATAGTAACGTGGGAGGCGTCCGAGGGAGGGCGCTTTTTTGCTTTTCGGATGCTATTTTTAAGGTTTATATAAGGTTTAGATAAAAATGCTCTAAGGTTCGATCGTTATGATAAATGCAGTACGAAAAAATGAGTTGCATTTGAAAGGATAGCGATATGAAAACCATTCTGGAAGCAATCAACGTGCAAAAAACATTTGGCACAAAAGGAAATGTGTATACCGCCCTGCAAGATATTAACTTAAAAATACAAGAGGGTGAATTTGTCGGAATCATGGGCCCGTCCGGAGCCGGCAAATCAACCTTACTCAATATTTTTTCGACCATCGATATGCCCTCTTCGGGTAAGGTCGTTATTGCTGATCAAAATATCGTCTACATGAACGAAGAGCAATTATCAGACTTTCGCCGGAATAAGCTGGGTTTTATTTTTCAAGACTATAATCTTCTCGATACGTTGACTGTCAAAGAAAATATTTTGCTTCCGCTTGCCTTGTCGAAGGTGCCAGCCGCTGAAATCGAAAAGAGAGTCAACGAGATAGCGGACACGTTCGGCATTCGAGAAATCTTAGACAAATACCCTTACCATATTTCAGGGGGTCAAAAACAACGGACAGCGGCTTCGCGGGCCATCGTGGCAAATCCAAGCCTCATTTTGGCGGACGAGCCCACAGGTGCGCTTGATTCCAAATCGGCAGCAAGCTTACTAGAAAGCTTAAGCAGACTCAATGAAACCAATCAATCTACTATTCTGATGGTCACGCATGATGCGTATGCGGCGAGTTACTGCAAACGGGTTATTTTCATCAAGGATGGTCAGCTCTTTACCGAGTTCCACAAAGAAAAGCAGTCCCGGAAGGCGTTTTTCCAAAAGATACTGGAGATTCTTGCTTCGCTTGGGGGTGGGTATCATGACGCTCTTTAGCATTGCCAGAAAAAATATCCGAAAAAATTTCACCAACTATTTTATCTATTTTGCTTCGATGATTTTTAGTATTGTGATTTACTTCACATTTGTTTCCTTAAAGTATGACGATTCCATTCAGCTGGCCGCCGAAGGGTCGAATAAAATCAGTTCTGTATTTAGCGGAGCGTCGGTCGTGTTAATGATCTTCGTGGCCATCTTTATCTGGTATTCCAACGCATTCTTCACACGTAAACGCAAGAAGGAGGTCGGGCTTTACTCCTTGCTCGGCGTACGCAAGAAGCAGATCGGCCGCATGCTTTTTTACGAGAACTTCATAATGGGAATCATCGCACTCCTGATCGGAATTGCTCTTGGTTCCGTGTTGTCCAAGTTTTTTGTTGCGGTATTAATGAAGGTCATGGGTTATGATGCCATCGCTAATTTCTCTGTTTCATCCGAGGCAATTATAAACACGATCACCGTCTTCTCTATCATTACGTTGATAAATTCGCTCCAAGGCTATCGGTTAATTTATCGCTTCAAATTAATCGAACTCTTTCGCGCGGATCAAGAAAGCGAAAAAGAACCAAGAACGTCTTGGATCACTGCTATCTTATCGGTTGCGTTGATTGGCTTCGGTTATTGGCTTACGCTGCAAAACATCTTTGAGTCAGCGATATGGAGAAAAGTAGGGATAATGGCAACGCCGCTCCTCATCTTACTAACCGTCATTCTCGGTACGTATCTCCTATTCGGTGTTTTCAGCGTTACGCTATTGAAAAGGTTAAGAAACCATAAGAAGAGTTATTGGAATGGCATTAACGTAATAGGGATTTCTCAGCTGCTGTACCGAATGAAAGGAAATGCCCGCACGTTAACCATCATTGCTGTACTAAGCGCCACGACGCTCACATCTGTTGGAACGGCATACAGCTTGTATTACAACAATAGAAGCACTGTCGAAAAGGTGAATCCGAACAGCATGATGTTTATCGCTACGGACAGCCGTTTAACCAAACAGGTGGAGGAATTGATTTCGAAGCATCCCAATCATGAAGTTCTTTATCATCGAACCATTCCGGTTATTCAGATGGATGTAGATACTGGTGATCTGGATGATGGAAGTAATGAACGGACATATACCGTGATGTCAAATCGTGAATTCAACCAATTGACCCAATTACAAGGAAAAGACGATGTGCTTTCCTTACAAGCTCAGGAAGCCGTTTTATTAGACCCCTATTACATTGAGGGTATTTCCCCTCAATATGTCGGGACAAGGCTCCCTTTAAAAGCGAAGGGCGGCGAAGTGATTATAACGATCAAGGATCGAAAGGATTACAACGTCTTGAATCTGCAAACGGTCTTTTCGACGATCGTCGTCAGCGATGAGCTGTTCGTCCGCTTGCAACAAGAAGTGAATCAGGCGAGCTTGGTAGCATATGCCATTACGCAGGAAGATCAGGCCAAGCAATTAACCAAAGAGATTCAAGCGATCTTACCCGAAAAAGCAAGATTTGCAAGCTTCTATCAGGACTATGCACAAGGATTGGAAACTTCCGGTTTACTCATTTTTATGGGCGGATTTCTGGGACTCGTTTTCCTGGCTGCAACTGGTAGCATCATTTACTTTAAACAGCTAACGGAAGCCTATGCAGACAAAGGGCGATATGAGATTTTATACAAAATCGGCGTCAGAAAAAAAGAAATCAAAAAAACCATTGCCAAACAAGTCTTGTTCATCTTCGCGCTTCCCTTGCTGGCTGGTATCGCGCATAGTGCCGTCGCCCTAACGCCTTTATCGCGGATGTTGCAAATGAACTTAGTCGTTCCTGTGGTGATTTGTATGGCGATCTATACATGCATGTACACCGCCTACTATTTCTTGACCGTCCATGCGTACTACAAAATCGTAACGAAAACAAAATCATAAACTTTTAAAGGAGACTATCTATGAAAAAGACAACCATCATCGTATTATCAGTCATACTTGCTCTTATGATAGGAGCTGTACTCTTGCTTCAAAACGTGAATTTTAACAGATTGGGTGCAGATGAGTATTATGTTCAGATTAATAAAGAAGGGAAAAAGAATGAAGTTACGCTGGATAGCGGGGAGAAGTTTGTCTCGTACGATTATACGCTGCAAGGCTATAACGCAAATGGCGAGGAAAAAACACTCAACTTTATGGCGATGAAAGAGCTGCGTAAAGATGCCTATCTGTGCGTATTCGTAAAAGAAGAAAAAGGAGTTACCTCCTATCAGGAAGTGAAAGTGGACGAACTGCCTGATAAAGCGAAAGAAAAATTGTCAATCCAGCAGTAAACTAAAGAAGGTTATGCCGAAGTCATTCAAGGATGGCTTCGGTGTATCCTTGTTTGTTCAAGGAAAGGATAAGCAATAATTCTAGTTTTGGCAGGGGGGCTTCTACGTGAGCAAAGTACTGATTGTGGACGATGAAGAGGATATCGTCAGACTGTTGAAAACGGTTCTGATCAAGGAAGGCATCGAGAATGTATACACGGCTTCAACGGCAGCCGAAGGATTTGGGCAGTTTCAAGACAAGCATCCAGATGTTGTGATTTTGGATATTATGCTTCCAGACGGGGAAGGCTATGACGTATGCAAAAAGATCAGAAGCATCTCACATGTCCCGATCTTGTTTCTATCCGCAAAAACGGAAGAAGTGGATAAACTAGTAGGCTTGGCCATCGGCGGTGACGACTATATTGGCAAACCGTTCAGTCCGAAAGAAGTGGCCTATCGAGTGAAAGCACAGTTAAGAAGAGCTGAATATCAGCAAGTTCAAGTAAAGGCGGATCCTATCATTAAGGTCGGCCCATTTGTCTTTGATGAAGAAAAGGTCGAGTTGCGAAAGCATGGAACCATCATCGATTTGAAACCGAAAGAGTTGAGGCTGTTCACCCATTTTCTCAAGCATCCTAACCAAATTATCAGCAAAGAAAAGCTGTACTACCAAGTATGGGGTGAAGATTTCTTTGGCTTTGACAATACCGTGATGGTACACATCAGAAAATTACGAGAGAAAATAGAGGATGATCCTTCCAATCCAACATACCTGTTAACGGTGAAGGGCTTGGGATATAAGCTGGCGGTAAAGGATGAATAATGGATGAATTGGAGGGTGACTGGGAGATTTCTGGCGTCTGTTGTTTTGATTGTCATCTTGGTTGTACTAAGCAATATTGTTCTTCTTGTTTTGGCGATAGTGGTCACCACAACGGAGTGGGATGAAACTGCAATAAGCGAGAAGGGAAACTCTGCTGAAGCAATAACCAGTCGTTTCCATGAGCAAATTATCATTTCGAATCATCAGGCGACGCTTACAGACAAAGGGAAAGCCGAGCTGGATCAGCATAACGCATGGATACAAATTCTAGACGAAGATGGCAAACAGATCTTTGGCTATCGATTGCCGGTGGGTATTAAAGGAAAATATGCGCCCATAGACATTATCCAGATGTACAAATACAAAGAAATTGATATGAACACGATGGTCTTTATTGGTGAGAAGCAAACAGGTTCCAGCCATTATAGTTACTTTATCGGGTTTCAAAATCGAAATTTGCAAAGACACGTATTGTCCTATGATATCCGGGAGGTCGTGCAAGTTTTTAACATAGGAAGCATTCTCGTTCTGACCGTCGACGGATTGATCGCGCTGATCGTTGGATATTTTTTTAGCAAAAGACTAACGAAACCACTGCTGTCACTCATAGAGGGAATAAGAAAGCTCGCCAATAAGGAATACCATATCAACTATGAAGCGATTGGCATCTATAAAGATGTTTTCTACAATGTTAATAATTTATCACATGAACTAAGAGCGGCAGAAAATGAAAGAAAAAAATTAGATGTAATGAGAGAAGAGTGGATCGGCAATGTCTCTCACGATTTAAAAACGCCATTAGCGTCGATCCAAGGCTACGCAGAAATGATGAAAGACACCGAGTATGACTTTTCGTGTGAGGAAATGAGAGAGTTTGCGGAGATTATTGAACGAAAGTCATTGTACTTGAAAGATGTCATTGAGGATCTGAATTTATCTGCCCGCCTAAAAAATAAAGAATTGCGCTTGCACAAATCAAATAAGAACATCGTGACCCTGTTACGAAATGTCGTCATTGATACTTTGAACGATGCGAGATATGCAGACAGGAACATGGAATTCCGATTTAGCGATGAAATGATCAAAGTGGATATGGATGATATTCTGATTCGTAGAGCGATCACCAATTTGATCTACAATGCCATCGTCCATAATGATCCTTCCGTCCTCATCAAAGTAAGTGTAGAGAAAGGTCAGCGCACCCTGATCAGAATCGAGGACAACGGCAAAGGAATGAAAGAGCAGGAGCTCGATCGAATCTTTGACCGTTACTACCGGGGGACGAATACTGGAGAGCTGCACAAAGGCTCCGGGCTGGGTATGGCCATTGCGCGTGATATTATTGTGGCGCACGGTGGAGAAATAAAGGTGAATAGTTTATTGGGGCTAGGAACAAAGATTGAAATCCAAATATGAAAAAGGCTGCTACTCAGCTACACAACAGGTAAAAGGAGTACTCTCATGTCATCGTACGTATTTCCCATTCAATATGCTTTTCTTGTTTTTATGCTAGGTTCTTATTTATTGTTTGTTCCCTGGCTCATTTACACGTATAGAAAAGATGGATTTTTTAGTTGGTGGAGGTTCATTTTAAACGCCTCCTTTCTTTTTTATTTGCTTTGCTCTTTGTTTTTGGTGCTGCTTCCTTTGCCAGACACGAGGGATACTTGCGCGATGCAAGCAGAGAATACGGTTTATTATTCGCTGATTCCCTTTACCTTTGTCCGTGATATTCTCAAGGAAACTTCGATGGTATGGTCTCACCCATCCAGCTATATTCAACTCATATCAGAACGAGCTTTCTTGCAAGCCGCATTTAATTTTTTGCTACTGCTCCCATTTGGCGTTTATCTCCGGTACTTTTTTCAGAAGCGGGAATATTGGAAACGGGCTTTGGGGCTTGGTTTTGGGTTGTCGCTTTTCTTTGAGGTCACACAATTAACAGGAATTTATGGTATTTATAATTGTCCCTATCGACTGTTCGACGTCGATGATCTTATACTCAACAGCAGTGGTGTATTATTTGGATTTCTCATTGCTCCGATCATACTGGCTTTGTTTCCGTCCAATAAAAGCATAGAAGCGAAAAGAGAAAGTGTCATGGAGAGTGATAACGTCCTCCCTGTACCGCAATTGCTGGCGTTGTTGATCGACAGTATCACAGTTCAGTTCTTGTCGGATTTGTTTGGCTTTCTTCTTCCGGTTGGCTGGCTGACAGAGGTGATCAGTACCTCGCTCGGTATGCTGCTTTGCTTCTATTTCATTCCAATTTTATGGAATGGAAAGACAATTGGATCGGCGATTTTGCGGTTCAGACTGGTGAACGAAGAATCCGGGAAGCCATCCGCAATTGCTTTATTCAAGCGATATCTTGCGCTGTATTTCACTTGGTTTTTCATGTACACCTCGAATGCAATCAGTCAGATAGAGAGTTTAATGGAGTCGGCTTTTTATCCATTTCTTATCCTTTTCTCCTTTGGCGTCATCGTAGTGATTTCGCTTGTACTCCTCATTCACGGTCTGCTCGTGGTGTTTTCCGGCGGTAGACGCAGGTTTTATTTTGACTTTGCGTCCAGAATAAGACCAACTCGAAAGTGAATCCAAGAGAGGGTGCGCAGGATTTTTCTGTTAGATGTGGTAGGATATATGGTATGAAAAAATGCAAAAAAAGAGGTGTAACGATGGTAGAAGAGTTGTCTTATTACCTAAAGGAATGTGACATAGAAGTGGTTGCTGCGGAAGACTTTTCGGTACTTGCCACAAAGGTAGATAAGCAAAGCATTTTGGTTCTGCCTAGCTATAATATACTAGAGATGATAGAAGAAGCTGTGGACGAAGAGGGATCACTCACTGATTACGTACATAACCAGCTAGAGGAAGTTCACCGCTTATCTGTGGAGGATGTCTTTCGGCGAATTGTAGAATCTCGCCTTTTGTATACAGATATTTCATCCGAGTTGAAAAGTTTGGAAGGAAAGAACTTTGAAGGCATCTATAAGGCATATTCCCTTATATGGGAAGGCCATGAGCTACTCAATGAACAACTCAGTGAGACAGAGACGGAGTCCTTTCTCATAAGTGAAAAATGGGTACAGGATCGATTAGAAGATGAGGCATTGATTGTTCTGGAATTGCCGTTATCGTCTGGTTATGAAGCACCGTTGTGGGTTCCCATGGGAGGCTATAATGAATGCCCATTACCTGTTTACCAGTCGGTGATCGTGAAGCACTGGCAGGAGGCGTATGGCATCAAGGTTCTCGCTGTGACAGAAGATACATGGATTTTTCAAGCCGGTTCAAGACCGCAGACCTACGAGGAGGCCCTCAAGCTGGCGCAAGAGCATTTCATCTTTTGTCAGTACGTTTTGGATGAGTTTCCTTCAATCGGGCATTATGCTGATTATTTAATGAAGCAGGATGTATGGTATTTTTGGTGGGATTAACTCGCCATATTCCTGAAATATCTCCCGTGTTCTGACAATAAACATAACAAGATACCAAAGAACACTGGGGGAAGGAATGAGCAAATCATGCCTCAAGGAATACATGATGTGGAGCTGAACCTGCCCATCGGGGCGGTATGGCAGTTTGTGAGTATAGTGGAGAATTGGGTTCCACTGGTACCTGGCTACATCAGCCACGAGGTAATTAATGAACGACGTGTCGCTTGGACGTTTACAGGCGATATCGGCATCATGAAGAAAACGATCAGCCTGCAAGTGGATATCACCGAATGGACTCCACCAACTGAGGTGAGGTTTAACCTGACAGGGATCAGCGGGAATTTTACCGGAGAGGGTTACTTCAAAGCAAAGGCATTGGGTGAGGTGCGGACGAAAATGACGGGGTGTCTGGATATCACCGCTCATGGTGTGAAGGGCCCCATGATTAATCCCATTTTAAAATCCAATCTTCCCAAGACGACGAAGGAGCTCGTGGAGGCTATTGGAAAACGTATAACGAAATAACATCCTTGCCACCAAAACGAAAACACGCCAGCTCGGCGTGTTTTTTTGTGTGATGCACGTTTGCTCCCGAGGTTAAGGAGACTCTGCAAACGCTCAGGCAAGTAATAAAGGAGGCGGCACCAGATGCCTACCTTTGTGCTCCATGGAAATTTGGTGCATTATTAAACGAGGGCCTAAACCGTAAACTAACGGTCATTTCAGCACCAGCAGGCTCCGGTAAGACGACACTTGTCAGTGAATGGCTCGACAGTGGTGATCGACCCGCCGCCTGGAGTTCCATGGATGAAGGAGATAATGACGCTGCGCGTTTTCTCACATACCTCTTCACAGCCCTGCAAAATATTGGACCGAATATTGGAGCGGGCATATTTTCATTGCTCCATTCCCCTCAACCACTACCAATCGAATGGATAATCACGACTCTGCTTCATGAAATAATCGCTATACCCAATCCTTTTGTTCTTGTCTTCGATGATTACCACGTTTTGAAAAAGGGGCCACTCGACGATGCCATCTCTTTCCTGCTTGAACGCATGCCACCGCAGATGCATTTGGTAATTGTGACCCGCGAGGAACCACGTCTGTCTATCGCTCGATTGCGAGTGCGGAACCAATTGAATGAAGTACGTGCATCCGATTTGCGCTTCACCTATTCGGAAGCAGCTGAATTTCTTGAGAAAGTGATGGGGTTAGAGCTATCACCGGAAAACATCGCCCTGCTCGAGTTCACGCACAGAAGGCTGGATTGCGGGTTTACAGTTAGCCGCTCTGTCCATGAAAGAACAAAAAGATATCGCAAGTTTCCCTCAATCTTTTTCCGGCAGTCACCATTTTATCCTCGACTATCTGGTAGAAGAAGTGCTCACCCAGCAATCTGCAAGCATTCAAACATTCTTGCTGCATACATCCATCCTCGATCGATTATCCGGTTCTCTTTGTGACGCAGTTTTTCGCCAAAGTCATACTTCAGGACAGGAATCGTTAGTCTATCTCGAACGCGCCAATCTGTTTATCGTCCCGCTGGACAGCGAGCGGCGTTGGTACCGCTATCACCATCTTTTTGCTGATTTACTGCGGGAAAGGCTCCGATCGACTACAGGAGAAGGCGAGTGAATCGTCGCAGAATTACACACCTGTGCAAGCATTTGGTATGAAGACAATGGTCTTGAGATGGAAGCTTTTCACCATGCAGTGGCAGCCCATGATACATCGCGAGCAGCACGACTCGTGGAGGGAGAGAGGATGCCGCTGCTATTTCGTGGTGGGGTAGTCCCTGTGCTGGACTGGCTGGAGTCGTTACCACATGAGGAGTTGGATGCAACAAGAAATACAAAAGGGGCAGCCCTAAGCCAAAAAACGGCTTTTGGGACTGCCCCATTTTTAGTAGTAGTTGTCAATTATATATAGTATGCCGTTATCCTCGAACCAATAGGGACAAAATGACGCAGGGGAAACGAAAAGAAGCATTATTATTATCCACGTAAAAAATTTGGGCAATGCACATTGAACTCGACTATAATTTTTACAAGGAATATTATTCCTATTAAAACAAAATTTTCACTAGATACAGGTAAATCTTTCAAATACAAAGGAATTCACACTATGGATGAACGTAAGGTTTTAATTGTTACAAGTAAAGGAGATCAGACGGGTGAAATCGTGAAATACTCCTTTCATGAAGACAAAGTGTATATTTGGTTTAAGGGTAGTGAAGAGCCATACAAATACAATAATGTTGTTATCAAAACGAATCCTAATCTTGTAGATATCGAAAATAAGACCGTACTATATGCAGGAATCCCGCTCAGAAACGTAAAAGAAGTTTTAGATTTTGATGGTACCATAAAGGTTTTTTTTAATAAGGACAAATCAAAAATTTTTGATTCCTCTTTAATCAGTATTGAGTTGGAGAGTCGTTCTAATAATGAAGTGATATGTCTATTAGACTATTGGAATGACATTGCTCAATATACAAATACAGAGGGTGAGTCCGAAGCATTTTTAAAGAAACAATTCTCGAAGATTAACTTGATCGATCAAAATAGTGTGCTTGCCTCTTATATAAAACGTGTGGAGATAGAGCGATCGGCACTCAATTCCGTTGCTCACATCTATCCATTTCGATTCAATTTGAGTCAAAAAGAGGCACTTGAACAAGCACTGCTTAGCAATATCTCTATTATTGAAGGTCCACCTGGTACAGGGAAGACACAAACAATCCTTAATATTCTAGCTAACTTGGTGATTATGCAAAATAAATCTGTAGCTGTTGTATCGGGTAATAATGCAGCTGTTCAAAATGTGAAAGACAAGCTTCAAAAGTCCGGATATGGGTTCCTTGCAGCATTTTTAGGAAAAGTGGAGAATCGAGAAGCCTTTTTTAAGAATTTGCCCACATACCAGATTGAAGGATGGGATAACAAAATTCAAGAAGAGAAGATACAGGAAACGTTAATAAACTTGTCGCAACGTTTAGACGAGTTATTAACCCTTGTCAATCGCAAGGCGAGACTGGATCAAGAAATTGCCGCTTACCGTTTGGAACAAAAGCATTTTCTCTTTCATAACGAGAGTAAAAATGTGGAAGAGATGGAACGCTTGTTCTTTCGTCGTCAAACATCTGAAACCATTATATCTTTTTTAGTGGACGAGTACTTTTTAGGGAACCGATCATTCCGCTTTTTACATAAAGCAAAACTACTGTTCAAATATGGATTCATCGATTTTAAAAAACTGAAAAAGAATCGTTTGGAGCTAGTCACACGCTTGCAAATGAAGTATTACGAATCTAAATTGGCAGAAATGGAACGAGAAAGAAAAGACATCCAGCAGGAACTGGATACCGAATCCTTCGATGATCTGTTGCTTCAACACGAAGTGAATTCATCCCTCTTGTTTAGGCAGAAGCTTTACCACAAATATCAAGGCAAATCAGTCTATAGTGGTAACGCCAAAAATTATACAAGAAAATTTGAGGAGTTCCTCGAGTATTTCCCTATTGTATTAAGCACAACCCACTCCCTGCGCTCTTGTATACCGGAAGGATACCTGTTTGATTATGTGATTGTTGATGAGGCGTCTCAGGTAGACTTATTAACCGGGGTACTTGCTATGTCTTGCTGTAAGCGAATAATTATTGTAGGTGACATGAAGCAATTACCTCAAATTGTAGATGAGAAAATAAAAAGCAAGCTGAAGGTTCAGGACGTACAAGTCATGTATGATTACTTTCAGCAGAGTTTGTTATCATCCATGCTTTCGATATATGGAGAGAAAGTACCTAAAGTGATGTTGAAGGAGCACTATAGATGCCGACCTAGCATAATTGGTTTTTGTAATAATCAATATTATAACAATGAATTGATTCCATTGAGTTCGGAAGAGGAATTCGATGTCTCAATCCGGGTGCATTACACGGCAATAGGCAACCATATGAGAAACGTTACTGCTGGACAGCAAACAGGGAAATTTAACCACAGAGAAATTGATGCAGTTAAAGAGGAGATTTTGAAAGAGCTACTGCTTCAAAATATTCCAGTAGAGGATATAGGCTTTACCACTCCGTATCGTTTGCAGGTGAAAGAAGCGAATGAGATATTGGTCGAAGATATGGAGATTGATACTGTCCATAAGTACCAAGGTCGTGAAAAATCAATCATGATATTGTCTACTGTATTGGATCAAACGAAAAGCGGGAGAATTGGCAAAAATTTTGTTGAAAATCCTTGCTTGGTTAACGTAGCTGTCTCGAGAGCGCAGAAGCAGTTTATTCTTGTAACAGATCATTCGTTATTTCGCAACTCCCGAAAAGATATCGGCAATTTGATACGTTACATTGAGTATCATACACTCCATGAGCATATCACACATAGCAATCTAATATCTGTTTTTGATTTGCTGTATAGCGAGTATTCGGAACGGCTAAATGACTTACAGAGCCGATTAATCTATAAATCCAGATACAAGTCGGAAAATATAATCTGGAGGGTTCTATCCGATTTAATAAGGGAGGAGAGCTATAAGGTCGTCACATTTAGTATGCAGGTGTATCTAAAGGATATATTTTACGAAACAGATCGGCTTGACGAAGTGGAGAAACGGTATATAAAAAACAGGGCTTCTTTTGATTTTGTTATTTATGACGCAATTAACAAGCAACCACTTCTAGCAATCGAGGTCGACGGCTTTGACTTTCATAGAAATAAACCGGCTCAGATTGAGCGGGACAAGCTAAAAAACGGGATTTGCAATAAATATCAATTTCCATTGTTGCGGCTTCCGACTACAGGATCCAATGAAATTACGAAAATTCGTAATCAACTAGATAGGATCTTAGATAGGGAAATAAAAGAAGACGACAAAAAATCGCTCAAGTAAAGTTTGAGCGATTTTTTCATGTTTCTTAACTCACTAACTCCTACTCATTCCGCCAAGTCAAAGCCAGCGTCCCCATCCCAGCATGCGCCCCAATCGTGGAACTGATCGGTCCAACCAACACCTCGACATCGGAGTACTTGCTCTGGATTTTCTCTTTCAGTTCCAGCGCTTTTTCCAAGACGTTGCCATGCAAAATCTGCACGTGCTTCACGGAGTAATTCTGCTTGGCTTTCTCTAGCTGCTCCAGCATGCGCCTGACCGCTTTCCCTTCGGTACGAACCTTTTCATATACTTCAAACAGTCCATCTTTAATTTGGAAAATCGGCTTGATCTGAAGCAGATTGCCGATGAAATATTGCAAACCGGTCATTCGGCCGCCCTTGTAAAACTGGTCGAGACTGCCGACCAGGATATAGTTTTCATACTTTTTGTATTCCTCGCGCAAGGAAGCCGCAATCTCATGATAGCATTTTCCTTCTTTGGCCTGCTCGATTCCGTTTAAGATAATCGAGGTAATCGGGTACGACATCAGCTTGGAATCTACCAGCTCGACAGGGAATTCTACCAGCTTGGCCGCCGTTGCACTTGTATTGTAGGTTCCACTCAGATCAGAGGAGAGGTGGACAGCAATCGCGCATTCATACTCTTCCTTTAATCGTTCGTAGAGCGTCACAAATTTTCCGATGGAAGGCTGCGACGTTTTGGGAGCATAATTAGCCTGCACAATTTTCTGATAAAGCTCTTCAGGCGCTAAATCAATGCCGTCTTCATAAGTGCCATCTTCAAAGATAATCTCCAGTGGAACGACGTAGATGTCATGCTCTTCTATGATGTGAGCAGGTATGAGTGCGGTGCTGTCTGTAACCCAGGCAATTTTTTTCTTCAAGGAAACATGTCCTCCCCCATTAAAATGCGTGTTCAAAAACCTTTTCCAGCAGAAACCTAGCCTTGCTCTATCTTTACTAACGACAGCTTTGGGTCATGGTTGTCCGATACTGACGATGTATAAGCAAACTCGCATATTCTATCATAATACGAAAACTGTCGTTTTTTGTCGTAGATAGAAGAAGTTTTATTGAACAAATGAGAGAGGATTACTGGAAAAGGGAACACAGACAAGAAAAATCCCATGTATCCTCAAGAGGAAGAGACATGGGATTTGAATCGTCTACTCAACCAACGGCTTGATTTTGGGAAACACCTTCAATGCTGTCTTGTAAAACACATCCTCGTGATACTCCGCTGGGATTAGCTCCTGTACAAACTGGATATACGACTTCACTGGTGCCAACGGCCAGTCTGTTCCGAACAAAAACTTGTCGTAATGATCACAATAGGTGATCGCGTGGCGCAGATGGGAGAAGAAGAGAGGGGAGTCCGCGAGTCGCTTGCAATTGGCTGCGTCACCGACCATTAAGCCGGAGAGATCTGCAAACATGTTGCGGTTTTTATAAACGACTTCTGCCCCATCGAGTACCCACGGATCGCCAAAATGGGCCATCATGAAATTAACGTCTCGATGCTTCACCGCCACCTCGTCCAGTGTGAGAGGGTGGGAGTATTTTAGGAGCCCACGCTCCGAGTACGTATCGCCGGTGTGAAAGACGACAGGCACTTGGTATTTGGCAGCAAGTGCATAGACGGGATCATAGACGCTATCGTAGGCGTAGAAGGGATAGTAGCCCAGATAGATTTTCAACCCGACGACGTTGGGCTTTTGCAGGTCAGCCTCCAGGCGTGCCACTGCCGCTTCATCCAGCTTGAACGGGTTGATTCCCAGGCAATAGACGAACTGAGGCGGCAACTCGTCCGTCAGGTCTAGTCCCATGGGAGTGACAGCTTCCACATCGGGAAAGCCGTCTGGCTGAGTCTCTGTCAAACCCATGCCTATCCCAAGGACCACGCCATTTTCGGCATACTCGTGCAAGAGCCCAGTGACAGAGTAATCGACAAACGACTTTTCTGCCGCCGTCCGCTTGAATTCCTCGATATGGGATAAATGCATGTGCGCATCAATGATTTTCATTGTGAAGCCTCCCTTATTTGGCAAAGCGTATCGCCCGTAAGTCAGACAAGGCATTGGATGGAAGCGTGCTGTCGGCAAACAAGAAAAAGACAGGAGGAGTAAAGGCAGTGCTGTTGTTTGGCAGATTCAGTTCGCGTATGACAGAAGCTACCGCCACTTCCTTGTTTGCGTATACTTGGAGGTCCGCTGTATCGAGGTCAGTAACGATGTGCATCTGGTCCTTGCTGGAAGCTCGCCCGACGACATAATCGGAAACTTCAAGGACATCCAATTCACCTTGTGCCAGCTTGTAGCTGAGCATCTCGCCATTCGTACCGACGGTTTTCAGCCAGAGTGACTCGTCCTCGGTTCCTGGCTGCAAAAAGATGTCCGTGGACAATTCCGTGCCAGCAAAGTACGTTCCGGTATTCTGCTCAATCTCTACCGTATGACAGAGGACAGGTACTCCTGGCAGCAGCAAGTAATACTGATGGCAAGTCAACCCGCGGTACTTTTCCTGCTTTTTCACATGGTAGCTCACCTTGATGCCCTGCCACGTATTTTGCTTGTTGTCGACTAGCTCGACAAAGGAAGCAGTACGCTCTTCCTTAGCCAGTGAAAACGCGCTTAATTCCTCAATATAGTTGCCGATTCCTCCTGTCCACGGATTCCACCAAGATTTCGGTTTCCGCTCCGGGAACGCGCTATCTAACCACTCCTGCCCATTGCTGGTGAGAGAGTAGAGCGTCGGAGCAAAATCTGGAGCGGCTTTGATCCGCAATCGTCCATTGTCTGCTATATAGACCTGTTGTCCCTCTTCCACTGTTTGCTCCTGTATGACCTTGCCTTGACCGATTGGGAAAATCGCGCTCTGCAAATGCGACACATGCGTGGCAAAACGCCCCTCTACTTGCACGAGGTCATATGGTTTTTCCGATGTCATGAAGGAGAAGCCAGATTCTGTCTCTTCCTCCTCTTCTGTAAAGCTCTGCGTTTGTCTTGAAGCTGACTCGCTCAAAAGGGATGCCATCAGTTCTCCGTCCAAATACTGCTGCTTGTATTCTTTCACCTGTACATCCAGTTCCTTGTTTGTGACAAACGGATTTTGTCCATTTGCAATTAACTCAAGGTGAGAGGTCAAGATCAGGTCTTTTGGCAGAGGTTCTTTACGGGCAAAGGCGCGGAACTCTTTCCAGTCGGCATAGCCCCCATGCGAAAAGTGGATGGGACCGAACGATATTGTTTCATGTGGAGCAAGCATGCCGAGATTGGTTTCGAGTGTTACATACCAGCCTTGAATGTCAAAACGGTATTCAGGAGGCCAGCACATTCCCCATGGGGCCGTTTCATCCTGTGTAAACAGCCAGTTTTCACTGACTAACTCAGCATCCCAATAATCCATATCGCTGCCGTAAGAGGAGGGTGTTTCAACATAACGACCTTGATAAGGAACAATGGGGCGATGAAAACTGTGGCTAAAGCCTTGATTGAGCCAGAGCTCAGCAGCCAGCTTGTCAGCAGAGCTGTTTTCTATCTTCAGTCCGTGTTCAACGGTACCATCTCCGAACAGGAGCGTACTGCTAACCAGCGCGATTTGCGGGTATGCACCGGAGCGATACGTCGCACGTATACCGATCGCTCCCTTTTCTGCGATAAATTCAACTTGCTCGGCACGTTTCTTCGAGAACTCACTGGAAAACGGTTTGCCAAGCTTGGGGTAGAGGAGGGTGGTTGGCTCCCCACCTGTCCCACTGACGACGGTCATTTCATTATCTTCTTTGTTCAAAAAGAGCATATGGCGGCCATGGTGAACTTGCCAAGTCTGTTCCGTTTCCCCAGACACCATCGCACCAAGCCCAGTAAAGGCAGCTCCGATTTTTTTGGTAAAAGAAACCGATCTGCCATCCGCAAGCTTTGCCTCCACCTGTACGTTGGCTTCGTAAAAGCCGTGTTCATAGAGGTCAGCGTTAAGCTGAAGCGAGATACGCTCTTTGCCAGATAGTTTCAGGATATGGCGATGCTCTTGCAATTCAAAAAATGTGCAAGCGGGCAACTCGAATGAAAACTCCGCTTCTTCAGCAAAGTTGTTTTCCACATCCAAATAAAACGGCTTTGTCTGTCCCGGATAGGAAAGACCAGGTATATGCAAGGAAAGGGTAGCAGGAAACTTGGGGAGAATTCCTACTTCGAACAGGGCAGCCTTTCCGTTGATCAGCAGGTGTGTACTGACACGCGGATGCGTACGCCAGATGCTTTGCTCTTCTGCGATTGGATCGACAAAAAAGTTTGCCGATAGCGTCGTTTCACCTGTAACAGACAGCTCGTGCTGATAATCAAAGCAGATCGTGTCGCTCGGTTGCCCGTTTAACGAAATTTGTAGCGGCTTGCCTGATTTGTTGACGATCCGGTAGTGAATCTGGTACTCCCGTCCAAAGACCAACTCCAGCTTTTCCACCTCGGCAGCTACGAGATAATCCTCTGTCTCGATGAGGCGCATGCCTCGTCCGCGCCGCTCAAACTCCACGCGCAAGCTCTTTTCTCCTTTTGCCCAGGAGTATGTGAAGTAATCAAAACCGTTTTCCTTGCGTCCGTCCGGCTCTACAACGATTTCCCGCGTGGAGTCCTGATACCAGTCAAGCTCCTCAAAATAATGGGCGATCGATTCAGTACGGAGCACAGAAGGGATCATGTTCATCAGATGAGTGGCGTCGTCCCGGTCTTCCCAGAAAAAGCCAAACTTCTTATACAACGGAACAGCCTTCGTGTTTCCTGCCCACGTATAAAGGTCAAGTCGCGGCCAGCCGAGCTCAATCGTTTTCTCCAGTGCGCATGAAAGCAGCATCCGGCCGACTTTTTTTCCATGATAGTTGGGACGGACATTGAGCAACGGGATGTAGAGGGCACCGGTATCTTCCCGATATTCTGCCAGGCTGCAATAACCGACGACCGTTTCACCTTCCATTGCCAGATAGACGGTGATAGCGTCAGAGGCTGCTTCTTCTTGTCTGATTTGTTCGGCTGTCGTAATCGAATTTCCGCCTCCCCAGCTATCTCGGCTGGCATTCCACATATCTGCGACCGCTGCGGCCAGCTCAGGGCGGTAGGTGACAATTGAGATTGATGCTTCCATGCTTGTAAACACCTCGATTACATTGTTAAATTATGTATCTTATAAGAGTTGTACGTTTGAGCGACAGAATTGTTGCTAGTTTTCGGAAAAAGGATACAGAAATAAGTACGAAAAAAAGCACCTTATTCAGGTGCTTTTTAACGCATTTAGGTTCTTGTTCTTACTGCTAGTCCACTAAACGTAACTGGACCTACAACATCAGCTCTGGTATTTGCAGTTCGGTTTTCTGCGGTTACTGTGTAAATATGGGTACCAGCTCTGACATTTCGATCGATTGCCTGGAAGGTGACAGCATAGTTTTGTTCAGAACCAGTAGATTCAATACCTTGGAGGGTGTTGAATATCTCTCTACCATCACGAAATATGCGGAAGAGGATTTGAGCAATACCGGTAATCCCCCGAACACCAACAGTTGCAACTAATTCAACACGATTTGGTTGGGAATTCCTAGCTGGGATTCTGATTCGGATGGTGGCGAGGCGAGACCTACCTGGCGAGCGTCTGATCGTAAAGGAATTTGCCAAGTTGAATCTACGGCGTGGCTGAACGGCAGCTTTATCGAGAATACGTACCAATAAATCACCCCCTTTTACTTGGATACCTCAAAATATGTTGGTAAACAGGAACGTGATTGGACGAGTACACGATGTTTCTCAAAATTAAGTCATCTATCTGATAGACGAAAGAACCTTTTAATAGGCTGTATCGAAAAGGGCGAATCCATCTATAGACAAGCCTCGAATGAATTAAGGAAACAATAAGGTACCCTTTAGAGGCCATTAAGCTTAGCTCGTTACAATCAGGCATGAGGTGATTGTCATGGAGCTAAAGCAAAACCGCGTTCGTATCATCGATGGCTTGCGGGGATTTAGTTTAGTAGGGATTTTGATGGCGAATATGCTGATTTTCCAGTATGGGATTTGGGGAAGCCAAGAAATGGATTTATACGCCCTCCCCGATTACGAAATGACTGTTTTTAAGCTTGTGAAATTATTTGTGGAAGGCAGCTTTATGCCGATTTTCACCTTCATGTTTGGTTTTAGCATGATCAAGATGCAGCAAAGCTTGGCTGCCAAAGGGTTGAGGCAAAAACGCTACCTTTCCCGCAGGTTTTTGATGTTGATCGGACTTGGTCTCCTTCATTCGTACTTCCTGTGGGAAGGGGATATCTTGGGGTTTTATGGCATGATGGGCTTCTTTTTGTTGCTATTCATGAACCGTAAACCGAAGACGTTGCTCGTTTGGGGGATTGTCTTACTATGCCTCATCAGCTTAATGGGTCTTATTCCAGATGATCCGAATGATCCTGCGAGTATTACCGACTCTGCTCGTATGGAAGCGTATGTCGTCAAAACAATGACCGTCTATGGCAAGGGCACATACGAGGAGATTGTGCATCATAGAAGCAGTGAAGATCCGCTTGGCTTGCCGGAATACATGATATTTGTTTTACTGTTGATCACGCCGCTTATGAGTGCACCCATGTTCCTTTTTGGGATGTATGCGGCGAAGCGCAGGTGGTTCGAGAAGCCAGAGGAAGAACGAGCCTCGTATCTTCGAAACATGCTGATCTTCTTGCCAACGGGGCTTTTGTTAAAAGCAGTACATGTGTATCTACCAGGAACGTGGTGGAGTGGAGTCGGTGAGATATCGGGGGGGACCATCCTTGCCATTGGTTACATTTTCGCCTTCGTTTGGTTCTTTTCCAGAAGCACGGAATCAACTTGGCTGCCAAGGTTTCAAGCCGTTGGTAAACTTTCCTTAACGAATTACCTTTTGCAAACTGCCATTTGTACGACGATCTTCTATGGCTATGGACTCGGATGGTTCGGAAAGATCGGGGTATTGGCTGGATGCGGATTAGCGATCGTGATTTATGTGGGACAGCTTTTCATAAGCCCGCTGTATCTAAAACGATTCCGTTATGGCCCAGTGGAACGACTATTGCGTATGTGGACGAATTTTTCATTCTCCGGCAAGACGAAGCAACGTCCAGAAAAACCTATTTCTGCTTAGAATCAGAAAATAAAGAACCAAGAGCCAAGAAGCTGTTCTATTGGCTACTTGGTTTTTTGCTTTGTTCCTGGATAGTTGCTTCCTCCTCTAAAAATATGAATCCTCTTATCGGTCTTCAACATATAATGTCAATGGTTGGAAAAAGATGGTCGGATAGATCATCGTAAAGAACGGAGGATGGGAGTTGGGACGTTTTCAAAAAGCAGTAACGAGTCTTGTTTTCTTTAGTCTCTTTTGCTTGATCTTCCAAGCATCCATATTCGTGCCCGTGAGCCAAGCAGCAAGTACAGAGGAGACACCTGCCGCTGTAGAATCCAATGTAGATCTTCGTCACTTACAAGGAAAAGTCAATGATATTACCGCAGAGAATTTAATCCAGGAAAAATATACGCCGGACAGCTGGAGCAAGCTGGTGTACGCGTTGGATGCTGCAAAAGCCGTACTGACGAAGCCAAACGTCACCCAAGCAGAAATCGATGGTGCCTTGTCCGTGTTAGGCATAGCAAGAGAAGGGCTGACGAAGCAGGAAGGCACAGTCGACAAGGGTAAACTGCAAACGAAAGTAGAGGAAATTGCAGTCGAAAAGCTGCAAGAAAAAGATTACACCAAGGCCAGCTGGAAGGAGTTGCAGAACAGACTCGGGCAGGCCTACTTTGTACTGGATGATCCGCAGGCAAGCCAGATTGTCGTAGATGTTGCCCTTGAGAAATTGATAAAAGCGAGACAAGATTTGAAAAGACAAGATGATGCGGTCTATAAAAGAGAGCTGCGAGCCAAAGTGGAAGAGATCGAGGACAAAGACCTGGATGAAGACGACTACACCAGATCGAGCTGGCGTGATTTGGAAGATGCGCTCGAAGATGCGTGGGATGTCATCGACGATCCACATGCTACACAGTCTGAGGTAGACGACGCCTTGTACGATTTGAAGAAAGCATGGAGAAATCTAGAGGATGACAATAATCGAGACAGGGATCGGGATCGGGACAGAGACCGTAAAAAAGGTTCCTATACCACACCGACAAACAGCTTTTTCACTGGCGGTAGCCCTACAGACAAGAAAGAGGATCGCCCTGCAACGAATCATAAAAGTAAGAGCCAACGTGGTTATATCAATGGCTATCCAGACGGAACGTTTCAACCAGATCGCACGGTGACACGTGCGGAGTTGGCTGCCATTTTACTGAACGCTGAAATGGTGAGCCAATCATCTGCGAGTAAGGGAAGGTTCCTCGATGTTGCCGACAACTACTGGGCAGTAAATCCGATTCATCAAGCAAGTGCGGCGGGCATGATGAGCGGCTACCCGGATGGCACATTCCGTCCATCGGCCAACATTACCCGAGCGGAGATAGCCGCGGTCATCTATAAGTATAAGGCCTTACAAGGTGCGGGAGGGGGCACTGCCTTTTTCGATGTGAGGGGAGATCATTGGTCATCTCCAATCATTGCAGCGGTTGTTGCCAAAGGATACATGACAGGTTATCCCGATGGAACCTTCCAGCCAGAGAAAGCACTGACTCGTGCCGAAGCCGTAACGATTCTTAATCGCGTGCTGAATCGCGTGCCGCAGAACCAAGTTGGCACGCAAAGATGGCCGGATGTCGTGCCTGGTCATTGGGCGTTTAATGAAATTGAAGAAGCATCAATCAAGTAGCGTTTTCGAAAAAGGACTCACCCTCATGTAAAATAAGAGGGTGAGTTTTTTTAATCCTGACACACATATTTTCTTTGCCTTTAGTGTGAGCTGGATTTTTTCCATGATTGGTATATTGGCAAAACGACCGGAGACAGTATCGGGTTCGAGTATGTTTTTTGTATACCCGTTGCTTTTTGCCAGCACAATCTTCGTAGATTCTTCCACCATGCCCAAATGGATGGGGACAATCGTCAATCTAAACCCGATCAGTATTGCGGTAGGGACGGTTCGAGGATTGATGGGGGGAACCGCAAATCTGTCTGATGTTTTGGCCGGGATCGGAGTATGTCTACTGCTGATTGTCATATTTGCTCCGTTAACCATGCGTCTGTATTTGACCAAATTGACCCAACCGAATCGATAACTTGGAGATTCATAGGGAAAGCGTCGGCGATCAGTGTCGATGCTTTTTATGTATACTAAAAAGGATGTTTTTTCTATTCTTTTCAATCATTCGGTTATCTCTTCCAAAAAATTGTGGTATAATCTACCACTAAGATGGAATGGCATTAAATCATTCAGCTTAGAATCGAGAGGAGAAAGTTTCATGAAACTAAACAAACGCTGGAGTAAACTGACTCGCTGGGCGGGTACAGGTGCACTCAGTTTGGCGCTTTTGCTAGGGTATGTATTTCCTGTACACGGGCAGACTCCCGTAGCTCCTGCAATTAGCCCTTGGTCGGTAACAACGCTGAACGAAGGGGAGAAATACGGGATTTTTCCACTGGCTTGGTATGAAGATGCTTCTTTTCAGCAATCGATTCCTGCTGACAAGTTTCATACGTTGATGGAAGGAACAGCGAAAAAGCTGGATCTCCTGGGACTTAAGAAAAAGAACGCTTCGTTGTCCTTTACGACTGATAAGTTCATTACGAGAGAAGCAGTTATTACTTCGTTGTACAAACTTTTGGCGAACTACGAATTGCCAGCAGCATTCGAGATGACCGGGGACAACCCGATTGACTACATGAAGAAAAAAGGCTTGGTCAAAGGGACAAGCGCTGGTCTCGAGCTGAATCAGCCAAGTACGGTTGAACAAGCGACGGTGATGGCAAGCCGACTAGTCGAGTTTGCATACGATACGGTGGGCGGCGGTGCCGAAGGTTTCATGTGGAAAGTGACCAACGGCAAAAATACCATGTACTTGCTTGGCTCGATTCACATGGGGATCGCAGAAATGTATCCGATGCAAAAAGACATCCGGGAAGCGTATGAAGAGTCGGATGAACTGTGGGTGGAAGCCGATATTATCAACGGTGACAATGAGTATTTGACACAAAAAATGGTATACATGGATGGCACCACACTGAAGGATCATGTATCCGCTGAGACGTACCAAAAGGTGCAAAAATTGCTTACAAAGCTGCAACTGCCAGCCAATTCTTTTGACGCCTTTAAGCCATTTGCTGTTTCGTTATCTGTGCCAACGCTTGGCTACGTAGATGGCGAAACGGATGTTCAGTTCGCGATGCTTTCCGGTATTGACAGGTACTTCTTGACGAAAGCGATGCTGGATGACAAGCCGATCAACGAGCTGGAAGGCATTAAGCTGCAGGCGGACTTGCTGTCAGGTGTACCGGCAGAGCAGCAGGAGAAAGAATTGAATATCATGTTAGATAGTGTCTTGGCTGAAAAAGGACTGGATGAAAGCACAAAACTATTAAAAGACATGCAGACAGAATGGGTGGAAGGCGATCTGGCTGGCTTCACCCAGATCATGACGACCCATGGCGATTTCGGTGAAGGTGAAGTGAATCAGCGACTTCTCGGTGAGCGGGACAAAAACATGGCTATTAAACTGGCAGAAGTGTTGGAGAAAGAAGGGGAAACTACTTCTTTTGTCGTGGTCGGTGCTGCCCACTTCTCGATGCAAGGCATGGTTATCGATCAATTGAAGGCAAAAGGCTATAACGTGCAACAATTGAAATAAGAGTATAGAAAAGGAAGTGTCGGCGCAGGCTGGCACTTCCTTTCATTGTTTACCGAAAAATTGCTTATCCTGACAAGTGTTGCTAATATTATCCAGCGAATAGTGAAATTATACTATCTCGGCATACATAGGAGGTATTTTGCGTGGGCTTGTTTGATATGTTTAAGACAGACAAAGGGGAAGAAATGACCCCTCATTTTGGTTTCGCATGTTCCTTGCTTTACATGATGAAATCAGATGGAGAAATGGACCACGAAGAAATCGGTCAATTGCTCGCTGTATTGGGCGGTGAAGAAAGCAACGGCGTGATTGGTGTAGGTGCTAATAACAGACAGTTGCTCGACAATGCAATGAAATATACACGCAATAACTCTATCGAGAAGTTCTTGAACGAAGTAACTCCATTGCTCACAGATGCTCAAAAAATGTGCATCCTGGTTAACCTGATCGATTCCTCCTTGGCAGATGGCCAACCTGAACGTGAAGAGCAAGAGCTGTTTGGCAAGTTCTTGACTGCATTTGGTATTTCAGAAGATCGTTTCCGTCCATTCTTTGAAGTGATCGTGTTGAAAAATGACCGTGGTGTGTTCGTGAATCAAAACCATCCAAAGAACCAACCAGGTTACAGAGTTACGCTGCCAGTTTAATTTTTTAAACGATTTCTGAATTTTCAGCACCTGGTAAGGGTAATTAAACACACAAAAAACATTCCGTTCCACTATTGGCAGTGGAACGGGATGTTTTTGTCAGTATCATCGATTAGAGGCAATTTCGTTTACTGTATGCTCTTCCTGGAGAATCTTCAGCACAACCTTCGTTTTAAAACCATCCTCGTTCATAATTACTTTCTTATTTATAGAAAAATCAGGCTTGCTTCAATGCGTTTGGACATGACGGAGATCGTCTAAGGTTGCATTAATGATAAATTGGTTTGTGCCAGGCAGGCTTCCCCCAGGCCAACTTATTACTTTTTGTTTAAGCCAATTCAATTCCGAAACAGTTAATCCTACACTATTCAAATCAGCAACGAAAGATGTTGGTTCTGGATTTGTTCTATCACTTTCCATATAGGTTCTAGTATACGCCCATATTTGCTCCATATTAGCCATCGGAGAGCTCCTTTCTGTTACATTATTTGCAGCATTTTGTTCTCCATGTCGTGGTCTGTTGATAGAAAAATTCATAGGCTTGGATGCACTGGGGGGCGTGCTGACCACCAGGTAAGTTTTTACATGCAGCTTGGTGGATATTTTGGGCATTGTTTTGAGCGTTAATTACCAATTGATATAGTTTACTACAGACGGGGGATGTGGTATCACACTCCATTGATGTACCTCCTGCCGTAGAGATTTCGATGGAGCTAGCATTATCAAATATATAATTGAATATACTGTGGCAGCGAATAAATACTTTTTGGTAAACGAGTGAGATGTTCATTGCGAGAAGAGCAATTCAGAAGAAATGTGTCCGCTTTTTTTGTGCTACGATTTGCTTAGGAAAAAATGAAAGGTGGGACACCCCATGCGGAGTCAAATTTCAAAAACTCGTCTGTGGATTGCACGGATTATGAGCGGCCTTGTCATTCTTTTTATGCTTTTTGACGGCGTATTCAAACTCATCCAGCCTGCTCCTGTTGTAGAGGGAACCCTTGTACTCGGCTATGCGGAGCATCACATTGGCCTGATTGGTATTCTCGCCCTTGTATCGACGGTGTTGTATGCCATTCCCCGAACAGCAGTTTTAGGTGCGCTTCTGTTGACTGGATTTTTCGGTGGGGTTATTGCTACTCAGATCCGTGTAGATGCGCCACTCTTTACGCATACGCTGTTTGCAGTCTACCTCGCGATTTTGATGTGGGGCGGATTGTGGCTGCGGGATGATCGTGTGCGTAAACTGCTTTTCGTTGCCAAAGAAGAAAAATGATA
This sequence comes from Brevibacillus sp. NPDC003359, assembly GCF_042878995.1. Taxonomy (NCBI): domain Bacteria; kingdom Bacillati; phylum Bacillota; class Bacilli; order Caryophanales; family Paenibacillaceae; genus Brevibacillus; species Brevibacillus sp. NPDC003359. The sequence continues at coordinate 156,880 of NZ_JBIAOR010000004.1, forward strand.
AGCACAAGCAACACAAAAGAAGCTGTAGCCAATTCATCGGATACAGCTTTTTACTAGGATGCTATCTGGTTGTAACAGTGAATCTCCGGTATTCGTTAGGCAACAGCCCAGTGCTTTTGCGAAACAGCTCCGAGAAGCGACTGGAGTTATGGTAGCCCACGATATGTGCAATCTGATTGATGTGTAAATCGGTGCTCGTAAGCAGTTGCTCGGCGTGATTCATGCGCTTGTTTTGGATATATTCTGTAATGGTGCATTGGTAAGCTTGCTTGAAGGTGTATTTCAGCTTGGTGAGTCCCATGCAAGCGAGCCGGGCGAGGTGCTCCAAGTGTATTTCGGAGGCGAAGTGATCGTCAATGTAGGCGGTCACAGCTGTCAGGCCGTCCAAATCTTGCTGGGATATGCTTTTGGTTGGATACGTTTTTTTGTGTGCTTTGGCCTTTTCCACGATCAGCGATACTGCTTCTGCGACTTTTCCCTCATAGTACAGCTTTGCGGCAATCCCCGTTCCCTGAAAATTCCGTATTTGTCGGAGCAAGAAAACAAGCTCCGAGAAATTCGTCATTCCATCTACAGTAATAAAGGACGAGCGCAGGTCCTTATACTCTACTGGATATTTGCTTTTCAAATAATCCTCGTAATACTCCGGCATAATTTCGATAGCCGTCGAGCGAATGGGAATGTTTTTGCGATAGGTGGCCCGATACAGATTGTTATAACCGATATGGACGCGAATGCAGCCGCATGACAATCGTTTATACGGGTTGAATTCTTCTCCAGAGACAGAATCGTAATAATTGAAGCTCAAGTACTTGGGCTGCTGGAATTCCAGAAACAAATCCTCGTAAAAGACGAAATCCTGGATCGAAATCGAAAACAGGTTGTCACGCGTATAAGTCCAGTAGCGCCCGTGCCCTTTCTCTGGCAAAACAGAAAAGCAAGAGCCCTCGCGATTGTACGGACCGTGGTCGTCGTCAGGGTAAAAGCCGCATTGCAATAAACACGGCGTATGTAGTTCTGTCAAAATATCTTTCATTATAGTCACCACCCATGCCGTGATCGGACGAAAACATACCACGAAAAGACGTATGTCTACCAGTCGTATTGCTAGAGGTTATGATCATCATTATCATTACGATTTGTAAGGGGGGCTGCTGCATTGCTCCTTGTCCCCTTGATAAGGTTGTTTGATCTCGGTTGTAGGGGTGTTTGTCGGATGAAGGAAGAAGCCTATGAAAAAGAAACATCTCGTACGCGGCGGCTCGGTCCCAGGACACATCTGTTGGTGCTGGTTATAGCGAGTATCTTGGCCATGTCCGTTCGCGATGATATGCAGGTGCATTTGTTGGTGGCACTAAGTGTAGTGTACTTGGTATGGAATCACCTGTCCAGAAAGGCGTTTCAACTGGTCGTGTTCTATTGTGTGTGCATGGCATTTGTGTTTTTCATGCCGAATGCGTTGGCATTGGGAACGATGAAGCTCATCATTTACACCATGGTAAGAATGATGCCTGTCATTATGATTGGGACGGCTCTGATCTATACGCCACCAGGGAGTATCATGAGTGCCTTTGAGAAGATGTTTGTCCCCAAAGCGATTTTGGTGATGATTTGCATTTTGATCCGTTTTTTCCCCGTGGTCATTATGGAAATGAGGGCGATTCGTGACGGGATCTGCGCCAGAGGGATTTTTCCGCATTGGTACAGTGTACTGAAGCATCCGGCCATGGCCTACGAGTGTTTTTTTATGCCGTTGGTCGTCCGGTGCCTGAAGTTGTCGTCAGAACTGGCGTCGTCCGCTGAGCTCCGCGGCATCGAATGCACGAACGCCCGGACCTCTATTTATCCCGTTGGCTTCAAGATCACGGATGGCATCGCCGTAGGGGTGTATGCGCTGATAGGCTCGGCAATTTACTGGACGGGAGGGATGATTTCGTGATTGAGCTGAACGATGTCACGTTTCATTATGGACAGGAAGATGGGGGACATGACACTGAGACCGGCGTGAAAAATATAAGCCTATCTGTAAAGGCTGGACAGTGTATCGTGCTGTGCGGGCGGTCAGGTTGCGGCAAGAGTACGATTATGAGGCTGGTCAATGGACTTGCACCGAATTTTTATGCCGGACGTCTCACGGGTGGCGTAAGCGTTGGTGGCAAAAGTCCTGTGAGCATGACGCCAGAGGAACGTACCCGGTTTATGGGCGTCGTATTTCAAGATCCCCGCAGCCAATTTTTTATGGAAACCGTCCGGGATGAACTGGCGTTTTCCGCGGAAAACATCGGCATGGCACCAGACGAGATTCGAAGCCGGATGGATAGGCAGGCGAGCCAGCTGGGAATTTCCCACTTGCTCGATACCTCTTTACATAAGCTGTCCAGCGGGCAAAAGCAACGGGTGGCCATAGCAGCCGCATCCGTTTTGACACCACCACTTCTCTTGCTGGATGAGCCTACTGCGAATCTGGACGTTTCCTCTACGCAAAACCTGATTGAAATTCTCAGCAAGCTCAAGCAAAACGGCACCACCCTGCTCATCAGCGAACATAGGATAACCCCCTTTTTACCCGTTGTCGATTTGTTTGTCTGCATGGAAAATGGCAAAATTGCACATACGTGGACGAAGGACGAGTTTTGTCGGTTGTCTCATGATGACGTACGTGCGTATGGTTTGCGTCATCCTGACATGACTCTTCCCGAGACGACGAGAAAACGGGAGCAGCCAGAGACGTCCGAATTCATGTTCGAGGGAAGAGAGCTTAGCTATTTTTATAAAAAGAAAAACGACGGAATCACTGATATCAATATCTCACTTCCGCAGGGGAGTGTAACAGCACTGACCGGAGAGAACGGTACGGGCAAGACGACTCTATGCAAAATTTTATGCGGTCTTCTTCGTGAGCGAAAAGGAACGATTGTCCGCCAAGGTCGTTCACTGTCCGCGAGCAAAAGACGAGCTGCGAGCTATTTGGTCATGCAGGATGCGGACTACCAGCTCTACGCAGACAGTGTCGGAAACGAAATCGTGTTGGGAAAAATCCTGAATGAAGAGCTCCGCGAAAAGGCGTATGAGGCGATGGACGCTTTCGGTTTGCGCGAGCTTCGCGATCGTCATCCTGCCTCATTATCCGGTGGAGAGAAGCAGCGGGTCACGATGGCAGCCGCTTATTGCTCAGACGCAGAATTGATTGTGCTGGATGAACCGACCAGCGGACTTGACGGAGATGGAGTGCTGAAGGTGGCTGCATGGGTGAAAAAGCTGGCCGAAGCTGGCAAAACGGTCGTGATTATTACGCATGATCAGATTCTTTCCAGGCTGGCATGTGATCAGGTGGTTGAACTGAGGCATACCCGAGACGTTGAGACGATTTTTGCGGAGACAGGGATACGAACAGCCGTTGAAACTGCCAATCGTTGACAGTTGAAAAAGTATGTGGTAGGATGGGCACAACTTATCAGGAACGGAGGGTTACGTGTGGCAAATTAATTTTTCGATACTTTATTCGCACAACACAATCGATCAAATAGCGGGAAAATAGGCTATGTTGTGTGCATACGAATCGAAAAATGGATTGCCGCTACGGTAACCCAATTGAATCATGGGCAAATGAGAGCGAGGAAGGCAAGCGTGATGACCTCCTTTGTTTGCATGATCTGCGAAGAGAATGGAAATCAATGGTGTACAATCAGGTGCTAGTATCTGATGACCATGGATTTTCTTTCTTCTTCCTTTTTCGATGACGTAAGCATAGGCAGCCTAGCCTGTGTTTTTTTATTTCCGTTCGTTGAGGAGGAACATATACAATGGCAGAACAGATTCTAAAAGTAAATGGTGTGGAAATATGCGCAGAAAGCTTTGGAAAGTCCACAGATCCGGCGATTTTGCTGATTATGGGAGCCCAGACGTCCATGCTTTGGTGGGAGGTAGAATTTTGCCAGCGAATAGCCGATGCTGGGCGCTTTGTCATTCGTTTTGATAATCGGGATGTCGGACGCTCCACGACCTATGAGGTTGGGCAACCTGGCTATACATTTGAAGATATGGCGGATGATGTCGTTCATGTCCTGGATGCATACGGCGTACAGCAGGCGCACATCGTTGGTATGTCCATGGGCGGAATGCTGACGCAAATCATTGCATTGCGACATCTCGAAAGAGTTCGAACGATCACATTGCACGCAACTTCGAATTTTGCTCCTGATCTACCGCCAATCGGTGAGAAGTTGATGGAGTTTTTCAGCAAGGTGGGAGAAATCAACTGGGAGGATGAACAAGAGGTTTTAGAGGTGGCAGTGGCGAGTTCGAAGGTTCTTGTAGGTTCCAAGCGTCCTTTTGACGAGCTGCGCGTTCGTGAATTGGCCAAAATCGATATCGCCAGAAGCAACCATTATGCGAGTAAGAACAACCACGCCTTTGTGACGGGCGGTGAAACGTACTTGGTGCGGACGGGGGAGATCGCTGTCCCAGCACTCGTGATTCACGGTACAGAAGATTTGCTCATCCCTTTCGCGCATGGCGTACATCTTGCGAACACCATTCCGGGAGCAGTTTTGCTCACATTGGAAGGGACGGGTCATGAGCTGCCACATGGGGATTGGGATGTCGTCATCGAAGCGATTTTGAAGCATACGCAAGAAAAGGAAGCGTAATTACACTTCCTCCTCTTGATGGTGGTTTAGACCCAAAAACGGTGGCAGAAACGATCTACTTTGCGTTCAGTCAACCGCAAAGCGTCAACATTCGCGAGATCGCGCTGGCTCCAACCAGACAGCAAGGTTAATGCAGTAAAAAAACGGAGCGGAAAACAGGTATCACTCCTGGTTTCTCTCCGTTTTTTTTGTAGGGGAATGGCTTATGCTCTCGGGCTAACGAGAATTTTTACCTGGTTTTTCTCTTTCAACAGCGCTTCAAAACCATGCTCTACGATCTCGTCGAGCTTGATGCGCTGTGTGACCAGCTTGTCTGCCGGGAAGAAGCCTTTTTCCATCAAGCTGATGACTGCCGGAAATACGTCGCGGTAGCCGATGATGCCTGTCATGTTGCGTTCTTTCATGACGATGTGGTTCGGTTTGATTGACGCTGCTCTTTCAAAGATGCTGACGATCATGATTTGTCCAGCGATTTTGGTCGATTCGATAGCTTGCGTAAGGACAGGAGGCACACCTGTGACTTCAAAGGCGATATCTGCGCCGCCGTTTGTCCGGTTGTGAATTTCCTGGACTACGTCGTATTCTTTCGGATCGATGACGATAGCGCCCAACTCAGCTGCTTTGTTTTTACGTTCGGGGGACAGCTCGACTGCATAAATCTCAGCCGCACCTGCTGCCTTCAGGGCTTCGATGACAAGAAGACCGATAGGACCAGCGCCGAATACGACAGCTTTGTCACCGGCTTTCAACTGACTCGAACGGACTGCATAAAGGGCTACGGCAGATGGCTCGACAAGAGCACCTTGCTCATAAGAGAGACTGTCTGGGATTTTGTGGACCATGTGCTCATCGCAAGCCACGTATTCCGAGAAGCCGCCACCACCGCCGGCAAGACCGAGGAAGCCCATTTTTTCGCAAAGATTGTATTTGCCTTGTTTGCACGCAGCGCATGTTCCGCATGCGAAAACGGGTTCGACGACGACGCGATCACCAACCTTGATGGTGTTCACGCCTTCCCCGATTTCCACCACTTGTCCGGAAAATTCATGCCCCATCACGATTGGGGCTTTTTCGCCTGTAAGCGGATGTTCAGTTCCTTGTGGGATGAAAATCGGGCCAGCTACGTATTCATGCAAGTCGCTTCCGCAAATACCGCACCACTCGACTCTGATTTTTACTTTGCCTTTGGACGCAATCGGTTCCGAAATGGTTTCCAAACGGAGGTCTTTCAAACCGTGCCAACGTAACGCTTTCATATCTGCCATCTCCTCGTTCGATTCGGATTCTATATCAAATTCAGCAAGAGAAATAGGAAACGTTTCCGAAAATAGAATGTCATAAGTTTGGTCTATTGTCAAATTGATTTCCTAGGCAAGTGAAGGGGGGAGTGTGCAATAGATGATGAGAGGATGATGATTCTAGCGAAGCTGTGAAGAGGTATCCATGTTGTGTAACAGAAGTGGAGTTGTCTGCTAGGTTCTGCTCACGCCTCGTTACCATTGGTTTTGTGTATGCTATAATAGCGGTAGGAAAATACATTTTAGCTCGGAAACATAGAAAACGATTCCGATATGGAAAGGAAAGCAAGGCGTTGGACACAAAAAATAAAGTGACAATAGAAGACGTCGCGAAAAAGGCAGGCGTAGGAATCGCAACGGTATCGAGGGCTATCAATGACAGTGCGGGAATCAGCCCGAAGACGAAAGCGTTGATTTTGCAGGTGATCGACGAGCTAGGCTTTATTCCGAACACTTCCGCGCAAAGTCTAAAGGTACGTCAAACCTATCAAATCGCACTGGCTGTCCCTGACATTCGCAATGCGATCATTCCGGATATCGCATGGTCGGTCGAGCAAGCGGCCAAGCAGCATGGTTACCGTGTTGTGCAAATTAACACAGCAGGAAATGCTCGAATGGAGCTTGAGACCGTGCGCGAGGTCAAAAAGCTGCATGTAGATGGTCTGATTATCATGCCGCTTGCCTATCCGAAGACGTTGGTCCAGATGATTAACAAAGCGAGCGTTCCGGTTTCGATTATTAACTATGGGAAAAAGCTCGAAGAGAATGTGAAAGCAGATGTGGTCAGCATGGCCCGTCAGGAAGGGCGGCTCGTCATGGAGCATCTGATCAAAATCGGCCGTACTCGAATTGCTTACGCAGGTGCGCCAAAGGACAAGATAGAAGAGCGGTATTTTGCCTATGAAGCATCGATTCAGCACGTCGATCCTTCGTTGGCGTATTTTGGTGAGGACTTCTCGTTTGAAACAGGGCTTCGTGCCGCTGATTACTTTTTTAGCTTGAAAAACATGCCGGACGCTATCTATGCGGTCAATGACATGGTGGCAATCGGGATCGTGAATCGCTTTAAGGAACTCGGAATCCGCGTGCCAGAAGATGTCGCTGTAGTGGGAATCGACAACAATGTGTGGACAACGATTACGACTCCGCAGATCAGCTCTGTTTCGATCATGGGGGAAGAAGTGGCGCGACTGGCGACTGAGCTTTTGCTGAAACGGATTCGTGAGCAGGGGGCAGGAGCGTATGAACGCGTACAGTTCGAACCGCGGCTAATTGTAAGGGAGTCCAGCGTGGCAGTTATTCGTAAATCTCCGTTGGATACGTAGGTCATTTTCAGATGAAAAGCCGAGTGAATGTCAGGCGATGATACCTGACGTTTACTCGGCTTTGATTTTAAGGCAAGATCGCAAACGATCGAACAGGAAACCCGGAGGCTTTTTCTGGCTTTGGTGTAATGTTTACGATGACAGCACCTTTTGCTGGTAGCTTATCGAGATTTTTGAGCAGTTCTACTTGATAGGTGTCTTGATCAAGTACAAAATATTCACCCAAAAGCGCTCCGTTTTTCCGGTAATCGATAGTCGCATCTGTATCGAATGTTTCATGACCGACTGCTTTGATTTGTCTTTCCTCGAACAAAAATTTCAAAGCCTCCAATGACCAGCCAGGAGCGTGGTTGTTGCCATCTGCATCCTTATTATTAAAGGCCTCCACATCCGGCCAACGCTTGCTCCAGTCTGTGCGCAAAGCGACGAAGGACCCGCTCTCGATTTGACCATGCTCGGATTCGAAATGCAAGATGTCTTCCACGGATAGCGAATAGTCGTTGTTGGCTTGGGCTTCTTTTGATTTGTCGATGACGACGAGCGGCAATACGAGTTCTTTCAGCTCGATCTCGTCCAAGTAACGCCTGTTACGAACAAAGTGAATGGGAGCATCCAAGTGCGTACCGTACTGTCCAGGAAAAGAGAAGCGCTGGGCAAAGAAGCCGTCGTCATGTGTGAACAGCGTTTGGAATTCGGCGGCGTCAAAGGCGTGGAAGTGCGGAGACTCCGGACCGAATGTGTGCGTGAGATCTACCCATTCTTTTTGTTTTAACAGGGTAATTGCTTGAATCAAATCGTTTGCCATTTGCCCACCTCATTAGTGTTTTTTTAGAATTTTCGCACTTGTACAACCAAGTTTATCCAATACTTTATCGGTTCTAATTCCGAGTGTCAATATCGCAATAATATGAATGAATGGTTTAACAAAAAATAGCAATCGGGAAGAAGCCTTCGAGCATGATTCTGCTATTCTTAAAGGAGAATAACGAGTATCATCCAACCAAAACGCAAAGGAGAAATTCCCATGACAAAAGAGCTTTGGATCAATTTGCCCGTCAAGGACCTCGAAAAGTCCAAATCGTTTTTTGCCGCACTCGGATTCTCTTTTCATCCTCGTCATGAGAATAGCAAGGATGTAGCGGGATTGGTGATCGGCGAAAAAAAGATGCTGATCATGCTTTTCCCGGAGGCTACCTTCCAATCGTTTACGCAAAATGAGCTGGCAGATACGAAGCGCGGAACGGAAGTGTTGTTTTCGATTGATGCCGAGAGCAGAGAAGAAGTGGATGAATTGGTGGGTCAGGTGGTAGAGGCGGGGGGCACTGTTTTCAGTGAGCCTCGTGAGCATGGTCCAGGAATGTACGGGGCGGGCTTCGCTGATTTGGATGGCCATCGGTGGAATGTGCTGTATATGGATATGAGCAAAATGTAGATGGAGTAAAGATGCAATGGTTGAAAAAGGAGCCTTCCAAATGGGAGGGCTCCTTTTTCAAAATGAGAGTTTGGGCGAGAGTTATTTACTCGTATAAGTTGAGAGAGAACCGTCCGCTAATAAGACGTTGTAAGTACGGTGCAGCATCACCACTGCCTCCGCTCGTGTGAGTGGATCGTGTATTTCCAATTTGTTTTTCCACGTACTCATGATTCCGTTGTCCACTAGCCATGCGAGTGCAGAAGCTTTTGTAGCGTCAATGTTACCATTAGCAAATACAATTTCGCCAGTGTCCAGGTAACCGTAGTGAATCGAATATTCATCATTAGCAATGTAATCAGAAGAAATGATAACTGGAGAGCTTGACATTAAATACCGATTTACATCAAATAATTGTACAGAAATATCCTCAATATCCATGAGTGTTATCAGGATGATTTCTTCGGGATTGTGATACATTTCTTGACCAAAAAATGTTTGAAAGATATACATAGCGTCCCATCGCGTTACCTTTTTTTCGGGATAGATGTAAACTTTGTCCCAATGCCAGTCTACAACACCAAATGAGTTTGCGTCGTACATCTCCATCAATGGCTGATAGGCCCAATGGTTTTTGGGGACATCTTCAAACTTCTGTATTTTCTGCTCGGAGGATTCTTTGTTAAGATTCGGTCGAAGCTTGTTAAACAGCTTATGCACCATAACAGTCAGTTCGGCTCTGTCAATCGCCTCATTCGTCCTGAAGGCTCCATTAGAATAGCCACTTAATACACCTTTTTTCACCATGAAATCAACCGATTCCCGCGCCCAATGTCCAGCCGGGATATCGTTGAACTGACTGGCTTGTACAGGCACGGGAGTTGAAAAAAGAATAGAAACGAAAAGAGCTAAGCATAAAATGATATTTTTCATCATGTTCCTCATTTACCATCTCTTTCCTTTTCCCTTCCCTATTTCTGCTTAAACATTGCAGCTATACACAGGCTGATGCCAGTTCGCGATGCAAATGGTATGCTGGAGGGGTAAGGCAGGATTGGAGAAGGGAATGGTGTTATGAAAAGGGCACGCAGAATCACCTCCTAAAATCATGATGTTTTCGATTTTAGGAGGGATATCCAATGAAATTTCAGCGAATTGATCTAGATAAATGGAATAGAAAGCCTTATTTCGAGCATTATCTGAACCGAGTGAATTGCACCTTCAGTATGACGGCTAACATTGATATAACGGAATTGCTCCCTGCCCTACGGCAAAAGGGGATGAAGCTGTACCCTGCTTTTCTTTATATGGTGACGAAGGTTGTCAATACGCATCGCGAATTCCGGACTTCTTTTGATTCAGATGGCGTGTTGGGCTATTGGGAGAGCATGATACCCAGCTATACTTTTTTTCACCAGGACGATCAAACTTTTTCTACGATGTGGACGGAATTCGCTGACGAGTTCCATGTGTATGATCAAAATTACGTTGCGGATATGAAAAAGTACGGAAACAACAAAGGTCTTGTGGCGAAAGAACTGGAACCGCCGTATACTTTCCCTGTTTCGTGTATTCCCTGGGTTAGCTTCAGTGGATTTAATCTGAATATTTCGGGAGATGGGCGGTATTTGCTGCCGATCATTACGAGTGGAAAGTATTTCGAGCAAGAAGGAAAAACGTTATTGCCTGTTTCTTTGCAGGTCCATCATGCGGTTTGTGATGGATATCACGCCAGCTTGTTCATAAATGATTTGCAAAAATGGGCAAAAGACTACAAGGGATGGTTAGGTATCGAGTGAACTGGATCGTTTGTATGCTTCTCCTTCCTAATCTCTTCCAATCATTTATAATAACGGTAGGAGAATTGGGAGGAGAATGAATGAACAAAGAATTGGTGGGGAAAATCTTTGGCTGTATCGTTTTGGGTGCGATCATCACGGTGATCGGAGTCGTGGCGGTGGTGATGACTGCCCTGAACGCACAGGGAAGAGTTTATTCCCTTCTTGTCGCTGTTACAACAGTTGTGTTTATCATCTACATCATCGGACAAATGTTCGCCCCGCAAAAGAGTCGGTTATGGAACCGAGCCCTCTTTGTCTATTTTCTCTTTTGTACGCTACCGGTTGCAGGATATGAGATCAGCAGCTATTACCATAACAGCATTCCTATGGTCAGTGAGGCGGAAGTCGATCTGGAACAGTATAAACCGTTCGGCACAGACTCCAAGGTTCACAAGCTTGATCAATCTGCGACACTGGCGTTACAGTCTGATTTGCCCAAAATTGATGGGGCGACCGCTTTGTATCCTCTTTACGCTTCCTTTGTGCAAGCTGTATATCCCGAGAAAGCATACGACCGCGCAGACAGCGAAGTAATGGTAAGCAAGACGCCGCAAGCGTACGAAAACTTACTGGATGGCAAAGTCGATGTCATCTTTGCAGCAGGTCCTTCCGAGCAACAGCTCCTGGCAGCAAAGGAAAAAGGCGTAGAGCTGAAGTTGACACCGATCGGCAGGGAAGCCTTTGTCTTTTTTGTCCACACAGAGAATCCTGTTCAAGGACTCACTACCCAGCAGATTCAGGATATCTATGCAGGTGACATCATTTCTTGGGATGAAGTCGGGGGCGTCTACGAGCTCATTCGCGCCTTTCAGCGGCCAGAAAATAGCGGGAGTCAAACGATGTTGCAGAAGATCATGGGGGATAGGGAGCTCATGACCGCGCCGCAAGAGGACGTGGTAACGGGAATGGGTGGAATCATCGAGCAAGCAGCCAACTACAAAAATTACTCGAATGCCATCGGTTACTCGTTCTTGTTTTATGCTACAGAGATGGTGCGAAACGGAAACATTCGTCTACTCGCAATTGACGGGGTTATGCCGAATAAGGAAACGATAAAAAACAGAGCGTATCCGTTTGCGGCGGAGTTTTACGCAGTGACAGCTGGAACGGACAATCCGAATGCGGAGAAACTGATCGAATGGATTTTGTCTCCACAGGGACAAGAATTAGTAGAAAAAACGGGCTATATTCCGGTGGAATGAAAAGCAGCAATCAAAGTTACCCTTGGGCAATTGACCCGAGGGTTTCTTCTTGGTTATGTGACATGACTTTGTTTCTCTCTGGCTTTTTCCTCTCGCTCTCTCTTTGTCTCGATCTGGGGATCGTGAATGTGGGGATGAGCAGGGAGTCTATCCGTCCAAAAGTCATTCTAGATACCGACCAGCCTAGTCAACTGAATGGCTCCTTAGCGAAGGATTTTGGCAGGGGACTTGGACTTGCGCTCGCATCTCCGTCTGCACTCTTGTGGTTCGTAACGGTAGGGGGGAATTTCCGCGGTATTATTTCTTTATTTTGCGGTCAAGGTTTTCGTAGATGGGTATCAAACACTTCTTTAATAGGCGCAATCTTTCGAAAACCGTCACGCTGGCGGTTTCTCTTTGTTGCTGGTTCGTATTGACAGAAAAATCTAGGACTGTTATAAAAATAGAGAATAGCACTCGTGAGTTGAGAGTGCTAACACCGAAAAAAAGAATACATAAGAAGTCCGGAAAGGTGGGTATTTCATGGAAAAAAAGCAGTTTCAAGCAGAATCTACACGCCTGTTGGAAATGATGATCCATTCTATTTACACACAAAAGGAAATCTTTTTGCGCGAGCTGATCTCCAATTCGAGTGACGCGATCGACAAAATTTACTACAAGTCGCTCATTGATGATCAATTGGTGTTTGATAAAGAGAACTATTACATCAAAGTAGCGGTTAACAAAGACACCAGAACACTGGCTCTGACAGATACCGGGATCGGCATGACGCAGGATGAGCTGGAAAATAATCTGGGTGTCATTGCGAAGAGCGGATCTTTGGCGTTCAAAAAAGAAAACGACGCGAAGGATGGCTACAACATCATCGGTCAATTCGGCGTAGGCTTCTACTCTGCTTTCATGGTTGCCGACAAGGTTACGGTCATCAGTAAAGCACTGGACAGCGATACGGGGTACAAATGGGAGTCCAGCGGTGCGGATGGCTACACGATTGAGCCTTACCAAAAAGATTCCGTCGGGACCGAAATCATTCTCGAAATCAAAGAGAATACGGAAGAAGAGAACTACGACGAGTTTTTGGAGGAGTACCGTTTAAAAGCGATTATCAAAAAGTACTCCGACTTCATTCGTTACCCGATCAAAATGGACGTTACGCAACATAAGCCAAAAGAGGGCAGCGAAAACGAGTATGAACAAGTGACCGAAGAACAAATTGTGAACAGCATGGTTCCGATTTGGCGAAAAAATAAAAGTGAGCTGACGACTGAGGATTACGAGCAGTTTTATGCAAGCAAGCATTACGGCTTCGACCAGCCGCTCAAGCATATCCATATCAGTGCAGACGGAGCCGTTGTATATCAGGCGATTTTGTACATCCCGGAGAGCATGCCGTTTGATTACTACTCGAAGGAGTACGAAAAAGGTTTGGAGCTGTATGCGAACGGTGTTCTCATCATGAACAAATGCGCGGACCTGCTTCCAGACTACTTCAGCTTTGTCAAAGGGATGGTTGACTCCGAGAGCCTGTCGCTCAACATTTCCCGTGAGATGCTGCAGCATGACCGTCAATTGAAGCTGATTGCGAAAAATATCACGAGCAAAATCAAAAGCCAGCTGCAAAGCTTGCTGAAAACAGAGCGGGAGAAATATGAGCTGTTCTACAAGTCGTTTGGCAGACAGTTGAAATACGGCATGTACAGCGACTACGGGGCGCATAAAGAAACACTGCAAGACCTGTTGATGTTCTACTCTTCCAAAGAGAAAAAGCTGGTGACGATAGATGAGTACGTAGAGAGAATGCCAGAAGATCAGAAGTACATCTACTACGCATCCGGCGAGTCGATCGAGAGAATCGAGAAGCTGCCGCAAACAGAGCTCGTATCCGAGAAAGGTTACGAAATCCTGTACTTCACAGATGACGTAGATGAGTTCGCGATCAAAATGATGATGAACTACAAGGAAAAAGAATTCAAATCTGTGTCGAGCGGGGATTTGGGGATCGAGTCGGGCGAAGAGGAAAAAGCAGCCGAAGCCGAAAATGAGAACAACAAAGAGCTGTTCGACTATATGGCATCCTTGCTCGAAGGAAAAGTCAAAGCCGTAAAAGCTTCCAAACGCTTGAAGTCGCACCCTGTCTGCTTGTCGACAGAGGGTGAAGTAACGATCGAAATGGAAAAAATCTTGAATGCGATACCGAACAATTCGAATGTGAAGGCAGACAAGGTACTGGAGATCAATGTGAACCATGCGGTGTTCCAGTCGTTGAAAGGTGCATTTGATACAGATAAGGAAAAGGTCAATCTGTATACGACCCTCCTGTACAATCAGGCTCTCTTGATTGAGGGTTTGCCGATTCAAGACCCGGTAGAGTTTACGAACGACATTTGCAAAGTCATGGTGTAATTTATGAAAAAGAGGATGCAACTTGTGCATCCTCTTTTTTCTGTGAAAAACGTCTTGGAGTGATAAAAAACTAGTTTCTTGACCTCGACACATACGTAAAGATAGGATCCTTTAGCTCGAACTCATATGTTGCACCATTCACGATTCCTACGACCTTCTTACTGTCATATAAATCGAGCAAGAAACCTGCCATTTGAGTAGCTGTATGGAACTTAGGAATTGCACCAGCATATTCAAAATGATCAATATCAAAGGAACGCTTCGCAAATTCGGTCTCTGTTGCAGCAGGTGCCAAGACTTTTGCTTGCATTGCTGCTCCTTTCTCACTCAATTCTTGTGCCAGACCTTCCGTAAAGGCACTTACATAGAACTTCGTCGCGCAATAGGTCACGGCGTCAGCGATAATTTTGTAGCCTCCGCCTGAAGAAATATTGATGATTTGCGTTCCTTCAACATGTGCATAGTCACTAACATAACGAGAAGATAGAATAGTTAGTGCTTCAATATTCAAGTGAAGCATGGACTCAATTTTATTTAAGTTTTGTTCCCCAACAGAAGCAAAGTTTCCGAACCCAGCATTGTTGATCCAGGTCTCAATCTCATAATCCTTTAGACTATCGTAAAAATCATGAACATTTGCACTCACACTTAAGTCAACTGTTCGAATGATCACATCCAATTTTGCGTTGATTTCAGCCACTTTTGATTTTAACTTTTCTAATTCCTCCGTTCGACGAGCTGCTAAAATTAAGTTTTTTCCGCGAGTAGCAAATGCTAAAGTGGTTTCAAATCCAATTCCTGAACTTGCTCCCGTAATGACCGTATATTTCATGAATATCCCTCCTGAATTTTATTCACTAGCTGCAATTGAGAAGTAACGATGAGCCGATTATACTGATTAGAGTAAACTCTAAGTCAAGGGTAAAAGATCGATGCGGAGGATTCTTATGCACACAATTGGTGAAGTGGCACATCTATTAGGGATAAGCGCACATACGTTGCGTTATTATGAAAAGGAAAAAATAATTATTCCGGATCGCAATGAAAGTGGTGACAGGCGATATAACGATTCACATATTCGATGGCTGCAATTCGTTATCAAGTTAAAGGAAACGCAAATGCCGATCTCGAAAATAAAGAAGTACGCTTCCCTGTTTTTAGAAGGAGATCAGACTACCTCGGCTCGATTGAGTCTTTTAGAAGAACATAAACACTATATAGAGCAACAAATAAAAACGTTAATCGATGTGGATGGTATGCTAGAACGGAAAATTGTTGCTTACAAGGATTTCATCAGTAAACGAGCAGCCAAAGCACCGGTAGACTAAGACTTTATAAAACGAATCAAAACAAGCAAGGATATACATAGAGAGAGGAGAGGAGACCCTATGTGGAATCCGTTAGAAGTAAAAGATCTCGTTACCAGTGCAGAAGAACTAAAAAGCCTGGTGGGAGAACCGCACGAGACGGTTGTGAAAAAGAGCATTGGGCAGGTGGAGTCGCATGTGATCCATTACTTGTCCATGTCACCGTTGTTTTTCTTGTCTACCTCTGATACTTCTGGCAGATGTGACGTTTCCCCGCGAGGTGACGAGCCCGGCTTTGTCAAAGTATTAGATGATCACCATATTATTTTTCCAGAGCGAATGGGAAATAGACGTATTGACTCTTTGTTGAATATAATCGGCAATCCACAGGTGGGCCTGATCTTCTTGATTCCAGGTTTGGAAGAAGTGTTGCGGATAAACGGATCAGCCCGCATTACGAAAGACGCAGTGTTGCTTGCGGAGCAGGGATGGAAGGGCAAAACAAGCGGCATCGGCGTAATCGTGAAGGTGGAGGAGTGCTTCCTACATTGCCCGCGCGCATTTAAACAAGCAGGCCTGTGGAAGACGGATTCATGGCCGGAAAAAGAGGCAATGCCGTTGATGCTGGAAATGTTTCGCGCTCATTTGAAAATCAATGGCGTTACGTTGAATGAAAAAGAATAAGAAAGAAAAAACCTTGAATGAGCTTCAAGGTTTTTTTTCGTCCAAACGAGCTTGGCAGGAAGCAGAACCAAGCCACGTATGCGGATTGCCAGCCCAGCACCAGCCTAGCTTCGGTTTGTTTTCGCTGATCCACATGGCGGTTACGCGTCGGTCACCACAACGAGAGCCGAGCAGAGAAAAGCCGTTGTTTTTCTTTACGAGATCCGGGAAGTGGGTGATCAGGGCAATCCCTTCCTCTAGCGTGAGCGGAGAACGCTGTTGCTCGAAGAGGATGGGCATCGCGTCATTCGGTGTGACGTTCAGCGTCTCTTTTCCTGTATCAATTCCGGTCAACAGATAGGCCATCTCAGTAGGAATCTCGATGCCCTCGATCGGTGTAAAACGCCGGATTTCTTCTGCATCCATGACACTGAAGCCAGCTTTCTTTTGCCGCTCGATTGCTTGCATCGCTTTTTCTCCGTCGAACCAATCGCCTTTTACAACGAGAACAAAGGGGACGAGGTCCTCTTGCTGATCGTCTTCTTGAATGGGGAGAGCTTCTGCTAGTGATTGTAGCGGGGCAAGATTTTTCTTAAACTCATCTGCTGTCATGCCCGCCATTTCAGGATAGCCCTTTTGAATGAGCGTTGTCAGTTGCCGTTCGAATTCAGCTTTGTGCATTGGGTAATGCGCCTCCTTCCACTTGTCACATTTATCTTACAACATTCGAGCGAATTCTAAGGTTTATCCAAAATAAAAGGAATAAAGCAGATTAAGAGTGAAGTA
The DNA here is from genome assembly GCF_042878995.1 of Brevibacillus sp. NPDC003359. Classification (NCBI taxonomy): domain Bacteria; kingdom Bacillati; phylum Bacillota; class Bacilli; order Caryophanales; family Paenibacillaceae; genus Brevibacillus; species Brevibacillus sp. NPDC003359. The sequence goes on from NZ_JBIAOR010000004.1 coordinate 173,765, forward strand.
ACTTTATAACAAAGCTTTAATCTTTATCGAAGAAAGTCGGAAGGAGGCTGGCTGCCATGCGCCCCATTGATATTGCACGCGAGCTGAAGCTGAGCACAAGCGCCTTGCGCAATTATGAAGCGCAGGGGCTGGTTCCGCCTGTAGAGCGGTCGGCGAGCGGCTACCGGAAGTATACGGCGGAGCACGTCGCTTATTTTAGATGTATGCAAGGCATGTCTCCCGGCTTTGGGATGGAAGTGACAGCGCAGGTCATGCGACTGATTCAGGATAGACAGTTGCAGGCTGCTCTGTGGCGTATAAATGAGGTACAGGCTAATCTGCAGAGGGACAAGCAGATAGCCGAAGGAAACTTGGCGATGCTCGAAGACGGTCAAGTAGAAAAGGATGAGGAAGCCCGAAACAGCGAATGGATGAAGATTGGGGAGGTCGCAGCGATGACTTCACTGCCCAGCTCAACCATCCGCCACTGGGAAAAGGTTGGACTCATTACGACTTCCCGTGACGAGAAAAATGGCTACCGTCTCTTCAATTGCTCGCAAATCCACAAAATCATGCTGCTTCGTACGTTGCGACCTGCTGTCTATTCCTTATCGGTTGTGGAGCTAAAGGAAGCCATCGCGAGTATGAATGAAGAGGATGTGAGAGAGGCGAGAAACATCGCTTTGGAAACGTTGCGCTATCTCGATCAGATGAATCTCGAGCAAATGCGTGGCGTTTTTTATTTCTATCAATTATGCAAAGTGGTTCAGTTGGTCGAAGAGTAAGGAAGCGAAAAGAGAAAACCCCCTCTTGCCTATTCGCAAAAGAGGGGATGTGGTAGTTATTCTACAAACAGCGATACCCGCTCAAATCCCGCATCTGAAATGCGAATCAAGCCTGTATCCGATATGTGCAAGGTCGGAATGACGACCAGAGCAAGCAAAGACAATGTCATAAAGGCGTAGTTCATCGTGCAGCCCGCCTTCACCAATGCTTGGCTAATCTCCATGGATTGCTTCACAACGGTTTCATAAGGCTCGGTCGACATCAGTCCAGCTAAACGCAGCGGAAGCTCCACAATTTCACCGTCTCCAGTCACGACAGCGATACCGCCTTGCATGCCGATCACAGCATTTGCTGCTTGTGCCATCCGTTCATCGTCGTTTCCGATGACAAGCACGTTATGGCAATCATGGGCGACAGTCATGGCAATCGCTGCTGGCTGGTTAAATCCGACATTGCCGACAATCCCGATGCCAGAGCCGCCTGTTTTCCCATGGCGCTCGAAAATAGCCATTTTGCACAAGGTGCTCTCTGGCGTAATCTGAAGCTCACCATTTGCGACAACTACATCCACAAACACTTCGTCTGTCTCTACGTGATTTTCGCGGACAACTGCCACGCGAGTCTTGATCGTCCCAGAGGGAACAGGAGTCTTGATGATGAAGTCAGATGGAGTGAGTTCAGCCTTGATTTTCACAGAGTTGACAGCAAACTCAGGGTAAGGGAACGGAGGAAGTTCGAGCGTCATTTCACCGTTTTCCGCCACTACTTCACCACGCGCGATCGTCATCACGACATTCACATCAGCCAGATTCCCGTCGAGCAAAATCATATCGGCGATGATACCCGGTGCGATCGAGCCTACATCTCTTGCGACACCGAATCGTTCTGCTGTATTGATGGTCGCCATCTGGAAGGCAGTAACTGGCTTCACTCCTTGCGAGATCGCGTGTCTGACGATGAAGTTCATATGTCCTTCTTCTTTTAGCGAGTCACAAATACGGTCATCGGACACGAGCATCATTCGGCGGGAGTCAATGCCCTGTTCGGTGTGTGCTTTGATCGTTGCTGCAACATCGTGCCAGGCAGAACCGCGGCGCATTTTGGCATACATTCCGAGGCGTACGCGCTGTGCGACATCTTCGCTGGTCACACACTCATGGCAACCAGATACACCCGCAGCGGCATAAGCAGCCAGACGAGGATCACTTGAAGGCCATGTATAGTGACCATCCACTACTTTCCCTGCCCGCAATGTCGCTTGAATCTCTCCTATCATTTTCGGGTCTCCGTACACGACGCCAGGGAAATTCATGACTTCCCCGAGTGCGATCATATCCGGTCCCCAGCTCAATGCTTCCGCGACCTCCGCTGGTCCGAATTCTGCCCCAGCCGTTTCAAAAGAAGCATCCGTTGAAGGGACGCAGGAAGCGACCTGCATGTAAGCAGCCATCGGTGTTTGTCTCGCCTCATCCAGCATGATGCGCAAACCAGGTAGACCGAGAACATTCGAGATCTCATGGGCGTCGAAAAAGCCGCCTGTCGTTCCGAGCGGCAGTACCGCATTGGCGAACTGCGTCACGGACAGCATGCTGCTTTCGATATGACAGTGCCCGTCCAACAGTCCTGGTGCCATATACTTTCCTTTTGCATCGATTATTTTGGTGGATTCATCTGTCATCCCTTCCACAAAAGGACCGACATAGGCGATACGGGTCCCAACGACAGCGATGGACATATTCGGCAAGATTTCACCGGAGAGAACATTGACGAGAGTGCCGTTATGGATGAAGAGGGTCGCTTTTTTCTCCCCTCTGGAAAAGGCAACGAGATCAGGAATGCAATCTGCGAGTGGAGGTCTTGCATAGGACGAATGCTGCTGTGTCATTTTTACTATCACCTCATGCTGGATTTGGTTTTTTACATATAGTACACATCGAAGAGGCAGGAAGCTAGTTTTCTTTTATAAAAAATTTTGAAAAAGTGAAGGGGAACTACGCGAGGATATACAAAAATAAAACACCTCCCATTTTCACCAATGTTGAAAGTGAAAACAGGAGGCGCTGCTTAGTGTTCTGCTACCTCTATTTCATTTGTCTTCGTTTTCCGCAGTTTGTAAATCGCGACGAGTAAGATAAACCACACAGGTGTGATGAACAAGGCGACTCGTGTATCTTCTGCGAGTGCCAGAACGACCAGGATGAAGGCAAGGAATGCCAGGATCAGGTAATTGGCAAAAGGATAGAGCGGCATTTTAAACGAATTCGCTTTTGCTAATTCTGGTCTCGTTTTGCGATATTTCAAATGACAGATGACCATGATTCCCCAAATAAAGATAAAACAAACGGTCGAAACGCTTGTGATCAGCGTAAATACGCCTTCTGGCATAACGTAATTCAATACGACTGCGATTAGAATGACAACCGTCGAAAAGAATAGTGCATTTGCCGGGACCTTGTTGGCAGTCAGTTTGGTAAGTGGCACAGGTGCATTCTTTTCTTTGGCAAGGGAGTAAACCATCCGGCTTGTACTGAAAATGGCGCTATTACATGCGGAAGCTGCGGATGTCAGTACGACGAAGTTGACGATACCGGCAGCGGCTGCAATTCCAATCGCTGCGAAGACCTGCACGAATGGACTCTCCAACGGGTTGATCGCGTTCCAAGGATAAATGCTCATGATGACGATGAGTGCGCCAACGTAGAAAATCAATATCCGAATCGGGATTTGGTTAATCGCTTTTGGAATGACTCGTTTTGGGTCCTCTGTTTCACCCGCTGTCAGCCCGACAAGCTCGATCCCAACAAATGCGAACACGACCATCTGGAAGGAGAGAAGGAACCCATTGAAGCCGTTCGGGAACATCCCGCCATGACTCCAGAGATTCGTGAAGCTGGACGCACCTGCATTCGTAGAAAAGCCCTTGATGATCATGAATATGCCGACAAAAATGAGGGCGAGAATCGCGATGACCTTAACGAGCGCGAACCAAAATTCCATTTCTCCAAAAAGCTTTACCGTAGCCAGGTTCATGATTAACAAAATCAAGAGGGCGATTAAGCCTGGCATCCACTGCGGTATTTCCGGAAACCAGTATTGTGTATACATACCAACAGCTGTCAGGTCGGCCATGGCGATGGAAATCCAGCAAAACCAGTAAGTCCAGCCTGTGACAAATGCGGCCATATTCCCCAAATATTCTTTGACGAAATCCACAAAAGAATGGTAGTTCAAATTGCTCAAGAGGAGCTCCCCGAGTGAACGCATGATTAAAAAGCAGATGATGCCCGTAATTAAGTAAGCGAATAAGATGGATGGGCCGGCCAAATGAATCGATTTTCCTGCGCCCAAAAATAATCCTGTTCCGATTGCACCGCCGATCGCGATGAGTTGTACGTGTCTGTTTTTTAGACCTCTCTCCAATTTTTGATCCTGCATACGATCCACCTCTCTTTATTTTTAGTTAGTTTTCAATTTTTAGATTTTTATCAAACAGATAATGTTCATATTAGCATAACTATAGTTGATTAACATATGTTTATTTATTTTTATAGAAAAAAAGCTTTTAAATATGAACGAAATAGGTAGATTTTGGAAGTTCTGCTTTTTTGAACAATAGCTGGGCTTCTTTTTGTGTATCTCAGAAAAAAGAATATATTGACATAGGAATGGAAATCATTTAATTTTGCATTAGGGCAACATTTTTATACACAAGCATATTAGTTTGCTTGGGTGAATATTATTGGTACAAGACTACATTTTTGTGTCTAGGCATATAGGGATTACCCGTTTCATCATCGGTTTTTGGACGGGATCATATAACGGGCTATTATATGGAGGGAAAAATCATGGAATCTGCTATCGCAGTAAGGGATCTGCATGTCTCTTACTTTGGGAACGAAGTTGTTCAGGATGTCTCGTTTGACGTTGAGGTAGGGAGCATGGTTGGAATCATCGGACCAAACGGGGCAGGGAAGTCAACCTTGATCAAAGCTCTCTTGGAACTCATTCCGAGAGATAAGGGGAATGTGCGGATTTTTGGTAAAGAGACAAATGAATTCCGGAAGAAAATCGCCTATGTACCACAGCGGAGCATGATTGATTGGACGTTTCCGATCACCGTCATGGATACAGTGTTGATCGGGACATACCCAAGTGTGGGACTGTTCAAATTTCCGAAAAAAAAGGAAAAAGCGTGGGCGCTGGAATGCCTGAAAAGAGTAGGGCTGGAGGATTTCCGCGACAGGCAGATTGGGGAGCTCTCCGGCGGGCAGCAACAGCGTGTCTTCCTGGCAAGGGCACTTGCGCAAAAACCGGAGCTGCTGCTTCTGGACGAGCCGTTTGTGGGGATTGATGTGGCGAGTGAGGACACAATCATTCGCATCTTGAAAGAGCTGCAGCTTCAGGACAAAACAATCGTCGTCGTCCATCATGACTTGTCAAAAGCGAATGCGTATTTTGATCAGCTTCTACTGATGAACAAAGAATTGATCAAGTTCGGTACGGTCGATGAAGTGCTGAATCGAGAAGTCATGTCGAAAGCATACGCCTATCAGCTCCAATTTCTCGAAAAGACCGAGGTGCTTGCATAATGGATTTCTTGATGGCAATTGGACAGTATGAGTTTTTGCAAAAAGCATTGTTTACGTCTGTAGTGGTTGGGCTAATCTGCGGCGTCATTGGTAGCTTTATCATCTTGCGGGGAATGTCCTTGATGGGAGATGCCATCTCACACGCTGTTTTACCTGGGGTGGCCCTCTCCTATGCATTTGGAATCAATTTCTTTGTGGGCGCTGTTTTAACCGGTGTACTCACCGCTGTTGGAATTGGCTACGTGAGCCAAAATAGCCGCATCAAGAACGACACGGCGATTGGGATTTTGTTCACGTCCGCCTTTGCGATTGGAATCATTATGATTACGATGCTGAAAAGCAGTACGGATCTGTATCACATTTTGTTCGGGAATGTATTGGCTGTTCGTTCGTCAGACATGTGGGTGACGGTTGGTATCGGGATCGTCGTCATCGTGACAGTCTACGCTTTTTTCAAAGAACTGTTACTGACTTCGTTCGATCCGACCATTGCTGCTGCTTACGGCTTGCGTAACAACCTCATTCATTACTTGCTGATGACCTTGTTGACGATGGTAACAGTAGCTTCCTTGCAGACTGTCGGAATCGTGCTGGTCGTCGCCATGCTGATTACACCGGCTGCTACCGCCTATCTTTTGACGGACCGCTTGTCGATCATGATCTTTTTGGCTGGCGGATTTGGGATGCTGTCAGCGGTTATCGGTCTTTATTTCAGCTTTACTTATAATTTGGCCTCTGGTGCCACGATTGTTGTGGTTGCAACTGTGTTATTCTTCCTGGCCTTTCTCTTCTCCCGAAAACACGGGGTGGTATGGAAATCAATCCGAGCCCGGCAAAAACGAGTCGAGCTCTCAAAGTAAAGGAGATTATTGTCATGAAGAAGTGGAATCTGTTTTTCGTTTTTCTAGTATCAACTGTATTGATGGCAGCGTGCGGTGCTCCGCAAAGTGCGAACGAGCCTCCGAAATCAGACACTGACAAGCTGCAGGTCGTGACCACGTATTCCATCCTGTATGACATCGTGAAAAACATTGGGGGAGATCGGGTAGAGATACATAGTCTCGCTCCGGTTGGCTCCAATCCACATGAATATGATCCACTGCCTGCTGACGTGCAAAAAACGACGGATGCAGACGCTGTTTTCTACAATGGCTTGAATCTGGAGGCGGGTAACTCTTGGTTCAATAATCTCATGAACACAGCGGGCAAATCAGGTCCGGATGCACCCGTATTCCGACTCAGTGAGGGTGTAGCGGCTAAACACTTGACGACCAAAGGCAAAGAAAGCGAAGAAGATCCGCACGCTTGGTTGGATGTACGCAATGGAATCAAGTATGCGGAAAATGCAAAAAATGCCCTGATCAAGGTGGACCCAGCCCACAAGGAAACGTATGAGCAAAATGCCAAGAAATACATCGAACAGCTGACTGCTCTCCACGAGGAAGCGGTAAAGCAATACAGCCAGATTCCAAAGGAACAGCGTCTGCTCGTGACGAGCGAGGGAGCGTTCAAATATTTCAGCGAAGCGTACGATTTTGAAGCGGCATACATTTGGGAAATCAACTCGGAGAACCAAGGAACACCAGAGCAAGTCACGCAAGTAGTCGATACGATCCGTGCGAAAAAAATCCCGGCTCTGTTCGTAGAGACGAGTATCGATCCACGCAGCATGGAGATGGTATCGAATGAAACCGGTGTACCGATTGTCGGGAAAGTATTTACGGACTCTCTCGGAAAGCCGGGAGAAGATGGCGATACGTATATCAAAATGATGGAATGGAATATCAAAACGATTTACGAGGGTTTGACCAAAAAGTAAACGTCTAAAAGCAAAGCACAGCTCTCTCATCTAGAGGCTGTGCTTTTAAATTCTTCCACTGCTTAACATATTTCATAAGATTGAGGTATAATAGGCTAGTGTGTAAAAGGAATCCGGAGTATTCAATCTGTCATATTGAAAGCGAGTGGGATTATGGGTCGTAAGTGGAACAATATTAAAGAGAAGAAAGCTTCTAAAGACGCGAGCACCAGTCGTATTTACGCGAAGTTCGGGAAGGAAATTTACGTAGCGGCAAAGCAAGGCGAGCCGGACCCAGAGTCCAACCGTGCTCTGAAGGTCGTCCTGGAGCGTGCCAAAACGTACAGCGTACCTAAAGCGATTATCGACCGCGCGATTGATAAAGCAAAGGGCGGCTCTGATGAAACCTTTAGCGAACTGCGCTATGAAGGCTTCGGACCAAACGGATCGATGATCATTGTGGATGCATTGACCAATAACGTAAACCGTACAGCTCCTGAAGTGCGTGCTGCATTCAATAAAAACGGCGGTAACATGGGAGTATCTGGTTCTGTAGCTTATATGTTCGATCCGACAGCTGTTTTCGGCATGGAAGGCAAATCCTCCGATGAAGTGCTGGAAATCTTGATGGAAGCGGACGTAGATGTACGTGACATTTTGGAAGAAGACGGCGCTGTCATCGTCTACGCGGATGCAGAACAGTTCCACGCTGTACAAGAAGCACTCAAAACGGGTGGCGTCACAGAGTTTACAGTAGCTGAACTGACCATGCTGGCGCAAAGCGAAGTAACGCTGACAGAAGATGTACAAGCTCAATTCGAAAAGCTGATCGATACTTTGGAAGACTTGGATGATGTGCAGCAGGTGTACCATAATGTTGATTTAGGTGAATAAGCCGAATTGAACGTTAGGGAAGCCTGATATATCAATGTTTATAACGACTATGCTTTTGTTCTTATCTAATCAAAATGAGTGATTATTACCGTTTTTCTACGTCAGCGATGATATACATGCTGAATTTAGTTTGAAAACACGGTGATATACATCTACTTTGTTTTATATAGGAGAAAGCATATAACGAACTCACTTTTTGTATGGAAAAAATCATACAAGAGGTGAGTTTTTTATGTTAGTAGAGGATATTTATAAAGAGTTTTTATTTGATCTGGAAATAAAGAATTTCTCCATTCGAACCATCAAAGGATACAGAAACAACAATCGGGCATTTTTAAACTTCCTAACAAATGAATATAGCCTAATGGAGATAGAGGATGTAACTTCGAATCACATAAAAGCGTATCTGATGAACCTAAAGAAGAAGGGATTAAGCGTAAGCTATATCAATGGCATTCAAAAGAACATTAGGTCATTCTTTCGATTTTGTGTGGAAGAAGGATACGTTGCGGAAAAAAGGAATCCAGTCCTTGGTTTGAAATGGATGAAACAGCCAAAAGTTCTAATCAAGACTTTTGAAGATGAAGAAGTAATCAGAATGTTAAACGTATATAAGGGGAGTCATTATTTAGAACTAAGGAACAAGCTCATCATCATGTTTTTTGTTGACTTGGGTATCCGAAACCTAGAATTATGCAGTCTTACCTGCCCAGACGTTATGGATACGACAATCAAGATAAGAGGAAAAGGGAATAAAGAAAGACATTTATATATTTCACCTATCCTTAAAAAATATATGATTAAGTACGAAAGAGTAAAAGAGCTGTATTTCAAAGATAAACTAATGACAGATTCGAACTACTTCTTATCACAGAATGGGAAAATGCTTACGAACACAGCTATTGAGATTGTGGTAAGGAAAGCAGGACAACAGGCAAAGGTTAGAGAGAGTATTCGTTGTAGTCCGCATACCTTGAGACATTATTACGCTCAGAAGCAGTTAAGGCTAGGACTGGATGTATATAGCCTAAGTCGATTACTTGGGCATGAATCGACTGCAATAACCAATATTTACCTGCAATCTATTCAAGATGAAAAGATTATTGAACTTGCCAAGACCTCTAGCCCGTTGATGAATCTATAAGTTTGTTAGTAGTTAGGATCACATACGACGAAGGACATGAGTTCAGAAAGCATCAAACAATTGGTTAGTTTGAATCATTGAAGGAAACTGATTAGGATAATAGAAATTCCCCCCTAGAAGTAGATATTTGCCGCTTCTAGGGGGGCTTGGTATATCATCTGGAAAAGGTTCTAACACTCAAAAAAACATCCAGTATTCGCTTTCTATCTATTACGGCAGATTCGTAGTCGTCCTCGTCTCTAGCAGTTAGCGCTGAGTTTATTCTGTACTTATCTCCTTAATTAATTATTCTTGTTTCTAGTCTTGTTGACAAAGCACTCAACCGATTAATGAGTTTGTCTTGGTCTTGTTGCTTGTCATAGAGGGCTTGGATTGTTGCTTCTCGCTCAGATAGTCGTTCTTGAATCGTTAGTTCTTTTATATTTATGTTGCAATTCGAAATATAGTCAGAATACTCACGATCATAATCGTTATTTTCTCTTTCAAACAAGAAGTCATATGCACTCGATACGATTCCAGAAGAGGGTTCAGAGGTCATAGATTCTATTATGTTAATTAGCTGGTATTGCTGATCTTGTAACTTTTTCAGTACTTTTAAAATATCTTTAAATTGATCCATATCTTCAACTCCTTAAACTCAATTGAATTCATGTTTTATTTATTTCTATGCGCTTTTCTCTAACCTAGCTTTAAGTTGATTCACAAGATCAATTGTTGGTTGATCTAAAAAAGCATTCTTTGTTTCGATACTCCCTAGCATTTCAACCACAACAGGGATATTAAGATTCATTTTCAACGCATTACGTATGTCCACATAATGAATAGATTCGCCTGACTCTATTCTGAAATTAACGCGAGTTATCCATCTTAATGCCAGTATTTCGTTATAACATGCATTTACTCGATTCTTATACTCGTCTGAAGTCATGTCATGTTTCTCAGCAATGTATTGAACGGCAGAATTCCACTTTTCAATTGAAACTCCATGTCGTTCACCATAGCGTTCAAACCATATGAATGGATTCATTGATTGTTTTGAAGAATTGATAGATCGGTACAGAGGAATCATGTTTGCATATGTAGTTCCTCCGATTCCGTACTTCATAACTACAGAACCCCAAGAGAGTGGTACGAAGTGATCTAGGCCAATACCTTCATTTCCTGTGAGAAAGCATCTATAGCCAAAATTCTCAAGTATTGATTCAGTTTGTTCCTCAGTTAAATTATTTGGTAACTCTTTAATATTTTTTTGTCTTCGTTCCCTCGATTCCTTATTCTTTTTGTAAAGACATACTTTGCACACAGCGCTTTTCCCGTATCTACCACCTTTTTGATTGTAGAAGTCGGTAATTGGCTTATTTACGCTACAGATAGAACATGTTTTTCGCATTCTTGACGCTCCCATGTAGAAGATTATTCTTAGTTGCCATCCACAGTTTATTGCGTAAATGAAAAAATGTAAAATATACCTAAATGCTCAAGAAAGTACCGTATATACTGTGTCTTAAATTAAATAGCACTGAGCCAACGCTCAGTGCTGACTGCCGCGGACAACGCTACGCTTTTGTCCTTGTCAACGATTCGAACGCTACGCTTTTCGAATCGTCTGGAGTGTAATCGATGTAGCATAGTTTTTTTGTACTTCTTCTTTTAAGGAAATAAAAAAATAAGACTGTATTTTATTGATGTTTTTTGATGCCATAATGCACTCGATTGCATTATGGGTCACAGATTCCAGTCGCTTGGCGGTTGATCTGTCACAGCTTCCTCGGGAAGAGTTTCGAACTTGTCTGAGGTCAAATACTGTTTGAACAGATCACGCATCCTCTTGCTTGGAATGTAGATGACTATTGGTTTACCGTCTCGAATACTACTACGCCAAACCCACTGAATGAGTTCAGACAATGCCCAAGTGTCTTCGTCAACTTGAACATCGTACTGTTGAAAGAATCCCTTTTCAATTGGATTCATGAATCTATTGACCAGATATGCAAGATGATATTTGTCTTTGTGTAAATTCGTGGCTCGTTCTGTCATTGGAATAAATGCGTTCTTGTAACCCTTTGGCGTGAGTTTCTTCTGAATCCTTTCATTGTTTCCTTTAACAGTAGTCCACAGTGCTGTGCTGTTGTTAGCCTTACAGTGATTCGTCAGAAAACTAAAAGTGTTCCGTTTTAGTGTTGTAATTATGTCTTTATTTCTACTGTTTTCTAGCCAACTTTTAGACAATTTATTCCGATCGTCACCAATATCATTAAGCTTACCTTCGTAGATTCTTATCCGTCTACGCAGATGTTCTTTGTCGTGGACTTCTCTATCATTGTACGGCACAAGTCTGTATTCTTGATCGTCTTTAGCAACAGAAAGGTATCCGTATTTAATGCCATGTAAGTCGTAATAGTATCGCTGAAACTGACCTTTAAACAAGTAAGTCAAGATGAATACATCTTTGAACAGTTTGAAAATGTCACATGGTAGATTCCACATCAAAGCCGTTTTGTCAGCACACAACATAAGGTTGTTGCCGATAGCGTATTTCTTGAATATATCGAATTGTGATTCGTGTTCTAGCCTGTCTTGCTTCCACTTGATGTAGGTCAAACCTCTATTGTTAACCTCATATTCAATTAGTCCAAGGTCTACCATCGACTCCAAATCGTCCTTCTTTAGTGGAACTTGTTCAATAACGTTCATTACTTCATCCAGAATTAAAGTATAGTTATTGCTTCGAATTAACTCTCTTGTTTCTGCATTTGCCATCTTGAACAATGCGTGAGTTGTTGCAATGTCTTTGCCTTCTCCTAACAGTCTATGTAAGTCTTCCAGTTTAGTGTCACCTTTAATCGATTTTGGTTCGTGAAACTCTCTTGAATGGACAGACTGCTGTACTCTCGTGACCTCTTCAAGAAAAGGTGTAACGTAAATAAAACTATGGGACTGGATATTCATTTCATTCATATACTGGATAGCCCAAGAGGTCTTACCATACCCACAAGGCGCGTCTACTACATTTACGATTGTCATATTACATTTCTCCTTTAGTAACGATTTTCTGGATTCTGGATTTAAGGTCTAATGAAATAGCGTAGGATCTGTCATGAACCCATCTACTAAGATGCTCCCTAGAAACGCCACTTTTGATAGCAATGAAGGTAAGTGTAGTTCCGTATTGCTTCTGGAATGCAATGACTGCTGAACGTAGATCATCATCATTCAATATTGGTCACCTCCTTTCACGAAAGTGTGATGTTGCAAGCAAATAAAAAACTCTCCGAACAGTCGGAGAGTGGGTCATTATTTAAGCGTTTATAACAGAGCCATTTCTATAGATTTGGCAGATGTTTAATGAATCAATGAAATTAATTAGTATTTCCTCATATATATTTATACATTAGCGACGAAAAAACACACAGTGACCGAAAAAATTTGTTATTAGCCTGATATTTGAAATAATTTCTAGTAAAAAAGGCTTCGGTTGGGGCTTTCGTATCGTAGAATCTGCTTACAGGGTTTGTGAGTGGGAGAGTTAGGCTTGTTCCTAACAATTACGGGGGTCTACAGGCTGTCAAGTACCCCCTAGTGGATAGAGTTAGTTTGGTGTTTACGGTTCAAAGATGGGGCTGTCTAAAAAGTCCATTTTCGAGTAAATTACATCGAAATGAAAAACCCAAGAATGTTAATTTAACGGCATTCTTGGGTTTTCCCTATTTTAGTTATGGGGCTGAAATACCACTTTTCGGACAGCCTTTCGGACAGCCCCATCTTGTTGATATGTTTTGGATGCTCTCTATGTGCCACGCCTTAAGATATTGAAGAAGAATCTTTAGAAACACACACTAATGTCCATGAGTTTCTTACTGTAATACAATCAAGAGTGGCAATTTGTACAAGACTGCTTAAATTAGACGGTGTTGAAAAAATGCTCTTTTCTATTGTTATTGGTAGAAAGTTTCTTACGCTCCCATGCCAAGTCCATATGTTTCTCTCTCTCATTTCACGATAGATTTCATTTAATACCTGCTTCACAAATAAATATGTTCCGTTCCCTTGCCAATGATGCGGAAAATATGTACTTATCTCATTAAGAGATGAAGCTAACCAAATCAACGCAATATCTTCATGATTATCTTTATGATCCCACATCATTTCCACTGTTCGCTTTAGCCCAGTGGGCAATCGCCAATTAACCCCAAGCAACCCATAATTACTTAAAAGATCAATTTTGTTTTGTTTTGTATCATTTGACCACCAATCGATGATCTCGTTCCCAAGTTGGTAATTTGGTGATTCCAATTTTTTAATAGTGACCTTAATTTCCTCAAATAGAGGGTTGTGATTCATTAATGGATTGTAATCTTGACAATATAGATTCCAGTACGAAAAAATTCTATTCCAAGAGATTTCATCAGTTAACATTAGTTTCCTCCAAAAGTAGATTTATTATCTTAACTTATTGTGATTGCTCGTATTCTTTAGCTCGGCGGTAAAAGTATTTGGTTTCATACCAATTCTCCTCTGGATGCAATAATTGAACGTAAACTTTCAAAAAAAGCATTTCATACACAATGCTCGTTGGTTCTTCGCTGATAAATGGACAATATAACAAATAATCTTTTTGGCGTTTCATTACTCCTAAACCAACCTCTGTAGCTAGATCAATGCCAATTTCATTTTTCGCTTTGTAAAAGGCAATATTGTCTAAAGTAGGGAATGGAGTTGCTGACACCGTAACTGATGATTTTTGAGCAAACTGTCTGCTCGATATAAGAATCCACTATTAGTTTCTCAGAACAAATCAATGCTTTTAGTATCAAGAAATCCACCTAAAGAATGCGCTTGAAGATTATTGTCATTAACAACAATTGAAACTACTTCAAAATCTACACCCTTAATCAAGCTAGATACTCTCAAAAAAACTACATTACCGATTTACAATCACTCTCCTTTTTTGTTGGTATATATAATTATATAGAAAGGCGCAAGAATCCCACGCCTGACAAAATAGAATGTGCTATGACAACGCAGAACTTCATACACATATACGATGTCGTTCCAAAAACGAAGGTTAATGAGACAGACGGATGATACAGTTATATTTCATCATAATGTAGGTTAGTTTGTATCATAACTCGTATCAAAATCTATGTATCATTAAATAGTGTTTATTGGTATGCTAATCCTACAAACTAAAGGATGTAGGGGATGACAGATCAATGATAATTGGATATGCAAGAGTATCAACCTCAGACCAGACCTTAGACCTGCAGTATGACGCATTAAGCAAGTATGGCGTAAAGAAAATATTCCAAGAGAAAGCAAGTGGTGTTAAAGACGATAGAGAACAGCTACAGATTGCTTTAGACTTATTAGATGAAGGTGACACTTTAGTTGTTTACAAATTGGACAGGCTTGCTCGTTCCACGGTGAAACTAATCCAAGTACTCGACGGCATCCAACAAAAAGGGGCGAACTTGGTTTCAATTAACGACAACATCGATACTTCTACTGCCGCTGGAAAGGCGTTGTTTGGTATGTTAGCTGTATTTGCGGAGTTTGAACGCAACATTATTATTGAACGGACACAGGCAGGATTGAAAGCGGCAAGAGCGAGAGGACGTAAAGGTGGTAGACCTGTTAGCGATCAGAAGAAAGTAACACAAGCGTTAAAGTTATATGATGCGGGAGATCATACAGCTAAGGAGATTGAAGAATTAACTGGAGTTAAAAAAGCGACATTGTACAGGGCGATTGCAAAAAGGAAGACGCAGTTATCTGAATAAATTTTTTAACGTGGCTCGTGTTTCACAGAAGGGATAAAAAGACCAAGTAACCCCATCTGTAAGTTTGAGGTAACTCAATACAACAATCATTAGTCAAGCCACAACATTGCCAGTACACTTATTGTTGTTAACAAAGAGAGGGATTCGGATGATACTACTGCAATTGGGTGATGAAAATGCTTAATATGAAACCGAATAACTTTTAATAGACGAGCTAGGGAATATGAAAGTATAGGATAGACAGGGTACATGATTAAAGGAGTAGAGAAAAAATACGAGTGCATAACAATAGATAAAAATACTAAAGAACTGTGCTGTAAAAGTAGTAAATTTCTATTACTGACACAGTTCCTTAGTTACTGTTAATTATCTATTCTTTTGAATATTTTATCTTCAAAGTAGTTCCGTACATTATGGTCTTCAAAATAAATCCTGCATCCACTAATACCTCTAGTTAATAGAACGTAATAAATATTTAATACGTATCTAGTGAAGTCTTCTTCGTTAAAATCATTTATTAATGGTGTTCCACCAATATCTTTATAGTTTTCTCTTACTGCAATAAGTTTCCCGTTCTCGCCAACTTGAATATCTTTGCCAATAATAACTCCGACATAGTCAAGATCTGCTCCCTGAATTGCATGAATTGAACCTATCTCTTTTTTGGTACTTTCAATTTCAACCCATTTTTCATATTGATTATTCCATCTCCACTTATTTTCTCCTTCAGCCCAATCATAAGGGAAATCCTCTCTATTTACCCCTTTATTGTGTGGAGCTGTTGGTTTTGATACCCATTCTCTAGTGTAGCCAGCAATGACGCGATTAGTAGTATTCGCGTGAAGTAATTCGATTTCTTCAGTGTATTCAAATAAATCTTTTATAGATTTAACGATGCCAAAATAGGAATCTTTATTACGATAAGTAAAAACATCCAAATTAAAGTCAGTGTCATTATCAATATCTAAAGCACTAAGAATTCCTTTTATATAATCATCTCCGCTAAACAAGCCGTTTCCTTTTATTCTGTATTGTTTATCTAATGAATTATTTATATATTTTTTTGTTTGTTTAATGAAATCACTTCTGACAATATCTTGTGGGCGAATAGATTGGAATCGGTCGTAGAACAAAACTATTCCATTGGTGAGTTCTTCAAGCATATGAATCTCATTAATCTCAGGCAGATTTTTATCAAAGTGTTTTTTTGATTCTGGATGACCTTTTGGATAATATCGTTGTAATCGATGCGCTTCATCAACCAAGATAATATCAAATTTCGAATTACTCTTACGTGCATCTTCTATAAGTTTGCCAGCTCGAACAAAAGTAAATTTATTATTCAAATTCAACTGTCTTAAAATTCTATTAAATTTATTTATCAAATTACTTGTAGTGACTAACCCTATTTTCTTGTCTGGATTATCATTTACTAATCTAAACATGAGAGACATTAATAAAACAGTTTTCCCAGTACCAGCACCACCATGTATCAAATATTTGTTCGATGGATCTTTTACTACTTTATCCTCTATTTCTAATTGTTGATTACTCAATTGAGTGAAAGGGGAATACTTAAAAAGAATCTTTTGTCTTATTTCTTTTATATCTTTTGTTTTTACTAATTTTTCATTAAATAATTCATTACCCCATAATTCAGCGAAAACTTCTTGCTCTAATATATTATGATCTTTGTAATCAGGTTGTGATTGACCATTATTTCGGTTATATATTTTGAATTTTGTTGTGTCTATTTCTGCAAGCATATGATTAATAATCATAAATTCTAAATCTTTAGTGTGTGATTCGGTAAAAAAATTGGCATTATAGATAATAAGACATTTATCAAAGTTCCCGTCTTGAAAATGGTAATCATTTTCTTGGATGTGTTGATTATGACGTTCCCAAAAATGTTTGGTCTGACCAATGTATACAGTTTTTTTATCTAAATTATAATAAATATAAGCGACGATCCCAGAAGTTAATATCTTTTGCTCACTTTCACATAAAGCCTTTATACAATCTTGGTTTTTACTTGATTGGTTTGTATTTAAAGATAATTTCAATGTTCCATATTTCATATAATCTACTCTCTCCAATCATTGGAACTAAAACTTGTTGGGTACTAAGTTTTCATAGTTAATATCATATTTAATGTTAATGGAATATTCTAGGTTGTCAACACGCGGTTAAACTTGTAAATATTAAACTCGGGAGGTAGTAAGGAAATGTCTAAAACTGAATCTAGTATGAATGCGATAATAACAAAAGTAATTGGGTTCAGAGATGAACGTAATTGGAAACAATTCCATAATCCGAAAGATCTAGCTATTTCGTTATCATTAGAGGCTAGTGAGTTATTGGAAAACTTTCAATGGAAGAGTAGTGAAGAGGGTATTACCAAGAACTCAGAAAATATAAAGGCTGAATTAGCAGACGTATTAATTTATAGCATACTACTAGCTAATGAACTTCATTTGAATGTTGAAGAGATAATATTAGAAAAATTGGCTAAGAATGAGCTTAAGTATCCAATTGAAAAAGCATATGGCACAAATAAAAAATACACAGACTTTGATTAACCACTTTAAACTCAGCTGTGAAATGTTTAACTTGAGACTGTCGGTCAAAACGAGGTTGTTATCTTCTTCAAATTGAATAGGTTCGAGCGCCCGTAGCACAGCAGTAATGAGCGACAGTACTTAAACTGTCGGTCTTTTGCATTAATTGGGATAAAATTGCATTGACGAGTTTGAAAACGAGGTTATTGAACATGATGGGCAACAAACTCAAAATGTGGAATGACTTTTGTGAGGAGTATCAAGTGATAAGCAAAGGTGTTCCACTATTTTAAACAATCAACGGTGTTAAGGCTGATGTTTTTCCCTATGGGGCTAGCAGACGGTTATTGCTCAAACGTAGTAATGAAATGGAAGTTTTGGTAAAGCAACAGTCTGGCATTGTGGTTAATGACTATCAACAAGGTACAGATCAATATGACGGATTGATATACATGATGTTCTGGAAACTAAACAATGAAGTTGTTCCTCTTTACATAGGTAAGGCAGAGAAGTATGGGAAAAGGGGAGGGAACTTCAGAGAACATCAAGGATGATAGTGGGAAGTTTTGTCGCTGGGGTTACAACTATGTTTATCGTATTGGGGATTTAAGTGCTGTTGTTTGTCCAGATCATCAGGACATAAAGAAAACAAGGAAATACGAAAAATGGGCTAATAAGTTGTTTGCAGCTACTCAAACCGATAACCCTGTACTTAGACAACCAGTCTATTTCTGGATTTCGCCTTGGTCTAAGGATTGGACAGGTGTTTGGCGGGAATTTGGAGCAACTTCGTTGACATTTTTTGAGTATCTGTTGATCGGGTTAGCAAGCGAAGTCTTTCCAGATACATTGCTGAACGATGAAGGAGTAAATAGAAAGTGACCTAGAAAAGCACATAAGGAGGGGCAAGAAATATGGATGAAAGAAAGTATCTTGATAGTCTTTCCAATAAGGAGTACGTGAAGGGAAGAGGTAAGGAAACTGAATACTATATCATTACAGCGATATATGGGAAAGACAATTATAAACTCACTTTGATACGGAATAATACAGTCATTTTTGAAGATAGTTACAATGGTCTAACAAAAGCGAAATATGGTGCTTTTGATTGGCTTCTTAGCTACGACCCCTCAATATTTAAGAGAAACGTTGTAACAATGGTTCATTATAAAGAAGATAGAGAAAGTAATAGAGACCCATGGGTAAAGGATACAAATAAAGAGTTACATAGGAACTTAGAAAAATTTTTGGCAACTCGAGGTCAAGTAGAACAAGAGGAACAACCCCACATTAATACATGGATTTTTCAGGGTAATCCTAATCGTTTCAAAGTAGATGATTACTTACGAGAAAATCAAGACATTGTTTGGTCGATCAGGCAGGAGCATTACGTGAAGGATGTGCAAGTCGGGGATAGGGTTTATATATGGCGTTCTGAAGCTGGCAAACAAGGTTATGGCGGTATCGTTGCTAGAGCGACAGTTATAGGCTTGCCTTTATCCAGAAAAGATGTGACTTCTGAGTATTGGGTGACTCCTAGCGATGCCTATGAGGTTCTACCCAGAGTCCCAATGCACGTAGAGGAACTGGCACTTGAAGGTAATCATCTCAATAGAGAATTTTTGAAAAAGAATGCTGTATTGTCTGATCTATTAATCCTCAAGATGAGCAATAACACAAATTATTTGCTTTCAAATGCACAGGCAGAGGAACTTTTACAGCAATGGAATAGTAATGTGATCGGTAGTAGCAAGGGTAATAGGGACATCCCGCTTCCTGACCCAGTATCCCGAAACAGGGAGTATATGTCGTACAATGAACAACAGAGAAACAAAGTAGTACATGAGTACCTTTTCAACGGGAATACTCACAGATGGATTGATGAACATACCCTAGAACTTGACCCAGAATGGAGTCGGGGTTATCAAGCCATGGGTATCCTTCATCACTTAGGGTTGAAGAATGCCTATAAGGGGCTATTCAAAGGGCTATCAGTTGCTGAAGCTATTGAATTGATTGAGCAGGAATGTGTTGAGCATCCATCAGATCGTAATTTATACATACCAATCATCTCATCACTGACTGGAATCAAATTTAGTGATCATCAAGATGAAGATTCTATTGGTGATATTCAAGCTGACGAGGGGAAAGAGTATCCCGAAGGGAAAATTGCATTTGTGCTTCATAAGAAACGAGAACGGAATCCAAAGTTAATCAAGGAAGCCAAGAGATTGTTTATCAATAAGTATGGTCGGTTATATTGTGAAGCTTGCAACTTTGACTTCCAAAAAGTGTATGGAGATAGGGGCGTTGATTTCATTGAGGGACATCACAAAAAATTGATTTCTGAAATGAATGAAGGGGAAAAGACGAAGGTTGAAGATATTGCAATGCTGTGTAGCAACTGTCATAGAATGATACATAGAAAGCCGATAATTAGTGTTGAAGAACTCAAGGTGCTTATTCTGTCGAGTAGATGTGAGGGCTAATTTGATCTACGACATAAGTGTTATTGAGATTCTAGTCCTCAGCATAAAAGAATTCATAAAAAGAGACTACTTTTTGATAGAAAATAGCCTTAAAGAAGAAAGCCTTAAACATATATTTACAAGCATTGGAGAAAGTCGAACCCTGTTTCTCTATTTGGAGATTAGATGGTTGACTTAACGAAAAAACAGCAAAAAATAAGAAATGACTATAAGGCGTATAACTACATTCAAACTCAAAAATTAGATCAGGTGATGATACTTAATAGTTTGATTGAAATCTAAAACACTCTTTTATGAGGGGACTTTATATGTATAATTCATTAGATAAATTTTTTGAATTAGTTGATAAGGAAACAGAGAATAATAAATGGGACTATAAAAGAGATATTCATTTAAATCCAAACAATTCATTTGCAAATTTGTTAAAGGACATAATAGCATTTGCAAATAGTGGCGGTGGTTGGCTTGTATTGGGTGTTGATGATAACTGTAGCATAATAGGTGTGGAACATAAGATTGACCCTACATCACTTGGTGAAAAAATTATAAGTGTAACTGGTGAGCAATTATTATTTGACTTAAATTACTATAGTATTTATAAAGAAACAGAAAAAATAGTAGGGTTATTGTATGTTCATGATGCTGAAAAAGTTATAGTTTCACCAGTAAATTTAAATAATGATAAAGGAAAACCAATAGTTAGTGAAAATACTATTTATTATCGTAGAAATGCTAGTTCGATTAAAGCAAACACAGATGATTTAAATTCCCTCATCTATAAAATAAGTCAGTTAGGTACATATGAATTTAAAAAAGAAGACATAAAATTAATAGAAAGCAAGAAGTCGGAGTACTCATTGTTTAAAGAAGAAAACGATTTTTATAAAGGTGAATTTGAATTTAGTGTTTCTAGATTTGCTAATAAGCTGAACAATATTTTTTATTTACATCAATCTAAATACACTAAATATGAAATGGGAATTCTGTTGGGTTTCGAGGTTAGTGCTATTGATGAGTATTTTGAAGGTAAGAGATTTCCTAAACTAGAACATTTATTACGTGCTGTTGAGATATTTGATCTACCACATGATTACTTTTTTCAAACCACAATTGGTGTGGCAATGCCGTTTATTCAGAATCCGATGGTGACATATGTAATATTGGAAAAAACTAGAGATAAGTTAGGGCTGTTTCATTACGGTTTTGGAAAGGCTCTTGAAAAAATATTCTGGGAGACAGCAAGAGAATTTTCTTTTTTTAAGAAATGGTTATCTTGTGATAACAGAGAGGATTTAAATCCAGAAAAAGATGAGTGGAGTAGGTTGAGCAATAATATTGTGAGATTGTATGAAAATTATGAGAGGTATCTAGAAGGTGTAAGCGAAGAGGTATACATTAGATTTAAAAGCCATTTAAGTACTCAATACTATAAGGAAATAGAAAGAACTCCAGATGTAAGCGAAAGTTTCCTCAATGAAAAAATCTATACTAATTTAATTTATAGCGATATTGAATTTGTATGTAAGTTTATTTCAGAATTGATTAGAGAAATCAGCATAGTAGATGGGAAAATTTATATTGATTATAATTTTCTATACGAAGTACAGAATAAATTGATTCGTCATAGAACATATGATAGCAATAATATGAAAGTGATCTTTGAGGGAGAACGATCGTTGGATGAGTAGTTAAAAACTATTAATACAATTTTAATAATTATTGAAGTGACAGTGTGATCTTGATCTGTAATTAAAATACTAATTCTGAAGATGAATAGTTGAAACTCTTCAGTTTGACCTGCTACAATTGATACACCAAAACAACGCAATAATTGAATAGTAATTTACTCAATTGAAATACACAGTAGGTATCCGTGCGGTAACTTCTATTGATGGTATGACAGCGGACTGGGCACGTATCCCTTGGGACGTGTTGGAGAAAATCTCTGTACGTATCGTTAATGAGGTAGAGAACGTAAACCGCATCGTGTACGATGTTACTTCTAAGCCACCTGCGACAATTGTGTGGGGATTATTATCTCGCTCAGGATATTAGTCGGTTTGACAGCCTGGGAAAAATTGATTATTGTTTTATAAGAGCATTTTTGTCTATAAATTTTGCTTTTGAAAGCCAATGAACATTTGGATTTTGGTATACTCAAAATGATATTTTTTATAGGTCAAAATGTACCGAATATATAGCTAAAACCCTTGATAAATCAATCTTGACTCCATCCCCAGCTTGTTTGGCTACACAATCTCCAACACCAAAGCGAAGCCGACCAACTCCGAGTTTATTGTAGTAGATGCAGATAAGTTATATTAAGAAAAACGACATATCAATTGATATGTCGTTTATTCTTTCTAATCATTATATTTAAGAGAACAATTATCCAGTTGTACATCAATTTATAGTCAATGTTCATCATAGTAATTGAGCTGAAAAATAGCTTTGAGTAGTGATATACAACGTGACTACTATGGTAAATTTGTGCATTTCATGCTAGGATAAACATATACCATTTCCTACAAAAAGTGGGTACATAAACGTTGATGGATTTTGCGTGTTAAAAGCTGCAGGTGTATCAAAGAATTCTCCATAGCTGAACTGACCATGCTGGCACAAAGCGAAGTAACGCTGACAGAAGATGTACAAGCTCAATTCGAAAAGCTGATCGATACTTTGGAAGACTTGGATGATGTGCAGCAGGTGTACCATAACGTTGATTTAGGTGAATAATGTTTTCAATGGAGAAGACCTTTGTTTAAAAGCAGAGGTCTTTTTTATGTGGCTGCGGGGAAGAGAAGAATATTTCCAGTCTAGGCTCCAGGCTCCGTCCTGCTGGGGGTCAAGACTGTCCGCTCCGAAGGGATTAGCGGGGAAACGCAAAAGTGGTAGCCGCTTCGTAGCGAGGGCACGTTGCGTTTCTTTTGCCCGCCAATCCCTTCTCCGCTCGGTAGGACTCCACAAGTCGCTACGTCTGGAAATATTCTTCTCTGTCGTAACTGATGACATTCTTCAATCTTTTAAGGCTTTAAAAAAATCGGGTAACACGAAAGCTCGTAGAGGAAACAGGAGAAAACAGCGAAGATCTTAGGACACCGACCGAGACGCAATGCAAAAAGCGAAACACGCCTTTAAGCGTCCACCTCTGAAACACATCCTGAAAGGACTACTTTGGACGCGGTTTCGCTTTTTGCATGGAGTCGTGCAGTCAATCCCCCAGGGGGTGGCCCTAGAAGCTGAGCGTTTTCTCCGGTTTCCTCGCCACCACAACAGCACCTTGAGGCACCTATTATGTGGCTGCGGTGAAGAGAAGAATATTTCCAGTCTAGGCTCCAGGCTCCGTCCTGCTGGGGGTCAAGACTGCCCGCTCCGAAGGGATTCGCGGGGAAACGCAAAAGTGGTAGCCGCTTCGACGTATGGGCACGTTGCGTTTCTGTTGCCCGCCAATCCCTTCTCCGCTCGGTAGGACTCCACAAGTCGCTACGTCTGGAAATATTCTTCTCTGGCGGAACGGATGACATTCTTCAATCTTTTAAGGCTTTAAAAAAATCGGGTAACACGAAAGCTCGTAGAGGAAACAGGAGAAAACAGCGAAGATCTTAGGGACACCGACCGAGACGCAATGCAAAAAGCGAAACACGCCTTTAAGCGTCCACCTCTGAAACACATCCTGAAAGGACTACTTTGGACGCGGTTTCGCTTTTTGCAAGGAGTCGTGCAGTCAACCCCACAGCGGGTGGCCCTAGAAGCTGAGCGTTTTCTCCTGTTTCCTCGCCACCACAACAGCACCTTGAGGCACCTGTTATGTGGCTGCGGGGAAGAAGAACATTTCCAGTCTAGGCTCCAGGCTCCGTCCTGCTGGGGGTCAAGACTGCCCGCTCCGAAGGGATTCGCGGGGAAACGCAAAAGTGGTAGCCGCTTCGACGTATGGGCACGTTGCGTTTCTTTTGCCCGCCAATCCCTTCTCCGCTCGGTAGGACTCCACAAGTCGCTACGTCTGGAAATATTCTTCTCTGGCGGAACGGATGACATTCTTCAATCTTTTAAGGCTTTAAAAAATCGGGTAACACGAAAGCTCGTAGAGGAAACAGGAGAAAACAGCGAAGATCTTAGGGACACCGACCGAGACGCAATGCAAAAAGCGAAACACGCCTTTAAGCGTCCACCTCTGAAACACATCCTGAAAGGACTACTTTGGACGCGGTTTCGCTTTTTGCATGGAGTCGAGCAGTCAATCCGACAGGGGGTGGCCCTAGAAGCTGAGTGTTTTCTCCTGTTTCCTCTCCACCACAACAGCATCTTGAGGCACCTGTTATGTGGCTGCGGGGAAGCTTGGGCTGCCCGCTCCGAAGGGATTAGCGGGGAAACGCAAAAGT
Source organism: Brevibacillus sp. NPDC003359 (assembly GCF_042878995.1). Classification (NCBI taxonomy): domain Bacteria; kingdom Bacillati; phylum Bacillota; class Bacilli; order Caryophanales; family Paenibacillaceae; genus Brevibacillus; species Brevibacillus sp. NPDC003359. The sequence goes on from NZ_JBIAOR010000004.1 coordinate 198,167, forward strand.
GGTAGCCGCTTCGACGTATGGGCACGTTGCGTTTCTTTTGCCCGCCAATCCCTTCTCCGCTCGGTAGGACTTCACAAGTCGCTACGTCTGGAAATATTCTTCTCTGTCGTAACTGATGACATTCTTCAATCTTTTAAGGCTTTAAAAAAATCGGGTAACACGAAAGCTCGTAGAGGAAACAGGAGAAAACAGCGAAGATCTTAGGGACACCGACCGAGACGGAATGCAAAAAGCGAAACACGCCTTTAAGCGTCCACCTCTGAAACACATCCTGAAAGGACTACTTTGGACGCGGTTTCGCTTTTTGCATGGAGTCGTGCAGTCAATCCCCCAGGGGGTGGCCCTAGAAGCTGAGCGTTTTCTCCTGTTTCCTCGCCACCACAAGAGAACCTTGAGGCACCTGTTATGTGGCTGCGGGGAAGAAGAACATTTCCAGTCTTCGCTCGGTAGGACTCCACAAGTTGCTACGTCTGGAAATATTCTTCTCAAGCGGAACGGATACGATTCTTCATTCTCTTAGGGATATAAAAAATCGGATAACACGGAAAGAGCTTTGGAGTTTCCTAAAGAGAACAGAAAAATAAACAAGCTGATGTCGATTGAGCTTCGACATCAGCTTGTGGACTAGATGAACGCGGTTAGCCAATGCGCTTGATCAGGTTCATTGTTCCCGTTGATCTGATAATGAGCCATCCGTCAGGAATAGGGGAGCCAAGCATTACCCATACCTCTTGACCAGAAGGAGCATTATTGAGATTTTGGATGAAGTTCATAGTTCCCGTACTTCTCGTTACGACCCATCCGTTAGGAATAGGAGAGCCAAGCATTACCCATACCTCTTGAGCAGAAGGAGCATTATTGAGATTTCGGATGAAGTTCATAGTTCCCGTACTTCTGGTTACAACCCATCCGTCAGGAATAGGAGAGCCAAGCATTACCCAAACTTCGTAACCAGAAGGAGCATTGTTAACATTCTTAATCAAGTTCATATTTCCTGAACTTCTGATCACAACCCATCCGGATGGAATAGGTGAGCCTAACATTACCCAGATTTCCTCGCCAAATGCTTTATTTGGGCTTGTAAGTCCATCCTTCTTTTTCCAATCTTTCTGGGTACCATTTGTTGCGTAGGTAGTTGCCTCTGCCCCTTGGGCGGTTGCAGCTAAATTTGGTACAACGACAACTGAACTTAACGCTAGGATGACCAAGGCTTTCTTAAACATTTGCATCAACCTTTCATGAAAGTGATAAATGTGTTTTAGAAGCTTTCATCGAGTGGATGCCAAAGTTGAGTAAACTAATTACAAAAATACCAATATATACTATCTTAATCGAAATCCATTCTCTTTACTTTAGGAGATATTGTCGAATGGGAGACAAAGTAGACAATATTTTGAGAAAGCGTGAGTTTCTATGTGGCTGTGGTGGGGAGAAGAATATTTCCAGTCTAGGCTCCAGGCTTCGTCCCTCGGGGAAGTGAGGACTGTCCGCTCCGAAGGGATTAGCGGGGAAACGCAAAAGTGGTAGCCGCTTCGACGTAAAGGCACGTTGCGTTTCTTTTGCCCGCTAATCCCTTCTCCGCTCGGTAGGACTCCACAAGTCGCTACGTCTGGAAATATTCTTCTCTGTCGTAACTGATTACATTCTTCATTCTTTTTAAGGCATTAAAAAATCGGGTCACAGGGAAAGCGCGTAGAGGAAACAGGAGAAAAAAGCGAAGATCTTTGGCAACACCTACCGAGGCGCAATGAAAAAAAGCGAAACAAGCTTTTAGCGTCCACCTCTGAGACGCCTCCTGAATGGACCACTTTGGACGCGGGTTTCGCTTTTTTTCATGGAGCCGGACAGATTCACTTCCAGGAAGGTGTTCCAAGAAGCTGAGCGTTTTCTCCTGTTTCCTCCCCACCACTCAAGCGCGACAAAGTGTTTTTTCCAAAAAAATAAAACCGCCTCCATAAAGGAGACGGCATATATCGAGCTCGTTAGTTTTGAGGTGTTACCGATCATCACGTGCGACGCATCTACCTCCAGTATGAAGTTAGAAGCTTAAAGCAGTGTACGGTTTCCCTTACTCACTTGGTGATCGTGTAAATCATCCATGGCACATCGCCTCCGAAAAGGAATACAGCCTGATTGAAAACACACCACCGAGCTCGATGAGTATAGTATGAGCCAAGCCCATCATTTTATTCACTCATCTTTAGCATTTGTTTTCGAATCGCATTTAAAAACGATTGGTTGCTGTAGGCCGTGCCACCAGCCAAGCCGGGTTCAACTGCATTCATGTACATTTGATCTGCTTTGACGGCGTTCAGGTTTTTCCAGACAGGCTGCTCTTGCAACTGCTTAAAAGCAGGCTGGTCTTCTTTGTTCACCATCACAAACAAGTAGTTGGGATCTTCTTTCGCCAAAGCATCCATAGAGAGCGCGGTACGCTCCTGCACATTTGCGACGACATCTGGGACAGGCAGGGCCAAATCCGTATATAACAGGTAATTGTACCGCTCGTGCTTCGGATAAATGTAGAAGGAGCCTTCCTCGAACCACACCGTCAGCACTTTCTTTTCTGGAAGTGGGGCGAGCTTGTCGCGGAGTTCCTGTGCGTTATGCTTCACTTTTCCTACAAATGTATCCAAATTGGCATCTTTCCCACGAACATCAGCGAGCAGACGCAAGTTTTCTTGCCAATGAGCTCCGTTTGTAGAGACGGGGATGACGGATGCAGTGCTTTGCAATTTGGCCAAGTCTTCCTTGGAGGTCTTGTCGGTTGTCATGATGACGTCCGGTTCGAGGGCAACCAACTCACCTAGGTTATCTGCAATATTCCATGGGAGATGCTTGGCATTTCGGGTCATGGCCTGATATTCCGCCGGAAATTTTCCGTTTTTATCCATAGTCGCTGCGACGGGCGGGATTCCCAGCAAGAAAGAATCCTCATACGAAGCAGGGAAGCCTACGTATACAATATCTTTGGTTCTGGCTGGAATTTTATAAGTGTTGCCCAGGTAATTGATCGATCTGGTCGGATTCGATGCTGCTGAATCCCCCGATTGTCCACCATTGCCGCAGGCTGTCAGTACAAGGAGCAAAGCGGCGATCGGGATAGCTAGTAGCCGTTTATACATACAGGTCACTCCGTTCTTACTTCTTGTGTTATCAGGAAAGTAGCAGGACTCATGTAAATTATAGGCTACCCGATCCATCTGTCGCTGTTGCATTCCTGAACATTTTCAAACATTCTACTGTAACCTTTTTCCTGATCAAGACACTAATTGGTATACTAGAAAATTTTCGCTATAGAAAAGTAGTCGATCAGCCGACAGCAAGAGAATGGAGGAGCTTCTTTGTATGAGGAAATGAAACATCAGGTCATGGCCATCTATGAGCGGCATTATCATGATGTGTACCAATTTTTGCTGTACTTTGCCGGTAGTCAGAATGATGCAGAAGATTTGACACAAGAGGTTTTTTTGCGGGTGATTCGCTCACTCGAACGATTTGAAGAGCGGTCTGACGTAAAGACGTGGCTATTTGCTATCGCGAAGCATACGGCGATGAATTACTATCGCAAGCGAAGGTGGCAAAAGCTGTTATCGGGCAATTGGCTGTCTGTCGTGATGCCAGCCTCAGAGGGGAATCCGGCACAAGAAGCGGAAAGCCGGGAGGACGAGCAGGAGTTGATTGCTGCGATTAAGGGACTACCTCCGCATTACCGCATGGTTGTCATTCTGCGTGGCATTAAAGAGTACAGCGTCAAAGAGACAGCCGAAATACTGGGGTGTTCAGAATCAAACGTGAAAACGACGATGCACCGGGCACTGAAGCTGTTACATGGCAAACTGTCGCATACGAAGAAGGGGGAGCTGTACAGTGGATTGGCAAAATGAACGAGATATGCTGGAACGGTTAGCGACTCTGCAAAAAAGTACACCCCCACGTAAGGAGTTTGTAGAGAGTTTACGTACTGTGCTGGAACAAGAAACCATTCGGGTCGGCAAGAGGAGACGGCTGTTCTTGACTCCGTTGAAAGCGGGGATGACAGCAGTCGTGATCGCTTCTGGCTTTGGGCTGTATATCATGGCTGGGATGGGGCAAAACGAACTCGTGGACCCTCAGGTGACGGCAACTAGTAGTCCGCAGCTTCCCGCTCATCCTGTATACGAGCAGGCGAAGAAGCTGCTGCAAGAATTGGCAGGTCGAGATGCGAGTCAATATGCGGTAAACGGCATGCTGTCCAATACAGAAACAGGTCATGTCGTGATGAACAAGACGGTTAACAACATTCCGGTTCTTGAAGATCAATACACGTTTACGATAGACAAGGCGGGCAGGCATCAAATAAAAGAGATACAGACAAACGATACGACAGGCATGGTCTTTCCTGATCCCAAAAAGGCAATGCCAATAAAGCAGGCTGAGCAAATTTTTGGGCAAAGTGCCCGGCTCCTCTATTCAGAGGGGGAAGGGCGGTTGCAATACGAGTTTCCATTTTCAGGTGATATCGATGCCGTCACAGGAGAAATTTATCCCACGGAACGCTATCATCCCGATTACAGTCTCGTAGAAATGCCGCCAATTCCGGTGAAACCGGGAGGCATAAAGCTGGTAGCTCCTGACATCGAAGAAGCAGATAGACTTTTTCGGGAGTGGGGATTCGCGCCTCCGTTTTCCTTCGTTATTCATCAAGGCTCAGGCGAGCATACGTACAAAGTAGAGACGCGAACCAAACAGAAAATGGAATTGACCGTGGTGACAGAAACAGGGGATATTCTTGACTATCGGTATGGAAATATCCATGAAGAAAAGGAGAAGCTCCCTCATCCGAAGCTAGAAAACGTTCAAGAAGCAGCTAGGCAATTTCAGAAATACCTTCCGTTAGACACCAAAGAACTGCTGCTTGGTTCTGCCACTAGAAAAGGCAACATCGAAACCTATATATTCTTCAAGTCCCATCAAGGAGTACCGATTATGGGGGGGTATACGGTTCATTTTGATGTAGGTAGGAAGCAGGTGATCGGAGTCATTCCCCCGTATGAAAAGGAGTCTAAGAAGCTTCCTGACAAAAGCAAGGCAATGTCACGGGAGGCCGCGACTAGCGTATACGTCACCCATCGTCCACTCCGATTGGTCTACAAGCTGATGGAGAACCCAACTACAGGAAGAGTAGAGTCGCGGCTCGTCTATCATATTTACTATCATGAAACGCCGCTCTATATGGTGGACGCGCTGACAGGGGAATGGGTGCGTAGATAATAACAGCGTAACAACAGAAAAGCCAGGGAGCGGATTCCCTGGTTTTTCGCTATGTCTCTTATTTGAATAGAGGAACGTAAATATCAATTTCATTGTCTTCCTGGTCTGGCTTGTAGCGCTCGTCCCAATACTCAAAATCAAATCCGGCATAATCATATCCCGTTTCGCAGAGCCAAGACCCGTAAAGAAAACCATACGTCTCTCCCAAGTTTTCTTCGGGTCCCTTGTGGGTTACTTTTGCAAATGTCCCCGCAGGAATCGTGTGACTGACCATCCCTTCAGGAATATCGGCGAGGCTGGAAACTTCGACGCCAATTAGGGTGGTAAAAGGATCTACCGCTGCATCGAAGTCAGCTTTGTCAGGATAGAGTTGGATCAGATATTCGCCCTCACCAACCTGCTTGTGAATCTCGCTTTTTCTAGTTCGCAAAGCTTCAGTCGTAGTAGCGGAGAGCTTTTTTCCCAAGTCTTCTGTCACATTCGCCGTAAAAGTGATACCAATTACAAGTGTTTCCTCGCGGGATAGAATGGTTGGTTCCATAAAACAACGTCCTTTCGTATATAGAATACGGAACAGAGTAAATACAAACAGCTATTTCAGTTCTCTGGCATATATCTTCGTCCCATCATGCGTAAACGTACCGATATATTTCTTGCCGCCTACCGTATATTCCATAGAAACGGTTTCCTTTCTAGGAGGCGTGAGTAGCTTGTGCGGAAACGGGAACGGCTGTTTATTCGCGACGTCTGCAATGATTTGTGTGTCTGTGTGAAAGAGTTTGCCAGTCTGTTTCAATTGCTTGAGCTGCTCTGTTTTATCCAGCTTGTAGGGGAGAGTCGTGGTCGGTTTGTCCATCGCATTGATTTTCTGGAAGGAATACCCTTCCTTTGTTTTCGACACCGCAATAAACTGTCCGTCACTCGTCTCTTTCAGAAAGGCATATTTTTTCGAAGCGAATGTCCCTTTTTTGTTCATCAATAAGTAAAATTCTTCGTTGTCCTTTTTGCCTGACACGATAAAAACTCCTGAATGGAAGTTGGATTCCACCTTGTAATTTCGAGAAGGCTTCAACACGACTTTTCCTTCGTGCGTAATAAAGTGGGTCATGCCGTTAATTTTCACGCGATGCAATCCTTCGCTGTATCCCATGTACTCATCAAAGAAAGGCTTTGCGTGTATTTTGCCATTCATATCTTTTAAACCAAATTTGTAGGATAAAACCATGCCATCCTTTACGTTACGTTTGACAAAAGGGTAGTGATGAATATCGAAAGTTGTAGCTCCCGTATATTCACTTGGGATCGTGAATAGTTCCTCATCTGTGATCTGCTTGGATGTTTTCGTACGAGCATTATACAGATAAGAGGTATAGCTTGTGGGAGAATACAAAAACCACTCTCCGTCTATTTGCGTGAAATAATTGTTGTAGGCGCCTAATTCCTGTGTGTTGCCTTGTTGATCGAAAATAATAAACGAGCTGTTGCCGTAGAACGTAATAATATGAAAAAAACCGTATCCGTCTTGCAACGGACTCATGTACCCCGGATATGCTAACGATTCCTGCTGATCGATTACTTTCCCGGTAGGAGAAACAAGGGCAAAATGAGGGAACCATTGCTGCTTGAACTCTTTGTAAAAGGGATCGTTTGGACTCGATCCTGCAAATGGGACGAAAAATGGTTCCGTTAGACCAGGTGGTACCTGAATCTCTTTTTCTGTCGGAACGTACTTGAGTACTGTCGTTTCCGGTCTGTCTGAACGGATGGCATTTTCGGAATGTGCGACAGAGGGAATGATTGATAGAGTAAGGCTTAGAGCTAACAGAATGTTGAAGTATTTGGTCTTTTTCATAGGTAGAGTCACTTTCTCTTTCCATTTTTATCTGTAGAAGGTAGATGTTTCGCGAAAGCTGAATGTCACGCATGTGTTGATCTTACAAGATTTGGATGATAGAATCATATGCATAGATTTATGATGTATTGTTAATCTAGGTATTTGCGGTTAAATCGGGAGGCACTATGAAAATCAATAAGGAGCTTTTAAAGGGCAGTACCGTAATTCTGATCTTGACGATGCTGGATCGAAAGGAAATGTACGGGTACGAAATCGCGAAAGCCATCGAGAAGGAGTCAAATGGCCTGTTTACATTAAAAGAAGGGACGCTGTATCCGATCCTGCATGCGCTCGAAGCGGAGCGTTATGTGGAAGCGTATTGGGATGAGAAGGATGGAAGAAAACGCAAATACTATCGGATTACGACAGAAGGTCGCGGGCAATTGAAGGAGAAAAAGCACGAGTGGCATACGTTCCGCGATGGGATTGATCGGGTGCTGGGAGAGGGAAGAGCATGAAGCAGACGAATACACATCCATTGATTGCAGATTATCTCGATCAAGTATGTCAACATGTGCGGGCAACGGAAATGCACCGGAGAATTCGGGATGAGCTGGAAAGTCACTTGCTTGATTTGATGGATGAGCAGATGGAAGAGGGTGTGGAAGAGGAAGAAGCGGTGCGGCAAGCCATTTTGCAAATGGGCGATTCTGCTGCGGTCGGGAAGCAGCTGCATCAGATTCATAAGCCCAGAGTGGAGTGGAGGCTTCTGGTGTATGTGGTGGCTTTCCTGGCTGTTGGTCTGTTTACGATGTATGGTATGCAGGTCAGTTTTATAGAGTTCAAGCTGGATTATTACTGGTTCTATGCCTTACTGGGTATCGGGGTGATGCTCGCCGTTACCTTCACGGATTATCGCAAGCTTTTGCCGTACTCGTTGCATTTGTACGTGCTGACTGTTGGCGTGTTTTTTCTCATTCTTGCGTACGGCTATACAATAAATGGAAAAGCATATATGTACATTAGCGGTTCGATTAAGATCGATTTTGTGGCAATGTCCATGTATTTGTTTCTCATAAGCGTTGCGGGTATGCTTCTTACCAGGACGTGGCGATTTCGGAGCATAGCTTCCAAGCTGACCGTATTTGTTTTGTTGCCAGCTTGCCTCTTTGTTATGGCTGGATCGTTTACGGACCTCATGCTCTACCTATTTGGATTCATGATACTCATGATGTATACAAAGACCGTCCGGAAAGAAAAACTCTATTTAGTGATTGTGTCTGCTATTGTTTGGGCAGTTGCTTGTTTATTGGATAGCTACACGTTAGGAAGGGTGCTGGGCTGGGTACAACCGACCAAAGATCCGCTCGGAAAGGGATATGTATATCTAGAGGCGATGGAAGCAATTCGCTCGGCAGGTTTTTGGGGAAAGGGCTCCAATGCTCCATTACCGAAAATGTCTTATTTAGACTCCGATTTCAAATTTACGTACTTAATCCATAGTTATGGCTGGATTGCGGGCATCTTGATCTTGTTAGCCGTTGCTCTGTTTATAATGAGACTGGCTCGGGTCGTCAAGGAAGTGGATGAGCCATATGGAAAGCATCTCATTGTCAGTATCGTTCCTTTATTCTCCCTGTTCTTCATTTGGCCACTGATGATGTCAACCGGCATGCTGCCAATCGTGTATCTTGGGATTCCTTTTCTCAGCTATGGCAACATAGGGACTGCTTTGGCTCATTTCGCTGTCCTCGGTCTCATTCTGAGTGTCCATCGGCATAGAAACTCAATAGGAAAGCCACATACCTTCGTGGCAAAATAGCAATCCAGAAGAAGCCTCGGGCAATCGAAAATGCTAGGATATAGACATCAAAGAAAAACAAACCCGAGGAGGAAGTACACATGGCATTGCAATCCAAACAGATTTTCGTCAATTTACCGGTGAAAGACCTCAACAAATCCATCGACTTTTTTACGGGGATCGGCTATGAATTTAACCCGCAATTTACGGATCAAAATGCAGCTTGCTTGGTGATCGGGGAAAACATTTTTGCCATGCTGCTCGTCGAAGAGTTTTTCCAAACGTTTACGAAGAAAGAACTGACGGATGCAACGAGAAGCACCGAGGTGATTGTCGCGTTATCGGCGGACAGCAAGGAGCAAGTCGATGAGATCGTAAACAAAGCATTAGCCTCGGGCGCAACTCCATCGAAAGATCCGGTTGACCACGGCTTCATGTACAGCTGGAGCTTTCAAGATTTGGATGGACATCTGTGGGAGTTCTTGCATATGGATCAAGGCGCTGTTCCACAGGAAGAAAAGACGGAGTAAACGAACTGAGGGCAAAAAGCATGGGATCGAAATGGTGATTCCAGCTTTTTGCCCTTTTTGTCAATACTGACACATCCCAAGTGGATTCCCGTCTGGATCAAAAAACGTCAACACCTTCGTAGATCCAAATCCATCGATCGGGGTTACCCTCACCCCACGCTCTGTTAACAGTTGATGTGCCGCCTCAATATCCTCGGGTAGAAAATTATAGTATTTGCCGACACCAAAACGATTTTCCGGAAATGTCATCGGCTGATGGTTCTCTACGCGGACGAGACAGATGACAGTGTTAGATTCCTCGGAAATCCGCATCGTGACAGCCTCCTCTTCCACAAACAAAGGTCTGCACCCAAGCTTTTCTTCATACCATTTTGCAGACGCACCCGGGTCCGTCACAGGTATAAAAACTCCTTCCATGCCTTTTAACAGTGATTGAGCCATCATTTCATCTCCCATTCGACCAAAAATCTATCGCCTAACATTTCGACGACGATGATCGAAAAAACCTGTAAGCCCCCACACTTTCCTTTTGACAATCTCTCGTGACATTTCGCTAGCTAAGCGTTATCTTGTACGTAAGAACACAGATGGGGTGAACGGATGCGCTTCTACAAAAAATACATAAAAAAATACGGCGTAGTCGCCGGGATTTCCATGTTTTTCTTAGCTTTGGAGGCAGTATGTGATCTTTTGCAGCCGACGATCCTATCGCACATTATCGATACGGGTGTAGCAAACCGGGATATGGACTACGTGCTCAAGACAGGCGGGCTGATGCTGCTCGTTACGGCGCTCGGGGCCGTTGCTGCATCCATCCGCAATGTGCTGGCTACATACGTCTCACAAAACTTCGGTGCACAGCTGCGCACAGATTTGTTTTCAAAAGTGCAAAGCTTATCTTTTGAAAACTTGAACAAGTTCGACAGAGCCTCGCTCGTGACACGTCTGACCAATGACGTCAATCAAGTACAGATGTTTGTGAACGGCATGATGCGAATATTCGTCAAGGCGCCGTTGATGTGCATCGGCGGGTTGTTTATGGCAACCCAATTGAACGCGGATTTGGCTGTGATTCTCGCAATCGTCGTGCCCATTGTGGGTTTGTTTATTTTCTTGAATATGAAAATCGGCTTTCCGTTCTTTTTAAAGGTGCAGCAAGCACTTGACCGGGTGAACGGTGCGATGCGCGAGTATTTGTCTGGCGTACGTGTCGTCAAGGCGTTCAATCGCTTTGATTTTGAGCGTGGCAAGTTTACACGGGCAAATGAAGAGCTGCAATCCAAATCGGTATCGGCTACGCGGGTAATGTCTATCTTCAGTCCAGCGATCATGCTGACGATGAACCTCGGAATTGTCGCTGTCCTCTGGCTTGGGGGGCTTGGTGTAGAACAAGGAAGCATCGAAGTCGGTCATATTATCGCGTTTACGAACTACATGACGCAAATTCTGTTTTCACTCATGATGATTTCCTTGGTATTTAACATGTTTGTGCGGGCCAAAGCATCAGCGGGACGCATCGGAGAAGTTTTTTCTGAGGAAAACCAAATGAGCTGGAAAGAGGAACAACCTCATGAACTTACAGGCAAAAAGGGACGTATCGACTTCGAGCAGGTCAGCTTCTCATATGATGGAGGGGGCGGCCAGCCGGTACTCAAGCAGATTTCGTTTACTTGTTTGCCTGGGGAGACCGTCGGGATTATTGGGTCGACAGGCTCTGGAAAAAGTAGTCTGGTTAGCCTGATCCCACGGTTTTATGACGTAACGGAAGGCACGATTCGGGTAGATGGCATTGATGTACGAGACATCGAGCCCAAGCGATTGCGTGAAAAAATGGCGATTGTGCCGCAAAAAACCATGCTGTTTACGGGAACGGTAATGGAAAACATCCGTTGGGGCAAGGCAGAGGCGACCTGCGAGGAGGTCGAGCAAGCGGCCCGCATGGCGCAGGCTCACGAGTTCATCTCCGCCACTCCTGAAGGCTATGAGACACGCGTAGGACAAGGGGGAGTCAACTTCTCTGGAGGACAGAAACAGCGTATTTCCATAGCGAGAGCCTTGGTGAAAAAGCCGGAAATCCTCATTCTCGACGACAGTACAAGTGCGGTAGATGTGGCGACAGAAGGGAAGATTAAGGATGCGCTTCGAGACTATGCGGCTGGCCTCACCTGCATCTTGATCGCACAGCGGATTACATCCGTCATGGATGCGGATAAAATCATCGTACTCGACAATGGAGAAGTCTCTGGTATGGGTACGCATGACGCATTGATGACCTCTTGCCAGGTATATCAGGAAATCTTTCAGTCACAAATTGGCCGGGAGGTGAAGTAGGGTGAGTCAACAGAAGCAACAACCTGTCTTTTCACCGAGACCTGGCCGAGGCTTTGGACATGGTGCTGCCAGAGGCCCAGTGAGTAAGCCCAAGAATTTTTCAGCTACACTAAAAAGGCTCTGGCAAGCTTTTGGCAACGAAAAAAAGCTGCTGCCGATTGTATTCGGCATTGTATTTGTCGATGCACTACTCATGCTGTCTGCGCCTTATTTGATCGGAAAGGCGATTGATGCGATGACGGGAGGCGAGGAAACTCTTAGCTTTTTGTCCATCATCATTCTTGCCTTGCTCGGCTCGTACATCTTGGATGGGGCACTGACGTTTTTGCAAAGCTGGTTGATGGCAGGCATCTCGCAACGGATCGTCACGAATCTGAGGCAGGCTCTTTTTGACAAGCTGCAAAAGCTGCCGATTGCTTATTTCGATGCGCGCACGCACGGGGAGTTGATGAGCAGGCTGACGAATGATATTGACAACGTCAGCAACTCCATCTCTCAATCCACAACGCAGTTGATGTCAGGGGGGATCGTGCTCCTCGGTTCGTTGGTGATGATGCTCGTCTTATCCCCGATCCTGACACTCGCATGCCTGATCACGGCGCCACTCGTGTTCCTGCTCACACGCATGATTGCCAAACGAACCAGCGTCCTGTTCAAAAATCAGCAGATGGAGCTGGGCAAGTTGAACGGGCACATTGAAGAGACGATTTCTGGCATTCAGGTGGTGCAGGCCTTCAACTACGAACAAAAGGCCATTGAAGACTTTACGACGATCAATAATCGGCTCTGCAAGGTAGGAATGAAGGCACAAGTCTTGACGGGCTTTCTCATGCCGATCATGAACGTGATCAACAACCTTGGTTTTGCCATGGTGGCGATTGTCGGAGGCGTACTCGCTGTAAAAGGATTGATCACAGTCGGTGTGATCGCGAGCTTTCTCAGTTATTCCCGACAGTTTGTCCGTCCGCTGAACGACCTCGCGAACATTTTCAATGTGCTTCAATCCGGTGTTGCTGGGGCGGAGCGGGTGTTTGAGGTATTGGATGAACAAGAGGAGCCATTGGATTCTCCGGGTGCCACTGTGCTTGCACAGCCCAAGGGTCACGTCGTTTTTGATCAGGTCAGCTTCGGCTATCGTCCAGATCAACCGATTTTGAAAAATATTAGCTTCGAGGCACAGGCAGGGAGCACCATCGCGTTAGTTGGACCAACGGGTGCAGGTAAAACCACCATTGTGAATTTGCTCACGCGATTTTACGATGTGACCTCAGGTACGATTTATTTGGATGGAAAAGACATTCGGGAGTATTCACGGGACAGCTTGCGGCGCAGCTTTGGCTTTGTTTTGCAAGATACGTACTTGTTTTCCGGTACCATCAAGGAAAATATTATGTTCGGCAAACCGGATGCGACTGATACTGAGGTAGTAGCCGCTGCGAAAATGGCAAATGCAGATGTGTTCATCAATCGGCTCCCGATGCGTTATGATACGATGCTGACGGAAAATGGGGGCAACCTGAGTCAGGGACAACGCCAGCTGTTGGCGATAGCCCGTGTCATACTCGCCAAGCCGTCGCTGCTCATACTCGACGAGGCGACAAGCAGCATCGACACACGGACAGAGCTGAATATCCAAGATGCGCTCCTTACCATTATGGAAGGGCGCACGAGCTTTGTGATTGCGCACAGGCTAGGTACGATTCGAGATGCCGACACGATTATGGTCGTGGATGGGGGAGAGATCGTGGAAAAAGGCAGTCACGATGAACTCACCCTGCAGAAGGGTACCTATTATCAATTGTTTTACAACCAGTTTAAAAATCTGGAGGCTGCTGGGGAATAACAGAGCACCCCGTCCAAACACGGAAATGACGTGAAGGACGAGGTGCTTTTTTGTCGTTATGATGCTTGTTTGCTCGCGGCGATCAACAAGAAGATCGGCCGGCGGAGTTCGTCTCGCGTGCCGGATGCCTTCCTGCTGATAGTTGTCCACTGGCCAGTGCAAGCGTTCACCTTGAGGTCCATAATGCCAGTCCTGTGCAGCCAGAGCAGTGAAAACCGGATGCTCCACGGAGAAAACGAACGAACCTCCCGGAGCAAGGGTATGATGGACACGCTGGCAAAGCAAGTCAAAGCGCTCCACATAATGAATGGCCAAGGAGCTGATGACGACGTCGAATTCCCCAGGAGCAAAATCAATGTCTTCAATCGGAAGACGGAGATACTCGATGGAGGGATCAGTTGTAGTCTCTTTGGCACGAGCCAGCATTTTTTCGGAAAGGTCCACACCTAGAACGGAGCGGGCCTTCTGCTCACGCGCATATCGGCAATGCCAGCCGAAGCCACAGCCAAGATCGAGTACTTTTTTCTCTCGTAATGGAGGCAATAACTCCCGAAAAGCGTGCCATTCTCCTGCAGCGCTTAGTCCCTCAGTAGAACGAGCCATCTGACTGTATTTAGAGAAAAAACCTTGCTCATCGTATTTGTTCTCTCTCATCCGAGCAGCGCCTCCTAGGTAGGGTCGTAGGCTTGGATCAGCTCACGGAGCGCTTGCTTGATATCTCCCTGAAACAACCCGCCGTGATAGCAAATCAACTGCTTAATGTCATAATCGACCAAGCGGCGGACGGAGCGAATCGCTTGCTCCATATCCATCGTATAGGCAGGATTGGGGATTTCGAGTCTACCGTTTTCGATCACAACAGCATCTCCGGCAATCAGCGTTCTGCTTGCGATTAAATACAACGAAATATGTCCAGGCATATGTCCAGGTGTATGAATGATTTCGATGCCGCCGCACCAAGGCAGCTGTTCGTGATTCGTTACGGTTCGATCAACCGATGCGGGTTCGATGGACTGCAAAAAGAGAATAAATTGTTCGGCTTGTTGCTTTTCACCTGATGGAAGATGGTCAAGTGTTGATTCCGCCTGCTCCAATCGCAATGACTTCTTCTGTCCTGCGATGTACGGTGCGTCGGATTCATAAGCAATGATTTCGAGGTGCGGGTAGGCATGTTTTAAAGCTGCTAACGAACCCATGTGATCCATATCATGATGCGACACAATTACCTTCGTGAGTGCGTCGAACGTAAGCTGCTGCTTGTGCGCTGCCTCCTGAAGCAGTGGCAAAAAGTCCGGATAACCACAGTCCACAAGTATCATTTCATGCACATCCTGCAGCAGAACAGGAGTAATAACCTGTTGTATCCCGTTATACATAAATGAGATATCGAGTAAATGAATCTGATTCATACGTTGTTCCTCCTGAATGACTGACTGATCTATAAAAGGAGTGTAACGTAAGAATGGAGCAGACACACGGTCGACCTTATCTCTGTCTCATTTATGTCCACGAATGATTCGCCGAATACTGTGTTCGGTCAAGTAATGCTTCTGGGCCAGTGCTTTGACAGAAGCCCCTTCGCGATATTCCTGCCAGATAGCCTGATTCTGTTCGTTAAGCCATTGCTTTGTGTCTGTGGAGGTGCCCCATTGTCTTTTGTTTTCGTGGTGGATCGGGATGTACAGATAGCTCCCTTGTACATAATGCTGGATTTGCCGCAGCAGATCACCTGGCAATAGGTTTTGTGCATTTTTGTATTTCATCTGCTTTTGCTCCTGTCTATATAGCGTGATGTGCGTATATAGATGAGCAAAGAGATCCTCAACTCAATATCGGGAAGGCTCTGAACCAAGAGAAAGGGGAGCTCTTTGCTCAGAGCCGCAATCGGCAGTTCGTACGTAAGGGTCTAACATATGATCATCTCCCTTCTTGACTCTATAGTAGTGAGAATGGGGAGTTCCTTCAACAATCTTCTTTGTCTTCTTTTCCAAATAAAGGGTATGATGAGGGGGGCTGTGGCTAATCGGATGAATTGAGGTGGTAGGATGTTGGGAGCATGCGGAATATGCAACGAAAATCTGGATCAAAACAACCAGTGCAGGTGTACAAGGCAAGGAAGAGCTTCGTCAGATCGTAACAGTGGACGAAGAGGATGTATCAAATGTGGCTGCACGCGTACAACTGTAACACAAATGTCGGCTACAGGTGGCGGCTTATCGCGCATGTTGAATGTTCAGTACCAGGTGTATGATGTGATCAGTTGCGTGAATTGCGGTTATAGTGAGATGTATAAACGAAATTCTTCGTCAGCGATGAATATTGTAGAATTGTTTTTCGGATAGGAGATGGAATGACATGAGTCTTGGTGGCTTTCAGAGCGGCTTTTCCGCCCGCAAGGTACCACGTTCGGAAGTACGGTGGGGACAGTTTTTAATATGCAATCATGGATGTGAGGAAGTAGTCCAATTGATTTCGCATGTTTCTGGTGAAGTCGAATTTGAGTTATGCAAAATCGAGGCAGAGCGCATGGCGCACGTTCTTTTAGAAGCTTCGAAAGCAGAGCGCGCATGACGTTTGTTTTTCATAAATTTCTTGAAACTTAGAGCCCACTCCCCCGTATAAATGAATGAGCATATATAGATAGCAAGGAGGACGAGTATGAGCGACAAAAATGTTGTAAGAATGAGTCCCTTTCAAGCTGGAGGAAAGCTGATCGCAACGATTGTGATATTGGTCGTGTTGGTCTTGCTTGGCACGCAATCCTTTACGATTATTTCCGCAGGGCATAGTGGAGTTGTGCTGCAACTGGGGGCGGTCCAGCCAAAAGTACTGCAAGAGGGCATGCATTTTAAAATTCCGTTCATCCAAACCGTGGTCCCGATGGAAGTGCGGGTGCAAAAATCAGAAATGAGCCAGACTTCCGCTTCGCGTGATCTGCAAACCGTATCTACCACAATTGCGGTTAACCATCATTTGGACGCTGAAAATATCAATAAACTGTATCAACAGGTGGGATTGGAGTACAATAGCCGAATCGTTGATCCAGCTATTGCCGAAGCATTTAAAGCAGTGACCGCTCAATACACAGCCGAGGAGCTGGTATCCAAGCGTTCCGAGGTCAGCCAAAAGGTAAAAGAAGTCCTGCATACAAAGCTGTCCACCTATAACATTATCCTCGATGAGATCAACATTCGTGAGTTTACCTTTAGTGATGAATTCAACCGCGCCATTGAATCCAAGCAAGTGGCTGAGCAGCAAGCGCTCAAATCTAAGCTGGACCTGGAGCGAATCAAGATTGAGAAAGAGCAGGAAATTACGAGAGCGGAGGCACAGGCACAAGCGTTGCGCCTGCAAAAACAAGAGGTTACGCCTGAGCTGATTCAGCTCAGACAAATTGAGGCACAGCTCGAAGCCATCCGCAAATGGGATGGAAAGCTGCCAAACGTAACGGGAGGAGCAACACCGTTTATCAATGTGGGTAACCAATAACGTATAGAATGAAAAAGCCACTCCCGTGAAAAGGAGTGGCTTCTTTATTAGTTGCGGATGAGATAGTCGAAAGCGCCCAGAGCCGCAGTAGCACCAGATCCCATCGAAATGATGATCTGTTTATAAGCACTATTGGTGCAATCACCAGCAGCAAAAACACCAGGGATGTTTGTAGAACCATGGCTGTCTACCACGATTTCGCCAAAGCGAGTGCGCTCAATCGTGTCACCCAACCAATCCGTATTCGGTACAAGACCGATTTGAACAAACACACCTTGTAATTCAACATGCTTGGTTTCGCCTGTTTCACGCTCGATGTAAGAAATGCCGTTCACTTTGTCAGTTCCCGTAATTTCTT
This sequence comes from Brevibacillus sp. NPDC003359, assembly GCF_042878995.1. NCBI lineage: Bacteria > Bacillati > Bacillota > Bacilli > Caryophanales > Paenibacillaceae > Brevibacillus > Brevibacillus sp. NPDC003359. Next base: position 215,606 of record NZ_JBIAOR010000004.1, read on the forward strand.
TTGTTTGAACGTTTTTCAGGACAGTAACATTCGGCAGACTGTAGAGACGATCTTGCAATACTGCGTCAGCTTTCAGTTCTGGCGAGAATTCCAGAACCGTTACATGCTTCACAATACCTGCGAGATCAATCGCTGCTTCCACACCTGAATTACCGCCGCCAACAACTGCGACATCTTTGCCTGTAAACAAAGGACCGTCGCAATGAGGGCAATACGCTACACCCTTGTTCTTGAACTCTGCTTCACCTGGTACACCCAGATTCCGCCAACGAGCACCTGTCGACAAGATGACTGTCTTACTCTTCAGGACAGCACCGTTTTCGAGTTCAATTTCGATCAGATCCTTCTTCTCTAAACGCTTGGCACGTTGCAGCTTCATGACATCGATGCCATACTCTTTCACTTGCTTCTCCAAGTTGGCTGCGAGTTGAGGACCTTCAATGTATTTCACACTGATAAAGTTCTCAATACCCAACGTGTCATTCACCTGACCGCCAAGGCGTTCAGCAACGAGACCTGTCCGAATCCCTTTGCGTGCAGCATAAATCGCCGCACTCGCACCTGCAGGGCCACCGCCCACAACAAGTACATCATAAGGATCTTTATTGTCAAACTCAGAAGCGTCCGGAGCAGAACCCAGCTTGGCAAGAATTTCTTCCACAGTCATACGACCGCTTTCGAAAAATTCACCATTGAGGAAAACGCTTGGTACAGCCATCACGTTTTTGCTCTCAACCTCGTCCTTGAATACGGCACCATCAATCATCGTATGAGAAATACCAGGATTGAAGATACTCATCAAGTTCAGAGCTTGGACAACATCTGGACAATTATGGCAACTCAAGCTGATGTAAGATTCAAACTTGTATTCACCGCGAATGTCTTTGATTTGATCAATGACACTTTGCTCAACCTTTGGAGCTCTTCCGCTAACTTGCAAGAGAGCCAATACCAAAGAGGTAAATTCATGGCCCAGTGGAGTACCAGCAAAAACGACGCCAGTATCTTCACCGACACGGTTTACGCTAAAGCTAGGTGTGCGAGTTAATTCCGCTTTCTCCACACTGATCCTTAAAGACATACTAGCTAGCTCATCAATCAGTGCAAGCATCTCGGAAGATGCCTCATCGGTGCCTGCACTGACTTTGAGCACAATATCGCCTTCCAAGAGCTCGAGATATTGTTCTAGTTGCGCTTTGATTTCTTGGTCGAGGGCCATTTTATATCACACCTTAAATTTTGCCTACGAGATCAAGGCTTGGTTTCAGTGTTTTGCCACCTTCTTGCCATTTTGCTGGGCAAACTTCACCTGGATTGTTGCGAACATATTGAGCAGCTTTGATTTTGTTGATCAAAGCACTTGCATCACGGCCAATGCCACCTGCAGTAATCTCAACAGCTTGAACGACACCGTCTGGGTCGATGATGAATGTACCGCGATCTGCCAGACCTTCAGCTTCGATCAATACATCGAAGTTGCGGGAGATTACATGGGAAGGATCGCCGATCATGATGTATTCTACTTTACCGATTGCTTCAGAGCTTGAATGCCATGCTTTATGAGTGAAGTGAGTATCTGTAGAAACGGAGTATACTTCAACACCGAGTTCTTTCAAAGTTGCATATTGGTTTTGCAGATCTTCGAGTTCAGTAGGGCAAACGAAAGTAAAGTCTGCTGGGTAGAAGCAAACTACGCTCCATTGACCTTTGAAGTTTGCTTCTGTTACTTCGAGGAATTTACCTTTTTGGAATGCTTGTGCTTTAAAAGGCAATACTTCAGTTCCGATGAGTGACATAGTGTTAGCTCCTTTATAGGTTATTTGTATAGTACATATTCAAAGCATGCTTAACGAGGCATGCTTGAATATAATTTACAATGATTATTATTTAATAAATGATTCAGTAAGTCAAGTTTTTTATAATGATTATAATGTGATAATTTTTACAAGCCGTTTTCTCCATCATTTAGTATGATTCGAACGGCATTAGAGTATTCGTATGCTGCATGAAAAATTGACGATATGTCCATAGAAACCGGGCGGATTGTTTTACGTATGAAATAAAGAGTGAATTGACAGCGTAATAATCATACAGGAGTGATGATATGCCATCTCCAATCAGCGCGCCGCAAAAATGCTTGTCCAAGGATGCGTTCAAGGTACAGCTTATTACCGAGGGGGTTACGGCTGTGATCGGGATTGTTATTTTGGCCATCCTCTATTATCTAGATGATCGTTTTGCCTGGAAGGAATGGATCGGATGGAGTCTGCACGGATTGCTCGTTATCGGTGTGATCGCGACGATTTGGTCTTTTGTCGAGCCTTATTTTTTATATAAAAGCTGGCGGTATGATATCGACGAAGATTTCTTGCAAATGAAATTCGGGGTGATCACAGAGAGGCATTTCCTTGTCCCCATGACGAAAATCCAAGCAGTCTCCACGAAACAAGGACCGATTTTACGAAAGTACGGGCTGTACACCATCTCGATAAAAACAATGGGCTCCTCGCACGAAATTCCAGGACTGCCGGGGGATGTCGCTTCTCAATTAAGAGAACAGATTGCTCACTATGCAAAATTAAAGGAAGTGGAGTAGTGATGGACGCAAAACGATACCATCCACTAAATGTCCTTTTCGATCTCATTATCCAAGTAAAGCATCTGTTTTTTCCTGCGCTCATTCTGTTTGTGTTCAATTATGACTCGACGAACGCATTCATTACGTACGGGAGAATTGTTTTTTACATCTATGTGGGAGGGATGCTGGTCTATCTGGCTTTGAGATGGGTCTCGTACAAGTATAGGCTGGATGATACGTCTTTCCATCTTTACGAAGGAATTTTTACGAAGAAAAAGCAAACGATACCGTATACCAAAATCCAAAACGTCAATCGACATACGACATTGCTGCACCGGATTTTTAGAGTGACTTCCATCCGGTTTGAGACAGGGATGGTTGGCGATGATTCTACCGTGGAATTCGCGGTGATTTCTTTGAACGAAGCGGATCGACTGGAGGCCTACACGAAACAGGCAGTGCGATTCGAAAGAGAGATTGAAGTGGAAGGGAAAGAAGGGGACACGTCCTCTACGGAGGAAATCGGTACACCGTATACCACTACAGAGCGAATCATTCACTTTACGCCAACGAAAAAAGAGATTATCAAGGCTTCGTTCACTTCTCTCAGCTTCCTCGGGATGATTACGTTACTTGTATGGGCGTATTTCAAACTCACCGAATATATCGACGTGGAGGAGCAGGTAGAAGGACTTTTTTCGCTGATTACGAGCTCGTGGACACTGATCACGCTGACAACTGTTGGACTTCTCGTTCTCTCCATCGTATTCGGCATGGTCACGACCTATATTCGTTATGGCAAATATGAGATTTCGTCGGATCACGAGCGAATATATATTGCCAAAGGAGTTATAGAAGAAACAGCTTTTTCGATCGCAAAAGAGAGAGTGCAAGCGATTAAAATCAAGCAATCCTTGTTAAAGCGAATGCTGGGTCTCGCCGAAGTCAAGCTGACGGTTGTCGGTGGGGATAGCTATTCGGATAAAGATAAACAGGATGTCAGCTCACTCTATCCATTTTTACCGGTACAACGTGCGTATGAGATGATTGCAGAAATATTGCCTGCGTATGAAATGACGGAAGAAATGTCGAGTCTCCCCCAAAAATCATTATGGGTTCGCTTGGTCAGATCGAGCTGGATTTGGATCGTAGGCACGGGTGCGCTTTACTACTTCAAGCCGAATATTTGGGGGTGGGAGCAAGCGTGGTGGGTCATCTCCATTGCTTTGACGCTGGTCGTCCTGGTCTTCGAGGTCATTGAATTCTACAACACGCGATACACATTGAATGATCATTTCATTCAGTTCCAAACAGGAAGCCTAACCACGACTTTATTTGTGTCGAAACGAGAGAAGATCATAGAGGTCAACGTCAAAAGAGACCTGCTTCAAAAGCAGCTAGGTCTCGCTTCCATCAAAACGACAAATCGTGCCAAACCGGTGAGTCATAAAGGGGTAACAGATGTGCCGATAGAGTTAGCGGAAGGATTTTATCAGTGGTATATGGGACGTAGAAAAGAGATCAAAGTAGAATAGAAGAAGAGGGGGCGTAGAAGGAAAAGGCGAATCTTTTCCCTTTACGTTCTTGTGCTTTCAAATAGCTCCAGCCATTCTCCATCCGGACCTTTAAAGAACATATAACGCGACCCGTTCGGCAATGTGGTTATTTCCTGATCGATAAAGGATACATGTAGTTGCTTCAAACGGTCGATTTCAACTTCGAGGTTGTCCACAGCAAACGCCAAGTGGTGTACCTTGCCCTCTATCGGCAGTGAATCGCTGTATCCGTGAATGAGCTCCAGCTCTGTCTCTGTGCTTCCCGGAAATCCAAGAAAAGCAAGGGTAATGACTCCGTTGGAATGAACGAGCTTTCCTTTTAGCTCCATCCCAATCACTTCGGTGTAAAAAGCAATAGAGGCCTCCAAATCTTTTACCATCAAACCCACATGCTCCAGTTTTTTGATCGCCATCTCACTTCGTTCCTTTCCACAGGCGTGATTTTTCTCTATTGTAGAAGAATTTGTAGGAAAAGTCTGTATGGTCAAATCGTATTGATGGGTTTTCTGTTGAAAAACATGGCTATAATTTGGAGATAGTGGAAATTTTGTCATCCTCGGGGTGGAGCATGGAGTCTATTGTGGAAACGGTTGGTAGAGCAGCGCTGGCTTTTGCTATCATGATGATCATTACACGGAAGCTGGGAAAGCAGACGATCGCGCAAATGACGTATCACGACTTTGTCGCGGCGATCACTTTGGGGGCGCTGACAGCAAACCTTGCCTTTAACAACATAATCAAAATATCGCATATGATTGTAGCGTTACTCACTTTTAGTGGTATCGCCTATTTGTTGATGGTCCTCTCTCTGAAAAACCGGAAGATGCGAAAATGGTTTTCGGGCCAACCGACGGTGATCATCCAGGATGGAAGAATTCTTGAAGATAACATGCGCAAGCTGAAGCTGTCTTTGGATACGTTGAATCAAGAGTTGAGGGAAAGAAACATTTTTAATATCGAAGAGGTTCAATATGCTGTGCTGGAGTTGAATGGAGAGGTATCGGTCCTGCGAAAACCGCAGTTTATGCCTGTCACTCGAGGAGACTTAAAGCTGAAACTGGGGAAGAGGCAGACATTCCCGATTGAATTAATCATGGATGGCCAAATCATCCAGAGCAATTTACATCAGCATAGCCTGACCGTCGAGTGGCTCCTCTCGCAGGTGGGCAAAAAAGGATTGACCGTCGGGGAAGTGAATTACGCTGTGATTAGCTCCAATGGACAAATTTACTTTGATCCGTATGATGACCATATCAGCAATCCGATCGACAAAGAATAAGGATTCGCAAAACAACCTCCAAAATGGAGGTTTTTTACTTGCTCGAGTATTGGCGGAGTGTCCCTGTTTGCTTCAAATAGTTATAAAATCTGTGCAAAATAGTGACGGCTTCCGCGCGAGTCAGCATTTCTCCACCCTCGAACTTACCGTTCCATGCAGTCATGATCCCTGTTTTTTGCAAAAGGGCGAGGTTGGTGGCAGTGATTCCGCTAAAGTCATCTGAGAAAAAATATTCATTGCCATCCTGACTGATCAGGATCGGATAAAGAATGTTCGTTCGGTCTGACCCATTCTCAGCGTATCGCCCATCCTCTTGAAAAACAGGATCTTCCATCGAATCGTACGGACTGAGAATAATGGGGATATCCCGTATAGAAGAAAGGATTTGAAAAACTTCCGTGGCAGGCATATCCTGCCTGTCTAACATAAAGACGGGTAGGACATTAGCTGTGCCCATTCGATTGAGTTTGGTGTCCGGGTAAAATTTGTAGCCAGCATGTGTATAGCTTACGGCGTTCCACCAATCTCGTGTAACGATTGAACTGATTTCCTTGTAGGCCCAGTGATTTTTCGGCACATCGGAAAAATGTTCAATGTGGTAATTGCTATAGTCCGTCTTTTGATTCGGTTTGTACGGTCTGTATTGATCAAACAGGCGATAGATCATGACGGTCAGTTCTGCTTTGTCGACCAATCTTTCAGGTTGGAAGCGACCATCAGGATAACCGCTCACCACACCCTTATCTACCATGAAGGAGATTGAATTCATGGCCCAGCTGTATTTCTTCGGATCGACATCGGTAAATTTCGGTGCAGCATGAGCAGCTGTAGGATAAATGCTAGATAACCCCAGAATGAGTGCAAGTAACACCGTGATGACTTTCATATACTCTCCTATCTTTTTGCTTTGAAATTGTAAGGATTATCCTTCTAGTATACTATCCGGTGCTGGAAAAGGAAGGTGTTCTGCAAGAACAGATGTGACGATATGCAGGGAGTCAAACTCGCCAGACGAAGCCGTAATGATCAGCGGTTTTGATGGAAACATGCGAGCGTTTATTTCTTGGGTGGACAGCCCTTGGCTATGCAAATGCAGGATTTCCCCAGACAGATTCTCCAAATGCTCCAGCTTTTGTTGCAAGAGTGCTTTCCCGTCTGGATGATATCCCGAATGAGCGCAAAAGATCGACTGGAAGTCATAAGTGAGCACTGTACGAAGGGAATTCATCAAGGTGGGGATCGATTCTTCTCGTAATATGACCTTCGTTTTCACTCCCATAAAAAGATCGCCACAGAACAAGCGACCGGTACTTTCATCCAATAAGGCTACATGGTCATGGGCATGGCCGGGGGAATAAAGCACTTTCCATTCGATGGAGCGAGAGTGATGGACGCCACCCAAGGGTTGGGCCACAAACGGATCGCGAATCCCCCAAGTAATCTTACGATAGAAAGGGTATTGTGCTTTTTTGGAGCAAATGTCCATTCCTTTTTCGTGAATGAAAAGAGGGACCTGCTTGTGCTGGGCAATCCACGAGGCGGTACCGACATGGTCTTCATGGCTGTGCGTCAGTACGACAGAATCAAAAGAGGCTTCCTGGAACCTGTGAATGAGAGCTTGCTCGAGGACTTTCGGGCCAGTATCAACCAACATGCCATCCGCCACATAAACATAAATCGCAGATTCCCAATCCCCTACGCGAACAATTCCTTCCAGACATGCCACATCTTCATGGTGATGAATGTGAATCATACCGCACACCTCCCATAGTGATGGAATCATTATACTATTGAATGAGTATTCAGTCATTTTCGTATGTAAAATTCATCATGATGTGATCCGCACTCATCCTGTACCGTAGTATCGTGTATGATGGTAAGGATGATTGCTCGTATGAGGTGAAAACATGAATGCATTGCCGATAGATGAAATATTGCCAGAGCTGGTAAACACACTGCGCAAAGAGACAAACGCAGTGTTGGTCGCTGCTCCGGGTGCGGGGAAGACGACGCGGGTACCACTGGCATTGCGTGAAGAAGCTTGGTTACACAATCGCCGAATTGTGATGCTGGTCCCACGCCGACTGGCAGCACGCCAAGCTGCTGCTTACATGGCTGCCTTGCTGGGTGAAGAAGTTGGACAAACGGTCGGCTATCGGGTCAAGCGTGAATCAAGGGTAGGTACAGGCACTCGGATTGAAGTGATTACAGAAGGGATTTTAACGAGAATGCTACAGGATGATCCGGAGCTGTCAGATGTCGGCCTTGTTATTTTCGACGAGTTCCATGAACGGAATTTGCACGCGGATTTAGGGCTGGCCCTTAGTCTTCAGGCACAAAGCTTGTTCCGGGAAGATCTGCGAATTCTCGTGATGTCCGCTACGCTCGACGCCGAGCCCGTGTCAGCCTTGATGGAGAATGCTCCCGTTGTCAGTAGTAAAGGCAGGATGTTTCCAGTAGAGACGTACTATTTGACCACCCCGATGGAGGGACGTCTGGAGGAAGCGGTGGTACAGATGATCCTCCAAGCGTTGAGCAAAGAAGAGGGAGATATGCTCGTCTTTTTACCTGGAGCCAAAGAAATTCACCGGGTACAAGGTTTGCTCGAACAAAGCGGTGTAGTCTCGAATATCCGGATTGCGCCTCTTTACGGAAATTTGTCGCAGGAGGAACAAGATAAGGCGATCCAGCCTGGGAAAACAGGGGAGCGCAAAATTGTTCTCGCTACCTCTATTGCCGAGACGAGCCTAACTGTCGAGGGGGTTCGCATCGTGATTGATAGTGGTTTAAAAAGGGTCCCGCGATTCTCTCCACGAACAGGGATGACGAGGCTGGAGACGGCAAAGGTATCGAAAGCAGCTGCTGACCAGCGCCGAGGAAGGGCTGGACGTCTTGCACCCGGGGTCTGCTATCGACTATGGACCGAGCAAGAGGATCGCATGCTCATTCCACAGCAGGTACCTGAAATCATGGAAGCAGATCTGGCTGTGCTCGCTTTGGAGCTGGCTCTGTGGGGAGTAGGGGCGCCGGAAGAGCTGGATTGGCTGAATCCCCCGCCGAAGGCAGCGATGGCGCAGGCTCAAGAGCTGCTGCATCAACTGGGCGCATTAGATGAGAAAACGCAGATTACGCCACATGGACGAGTGCTTGCTGGGATGGGTGTGCATCCGAGGTTAGGCCACATGATTCAGAAAGCAAATGAGCTGGGGGAAGGTGAGCTGGCTTGCGAGCTGGCTGTCCTCTTGGAAGAACGAGATATAGTGCGAGGGCGCCAAGCGTCAGCAGATGCGGATATGCGCACGCGTGTTGAACTGCTTCGTCAGGTAGCAAACAAACAGAGTGGAGCAGCGGAGCTTCCGATTGATGGAGGAGCATGCAGAAGACTTTGGAAGGAGGCGGCGCACTTCAAACGGGTATGGGCAAACAAGCCTAGTGACACTTCCACTCGTACAGAAGCGACAGGAAGACTGCTGGCGTTTGCGTACCCGGACCGGATTGCCCAGCGAAGGGCAGATGGACGTTATTTGCTTTGCAATGGGCGTGGGGCGGCTTTTTCCGTGCAGCAACCACTAGCTGCTTCTCCATATATTGTGGCAGCAGAACTCGATGACCAAGGTGCAGACAGTCGGATATTACTGGCGGCTAGCGTGGAAGAAAGCACGCTGTTGAATGATTGTGCGATGCAGATTACCGAACGAATGAACGTATGGTGGGAGCATACAGCAAGGGCAGTTCGCAGCCGCAAGCAAAAGCGGTTAGGGGCGATCCTATTGTCGGATACACCTGCGGAGGCTTCGCCAGATGAGTTGTTAGCAGCGTTCTTGGAAGGGATAAAGGAAGAAGGATTGGAGATTTTGCCATGGAATCGGCAGGCGAGACAGTATCGGGAGCGTTTGACGATTATGACCCGTCTGGAGGAAGGCTGGCCCAATGTGGATGATGAGGCTCTGCTTGCTTCCTTGGAGGAATGGCTCGCTCCACATGTGTATGGTTTCAAAAGAAAGGAAGACCTGCAGTCGCTATCAGTGACGACGATACTGGAAAGTATACTGTCATGGGAGCAGCGCAGACAATTGGACGAATATGCTCCGACTCATGTGATCGTCCCGAGCGGTTCCAAAATTCCTGTCGATTACAGTGATCCAACGGCACCGGTGCTTTCCGTCCGGCTACAGGAGCTGTTTGGTTGGCAAGATTCTCCGCGAATAGGCAGAGGCAAGGTACCGCTGACATTGCACCTGCTTTCGCCAGCTCATCGTCCGGTACAAGTGACAAGGGACTTGGCGAGTTTTTGGGCACATGCGTATTTTGAGGTAAAAAAAGATTTGAAGGGCCGTTATCCCAAGCATTATTGGCCGGATGATCCGCTAGCTGCCATTCCGACAAATCGGACGCGTCCACGTAACTAAATCGATTCGGATAGATAGGTATATTCGGGCATAGAGGAAGGGCTCGGCGTCAGGTGAAATTTCCCATTTTGCTAGTTCCATGTTCGTGAGTCATGTCAATTGTGAAACCTTCTTCGTGTTCGGGCACGTCAGGAAGATACCGTGAATCACGTACTACCCCCTCTACTTCTCTTGGGCTGCCTGTTGATCAGGCGGTCTTTTTTTTGCAGCAAATGACTCCATTGATTTAAGTCAATGACCGTCCCTATTCTTCCTCCTACAATAAACGTTACATAGTTACCAAGGAGGGATCTTATGTCGGTCTCAGTCACCCAGCCATCGTATCAGCGAAAATCTGCTCTGATTGCTGGTATTTCACTTCTTATCATGGTGCTTGCTTCCTTTTTTTCTTACGGTTTTGTTCATGATAGTCTTGTCGTACAAGGAGATGCCAATGCAACCTTTCACAACATCACTTCATCCCTTATGCTTTTCAAAGCCGAGATTTTTGGTTGGGTCATCATCTTAATCACGGACATCGTCGTTGCTTGGGCTTTTTATCTCTTCCTGAAGCCGATTCATCCGTACCTGTCATTACTCGCTGCTTGGTTCCGTCTGATCTATACCGCTATTTTGGGAATAGCCTTGCTTAATCTGCTCATTGTGTTGCTCCTCTCGAAAAGTACGGAGCCATTGGCGCTATTGTCAAGCGATCAGCTTCAAGCACAAATGATGCTTTGTCTGCAAGCATTTGAGTCGACTTGGTCTATAGGATTAGTAATCTTTGGCGGGCATCTTATGCTTATCGGTTATGTAGCTATCCAATCAGAGCGCATCCCGAGGGTCATTGGCCTATTATTGTTGGTGGCTTCGGTCGGCTATATCGTTATCAACCTGAGCAAATTGTTTATTCCGCAAAACATCGGGATCATCTCAGCTCTTACCGCTGTATTTCAATTGCCCATGATCGCAGGTGAGTTGGGCTTTGGGATCTGGCTGCTGTTCAAAGGAGGAATCGCTGCGAAAAGAAGCTGACAACTTGCGCTACGATTTGTCAGTAGAGATCCTCTTTTTAATACGACTTAACGACTCTGGTGTCATGCCAAGATAGCTCGCCAATTGATGCTGCGGCACACGATCGATTAAGTGAGGGCGTTTCTGCAAAACTGTTTTGTACCGCTCTTCAGGTGTGGAAGCGATAAAGGAAGCAAACTCATCTTGTATCTCGCCAAGGTTTTCTTCTAGCATCTTGCGTGACATGGTTTCCAACTGTGCATATTTGTTGAACATGTCACTAACGGTATCAAGATTACCAACGACCAATGTACAGTCTTCGAGACAAGCTAAAAAATACGAGGATGTCTGATCCAACTTATGCTGCCCCAGATTCACAATGGCTTGTTCTTCGGTATAGAATTGGGATGTCACTTCTTTCCCCGTTTCATCTATTGAATACTGCCGAACACATCCCTTTAATACAAAATAACATTTCGTGGGAACATCTCCTTGTCGAAGGAGGATCGTTCCTTTTTTATATTCCTCCGTTAGGATTTCTTCAAGAATTACCCGTTGCTCTGTTTCAGGAAGGGTTGTAAATCTGGTCAGGTATTTTAACAGAATCTCTTTCATTTCATGTTCCTTTCATGAACGAAAAAGGTCCCCATACTCGAAGCGGGAACCTTTTCTTCTTTTGTATGTTGTCGAGGCTTACGCCTTGTTTCCCCACTGCTCCCGATAGATCAACTGTTGCAAGTCCTCGCGTTGTCTCCATTGGTGCAGCTCCAAGAGCGGACGTTCCGGATAATGATCCGTGTAGCCGATCGACAGCAATGCGACAGGATCGATATGTGGCGGTATGTTCAAGATACGACGCACGTCAGCCTTCTTGTAAAAGCTGACCCAGCCCATTGCCAAATCTTCTGCGTATGCAGCCAGCCACATGTTTTGGATCGCACAGCTGACAGACATAATATCTGTTTCCGGGATGGAATTGCGTCCGAGTACATGGTCTCCGCCACGTGTAGGATCACAAGTGACACAGATAGTAACGGGTGCTTCCTTGATCCCTTGAATTTTCAACTCTAAAAAGGTAGATTCTCTTCCTGTTCCTTCGTAGTGAATGGCAAGTGCCCGGCGTTCTTTATCCGCGCATTCTGCGAGAGCTTGTTTAGTTGCGTCGTCTTCCACCAGGACAAAATTCCAAGGTTGCATGAATCCGACAGAAGGAGCATGGTGGGCAGCAGCCAGAATCATGGCGAGCTTTTCCGGGGCGACAGGATCTTGGCGAAAGCTACGAATATCGCGACGGTTACTGATCGCCTTATACAGGCCGTTCTTTTCTTCCGCGCTCAAGCGTTTCATGAGAAAAACCTCCCTAATTGCTATATACGTTCTCTTCATTTTACTGATAAAGTATGATTCCTTCCAGACATCTGCTTGACATATTCATGTCCTACGCTAAAGGGGAGACTAGTCCGAGCAGAGGGGAGAGAGTACTGAAGAATGCAAAACATCTTAATCGTGGAAGACGAGTTACCCATCTCTCGGGTATTGAAGGCGTACTTGGAAAAAAACAACTTTCGGGTCGAACAGGCATTTAACGGTGAGGAAGCAGAGCGGAAGTTTGATTCACTCAATCCTACGCTCGTCTTGCTGGATGTAATGCTGCCTGGGCGAAGTGGATGGAGTATTCTCGAATATATTCGGGCGAAGAGCTCGTGTCCGGTCATCATGCTGACAGCGTTGGGACAAATCGATAACAAGCTGGCGGGCTTGAACAAAGGCGCCGACGATTATATCACTAAGCCCTTTATCGCAGACGAAGTGGTCGCGCGTGTACATGCGGTATTACGCCGCTCGAAACAATTGCTAGAAGGTAGTCACGTGAAGCAGTTTGGCAGTCTGAAAGTCGACTTCAAGGCGTATTCTGTCATGCTGCACGGCATCGAACTGGCGTTCACGCCAAAGGACTTGTGTCTGTTTCTTTTTTTGGCACAGTATAAAAACCAGACGTTCACCAGAGAACAGCTCATCGAGCAGGTGTGGGGGATGGATTACGAAGGAAGTGATCGCGCAGTAGACCTCGCGATCAAACGCATCCGGCGATCCTTGGAGAATTGGCCGACATCTGAAGGGGAAATCCGTACCTATCGTGGCTTGGGCTACAAGTTGTGTGTATATGAGTGAGAAAAAACGCACCTCTTTGTTTCGATATTGGACAACTCGATACTTGATCACATTGTGTATCGGCCTTTTTGTGATCGGGATTGCATCCAGCTACTGGATTTCTTATGGTGAGACGCAAAAACGCCTTGATTTTATGAGACTGATGGCAGCGGAAGTAGCGGATCGGATCATTGATGCGGAAGGCAAGATAAAAATGGCGCCGTTCTTGTTTCGGATTGTGGACAGTCGTCAAGAGTCACTTGGAGTTGATTACAAGCCAATTATGGTGATTTTAGATGAACACAAGCAACCTGTATTTGGCGTTCCAGGTCCTTTTTCTGGGGAACTGAAACGCATCGCGCCTGAGCTGGTGGAAGCGGATGATAGTCTGTCACAGTTTGAGCTTGCGCGGGGCGACGAAGTGCTTTTCGTGAAGAAAAGCATTGAGGTTGATGAGCGAGTAGTTGGCTGGGTCATGCTGTTCACCCCACAAAAACAAGTGATACGAGGTATGACGGAATTCCAGTTGCTCGCGATCATGCTTCTCGGTCTCGGCTTGCTTGGATGGCTCGTCATTTATTTGCTGACGAAAAAGCTATCTCAGCCTATTAAAGATGTGGCAGACGCTGCCAAGCAAATCGTGCTGGGGAACTACGAGATTCACTTGGATAAAAACAAGCGGGAACAAGAAGTGTATGAGCTGATCCATTCCTTTGAAGAAATGGCAAACAGATTGAAGCAGCTAGAAATGATGCGTACCGAGCTACTGGCAGGCGTGACCCATGAGCTCAAAACACCTGTTACGTCCATCAGTGGACTGGTGCAAGCCGTGAGGGAAGAGGTTGTCAGCGGTGAAGAAGCCAAGGAGTTTTTGGATATTTGTACGAAGGAAACGACACGTCTGCAAAAGATGATAGAGGATTTGCTCGATTTTAACTCCTTTGCTGTAGGTGATATTCGCATTCGTCTGCAACCCCAAAACATGCAGGAGCTGATCCGGGAAATTACACACCAATGGAAAATTGTGCAGGAAGAAGCTCAGCTCAGCTTGCATATCGAAAATACGTCTGAACCGATCTTGATAGAGACCGACCCGCTGCGTGTGCAGCAAATCATGTACAATCTCCTAAACAACGCAGCACAAGCGATGGAAGCGGAGGGGCGGATTGTCGTGGCCCTATCTGCAACAGCAGAAGAGATTCGTATCGACGTGAAGGACAATGGGCGTGGGATACCGCTAGAAGAACAGTCTTTGATTTTTGAGCGATTCTACCGAGGTGAGGACAAGAAGCACATCGTCCGTGGGCTGGGGCTTGGCTTGTCTTTTAGCAGAATGATTTCCCAAGCATTAGGAGGTATGTTGATCCTGACTGAGAGTACCTCGTCGGGCAGCACATTCACCTTGATTTTGCGTAAATAACATACGTATGAACAAAAAGCGACCAGGTTAGCTCCGGTCGCTTTTTTATACATCATGGACAATGAACAAGCCGTCCCAAAGACCGCGATACGTTATTTTACAAATTCTAAGACTTGATCAATGATGTGATTGGCCCCAATCGGAGTAACTCCACGATTCCACAGTTGTTGTTCCACGATATAAACCTGATTTTTTTGAACGGCAGAGAGTCCTTTCCATACCGCTGAGTTTTTCATTTCAGCCAATTTATTTTTTGCTTCTTTTTCTACATTCTCCATCAAAAAGATATGGTCTGGATTCAAGGCTGGCAGTTCCTCAAAAGAAATCGGCATCATCGGCTTGTTACCTTCCAGTTTCACCCCTTGTAGATCTAGTTCCTGATGAATGATTCTCCCGATACGAGTATCGTCGACCCCATATACTCGAAGCTCCTTTGGCATGACACGCATGACGACAAATACTTCATCGCCCGCGCGCTTATCCAATTCTATTTTGGTAGCTTCTACCTTGTCCAAATATTTCTTCAGTTCTTGTTGTGCCAGTTCCTCTTTTCCTACGATTTTACCGAACTCTAGAAGCATTTGACGCCAGTCTCCTTGCAGTTCACTACTTATGAATATCGTAGGAGCAATTTTACGCAGTTGGTCGGCAACTTTTTCATGGGAAGGTCCAAAAGCGATAATCAGGTCGGGTTCAGACTCAAGCAGGCGCTCCATGTTCAACGACTCCGAGCTGCCAATGGGAATTACACCTTCCATCTCTTTGGCGATATAGGGTAAAAACTGATCATTCACTAAGGAAGTAGTGGCTGCGTAAGGCTTTATTCCAAGTGTTAATAACGGATCAGAGAAATAGTCGAGCAGAACGGCAATTTTTTGTGGGCTGGCTGGGATCTCCACGTCCGAATAAGCATCTTTATAGGTTCGAGTGAGCAGAGACTGACTTTCTGTCTGTTCGTTGGTAGTGTGTACTGTCTTAACAGAACCTTGATGATTGGCGCTTTGTTCCCTTGACGAAGAAGTAGACCCACATCCTGAAATATGTAAAACGACTGCTAAAAGGAGGAGGAGAAAAAATAGCCTCAAACGGAATGCACGATACATGGAAATAACCTCCAAATGGAAAAGATGTAATCAATACTGATTATCATTATCAATTAGATTCGAACTAATTATAGGGTGACTTTATTCGATCGTCAATACTTATTGAGAATCGTTCTCTTTTATTATGTCCAGTATGAATTCATCTGACTTTTCCCTGACGTATTCGTTCCGTATAGTGGTCGCAACCAAAGACAAGTCTTCATTCAAGTAGACGGTAGGAGGACTGAGTGTGACTCACATGGAGAAGAAGAAAGCATTGTTTTCGAAGGTAGGAAGCAACAAGAAAAGGTGGATAGTTGGAGTTTTGGCTGTCGGAGCCGTGGTTGTTTCAGGTGGTATATTCGGCTACAAGTCGTTTTTTACCCCACAAACGGCGCAGGCCGCTTTTCAAGTCGAGATGGTAAAAAGGGGAGACATCTCAGAAGTTGTGCAGGCGTCAGGCACTGTTCAGGCTTCCAAGCGCTCGTCTCTCTCGTTTTCTGATGCAGAGGAAGCCAAAGATGCGATCTCTACCATTCAGGTCGGGGTTGGTGATGCCGTGAAGGCAGGGCAAGTTCTGGCGACGATGGACGATTCCGTAGCGAGAATCCAGGTGACCAATGCGGAAGCGAATCTTTTGTCGGCGCAAGCCAAGCTACAGGAGGCACAAAAGCGCAAGAGTCCCGCTGAAATCACTTCTTTGCAAGCCGCAGTCAATCAGGCCAAGAACGAGTGGGAGCTGGCAAAACAAAACATTGATGGGAAAAAAGCGACGAATGATGTGGAGAAGGCAAAAGCAAACCTAGAGAGTGCCCAGAAGACATACACTTCCCAGCAGGCATTGTTTGCGGCAGGTGCGATTGCCAAGAGTGAATTCGACAGTGCCCAGTCGTCGTTAGATCAGGCCCAACGCGATTACAACTCGGCGGTATTAACAGCCGGACAGACAACGGGGCAGGCCGGTGTGAAGGTAGAACAGGCACTTGCAGCGTATCAAACAGCGCAAGAAGCGTTACAGGAAGCGAATGAAGGCCCTGATGCCGCTAACGTTTTATCGGCCAAAGCAGCTGTAGAACAAGCAAAAGCGGGGCTGCAACAGGCACAAAAGGCACTGCGGGCTGTCACCTTGAAAGCACCGATGGACGGAGTGATCGTCCAGGTGAATGGCAATGTAGGCGAAATACCCGGCAATGATTTCATTATCATGGATAATTCGAATAGCGGAGATTTAGAGGTATTGGCACAGATTAGCCAGAGTGACGTCGGGAAAGTGCAGGAAGGCTTGCCTGTGGCGTTTACGACGAGCTCTTATACCGACGAGACGTTCCGTGGGAAAGTAAAGCTGATCTATCCAGAAGCGAAAACCGACGCTGGGGTCACCACCTACGATGTGCTTTTGTCTGTGGCAAACCAGGATAACAAATTGAAGATCGGGATGACAATGAACGTAGCGATCGAGCGAGGAACTCATAAAAATGTGCTCATGGTACCGGCGCAAGCGCTGCAATCGCAAAATGGCAAGGATGGCGTGTATGTGCTAAAGGATGCTGCTGCACAACAAGCTAGTGTAGGAGCGGAAGGGAATCAGGCTGAGGCAAAGCAAGCGAATAACCGCAGTGGAGGCAGAGAGGGCAGAGCAAATCTGCCGTATAAATTTGTTCCGATCAAGATGGGATACTTCACTGCTGATCAGGTAGAGGTGACGGAGGGGCTTTCAGAAGGAGAGCGTGTCGTCATCCTCGTAAATACACCGACCTCATCGGCGACTGGTCAAAATGGAAATCGGATGGGCGGCGGTATGCCGGGAATGGGCGGAATGGGCGTCCAGATAAGGGGACGGTAGGCAGATGAAACCGGTCATTCAAATAGAAGAGCTGAAAAAACAGTACGTAATCGGAGATCAGGAGATTTATGCGCTCAGAGGTGTCAGCTTGTCGATTGAGGAAGGGGACTTCGTGGCAATCATGGGGCCCTCCGGTTCAGGCAAGTCTTCCATGATGAATGTAATTGGCTGTCTGGATAAGCCCACCTCGGGAGAATTTTTTTTAGACGGCTATCCTGTATCACAAGCACATGACGATGAATTGGCGATCATCCGCAATCAGAAAATCGGTTTTGTTTTTCAAAATTTCAATCTGTTGCCGCGTACGACTGCGGTTGAAAATGTAGAGCTGCCTCTTTTATATGGAGGGACGCCTGCACGGGAACGAAGAGAAAAAGCTATTCGGGCATTATCGAGTGTCGGACTGGCAGAGCGACTGAACAACAAGCCCAATGAGCTGTCAGGTGGGCAGCAGCAACGCGTGTCGATCGCACGAGCTCTCGTCAATGATCCGGTCATCCTGCTGGCAGATGAACCGACAGGAGCGCTGGATACGAAGACGAGTGAAGAGATCATGGATATCTTTCAAACGCTGAACGATGCGGGCAAAACGGTTATTTTAGTGACACACGAACCTGATATTGCGGAGTATGCCAAGAGGATCGTCCGGTTTCGTGACGGGCAAATCATCGCGGATGAAGTGGTGGAAGAGCGCAGGAGAGTGTCGATGGAGGGTAGAGCAAATGAGCTTTATTGAATGTGTACGCATTTCATTTCGCAGCATCAGGGCAAATGGCTTACGATCCGTTCTCACGATGCTGGGAATCATCATCGGTGTGGCTGCTGTTATTGCAATGGTGGCGATCGGAGAGGGGACTTCCACGTCTGTTGCTTCGCAGATCAATGGTTTAGGGAGCAACCTGCTAATTGTCACCCCCGGACAGGCGACACAAGGCAGGGTAAGCCTGGGTGCTGGTTCTCTGAATACGTTGACGATGGCAGATGCAGAATCCCTGATGCAAAAAGAGTCCATTTCGGGTGTGGCTCCCAGCGTGAATGCGCGGGGGCAGATTGTCTGGGGAAGCAATAACTATTCCAGTACGCTCGAGGGGACGACAGCCGATTTCCCTCAGGTGAGGAATGTTGAAGTAGGACAAGGGCGGTTCTTTAGTAACTTTGAAGTGAAGATGCAATACAATGTGGCTGTCGTGGGGACAGAGGTGGTCAGCAACCTGTTCAAAGGTACGAACCCAGTTGGGCAAACCGTTCAGATCAACCGGATTCCCTTTACGATCATCGGCGTATTGCAGAGCCAGGGAAGTTCAGGCATGACAAACAACGACGATCGGATCATCATTCCGATTACCACTGCGATGAGCAGGTTGACCGGAGACAAGAATGTGGGTTCGATCTACATCTCAGCAGCATCGTCGGAACTGATGGAGAAGGCGCAGCAAGATATTCAGCAAGTACTTCGTGCCAATCACAAACTACGGCCACAAGCTGAAGATGACTTCCGCGTTACGTCTCAGTCAGACATTTTAAGTACAGCACAGTCTGTATCCAGCTCGATGACCGCATTGTTATCTGGCATTGCCGCCATCTCGCTAATTGTTGGCGGGATAGGCGTGATGAACATTATGCTGGTATCTGTCACGGAGCGGACACGGGAGATCGGGATTCGCAAGGCGATTGGAGCCAAGAGGGGAGATATTCTCCGCCAGTTTTTGATCGAAGCGGTTACGCTAAGCCTGATTGGTGGGGTTATTGGTATTGCTTTAGGGGTAGGTGCCGCGTTTTTGGTCAGCAAGCTCGGACAGATGGCGACTTCCATTAGTCTGTCTCCGATCATGTATGCGTTTTTGACCTCTACATTGGTTGGTGTCGTTTTTGGTGTGTATCCGGCGAGAAAAGCAGCGCAGCTCAAACCGATTGACGCACTGCGGTATGAGTGAGTGTGTAATTTTACCAATCCGGGCATACTAGCCGTGAGAGGTGTTGGTGCTGATGGAAAAAAGCGTTCAATTTTCCGTACCATGGCGAGAAGCAACACGCATTGTGAAAAGGATCCAAACGAGCAAATTACGTTATTTTGTCAGACAACAAGAGGGGAAGACCAGTGTTGCGTTTGTCTTTCCTCGAGTTAGCGTCAGCCAATACGTCTATTTGTATATCATTTTTGGACCGAGAGCTGCTGATGTGCTCAACAACGATAGCAAATAGATGAATCCCTGATTGCCTAAGCAGGCGTCAGGGATTTGCAATTATTCACAGGAAAACAAAACCTGACACTTTTCGATAAGGCCGTTTCATAGTACAATTCCAATATGAACGAACTTGGGGAAGTTCGGGATGGCGGCACCCAATCTGTGCAGAAGGGCCGCCTCTTTTTTTTGCTATTATATAAATGGTAGGTTTCGACAGCATTTTTGCGAAGAGGATATAACAGGTACAATTGCCTGAATATATAGCTGGAATGAGTGGGTAGTCGGATATAAAATAAGGTTATTCACGTGAATACAACGTACTACTCTCTCCCAAGGTTTGATATCTTGGGGCTTTTTTTTGTTCCATACGCATGAAAAAAAGCCGTTTCTCATGACGGCTCTGTTATCGATAGAGTAGGTTGAAAGCTTCCTTTCAGCAAGGCATCAATGAATTGCTCCGGTGTAAGAGAAATCGTGATGCCAATCCCAGGCAGATCGACAGAAAATACATTCTCCCGGTACAAATACCAGAGGTCGCCTGTCGGCTCAATGGAATAGACGTGTATATTTTTCTGCGAATGCTGGCCTGCCTTTTGGATTTCCCGCAACGCCGAAAACAGTTCTCCCCAAACAGGCAGATAAGGCTTCGTTTGGTGCTGCACAATCGCTTGGATCAGTTGGTTTTTCACGAGAGAAATAGCTTCCATGGTTGGATGGTTCAACGAAAGCATGACCGTTATACTCCTTTTGCATGGCTTGGCGCATTAGTCTTGCGTGATGGCGATTTTTGTCGAAGTTATGAATAAGTGTAAAATACTTATTAGTTCGATGCAAGAGTAGAGAACGTAGAGATGAGCATTTGGGTATTTGACGGTTGCTGCTGATTTGGATAGCATAGGAAAAGCGGTTTTGACAAATGGCAATAGCGAGAAGCGGGAGATGAGATTGTGGCAAAAAAACACCGGTTGATCATCGAGTTTTGCGGTGGATTTGGTCAAGGGCTGGCCTTGCTGTATGCTTTGCGGTCGCCTGATGTTCAAGTGGCAGGAATTATTTGCAGAGACATGCAGTCAAGCTTGGCTAGCAAGCTGATTGATTTGGCACAGCCAGACTATGATATTCCAATCGTAACAGGTGCCAAGCAACCGCTTTTCTCGGGAACGATAGAGACGATCACATCGGAAGGTGTACGGCTCCTTACAGAAAGCACGCAGGATGAGGAAAGTGACTTGACGCTGGTGACGTTTGACCGTTTGACGACGCTAGCTTTGGCTGTAGTGAGTGATCCCTTGTTGGCGAGTAAATTTACGAGAATCGTGGTGCAGGGTGGAGCCATACGTGTACCAGGAGACGTTACGGCCATTGCCGAAACAAACATGCATGGTGATCCGGAAGCAGCTGCGCTCGTTTTGGCAGCCCGCTTACCGCTTGTGCTTGTTCCATTAGATACAACCAGCTCGTTTCGTTTGACGGAAGAGCAAGTACATACGCTGGGAAGTCTCGCACATGCAGTCGGCCTGATCGATAGAACGACGATGTCAGACATGCACTTCGCCGCTTCTGCTCGTGCGCTCGATGCATGGGTAGCAATACTTGCGGCTCTCTCGCCTGAAAAGATGCGGACAGAGCAAATGAAGCTTGCGGTTGAATGCAAAAGTGATTTGTCGCGTGGTGCCATTCTAGCCGATCTACGGGCGAAACCGAGTGTAGGAACAGATACGGTCGTATGTGTTGAGGTTGAGATGGCAGAGGCAGAGCGCTGGCTGCAAACCGTTTTGGATCAGGGAGGAGTATAAGCGCATGGAAAAAATCATTTTGGATGTAGATACCGGGATTGATGATGCGCTGGCGATTGCTTATGCCGTTCACTCGCCTACTCTTGAAGTGTGTGGGATTACCACGACTTTTGGCAATATTACAGTGGAGGAAGCAACACGCAATACCTTACAGATGTTAGAGCTGTTGGATGCCTCTGTGATTCCTGTCTATCAGGGGGCATCGAAGCCGCTTGTTCGCGACCTCACAGGAAAAGCAAGGCTGTTTCACGGTGAAAACGGGCTAGGCAATGTCGTCCTGCCTGAACCATCGACAACGGCTCAGCCACAGTGTGCCACACAATATCTCATCTCTGCGATAAAGGAACATCCTCACGAATTGACAATCGTGACCGTCGGGAGCATGACCAATCTGGCAAGGGCGATTATGGCTGCTCCAGAAATCGTGTCCTTCGTCAAACGAGTGGTCGTGATGGGAGGAGCTGTAACGGTGCCGGGTAATCGCACGCCTGTAGCGGAGGCGAATATTTGCGCCGATCCGGAAGCCGCAGCGTATGTCTTCCAGTCAGGTATTCCAGTGACGCTGGTAGGGCTGGATGTGACGATGCAAACGCTGCTTACCCGCGAACATTTGCAGGAATGGAGAGCGAAGGATACACGCTTGAGTCATGTTTTCGCGGATATGTGCGAGGTGTACATGAATGCCTACGCGACAGTGGGCAATTTGCGCGGCTGCGGTTTGCATGATCCATTGGCGGTAGGTGTCGTCATTGATCCGACGTTTGTGAAGTCAGTCCCGATGCATGTTGCGGTAGATACGTCGGGGGGCGCAAGTGACGCCCGTACGATTGGGGACAGACGGGAGCACCCAGCGCAACCGCCGAATGTGGACGTGTGCCTGGAGGTTGACCATGCACGCTTTGTCAGCCATTTTTTACAGAATGTATTAGGGGAATAGGAATTAAGGAGGACGTCATTGTGTTAAAAGCGTTTAAAGAGTTTGCGTTAAAAGGAAATGTGATGGATCTCGCTGTCGGGGTGGTTATCGGTGGGGCGTTCGGTAAAATTGTTACTTCCCTCGTTAATGACATCATTACCCCATTGATTGGGATGCTTTTGGGCAAGGTGGATTTCTCCGGCTTGTTCATCAATTTGAGCGGGGTTCCTTATAATACGATCGCTGAGGCAAAAAAAGCTAATGCTGCGACGCTGAACTACGGTTTGTTCCTCAACTCTGTCATTGATTTTGTCATTATCGCTTTTTCTATTTTTATCGTCATCAAGCAGCTTAACCACTTCAAACGCAAGCAAGAAGTGGAGAAGGGACCTGAAACAACCAAAGAGTGCCCGCATTGCATCTCGGCGATTCCGATCAAGGCTACACGCTGCCCGAACTGCACCTCCATGCTGGAGACAAAATTGGCACACGAATAATACGAACAGAGGAGGGTGATCATGCCTTCCTCTGTTTTCGTTTCACGCGGTTTTTATACTGAGTGTGAAGTCTTTCAATTGTATGATAATAGGTCCTGTCTTTGAGCTTGGCAAACAGCCCGTGAGAAGGAAAATCGTAATTGACCTCAATAATGGAGAGGTTTCCTGTTTTATCTATTGCAAAATCAACGCCGAGACGACACTTTTTATTTTGTCGGGGACGACTGCCTCTGATTTCTTCAAGGCATGCGGGACTGTGACGGCATATCCACCGCCGCGAGCGACATTGGTAATAATACTGTCGGAACCGGCTACCTTGGCTAGCATGCCTGCATATTGCCATTTGCCTAATCCATTGCGCATCATCATGACGCGAATATCAAAGGGGCGACCGTCGAGTTCAGCCAGATCCAGCCCTTTTTGAATGACATAATTTTTTTCGGTGCACAGTCTGGCGAGCTGTTGCTTCAAGTCTGCCAAGGTTATCGCGTACATCGGCTCTCCGCGTTCCTTGACGAATTGGTAGCCCCCGTCTTCCGTTTTCCAGACACGGATAATGCCTTTTCCCATATGGGTTCGCGTTGGTTTGATATAGACGGTAGAATACTTCGCTACATACGAGTCCAAATGTGCAGGCTGATACAAGGAAGTAGGCGGGAGTAGGGGTGGACATTCACGACCGTTTTTGCTGACTCTCGCTGAGAATGGCGTTTTTCAAAAAATGCCAAGGAGCGAGAAGGATTTAGGAAATTGCGGGGGAATATATGTTCTAATCATTGGACAAGGATGGCGAAAATCATGCGGCAATACCGCCCAGTGCAACCTCCGACTCTGCAACGAGCGACCGTCCCAAATGAGTACCGTTACCGAGAATACATGCCCAGCAAAAGCCTGGCGACCTATATCGCCTGCTACTGGGTCTCAGAGTACGACGGCGGGGAAGTCGTGCGGATGAGCCGAGTCATTCCTGATGGATGCGTCGATATCATTTTCAATCTCGGAGCTACTTCTTTAAAGAAGGCGGCATTTCTAACGGGATTGATGCGGACATACGAAGACATGCTAATAACCGAACCGCAATCTTTGCTCGGCATTCGGTTTTACGCTGAAGGAGCAGCTCGCTTTTTGCGCTACCCAGTCGCTATGATTAACGGACATCATCCCAATCTGGAAGACATCTGGGGAAAAGAAGCGGATGAGGTGATAGAAGGCTTGCTCGAAGCTTCCGACACGGAGGAGCGGATCGCATGGTTGGAGCAGGAGCTTATCAAGCGTTTGTGGATGGATGATCCAGCGGACCAGTTGCTTTTGACGAGCATGTACTACTTATATGAATACAGAGGAAATCTTTCCATGGCTGCGCTCGCCGAGAAAGTGAATTTCAGCGAGAGAACCTTGCGTAGGACGTTTCAACAACAGTTGGGAATGAGCCCGAAGGAACTGGGTCGAATCATTCAATTTCAAGGGCTGCTGCAAGTGTTGGCTAAGGGAACGCGCACTTCGTTTACGGATGCAGCTCTCCAATGTGGCTATTACGATCAGTCGCACTTGATCAAGAGCTTTCACACTTTTTACGGCGTAGCCCCAAGCAAAATCGTCTCGCTAGATAGCGCGAATCGATAGTCTTGAAAAGTTGTCCGTTTTTTACAATCTTCTTTTTGCGAGACTCGTTATCCTAAAGAAAGGATGGTGAATTCATGTGGATGAACAAACATTAGATACATACTGTCGGAAGCAGCCCGGTGCCACCCATGACTATCAGATGGATTGGGAATGCGATCGCTACCATGTCGGAGGCAAAATATTTGCCATGATCGGAGGCGATTCCAAAGGCGTTCGTATCCTCACCTTGAAATGCGATCCGATGCGTGCGGAGGAATTGCGCGAGAGTTACGAAGGAATCGTGCCCGGCTATCACATGAATAAATCCCATTGGAATTCTGTCTACTTGGATGCTGATATTCCCGAAGGCTTATGGGAAAGGCTGATTGAGCATGCGTACGAGACAGTGCTCCAAAAACTGCCCAAGCGCGTCCAGCAAGAAATCAAGAGTGAACAGGAGTGAGTCATGTGGGAATCAAGCTTGATATGGTAGGGATTGTCGTACAGGACATGAAAAAAGCGTTGGATTTTTATCGAGTGCTCGGTTTTGATATTCCCGAGGAGGCAAATGAAGAGCCGCATGTGGAAGTAGCGCAGGACGGTGTTCGTCTGGCCTTTGATACAATTGAGATTGCCAAGGGTGTGTATGGAGGATGGGACGCACCTGTCGGGCATCGGATTGAGCTGGCTTTTTTGTGTGAGGATGCGGCGGCGCTTGATGCTTTGTACACGAAAATCGTTACGCATGGCTACGAGAGTCACCGTGAGCCGTGGGATGCGTTCTGGGGCCAGCGGTATGCTATTGTGAAAGACCCGGATGGGAATCTAATCAGTTTGTTTGCGTAATACTTTTTTAATAAGAAGACAAGCCGAGCCTATGTGAATAAGGTTCGGCTTGTTTGCGTTTGGGACGGAATCATTGGCTGATATATAAAACTTTTTAATAGGAAAACATACCCATAACATCCCATGTTGATCTCAAGGAAACGGGCGAGTGCTGTGCCAGCTTGAATTGGGCGAGGCCAATGCATAGTTCTTATTTTAGGAAATAAAATTTACTAATAATCAATTGACTTGTGTAATTTTGCTACATATAATGAAAGCGATAACAGGAACGAATTTTTCAACGATTCCGGATTCCCAAATGGGGGGCTTTTGACATGGATCAACCTGCAAAATTGCTCGATTATCGCGCGAAAAATGAGCATGTACTCATCGGCCTCATGTCGGGCACTTCACTGGATGGCATTGATGCCGCACTCGTAGCGATCCGCACAGATGAACAGGGAGAGATCGAAAAGGTGACTCTCCGCGATTTTTTTTATATGCCTTACTCCGATGACTTGCGTGAGTGGGTTATGAATCTGTGCAGTGTCGAAACAGCGAGAGTAGATCACTTAACGGCGGTTCATTACGGCTTATCTGAATGGTATGCCTATGCGGTGCAGCAATTGATTCAGAAAGCGGGTGTAACGGCAACAGAAGTAGATGCAGTCTGTATGCACGGACAAACCATTTGGCACATCGCCGGACGCACGCCATTTCCTGGACCACAAGGAATGACAGAGGTCAGGGCGTCCTTGCAAATCGGCGAGCTGTCCACACTGGCAGAACGTACGGGTATCCCAGTAGTGGGAAACTTCCGCGCTCGAGACTTGGCTGCTGATGGAGAAGGAGCACCGCTTGTTCCGTATGCGGACTATATTTTGTTCCGCCATCAGGAAAAAGGCAGACTACTGCAAAATATTGGTGGCATCGCCAATGTCACATTACTTCCTACAAGAGCAACTATCGATCAAGTGGTCGCTTTTGATACAGGCCCTGGCAATATGATCATGGATCAAATCGTCCAGCTCATGACCAACGGACAGATGAGGTATGACGAGGGTGGCAAGCTGGCCGCAGGTGGTACCGTCTCTTCCGTACTATTAGAAAAATGGCTACAGGACCCGTATTACCAGATCAAGCCGCCGAAAAGCACAGGCCGCGAAGTATACGGCAAAGCTTTTGCCCAAGAGCAGTTCAGTGAGGCAGAAAAGCTCGGCATCAGTCACGCCGATTTGTTAGCAACCGTGACCGCATTGACAGCTACGACAATCACGGACGCTTATAAACGTTTCGTATTACCAACAACCAAAGTGGAGGAAGTGATCGTCTCGGGTGGAGGCGCTCATAACCAGACGCTTCTCGCTATGTTGCAACGTCAATTGCCAACAGGAATGACCGTGATGACGGCGCAGCAGTTTGGGATGCCTGACGATGCGAAGGAAGCAGTCGCTTTTGCCATTTTGGGTCATGAGACACTAATGGGACGACCGTCCAATGTGCCATCTGTAACAGGGGCGAAGAGGGCCGTACCGTTAGGAAATATATGCTTCTAACATGAGACCAACAGAGGGGGTACCATCGTGAAAAAACGAGTATTGGCAGGCTTTTTCCTATCATTGTCTCTCGTGCTTTCCGCTTGTTCTGGTGGAGGAACAGCACCCACAGAGCAAGGCAAGTCAGCGGAAGGACAAGCAAAAACAGAACTGATCGTGGCAGCCGAGCAAGAGCCAGTGGGCTATGACCCGCACAAGGTTCCAGCGGCATCCAGTTTGCGGGTCTATGCGCTCATTTACGATAGCCTGACCAAGCTGGACGAGAACATGAACATCGTACCGAACCTAGCAGAGAAATGGGAGATTGCGCCAGACGGCAAAACGGTCACTATGTTTCTGCAAAAAGGCGTCAAATTCCACAATGGCAAAGACATGACGGCAGAAGACGTAAAATTCAGCTTTGAGCGAATCATGAATCCAGACACAGGTTCGATCGCGAAATCGTATTTTTCCAGCGTAGAAGCGATTGAAGTGAAAGATCCCTCGACGGTTGTCTTCAAGCTGAAAAACGCGGATGCCTCGTTCGTTGCCAATACAGCAAGTGCCTATGCTTCCATCGTGCCAGCAGGCTCCACTGACCTGACCAAGGAAGCAATCGGTACCGGACCATTTAAAATGGAGAAAAGTGAGTCGGGACAATATGTCCTGCTGAAGAAAAATGCGGATTACTTCAATAAAGAACTGCCAAAGGTAGAGTCCATCAAGTTCCAAATCATGAAGGACGAGGCTGAGCGTCTCGCTGCGATTCGCGCCGGTAAAGTCGACATCAGTATGGTGTCTGCTGATTCTGCGAAGCTCTTAGAAGGCAAGCCAAGCGTACAGATCAAGAACTACCAATCCCTGGAGTACAGCTACCTGGGCATTAATGTAAACAAAAAGCCTTTTGACAATCCCAAAGTGCGCGAAGCGATCAGCTATGCCGTTGACCGCAACCAAATTATCCAGACTGTTTGGAAAGGCGAAGCGACTCTGACTGGTCCGATCGCACCTGCATTGACCAACTCGGCTTTGGACCCTGCTACTTACCCGACCTACAAAACAGATGTAGAAAAAGCGAAGCAATTGCTGACGGAAGCGGGCTACCCGAACGGTTTCGAGACACAGATCGAAACAGCGGCGACTTATCCAGACATGGTAGAAACCGCACAAGTGATTCAACAACAGCTCAAAGCAATCGGCATCAACGCGAAAATCAACCAGCTCGAGTGGGGTAACTACATCGATACGTGGAAATCCAAGGACATGAACTTGATGGTAGGTCGCAACACGTCTGGTGTTGATGCTGACCGTTCCATGCGCTTCTTCTTCTCGACAACTGGTTCTGCTAACGTGTGGAACTACTCCAACCCTGCCTACGATGAGCTGGTCCAAAAAGCACTGACGACTATCGATCAAGCAGAACGTAAAAAGCTGTATGACGAAGCACAAACCATGCTGGTAGCAGATGCACCAAACCTGTTCCTGGCATCTCCGAAAAACTACTACGCGGTTCGTGACAACATCGATTTCACACCGTCCGCAGCGGGCGAAGTATACTCGCTGATCAAAACTTCGATCAAGTAAGGTAGCATACGTGTGATGAAGGCTCCGCCAGAGGTTAGGCGGAGCCAAGTTTCTAAATATGGAGGGAAACTCGTGGGATCTTATCTAATCAAACGTGTCGCCAGCCTGATTCCCATCCTGTTTGGCATATCCGTATTGATCTTCACGATCCTGCATCTGGTGCCGGGCGATCCAGCTTCCATCATGCTGGGAACGAGTGCCACACCGGAAGCAATTGCGGCGTTGAATAAAAGCATGGGACTGGATCAGCCGTTGATTAACCAGTACCTGCATTGGATATCAGGAATCCTGCAAGGGAATTTTGGCGTATCAGTCCACACAGGAGAAGAGATTTTTCCGCAAATTCTCAAGCGTTTTGCCATCACCATGCAACTGACTGTATTTGGCGTTCTGATTGGGTGGGTGCTCGCGATTCCGTTCGGGATTCTCTCGGCCATTCGAGCTCATTCCAAGACAGACATCGTGGTTCGTGTGTTTACGCTACTAGGTATTTCTGTTCCGAACTTTGCCATAGGGACCCTGCTCTTGCTCGGATTTTCGCTTTATTTCAACTGGTTCCCGCCCATTGATGTGGTGAACTTCTGGGAAAATCCGATAGAGGCGTTCAAGGTATTCATTCTGCCTGCGACAACGATGGGGATTGTGGTGGCTGCTGGTGTGATGCGGATGACCCGTTCTGCGTTTTTGGAAACCATGGACAAAGATTTTATTCGGACAGCGCGAGCTAAAGGTAACAGTAAATGGACAATCGTCATGGGCCATGCGTTCCGCAACTCTTCGATTCCGATCGTCACGATCGCAGGAATGCAGATCGGATACCTTTTGGGCGGGTCTGTTATCGTCGAGCAGCTGTTCTCGATTCCTGGTTTGGGCCAGTACATTCTGGAGGGAATTTATCAGCGAGATTATCCGGTTGTACAGGGAGGCGTTTTGTTCGTCGCTCTGGTGTTTGTCCTGGTCAATCTGCTCATCGACCTGATCTATACCTGGATTGATCCGCGTATCAAGTATTGATAAGGGGAATGCGACATGAGCACATTTCGAAAGCGTTTTTTGGCGAATAAGACAGCCGTCTTCTGCTCCATTTTGCTGGCGTTGCTCTGTTTGACGGCAGTGCTGGCTCCGGTGTTGGCTCCGCATGACCCGACACAAATGTTTCAGGATCATCGGATGGAAGGCAGCTCGGGTGAGTTTTTGCTAGGTACGGACCAGTTTGGTCGTGATATTTTGAGCCGCATCATCTACGGTGCGCGCGTATCGCTGGTGGTTGGGCTTTCTGCCGTTCTGGTTAGCGTCGTTTTCGGTACGTTGTTTGGCTTGGTTGCTGGCTACTTCGGGCGCTGGATTGACGGTTTTATCATGCGGTGCATGGACGTTCTGTTTGCTTTTCCGGAAATTTTGTTGGCGCTGGCGATCGTCGCCGCATTAGGGCCGGGAACCTTCAACACGATCATGGCTATCGGGATCGTGAACATTCCGATCTTCACCCGGACGGTGCGGGGAGCTGTTCTCTCCATTAAAAATCTAGAGTACGTAGAAAGCGCCCGTGCCATCGGTGCGAGTACGCCGCGTATCTTGTTTCAGGAAATTTTTCCGAATGTAACGGCTCCGCTGCTGGTTCAATCCTCTTTGGCGATTTCAGGTGCGATCCTGACCGAATCAGCCCTCAGCTTTTTGGGATTGGGGATTCAGCCGCCAGATCCTTCATGGGGCGGGATGATTTCAGAGGCGCGCCGCTACATGGAGCTGGCTCCGGGCATGATCATCTGGCCATGTATTGCCATGACGGTGACGATTCTCGCTTGCAACATGTTTGGGGATGCCGTCCGTGATATTCTCGACCCGCGTCATCGTGGGAAATAGGAACGATAGGCAGAGGTGGGAACGAATGAACGTGCAAGAGATCAGAGAAACAATGGAGTTCAGTCTAACGCAAGGGATTCGTCAGGGTATTTTTCCGGGAGGGGCAGTCAGCTTGCTGCGAAACGGCGCACCTGCTGTGACAGTTTGCACGGGAAAAACAAGCTATGTACACGATGGAAGGCCAGTCCATAGTCAAACGCTGTACGATATGGCCTCCTTGACCAAGGTGATGGTGGCCTTGCCGCTCATCCTCATTAGTGTGCAGGAAGGCAAGCTCTCGTTGACTGACTCCGTGACGACCTATCTGCCTGAATTGGCGAGCGCCCACGATCAGGAACGCAAAGGGCAGATCAAAATCATTCACTTGCTCACACATACATCGGGACTTCCTGCATGGCGTCCGTACTTTTTGCTCGGGAAAAATCGGGAGGACTATTTGCGGCTAATCGCAAACGAGTCGATGCTGGATGCCCCGGGACGTAATGTTGTGTACAGCGATTTGGGATTCATGCTGTTGGGCTTTTTACTGGAGCGCATCTGGGACGAAAAGCTAGACGCGCTGGCGAAGCGACTGATTTTTCAACCGAGCGGGATGATTCATACGAGCTATTTGCCGCTGGAACAAACAAGTCTGCAAGGACTGGACATTGCTGCTACGGAGAAGGGCAATTCCTTTGAACAAGATATGGCTGTGACTTATTTATCGGAGCTGGCAGAAGCCAGAAATCCGTTGGCGCTGGAATGGCAGCAAGCTCTGACAGGATACGGTTGGCGAGAAGGCGTTATTAGTGGCACGGTTCACGATTGCAACGCCAACTATGGCCTCAGAGGTGTCAGCGGGCACGCCGGACTTTTTTCCACCTTGGCTGATACAGAGCGCTACATGCACATTTGGACGAGTGGGAAGGCTCCCGTGCTGCTTGATACGACGTTGTGTGCCTTGGCTACTCGTTCGCTCACAGACCATTCGATTCATCGCAGAGGATTGGGGTGGATCATTTCCCCGACAGGCGGCTCGTTGGAACAGCTTGCTGCGGGCTGTAGTGGGGGAGACCTTGTTTCGGAACGCGCCTTTGGGCATACCGGCTTTACAGGAACGTCGATCTGGTCGGACCCGGCGAGAGACGTGACACTGATTACAATGACTAACCGCGTGCATCCAGTCGCGAGCCCGTTGATCGGATCGTGGCGGACCGCTCACCATAACAGACTTTTTTCGGTCATCAAACCTGACCGCACATCCTGATGAAAAGGGGGAGTCCTCATGGCAGCAATGCTTACGATTGATGATTTGCGAACTTCTTTTATCCAAGCAGGCAAAAAGCTGACCGTGATCGAGGGTGTCAGTCTCTCTGTAGAGCCTGGTGAAACCGTCGGTGTGGTTGGTGAATCCGGATGCGGCAAAAGTGTGACCAGCATGTCCATCATGCAGCTTTTGGGACGGAATGTGGAGATGACCGGGAGCATCCGTTTTCAAGAAAAGGAGCTGCTCTCACTCACGGATAAACAAATGCAGACGATTCGCGGCAACCAGATCGCGATGATTTTTCAGGAGCCGATGACTTCGCTCAACCCGTTGCATTCGATCGGCAAACAAATCAGTGAGCCGCTTCGTCGGCATCTCGGACTGTCTAAGCAGGAAGCCAGAGAGCGGACGATCGAGCTGTTGAAAGAAGTCGGGATTCCACGTGCAGATGAAATTATTTCCGATTATCCGCACCAATTGTCAGGCGGGATGCGTCAACGTGTGATGATCGCGATGGCGATGTCTTGTGCGCCCAAGCTCTTGATTGCCGACGAACCGACGACGGCTTTGGACGTGACGATTCAGGCACAAATATTGGAACTCATGAAAAAAGTCCGGCAAGAGCAAGGCACTTCCATCCTGCTTATCACACATGATCTGGGAGTCGTGGCGGAGATGTGTCATCGCGTCATCGTCATGTATGCAGGTCAAATCGTAGAGGAAGCCAATGTAGGGCAGCTGTTTGACGAGCCGAAGCATCCGTATACAAGAGGGCTTTTGAAATCGATGCCTTCTGTCAGTATCAATCAAGAGCGATTGGATGCGATTCCGGGCTCGGTGCCGCTTTTGAGCGAAATGCCTGTGGGATGTCGTTTTGCACCGCGCTGCTCGCAGGTCATGGATATTTGCCGCGAGAAAAATCCAGAGCTTATGCCTGTTGCAGACAACCAAAAGTGCCGCTGCTGGCTGTATCGCGAGGAGGACGTGCAATGAGGCAACCACTGCTGGAAGTCAAATCATTGACCAAGCATTTCACGAGCAAACAAGGATTCTTCAGCAAGGAGAAAGTCGTCCGTGCCGTCGATGGGGTCAACCTGACTGTCTATCCGGGCGAAACCGTCAGTATCGTAGGAGAATCGGGCTGCGGGAAGTCCACGACAGGACGCTGCATCCTGCGCTTGATTGAGCCGACTGATGGAGAAATCTTTTTTGAAGGACAGGATATCCGCAAGCTCAATGAATCAGAGCTGCGCCGGACAAGACGCAACATGCAGCTCGTGTTTCAGGACCCGTTTGCCTCGCTAAACCCGCGCAAAACAATCGGACAGCTTTTGGAGGACCCACTCATCATCCACGGCATAGGCAATTCAGCAGAACGCCGTAAGCAAGTCGAGGAGATGATCCAGATCGTCGGCCTCTCCAAGCAGCAGTTGGATCGCTTTCCGCATGAGTTTTCCGGTGGTCAGCGCCAGCGGATTGGCATCGCGCGGGCATTGATTTTGCGCCCGAAGCTGATTGTGGCCGATGAGCCTGTGTCTGCACTGGACGTGTCGATTCAGGCGCAAATTTTGAACCTGATGCAAGATTTGCAAAAGGAATTCAACCTGACGTATTTGTTTATCTCGCATGATTTGAGTGTTGTGCGCCATATTTCTGATCGGGTAGCAGTTATGTACCTGGGAAAAGTGGTGGAGGTAGCGGATAAGCAATCGTTGTACGAGAAACCAACACACCCCTATACACAAGCGCTGTTATCGGCAGTGCCTGTACCGAATCCCCACATGACGACCCAGCGGATCATTTTGGAGGGAGACCTGCCTAGTCCGGCGAATCCGCCGTCTGGCTGCACATTCCATCCGCGTTGCCGCCACTGTATGGACATTTGCAAAACGGTTGCTCCTGTGGCTAGCGAGGTATCAGCAGGACACTTTGTCACTTGCCATCTGGATTAGTCATGAAGTGAGCATGGGGCAGTAAGATTGAAAAGGAGGTTCGATAGAGCATGAATCTGGAGAACTTGCAAGCATTGACGACCGAAGGAAAAAACGAGAGCAGCAGTGAGTTGGATCAACTGAGTGCCCGCGGAATCGTACAAATGATGAACGATGAGGACAAGAAGGTTCCTTATGCAGTAGAGCGTGTCCTCGATCAAGTATCCGATGCGGTAGAAGTCATCACACACGCATTGGAGAAGGGCGGAAGACTGTTTTACTTTGGTGCTGGAACGAGTGGACGCTTAGGGATACTGGATGCGTCCGAATGCCCGCCGACCTTTGGTACCCAGCCTGAGCTCGTTCAGGGTGTGATTGCAGGCGGACCATCCGCATTGGTACGCGCGGTAGAAGGAGCAGAGGATTCCTTTGAGCTAGGTCAAGAAGATATTCATAAATACGGTGTCACCAAAAACGATGTGGTCGTAGGCATTGCTGCCAGTGGCCGGACACCGTACGTCCTCGGTGTTTTGGCGGAGGCACAGAAGATCGAAGCCAAGACGATTGCTGTTTCTTGCAACAAGCCGTCTTTCATCAATGAGGGTGCAGATGTAGCCATCAATGTTGTCGTAGGACCAGAAGTATTGACGGGATCAACGAGGCTCAAGGCAGGAACAGCCCAAAAGCTGGTGCTGAACATGCTGACGACAGCGACGATGATTCGCTTGGGCAAAGTGTACGGAAATCTGATGGTCAGCGTGCAGGCGACAAACCTCAAGCTGAAGGAACGAGTAAAGCGGATCATCATGGAAGTGACCGGAGCGAGTTACGAGGAAGCGGAGCAACTGGCTGATCAGGCGGACGGAGATGCGAAGACAGCTATTATCATGAAGCTGACCGGATCGAGCAGGGAAGAGGCCACTCGTCTGTTGAATGTTACCAATGGAAGAATCAGGGAAGCCATTCAGCAGGTGGACTAAGTTTTTGGGAAAGGATGGAGAGATTCCATGTTGCCAGAATCCATTCGCGAAGAGCTACGCGCCATCGTCGGAGAGAAAAACTGTCTCGACAAACAGGAAGCATTAGTCGCCTATTCGTATGACGCGACACCGATGCAGCAAGCATTGCCGGATGTGGTCGTCATGCCGAAGAGCACAGCCGAAGTCCAACAGGTCATGCGAGTTGCAGCACGACACCACATCCCGATTGTGACGCGTGGAGCAGGCTCCAATCTATGCGGCGGAACGATACCAGTCGGCGGCGGGATTGTGTTGGTGTTGAGCCGGATGAATCAGATTTTAGAGATCGACGAACAAAATTTGACGATAACGGTGCAGCCGGGAGTCCGAACGGTCGACATCCATCAGGCGGTAGAGGCACTCGGTTTGTTTTACCCACCGGATCCAGGCAGCATGGTCATCTCCACGATTGGCGGGAATATTGCGCTTAATTCGGGTGGACTGCGCGGGTTGAAGTACGGAACGACCAAGGACTACGTGCTGGGTCTCGAAGCTGTGTTGCCGAACGGAGAGGTCATTCGTACAGGGGGCAAGCTGATGAAGGATGTGGCGGGCTATGATCTGACCAAGCTCTTGGTCGGCAGCGAGGGGACATTGGCGATCATTACGGAGGCCATTCTCAAGCTGATTCCGAAGCCACAGACACAGCGAGTCATGCTGGCGATGTTCGCAGATATGGCACAGGCTGCGAGGTCTGTTTCCGATATTATTGCCAATCGTATCATCCCTGGGACGCTTGAGTTTCTCGATCAGGGCACGATCCGTGTCGTGGAGGATTTCAAACAGATCGGACTCCCTACCGATGTTGCGGCGATTCTACTAATAGGACAGGACGGAGAACCACAGACGGTTGATAGGGACATGGAGCAGATCGCTGCGATTTGCCAGAAGAATGATGCCGTCCAAATCAAAGTAGCGACGACAGTCGAGGAAGCGGATGAGGTGATGACTGCCAGACGCAGTGCGCTCGCCGCTTTGTCACGGATGCGTCCGACGACCATTTTGGAGGACGCAACAGTTCCTCGTGCTGCGATTGCGCCGATGGTAGCCGCGATCCAAGAGATTACAGAGCGATACGGGCTGCAAATTTGCACATTTGGCCATGCAGGTGACGGCAATTTGCATCCGACCTGTATGACAGACGCCCGCAACACGGAAGAGATCGAGCGTGTCGAGCATGCCTTCGAGGAAATTTTCACGGCGGCAATCGATTTGGGCGGAACGATTACGGGAGAGCATGGCGTGGGGATCGTCAAGGCACCGTATTTGGAGTGGAAAGTAGGAGCAGCAGGCATGGAGATCATGAAAGGCATCAAGCACGCTTTCGATCCCCACAATCTACTGAACCCTGACAAGATGTTTGCCAAACAGTCCCGGAACAGAGTGGTGGTCCAGCGTGCTTAAAGAAGCCTTGGTAAATAAACTCGATTACGATGAACTGTCCAATTGCATGCGCTGTGGCTTCTGCCAGCCAGCCTGTCCGACCTTTCGGGAAACAGGTTATGAGGCAGCTTCTCCACGAGGTCGCATCGCATTGATGAAAGCAGTAGCAGACGGTGTCATGGAGCCGGACAAAGATTTCGTCGATCAAATGAATCTGTGTCTAGGCTGCCGTGCGTGTGAGCCGGTATGCCCAGCAGGTGTGCCGTACGGTCAGCTGATCGAGCAGACGAGAGAAGCGATCGAAGAGGTGCAGGAGCATCCATGGTGGATCAAAGCCGTCCGCAAGCTCGCGTTTTTCCACCTGTTTCCTCATCAGAAGCGCATGTACCAGCTCGGAGGACTTATGCGCTTCTATCAGCGCTCAGGTGTGCAAAAAGCCGTTCGCAAGCTGGGGATGCTATCCATCCTGCCAAAGCAAATGCGGGAAATGGAAGCGATCATGCCTGAAGCATCTGGAAAAGGTATCGTGGACTTTTTCGGCGGCACGGTTATTCCAGCTGTGGGCGAGCGCAAGTATCGCGTGGGAATGTTTCACGGCTGCATCATGGATGTCCTGTTCAATGAGACGAATCGCAACACGGTGCGGCTTCTGAGTGAGGCAGGCTGTGAGGTAATCATTGCTCCTGACCAGGTGTGCTGCGGTGCTCTCCATGCACATAGCGGTGAGCGTGAACAGGCTCGCAATCTGGCGCGAAAAAATGTGGCTGCTTTTCACAAGGCTGACGTGGATATCATCATATCCAACGCAGGTGGTTGCGGGGCGATGCTGCAAGAATACGACCATTTGCTGGCAGAAGATGCCGAGTGGCAGGAGAAGGCACAATGGTTCGCCTCGCGCGTGAAGGATATTAGCGAGGTGCTTGCACTCCTCGTCGAGCCGAAAGCATGGCAGTCATTGCCGCAACGGATCACCTATCAATCCTCCTGTCACCTGCGCAACGGGATGAAGGTGACAAAAGAGCCAGTGAGCCTGCTGCAAGCCATTCCGGGAGCCACATACGTACAGCTTCGCGAGGGAGATCGCTGTTGCGGCTCTGCTGGCATTTACAATCTGGTGCAGCCTGAGATGGCCGGTAACCTCTTGGATGAAAAAATGGGGCATGTAGCCGCCACACAAGCCGATATTCTGGTGACCTCGAATCCAGGTTGCCTGTTGCAAATGAAAGCGGGCATTCATCGAGCTGGGCTGGATGGCAAGATGGAGGCTGTGCACATCGTGGATTTGTTGGCGCGTGTTAGCCCAAAACAATAGAACTTTTTAATCGAGGAGACGTGTAGAGAATCATTCCGAAAGACGGAGTGGTTCTTTGCACGTTTTTTCAGTAAATAGGAATTTATAAGTTGTGGTACAAAGCTGGTGAGAAGAAAAAGCACAGGGCTCGTAGACCTTGACAGGCCTACCCAGTCGGAATTTCAAAAAGGGGACACGCTTGTCGAACACTTCTTCCTTGAGAAACTTCCGCCCGTAGGGTGGCTTTGGCTCGACGGTCCCCTTTTTGAAGTGGAGACGGCCAGTGATTCACCCCTGCTGGCGTGTCAGAGTCGAAGAGAACTGTGCTTTTTCTTCTCCTCCACTATGTTGACTCAAACCAAAAGGAACTTGATGGTTTTTCTTATAGAAAAAGGGGATAAAAGGACTATTAACGGAAATTGCATGTAAGAATGGCCGATTGTATGATAATAGAAAGAATTTTTAAAAAATTAAATTAATTTTATGTTGGCAGTAAAAATTCGGAGAGGAAGTGGTAGGGAGCGATGGAAATCAAAGTCGCAGTTATAGGTCCTTACGATTTGCTTGATGAGGTTTTGCGTATGGCAGCAACATTTCCAGCCTTGACGTTGCGCCTCCTCGGCTACAAGGATGTGCAGGATGTCAAACAACTCGTGCTTTCCTGCAAGGAAGAGGTTGATGTTTTTTTATTTGCCGGTCCTATTCCATACCAAATCGCCCGTGAACATGTTGATGCTCCAAAGCCGATGGTTTACCTGCCTTACAATGGCACGAGTCTCTATCGGGTGTTCTTTCAGTTGTTGCGAGAGAGCGGGACTTTATTGAAAGAGAGCAGCTTGCGCTTTAGTATCGATGTTTTGTCTTTACAAGAGGTTGAGCAAAGACTGGATGAGCTGTCTATACCAGTAGATCGCATGTACACGATGGAATATCGATTAGACCAGAGCGCAGACGATATTCTTCAGTTTCATTACGAATTATGGACAAGTAAAAAGGTAGACGCGATTTTTACATGCGTAGCATCTGTTTATTGGGAGCTTCGAAGATTAGGAATCCCCTGTTATCGTGTTACCCCCACCAAGTCTACGATCCAAGATGGCTTGTATCGGGCGCAGATCGAAGGAAAAAACCTTCAGTTAAACGATACCCAAATCGCAATCGGCATCATTAATATCGAGAACATCGTGAAAAAATGGCATTCATCCGAATATGAGCTCCAGCGAAAGAAAATAGCGATCCAGGAAATTTTGATTGATTATGGGGAAGAAATCCAAGCCTTGATGAATTGGCCGGATCGTAATGAAGTCATCTTCGTTACGACTCGGGGTGTTATCGAACGGACGACAAGCATGTTTACTCGCTTCCCCCTCCTAGAGAGAATCGTAAACCGTTTAAACATTTCTGCCAGTATCGGAATTGGGTTGGGCCGAACCGCGAACGAGGCGCAAAGCAAAGCCGGGGAAGCGCTCTCCAAAGCGAAATCCGGCGGAGGAGGAAGCTGTTTTATCGCTATGCACGATGGCAATGTTGTCGGACCGCTGGGTGAACGACTCAAACCGCCAAGCACGAGCCACCGTACTGGGACTCAACCTACTCGGAGATGGTCTCCGCGATTTATTGGACCCGCTTTATCTATTTCCAATTCCTCGAAAAGAGAGAGGGAGATAACAGATTTTGTTAATCGCTGTCGAATAAGGTATTATAATAGAAGGAAATAATGTAAAATTTTTAATGGAGGTAATAGGATGTCAATGACGAGTACTTTCACAAATTGGTTGAAATCGACAAAAGTTGGTTTGCAAGAGCAAGTGAAAAAGTTTCAAAACCGAGACTTTCTAGATGCAGTGGTAGCGGGCTGCGCATTGGTAGCGGCTGCCGATGGCAGTATTGATTCCGCAGAAAAACAAAAGATGGCTGCTTATATTGGAAGAAGTGAAGAGTTAAAGGTATTTAACATGAATGATGTCATTGCGAGATTTAATCACTTTGTATCTGGCTTTGAATTCGATCACGGTGTCGGCAAGATGGAGGCATTGAAAGTGATAGGAAAGTATAAAAATAATGCTGAGGCTGCGCGTATTGTTGTAAGTGTTTGCTGCGCAATTGGTGCCGCGGATGGTCATTTTGATGAACAGGAAAAATCCGTTGTTCGAGAGATTTGTGGGGTTGTTAATCTCAATCCAGCAGAGTTTCAGGTATAAAAAAGAAGGGCGCCTGATCGGTAGCCCTTCTTTTTTTACTTTTTCGCTCCAAATAGATTAAAGATAGAGGGAGACTTAAATTCTTCAGGTCCAACATCCATTTTAAAACGTCCATCCTTATAAAGGAGCGGAGATTTTTCTGAGTTATTCTTCGAGTATTTTTCTACGTGGCTGATTTTCATTTCGCTTTGATCTGTAAAGTCAATGTGGGCAATGGCAACCCAATAGGCATATTTATTTTCTTCTAATAAGGGAGCGATCACAGTTTGTCCTACGTGATTCTCCACAACAGCCCTTGCATGCATAGATTTAAAACTTCCTATTCCATTACTTAATGCACTATAGGCGGCGAATAAAACATAGCGCAATTGATCTGGGCGATGAATGTGAATGGTTTCTCTACCGGCATTTTTGGAATCTCCATCTAATGTAGTAAACGGTGACTTTGTTGAGGTGCCTTTATTTTTGTAATAGACTTTTCCTTCTACGCCATCCCGAGTAACAAAGAAACAATACAAATCCAGGTCTTTCTTGCTGGTCCATTCCAGATGAGTGGTGATCTTTTCAGATTTCCTTATTTGCACAGACTCTTTCTTTGTCAGTTCAATTTTGGTTAATGTAACGGGGAGAGGAGGCGGTAATGTCTCTTCCTCTTCGCTGACATCAAGTCCAAAATTGCGGCATAACGCAGCTAATCCTCCGTTAAATCCACTTCCAATTGCATTGAACTTCCACTCTCCGTTATAACGATATAGTTCAGCAGTAATAATTGCGGTCTCGTTCTCTAAATCTGATCCAAATTCGAAGCGCAATAATTCGGTTCCATCAGACGGGTTCACTATTCGAACGTATGCGTCATGAATTTGTCCGAAACGGTGGTCTCTTTTTTCAGCTTCATGAATGGTTAGAGTTAATGCGATTCGATGAATGTCAGGAGGAATTTTCTTCTCTATGATTTCTATTTGCTCTTTATCTTTACCAGGCGCTGTTGAGTGCTTTACTGCCTGGGTAATGCTCATGGTATTTCCGTAAAAAATGAAATCTTCATCCTGTTGGCAATTCCCGGAAATATCTAACAAGAATGCCGCAGAGTCAATCTCGATCTCCTCTTTTGATTCCCATCCTAAACATACGATCCACTTTTCTGCATTGATATTTTTGGTAATATCCGTTTTCTGCCCTTTTTTTAGTAGCATAGAATGTCTCCTATTCCATCAAAAAACAAGAAAAAATGACATTGTTTTCGTAATTTTTGTCGAAATTTAATTCGTTTCATATCGCCATTTTTATTATACTGGAAAGAGTAAGTTATATTTACAATTGTTTTCTCTATTGGATGTAATGTTATCTAAATGTGTATAGCTTCCAAATTATAATGGTTTGGATAAATTAGGAAAGGGGCGGGGTTTTTACTATTGTAGTAAAAACGTTTATTCATGAGACATTTCGATTATTTGAGTGTAGAAGAACGCGATGAATTATTTTATGGAAAACCGGTTTCGTTTAATAGAAACACGGAGAAGGAAATCCTTTCCTGTAGTCTGGGAGCCACATTATACATGCCTGCAACGAAGGCAACGATTTCTCAAGATATCGTTCGAAAGAAGCATGAAGGTCTTGTTTCGATGGTGGCTTGTTTGGAAGATGCAATCGGTGATCACGAAGTTGTGGAAGCGGAGCAAAGCTTGCTTAAACAATTTGCTACCCTGGCAAACGAGCTGCGACTCGGAGAACTTGATATCAATGATGTTCCTCTTATTTTTATTCGAGTTCGGGACGCAGCCCAAATGAAACGTATAGCAGATATGCTGGGTGATGATCTATATGTGCTCGCTGGTTTTGTTTTCCCAAAATTCACGAGCAGAAATGGCGAAGAATATTTTTCCGTTCTCCATTCGATTAACGCTCCTCTTTCTTTTACGGTTTACGGTATGCCTATTCTAGAATCTGCTGATGTTATTTATAAAGAAACGCGGGTGGACGAGCTTGTTTCGATTCGTCAAATTTTAGATAAATATGAAGATCTCGTTTTGAACGTCCGGATGGGTGCTACTGATTTTTCCAGCCTGTTTGGGTTGAGAAGGGGACCCGATGTGACTATCTACGACATTTCTACGATTCGGGATTGTATTAGTGACATGGTCAATATTTTTACCCGAACCGAAAAGGGGTATGTTCTCTCTGGACCGGTTTGGGAGTACTTCACTAATGGGGATCGACTGCTCAAGCCGCAGCTAAGAGAGTCGCCTTTTGAAAAACAGCTTGGTGGCGTACAAGGAAGAAAACTGAGATTAAAGCTTTTAAATAAATTTGAAGACGGACTGATAAAAGAAGTGCTCCTGGATAAAGAGAATGGATTGACGGGCAAGACCATCATTCATCCAAGTCATATCAAAATCATTCATTCTCTCTCTGTTGTTAGCCATGAAGAATACGAGGATGCCATGAGCATCCTGCAAAGCAATTCCAACGGAGTACTGAAAAGTCACTTTTCCAACAAAATGAATGAAGTAAAGCCGCATACTAATTGGGCAAAAAGAGTTTTGGTGAAATCAAAAATTTATGGGGTGTATCATGGACACAACAACTTTATCAACCTCTTGGCAAAAACCTCCAAGATACGGCTTCAATATTCTCGATAGTTTGGAAGTGGAAGTGATTGTGGAGAAGAATCCATTTGATCTTCCACTAGAGCTTCTTTTCGGAATGGCAGGACGGATTAATAAGAAGAGAGGCTTTTTGTTCGTAAGTAAGGTACTAGGAAAGCATATTCCAGTCATTCCGGCTGTATCGTTGGTGAGTGGTGCTTTACTAGGTGCGCGTTTTTTAGAAGTCTACTACGGTCAGCAGGTGGATACTGCTCCACTCGTTCAAGGCTTGATGAATCAAGAGAGAAGTCAAGAGGTCTTCCAGCAACTGATGCAAAAGCCATTTGAACTGCCTGAGCAGGTGCTTTTTATCGGCTTTGCCGAAACCGCAACGGGCCTCGGTCATTCCATGTTCAGCTGCTTTCAGAACAACGCGTACTATATCCATACGACAAGAGAAATGATTCAGGATATACAGCCATCAATTACGTTTGAAGAGGAGCATTCTCACGCAGTGGCTCATCTTATGTACCCTCGTGAGGACCACTTGTTATCCACGGATGCGCCGATTGTTTTGGTAGATGATGAGATCACTACAGGCAAAACTGCGCTCAATATCATTCGAGAAATACAAAAGAAGTATCCTCGTAGTCATTACATTGTGGCTTCCTTGCTCGACTGGCGATCTGATGAGGATTGTCAGCGATTCAGGGAGTTACAAGAGGAATTAAACATCACAATTACTAACGTATCCCTCGTGAAAGGACAAATCAAAGTGGAGGGAGCACCGGTTGCAAAGAATGAAAATGAAGAAAAGAGTATGGTTGAGCGAACCAGCAACTTCCCTAAAATTATACAAATTGATGGGGCAGAATGGCCCCGTTTGAGCTATACCTCTATGGATTCAAGCGACTTTCCTAACCAACGGCCGTATTTGTTGCAAACGGGACGTTTTGGGATGATAAGCTCGGATCAAAACTTGCTGAATACGTACTGCGAAAAAACGGGAATCGAATTAGGCGCGTATAGGAGCGGAAAAACTTTATGCATGGGGACAGGCGAATTTATGTACATCCCAATGATGATCGCGGCGCATATGGGTGATGACGTTTGGTACCAGTCGACCACAAGAAGCCCGATCCATCCTTCTGAGATGGAGAAGTACGCAGTGAAAAATGCATTCGCCTTCTCTTCTCCTGATGACCCGCTTGTACCGAATTTTTGTTACAACATCCCTGATAACTACTATTCAGATGTATTCGTATTTTTTGAGCGAGGGACGACGGGAGAGCGATTGCACTCCTTTTATGCCGTGGTGAATAATCTTTCCATCCCCAATAAATATATCGTATTTTTCGGATAAAGGTGGCGTAGACTCTTGAATTTACAGTCGTTACAACGCGTAATCCAAGAACCTTCACCAATGGGCAGCTACCCTCCAGGTGATGTGACATTTCTGCTTAAAGAGATAAACGGATTGATAAGGGAGACAGGGACAGAGGATCGTGAGGAATTAATTCAGACGGGACACCATTACTCAGAGATGCTACCGATCGAATACCGTCCAACAAAAGAATATATTGAATTGTTCCATCAAACCTTACATACATCAGCCAAAAAGGTTGCATTGGCAGTTGCCATCGTAGCAGAGCTGATTAAGGCTACGAAGGGAAATAATGTAGTGATTGCCTCACTTGCCAGGGCAGGAACGCCAATAGGCATTTTAATAAAAAGGTATCTGGAATCCATTCATCGGTTACATATTCCACACTATAGCATCTCTATTATCCGTGGAAAGGGCATCGATGAGAATGCTCTTTTGTATATGCTAGACAAGCATCCAGGAGCCAAAATTCAGTTTGTGGATGGATGGACGGGAAAAGGTGCGATTACGCGGGTGCTGCAAAAAGCGATCAAATCCTTTAATGAAAAGCTGGGAACTCATCTTGATGACGATCTGGCAGTATTGGCTGATCCTGGTCATTGTGTGAGCAAGTTTGGAACGCGGGAAGATTTTCTTATCCCGAGTGCATGTCTCAATTCTACGGTATCAGGCTTGGTCAGTCGGACTGTTCATCGCCAGGATTTAATCGGACCTACAGACTTTCACGGGGCGAAATACTATCGTGAATGGGTGTCTGAGGACGTATCCAATCTTTTTATTAATACCATCGCTAAACATTTCCACGAGCTGGCAGACACAGCGAAGCAACAGTGCAGCATGCACTTGATTCAAGATGAGGAGCAATGGATAACATGGAGTGGCGAACGTGATATTCAGCGAATACAACAGGATTACAAGATAAATGATATCAATCTAATCAAGCCTGGAGTGGGAGAGACCACTCGTGTCCTTTTGCGAAGAGTTCCGTGGAAAATCCTTGTGAATCGAATGGATAATCCTTACTTAGCCCACATTCTTTTGCTGGCCCATGATCGCGGTGTAATGGTTGAAGAACGTTCAGACCTTTCCTACTCTTGTTGTGGGATCATTCGTCCACAGGGGGAGGATAAACGATGATCTTTGCCAGTGATCTTGACCAGACGTTGATATATTCGGAGCGGTTCTTAACGGACCCGACGCTGCAGGTACGCTTAATCGAGCAACTGGATGGAAAGCCAATTTCGTATATGACAGAGCGGGCACTATTGCTACTGCAAGAGA
The DNA here is from genome assembly GCF_042878995.1 of Brevibacillus sp. NPDC003359. NCBI lineage: Bacteria > Bacillati > Bacillota > Bacilli > Caryophanales > Paenibacillaceae > Brevibacillus > Brevibacillus sp. NPDC003359. Next base: position 260,045 of record NZ_JBIAOR010000004.1, read on the forward strand.
TCCATAAGCACATGCTGTTTATTCCAGTGACTACGAGAACGATCGAGCAATATAGGAGAATTACGGTATTTCAGAACGAGCTGCGACCTGCGTATGCGGTCACGAGCAATGGTGGGAATATCATCCGTAATGGGGCTGTCGATGAGTCGTGGAACAAAAAAATTCGTGAGCGTATAGAGGATGAGTGCATGTCCATCACGGATATTCTGGCGCGTTTTGAAGACATAAAAGACTCAAGCTGGATTCTCAATGAAAAATCGGCAGAAGATCTGTTTCATTATTTCATCATCGATCGCCAAAATATGCCAACAAGCGAATGGGACGGTTTTGTGCAATGGATGGAGCAAGGCAATTGGACAGTATCCATCCAGGGGAGAAAGCTTTATTTTGTGCCAAGAGCCGTGAATAAACGCGATGCAGTCCTCTATGTAAAAGACATCGAAAAGAGTACAGAGATTTTTGCATCGGGAGACTCTTTGCTCGATTTGCCTTTGGTGTCCTGCACGAAAAACTCTCTGATTCCTTCTCATGGGGAAATCTATCATCTTGCTCAAATATCAACACAAGACACACCGTTTCAGTTTACAGCTAAGAATGGAATACGAGCTTCAGAGGAAATTCTTGACTGGGTAATTGAGCAGATAAAGATAACACGTTAAAATCTGTAAAACGTTATTACTTGTCAAAATATTGCACATATCGTCGATTTTACGGGATTCATGTAGATATTTTGGTAGATTTATGAAATAATAGTTATGTCTAAAAAATTTTACTTCATTACGTGAATATGTAAAATTTGAATGAGGTTGGGAGGTAGAACATGTCAGTAGTCAGTTTGCAAAAAGGTCAGAAGATCGACCTGACAAAAGGGAATGCAGGATTAACTAAATTGTTAGTTGGGCTAGGCTGGGACCCGGTCAAGAAAAGTGGCGGGTTGCTTGGAGGCATTTTTGGTGGCGGGAGTAACGCAAACATCGATTGTGACGCTTCCGTAATTATGCTCGACCAGAACGGGAAAATAACAAAAGAGAAGAATCTTGTTTACTTCGGCAACAAAAAAAGTCCATGCGGAAGCGTATCACACTCAGGAGATAATCTCACCGGAGATGGTGAAGGTGACGATGAGCAGCTGAATGTAGACTTGAGCCGAGTACCCAATGATGTACATAAATTAGTGTTCGTTGTGAATATTTACGATTGTGTGAGTCGTCGCCAAGATTTCGGGATGATCGGCAATGCGTATATTCGCGTAGTCAATGCTTCGAACAATCAGAATTTGTGCAAGTTTAATCTAACCGATAATTATTCGGGAAAAAGTTCGTTAATTGTAGGAGAACTGTACCGTTACGATGGTGAGTGGAAGTTTTCTGCGATTGGCGAAGGGACGACAGACACAGCTATCTCCCAACTTGTAAGAAGATATAGCTAATTTGAAAGTTTTTAAAATGAATGAAATATAGGGAGGTTTTTTAACATGGCGGTATCTTTGCAAAAAGGACAAAAGGTAGATCTCACGAAAACGAATCCTGGTCTGGTTCAAATTCAGGTTGGTCTTGGTTGGGATACAAACAAGTATGACGGTGGACAAGCCTTCGACCTCGACGCTTCCGTATTTCTCTTGAATGATGCAGGAAAAGTACTGGATGACCAACACTTTATTTTCTTCAATAATGCAACTAGCCCTGACGGTTCCGTTGTGCACTCTGGTGATAACCGCACTGGCGAAGGGGAAGGCGACGATGAAGTAATCAACATTGATTTGTCCAAAGTATCGGCTAGTATTCAAAAAATCTCTTTTGCTATCACGATTTATGATGCGCAAGCTCGTAACCAAAACTTTGGGCAGGTTTCCAACGCTTATGCACGCGTGGTAAATCCTGCAAACAACGAAGAATTACTCCGCTATGATTTGGGCGAAGACTTCTCTATCGAAACTGCGATTGTAGTTGGAGAGCTGTATCGTAACGGTAGCGAATGGAAGTTCAGTGCAATCGGTTCTGGTTACAAAGATGGATTGGCAGGACTCGCTCGCGATTTCGGAGTAAACATCGGATAGGAAGCATACAAATCACAGATGAAGGATTGAATTTCTATGTCAGTTATTAGTTTAACGAAAGGTCAGAAAATTGATCTTACAAAAGGCAATCCGAATTTAACAAAAATCGTTGTTGGTCTTGGTTGGGACACAAATAAATACAGTGGCGGACAAGCTTTTGACCTCGACGCAGCTGCTTTCCTTTTGCGTACAGGTGGAAGAGCGTCCGGGATTCAAGATTTTGTCTTTTACAACAACCTTCAAGGCGGGAATGGATCGGTGGTTCACACTGGTGACAACCTAACAGGTGAGGGTGACGGCGACGATGAGCAAATCAAAGTTGATTTGAAGGCTGTTCCACCTGACATTGAAAAAGTAGCGATCACGATTACGATTCATGAGGCTGATATCAGAAACCAAAACTTTGGACAAGTATCAAATGCATTTGTTCGAATTGTAGATGAAACAACAGGCAGAGAAGTTCTGCGCTACGATCTTGGAGAAGATTTCTCTGTAGAAACGGCAATTGTTGTTTGTGAATTGTATCGCCATCAAGGCGAGTGGAAGTTTGCAGCAGTGGGTAGCGGTTTTTCCGGTGGTCTACGAGCGTTAGCCAATAACTTTGGTTTGCAAGTTTCATAATTTCCAGAAATGGGTGCTAGTAATTGCGCTAGCACCTGTTTTCTGACCTTTGAAATAAAGGGTGATCGAAATGGGAATGACGACGATTAAGGGACAAAAAATCGATGTAACGAAGTCAAATCCTGGACTTTCCAAAATTACAGTGGAACTGAGCTGGACTGCTAACGATGGGCTTGACCTGGATGCTTCGGCTTTCTTAATCGGGAAAAGTGGTAAAGTTAACAAAGAAGAAGATTTTATTTTCTACAGCAACCCCAGATCAACGAATGGCTCTGTATCTCTTCAAACAGGATCGAGCGAAAAACAGCGTTTTGACATTGATTTAATGAATGTACCACTTGATGTAGAAAAGATCGCTTTTACTCTTACCATTTATGATGCGATTGCACGTAATCATTCATTTAATCGTGTTGCGAGTCTTTGTCTTCGTATTCTAAATCCTTCTACTAACTCTGAAATTATTCAGTTTCCGCTCGATAGTTTTACGATTGAAAATGCAATTGTGGCAGGAGAGCTATACAGACATCAAGGACAATGGAAATTTAATGCGATTGGCAGTGGCTTTCATGGCGGTCTGGCAGCTTTGTGCGGAAACTTTGGGATCGAGGTATCCCAAGAAAAAACGCCGGAGCCGAAAGCGCCAGAACCAAAACCTGCACCGAAACCCGAACCCGTCGTGTCTACTTCTCCCCCTATTTCGATCACAAAAATTGAGTTGAAGAAAAAGGGAGAAGCAATTAGTTTAAAGAAAACCTCAGCAAACCTGGGGCAGCTCTTAGTTAACCTCAACTGGAATAAAGGCACAAAGCAGAACACGGGCTTTTTTGGTAGAAGCAAAGGAATTGACTTAGACCTTGGCTGCCTTTATGAATTATCAGATGGATATAAAGGGTGCATACAAGCGTTAGGTGGAAATCTTGGCGAGTACCGCGACTTTCCTTATATTGCATTGGATGGGGATGACCGTACAGGCACCCGATCAGAAGGAGAGAATCTACGTATCAACGGAAATAATGTCAAGGAATTCGAGCGAATCCTAATCTACGCTTTTATCTACGAAGGTGTTGCTAAATGGGCAGAAACCGATGGTGTGGTAACGATTACGCAAGCTGACAATCCAGCCATCGAAGTGAAAATGGATGTGCATGACCCGCGTAACCGGACGTGTGCCGTAGCGATGATTGAGAGACAAGGTGATACGTTCAATATCAGGAGATTGGTTGAATACTTCTCCGGTCATCAGGAGATGGATCGTTACTACGGATGGAATATGCGCTGGACAAGCGGTTCGAAATAGCAAAAGATACAGTTACTATTTGCGGACATCATTAGAAATGGAGTGAACTGTATTTATGGAAATGATAGCTGATTTTTTAGTTCAGTCATGGAGCGCGCTACTAGCGATCATCCTGATTGACATCGTATTGAGCGGAGACAATGCTGTTGTAATTGCAATGGCAGCGAGAAATCTCCCGAAACATCAACAGAAGAAGGCCATTTTTATTGGTACTTTTGGTGCGATTGCGCTACGTATTGTTTTTGCTGCGATGGTGGTCTGGCTGATTCAAATTCCGCTTTTAAAAGCAATTGGTGGTTTACTGCTTCTTCAGGTAGCCTACAAGCTGTTAGCTGCTGATGAAGGCGGGGACAATATCAAGAGTGGAACGACCTTAATGGGTGCAGTAGGGACGATCATATACGCAGATGCGTTGATGAGTCTGGACAATGTAATCGCGGTTGCAGGTGTGAGTCACGGAAATATTACATTAATCGCAATTGGTGTACTTGTCTCGATTCCGATTATTCTGATCGGATCGGCATTTATTTTGAAGGCTTTGGAAAGATTCCCAATCATTGCTTACATTGGATCGGGAATTCTGGCTTGGACTGCTGGCGATATGATTGTGAAAGACAAAATCATTCAAAATTATATTTCTAGCACAGTTGGTCTGATTATTACCATCGTTTTAACGGTCGCTGTCATTCTGGCTGGGTGGTTGAAAAGTAGAAAAAGCAAAGAGGAAAAATCGGAAAGAGCTGTTGCCTAGTTTTTGATTGTGTGAAAAGTGGTAAGTCCATAAAGAAGATACATGATAAGAGCGAGGTCATTGCGACTTTCGCTTTTCTTTATAAATAATGAAGAGTTGAAGGGAAGAACTTCTCATGAAGAAACGCATCTGGTTTAATCGTACTTTCTCTACAGCGTATCATTTTATTGATATGATTCGCACAAATCCGGACGGTTTGGACTTTGAGTTTTATGTCACTCACCCAAAACGGTATAGCGTGATGCTGCAAAATGCTGATGTTGCAGAGATTGAACCAAGCTTGCCAATTCCAGAGTATATTGAATACTGCGTGCAGTTTTGTCAGAAGCATCAGATCGATATCTTTTTCCCGAATTATAGACTGGGGGAAATTGCAAAGCATATAGATCGGTTTGAACGAGTAGGCACATCTGTTCTGGTATGCAAAGATGCCGACTTATTAGAAACCGTATCAGACAAAGGAAAGCTCTTTCAGGCCTTGAGGGATACCCTGGGATTACACATACCTGATTATTTCATTGTCAACACAAACGAGCAATTTAAGATTGCCTATGAGAAGCTAAGAGAAAAAGGACATAAGGTCTGCTTTAAACCTGCTAGTGGCGAAGGAGGAGCGGGTTTTCATATCATCGAAGAATACATGAATCCCCTAGAAAAGCTGCTCGGATCAAGCAACCAAACGATCGCCATCGATGAAGTTCTGAGCATCATAGGCGATCAAACCGTAGATGACATCATGGTCATGGAGTATTTAGATGATTGGGAATACAGTATTGATTGCCTGGCAACAGAAGAGGAGTTAATTGCGATCGTACCTCGGAAAAAAGTAGAAGGACGTATTCGTTTGCTAGAGGATAATCAAGCACTTATAGATCTGGCAAAAGCAGTCCATGAACAGCTGCGACTTCCTTACCTTTTCAACGTTCAAGTAAAGTACAAAAATGGTGTGCCCAAATTATTAGAGATTAATCCGCGAGCATCAGGCGGTTTGCATTCTTCATGCTTATCAGGTGTGAACTTCCCTTATCTTGCTGTGAAACTTCTATTGTCGGGGAAGGTTGAGGTAGCTGCACCAAAATTCGGGGTGTATGCGACTCATATTGAAAAAGAGATTGTATTACGACAATTGTTATAGAGAAAACTAAGAAAGTGGTGAGTCTACATGGATTTAATGGATATGCTAATAAACAAAAAAATCAAGTTCCGTCCCATACCTCAGTGGGGAACGTACCTTCGAAGGGAATGGGAGAACACATTCGCCAATCATCTGAACGAGGATGAGAAAAAATCGATATTTTTAAATACCAAGTACGGATATCTCTGGCACTTGTTTAGTAATAAAAGAAAAGAGTGTTTAGACAAAAATGCTGCCGATGAAGCCTTTGACAACGAAGCAAAAGGTGCGTGTTTTGTGTTTTACCAACACTCCGATGATGCTTTTCTCATCGAGGAAGCTTCTCGCCTACAAGTAGAAGATCTGCAAGGTGAGCGCGATTTTTATACAGATGATGTTTATGTCATGGATAAAAACGGGAAATGGACGTATGTCATCACTCACGAAAGGGGATGGTGTGGACCGTACTTTTGTCGTCAATCCCGGTTGCATAATGGAAAGGAAGGACACTAAGAAAGCTCAAAAGTCTTATACCGAGGTGCTTGGGTTTGTCACCAAAAGAGATTTTCCCATAGGTGAAGCCAAATGGCTAACGGTCGTTTCTCCTGAGGAGCCAGACGGAGTAGAGCTGCTATTGGAGCCAAACGATAATCCAGCCTCTACGGTCTACCAGAAAGCTATTTTTGACCAAGGAATTCCTGCAATTGCCTTTCTGGTGACATCCAAAAAGAGTATGAAAGAATGAAGGCACTGGGTGTCGATTTTACGATGGAGCCGACCACGACGGGAGAGGTCACGCAAGCGATTTTTAACGATACATGCGGGAACCTGATCTAAATGTATCAGGTCCAAGCCCCTTAATGGAAAAAGCAAGGCCTGACCGCACAGTTATAGCGTGTGATCAGGCTTTTTTTGTTAGAAGTGCCTTGTCCATCATCAACTCGCTGCGGTCAACTTTACGTAATAGCCCTCTGGTATTTTCAGTTGGGAAGTGGAGCGTACGAGTGAAATATTCTTTGAAAATGCTCATCGATGAGTGAAACACCTTCTCATCTTCCGATAATGGCTCGTCCGAGTCATAGGGGGTTGTCAACAGATTAGGAAATTCCAGAACTTCCTTGATACATTCGATCACTAATTCCTGTGTAGGCGGAGCAGGATTGGATACGTGATAGATCCCCCTGTTATGAGCATGATTGAGCGCCGCTACCAACACAGCCGCTACATAATCAACGGGAACGAGGTTGGTCTGGACGTTCACATCCAACCGTATCCGGTATTTTGGGTTTTGCCAGCCCGTTGTCCGGGATGCTCTTCTTTTTAGGACACATAAGCCTTTTAAGAATCCATACAAGCCAAAATTAGTATCAGCTTCGCCTGTTCGCGAATCTCCGATGATGTTGGACGGTCTGATGATGACGACCTCCATTTTATCGCTATAGCGTATAAAGCCGTACTCACATATTAAAACCGGCGTGCTCCAATCGTTTCGGCAAATTGCAGTGTGTTTTTGGTTCCGTCTATATTGACCGCGAACGTATGCTGCTTGTGAGTCGGATTAAAGGATTGGTAGGCAGCCAAGTGATAAACAGCATCTATTTTTTGTTGGACGCGCTGTAGGTCCTGTTTAGCTAGACCGAGGCCAGCCTGCGAGACATCGCCCATTACAATATGTATTCTTGATTTGTCCTTGTCTGCAAAGCTTTGCAGCAATTGGCTCGCTTTCTGTTCATTTCGCGCAAGCAAGAAAAGGGTATGGCCTTCGTTTACCAAATCTTGTGATAGCCTTTTTTCCTAGAAAACCAGTTGCTCCTGTTACGAGGATGTTCATTTGATTTAGCCAGCTTCTTACTCTTTCGATATAGGGTGTGCTTTTCAACTCGTAGTGGAATATATAAGTGTATCAATATTCAATTATATCGAAGGGAAGCCTATATGACGAAAGAGGTTGAAACGATCTGGTGAACGATGCATTTGACAAACAGTTCTATCTCATCATTGGAGGCATTATTAAGAGTGGTTGGGCATTGGGTTTGAAGTTTTCACATGGATTCACAGAGCTGGTTCCCAGCGTGATGACCGTCCTGCTCATTTTGAGAAGCTTTTACTTCTTCTATCAGGCAATGAAGCGAATTCCCCTTCTACAGGTATTTTGCTGTAAGAAAGGGGCTTTTTTCAATGAATTACCTTGCTAGGTACCAATCTACAGATGCCACCGACTACGGTCGTCCATTATGTCAAAAGGAGGTCACTTGCACCAACCACATTGGAACGATCGAGGGGTCTGATCCTGACGCAGGCGCTGTGGTTATTTACGCTTATTACGACAGTGCGCCCGGCGGTTGGCCATGCTTTACAACCACACTAAATGGATGAAGCCCTTTTGCAACTGTTGTCGTCATATAATCTTGGTTTAATACTTCTAGCATTTCGGTTCGCATGAAAATTTCTCTGACTTGAGACTTTCCTAGCAATACTGTAAATGATTGATAATGGACCTTCTTTTTCGAAGCTCATTTTGATAATGAAATAATCAAGGTTTTTCTTAGACATATCCCAAAATAATTTCTCTAGAGCATCCTTTATTTCAATTGTTTTAACCCCATTAATGATTTTCACATCAAGTGGTTCGATTTCAAGAAAAATCTTATGGGACGAATTAATCTCCTCCAAGATAAGTTATTGATTAGCCTTCCGGAAAGCTTTTTTTAGCTTCTTATTATCGACGTGTGTATAAATCATTGTCGTTTCAATGTTTTTGTGACGCATTGCTCTTTGTATTAAAACAGGATCTGCGCCGTTTTCAATGTGGAACCTGGTTCCGAATGAATGTCGTAACTTATGTACTGTGAGGTTTGGTTTGCCAAAAGCAGTAGCATGAATTTGCAGGAAATTGCCCAGCAAAAAGGGATGGATCCGGCAGCTGTCGCATTTGATCTTTTGGTGGAAGAAGAAGGCGAGGTAACTATCATTATCCATTGGGGGGACGAAGATGATGTCGAGAGAGTGATGAAGCATTCGTTACAAATGGTGGGTTCAGATGGTGTGTTCGGCGGAAAGCCCCATCCTAGGCTCTACGGTTCATTTGCTCGTGTGCTAGGTCATTACGCAAGAGAGAAACAATCGTTTCCACTTTGGGAAGCTGTGCGAAAAATGACAGGCGCCCCAGCTCAATTGCTGCGGTTGCGGGATCGAGGATTTTTGCGAGAAGGATACTGGGCAGATCTCATCGTATTTGACCCGAACAAGATCGTAGACCGAGCGACATATGAGGCACCGATGCAGCAGTCAATGGGTATTCGCCATGTGCTGGTCAATGGGAAGATCACCGTGTCAGACGGGCGTCTTACAAATGTGACTAGTGGCACGGTAATTCGCAATCAGTTGTGAACATAATAAAAGCCGCTCGGGTATTATATTGCCCCGGCGGCCTTTGTTTTTAGCTATGATAAATATCTAAAGCAGCTTGTACAGCCCGTCCTGCATGCACACGCGCTCCATGATGGATGAGAACCGCTTCTAGTGCGCCAAGCACATGCAAAATATTTTTCTTGCGGCAGCTGTAGCCCATTGTGCCAATCCGCCAGATTGTCCCTTTTAACGGCCCGAAGGAACTGGCAATTTCTATATGAAAATCCTCGAGCAGCATGGCGCGGACTGACTCTCCGTCCAGCCTGTCAGGAATTTTGATACAGGTCACAACGGGAAGCTTGCAAGCGGGATCGCCGTAGAGCTGCAATCCCATCGCCAATACGCCAGCGACCAAGGCTTGTTCATGCAAGCGATGTCTGGCGAATCTCGCTTCCAGACCTTCCGTGAGGGCAATGCGCACTCCCTCGCGCAAGGCGTACAGCATCGTCGTCGCCTCCGTATGGTGGTTCAGCCGTGCGGGTCCCCAGTAATCCATGAGCTGGCTCAAGTCAAAATAGTTGCTGCGGATCGTTCGGGTTTGAGCAGATATCAGAGCAGAGGGATCAGCGAGTCCACGCTCAATTTTTTTCCGTTGGAGCAAGAGCGCTTCGACACGAGAATTAAACGTGATGGGCGCCATCCCAGAGGGGACAGACAAGCATTTTTGCGTGCCGCCAATACATGCGTCGATAAACCACTCATCTACCTTCACTTCTGTCCCGCCGATCGAAGCGACAGCATCGACGACAAATAGGATATCCATCCGGCGGCAAGCCTCTCCGATTTCTTTCAAAGGCTGAACACATCCGGTGGATGTTTCACCGTGAACCATTGCTACGATTTTGGGCTGAACTCGTTCGATTTCGGCAATCACGTCCTGCGGCTCAAAGACGCTTCCCCAGCGTGTTTCCATCGTAATCACATCTGCGCCGTACCTTTCCGCAATCTCCGTGAGCAAGTGCCCGAATCGTCCATAAATGGGCACAAGCACCCGATCTCCTGGCTCGATCATGCTACACAAAACGGCCTCAATACCCGCCCGAGAAGTACCGTCAATAGGGAATGCCCAATGATTGGATGTCTGGAACAATTTCCGAAGCATTTCCATTGTTTCGTTCATGATGTTCGTGAATTCTGGATCGAATTGTCCCAAAATGGGTGAACCCATCACGCGAAGAACGCTAGGCTCGGCTTCGACGGGCCCAGGCGTCATGATCGTCCGTTGAGACATGGTTAGTTCCTTGTATGCACACATATAAGCTCTCCCCCAACTCTTTCTATATCAACGGCCGCTTTCCCGATCCATCGCCGGAAAAAACGGCCGCAGCCCTACCTATCTTTTGTGCCCATCAAAAATCTATTTTGAAATTCAGGAAACCAGCCTTCCGTAACGCCTCGTAGATGATGACAAGCGCTGGACCGAGTATCAGCCCGAAAAATCCCATCACTTGAAAGCCGAGGAACAAGCTGACGAGAGCGGCTAGTGCGCTAATTCCCAGATTTGATGCGAGTACCTTGGGCTCAATAATGCGGCGGACGACCGTAATCACGAGGAAGATGACGATCAGGCCGATTGCCAAATAAGAGTTGCCCATCAAGAAGTTGTAAATAGCCCATGGGACGAGAAACGAGCCTGCGCCCAAGATGGGGAGAATATCGACGAAAACGATCATCAGCGAAATGACGGCTGCATACTTGACCTGCAAAATGAGCAATCCCAAAAAGGACAGCGTGAACGTCATCAGGCTCAATATGATTTGGGCACGTAAAAAACCAATGGTGGCACGGTTCAATTGAGAGATGACCACCTCGACCTTTTCACGAGCAGACACTGTGAACATTCTCATGAAGCCAGCACGCAATTTCGGCAAATCGAGACTGATCAAAAACAAGGCAACCAAGTAAATAATCGTGGAGATCAAAAATCCCGGAACGATGGCTGCCACACCAAGAATGCCTTTGGCAACCGTAGAGGCTGAAGTGAGCGCCCAGCTTTTAAGCCCAGCGAAGACACTTTGTATTTCCGAGACGGTTTCGGCAGGCAATGACTCATAGTAAGTTTCCCAGCTCATCAAATAGGACTCGACCAACTCAAAAATATGCTGCGAAAAAGCTGGCAATCGCTGAGCCAAATCAATTCCCTGAATCACGATCTGCGTACCGATCCAGTAGAGTACGATCCCAAATGAAATGAGGAAGAGGAAAAAGGACGCGATTACCGCACTCATCCGATTCATTCGTAGCCTTTTGATCAGAAACAAGACGAGCGGCTCTACCAGAATTGCTGTTAACAGTGCTAGCAAGAAGGGGACGGAGTAAGGCAAAAGAAACAACCCGACTGCCAGAACCAGTAGCAGGATGATCATTTTCCGAATCGTCATGACTGCGCTCCATTCTGAATGAAAAATCGCTGAAAATTGATTCCCTTATTTTATCATTTTTCCAGAAGCGAACACAATGAGCCCAATAATATCGCGATTTATTATAAAATATCAGAAAAAATAAAGAAATGAAAAGAATGCAAAAAAGGGAAAAGCACAAAAAGTCGTGATATGATGCACACCTATATACCACTCAAGTTTGATGCGTGTAAGCATATCGACTTGAGAGTCACATCTTAATCTTTCATAGCGAGGTGTCAGAATGAAGCAGTTTGGATTAGCGATGCAGATTGTCATCGGTCTCATTCTGGGTATCCTGGTGGGTGCTATTTTTTACGGCAACCCGGCAGTGGCGACCTATTTACAGCCTATCGGTGATATTTTTCTCCGATTGATTAAAATGATTGTCGTTCCGATCGTTGTTGCCACGCTAATTGTGGGCGTAGCAGGCGTAGGCGACATGAAGAAGCTGGGCAAAATTGGTGGTAAGACGATTCTGTATTTTGAAATCGTTACCACGATTGCCATTATCATTGGTCTTTTGGCGGCGAACATTTTTCAACCAGGTGTCGGTGTGGATCGAACAGTTCTTACCAAGACCGATATCCACAAGTATGTAGACACAGCAGAAACGACACAAAGTCACGGCATGGTGGAAACATTCGTCAATATTGTGCCAACCAATGTGTTTGATGCACTGGCTCGTGGCGACATGTTAGCTATTATTTTCTTCTCCGTTCTGTTTGGACTTGGTGTAGCAGCAGCAGGAGAAAAAGGAAGGCCCGTTCTCAACTTCTTCAATGGGGTTGCAGACGCGATGTTCTGGGTTGTAAACACAATCATGCGTTTTGCTCCGTTTGGTGTTTTTGCACTGATTGGTGTTACCGTTTCCAAATTTGGTTTGTCATCGCTCATTCCGTTGGGCAAACTGGTTATTTTAGTTCACTTTGCCATGCTGTTCTTCATCTTGGTGGTATTGGGCATCATCGCACGTATCAGCGGAGTCAAAATCAGTTCCATTCTGCGCGTACTGAAGGACGAGCTGTTGTTGGCTTACTCCACTTCCAGCTCCGAGACTGTACTGCCTAGAATCATGGAAAAAATGGAGAAGATGGGCTGTCCGAAGGCGATCACGTCCTTTGTTATTCCGACAGGCTACTCCTTCAACCTGGATGGTTCCACGCTGTACCAGGCACTAGCTGCTCTGTTCATTGCGCAAATGTATGGTATTCACATGCCAATCAGCACACAGATCACGCTGATGCTCGTACTGATGGTTACGTCCAAAGGGATCGCTGGTGTACCGGGAGTATCGTTCGTAGTACTGTTGGCTACACTCGGCTCTGTAGGTCTCCCAGTAGAAGGACTTGCTTTCATCGCCGGTGTAGACCGTTTGATGGACATGGCTCGTACGGTTGTTAACGTAGTAGGGAATGCGTTGGCAGCAATCGTGATCTCTCGTTGGGAAGGTCAGTTCGACAAAAAGAAAGCAGACGATTATGTTCAGGCAGTAAAAGCTGATCCAAGTGCTGCTTAATATTAGCGATAAATAGTGTGGAGAAGCCTCCTGTCAGTGTAAGAACTGGCGGGGGGCTTTTTTGCTTGGATTTGAACAGTGGCTGTAGTGGAGGGAAGAAGCGCATTTCCAGTCTACGCTGGGGCGGGCTCCAGAGGCGCTTGGACTGGAAATGCGCTTCTTCTACGCGGCTGTTTTCTACAAATAACCCCCCTTTTTTTCGTTGACACCAATAAAAGGAAAGAGTAATATGATACCAACAACTTGATAATAACATTTTGTTAATAACAAAAAGACAACAACAATTCAGCAGCTAAAAGAGGCGATTGGATGAAAGAAAAATCACATGTAAATAAACGCGGTCAAACCGAACAGGAGTACTTGGAGGCTTATGATGTCAGCCAATTCGAGCGGCCGTCTGTGACAGTCGATATGCTGGTATTCACCGTGATGGATGAGCTGGAGGAAAACTACCGCAAGCTCTCGCCAAAGTCGTTGAAAATATTGCTCGTGAAGCGTGGTGAGCATCCGTATATCGGCCAATGGGCGTTGCCAGGTGGGTTTGTTACACCTGGGGAGAGTCTGGAGGAGGCAGCCAGACGTGAGCTGCGAACGGAAACAAACGTAGACGACATTTATTTGGAGCAGCTCTACACATGGGGCGATGTGGGCAGAGATCTGCGGACATGGGTCATTAGCACGTCGTACATGGCCTTGGTAGACAGCTCGTCTTTACAGCTGCAGGCAGGGGATGATGCAGAGGAAGCGGAGTGGTACCGCATCGAGGACAGGTGGCTGAAAGAAACGAAGACAGCGACAAAGGACGGCTCCATTACTGAACGATGGTTGGAACTGCGACTTGTACATGAGAGCGAAGAGCTGTCTGCTACCATTAAGATCACGAAAACAGTAACGGGCCGTACCGTACGTGAGACCCGCGAAATTGTAGAGGCGAACAACATCGCTTTTGATCACGCCAAAATCATTCAATACGCATTGGAGCGATTGCGTAACAAGATTGAATACACCGATATCGCCTTTGCCTTGATGCCAGAGCTGTTCACGCTAAGCGATCTGCAACAGGTGTACGAAGTGATTTTGGGACGAGAGCTGTTGGCTGCGGCGTTTCGTAGGAAGCTAGCCGACAAAGTGCTGGAAACGAATCAATATCGAAAACATGCCGGGCACCGTCCATCCAAGTATTTCCGCTTTAATCCGGAATGGATGGATCAGACGTAGCCCATTACTATGGAGGAAATCACAATGAATCAGGGACATAATCGAAGTGTGCGGGTGCGAATCGCGCAAGAGACGCTGCAAATCATAGAGCAGGGCAACTACGTGAACAAAGTGGGAGAAAAGAAGAGCATTACGGAGGATCTAGCTGCTGCAATCAGCCAGTCGGTTCTGTATCGTCCAAATGACTTGGCAGCAGACATCGTGCAACTGCCATCGCATCAAACAACTGCTGCACAGCTGCGTGCCAAGGTCGAGGTTACCACGGAATCGAGTCTGGATGCAGCGAAGCGCCTCGTCGTTCACGAGAAACGAGCAGATGTCGTATGCTTGAATTTTGCTTCCGCCAAAAATCCAGGTGGAGGATTCCTCGGGGGAAGCCAGGCGCAGGAAGAGAGCTTGGCGCGTTCCTCTGGGCTGTATCCTTGTATCGTGCAGATGCAGGAAATGTACACCTATCATCGTCAGTTGAAAACCTGCTTTTATTCCGACTACATGATTTACTCACCGCGGGTTCCTGTCATCCGCGACCAAAGTGATCAGCTTTTGAATGATCCATACCTCCTGTCTTATATTACGGCGCCTGCTGTGAATGCTGGGGTTGTTCGTGAGCGAGAGCCAGAAAATATCGCCAAGATTGGCCCAGTCATGAAGGAGCGCATCCGGAAAATTTTGCGGGCAGCAGCCATTCACAACCACCGGACGATCATTTTGGGAGCGTACGGCTGCGGAGTATTCCGCAACAAAGCGGGGGACGTAGCAGATTACTTTGCGACTGTTTTGATCGAAGAACAGTATGCACAGCTTTTTGACCACATCGTTTTTGCCGTCTACGACAATTCTGCGCGCCAGGAAAACCTGCGAGCGTTCAAGGAGAGATTCGCATGAATGCGAAAAGCACCGGCTTTTTAGCAGACTGGAATTGGTTTGAAAAAATTTGGCTTACCTCTTTTACACTCGTTACCCTCTACTTATATGTCGCACTGGATGATACATGGATCGGCTTGGTGGCGTCCTTAACAGGCATGCTGAGTGTCGTTCTCGTCGCCAAAGGAAAGACGTGGAGCTACTACCCGGGTATCATCAACGTTGTTCTGTACGCGTTCGTCGCCTATGGTCAGAAGTACTACGGAGAAGTGATGCTGAATCTTCTCTATTTTTTGCCGATGCAATTCATTGGACTCTATCTGTGGCGTAAAAACCGCGTGTCCGAAGTCAAACAAAATGACGTCAAGATTACGGTTTTATCCAACCGAGCACGCATTTGGTGGACCGTCTTGAGCATCATCGCAACGATTGCCTATGGCTTTGTATTGAAGCAAATGGGCGGGGCTTTGCCGTTTGTCGATTCCTTGACGGCGGTTCTCTCGGTTATCGCGATGCTTTTCATGGTGAAGCGCTTGGTCGAGCAGTGGGTGGTCTGGATCATCATTGATTTGTTCACGATCTACATGTGGCTGGTAGCGTTTTTGAAAGACGGTAGTGATATCTCGATGCTGGTCATGTGGTCTGCCTACTTGGTGAATGCCGTCTACGGTCTGATGAACTGGATTCGGCAGTATCGCAAGCAAAAGGAGGAGCAGACATGGGGAGCGTAGGCTTCATTGGCGGCAAATTTTTGCCACTGCATCAAGGGCATGTATACGCGATTACACAGGCCGCCTGCCGCTGCGACGAGCTGTACGTCGTTCTCTCGCACAGTCCGACTCGGGACCAAAAGCTGTGTGAGGAGGCAGGAATCAAACCGATCCCCTATGAAGTGAGGTTGAGATGGCTGTCTATGCTCGTCAAAGACATGGAAAATGTCCGAGTGCTTGCAGTCGAGGATCGTGCGGATAGCGATGAGGCCTACGATTGGGAGGCTGGAGCGGCGGACATCAAGCGCAAGATCGGGAAAAAAATTGATCTGGTTTTCAGCTCCGAGTCCGCTTACGACCCTATTTTTCGCTGCCTGTATCCAGAAGCAGAGCACATCATTCTCGATGAATCGCGCAGGCAAGTGCCGATTTCTGCTACCCAGATCCGAAATGAAGGGGTCTTTGCCCATTGGCAGCACATTCCGGCCATTGTTCAGCCCTATTTCGTAAAAAAGGTAGTGGTGGTAGGAACAGAAAGCTGCGGGAAGTCTACCATGACACGCTATCTCGCGAAAATGTACAACACGGTGTTTGTCGAGGAGTATGGGCGCACAATCTGCGAAGAGGTTGGGGGCTGCGATACGATTTTGACACCGGAGTATTTTCCGCATATCGCATATGGTCACAAAATGAAAGAGTACGAAGCACTTCAGAAAGCCAACAAGCTCTTGTTCATCGATACCGAAGCGATTGTCACCCAGTTTTACTCCGAGCTGTACACCGGGCAAACTTTCCCTGTTCTCGACCAGATTGCCGAAGAGCAAGCGTATGATTTGTGGCTGTTCATGGAGCCAGATGTCACGTGGGTGGATGATGGATTGCGTGTGCACGGAGAAGAGCAAGTGCGCTGGAACAATCATGAAAAGCTGCGCCAGATGCTGGATGAGCGGGGAATTACGTATGTGACCCTACGAGGCAATTATGCTGAGAGACTGCAAGGAGCAATGCAGCATGTCGATCAACTGTTGAAGACGACTTCTCAACGAGCTGGAATTGGGCTAGACTAAAGTCATCAAACGATTCTGACAGTAGAAGGGAGCCGTGCTGCATGCAGTCGATTGTACAGCCGCTATCCCCCCTTAGCTTGAAGGAATGGGCAGTCGCCGTCAAAGCACTTGGAGAAGGTGAGCAGATCATCACGATCCGCAAGGGTGGATTATACGAAGAAACACGAGAATTCCGCTTGGAAAACAATCAATTTTATTTGTATCCGACCTATGAGCACCAGAAGCGCGACATGGTAAAGACAGACTACCAACACCTTTTAGACGCGACCCTCGAAGGCTGGACAATGGATAAAAAGACGGTGACGATCGAGTATTTTTCCGGAGTAACGGACGATGTAGAATTGATGGACGAAGCCAAGCTGCGTGCGCTATCGTCCTTCCATATCTGGACGGATAATTTCGCAGATGTGCGCTTGCATTGGAAGAAAAAACAGCCGCTGCACATTTTGTTCGTGCGGATGTATCGATTAGAACAGCCGATAGAAATCCCGATTGACGCTGCTTATCAAGGCTGCAAATCTTGGCATGATCTATTGGTGGAGATTCCTCAGGCTGCGTTTACGCCTGTGCTTTCCGATGAGGAGTTCGCAGCGAAAAAAGCAGCAATCATGGCCATTCTACAAAACTGACATTCCATTCCGCTACTGTCTGGGAGGAGTTCTCATGAAAGCGATCTTGGTAACAGAGTTAGGCGGCCCGGAGACGATGAAATATGCGGAAGTCGAGATGCCGTCCATGTCACCTACACAGGTACTGATCCGCGTCGAGATGACCAGTGTCAATTTTGCTGATATCAAATCCAGATACGGCAAAAAAGGAGCGGCAAAGCTGCCGTTTATCCCGGGACTGGATACGACCGGCGTAATCGAACAGGTAGGGGCAGAGGTGCAAAGCCTTAAGGTGGGACAACGAGTCATCGCATTTCCGGCCAACGGATCATACGCAGAGTATGTCGTGGCAGATGAGAGCTTGACCTTTGCACTGCCAGATCAAATCACAACGGAAACAGCAGCCGCTTGCCCAGTCGTGTCATTTACTTCGTATCAGCTCTTGGCGAAGGTTGCCCGCATTGCAAAAGGGGAAACGGTATTGATTCACGCTGCGGCAGGAGGGATCGGGACGACGGCGATTCAATTAGCCAAGCTGCTCGGAGCAGGACGTGTCATCGGTACAGTTGGTAACGAAGCAAAGGCCGAACTTGCCTTGTCAGCCGGTGCCGACCATGTGATTTGCAATGAGCGCGAAGACTTTGTGGAAAAGGTACGTGAGCTGACGGATGGTGCGGGAGCCGATGTCATTTTGGACTCGATTTCCGGAACGGTGAGCGAACGTAGTCTCGAGTGCCTGGCTTGGTACGGTCGACTTGTCCATTTCGGCAATGCCAGCGGCGAAATCGGCCAGATAAAGACGATCGATCTGCACGCAAGCTGCCGCTCTGTATTAGGCTTCAGCTTTGGTACGACACGCAAGCTGCGTCCACATTTGTTGCAGGATACCGCCAAGCAAGTCCTGGACTATTTGGCGAATGGTCAGCTGGACATCAAGATCGGCAAGCATTTTGCATTGGAAGAAGCAGCGAGCGCCCATGCGTGGGTCGAGAGCAGGGCGAGCACGGGAAAAGTACTGCTGGATGTGCGTTCGTAATGATGGGGAGCCCTTGCTGACTCACAAGCGGGGGCTCATTTTGGAGAGGTGAATGTTATGCAGATAACTTCAACAAGCGAACTGGACAAAAACGTAATCACTGAATTTTTTATCAAACACTGGGGAAGTCCGCAAATGGTCATCTCCAGTGGCGTCTTCCAATGCGATACGCTGGACGGCTACGCCGTGAAAGGCAAAGATGGTGCAATCAACGGATTTATTTCCTATGTGCTCGAAGATCAGGAATGTGAAATCATTTCCTTGGACAGCGTGATTGAAAACAAAGGAATCGGAACCGCACTCCTCAATCAAGTAGAGCAGAAAGCCAAAGAAAAAGGCTGCCACCGCATGAAGCTCGTCACCACCAATGACAACCTGCACGCCATGGGCTTTTACCAAAAAAGAGGCTATCAGCTTCACGAGCTGTACGTCAATGCAGTGGACAAGGCCCGCCAAATCAAACCAGAAATCCCACTTATCGCAGACAACGACATCCCAATCCGCGATGAGATCCTTTTCATAAAAAAGCTTTAATTTTTTTTGTCATCCCTAAGAAATTTTTTGAAAAAGCCCCGCAAAAGCATCAGCTGTCCGAAAAGCGCAGGTACATGTTTGGAAGGAGACCGCCCGAACGCAGTGAGGAAAAAGGCGACTGGAAAACATGTGCCTGCGCTTCCCCCAACCACCACAAAATGAAAAAACTCACGGTTTTAAAAAAAGTTTCTCCCCACACAATTGTTGACTTTCCTAACTGTACGAATTATTATTACAGTACTCTTCGCAAGGAGGCCGTTTGTGACGTGAATAGTGAATTTACCATTGCTGTTCACAGCTTGGCTTTGTTGGCTCATATCCCAGAGCATATGGCAAGCAGTGAGCACATCGCAAAAAATGTATGTACCAATCCTGCCCGCATTCGCAAAATCATGAGCATCCTGCGAAAAAACGGATTCGTGAAGACAAAAGAGGGAATTGGCGGCGGTTATATACTAGCGTGCGACCCGAATGAGGTCACCTTGGCCGAGATTCATCGTTCGATCTCAAATGGTACGCTGAAGCCTCACTGGTGTTCGGGAGATCCGCAAGAAGCTTGTCAGGTTTCTGCGAATATGCACGGAGTCATGGATCAGATTTTTACCGAAGCAGAGATGTACTTCACGAAGTATTTGGAACAAATTACGATCCAGACCGTATTAGATAAAGTTCGTCAAGGATGTCAGGAGAGTTCGCAACAGTAACCTTACAAATTATTAACATGGAAACTGTAATGATTTCCGTTACAATTAGGAGGTGCACGAGAATGAATCGAGATGAGTTGTTGGAAGTCGGAGAATGGGTACTGGGCAAAACCAAATTCGGCGAGTTAGTTCAAGGCTTCGTCGAAACAGATGATTCATTGCGAGGTACCGCAAAAGTTTATGTCGTTCAATGCGACAACGAAGAGACGATCGGCAAGCTGGTGGTAATTCCAAGACAGTGGATGGAGCGCCTACCAGTGGGTTCTTTTGATGATGAAGAGCACGTGCATGATTTGATTGATCTCGCCCTCACAACCAAAGATAAAGAGTGGTTTATGGACCTGACTGTCAAGGCGAGCACCATGAAACAGACGTCAGGGAAAGAAGCCCGCAAAACAAGAAGTTCTTCCATTCGCAATCGTTTGGGAACTTCCGCCATTTGGGAGCAATAATTTTTCACTATACAGGAGGAGTACGGAGTATGTCTAACGTGAATCAGAACAGTTGGTTTGAAAAAGGAATGAGCTTTGCTGCGTACAAAGAAAGCATGAACGTAAACAAAGAAGAGCTGTCCCGCGTATACGATCAGCTCACATTTACTGACGAGGACCTAGCGTTTTTTGGTGATCTCTCCCAGCGCAATTGGAAAGGGGTCGTGCTGACGGCAGACTGGTGTGGGGATGCTTCCTTGTGCGTTCCTGTCATTCAGCGAATTGCCGAGGAAAGCAACATCGAATTGCGCTTTCTCATCCGTGACGAAAATCTGGAGTTGATGGATCAATACCTAACCAATGGCACAGCACGTGCGATCCCGATCTTTATTTTCCTCGACCAGGATGGCTACGAGGCAAAAGTTTGGGGACCGCGTTCACCAGAAGTACAGGAAATGATTACGACTGCCCGTGCAGGCTTGCCGGCTGCAGACGCACCAGATTTTGAGGAAAAGCAAAAGGAGTTGTACCGCAACTTCAAGCAAAAGATATCTACAGACCCTGCCATTTGGCGCACGGTGATTGAGAGTGTGAAAGCAAAGCTGCAAGGCTAAAGAGAAAAATCTATAGGGATAGGACTGGATAAATGAATATGAATACGCAAGAGAATAGTCAGCGACCGATTCTCTTTCTGATGATCAACATGTTTATTGCCATGCTGGGAATTGGCTTGATTATTCCGATTTTGCCCGAGTTTCTCAAAGAGTTCGGCGCGGGTGGAGAGACGGCTGGATACTTGGTGGCGGCCTTTGGTGTGACCCAATTTCTGTTTTCTCCGATTGCAGGGGAATGGTCGGATAAGTACGGTCGAAAAATCATGATTGTATCGGGACTCGTCTTGTTTACGATCTCCAATCTGGTTTTTGCCTTGGCTGAACAGACATGGGTGCTCTACCTTTCTCGTCTGATCGGCGGGATCGGGGCAGCAGCAATGATTCCGTCCATGCTGGCGTATGTAGCTGACATCACGACTGAAGACAATCGTGGAAAAGGACTGGGGATGCTGGGAGCTGCCATGTCGCTCGGATTTGTTATCGGGCCTGGAATTGGCGGATTTTTGGCGGAGTTGGGCTTACGCATGCCATTCTATATTTCCGCGGCAGTTGGTGCCGTAGCTACAATTGGTTCCGTGCTTTTCTTGCAAGAGTCGCTCTCCAAAGAGAAGCAGCTCGCGGCTCGAAACGCCAAAGAGAAGCAGGAAAACATCTTCGTTCAACTCGGCAAGTCGTTTCAATCGTCGTACTTCATCATGCTGGTGCTGATTTTTACGATGACGTTTGGTTTGGCTAACTTCGAAGTCATCTTCCCGCTGTTTGTCGACGCGAAGTTCGCTTATACTCCGCGCGATATTTCCATCATTATCACTGTGGGAGCACTTGCCGGTACGATTGTGCAGGCAGCGCTGATCGGCAAGCTCATCACTCGTTTTGGCGAGAAGAAGCTCATTAACGTGACGTTCTTCTTGTCTGCGGTATCGATGGTGATGATGCTATTGTCCGGTAACTTCTGGTATATGCTGATTATGACGGTTATCTTCTTTACCCTGACGTCGATTATGCGTCCGGCGATCAACACGCTGATCTCCAAGCGAGCAGGAGATGAACAGGGCTTCGTAGCAGGAATGAACAATGCCTATATGAGTTTGGGGAATATTTTTGGCCCAGCAGTAGCAGGTACGTTGTACGGGGTGCATTTGAACGCACCGTATATGTTCGGCGCGATTATTCTGATTCTCAGCTTGTTCTTGTCGCAGGTGGAAAGCCGTCGTAGCGTGAAGCGCGCCGTGGCCTAACTCTTGACATTTTTTTGAAACCAGTGTAAAAAGAAAAGAAACAATACTAACACCAACAAATTCATTGACGAGAAAGAGTACGCTAATCCCCTTGTTCCCCAGAGAGTTGGCCTTAGTGCTGAAAGCCGACGTTCAAGACTTAGCCGAAAATCCTCTCCGAGAAGGAAAGCTGAAGCATTTTGAGTAAGCTGACCCGGAATCCCACCGTTACAAGGGGCGCGTATGATGGTACGTAGTAGAGGTGCCGAAATGACATGCTTGCATGTAGTTTTCGGAACAAGGGTGGTATCGCGAGATCAAATCTCGTCCCTTAGGGGGCGGGATTTTTTTGCGTTCTATGAACCTACACTTCTACGCAAACTACAGAAGAAGGAGTGTATAGGATGAAGAAAGTAGACGTAAAAGAAAAAGCAAGGACACGAGAGTTACGCGTTCTGGATCAGTGGAGGGAAGACGACACATTCCGCAAGTCGATGGACAATCGGCTAGGAAAGCCAAATTTCGTCTTTTATGAAGGACCGCCGACCGCTAATGGACAACCGCATATCGGTCACGTTCTCGGACGGGTCATCAAGGATTTTATCGGACGCTACAAAACGATGTCCGGCTACCGCGTTGTCCGCAAAGCAGGCTGGGATACGCATGGTCTCCCGGTAGAGCTTGGGGTTGAGAAGCGCCTTGGCATTTCCGGCAAGCAGGAGATCGAAAACTACGGAGTGGCCAAGTTCGTTGAGGAGTGCAAAAGCAGCGTATTCGAGTACGAAAAACAATGGCGCGAGCTGACGGAAGGAATCGCGTACTGGACAGATATGGAGCATCCATACGTCACCTTGACCAACGACTACATCGAAAGCGTTTGGCACATTCTTTCTGAGATTCATAAAAAAGAACTGCTGTACAAAGGACATCGTGTCAGTCCGTATTGCCCGGATTGCCAGACGACGCTCAGCTCCCATGAAGTGGCGCAAGGGTATGAAGACGTGAAGGACTTGAGTGCGACGGTCAAATTCAAAAGCAAAACAAGTGATGACATCTTTCTCGCGTGGACGACGACACCATGGACACTTCCAGCCAACGTGGCTTTGGCTGTTAACAAAGAGCTCGAATACGTGCGGGTCAAGTACAAGGATGAAGTGTACGTCGTAGCAAAAAATCTCGCGGAGAAAGTGTTTAAGGAAGACTACGAGGTTTTGTCCACGCACAAAGGTGCAGAATTCGTCGGTACCCCGTATGAGCCGCCTTTTGGCTATATCACGGTAAATCATGGGCATGTCGTCGTCGATGCGGACTATGTCAGTGATACGAGTGGAACGGGCATCGTGCATACTGCGCCAGCGCACGGGGAGGATGACTATCGCACGACCCGTCAGCATGGACTTGATTTCGTGAACGTCGTGAATTTGGCTGGCCGCTATACCGATCAAATCACGGATTTCGCCGGCCGCTTCGTCAAGGATTGCGACGTCGATATCGTAAAAGACCTGTCGCATCGCGGTCTGCTGTTTTCCAAAGAGCGCTACGAGCATAGCTATCCGTTTTGCTGGCGCTGCAAATCACCGCTGCTCTACTACGCGATGGAGAGCTGGTTCATCAAAACAACAGCGATCAAGGATCAGCTGATCGAAAACAACAGCAAGATCGACTGGTATCCAGGCCACTTGCGCGAAGGGCGCTTCGGGAAATTCCTCGAAGAGCTTGTAGACTGGAATATCAGCCGCAATCGGTACTGGGGGACGCCGCTCAATCTATGGCTTTGTCAGGAGTGTGGCTCTGAATATGCGCCAGGCAGTGTAAAAGAGTTGCGCGAAAAGTCTGTGTCCCCAATCGACGAGAGTCTGGAGCTGCACAAACCGTTTGTGGATGATGTAAAGCTGCGCTGCTCTTGCGGCGGTACGATGGAGCGAACTCCTGAGGTCATTGATGTGTGGTTCGACAGCGGCTCGATGCCATTTGCCCAGTATCATCATCCATTTGGCGATGAAAAGGTATTCCAGGAGCAGTACCCTGCCGACATCATTTCGGAAGGAATCGATCAAACGCGGGGCTGGTTCTTCAGCTTGTTGGCAGTCTCTACCCTGTATAACGGAAAAGCGCCGTACAAGGCGGTCATCTCAACCGGGCACGTATTGGATGAGCACGGTCAGAAGATGTCCAAAAGCAAAGGAAACGGGATCGATCCGTGGGAGGTTATCGAGGAGTTCGGGGCGGATGCGTTCCGTTGGGCGCTCTTGTCTGACAGTGCGCCGTGGAGCAGCAAGCGGTTCTCCAAGCGGATCGTTGCCGAGGCGAAGTACAAGGTGATCGATACGATCCATAACACCCATGCTTTTTATTCGTTGTACGCCTCGATCGATGCATTCAAGCCAGAAGAGCATCTGCTGCAACCGCCTGTGAACGAATTGGATCGTTGGATACTCTCTCGCTTGAATACTACCTTGCAGCATGTGGTAAAAGGTCTGGAAACCTACGATTTCATGAATCCGGCGAGGCATATCGAGGCGTTCATCGATGAGCTGAGCAACTGGTACATCCGTCGTTCACGGGATCGTTTCTGGAGCAGCGGGATGACACCTGACAAAGTATCTGCTTACCAGACCCTGCGGGAAGTGTTGCTGACGCTGGCGAAGATGATCGCACCGTACGCGCCGTTGATTGCAGAAGATATGTATGGCAATCTGGGCGGAGAAGGCAGTGTACATTTGACGGACTATCCGAAGGTGAACACAGAAGCAATCGACGAAAACCTTGAGCGGGAGATGGAAACGGCTCGTCACATCGTGGAGCTGGCGCGAAATGTCCGCAACGAAACCGGACTCAAGACCAGACAGCCTTTGTCCGAGCTGATCGTCTCGATGGAGCAGCCATTTAATCTCGAGCATTTTGCCGGCATAATCCAAGACGAGATCAATGTGAAAAACATTCGGGTGGAGCAAAGCGACAGCAGCTTCGTGACGTATCATTTCAAGCTCAACCTGAAGGTATCCGGGAAAAAATACGGCAAGCTCGTTGGGCCAATTCAAGGGTATTTAAAAGCAGTGAACGCTGCCGATGCACAGAAAGCAGTGGACAATGGCTACTTGGATGTGGAGGTCGCAGGCGAGAGTGTACGTCTTACGCTAGATGAGCTGCTCGTGGAAAAGCAAGGGAAGCAAGGCTTCTCTTCTGCATCCGGCTATCAACTCCATGTGGCCTTAAATACGACACTCACAGAAGAGCTTGAGCAAGAAGGCTTGGTTCGTGAAGTCATTCGCGTCATTCAGGACGCACGGAAAAAGCTGGATTTGCCCATCGATAAACGTATCCAGCTCACACTGGATGTGGACGATGAGCTACGGGCAGCATTGGAGCGTTTTGATCACGTTCTACGGGAGAGTGTGCTAATTTCGGACGTGTCTTTTGCGAAAGCAGCGGATATGGAGACAGTTTCGTTCGGAGATAAAACGTTTGGCTTACGCATCGGATAAATTGAGGTTGGATTAATAAACAGCTAGGGAAACACGGCTTGTACACGGGTTCGGGTTCCCTAGCTGTTTTCTTTTTATGTCTTATGAACGCAGTATTAGTCATGTAAGATCTCTGGGTCAGACCAAACGTCTTCATAATCACCCGCATCTAAACGATGATTTCGAGCTTATCGCCCAGCAGGACTTGCAACTACGGAAGAACGTCTTATCGCCTGATTAGGGTCATAGATCACATCGGCGTGGAAACCGTGCACGGAAGCTTCAATTAAATTCTCCCTATGCGGACCCAATTCTCTGTCCCAGTTCGTAAATGAGAAAAGAATATCCTGCCACGGTTGGCGAAAAGCCAGAATGACCTTCGTAACCTTGCTCCAATCGTCAAGTGGTATCAATCGTACTTCACCTAAGTTTTTATCACCCTCTAGATTAAAGCTATATTTAAAAGT
This sequence comes from Brevibacillus sp. NPDC003359, assembly GCF_042878995.1. Taxonomy (NCBI): domain Bacteria; kingdom Bacillati; phylum Bacillota; class Bacilli; order Caryophanales; family Paenibacillaceae; genus Brevibacillus; species Brevibacillus sp. NPDC003359. Next base: position 286,147 of record NZ_JBIAOR010000004.1, read on the forward strand.
AGTAAGAATATCATCATGATACTCCAGTTCATTCCATTCAAATGTATATCCATGATTTGTATGGAGATTTAATAGGGCGAAAGCTTGCAGAAAACCATTTATTTGGGCTTGCTTGATTTTATCCATTCCATCCCCACCCCCATTAGATAGTATCCATACATAATGTATACCATAGTATTCCAGCATATAAGGCCAGTAACTAACAATGTCTTATTGAATTATCCTGGCAGGTATCGTCGTTCCCTCTCTCTATACAGTCGTAGGCATCCAAAAGGAGAAGAAACGGGAAAAAAGGAAGCACAGCTGACAATCTGAGCTTTTTAGAAGGAATGTTCAGATCAATGGAGAAAGGGGTAGGGGCACGAAGACGAACATTCACCAGGAAGCGAGGAAATGCAGATGGACCAAGTGAAATGGAACGTTGGGGTGATTGGCGCAGGCGTCATGGGCGAGCGCATGATGAACGCCATCCGTACCCACGAAAAATTTCGAGTGGCCGCAGTGAGTGATGTATCTGCGGAAAGAGCACAGGAAGCCGCGCAGAAGTCCGGCGATGTGCCTTGGTACACAGATTATAAGGAATTATTGAAAAAAGTAGACCTGAACGTCATCTATTTGGCGGTTCCGCCCAAGTTCCATCACGCGATTGCCCTGGATGTACTAGCGCACAAAAAGCATTTGCTCTGCGAAAAGCCGTTGGCTAATTCGTTGACAGAAGCACAAGAAATGTTGGAAGCAGCAAACGACGCAGGGGTTGTCCATGCGATGAACTTCCCGCTCTACTATCAAGGCATTTTTCCTGAGCTCTCCCGCAGACTCGAAGAAATCGGGGATATCCGCCGGATCGATATCCTGACGCATTTTCACCAATGGCCGCGTCCATGGCAACAAACACCTTGGCTGGCTGGTCGTGAGCAAGGCGGTTTCATCCGTGAAGTGCTACCTCATTTCACTCACCTGACTTACGCTCTCTTCGGAGACCTGCACGTAGTCCGTGCAGAGGTAGACTATCCAGCAGATCCTGCGCTATGCGAGACAGGTGTATCGGCCTTCCTGCGTCTGACAGATGGTACTCCGGTTACGATCAATGGCTTGGCGGGTATCGCCCATCAGGAACATTTGGATTATCGCGTGTACGGGTCAAAAGGGACGTTGAGTGTCGTGAACTGGAGCAATCTATTTGTGGGTGGACACGGTGAAGAGCTGGTCCCGACTGAAGTTCCACAGCAAGACCGTCTCTCCCTGTTGCTGGATGAGCTGTCCATTGCGATTAACGGTGGGGATGCCAGACTGGTTACGTTTGAGACGGGCGTGAAAGTACAGCAAGTGCTGGAAGCATTGCTCGGACATGAAAAAGTACACTACATCAAATAAAAATAAGTAGGAAAGTCCACGAAAAAAGAGCAGTTCGGCAGGGTTATCACCACACATCCTGCGCGACTGCTCTTTTCTGTTTGCTATTATTTGTATGTTTGTAAAAGCTGCTCAATATGCTTGATGGCGAAATGGACATGCTTGTTATCGCGGGTGAGTCTGCTTGCCATTATGGCCCCTTCAATAGAAGAGAGGATAACCGAAGCGACTGCTTCTGCGTCCATATCGGAGCGAAATTCTCCCTGGGTGATTCCTTCTTTCAGCAAGCCCTGCATGAACGATAATGCCTCTTGGTAAGCGGCGACGGCATAATCACGAAGAACAGGGAACGAATGGTCACTTTCGACGGCTGTGTTGAGAAGCGGGCAGCCGCCTTGGAGCGGGGGATTGTTTACCGCATCAGAATAAACCTTCGCCATGGCAACGAGTTTTGAAGTGGCCGTGTCCTGTTTATCCAGTGCAGCTGCAAAATGTTCATGTAACACTTCTCCAGCATATTTGAAGGCCTCTATTGCTATTTCATCTTTACTGGCAAAGCCCCGGTAGAGTGCGCCTTTGGTAAGTCCCGTGGCATCCATGATGTCTTGCATGGAGGTTCCTGTATAACCGTTTTGATTAAACAGCTCTGCTGACTTCTGAATAATATGCAGCTTTGTTTTTTCGCCTTTTCGCATCGCGATAGTCCTTTCATTAGGCCAACACGGTCTATATTCGTCCAAGTTATTGTAACATTTCTCTCGTATACGACAGAAGGCATTCATGTAAAATCAAAAAGAGACCGAACCGTTCGGTCTCAAAAAACGAACAAAGGGCTGTGTGACAGGATGAAGCGTATTAAACCGTATTCGATTGTCATTTTCATTGCTTGTATGGCGATAGCGTATGCACTCGTGCAAAACTTTATCATCGATCCAGAAGCGAAAGGCTTTCTCAGTCACAAATCTGATTACAACAAAGAGCGAATGAACACATCCATCTGGCTTACGGTCATGTATGTCCATTTGTTTTTTGCCCTTATCGCCTTGGTCTGTGGGGTGGCTAACTTTTCCGACAAGCTGCTCGCAAAGAACCGCAAGCTACATAAAGTAACAGGTTATGTTTATCTTTTTAGTGTGTTGGCTGTGGTAGTCACATCAAGTCATCCAGCATAAAGAATGGATGGTCAGGAGTTTCGTTTTCTTGTTTACCAACATGCTGATTCATCTATTGAAGCTGATCTTTGAAAAGGTGGTAGGCTTGCCGTATGAGCTCAGTTACACAATCGGCGTCTATGTCGCCATGATTGGACTTGTCGTCACGGCGGAGATGATCATTCGTACGAAACTGCGCGCACCCAAAAAAGGATGAGAGAGATTCAGCGCTTCCTAAAAAGCTTCGCATCAACCAGCTTCCTTGGTTCAGATGTGAAGCTTTTTTAGGAGGTAAGCCCATGGTCCTTTCCTACTGCTGCAAGGCTTTGCTCTGCATCAAAAAATCAATAAACGTACGCATAATCCCGTGAACAGGTGTATCCTTGAGGTAAATCAGCTCAAAGTTCCGGTTGATTTGCGGCAGATTCAGGACGTCTACTTCCTGCAGCTCGCCTTCGCTCAAATCTTTGGAGATCGCAAATCGAGGCAAAAACGCGATTCCCAGCCTTTGTTTGACCATCCGCTTCACGACCTCGATGTTGTCAGCCTCCATGACGACATTGTTTTGTAGCTGAAAATGGCTAAACGCATTGTTGATCAGCTTCCAGTCGAGCGAGCCCCGGTTGAACAAGATCAGTCGTTCGCGAGCGACATCTTCGATGGAGACCTGATGACGGAAAGCGAAAGGATGGTCGGGATAAATCGCTAGCACCATGTCATCGGGCATCAGCTGAATCCGGTTAATTTGTGGATGGGTAACGGCACGAGCAATTCCAAATGACACCTCGTGGTTCAGTACCATATCGAGCACCTGATGGGAATGTCCCGTGAGGATCGTCAGCTTGATTTTGGGGTACAACTGCTGGAATTGCTGGACGAGGTCAGGCAAAATGTAGAAGGCGGAGACAAAAACGGTGGAGATGGTCAATTCTCCCTCTACATCGCCTTGCGAACGCTGAATCGCTTGCTGTCCCTCTTGTAGCGTGTGCATGATGTTTTTCGCATAGGGAAGGAACAGATCGCCTTCTTTTGTAAGAGAAATCGTATGACCCGTACGTTGAAACAGCTTGCAGCCCATAGTTGTCTCAAGCGCCTTGATCCGCATGCTGACTGTGGGCTGTGACAGATAGAGCAAATCAGCCGTTTTGCTGAAGCTCCCGGTCAGGGCGACAAAGATGAATGCTTCAATTTGCTCCATATTCATGAGTAATGGCTCCATTATGTAAGTTTTTAACGTACAGGAAAGTTTAAGTGCTTCACAGTGTAAAAGCGATTATGCTTAAACTTTCCGGAAAAACGGGGTGGCTCCTCTTCGAACATGCCTCGATAATGTTTTCTTAAGTGGCTTATAGCAATAATTTATTGGATTCGCTCTCAAAAATACATTACCTTAAAATTAACAGAATAGGTAGAGTTCTCAAAGGAAATTAACACAAGGGATGGATACAGATGGCCAAAATGCCGATTATCGATTTGCACTGTGATGCATTGCTGAAAATTTGGGAGAAAAATGGTGCTCTGTCCTTTGCAGATGCGGACGAGCTGGACGTCAACAGAAAACGGCTACACGATGGCGGGATAAAGCTACAGTGCTATGCCATCTGGACATCACCGGAATTGTCCACGGAGCAACGTTTTCAAAAAGCTTTGGATCAAATACATTACTTTTATACAGAGGTTCTCGGGAAACATCCAGAAATGAAACAAATCCGCGATTGGAGCGATCTCGACCGTTTGCAAGAAGGGGAGATCGGGGCGTTGCTGACATTGGAGGGTGTTGAGCCAATCGGCAGCGATTTGAAGAAGCTGCACATTTTGTATCAGTTAGGGGTTCGTTCTGTGGGCCTCACTTGGAACTTCGCGAATCTCGCTGCGGATGGTGCACTGGAACCGAGGAATGCCGGACTGAGCACATTTGGCAAGGAAATCATTCAGTTCCACAATGAGCATAAAATGTTGACGGACGTTTCGCATCTAGGAGAGGCCAGCTTCTGGGATACGATTGAGCTCGCCACATACCCGATCGCGAGTCATTCGAATGCACGAGCGATCTGCGATCATCCACGCAACCTGACGGATGAACAGGCAAAAGCGCTATTTGCCAAAGGCGCGAACGTACATGTCGTCTACTGCACCCAGTTTATCAATGAAACGACACCGACCACGATAGATGATTTGATCAAGCACATCGATCATTTTTGTTCACTCGGTGGCGTGCGCCATATCGGGCTCGGCTCTGACTTCGACGGCATTACTGCAAAGGTCGTGGGCTTGGAGCATGCAGGTCAGAGCCAAAACCTGATCAACGAGCTGCTCAAGCATTATAAGGAAGAGGAAGTGCGCGGGTTCGCTTATGAGAACTTTCTGCGCAATCGACCAGTATAAGTGAGCGGCATAGCCTTACGAAAGGAATGGAACACATGGCGAAAAAAATTCGACAGCTAGGCGCCACGGTTGGCAAGCTGCCAGTCGGTGAAAAAAACGACATAACGGATGTGACGGGAGTGCGTGTTGGACATGTAACGATCCAGCATGAGCTGGACGGAGATGACTATGCGTGCACAGGTGTGACGGCGATATTGCCACATGGCGGCAGCTTGTTTCGTGAAAAGGTGATGGCAGCCAGCTATGTGATCAACGGTTTCGGCAAGACGACAGGACTCGTGCAGGTAAATGAGCTGGGTGTACTGGAATCGCCGATCATGCTGACCAATACATTTTCCGTTCCCGCAGTTACACAAGGGACGCTGCAATACATGCTGGATACGAACGAGGAGATCGGGGACACGACCGGGACGATCAACATTGTCGTCGGAGAATGCAATGATGGTCATCTCAATTCCATTCGCCGATGTGTCGTGCGTCCGGAAGATGCTAGACAAGCCATTCAGAACGCAACGGACCAGGCCGTAGAAGAAGGAGCTGTCGGGGCAGGGACAGGGATGGTTGCCTTTGGCTACAAGGGAGGGATCGGGTCGTCTTCTCGCATCGTAGTAGCTGAGGAGCAGGCGTATACATTGGGGGCATTGGTCCTCAGTAACTTTGGAAGCAAGGATGATTTCTTGGGAACGAATCTGTTCACAAGCTGCAAAAGCAATGAAAACGCAGTAGAGAAGTCCGAGGATGGCTCCATCATTATCGTGCTTGCGACAGATGCGCCTCTCAGTGATCGTCAACTGCTTCGGGTAGCGAAGCGCGCAGGAATCGGGTTGGGACGAACGGGGAGCCATTTTGGGCACGGGAGCGGCGATATCGTCATCGCTTTTTCTACAGCTCAAAAAATTCCGCATCAGACAACAGCCGTTACGGAAACGCGCGTGCAACTACGCGAGGATCACCCGATCATGAACGAACTGTTTGCTGCTGCGGCAGAAGCGACGGAGGAAGCGATCTACCATTCTCTTTCGCAAGCAGTCACAACAACAGGAAGAAAAGGACGCGTCGTCCATGCGTTTCCAAGTCAGGGCATAGGAGAGTAGTAACATAACCCTACAACTGGTGACATACCTTGAGTGTAAAGAGGTCATGGTGTGATACAGGAGGTAGGGTTATGTACATTGAAGTCGAAAAGGGTGTCACGGTTTTCGTTGAAGACCTCAATCCTGGCCCGAATAGCAAAACGATTTTTTTCGTTCACGGCTGGCCACTCAACCATAACATGTTTTCCTACCAATTCAACGTACTGCCCCAGCAAGGGTTTCGCTGTGTTGCCATGGACATACGTGGAAACGGCCAATCAGACAAACCGTGGAGCGGCTATACGTATGATCGCTTAGCAGATGACATCTATGTTGTTTTGGAAGCACTGAAGATACGAGATGCCGTCTTGCTGGGTTTTTCGGTAGGTGGAGCCATTTCGATTCGGTATATGTCTCGTTATGAGGGGCGTCATATTTCCAAGTTAGCGTTAGTGGATGCGGTTTCTCCTTCCTTTGTGAAAATGCCGGGTTCTCCATACGGCGTCTCGAAGGAGCAAGCGGATGGGCTGATCAGTCAGATGTACGCCAATTTGCCTGAGTTATTAAACACGGTCTCTTTGCAGTTCTTCAATCGAAATTTAGGTACTGCTACCCTCCAGTGGTTTGTCAAAATGGGGCTGGACTCCGCTTCCTATGCGCTCATCAAAATCATGCAAGCAGCAGCGAGAGAGAATGTAATCAATGACTTGGGTCAAATCCGTGTACCAACCGGAATCTTTCATGGGATTCACGATCAATTGATTCCATTCAAAAGCGCCGAGCTCACCCAGCAGCAAATCAAAGGGTCGAAACTGTTTCCGTTTGATAACAGTGGACACGGCTTGCCGATTTGTCAGGCGGATGATTTTAATAAGAAGCTGATGGAGTTTATCCATTCATAATTCGTAAGGGAACAGAAAGCCGATATTTCTGCCTAAAGTGCAGGATATCGGCTGTTTCTATTAGAAAGGTAGCGATATGATTGTTGTTGGACAAGTAATCGTTTCGGAGGTAACTCGATGACCAAAATGAAGGTTGTACCTGTCAAGGTTCCATGGATGATCAGCCCTTCTCATGATTTTGCTAGTTTCGCGGGTTATGAAGTGGAAGAAGTCAGTGTGGAAGTGTTGTGCGGATTTAATAAAAAGCGCTATAACAACGTCATGTCTAAGCTTCAGGAGCAATATGGGGAGGACATACCAGACGACGAATACAATAAAGCAGGAAATGCTATCATCAAAATTACTTTTCAGCCGATTTGTCTTTTTACGATGTACGGTAAAATGGAGGGCTACGAGCGATATGATTTCAGTATGCTTGATCAGTACTATGATGGGAGACTGTCTTTCCGTGGTGAATGGGACAAAACTGATGTTTGCCCAAACCCAGGATTTTACGAAGTGGTTGAGTCATCCGTGAAAGAAGCATTTGGCTTTACATCCCCCCGAGTCAAGCATTGGGTATTATGCGGGCATGATTCATGTATCGATGTGTTGGCCTATTCATTTGAATGGGAAGAGATCGAATGGGGGATGTCGTCTTTGGAGAGGATGACCGAATCTTCCCATGGCATATACCAGATATGATCCAGGAGTCAACAGGGACGACCGGAGACCGCAACCGGCTTTTGCAGCCCCCGCCACTAGATGATGAACGTACGCAAATCGTGGAAGCATTGAACGACAGCCGCTACAACTTCACGAAGGCAGCCAAGCTGCTGGGGATTTCACGGGGCACGCTGTACAATAAAATGAAAAAATATGAGATCACGTAGAAATGGGGTGTTCCTGGAGCGAGATAGATGGCTTTTGGAACACTCTTTTTGCTAGAATCATTCAGCTAAAGGCAGGGGAATGGAATGGACCACACATACGTATCTGATCTAGAAGCATTTGTGCAGCACTTCATGGTGAAGGAAAAGGTGCCGGGACTCTCCATTGGCATCTCTCGGAATGGTGAGACCATCTATCAAAAAGGCTTTGGTGTCACCGATCTAGGGACGAATCAGCCAGTAACACCCGATACCATTTTCGGCATTGCTTCGGTTACCAAATCGTTTACCGCTGCCGTCATCATGCAGCTCGTGGCAGAGGGCAAGCTGTCTGTTGATGATCCAATTTGCAACTATTTGCCTGACTTACATTGGAAGGGGGACATCAATACTGACAAAATCACAATTCACCACCTCCTCTCTCATACTTCCGGTGTTCCACCGCTGCTGCGCCGTGAAGAACTGACGAGACTCCCCGAGCATATTGCCTATTTGAACGAAGCCCAATTTGATCCCCTTGGTGTGCCGGGTGAGTATATCAGCTACAGCAACGACATGTTTCTCCTGCTGGGAGCCATTATCGAACGTGTCACTGGGCAGCGCTATCGTACCTATGTAACAGAACGCCTGCTAGCGCCGCTGGAAATGAATCGCTCGACCTTTAATCTGGAAGAAGTCGCTCGCTTTTCCGATGTCTCCGTCCCTTATGTCAAAGGAGAGGGTGAGCAACTGAAAAAGGTGCCGTGGCCCACGCTCGGCAACTATGAAGTGGGGGGAGGCATTCGTTCCAGCGTCGTTGATTTGCTGAAATACGGACAGCTCTATATCAATGCCGGGCGCTATCAAGAGAAGCAGGTAGCAGATGAAGCCTCGCTTAGAGCCATGTGGCAGCCAGTTCATCGACTGACAAAAGACGCCTGGTATGGCTATGCGCTCAAATCAACCCCCAATTATGCAGGAATCACGCTAGTTGAACATGGGGGCGGCCAGCCAGGAGTATCGTCGAACTTTGGATTCGTTCCGGAAAAAGGACTCGTCGTCACGGTTCTTTCCAATTTGGAAAACGTGCCGATCCAGGGTGTATGGCTGGCTGCTGTAAACGCTGCCCTTGATTTGCCACTTGCCCACAAAGAAGGAGAAGCTCCGTTCTATTCACCAACGAGAGAAGAGCTCGAGAAGCTCGTCGGAACGTACACGTCTGGGGAAGGCGGAAGATTGCAACTCTTCCTGCGTGAGGGTGCTCCTGTCGCTGAGGTAGCTGGTATCGAGTACGAGCTGAGGGCCAGCAACCACGATACGTTGATCGATGTACAAAATGGTCAACCGCTCCGCTTCTTCTTCAAAGAACACAAGCAAGCATGGGCGGTCCTCATGGGGCTGAGAATGCTTTGCCGGTTTGAATAGGAGCTGCATTTCACTGAGATATCCCGTCCAACTATTACATGTGGGGCGGGATTTTTCTTTTTGGAGAGCCTCACTGAAAAAGGGTAAAGAAAATGAAAAAACTGGTAAAGATATTAAAACTTATAATTCAGAGTATTTAATATAATACGAACTATCTCGCAAAAAGAACATGAGGGGGTTCGTGTATGGGATTTCGTTCCTGGATTTCTGTGGCGCTCCAATTAACGATGGCGACAGCATTGCTTGTAGGCTGTAGTCAGCCAGCGGCCACTCCTGACTCAGCATCATCTTCAGGTGCGAATGGCGTCACGCTGAAAATGGTCGAGAGCATTACTAGCCCACAACGAACTACGCTGTTAAAAGAAATGCTAGCCCAGTTTGAAGCGAAGAATCCGGGGATCAAAGTCGATCTGATTTCACCTCCGTTTGAAGGAGCGGATCAGAAGATCACGCAGATGCTGATGGCAAAAGAAGAGCTGGACGTACTAGAGGTTCGCGAGTTCAATGCCAAGCAGTTTTCGATGAACGGCTTTATTGAAAATTTGAAGCCCTACACTGACAAATGGCAAAATTACGATCAGCTGACAGACGTCGCCAAACGTCGAGCTACTTGGGTGGACAAAACGCCTTACTACATTCCGAATGGACTGTACCAGCGCGTCTTGTATTATCGGACGGATTGGTTTAAGGAAGCGGGTATCGAGGTGCCGAAGACGTGGGATGAGCTCTTGGTCGCAGCCAAAAAGCTGACGGACCCAGCCAAAAACCGCTACGGGTACAGCTTCCGTGGAGGTGCGACCGGGTGGGATTACGCGCTGATCACCATGTGGGCCTACAACGGGACAGAGGTCGACCCTGACTCTGCCTTTTTCATGAAGGATGGACGCACGATCTTCTCCACGCCGCAATCATTGGAAGCGATGCAGTATTACAAACAGCTTTACAAAGAAGCCTCTCCAAAAGATTCCGTGAGCTGGGGCTTTCAGGAGATGGTACAGGGCTTTGTAGCCGGGTCAACTGCCATGCTGATTCAAGACCCTGATGTCATCGATGGAGCCAAGGAGAAGATGAAGGAAGGGACGTGGGCGACCGCTCCGATTCCGATTGGTCCCTCGGGTGTTGCTCAACAAGTAGTCGGTGGACCGGGCTGGGGGATGACGTCGTACTCGAAGCACAAGGAAGAGGCGTGGAAGCTGATTGAATTCCTGTCTGATCCTGAACAAAGCACTCATTTTGCGAAAAAGACGTCCACGATTCCTGTCGTGAAGAGCGCGGCAGAAGATGAATTTTACAAGACAGGTTACTTCCAGCCGTTTATTGAGATGAGCCAGCAGCCGACGAAGTTCCTCGATGTTTCACGCCCTGTGGACTACAAAGGCTGGGGAGCTTGGCAAAGCACGGCGGATAAAGATATTCAGAGCTTTTTGCTCGACCAGATCACGGCAGATGATCTGTTGAAGAAATGGGATCAATACTGGACGAAAGAAAAAGCAGAGCGAAAGTAGACGTGGGGGGATGGTAGCTTGGACACACAAAAACCCATCGTCATGACGACGAAGCAGGTTGTGCCGGAAGGGAAGAAATCGTTCCGGATCTCCAAAGAAGGTCGCTTCATATTTTTGTGCCTTTTGCCCGCCATTTTGTTTGTTTCGGTCTTCACGTATTATCCACTCGTGCGTGGAATCATCATGTCTTTTCAGAACTACACGCTGTTTGACTTGATGAATATTCAGTTCATCGGGCTGGACAACTTTGTGAACGTACTGACAAGCCCAGACTTCCCGCGTGTTGCCATGAACAGCTTTTACTGGGTGTTTTTCTCCCTTGTCTTTCAATTGCTGTTTGGCTTCATGCTGGCCCTCTTGATGCGTAAAAAATTTCGCGGGAGAGGGATTTACCAGGCATTTGTCTTTTTCCCGTGGGCGATGTCCGGCTTTCTGATTGGGCTGATTTGGCGGTGGATGTTCAATGCCCAGTTTGGCGTCATTAACGATTTGCTGCTGAAAACGGGTCTGATTGATGCGCCGATTTCCTTTTTGGCGGATGGGGCTTGGGCGATGGCTGCCGTCATTATCGCGAATATTTGGTATGGCGTCGCGTTTTTTGCCATCATGATACTGGCAGCCCTGCAATCGATTCCAGAGGAGTTGTATGAAGCGGCGGCGATGGATGGAGCGGGGCGGATTCAGCAGTTTTGGCGTGTGACGCTGCCGTATATCATGCCTACGATGCTGGTGACGATCCTGTTGCGGGTCATCTGGATTCTCAACTTCCCGGACATTATTTACGCGATGACAAATGGCGCTCCAGCTGGCTCCACGCATATATTCGCTACTTACATGATCGATAAAGTCATCTTTGGACAAGACTACGGGCAAGCATCGGCAGTAGGTGTCATCATCGTATTGATTTTGATGTTATTCACGATCTTCTACGTGAAAGCGACCAAAGTAGAGAAGGGAGGGGACTTCTGATGCACCGTGATCATCTTGGGTGGAGGACTGGCAGAGTGATTATACTGACCCTGTTTCTTGCGTTCGCCATTTTTCCGCTGTATTGGATTATTATTACTTCGCTCAAAGGTCAAAAGGAAATCTTTTCGCTTCCGATTCAATATTGGCCGGAACAGGTGACACTGATCAACTACTTGGAGATCTTTCAGATTTCCCACTTTCAGGTGTACATCTGGAATAGCTTTCTCGTTTCCTTGGTCGCCTCGGCTATGGTCGTGTTCATCGCGATGCTCGGCGGATACGTGTTGGCCCGCTTTTCGTTTAAAGGAAAGCGTCAGGTGATGTTCGGATTTCTCGTCACCCAAATGATCCCGATGTTCATTGGCATGGCGCCGCTGTACATGATGATGTCCAAGATGCACATCCTAAACAGCCTGTTTTCGCTGATGCTCATCTACACGGTCATGCTGATTCCATTTTGTACGATTATCATGTCTGGCTTTTTCCAACGGATACCCAACGCCTTCATCAAAAAGTATGATATCGAATGGGGAGCGATGTCGGCAGCTACGGTTCTGTCTGTCATCCCGACGATGCTATTGTTTGCATTTTGCCAAAAGTACTTGGTGGAAGGGCTCACACAGGGTGCCGTAAAAGGCTAGATGTAGTCCCGCATACCAGCTTGGTAGGCTGTCTCATCGTCGTTTTCCAGACCGAACAGCGCTTCCTCCAAGGCAAATGTACTGCGGTAAAATCTCATCCTTGTCATCACCTGTTCAAGCTGGGGGTACACCGGAGTGAAATGCTGCAAAAACGGTTCCCCGTAGCTCGCACAGAGTCCAGCGAGGTCGTATGCCGGATCGCCTACACCAGCGCCGCCAAAATCGATGATGCCTGTGATGCGTTGTTTTGTCGGGGAGTACAAAATATTGCCTGTGCCGAAATCTCCGTGAGTCAAGCAAGGCTGAAAATCAAAGTGGGCGGGGTCAGCCAGGTACGTTTCAAAACGCTCTGCCACATCCTTTTTCGCTTGCTCACGCATGGCTGGGAACAACTGCGATACAACCTGTTCATACAGCTCAGTCAACTGCTTGGCCATGTCAAAATCGCCTGGGATAAGCTCCGGGAGCAAGGAGGAGACGGGAAGCTGGTGCAGTTCATGAAGAAATTGTGCCAGCTGGGCAGCGATAGTCGGTACCGAATTTTGACGAGAGGCTGCTTGGAAAGCTTCTCGGGTAAAAGGCTCACCTTCGAGTAGCGGATATCCGGCAAACACCCGCCCAGGTGTTTCCTCGGCAAAGGACAAATAGATCGGAGCCGGAATCGGCAGGGAGAGATATGATTTTACTGTACGTAAAATACTCGTTTCGACCTTCAGCTGCTCGATTCCGGCGGTATATTTCGGGAAGCGAAACACGTGCGCGTCATTGACGATGAGCACATCATTGTTTTGGCCCATCTCGTTAAAGTAGGCGGAGGTGATGGTCAATTCCGGATACGTTGCTTGAATGTGTTGGATATATGCTTGCTTTGTCATCAGGGTTCTCCTTCCATTATCCGCATTTCGAAAAAAGAGCACTCTCCACTAAGGAAAGTGCTCTTTCGTATTTACGATGCTGCCAGTTCAAATCTGACGAGCGTTTCTTTGGTGTTTGCGAGCTTTTCTAGTTCAACAATTCGCCAGTTATGGGAGAGTGTCCTGCGCATCCAAGCCAGTGCATCGTCTGGTAAGCGAACGTGGTGCAGGGTTGTTTCCTCGACTTGATAGTCGCGCTCCGCTTGGATGTTGTAGCGTTTGTTCAGCAAAAACTTGATCCCGTTAAAAGTGGTGAACTTGATCTGGTAGCCTTCGCGAATCGCAGTTTCCAGCGTAGTGGGATCATTTTTGGACAGTTCAAAGAGATGGGTGTAATCGTACTTACCGCCTTCCACATCCAAAAAAGGCTCTGGGTCACCTGTTCTCAGCTTGTGGATAATTTCTTCATCGACGAATCCATGGGCACGGGCTGCCTCTAACAGCATCGTTTCCCACTGGGATAGTTTTACGGTAGACATAGACTGTCCCCTCCTCTTATCACTATGTAACGGCACAGACATCGCCCGCCTTTCTTCTAGTATAAAGCAATGAAATTGTACTTCTCAACTACAATTCCGACTGTTTTAGTATGAAAAATGCGGCGAACTGCTTTGATCAGGACGAAAGGGAGGAGAGCTTCTTCTTTTCTCGCGGTTCCTTGGATGTTGTGGTCAAGGTCACGCCAGCGATGATGAGAATCGCACCGAAAAACTGTACGGCTGTTACAGGCTTTGCCAGCAAGAATAAGCCAAAAAGCATGGCAATAAACGGTTCCAGATTCGCAAACATCGCGGCTTTGGCGGCGCCTACCTTCTGTAGTTGACTGTTCCAGATCAAGGTCACAATGCCGTGCATGACGACAGCGGTGACAAACAAGAGAATCCATAATGAAAGGCTGGTGCTAACTGTAGCCGAAGGGATGCTGATCAGGACAAAAGGTAGCATTGATCCGAAGCCGATCAAATTGGATACGAGTGTCGTCACGAGTGGAGGGAGTCGATGTCCCAACAACCTGACGAGTATGATCGAGGTCGCGAATGTCAGCATCGTCAATACAATCCAGAGGATACCTACATCAAAATGCAACTCTGCCCCTGTATAAATGACGAACAATACGCCTGATGTACCGATCACCGAACCGATTGCCATGCGGCCAGTCAAGGACTCCTTCAGGAACAAGGCAGCCAACAGAGCTGTCGTAATCGGTGTAAGTGCCAGGATGAGCGCTGAGGTGGTCGGGTCAGCCGTAACGAGCCCTTTGTAGAAGGACCACTGGTTGATGAACACGCCGACAACTCCCAGTACTGCGAGCAAGAGCCAGTCCGTACGAGTTAGCTTTGGCATTTTCAGACGCCCTCTGGACCAGATGAGTAAAAATAACACAATGAACAAGAGACGCATAGCCGACAAAAAGAGCGGAGAAAACTCGGCGACGAGCATTTTCCCGAAGACGAAATTGCTGCCCCAAGCGGTTACGCAAAAAACGAGCAGCAAGTAGGAGCGTAGCATAGGATTCGTTCCTTCCTGTGGGTCAGCGAGTATGATCCGGCGTTCGGATGTACCGTTTCCATAGCCAGGTCATGCATAAGTAGGCAGTTAAGACCAGAGCTGTACATAAGGAGGCAACCCAGATTGCCATCATTGGATCGACGTACATCCGGCTGCTATAGCCTGCGATGAATCCCATTACTGCGCTGATCAAAATGAAAGTAGGTGCCTTCCCCCTCGTCAGCACGATGACGACGACAGGCAAAAACAGTGAGGCATACATAATGCCAAAGAAGAACAGCAAATCCAGCAAGGTCGGCTGGAAGTAGAACGTTAAACCATACGAAAGCGCACCGATGGCAATGGCAAGGATGTAGCCCAAACGAATTTTTTGCCGTTCAGAAGCGTCTGGGCGGAACAGCTGATAGACGTTGTTGATCATCAGACTGATCATAGAATGAAGACCTGCACCAAAAGCGGACATGATCGCACCAAAGGCGCAGAGGACAAATAATACAAGCAATAGCATCGTGTCGATTTTGCGTACGAGATCAAACAACAGCGAGTAAATATCGTCAAAGCCGCCCGTAAAAAGGACAATGATGATCAGCGAGGAAAACGCCAGTGGTACGGTGGCAAAAATGAGCCCGGACACCAGAAAGGTAGGAACGATCTTTTTCTCTTCCATCATATAGAGCCGCTGCCACGATGCCTGATCGACAAACACTTGACCAAACCCGATCAACAGCCCGGTAATGATAAAAAAAAGACCCTCGTTGTTGTTGAGCACCAGAAGGTAGGGATGGTAAAGGCGCAGTCCGTTATAGACGTGCTCGACACCTTTTCCGACGAAAAAGTAGACGGGAATCAGGATGATGGCCGCAAACGTAATGACAATTTGCACGATGGCAAAACGATGGATCGAACGGATACCCCCGATGCCTGCAAACAGCACACAAAATCCAAAAAAACAGAGCAAGCCGAGAGGGATCGGTAAGCCAAACAAGATGTTCAGTAACACGCCCCCAGCCATTCCCTGAACGAACATCGCTTCAATCGTGGTAATCAAAAGGATGATGATCATCAGCCAGTAACCAAATGGATGCAGCTTGTCCCGCATGTAATCCCCGATTGTCATCCCTTCCGATAACTCACGGCGGACTCTTTTCCCAAGCAGGCCAAACATACTGAGGGCAAATGCTCCCATCAAAGCGAAGCCGATCCCGCCAAATATCCCGTATTTGACGAGTGCTTCCGGTGAACCGAAGATCGTGTTTCCGGTTACCCAGCGGGCGAGGATCGAGACGACTCCAAGCCCAATGCCGATCTTTGCTGCACCTACCACGTATTCACGAAACGATAAGTAGGTCAAGATGCATTCCCCTTGTCCCGGTATTCTTTCGGGGTTTTCCCCACTACCTTGCGAAAAATGGTGCTGAAATAGTGTTGGCTGTTAAAGCCGGTCCGCTCAGCAACTGTCGATATGCTCCAATCAGGATGAGCGATCAGGAACTTCTTCGACATTTGAATGCGGTACTGCATTAAATACTCGGAAAATGAGACGCCTACTTCTTCATGAAAACGGCGGCTCAAATACGTCGGATTGATATGGACCTCTGCTGCCAGATCAGCCAAGTTCAGCTTCTCCGCAAATTTTTGATGAATGATGTTCATCGCATCGGAAATAATGCGGGTGTAAGCGGAGAGGGTAGGGCTCTTCTGATATTTTTTCAGAATGTCGACCAGCTCGCTCTCAATGACGGGCTTCGTGATGTAATCCACGACACCGAGGCGGATCGATTGCTTGGCATAATGAAAATCTTGATAAGCCGTTACAATGATGAGCTCGATGTCTTTGTGCTGGGCTCTCAGCTCTTCGCCAAGCACCAGCCCGGATTTCCCCGGAAGATTAATGTCCAGAAAGGCGAGATGAAGAGGAACCTTCTGGCTGATCGCCATGGCCCTGCTGCCATCTGCGGCCTTGTAGAATTTCCACAAGGGGAACATGGGCTGAATCAAATACTCGAGTTGGTCCAGCTCCAACGGTTCGTCATCCACGAGTAATACGTTCATCTTCTCACCTCAGATCGATTTGTTCATAAGTACAGGGCCACCTGACAGACACAAGAGTTCCTCCCTCAGATATCGGAGCAAGCTCCAGATGTGCATGATCACCAAAACAAAGGTGGAGCCGCCTGCGGATGTTGTCCAACCCGTGACCGCTCTTCTCATGTGGCTGTTCAGTTTCGATCTCACTTTCATTCTGGAATGCTGTGAGTCCGGAAGAACCGTTGTCGATAACCGTAAGCAGGACATCGTCATTTTTTCGGCTTATGCGGATGTCTAAGATAGCTTCGCCCATTTTTCGTTCCAATCCATGCTTAAATGCGTTTTCCACGAGCGTCTGCAAGACGAATGGGGGAATGGATGCTTGCAAGAGATCATCTGAACAATCTAGCTGAATCCGGAGCCGATCGCCGAAACGCAGCTTTTGGATCTCCAAATATTGCTCCGTGTACGTAATCTCCCGCGCCAATGAAATCAATGGCTCTGTAGATTTGTATTTGAATTTGAGAAACTGGGAGAGGACCTCGAGCGCTCTCACCAGTTCCTTCGTTCGGTTCAATCGCGCCAGACTCAGAATGACATTTAACGTATTAAACAAGAAGTGAGGCTGGATTTGTTGATTCAACTGATTATAGAGCGCTTGCTGCAGCTCTTTTTCCAGCTCGATCTTTAGATTCTTGTTTTCTAACAGATCAATCCGCTTCTCGAAAATGAACAGAAACAATAAAGCAATAGCTCCTATGATAGGAGCCAAAATAAACAGCAGAATGAGCAATGTGAAACCTTCGAAGCTTATCATGTGATCCCTTCTGTATGGATAGATTTTGCAGTTACCATCATATCATGCTGCTTTGTGATCTCTTGCGTTTTTAGAAAATTTTAATCTCTCTATTACTAGACTTGAACGATGTGGCACGCTACTTGATGTGTGTCGTGCAAGCTCGTGAGTCCTGGTACTTCTGTTTTGCAGCGATCAATTGCATACGGGCAACGCGTATGGAAGCGGCAGCCCTGTGGCGGATTGATTGGAGATGGTACGTCTCCACGCAGAATGATCCGCTCCTGCTTTTTACTCATATCCGGCACCGGGATCGCAGACAAGAGTGCCTGCGTGTAAGGGTGCTGCGGGTTGTCGAACAGCGACTTTTTATCCGCGATCTCTACCACTTTACCGAGGTACATGACCATGACGCGATCCGAGATGTGACGAACGACGCCGAGGTCATGGGAGATAAACAAATACGTCAGCTTGAATTGCTTTTGCAACGATTTCAGGAGATTCAGCACTTGAGCCTGAATAGATACGTCAAGTGCCGATACGGCTTCGTCACAAATGATCAGCTTCGGTTGCATGGCGAGTGCACGCGCAATCCCGATCCGCTGGCGTTGTCCGCCGCTGAATTCATGCGGGAAACGGTCAATTTGATCCGGACGCAAGCCTACATAGCCGAGCAGCTCGATAATGCGTTCACGGCGTTGATGCGCAGGCACGATATTTTGGATCGCCAACGCTTCCCCGAGAATTGCGGATACAGATTGACGCGGGTTGAGCGAAGCAAATGGGTCCTGAAAAATGACCTGCAAATGCTTACGCATGTCGCGCATTTGCTTCTTGGACATCGCCAGCAGATCTTGTCCCTCGAATAATACCGTTCCGCTCGTCGGTTCATCCAGACGGAGGATGGCACGGCCGGTAGTGGATTTCCCACAACCGGATTCGCCTACAATACTCAGTGTTTCTCCTTCGTGGATCGTGAAGCTGATGTCATCCACGGCTTTTACATGGTTGACGGTACGACCTAATATGCCGCCTTTGATCGGGAAGTGCTGTTTGAGATTTTTTACTTCGAGCAGTGGTTTTTTCGTTGGATTCGCTTGTGTCGTCATCATGGTCATACCCCCACTTCCGTAGCAGTCTTGGTGTCGCCGTCCCACTCAGACGTATACATCCAGCAGCGTACTTTGCTTCCGTCTGCATATTCCAAGAGCTCAGGAAGCTTCGTATTGCACAATTCTGTAGCATGCAGGCAACGTGGAGCAAATCGGCATCCAACTGGCATGTTGAAGGGACTTGGAACATTCCCTTTGATCGCTTGCAACTCTTCCACGTCCTCATCCAGACGGGGGAGGGAGTTCATCAACCCTACTGTATAGGGATGGCGTGGATTCGCGAACAGGTTTTGTGCAGTCGTGTACTCCACGACTTTTCCTGCGTACATGACCGCAACGCGATCGCATGTTTCAGCAACGACACCAAGATCATGGGTAATCATGATAATGCTCATGCCCATTTCGACTTGCAGCTTTTTCATCAGCTCGAGAATCTGCGCCTGAATGGTAACGTCCAAAGCTGTCGTCGGTTCATCCGCGATCAAAATTTCTGGGCGGCAGGCGAGAGCCATCGCGATCATGACGCGTTGGCGCATACCACCAGACAATTCATGCGGCTCTTGCGTCGCGCGTTTTTCCGGGGAAGGAATACCGACCAGACGCAGCATGTCGACTGCTTTATCCCACGCTTCCCTGCGTCCCATGTTTTGGTGCAGACGCAATACCTCTGCGATTTGTTCCCCAACCGAATAAACCGGATTAAGCGAGGTCATTGGTTCTTGGAAAATCATCGAAATCTCGTTGCCGCGGATCGTGCGCATGTCTGATTCCGATTTCTTCGTCAGGTCTTGCCCTTTGAAAAGGATTTCTCCTCCTACAATTTTTCCCGGAGGACTGGCAATCAAACGCAGGATCGAGAGGGAAGTGATACTTTTTCCACAGCCCGATTCTCCTACCAGACCTAGTGTCTCTCCTCTATTTAGAGAGAAATCAACGCCGTCCACTGCTTTACTGACGCCATCTTCTGTGAAAAAATGCGTTTGCAGATTGCGAACGTCCAGGATGATATCTTGTTGTTCCGGCATGGTGATCCCTCCTTAGTTCAAATCAATTCGTTTATTGAAGTAGCGATACAATACATCGACGAGCAGGTTTACGAACACGAAGATAATGGAAGCGATCAGTACACCGCCTTGTACGACAGGCAAATCACGCATGCGGATCGCATCGACGATCAAACGACCCAAGCCGTTGATGGCAAATACGGATTCTACGAGAACCGTACCACCTAAAAGGAAACCGAACTGCAAGCCGACTACGGTAATAATCGGGATCAACGCGTTTTTCAATGCGTGCTTGTAAACGATGACAGATTCTCTCAAGCCTTTTGCTTTCGCTGTGCGGATGTAGTCTTGACGCACGACGTCGAGCATACTGGAGCGAGTCATCCGAGCAACGATGGCAGCTCCAGCGGTACCGAGTGTGATCGCTGGCAAAACCATGTGCTTCCAGGTGCCCCAGCCTGCGACAGGGAAGAGTTGCAGCTTGACGGAAAACGTGTAGATCAAGCTCAAGCCGAGCCAAAAGCTTGGCAAGGATACACCGAGCAAAGCAATGACCATGATCGTAATATCAGCAGCAGAGTATTGCTTGGTAGCAGAGATGATACCTGCGATCATCCCGAGTACAACCGTTACCAAAATACTCGCAATGGCGAGTTCGATGGTAGCAGGCAAGCGCGCCATGATCTCATCCCACACGGGGAGATTGGAACGAAGTGATGTACCTAGATCACCTTGGAACACGTTGGCGACATATTGCGCGTACTGAACCATGATGGGTTGATCCAAGCCGAGCTGAGTACGCATATTTGCAATCGTTTCTGCAGAAGCGCCTTCACCGGCGAGCAATACAGCCGGGTCGCCAGGAACCATTTGCATGATCAAAAAAACGACCAGAATGACACCGAGCAGGACGGGAATCATCTGCAGCAGGCGACGGATAATGTAAACAAACATGAAGCATTCCCTCCTATTGTTTCATTCGTGGATCGAGAGCGTCCCTGAGGCCGTCTCCAAAGATGTTGAAGCCGAGAACAAGAGTTGCAATAGCGAAACCAGGGAACATGGCCAGATGCGGAGCGGTAAACAAGAAGTCGCGTCCGTTACTGAGCATGGCGCCCCACTCCGGCAGAGGAGGCTGTGCTCCCAGTCCAAGGAACGAAAGGCCAGCGGCGGATAGAATCGCGGTAGCTAGACGCATCGTTGCCTGTACGATAATAGGAGACAAAATGTTTGGGAAAATGTGTTTAAAGATAATCGTTAAGTCGTTGGCACCGAGTGAGCGGATCGCATCGATGTATTCCAGCTTTTTCACAGTCAAGGTAGAACCGCGAACGATCCGTGCAAATACAGGAATCGAGAAGATACCAACGGCGATCATGACGTTAAAGAGACTTGGGCCAAGTGCACTTACGATAGCCAGTGAAAGCAGGATTCCCGGGAAGGCGAGCAGTACATCGATAATACGGGAGATGACCGTATCTACCCAGCCCCCGTAGTAACCGGATAATAAGCCGAGAATAATTCCGAAAAATGCACCAATGAAGACTGCGACAAATCCGACGGACATCGAGAGCTGCGTTCCGTATAAAAGACGGCTCATTACATCCCGACCTTTGTCGTCGGTACCCATCCAGTGTTCAGCAGATGGTGGCTTCAACTTGTTAACCAAGTCAATTTCATATGGATCGTAGGGAGCGATGAATGGTGCCAACAGGGCAATCGCGATGTAAAAAATCACGATACAGCCGCCTACCATGGCGAGTTTGTTTTTTCGTAGTTTCCTGTAAAAAGTCCGCCATCTGCTAGGGCGAGCAGCCGCTGCTTTCGGCGGAAGAGCTTGATTGGTTGGTGCGATCTCAACCTTCATGGTGTAACCCCCTCCTTTGCTTACGTCAAAGTTATCAGAAAAATGTACGAAGTAAAGGCAATTTGAACAAGTCGTAAAAATAGTGAAAATAGACGTAAAGATTGTGCAAATCAAGTCTTTCGGCTTCCTAGATAATGGGGGAGAAAGGAATGGAGAGAGACAAAGAGAGGGTGGATAATGGATGGGCGTTACCTATTGGTTGACCAATGTTCGTTTGGAGACGGGCTACCGTCGGGAAAACGGTGTCGTCACGGGGACAGAGGCATCCTTGTTTCACATTTTGGTAAAAGACGGAAAATTCGCGCGTATTGTACCGGCGACAGAGAAGCTTACAGACGGTATTTTGCAAAAGGATGCAAAAGGCTTATTGGCACTCCCATCTTTCGTAGAGAAGCATGTTCATTTGGACAAAACGCTTCAGGGAGAACCATGGCGGGCCGTCATTCCTGTGTCCAATATTATTGAGCGCTGCGAAATTGAAAAGCGCACATTGCCAGGATTGCAGACAACCACAAAAGAGCGTGCAGAGAATCTGTTGGAGATCTTCTTGTCCTATGGCTCGACACACGTGCGTACACATGTGGACATTTACCCAGAAGTGGGAATCTCCAATCTAGAATCAGTGAAAGTAGCATTAGCAACTTACACGGATCGTGTCACTCACGAGATCGTGGCGTTTCCGCAGCATGGCTTGTTGCGAACGGATGCAAAAGCACTCTTGCGTGAGGCATTGCGTCAAGGGGCGACTCATGTTGGGGGCGTAGACCCAGCTAATGTGGATGGCGATATAGAAGAATCTTTGC
This sequence comes from Brevibacillus sp. NPDC003359, assembly GCF_042878995.1. Lineage (NCBI taxonomy): Bacteria > Bacillati > Bacillota > Bacilli > Caryophanales > Paenibacillaceae > Brevibacillus > Brevibacillus sp. NPDC003359. The sequence continues at coordinate 308,432 of NZ_JBIAOR010000004.1, forward strand.
ACCATATGATGGAGCTAGCGGTAGAAGCAAACGCAGGTGTGGACTTGCATTTGCATGATCCAGGACATTTGGGAACTTATACGATGAAGCGGCTGGCAGCAATGACTGTTGACGCTGGCTGGCAAGGCCGCGTAGCAATCAGCCATGCGTTTGCTCTCGGAGACATTCCCGTACAAGAAGCAGAAGAGATGGCGACGATCCTGCGGGAAGCGGGCATCACAATTATCACCAGCGTGCCGTTTAGCCGCGTCATTCCACCTGTGCAGCTGTTGCACCAAAATGGCGTAGACGTTGCGGTTGGCTGCGACAACATTTTTGACACATGGCAGCCATACGGAAATGGTGATGTACTGGAGCGTCTCTGGCGACTGGCTGAACGTAACCGTTGGCTGGATGAGCTGTCCCTGTCTCAATCGCTGCGTTTTATCACAGGTGGCAAAACGACGCTGGATGCCAATGGAACACAGCTGTGGCCAGCACAAGGGGAAGACGCTAGCCTGATCCTCGTGGATGCAACCTGCTCAGCAGAAGCGATCGCGCGTCGTGCCAACCGACAGGCAGTATTCTTCAAAGGCAATCTCGCTTCTGGTCAAGTGGAAGAAGTGAACGTTACGTTGTAGAGGAGTGAAAAGCCGGTGAAATCTTCTCCTTATTGGATCGTCAACGCTCGATTGGAAATCGGATATGAGTGGGAAGAAGGCGTGATCAGTGGAACGCGGGCAGAAATGCGCGATTTGCTCATCGAGAATGGAAAAATCACACGCATTGTCCCTTCCAGTGAGATTTTGGAGGATGGGCTGCCGAAAAAGGACGCGAAAGGCTTATTGATTTTGCCGTCTATGGCCGAGAAGCACATTCATCTGGAAAAAACGTATTACAGCGGCCAGTGGAAGGCGACAACTCCCGTTAAAAACCTGTTCGAACGCCACGCTGAGGACAGAGGGCTGTTGCCGATGTATCTCAAACAGGCTCAGACAGGAGCAGAAAATATTCTCTCGCTACTGGTGCAAACAGGCGTTACGCATGTAAGGACGCATTGTCATGTGGACCCGCAGGTCGGTCTTGGGTTTTTGGAAGGAATGAAGAATGCGTTCGAGACGTATGCAGACCGCTTGTCCCACGAAATCGTCGCTTTTCCTCACTATGGCATGCTACGTACAGAAGCGCGAGACACGGTACGCGAGGCACTACGTCAAGGCGCCACACATGTAGGTGGCGTCGATCCGGGTGGGGTAGACGGTGACATCGAGCGTTCCCTGCAAACGATGCTAGAGCTGGCAGTCGAAGCGGATGCCGACATTGATATGCATTTGCATGATCCGGGGCATCTCGGAGTATTTACGATGAAGCGCCTCGCTGCTCTGACTGAAGAGGCAGGCTGGCAGGGACGTGTCACGATTAGTCATGCGATGGGATTGGGCGATGTTTCGCACGAGGAGGCCAGAGAGATGGCACAACGCCTCGCCTCCCTTGGCATTTCCATTGCATCGACAGTGCCGATTAATCGCCCGACCATTCCGATTCCGTTGCTACATCAAGAAGGAGTTGCCGTCATGCTTGGAAACGACAGCTTGACCGACAACTGGACACCCTTTGGCAGTGGAGACTTGTTGGAAAAAGCAGGACGACTGGCTGAACGCTTCCGCCTGACGGATGAAAGATCGTTAGGCGTAGCACTCGGTTTCGTGACAGAAGGGCGGATCACTCTCGATGAAGCAGGGAATCGCCTGTGGCCGTTGGTTGGAGATGAGGCGAGCTTGATGGCGGTCGAAGCGACGTGTTCAGCAGAAGCAGTTGCGAGACGTGCGAAACGCAAGGTCGTTCTTTTCCAAGGCAACCGGGTAGCGGGTGAGTGGTAGTACTACTTTTAAATAGAAAGGATGTCATGGATAGATGTCTACAGCCTATTGGATAACCAACGTCCGCTTGGAGAGCGGATACCGCAAAGAAAATGATAAGGTGGTTGCTACAGATACTGAAGAGGCGCATCTATTAATAGAAGAGGGACGAATTGCACAGATCGTGAATGGAGCTGCTCCACAAACTGAGCTGCCAACGAAGGCTGCCAGCGGTCTGTTGGCACTGCCGTCATTTAGGGATATGCATATCCACATCGATAAAACGTACTATGGCGGTCCTTGGAAGGCCGTTACGCCCGTGAAAAACATCTTGGGTCGACTGGAAGAAGAGAGCCAGCTCATGCCAAAGCTGCTGCCAACAGCCCAAGAGCGCGCAGAAAAAATGCTGGAATTGCTGCTGTCCGCAGGCTCCACCCATATTCGCTCCCATTGTAATATCGATCCGTATATCGGACTCAAGAACCTGGAAGCGACCATGGCAGCACTGGAAACCTTCAGCGGTCGACTGCATTGCGAGGTCGTTGCCTTCCCGCAGCAAGGCCTACTGCGGAGCAACCAAGTGGAGAACATCCGTCAGGCCTTGAAAATGGGCGCGACCTACGTTGGTGGTGTAGACCCAGCAACCGTCGATCAAAACATCGAAAAATCGCTCGCTACCATTTTTGAGCTGGCCGTTGAGGCAAATGCGCCAATCGACGTTCACTTGCATGACCCAGATCATCTCGGGGTGTTTACATTCAAGCGTCTGGCTAAAATGACAGAAGAAGCAGGGTGGCAAGGTCGAGTTACCATCAGTCATGCCAACTCCCTTGCTGACATCAGTCTGGAAGAAGCAGGCGAAGTAGCAGAAATGCTCGCTGGCTTGGGCATTTCGATCACTTCCACTGTACCAGTGAACAGAGGGACGATCCCGATCCCATTGCTGCATGAGAAAGGCGTTTCGGTCTCTCTCGGAGACGACAGTATTACCGATCACTGGTCGCCATTTGGACAAGGCGATAGCTTGGAAAAAGCAGGTCGCTTGGCAGAGCGCTTCCGCATGCAAGATGAGCGTTCGCTGTCCCAAGCATTGGGCTTCATTACAGGTGGGAAAACGCCGCTGGATAAAGAGGGCAACTGCATGTGGCCAAATGTTGGAGACGAGGCGGATATCGTATTCGTTCAGGCATCCTCGGCAGCAGAAGCAGTTGCACGCCGTGCGAAGCGTCAAGCGGTCATATACCGTGGGAATGTTGTTTCTGGGGCTTTGTAAAATCAAAAATGAAAGAATAAAAAGGCAGAACCACAGGGTTCTGCCTTTTTTCTTTTGGTAAGTGGCTGTAATGACCATACCGCGGAATTTATTTTCGTTTATATTAGTTTATTCCAATTTTATTAAACAATGGATTTCGTTTGCGTTACTATTAATAAAACTCATATTTTTCAGATATATTTTCGGGGGTGTCATTTTGTCGTTCATTGCAGAGACAAAAAACGTAGAACGCACGTTTGGTAGAGGGGCAACTGCCGTCAGAGCGCTTGCGGGCGTAAAAATGCGCGTAGAATCAGGCCGATTACTCGTACTAAAAGGCAGATCAGGATCAGGAAAAACGACTCTATTAAACCTTTTGGGTGGTCTCGATCGTCCGACGGTAGGAAGCGTGTACTTTCAGGGACGTGAAATCGGCCAGCTATCGGATCATGAGCGAACGAGGATCAGGCAAAAGAACATGGCATTTATCTTTCAGTCGTTTGGCTTGCTTCCGCTGATGTCAGCCGCTGAAAACGTCGAGTTTGGACTGCGGCTGTCAGGGGTGCCTGCTACCGAATGGAAGGAGCGTGTTCGCGAATCGCTTGATATCGTTGGACTGTCCAAACGGGCGCATCATCGGCCATTTGAGATGTCCGGTGGAGAACAGCAGCGCTGTGCGATTGCTAGAGCTGTTGCGAATAGGCCGACATTACTATTGGCGGATGAGCCGACAGCTGAGCTGGATAGTAAAACGGGTCTGCAAATTAGCCGTCTGTTTCGCCATCTGGTCGATGAAGGTGCTATGAGCATTGTTATGACGACACATGATCCTGGTGTAATGGAGGTGGCGGACGATGTCTATGAATTGGAGGACGGTCGTATCAAGGAATAGCAAATTAAAATGGGCGTACGTAGCCGTTTTCCTTTTGTTGACGGGCTGTTCCCTATTTCCTAAGGAAGAGGAGGTTCTGGCTCCGCCATTAGTAGAGCCGTCACCTATCAAATACGAGGTAGCAGAAGTTTTGCAAGGGACGATAGTAAAAAGTGTGAAAGGAAACGCCTCCTTCACGACCGTGAAAACGGCGGAGCTCTCTTTCCCGGAGACGAAGGGACTGCGGCTGAAGTCGTTCTCTGTCCAAGGCGGCGATCAGGTGAAAAAAGGACAGGTACTTGCTGAATTGGATGCGGCTGAAATGGAGAGGTCGATCGAGTCGGCCCGGTATGAAGTGGAGAAGGCAAAGCTGGAGCTGCTTGAAGCCCAGCAGGATAATCACTACGAAGTGGAATCCGCCAAGCTGGACGTTATGAAGGCAGAGATGAACGCCAAGGTAAACGAGACCAAGCTAGCCAAGATCGAATTGGAAAAGACTCAGCTAGACTTGGCGAAATTGCAGGATCCCAAGAAGAGGCAGTACGTGGTGGAGCGTGCCAGGCTTAATGTGAAGCAAAAAGAGATGGACCTGAAGAACCTGCAACAGCGTTGGGCCGAGACCAAGCTGATCTCGCCCTTTGACGGCATCGTGCTTTTTACAAGCAACAAGCAGGTGGGAGATGAGGTGGAAGCGCATCAAAAGTTGGTAACGATAGGCGATCCGAACAAGCTGTTCGTGGTGTATACAGCTCCCGAGAAAGAGGCGCTGCAAGATGTTAGGGAAGGGATGAAGGTTATTCTCTCGGGCAAAGACGACGAAAAAGGCGAGGGGACAGTTGTTCAGACACCCCTGCATGTCCCAGCCAATTTACCAGAGGATTTGACAAAGCTGTATCAGAGAAGTCTACTCATTGTACCGAAAATCCCTCCGAAGGGCTTGGAGATCGGGACAGGGGTCAGTATTGAAGTGATTGTAGACAAGCAGGATCAGACTCTTTTTATACCGAGAAAAGCACTTCATGAATTATCAGGTAGGAAGTACGTTCGGGTGCTCGACGGGAATAGCAAGAAGGAAGTGGACGTGGAGACAGGTATCATGACCCAGACGGAGGTTGAGATTCGCAAAGGTCTTTCGGCAGGCCAACTGGTTATTTTGGAATAGGGGGACAATGTCGTGGCGATGCTGCAAATGATCTTGCGGAAAATGATGAATAACCGCTGGCTGGTCGGCAGCCTGCTGATCGGGCTGATCGTCGCTGTCGGACTGGTATCGAGTATACCCGCGTTCACGTCAGGGGTACTGCAACGCATGTTGACAAAGGATCTGGAGGAATACCAAAAGAATGCGAAGCGTTTCCCCGGCGGTTTGCTGATCTCCGTCAATCAAAACAAGCTCGGGAAGAATGGTGCGGCTCTTGTTGATGAAATGGCCGCGCACCTTCAAAACAACGTGATTGGTTCGCTGGGGGTACCCGTGTATGAAGAAGTGACCATTTTGCGGACAATCCCGTTTGACGCCAGACAGCAAAACATACAACCGAAGAGCCCGATCAGTTCCGAGAGTACGCGGCTTTATTCCCTCAGCGCTCTGGAGCAGCACATGACGCTTGTTGACGGCCATCTGCCTGCTGCAACTCCCGTCGATGGCGTATACGAAGCGTTGGTAACGGAAAAAACGTTAAAGGATCGGCGGATGGTGCTGGGCAGCCTTTATGAGCTGACCACGAACGAAGTAAAAGGACTCAAGGTGCGAATCAAACCGGTCGGCGTTTTCAAGGAAAAAGAGGGGAACGATCCTTATTGGTTTGTTACGACCAGTGAATACTCCAATGGCTTCATATTGGATGAACGCCTTTATCGGAAGACATTTTTGGAAGAGAAGAATCTGGTCATTTCAACCCAGATGTATACCGCTTTTCACTACCAATCATTTCAAATAAGCGATACAGAGAAGCTGAATGCAGTCGTGGCCGGGATCGAAGGCAAACTGCAACAGCACGGATTGAAAAAAGCGGAAATCAATGTGCAGTTTCCGGCGGCCAGTATCGTGGGCAAGTACAATGAGCAAGAGAAGCAATTCAAAACCATTCTCTGGTCGCTCTACATCCCCATTTTCATCATGCTGGGTCTTTATCTTGTGATGGTTTCGGGATTAATTGTGGAGAGGCAACGAACGGAAATTGCAGTGCTGGGCAGTAGGGGAGCCAGCAGAATGCAAATTTTTTCTATTTATTTCATGGAGATCGCTATTTTGGGGTTGTGTGCTTTTCTGGTCGGTCCATTTGTGGGGATACAGCTTAGTAAGATACTCGGCATCTCGAATGGATTTCTCGAATTCGTCGATCGCAAAGGTCTGGATGTCACCATTAGTCCCGAAGTCTTCGTGTATGCTGCGTGGATGGTGCTCGCCTGTATCACACTCGTTTTGATTTCTGTGTTTCTGGCAACCAGGCAAAACATCGTCACACACAAGCAAAGCATGGCGAGGATGGGTGGACAAGCGATTTGGCATCGGCTGTTTCTCGACGTACTGCTACTTGCGATCTCGTGGTATGGATGGTATTCCTATCAAAACGCCGCTGAAACCGCAGCAAAAATGAGCGAAGGGGCTTCGGCCATCTCGATTGATTTCCTTCTCTTTTTTGTGCCCGTTCTGTTTTCGCTTGGTTTGGGCCTGCTTCTTCTCCGATTGTATCCGTGGATCCTACGATTGATGTCTTGGGCAGGACGCTCCTTCTTCCCGCTTTCTCTGCATACGACGCTGGTGCAGGTAGGGAGGGCTCCACGGCAATATCATTTTCTCATGCTCTTCGTGACAATTACAGTCGCCGTAGGGATGTTTAGCGCAAGCATGGCACGGACGATTAATCAAAATGCAGAGGAGAGAATCCATTACCAAACTGGCGCGGATATTCGTTTGAAGGCGGAGTGGAAGAGCGACAAACCGGAAGTAACGGTCTTTCGGCGAGGAAATAATGTTGCAGAAGAAGGGGAGAAGGTGGAAGTGGAAAAAGAGCCTGTAGCTCCTCCCGTTCAGTATGTAGAGCCGGATTTTGACTTGTACAGCAGCCTGCCCGGGGTTGAGCATGCAACGAAAGTCTATATGAACGGGCTGGCGGAGGCTTCTTTTCGGGGCGATCCTGTGAAGGACATCACCTTGATGGGGATCGATCCCCAAGAGTTTGCAAAGACCGCTTGGATGAAGCCAGACTTGCTGCCACATCACTTCCACGAGTATTTGAATTTGATGGCAAAAGAACCGCGTGCCCTATTGCTGTCTCGCAGCCTCGCAGACAAGCTGCATGTGGTGGAAGGACAAACCATCCTGCTTGGTTGGGGAGATACTCGTAGAGTTGAAATGATTGTGTATGCCATCGTGGATTACTGGCCGGGATGGAATCCTGCACCTGTAAAAAGCACATACGGAAGCAGAATGGAAGAACCGTATTTGGCAGTCGCCAATCTCCCGTTCGTGCAAGACAAGATTCACCTGGAGCCGTATGAGGTTTGGATCAAAATGAAAGAGGGATCGTCTTCTGAATCGCTTTACAAGGGTCTGGAACAAGAGGGAGTCAAGCTCGCCATGCTGAATAATGCCAAACAGCAGGTCATCCAGGTGAAAAACAGCGCATTTTATTTGGGGCTGAACGGATCGCTGACGCTTGGGTTCCTGCTTTCCATGTTGGTCACCTTTATCGGCTACGTGTTGTACTGGGTGCTTACACTTGGAGCTAGAAAATTGCAATACGGGGTGTTCCGCGCGATGGGTATGCCATTCAGACAGCTTCTTGCCATACTCGCGTGGGAGCAGCTCTTGACGTTTGGCGTCGCTTTTGCGATGGGAATGACAGCGGGCAAGCTGGCAAATAGCCTGTTTTTGCCTGCACTCAGTCTCTATTTGCATGCCGATAAGCAAGTTCCTCCCTTTACTGTCATTTCGAGGCTTCAAGATGAACAAATCATTTATACGTTCATTGCTGTGACACTGGTTATCGGAATCGGAATCGTCGGTATCCTGTTATCACGGATGCAGATCCATCAAGCCGTGAAGCTGGGGGAGGACTAAACAGATGATCGTATGCGAGAATTTGGTTAAAATCTACAAGGCAAATGATCTGGAAGTGGTGGCGCTGCAAGGATTGGATCTGCGTGTAGAGACGGGAGAGCTGATGGGGATCATCGGGAATAGCGGCAGCGGCAAATCAACGCTTTTGAACATGCTGGGAGGACTGGACCGTCCCTCAGCAGGAAAACTTTCCGTGGCGGGAGCTGATTTGTTTCGATTGACGACTTCCGAGCTGGTTCAGTATCGCTTGCAGACCGTAGGCTTTGTCTGGCAGAACAACGCCCGCAATCTGATCCCGTATCTATCTGCTCTGCAAAATGTGGAGATGCCAATGCTTTTGCGGGGCAAACGAAAAAGGGAGCGCGCCCACGAGTTGTTGGAGCTGGTGGGGCTGGGTCATCGAAAAAAGAACAAGCTGAGCGAACTGTCTGGCGGGGAGCAGCAGCGGGTAGCCATCGCGATCGCTTTGGCGAACGAGCCCAAGTTGCTTTTGGCAGATGAGCCGACTGGCAGTGTAGACACTCGAACGGCAGCCATGATTTTAGATTTGTTTCAAGAGCTGAACCGTTCGTTCGGGCTAACCGTCGTCATCGTGACTCACGACTTGGAGCTGGCGCGCAAAGTGGATCGCGTCGTAGCCATTCGGGACGGGAAAACGTCCAGCGAGTTGTTGCGGCGAAAAGGAACAGAAGAAGACACTTCCGAGTCTTGGGATGAGGAAGCGAATGCGGATACTTATGAAGAATTGGCGGTGCTCGATCAGGTAGGGAGGCTGCAGATCCCAATGGAATACCTTCAGGCTATCCAAGCAGACGGCAAGCTGCGAATCGAGCTGGAAGAAGAGCGAATTATCCTGACGACGCCTGTATCCTCTAAAAAAACAGACACGCGAATGTGAACTGCACCCCAATTGTTAGACACACCTAACAATTGGAGGTGCAGTTTTTTTATTATTTAATTTGATAGAGCCTTAAAATAATCGACAACAACCTCACGGAATTCTTGAGCGGCTCGCGAAATGTACCGACTCCGGTGCCATAATAATGCTATTTCCCGTACCAATTCGTGATTCTCTACTCGAAGATACTTGATTTGTTCACGAGAATCTCTTGCCGTGCTTGGTATGAAGGCTATGCCGATGTCTGCTTCCACCAGCTGAATCAGCCTTGCAGGTTCATCTCCCTCATACACATATTTAGGTGTGAATCCAACCGACTTGCATATAGAGTCTACGAAATCGCGTGTTCCGTACCCTTTCTTTACACCAACAAACCATTCATCTTTAAGATCTGTCAAAGATACGATGCTTCGGTCTGCCAGTCGATGTCCCCTTGGAACAGCTACGAGGATAGGGTCAATGAACACAATTTGACATTCAATGTCATCCTCTTGTATGGGAGGTGAGGACAAGCAAAAATCGACCTCTCCTCTATGAAGAAGCGTAACCATTTCCTGCGTGGTGAGCATTTGTACATGAAATTGGATATCGGGCCGCTTTTTCCGAAACTCTCGAAGGATATTGGGCAACGTGCTTGCAGTAGTCACCGCCAATTCCAGTGTGCCGTATTCCAGGTTGGACAAATCGCGAAGCTCCAGCTTCCCCTGTTCCAATTCAAACAAAGCTCTTTCCACCCTGCAAAGGAATTTGCTTCCGTACTCATTCAGACGCAGCTTTCTCCCTTTTCGATCAAATAGAGGGGCTCCGAGATCCTCTTCCAATCGTTGAATTGTTTTGCTTAGCGACGATTGGGTCACATGCAGACTTCGTGCGGCTTCGGTCACATGTTCCATACGAGCTACCGCGAGAAAGTATTGCAGTTGAAGAAGCTCCATTCAGCACCCTCCATTCATTCCTTCCAATCAATAAAATCATAAAATGAAATGCGTTGGAGTGAATGTTTGTATTGCAGTACGATATCATCAAAACGCTTTAAGGGGGCTAAAAATGGGGGCTCACAACAGGTGGTTGATGATTTCCGTACTGTCCATATTCCTATCCGGGGCAGCAGCGATTGGACCTTTTATTGGCGGGGTTTTGATTCATTATTGGGATTGGTCTGCTATCTTTCTCGTTAATATTCCGTTCGCGGTGGCGAGCTTGCTGTTAGGCTGGAGGATGATTCCAAGAGACGAATCGGCATCATCTGTAGCACATAACATGTCCTTTCGAAAATGGCTGGATTTGATTGATGCAACAGGGATTCTGCTCTTCACAGTGGGTCTGGTTGCCCTGCTGGTTGAATTCCTGTCAGCAAAATCATCGGGGCATGTCTCATGGTGGCCTATCATGGTTGGGGGGATCGGTCTCGTTACACTGGGGGCTTTCGTACGACATGAGTTAAAAACAACTTCACCGTTTATTCCTCTACGGACATTTGCCAAGTATCCTGCGATGACGTGGGTCAATATTGAATTCATGCTCGCTAACGTCCTTTTTTATTCGCTTTTTTTCGGGCTTCCGTCCTACTTGCAAATGGTTCGTCATATCAGCGAGTTTCATACAGGAATGCTCATGCTAAGCCTAGGTTTATGCTCACTCGTTGCTTCTCCAATAGCAGGACGATGGATTGATAAATCAGGACCTCGGCCAGCATTGTTCGTATCCGCCATACTGATGACATTTGGGTCCGTGTGGCTCGTGACATTCAATCAAGATTCACATGTGATCAGCGTGTGTGTGGCATTAGCTGCATTCGGTATTAGCAACGGGTTAAACAATGTCGGAATGCAAGCAGCCTTGTTCAAAAGTTCTCCAAAAGAAATCATCGGAGTAGCATCCGGATTATTTCAAACATCCAGATATCTGGGAACCATTCTCTCCTCGTTGTTGATCGGCATTGTTATGGGAGATAAGTTCAGCGCCGAGGGGTTGCAAGTGCTTGGCATTATCCTCACAACAATAGCGTTGTCTTTGGTATTCATGAGTTGGCGACGGGAATCAAGGCAATGGGGGGAGTCGTAGGTTCACCCACCCCTATTCAAAATCGCAAGCATGGTTCAAAATAAATTGTTTAAATTTTTCAGTTGCAGGTGATAAATACCTTCCTTCTACCCAAGCAATTCCAATTGTTCGTTGGCACTTCGGACTTTTGACAGGTATTTGTGTGATCTTGCTCTGGTCCGTTCCCTTTAAATTGGGCAAAAGTGAGATTCCCAGTCCAGCAGCGACCAGTCCTGCAACGGTATCTGCTTCCTCTCCTTCAAATGTAATCGGAGGTGCAATTCCCGCTACTTGAAACAATTGCTCGACGGTGATACGAAGGGAGTACCCTTCTTTTAAATGGATAAAGGATTCATCTGCAATCTCTTCTAACGTAATCGAGGTACGATTTGCATACTTGTGGTCTATGGGGACAATCACAAAAAGTTCTTCATTCCAAAGAGGCTTCCATACAAAGGGAGGTCTCATATCCATAGGAGCAAGGAGACAAAGATCAAATTCTCCTACTTGCAACTGATTCATAAGGGTATGAGAGGGGCCTTGTCCGAGTCGAAAATGGATGTTTGGGTAGTGGGAGCGAAAAGAAGCCAGTAAATCAGGGATGCGACTGGTACTTAACGTGTGCAGAAACCCAAGCGACACTTCTCCCTTATCGGGATCAAGCAAATCCATGATTTCTTGTTTTCCTTCATGAAATTCCTTCATCATATTTTCGACGCGCTTTAAAAAGATATGACCATATTTATTGAGCCGAATCGAACGTCCCTGACGGTCAAACAAGGGCACGCCTATTTCATCCTCAAATCGGGCGATCGAACGACTAAGGGCAGACTGGGAAATAGAGAGAGCTTCGGCAGCATGAGTCACGTGTTGGATTCTTGCCAGGGTTTGAAAATATTCGAACTGTTGCCATTCCATTCGAAAGCACCACTTTCCGTTCGGAGTTTTCATTACATAGATGCATGAAAAACATGATTATAATGAATTATACATCATAGAAAAATGGTGATACCATGAAACCATAATAATCCTGAAATATGATGGTGATCACATGATACAACAAGGCACGCCACTTTTTCGCAAAACCAGCTTTGCTTTCTTTGCCGCTGGTTTCAATACGTTTGCTATTCTTTACTGCGTACAGCCTTTATTGCCTGAATTCTCAAAAGAGTTTGCGATTGATCCGACGACAGCAAGCCTTTCCCTCTCCATTACAACCATGGTTCTTGCTATCAGTATGCTCATTTTTGGTTCGCTGTCTGAAGTATGGGGACGCAAGCCAATCATGATCTTTTCCATGCTTGCTTCCTCTGTGTTTTGTATTCTCACAGCATTCAGTTCGAATTTTCATGTTCTCCTAGTATTTCGAACGATTGAAGGAATTTCATTGGCGGGCTTACCTTCCATTGCAATGGCCTATCTTGGAGAAGAAATCGAATCCAAAAGTCTTGGAGCGGCTATGGGTCTCTACATATGTGGCAATTCAATTGGGGCTGTTTTTGGCAGGGTTTTCTCAGGCATGATGAGTGACTACTTTGGCTGGCAGATCGCAATAGGGGGGATTGGACTCATCAGTCTTGCTGCCACAGTGATTTTTTGGAACGCCTTACCACCTTCCCAAAATTTCAAAGCGCGCCCATTCGTAATTAGAAAGTTAGGTCAGTCATTAATGGACCATCTAAAGGCACCAGGTCTCGTTTGCTTGTTTGTCATCGGATTTTTACTTCTAGGAAGTAATGTAGCGTTATTCAATTACATCGCTTATGTATTGCTCGAAAAGCCCTATTCACTCAGCCAAACATTTATCAGTTGGACATTTTTAATTATGATCATCGGAATGTTCAGTTCTGTTTGGATTGGAAAATTAGTAGATCGTCACGGTAAGCAAAAGCTGTTATTCATTAGCTTATTCCTTGCATTGATCGGCGTCTGTTTGACGTGGGATTCGAATCTCATTGTAAAAATAGGAGGACTAGGATTTTTTACTTTTGGATTCTTTGGAGCTCATTCCGTTGCAAGTAGCTGGGTAGGCCAGCTTGCTTTGCAGAACAAAGCACAAGCTTCTTCCTTGTATTTATTTTTCTACTATACGGGTTCAAGTGTAGGGGGAACACTCGGAGGATTGTTCTGGTCTGCATACGGATGGGGAGGAGTAATCAGCATGAATGTCGGTTTTCTCGTAGTTGGCTTCATACTTTGGGCGTGGGTTTCAAAAATGGCACAGAACGCGAATAAAGTGACGAAAATAGCCTAGGCTTGGGGCCTATTAGTAAAAACGGAAACACCCAGTATCGTTCGGCGATACGAAGTCTTTCCGTGTCTTTGCATGTCCAACTATAAGCCAACTGCCAGTGCCAACAAGACCGCAGAAGCACCACCTGCAAGCGAACCAGCGACATTGACGACATCATTGTTCCAACCGGCGCGGCCGCGGATTCGCACGGCTGGCCTGCCGCAGTGGTCAGCCTGCTCGATTTCTCGACCGCAAACGTCGCAACAGTACATTTGCTGCCATGTCGCACCGATCCACGAATCGACCAGCGACCCGATAATGCCCGCAAGTCCTGCTATTCCGATCCAGGCTGCCAGTCTAAGTGCAGGCGCGGCCACATCCGGCGCGGATTGGCCAGTTACAGCAAGCAGTAACCAAGCTGCACCGCCGATAAATAGACCACCGGCCAGCGAAGCACCTATGCCCAGGACAGAAACGCCACCGGATGTGCCTGGCGGAACGCGCTGACCCGTTTTGATCGATCTCGGGGGCGTCCGGCTCAAGCCGCCGATTTCTGTCGCCCATGTATCGGCAGTGACCGCTGCCATCACGCCGAGGAAGGCGTACCACCACAGAGAATGCGGCCACGCCCAGTCTGCTACACATAACAGCAGCCCTAGCCCTCCGTTTGCGAGTACCTGTCCAGCATCGCGCCTCCCAGTTTTCTCATAACCGCTCTCTGCCTCTTCCTTTTTATGCTTTTTCCACTTGGACAATAAGGTGGACGAGACAAAAAAAGCGATGAGAGAGCCGAACCAGACAGGGCTTCCGAGTGCGTACATCACGGTGCCCAGTATCACCGCCGCCAAAAAGCCGGAACCGGACAGCGACCGTTTTACATAAGCCGCCCCTGCAATCCCGGTGCTGCAGGCCAGACCTATTAACCACTCCACAGTTTCCCGCCCCCTTTGCTGTGAACTATTATACCTTAACGCAGCAGGCTAGATGAGCGGTTTCCTCTAGAAAATGGTAAGTTTAAAATACCAACTCTGAGGAACCTTTATGAAAGAAAGGATGATTTGTTATGAAGACGTCATATAAAGAGAATGCGGTGTCGTTTTTGCAACTGGTAGCGTCGGGGAATGTGCGAGAAGCATACCAAAGCTACACAGGTCCGAATTTCCGCCACCATAATCCTTATTTCCGTGGCGATGCGCATTCACTTATGCTTGCAATGGAAGAGAACGCCGCAAAGAATCCTCATAAAATTCTCGAAGTGAAACGTGTCATCGAAGAGGGGGATGTCGTTGCGGTTCACTCCCATGTGAAGCAAAACCAAGAGGATATTGGGGGAGCTGTCGTCCATATCTTCCGTTTTCATCAGGATCGAATCGTCGAATTATGGGATGTAGGTCAGGCCATACCGGAAAAATCCCCCAATGAGAATGGAATGTTCTAAAGTAGGATATTGTTGTTGAGGAACGGGCATCGATAGTTGAATAAACACAAAAAACGGCAGCCTGTACAATTGGCTGTCGTTCGTCCATATCGACTCACAAGGCATCATTTTTATCGCATTCACTTCAATCTTCACCATACCACCAAGATTATGTGACACGAAATCAGACAATTCTTTAAGCGCCCTATGAAACTCATCACTTCTAGTGTCATCTATTCATTCAATACGATATCTTCTCCGCCACACGGAAGCCCATAACGCAATGAAATGGAATTATAGATGTCAACAAGCGGGTTTATGGTTCCGATATGATTGCTATTTTTCACTCGTTTTAATAAAGCCTCAATGGAACACCTTGCCCCTTTCTTTGTCTTGAATTTCTGAAAAGCTTCTCGCCAAACGGATATGACTGGATTGCTACTGAATTCCTCCAGACTTAATAATTTATGAGCTTCTTTCTCTGCCTCCTGCAGCAGCTTCTCGTAGATTTCAACGTCCCTTATTGAATTATCAATCCCCTGGCAAATCAAGATGCCTATTTTTGCCTGAGGGAATAACGACCAAAAATCATCTTCAATAATAAATCTAGGCATAAAAAATCTCTCCTTTTGACTTTACAGATTGTAAATTTCATCAGGCACTCTTATGTTTTGGAGGGGCTCGCAAAGGCGGAGAATACCCCTAGAACAATGATGAAATCCAACTTGGTATGAAGCTCTTAAAAAGGCTTGGTTATAGTTCGATAGCTCAATCTTTTAATCGCGAATAACCACCCAAGCTGGTAAGAGAAAAAAGAAGAAATAAACTGGGCAGGGATGACCCCCAGCAGTAAAAGTCCGATAAAACTGAAACCTAATCCACATTAGGATATGTTTATATGCTTATAAATAACGGGAATATCGTATACTAGAAAAAGGATGGATTTACCACAAAGAGGGATAGGACTAGCATAAGGGGGGACTGGAATGGATTGGGCTATGATATTGGAGTATGGATGGGTGCTACTTGTCCTGATTGGCCTAGAAGGGATCTTGGCGGCAGACAATGCTTTGGTGATCGCAATTATGGTGAAGCATCTGCCAGAGAAAGAGAGAAAGAAAGCTCTATTTTATGGGCTTGCTGGAGCCTTCCTGTTTCGTTTCGGTTCGCTGTTTATCATTTCTTACCTCGTGGACGTATGGCAAGTCCAGGCAATCGGGGCGGCTTACCTCCTGTTTATAGCCATACACCATATCGTGAAGAAATTTATTTTGCGCAAAGATTACAATCAGGAGACTGCCACTGCTGAGAAGAAAGGCTCTGGATTGTGGATGACAGTCCTGAAAGTAGAATTAGCGGACCTTGCCTTTGCAGTTGACGCTATCCTCGCTGCTGTTGCCTTCGCTGTGACACTTCCGGAAACGTCTTTGCCAGATGTAGGTGGATTGGATGGCGGGCAGTTTGGTGTCATTCTCGCAGGTGGGATCATCGGTTTAGTCATTATGCGATTTGCCGCTTCTTATTTTGTCGGGTTGCTGCAACGCAAGCCTGGAATAGAGACAGCCGCATTTTTGATCGTCGGCTGGGTTGGCGTCAAGTTGGCCGTATACACACTGTCGCACCCTGAGCTAGGGTATTTGGCAGCTGATTTTCCAAAGTCGGTCGCGTGGAAGGCAACATTCTGGACTGTTCTTCTCTTGATCGCTGTACTGGGTTGGTTCTTATCTAAAGATAAGGAATCTTCCTCCAATCATCCTGCAGCTTAATATCCGACAAGACATAAAGAGGCTTCGCCCAAATGGCGAAGCCTTTCCTTCTATTATCTGCCCGCTTCCATTCTCTCCAAAGCCCCATGCACAATTTTCCCTTTAAACATAACAGCAGCCCGACGAGATTTCCTCGCAATCGCTTCCGCAGAGCAGGAGCTTTCTGCAAACACGATACTCGCTTCGTCGCCAACCTTTGGCCATGCACGGTTGCCATCCTTATCAAGCGTTGTTTTTCCTCCGGTGATGAAGTACAAGGATTGCACCAATGACTTTTCATCCACCCAACGGTAACGCTCGACCAGACGGTTCAGCTTATCCAGCATATCGCCTGTTCCATATGGCGACCATGAATCGTAGAACCCATCGTAACCAAGTGCGACATGTACGCCTTTGGCATGAAGCATGGGAACAGGTGGCATCGCACGATTAATCGGAACGGTCGTCAGGATCATCGTTCCCAGCTTGGACAATCGGTCTGCCATGTCCGAGCTTTCCTCTATAGATACGTCTCCGAGTGCAAAAGCATGGCTGATCGCCATACGATTTTGCCAGCCAGCTTCTTCAGTCAGATCAAGCAGTCTCTTGATCGTATAGAAGCCGAGTGTCCCCGGATCATGCAGGTGAATATCGACATCCGCATCTGCTTCCACCGCAATGTCCATCATTTCACGCAAGGAGCCTTCCAATTCATTATCGATCCCAGCCGGGTCCAAGCCCCCAACCAGCGTAGCGCCTTCCTTCATCGCTTGTCTCATCAAGGAGCTTACTTGTGTACGCAAGAGACCCTGTTGAGGGAATGCAACGATCTCATAAGTTAGACGATCACTGTACTCTTCCAGGGCTGCACGCACACCCTCCAGGTTTTTCAGTCCGATGTATGGATCGATGTTGACGTGTGTGCGCACGTGCGTAGCACCGCCTTTGATATGCAACTGGAGCATTGCTTGAGCGCGCTCTTTGGTCGTCCCAGTCATAAGCGGCATTTCTGTTGCTTCGAACTCCAAGCGATCGATCAGTTTTTTCGGAGGGAGGCAAGATTTCCAGGTTGCGCCCGCATACGTTTTATCCAGATGGTTATGCTTCTCGACAAAAGAGGGGAGAGCCAATAAACCTTTTGCATCTTCTTGCGGTAAAGTGGTGTCGAGCGGTTCGTTCGCCGATACGATCTCAGCGATTTTACCGTCTTCGATTTTCAAATGACAGATTTCTGAGATTGTGTGAAAGACGCCGTCGTCTCCTGTTTCAAATCCTTTATCGAGACGAACGTTGGTTAACCAAAAAGCTTGCATCACTAGAAATCAGCCCTTTCTCTATATTGCAAATTATGGATGAGAGTCCAGTCTAGCTGTCTATCTTAATTGTAGTGAATATTTCGAACAAGGTTGTTCATCTTTTTTACTAGTTTTTGCATGATCTTTACGTATTGTGTGGAATCTTGCCTGTTTTCCAAAAGGAGTAAAGATTGTGCAAATACATGTAAAGTTATTGAAACAAATTTTACAGAATATTTCCTATAATAACGTCAGGATACAATGGAGTGGAGAGGCCTGGAACGAGAACGAGTAGGGAGGATCATCATGAAAAAGAAAATAACCGCAAAATATGTCATCGGTTTTGACGGCGAAGATCATGTGATTATCAAAGAAGGGGAAGTCGTTTACGAGAACGACACCATTGTGTATGTGGGCCACCATTTTGATGGCGAGGTAGATGAAGTGATCGATGCTGGCAATGCAGTAGTCAGTCCGGGCTTCATTGACCTGAATGCGTTAGGCGACATTGATCACGACATTGTACATCTGGAGCAAGCTTCTGTCAGAAACAAAAACATGCTCTGGTCGGAAGATTATTACCGCAAAGGCTACCATGAGGTAATGACTCCTGAGGAAGAGGCGTTCAAATCCCTTTACGCCTACAGTCAACTGATTCTAAACGGGGTAACGACAGCGATGCCGATTACATCCGTATTTTACAAGCGCTGGGCGGAAACGTATGAGGAGCTGGCAGCCGCAGCCGATCATGCGGGACGATTGGGATTGCGCATGTACATGGGGCCGAGCTATCAATCTGGTATGCGTGTCGTGAAGGCAAATGGAGAGATCGAAGTACTATGGAACGAAGCCGAAGGACAAGCAGGTCTGGAACGAGCTGTACAATTCGTCAAAGATTTCGATGGGGCTCACAACGGACTCATCCGTGGAATGCTGGCGCCAGAGCGAATCGAGACACAGTCTGTGGAGAATTTGATCAACACAAAGTGTTACAGCGAGGAGCTCGGATGTCCAATCCGGCTGCATGCTGCACAAGGTCTCTATGAATATACGGAAATCCATCGTCGTCACAACAAATCACCGATTCAGTTCCTACATGAGATCGGCTTCCTCGGAAAGAGAACGGCGATTCCGCACGCACATTTCATACCAGGCTTTAGTAAGGCGAAAATCGGTGAGGGAGACGACTTGGCGATCCTCCAAGAGACAGGTACGACTGTGATTCACTGCCCGCTCGTAGTCGGCCGCCACGGCGAGGCACTCGAATCGTTTGCCCGTTACAAGCGTCGTGGCGTCAACATCGCGATTGGAACCGATACGTTCCCGCCTGACTTCATCCAAAACATTCGCACAGCCAGCATGCTGTCCCGCTTGGTGGAAGGCGATGTCGCAGATTCCAGCTACGCGGATATTTACCGCGCAGCGACATTGGGGGGCGCACGTTTCCTTGGCAGAGACGATCTGGGACGATTGGCGCCGGGGGCAAAAGCAGATATGATTGCGATCGATCTGGACGGTTTCCACATGGGCGGGGTAGATGATCCGATCCGTACGATTATCACGTGTGGCTCAGGTCGTGATGTGAAACTCTCGATCATCGCTGGACGCACCGTAATGAAAGACCGCCTCTTGCCAGGAGTTGATCTGGAAGAGATCAAAGCAAAGGGACAGCGTTACTTTGACAAAATGCGTCTGGGCTACGTCGAGCGCGACTATCAACAGCTGGGCGAAAAAGAGCTATTCAAGCCTTCTTTCCCCATCGTGAGCAAACCATAGCCTGAATAAATAGAAGAAGCACAATCTGCTAGAAACGGCGGATTGTGCTTTTTTTACTTACCGGATGAACCCGCCTTCGGAATGTATAATCTGTCCGGTAATCCACTCCGCTTCGTCACTTGCCAGAAAAGTGACAAGACGCGCTGCATCCTCGGGCTGTCCGATCCGTCCGAATGGAAATTGCTGCAAAAGGTAATGCTTGATTTCTTCGTTCATCCAGCCTGAATCGGTGGGCCCAGGATTTACAGCGTTGACCGTAATCCCTCGTGTAGCTACTTCGGCAGCAAGTGTAGTCGTCAGGGCATCCACAGCTCCTTTTGTTGCGGCATACGCGATCTCACCGACCATTGCGCCTTTGGATTGACCGGAAGTCATGTTGATGATTCGTCCTCCACGTTGTTGAGAGAAGCGACGCGCAAATTCCACACTGAGCATCGTGGTTGCCCGCACATTGATGGCATAATGTGCGTCCAGACTGGCAATATCCAGTGCCTCGTAGCCGTCATTTGTCGAGTAGCAAGCATTGTTGACGAGGATGCTTGGTTCGCCCAGTTGTGCCGTAGCTGCGTCGAGCACATCCTTGTAGGCATCAGGCTGTGACAGATCGATCTCGATCCCCGCACATCTGACTCCATAGCCTCTGATCTCGTCCTGCAAAATGGCGGGCTCATCCTTTTGAATCCCATGTGCCATGGAGTGGTCATATGCGGTCCAGTATGTATGGAAAATATCGGCGCCGTGAGCGGCCAGCCTTTTGCAGATAGCAGCCCCAATCCCTTGAAGGCGGCTGGCACCTGTTACAATGGCAATTTTTCCGTGCAAGCGAAGGTGTGTCGTCATCATATCCCTCCTCATTTTTGACTACTCTACTTTTCGGTGCGACGATTGCTTTCATCCTGCATGATAGAAAAAACATATATCGCGAAAAAATAACGAAGTTTTCGCTAAATGTAAGAAATTTGTGTCTCTAGGAGAAACTTACGCTGGAAATCATGCAAAATTGTTGCTATTTTGTATATATAGGAAGTTGTTCAAGAAATAGTGGATTTAATACTAAGGGAGATGTAGAAGATGGAGTGTCAGTTAACAATTACCCGGACAGAACAGAAAAAAGAGAAGCCAGCATCTGACAAGCTGGGGTTCGGTGTTCATTTTACCGATCATATGTTCACCATGGATTACACAGAAGGTAAAGGATGGCATGATCCACAAATTGTCGCTTACTCTCCGCTGACACTGGACCCGGCAGCAATGGTGTTCCATTACGGGCAAGCTGTATTTGAGGGGTTAAAAGCTTATCGCAATCAAGAGGGCAAGGTTCGCTTGTTCCGTCCAGATCAAAATTTCAAGCGTATGAATCGTTCGTTGGAGCGTATGAGCATGCCGTTGATCGACGAAGAATTCATGGTCGAGGCATTGAAGCAGCTGGTGGCGGTCGATAAAGAATGGATTCCAACAGAAAGCGGCCAGTCTCTCTACATTCGTCCTTTCGTAATCGCGACAGAGCCATGCTTTGGTGTGCGCGCTTCGTATACGTACAAATTGGTGATCGTCTTGTCGCCGGTTGGAGCGTACTATGCAGGTGGCATGCAGCCCGTTAAAATTTACGTAGAAAACAACTATGTTCGTGCGGTTAGAGGCGGAACAGGAAACGCAAAAGTAGCAGGTAACTACGCAGGCGGTCTGAAAGCACAAGTAGAAGCGAAGGAAAAAGGCTATGAGCAAGTGTTGTGGCTCGATGGCGTAGAGAACAAATATATTGAAGAAGTAGGCAGTATGAACGTGTTCTTCAAGGTAAAAGGCGAAGTGTGGACCCCTGCATTGAACGGCAGCATTCTGGAGGGTATCACGAGAGATTCGACGATCCAATTGCTCAAGGACTGGGGAATTCCAGTTGTAGAGAAGCGGATTTCCATGGAAGACCTGCATACCGCTTACGCCAACGGTGAGCTGGAAGAAGCATTCGGTACTGGAACAGCGGCGGTTATTTCCCCAGTCGGTGATCTGAACTGGAACGGACATCAGATGATCATTAACGGTGAAAAAACAGGCGAGCTGACGACAAGACTGTACGACACAATGACAGGTATTCAGTACGGTGAGCGTGAAGACAAGTTTGGCTGGTCAGTAGAAGTGACAGAATAATCACGCCAATAATACAAAAGGCATGGCCCATTCTTTTGTGGAAGAGGGCTATGCCTTTTTTGATTACAAGAAAAAGGAGGAGAAACATTGTTATAGTTTGTCATCCGCAGATTTATCTCCATGATCATCACGATGACTTTTTTCCTGCCGTACCGGACTCACCTCTTGACAGGGCATATGTAAAATACTACCATCTGTGGTAATACCACAAAAAAATGTTGTAAGACCAAAAGCGCAGGGAGGCGACAATGACATCGGAGAAAAAAGGGGGAAAGAAGGAACGGTCGTCGGATCAAATTGAGATGAAATTAATCAAGGCAATTTTGACCCGAGAGTATCCTACAGGAAGTACGCTGCGGCCGGAACGGGAGTTGGCAGAGTACTACGGGGTAGGTCGGCCAACCGTTAGAGAAGCACTGCAACGCTTGGAAAGAGCTGGCTGGATCACTGTGCGGAAAGGACATCCGGCAATTGTCAACGATTATTGGCATCAAGGCAATGTAATGACCCTTGTCCATATCATTCAAAACCACGACGATGTTACGGATGAGTTTATTTCGTACTTGCTGGAACTGCGGATATCGTTGGCACCAATTTACATTCGTAACGCGGTTGCTGCTCATCAGCCGAAGGTAGTCGCATTGCTTGCCAATCTCGATCAACTGAAACCTGATGCTAATTCTTATGCAGCGTTTGACTGGGAGCTGCAGAAAAATCTGACGAGGCTTTCCCCAAATCCTATCTATTTACTGATTGTAAACAGTTTTGATTCCTTTTACCTAAAAATGGCGCGAAGGTATTTTTCCATCCCGGAACACCGCGAGGCATCTTGGCACTATTACCATGAACTGTTGAGCGTCGCTTTACAGGGAGATTTCATCGAAGCAGAGCGTGTAGCCAGAAAGGCAATGGAAAAAAGTTTGGAGCTGTGGAGGAACCGAAACGTGCTGGAACAAGACAAGTGAAGGAACACAAGAGGAGGGCGTTCTGTTGAAGGCAAAGTTTCTGAAGGAATTCTTTTCGTTTCCGGATATCCTCATCATGAGCATTCTATTCTTGATTAGCTTGTCTTTCACTATTTCTGAATGGTACGTGTTGGAAACATGGCTGGCACTCGTGGCGGGGATGAGTGGATATGCGGCAAGCGAATACTTGATTCATCGATTTCTCTTTCACCTCAAACCGCCTCGAAATCCATTTTTTCTCAATGTGTTAAAGCGCTTACATTACGATCATCACGCCGATCCGAACAACTTGCACCTGTTGTTCTTGCCCGTGTGGTACAGCTTGCCGCTCATTGCAGGAACCGGAGCCATTTGTTATCTACTTACTTCCGACGTGATTGTGACCAATGCCTTTGTTACAGGCGTGATAGGATTTCTGCTATTTTATGAATGGACGCATTATATCGCCCATCGTCCGGTTCAACCCATATCTCCATGGGGGCGCTGGATGAAAAAGCTCCATCTATGGCATCACTTCAAAAATGAACATTATTGGTACGGTGTTACCAGCCCTGTTTTTGACGTCATGCTGGGAACTTACAAGAATGAACAGGATGTCGAGAAAAGTTCGACGGTGAGGGATCTAGAAAGACGGTGGGACAAAGATATTGAACTGTAAATGGTCTTTCGTCGTGCACCTCAATTCTCCAAGCACTAAGAAGCTTGCTATATCAGGGATTATCGCCCTTGGCCTTCATTGGTCAGGGGCTTTAATTTTTCCTTCGAATAAGCCGTGACCATATTTGTGTGGTCATAGTTCCATGAACTTCTCAAATCGGGATGCTGTTTGTTCTTTGACCGTCCTGGTAACATGGGTGTAGAAGTTCATGGTCATTTTGATATCGGAATGACCGAGACGCTCCTGAACTTCCTTGATTTTGGGCATACTTCAAATAAAAGGAAGGTATGTGTGTGGCGTAAGCCATGGACAGTGATTGGATGAAGGTTATTGGATTTGATAATCTCATCTAATTTGTCATTTGGGTATGCGAGTCGTAGCGGGGTTCCATCTTCACGAGTAAAAACCATTTCATTATCTTTTGAGTGCAGATGTACGATTGACGCTCCAGATTGCCCTGTACGGTACTTTTTGAGCAACCCCACTTTAATAATTTCACCGTATGCTCAACGAAGTAATGATTTCTTTTTAAATACTTTGTTATTAACTGGCGATATCAGAAACGAGCCTCAATTCAGAAGAACAATATTAGGAACCCATTAACGGAGTTCATTGGGACATATGCGACAGGCAATGCGCAACTCCATTTGAAATTGACCCTGACCAGTAATGATGCAAACTCCACAGCAGCTGCAACGAGTTTATCGGGGGGGATCAAAGTAATTCAATACGGGCATAAATGGGGAACATAAGAAATCACGTTTCTGTATCTTCTTGCGATTCTCCAGAACCAGGTAGTTATGTAGGTCAAGTGTTCTATAGTGCGACGAATGACTATACGTTGTTCGAAACTAAGACAGCAGATAGAGTTACCATAAGATAGTTGTAATTACAGAAAGCCATTGACATAGCAATTAGCATGTCAATGGCTTCTTCTTTTTTAATTCATGGTGGTATTTTCTATAATCTGTCATAGAAAAAGAAGAGTGGGAGTCCACTCTTCTTTTTACCACTATTCAAGACAGGAGGGATGGAATGATCAAAGAGTTATCGAGGGATTGTCGTACCATTGAAAATGTGCACTGCAAGACTACAACATAGTTCCTCTGCATTTCGAATCAAAAATACTGTATTTATTTGAAAAATTACCAAAAAATTATATATTATACTTGTTTTTAAAATACTATAAATGGAAGAGGTAGTTAAATGATGGGAACTAAAATGCCAAAACTCTTACTAAGTGCTACTCTATTAATCGGGCTTAGCGCAAACCAATTTGCATACGCATCTAGTGAACAAAATTCAACAACTGAAGCAATTCAGAACGCAATCGAGAAAAATCAAGCATTACTTGAGAGCTATTCTCCTACGATCACTTATTCCACAAATTTGCCTTCTAGCACAGATGATTTCTCCCAATCTAACAAGGTTTCTAATAAAGCGTCAGCAACAGGTTTAAGATTTACTGATATTGCAAAAGGAAATACAACTATAAAAACTGAAGGTGGTCGCTATGTGTATACTACTGCTTCAACTTATGGTGAAAAGTTGACGGTCGTAACCTCAGCAACAGCATCTTTGTGGAAAGACATTTTCAAGGAGGAAGAAGGCGAATTAATAGATCAGGGAGAAGAAGATATGGCAGTTGGATACGGTACAGCTAAGTCCATTGCTGGCAAACATAATGCTGATCCCGGGACGTATAGGGGGATTTCTTTCCATACAGCGGCGTATGAAATGTCGTTATACGAGAGAAAAACTTCAGATGTACTGATGGTGCGATAATAAAGGCAATGAATTTCTAACGTTTAGGGTGTAGGATTTCACCCTAAACGTTAGAATGACGAGTATGGAGTGATTTTAAGTTATGATCAACCAGAATAGGGCTAAATTTTTGTTTTTTGGTTTTCTTTTATTCACAGCATTATTGGCAAGTGTAATTATTCTTGAGAATTCCGCAATTAATATAAATCAGGAGTACAATAGCGATATAAAATCTAGAATTGTACTGCCAGAAGAAGCTACTGTACATAAAGATCAGCACTTTTTGCTGTCTGGCTCATCTGAATTTTCTACATCCGAATTTACTTCTTCGCACTCATTTGAGTTGGTTAGCGAAATGGAAAAAGAATACTCTTTGTCTGATGACGAATCTTTTAGATATTATATAAATGATGACAATTCAACAATAATAAAAGGTAAATACGTAATTGATACCACTGATAAATCAAATAAGGTTACATTTATTGCTTTGCAAGGGAATAACAGTGCTTTAGTACGTTTAGAAAATGATGTTGAGTGGTACTCTTCATTAAACATCACCTATCCTGAAAATTCCACAATAGTTTTGCCTGTTGAAATCAAGTGGAGTCCTCAAGGAGAAGAAGAGTTAACGATTTTTCCTTTAAAGCATGAAAGCCCTGATTTTTACAATGGAGCTAATTTAGGATTGTTAAGATATTTAGTTTTGAAAAATGGTGAAGAAATACCACAAAGTATGGTTAATAGCCAGATGAATATTAATAGTAATTTGTTGAATAAAAAAGATATTAGTTATTTCCCTGTTCCTAAATGGTACGATCATACAAATAACAAAATAAAACTGGTTTTAAATGAGGGAAGAGTATTATCAAATACACAGCCAAGCACGCTTACTTTAGCTCCATTACCTTATTCTACAATGGTAGATATGATAATTATTGATGAATCTGGAAAAGTTATATTGGCAAACGGTAATATTCAACTAAAAGAAGCCCAAATTACCAACATTACTTTGCCAGATAAGACAATTCATATGTTAAATCAGAATAAACGAAGAAATTTTGTGATATTACTTAATAACAGATCTAGAGAAATGTTAGCAGACATGATGGCTATAAAACAATCAGGTAAGCCTTACCCAACCACTTTTCAATTAATAATTGAGTATTACAAAACACTTTAAAAAAGCTAGAAAAACGGATAAAGACATTAATTTATATAGGGAGAAATCTACATTTTATTAAGGGAGGAAGTTATGGATTTCGATAAAAAGCTACAATTAAAATTAAGTAGTTTGTTAGAAACGACGGTTAACCAATTGCCTGACATATTAGCGAGAGCGAAGAAAAGTGGAGTTGAAGATGATACTGCTTTACTTCATGCTGCATTAAGTGGATCACTTACAGTAACTGCTAATTTGTTGAGTTGGTACCATAAAGAAATAATAACAATGATTGAAGATAAGTACCAAATAGAAAAAGACGTGTAATTGAACAACTCAGCTTAATCAAATAATGTCTGGTGAACCGGGTAATCTAATAGTGCAAAATATCATTGGGGATTGATCTCGGTTTGAAAGTTTCTGGTGCTGCTGTCATTTCTACAGGGAAAAGTCGATTTTTTGGTAACGGTATAATAAAATAAGTACATAAGAAGGAAGTAGCAACCACGATTACAAAAAATGGGGAGAATATCACAAGTCGTCAGCTTCATGAGTTAGGAAACACAAAGAAATGCTGGATGAAGGTAGAGTAAAAAAGAAAGCCCTAGAACACAATTTCTAGGACTCTCGTTATGACCATATTTTGACCATATTTATATCAGAACACATCTTAAAAAGCCTGAACCTAAGTTGTAAATCTTCCTAATTAATATGCGGAAACCTTAGCTTATCGGTGCTAACAATGAAAAAAAGCACATTCCATCATCTTTTGCACGCCCACCCTTTTTTTGAGGGATGGGTTTTTTCTTTCTAAGTTTTAGAAGGTATCGAAAACCGCCAAAGCTGGTGAGAAGAAAAAGCACAGGGCTCGTAGACCTTGACAACGCCTACCCAGTCGGAACTTAAAAAAGGGGACCACGCTTGTCGAACACTTCTTCCTTGAGAAACTTCCGCCCGTAGGGTGGCTTTGGCTCGACGGTCCCCTTTTTTAAGTGGAGACGGCCAGTGAATCCCCCCTGCTGGCGTGTCAGAGTCGAAGAGAACTGTGCTTTTTCTTCTCCTCCACTATGTTGACTCATACCAGATTGACCTTCATACGTGCGCTTCAATAGAGTTATTTTTAACATTCAAAAACGACATGGTAAAGAAAGTGAAAAGAAAGGTAAAGATAATGAAAAGATTAATAGTAAGAAAATTAGTAATATTTAGGCATGTCATATTCTTTTCATTCTATCATCTAGAATAAGGGGGCATTCACGGTGAAGAAGAAGCACATGCTAGGATCTATTCTCGCCCTGTCTGTCTTGATTTCAACCGTCTTGGCAGGCTGTGGTGGCAGTCAGACATCCAGTGGGACGAATTCCGCGTCCAACTCCAATCAAGCTTCAACTAGCCCCGCGTCTTCTTCGGCCGCAGCGGGTGGAGGCGGTACCTTGATTATTGCGCGCTTGTCCGATGCGAATAATCTCGACCCGCATTTCAGTACCCAGATTAATTCCATGGCAGTGACGCAGCACAAGCTCTATGAAGGTCTGGTCATGATGGATCGGAATAGTGAGTACAAACCGCTTTTGGCAAAGGAATGGAAACAAAAAGACGATGTTACATGGGAGTTCACACTGCGTGAAGGCGTTACCTTCCACGATGGGGAGCCTTTCAATGCAGAAGCAGTGAAGAAGACGATCGACCGTATTTTGGACAAAGACAATCCGACTCCCAAAGCAAACATGTTTGGCATGATTAAAGAAGTAAAGGTCATTGACCCGCTGAAGGTAGAAATGATTTTACATTATCCGTTTGCAGGGCTACTTTCCGTTCTGGCGAGTGCCGAGGGTGGCATCATCAGTCCGAAGGCCATTGAGCAATTTGGCAAAGAATTGTCCAAGAAACCAGTAGGCACGGGGCCATTCATTTTTGAATCTTGGACGCCTGGACAAGAAATCGTCATGGTGAAAAACGAGAAGTATTGGGGCAACCAACCGAAGCTAGAAAAAGTAGTTTTCAAGACCATTCCTGAGGATACAACGCGCGTAGCTATGGTGGAAACGGGGGAAGCTCATGTCGCAGAACAGCTTCCGGTCACTGAACTAGATAGGGTACAGAACTCGCAGAGCATGTCCTTAGGTCGGTTCGAATCATTCGCGGTTGACCACATCGGGATGAACGTCAAGCAGAAGCCTTTTGACGATGTTCGCGTCCGTCAGGCCATCGCCCATGCGATCGATAAGGAAGCCATCATTAAAGGGGTTTATAACAATGTCGGAAAAGTAGCCATCTCGTCATTAGGGCCAAAAGTCATCGGCTACAGCCCGAATATCAAAACGCCGGAATACGATTTGAACAAAGCGAAGCAATTGCTCACCGAAGCAGGTTATGCCAACGGATTCAAGGCAACCATCTATCTCAATGACAACAAAGCGCGGATCAATGTAGCAGAAGTGCTACAATCCCAACTGAAGGGAATCGGGATCGACTTGCAGATTCAAGTGATGGAGTTCGGCGCGTATCTGGAATTGGCGGCAAAAGGTGAAGCACAAATGTTCATTAGTGGCTGGGGCAATGC
Organism: Brevibacillus sp. NPDC003359; assembly: GCF_042878995.1. NCBI lineage: Bacteria > Bacillati > Bacillota > Bacilli > Caryophanales > Paenibacillaceae > Brevibacillus > Brevibacillus sp. NPDC003359. The sequence continues at coordinate 337,120 of NZ_JBIAOR010000004.1, forward strand.
GACCGGGGATGCAGATTACAACCAGTACAACCTCTTCCACAGCACGTCAGCAGGTGTGCCAGGCAACCATTCCTTCTATAATAATCCGAAAGTCGATGCGTTGATTGAAGCGGCGCGTAAGGAGAAAGATCCAGAGAAGCGCAAGGAAATTTACGCAGAGGCGCAGCAAATCGAGATGGAGGAGGTACCGTTGCTGCCATTCCGCAGCAGTGAAAACCTCGCGGCTATTGCGAAAAATGTACAGGGAGTGTATATCAGTCCGTCCGGGTACATTGACGTAAGTCAAGTAACCATTCAATAGAAAGAGCATGTGACCTTCTCTAACATTGGAGAGGGTCATTTTCTTATATAAAAGTAGAAAAAGTGAAGAAAAGAGTAAAGAAAGTGAAAATACAAGTAAAGAGAGTGAAAATGAAATACCAGAATAGTGGGTAAAATGAAATATGTGCGAATGGTCAAAATATTCAAGTGCATCTGGCGCAAAAAACGGTCACGACCGTTTTTTTGACCGCAAGCGGTCACATCAACATTTATGAAAAACGTCGAGACGTTTTTCACAAAACAGGGGGATCACTACATGAAAAAGACGCGCTTTTTCCAGACGCTGCTTGCCATGACGGTTGCGGTTTCTACAGCGTTGGCAGGCTGCTCACAAGCACCTGAAGCAGGAGGGAGTACCAATTCTTCGGGGCAAACCAATGCTCCTGCACCAGCTGGCAAAGAAGGCGGGACACTCGTCATCGCCCGCTTGTCTGATGCGAACAACCTCGACCCACATTTCCTAACGCAAATCAACTCTGCTGCCATCATTCATCACAAGGTATACGAGGGTCTTGTTCGGATGGACAAAGAAAGCAAATATGTAGGCTCACTCGCTTCTGAATGGAAGCAGCTCGATGATGTGACATGGGAATTCAAGCTACGCTCCGGTGTGACGTTTCACGATGGCACGCCATTCAATGCGGATGCGGTGAAAAAGACGATTGCTCGTGTCCAAGACCCGGCAGTAGGCTCTAACCGCGCCAATTTGTTTGAAGCAATCAAAGAAGTAAAGGTCGTGGATGATACAACGGTTCAATTCATCCTGCACTATCCATACGCACCGCTCCTGTCCGTGCTCGCCAGTGCAGAAGGTGGAATTTTGTCACCAAAAGCGATTGAACAGTATGGGAAAGAATTGACCAAGCATCCAACGGGCACGGGGCCTTACAAATTCGAATCATGGACACCGGGTCAAGAAGTCATCTTGGTGAAAAACGATAGTTATTGGGGAGACAAACCGAATCTGGACAAAGTCGTCTTCAAGACCGTTCCAGAGGATACAACCAGACTCGCGATGGTCGAGACAGGAGAAGCTCATGTAGCTGAGCAATTGCCAGTGACAGAAGTCGATCGGGTGAAAAATTCTCCGAGTATGACACTTGGTCGTTACCCTGCATTCGCTAGCGATCATATCGGGATAAACAACTCGAAGAAGCCATTCGACGATGTGCGTGTGCGTCAAGCGATTGCGCATGCGATCGATAAGAAAACCATCATTCAAGGGGTCTACAACGATGTGGGGACGGTTGCTCATTCTTCCATTACCCCGTCCATGGTTGGGTACAGCCCGAATGTAAAAGACTTGCCTTACGATCTGGAAAAATCCAAGAAGCTGTTGGCGGAAGCTGGATACGCGAACGGCTTTAAAGCAACCATTTACTTAAATGATAACAAGGCACGAATTAGCTTGGCAGAGGTGCTGCAGCAACAGCTGAAACAAATCAATATCGATTTGGAAGTGAAGGTGCTGGAGTTCGGTGCTTATATTGAAGCGGCCAACAAAGGCGAAACAGAATTGTTCCTCAGTGGTTGGGGTAACGCGACAGGCGATGCAGACTACAATCAATACAATCTGTTCCACACGAAATCGCAAGGGGCAGCCGGCAACCACGCTTTTTATGGCAATCCGGAAGTAGACAAGCTGATCGATGAGGGACGAAAAGAGAAAGACGAAGAAAAACGGAAGCAAATCTACGAAAAAGCACAGCAAATCGAAATGGACGAAGCGGCAATGGTACCGTACCGTTTCTCAGAAAACCTCGCTGCGATCCAAAAAGGCATAGAGGGAGTTTGGATCAGCCCAGCAGGACATATTGAGATCGACGATGTAACCATGCCGTAATTTTTCAGTAGACAGTGCTTGATGATCAGCATAGCTTCGCCCACTGGGAACGAGCTATGCTGAATCATTATACAAAGAAGATAAAAACGGGGGCGAGTCTATGAAAAAACAGAAAATGCTAGGTTCAATGCTGGCAGGTATCCTGAGCGTTGGCCTCGTGCTTACAGGTTGTTCATCGGGTACAGAGCAAGGGGCGGCAGGGAATCCGACTGCGAAGGAAGCTCCGGCAACAGATCAGACGTTGGTGATTGCTCGGCAGTCTGACGCAAACAATCTAGACCCGCACTTTATTTCAGCGATCAATGCAGCAAGTGTAGTCCACCACAAAGTGTACGAAGGCCTCGTCCAGCGAGATGATAACATGGCGTTCAAACCGATGCTAGCTACGGAATGGAAGCAGCTGGACGATGTCACCTGGGAGTTCAAGCTCCGTCAGGGAGTCAATTTCCATGATGGTACGCCGTTTAACGCCGAAGCGGTGAAAGCAACATTCGCACGCGTCCTCGATGAAAAGGTCGCCTCTCCACGTGCGTCTCAGTTTAAGATGCTTTCGGAAGTAAAGGTCGTGGATGATTACACCGTACATTTCAAGCTAGCCTACCCGTATTCCCCATTGCTGTCGATCTTAGCCAACCACGAAGGCAGCATTATTAGTCCAAAAGCGATTGAGCAATACGGAAAGGAATTGAGCAAACATCCCGTTGGTACAGGACCGTTCGTATTCGAATCGTGGACACCTGGTCAAGAGATCGTACTTGTGAAAAATGACAACTACTGGGGAGAAAAGGTAAAATTCAAGAAGGCCGTCTTCAAGGTCGTACCAGAGGACACGACACGCGTAGCCATGGTAGAGACGGGAGAGGCGCATATCGCTGAACCATTGCCGGTGACAGAAATTGACCGCGTCAGTAATTCCCCTCATATGAGCTTGTACCGGACAGAAGGCTTGGGGACAGATTTCATCGGGTTCAATACCAAGAAAAAACCGTTTGACGACGTCCGTGTTCGCCAGGCGATCAACTATGCGATTGAGACTGATGCGATCATCAAAGGTGTGTATAACGATGTCGGAACAAAAGCAAATTCTGCAATGAGTCCGAAGGTTCTTGGATACAATGAGGCGTTAAAAGGATACGAGTTTGATCCGAACAAAGCAAAAGCTCTGTTGAAAGAAGCAGGCTATCCGGATGGCTTCAAGACAACCTTGTGGACAGGCGATCGCAAGGAACGGATTAATGCTGCAGAAGTGATCCAGTCCCAGTTAAAGGGGATCGGCATTGAAGTAGAGGTAAAAGTGCTCGAGTATGGAGCCTATCTGGATGCAGAAGACAACGGTGAAACAGAGCTGTTCATCAGCGGCTGGGGCAATGCCACTGGCGATGCTGACTACAACCAATATAATCTGTTCCACTCCAGCTCTTTGGGCAAAGGCGGAAACACCACATTTTACGTCAATAAAGAAGTAGACAAGCTGATCGAAGAAGGGCGCCGCGAGCAAGATACGGAAAAACGCAAGCAAATCTATGCAAAGGTGTTGGAGATTGAAAAGCAGGAGGCACCAATCGTCCCGATCCGCAATCTTGAGCATGTCGCTGCAGTCGTCAAAAACATCAAAGGCTTCTGGATCAGCCCTTCTGGGTACATGATGATCAACGGCATCACGATTGAATAACACAAACATTTAGAGAGAAAAGGATGGGGACGGAGCATGAAAGAAAGCTTGTGGATCAAAAATGCGAGTCTGGAATGTGGTTATACAGAGGCGAATGGCATCGTGATGGGAACAAAGACGGAACGTTTTCACGTCTTGCTCACGGATGGTCGTGTGGAGCAAATCGTACCTGCTTCATCAGATATACCCGACGGGGTATCTGTGTGGGATGCACAAGGCCTACTGATGCTTCCTTCTTTCCGGGAAATGCACATTCACTTGGACAAAACATTTTATGGAGGTCCGTGGCAAGCTGTTCTTCCTGCTCCCAATCGTTTTTTTCGAATCGAACAAGAGCAGGAACTGCTGCCTCGCCAGCTTCCCGTCGCCCGTGAACGTGCAGAAAAGCTGTTGGAGTTAGTGCAATCGCACGGTGCTACTCACGTGCGGACCCATTGCAACATTGACCCGGTCATTGGGTTGAAAAACCTGGAAGCTACATTGGAGGCATTGGCAACTTACCGTGAAAAACTTTCCTGGGAAATTGTCGCGTTTCCCCAACATGGCTTGCTGCGCAGTGATTCCGTTTTCCTCGTTCGTGAGGCGATGAAGCATGGAGCAGGCATCGTCGGAGGTGTCGACCCTGCCACGTTCGACGATGATATCGAGAAGTCTCTTGATACGATGATGGACATAGCGGTGGAAGCGAATGCGGATGTTGACCTGCACTTACACGAGCCTGGACATTTGGGTGTTTACATTATGAAAAAGCTGGCTGCGATGACGAAGGATGCGGGTTGGCAAGGTCGAGTCACTGTCAGTCATGCTTACGGGCTCGGAGAGGTTCCGACTGCTGTGGCAGAAGAGGTCGCGGAACTTTTTGCCGAGCAGCAAATCGCTGTCATGTCAGCTGTTCCCATTGATATGCCGACAATCCCAATTCCTTTGCTTCATGCCACGGGCGTCCATGTTGGTTTGGGCAATGACAACATTACTGATCACTGGGATTCGTTACAGGTGGCGTGACTCCACTGGACCAGGCTGGGAATCAGGTTTGGCCAAAAGTTGGAGATGAGGCAAATGCAGTTTTCGTTCGTGCTAAATGCTCCGCAGAGGCTGTGGCTAGACAATCTCTGAAGGAAGCGGTGGTTTTCTCGGGCAAGATGGTTTGGCAGAAACAATCATAAGGATAGTAAGAGTGATCCGATCTTCCAAGGCTTCTTTGGGAGGTCGGATTTTTCATTTGTTATAAAAGTGGCCGTAGTGGGGGAAGAAGTGCATTTCCAGTCTACGCTTCGGCCTCCGCCCCGCTGAGGGTGAAGACTGTCCGCTTCGGAATAAATGGCGGGAGCGCTTCAAACGTAGAAGTTTCGAGGAAGTATCTCATGAGTGAAGCTGAAATTCCCCGCCATTCATTCCTACGCTGAGATGGGCTCCAGAGGCGCTTGGACTGGAAATGCACTTCTTCCGGCGTAGCTTTTGTAACATTTTGAAAGGCAGGCAATACCATGACGTAAAAGATTACTTAACTAAATATAAATCATTTTCATATCAAATCCATTCATTAGAATGCTATAGAAGGACAAGCATCAAGAACCCTCAATCATTTTCTTATGGCCTTTCATATACAGATCGGAAAAATCAACATAAGCTACACCACCGAAGTTACGAGATGACTCCTTTTCCATCTGTACGAAATTAAATAAAAGTAAAAATATTATAAATTGATGTAAAGATGCTGAAAGGTTCGGTTGGAAATCTACCGTATAATGCAAATAAGAAATACATTCAGAATTTTCGACGGTATTCTACAGGGGGTAGACACAAATGAAGAAAACGCGCATGGTCGGTTCCTTGTTGGCTCTGACATTGACGGTTAGTGTTGCGCTGACTGGATGTGGTGGTGCGAGCACGGATCAATCCGGTTCGACGAATACAACTGCTACAGAAGCTCTGAAGGAAGGGGGAACCCTGATTGTAGCTCGCAAGGCTGACGCCAACAATTTGGACCCGCATTTCATCTCCAATATTCCTTCGGCAAACTATGTGTATGGAAAAGTGTATGAGAGCTTGGTCTCTCGTGATAAAAACGGTGAGTACAAGCCTACTCTAGCTACTGAATGGAAACAGCTCGATGACTTGACATGGGAGTTTAAGCTTCGTGAAGGCGTCACGTTCCACGATGGTACACCATTTACAGCAGATGCTGTGAAAAAGACGTTTGAACGTGTACGCGATCCAAAGGTTGCATCACCACGTGCATCTAACTTCTCCATGATCAAAGAAATCAAGATCGTGGATGACAAGACTATACATTTCGTACTGGAGTATCCTTTTGCACCACTGCTCTCCATCTTGGCTAGCTCAGAAGGAAGCATCATCAGCCCGAAAGCGATCGCCGAGCATTCAGATACATTGGCGAAGCAGCCTGTGGGAACCGGACCTTTCAAATTTACATCGTGGGCACCGGGTCAAGATATGAAGCTCTCGAAAAATGATACCTACTGGGGTGAAAAGCCAAAGGTAGATGAAGTATTGTATAAAGTCGTTCCAGAAGACACAACACGCGTAGCGATGATCGAAGCAGGCGAAGCGCACATCGGCGATCAGCTTCCAGTGACGGAAGTAGAGCGTGCACAGGCATCTCCTGCCATGAACATGGTACGAGCAGAAGGTTTGGGTGTGGATTACATCGGCTTTAACGTGCAGAAGAAGCCATTTGACGATGTACGTGTACGTCAAGCGGTCGCGCATGCTATCGAAAAACAAGCCATTGTACAAGGGGTATACAACAATGTAGGAACACAAGCTGTTTCCTCGATGTCGCCAAAAGTAATCGGCTACAGCCCGAATCTTCAGGATTACTCGTATGACGTCAATGCAGCAAAAGCATTGCTCACGGAAGCAGGTTACCCGAACGGCTTCAAGACGTCCATCGTGACAGATGACCGTAAAGAGCGCATGAACGTAGCAGAAGTCATCCAGTCACAGTTGAAAGGAATCGGCATTGATTTAGAGATAAAAGTAATGGAATACGGTGCCTATCTGGAGCACACGGACAATGGTGAGCATGCTATGTTCATCGGGGGCTGGGGCAATGCAACAGGTGATGGCGACTACAACCAGTACAACGTCTTCCACAGCACTTCGAAAGGCAGCGCAGGTAACATGGCGTTCTACAACAATCCAGAGGTAGACAAGCTGATTGAAGAAGGACGTCGCGAAAAAGATGCGCAAAAACGCAACGAAATTTACGCCAAGCTGCAAGAAATCGAGCTGAAAGAAGTACCGATCCTCCCAATCCGCACGATTGACCATGTGGCGGTTACATCCAAGAATGTAAACGGCTTCTGGCTGAGCCCTGTTGGCTACTTGATGCTGGATGAAGTAGCGATCAACTAACAGTATATAGAAGGGATGGCGTTTGTCGCTGTCCCTTCTTTCGTCCATAGAGAGGAATTCACGTTCTGGACCGGGAATGTAATTCTGGGAAAAGAAATGCCCAAGAGACAAGTCATGGGGTGGAAAACATGCAGGAAGAGCAGCTAGACATATTTGACGAAGCAGGACAGCACATCGGAGTAGAAGCGCGTAGCGAAGTACACCGCTTGGGGCTGTGGCACCAAACCTTTCATTGCTGGATTTATCGTGTAGGAGATGAACAGATCGAATTGTTGTTCCAAAAAAGACATCCACAAAAGGATACTTGTCCGAATTTGCTCGACATTACCTCTGCCGGTCATCTTCTAGCTTCGGAACAGCCATGTGACGGCGTGCGGGAATTGGAGGAGGAGCTGGGGTTGTCCGTGAGCTTTGAGGAACTGGACAAGCTAGGCGTGATTCGTGATGTAATGGTTGCCCCCTCTATTATTGATAAGGAAATGTGCCATACATTTTTGTATGAATGCGATCAACCATTGCGCGAATACCGTTTACAGGAAGAAGAAGTCACGGGGCTGTTTTGGGTCAGGCTGCATGAGCTAGAGCAGTTGTTTGCGGGCGAGCTCGGGCAGATGACGGTGAATGGATTTTTGCTAACGGAAAATGGTGAGCAAAAAGATACAGCGATGATCGCGGCCAAAGCTGACTTTGTCCCGCATGAAGTGCATTATTACCAGCAGGTGTTTGCAGCAGTGAAACTGCGTGCAGCCAATCGATAACCCTGATCGAAAAAAACAATGCCTCGCTTGTCATCGACAAGACGAGGTTTTTCGTTGGTCGAGAAAGATTGGCGAAAATATGTTCTCTCATGTGATATACTAGACAATGCTTTTTCGCTGTTCGCGATCATGCGTAGATAGAGAGAGGAGATCGAGATGAGACTACAGATTATGATTGCACTAATGCTCTCGACATTCCTTGCTGCGATGGAAGGAACGATTGTGAGTACAGCGGTACCACGCATTACGAGTGATTTGGCAGGCTTTGAGCAGGTGAGCTGGGTATACGCTATCTACATGCTTGCCACTGCCGTATCTGCCCCCATTTACGGCAAGCTGGCTGATTTATTTGGCCGAAAAAACGTTTTGTTAATCGGGATAGGCATCTTTTTGTTAGGTTCTACGCTCTGTGGAGTGGCGACGTCGATGTGGCAGCTCATTATTTTCCGTGCCATCCAAGGCTTGGGTGCAGGGTCAGTCATGCCGATCACAATGACAATCATCGGCGATTTGTACACCGAGCAGACTGCTAGAGCAAAAGCGCAGGGCTGGATTAGCGCTGTATGGGGACTTTCCGGTGTGGCAGGTCCGCTGGTCGGAGGATTTTTGGTCGATACACTGACGTGGCGTTATATCTTTTTTCTTAACTTGCCTTTTGGTCTCGTATCGTTTTTCATGCTCGTCTTTTTGTACAAGGAAAAGCTCGCTGTCAAAGAAAAGCGCCATATCGATTATCCAGGCGCGCTTATTTTTTCGATCGGGACCATTGCCTTGCTATATGCGTTGTTAACAGGTAGCCAGAATCAATCCTGGAGCAGTCCGGTGACGATTTCCTTGATCGTATTTGCTTTGGTGACTTATCTGCTGTTTGTATCAGTGGAGAAGAAATCGCCTGAACCGCTGATTCCGCTTTCGCTTTTTACCAATCGAAACGTGACCATGATCAATTTGTTGACACTCTTGACCAACGGAATTGTAATCAGCATGGTGGTTTATTTGCCGATATGGAGCCAGGGAGTCATGGGAGAAAGCGCGACAATGGCTGGCTTTGTCCTTACACCGATGCCGGTTTGTTGGACGATCGGCGCTATCCTTGCCGGGAACTTGTTAGGCAAGCTGCGCGCTGAACAGTTGTTTATCGCAGGGACAGCCGTTTTGACTGTAGCGACAACATTGTTGACGATTTTGTCCGCTCAGTCAGCGGGATACCTCATTTATGTGGCTGTAGGCTTGATTGGTTTGGGAATGGGGCTCATTTCCCCGATTATCATGGTAAAAATTCAATCGTCCGTTGCAGTCGACAAGAGGGGGACTGCGGTTGCCCTCAATACATTCACGGGTACATTCAGCCAAACCTTCGGGGCAGCCATATTCGGAATGTTGTTCAATATGGTGACTGTAGCAAGTGGTCATACGAATTTAGGCGCGTCTTTTGAACACGGATCGATCCCTTTGGCACAGCTGGCACAGATCCGAGACTTATTGGCTAGCGGTGTTCATGTGGTCTTCACAGGTACTTTTGTGCTTGCAATAGCCAGCTTTGTCTTGACCCTTGTGATTGCAAAAGGAAACCGAGTCAAACAGACACACTAAATTCGAAGACGTCCGCCGAGTGCGGGCGTTTTTCAATAATTAGTTACAAATTTCCAAAAAATACAAACTTCATATTGCCAGTTGTTACATTCATCGATACTATTTTCCTAGATGCCCAAATTCTTGCAGACAGGAGACAGGAGACAGGAGACAATGGTGAAGATTCGCCCGGTTTCAATTGACGATATCGATGAGGTCGTTAGGATTGCAGCGATGAGCTATCCTGGAAGCAATCTTCTGGGTGCCGAGAGCAGACAGCGATTTGCCGAACGTGTAAGGGAGACGATCGAAAATGACCCACACGTGAGTTACCACGGATGCTACCGTGATGGGCAGCTAGTGGGGATTATGAAATGGTACGATTTTCCCATGAATGTCCACGGTACACCGCTTTTGACTGGCGGGATTGGGATGGTCGCCGTAGACCTTTTGCATAAAAAGGAAAAAGTGGCCATGTCGATGCTGCGAGGTTTTCTTTCCAGCTATCGGGAGCGGGGAATCGCGCTGGTTTCTCTCTATCCGTTTCGCGTTGATTTTTACAAGCAAATGGGCTTTGGAATAGGGACCAAGGTTCACCAATACAAGTTCAAGCCGTCCAGCCTGCCGTATGTAGGCAAGGACAAAATCGTCTATATAGGAAAAGAGGACAAGGAAGAACTGTCTGCTTGCTATCATCGCATCGCCAGTCAAGTGCACGGCATGATCAAGCGAACAGATCGAGACTGGGACAGACTCCTCGATGCTCCTGAAATAATTACCGTCGGCTACAAAAAGGAAGGGAGGCTCGGCGGCTATCTCGCTTTCCAGTTCCAGAGCGCACATGAAAAAAACAAAATCTTCAACAACATCGAAGTGAGAGAGCTTCTGTATGAGAGCCGCGAAGCACTTGCGCAATTGCTCTCTTTCCTGCGCAGCCAGGCTGATCAGATTCAACGGATCGAGCTCACGACGCCGGACGAGGATTTTCACTTGTTGCTCTCTGATCCGGGCAATGGAACGGATTCGCTGTTGTGGAGCATTTATCATGAAAGCCATGTATCTGGAGTCGGGCTGATGTATCGGATCATTGATGTGCCGGGGTTTTTCCGTCAGCTGTCGCATCACCATTTTGGTTCGGAAACGGTAAATGTGAGGCTGACGATCCGCGATTCGTTTCTGCCTGAGAACGAAGGAACATGGCTCATCAGGTTTGTCGATGGACGCCCGGAACTAGGGGAGACAGTGGAGCCTGATGTTTCGGTACAGCTAGATATTTCGGATTTTTCTTCGCTCGTGATGGGAGTAGTAACTGCTCGCAAGCTGTATCAGTACGGTCAATTGGAGTTGGATGTCCCAGAAAAGCTTCCCATTTTGGATAGGCTATTTGCTGCTCCCGAGAAGCCGCGAAGTGTGACTACCTTCTAAAAAAGAGGTTTGTCACGTTTTTGACACAAATGGTTATCTTATTTTGCTTCCTCCCATATGTTGTTAGTAAATGGGAGGAGGCAGGTTATATGATCTTTCTTACACTGGTTATCTTTTTTGCGTTTCTTTTGATTGTTTGGGTGGTCGTCAGACTCCTCTTCCGGCTGAAAAAACATGATTCCATCACACATGATGAGAGAGAATTATGGAATCGCTTTCAGGTAAAAGAGCGGGAGATGAGATACCGAAAGCCCAAAAAATAAAAAGAAAGGCGCCAAGATGACAGGCGCTCTTTCTTTTGTGTGTCATCCATTATAAGAAGAGAAAGAAGGAGAAAACAATGCCAGGTAGATCAGAGGGGCATCAACGTGAATTTTTTCGCTTACGTCTAGAATACGCCCTCTGTGCAGACATGACCATTGTGCTGGTCAAAGGGAAAACCATGGAGATTGGGAGCACGCAGGTATTGATTGAAGATATCGGAGCAGGTGGACTTCGTTTTCTCTCTCATCTCAAAATGCCAGCTAATGACCAGCTCGTTCTGCAGTTTGCGACGGAATTGTGCGGAGAGGCTCTGAAAATGTACGGCCACGTAGTTCGCACGATTCCGTGGGAAACGGACTATTACGAATACGCTGTACGGTTTACGATGGAAGAGGAACAACATCTGGAGATTAATCGCTTGGTAAACCGCTTGGCGATCCGCTATCGGCAGAAACGGACAGCAACAGAAGGTCGTTTCTATAAAGGTGATCGCCTGGCATTTTTAAAAGAGTTGGCTCAAGCAACTCTTGCGATGCGAGCCAGTGAGGCATAGACAAAAAGGCTTTCTGTTGTGCGAATACACAACAGGGAGCTTTTTTGTTTGACATAAAACAAACGAAATGATAAATTATCTATAATAAATCAAACGAATAAAGGCTGTGTTTATATATGGGTCTTCATGAAGCATTTTGGAGCGCTTCCCTTCAAGAATGGAAGCAGGGTTACATCGAACAAGACGAACATTTTATGTGTTTGCTCTGTGGTGAACAGGTGGAGAAAGGGATTATTTATCCAGTGGAGGTTTTCCTGTACGAAGCGTCCCGCTTTATGCGCCATCACATCGAGGCTGCGCACGGTTCTGTCTTTACTCACTTGAGCCAGTTGGATAAAAGATTGACGGGCTTGTCTGATCATCAGGTTAACTTGCTTCGCCTCTTTTACGAGGGCAAGACAGACGTCGAGGTTCAAAATGAAATGGGAATCGGCAGTGCATCCACGATCCGTAATCACCGCTTTGCACTCAAGGAAAAAGAACGTCAGGCCAAGGTGTTCCTGGTCATGATGGAGTTGTTGCATGAAGCGGATAAAAATCAATCGGCCAATGATACCAAATCAAGCAAGCAAAAGAATTCCCCGAAAGATGGCGATGCCGCGGAGTATGCTGCAATCGTGAAGAGATTCTTGCCGAAAGGATTATCAGGTCGATTGGAGAGCTTCCCGCGCAAGCAAAAGCATAAACTCATCCTACTCGAAGAGATTTCCAAAAAATTTGAGCTTGATCGTTTCTACACCGAGCGGGAAGTGAATGAGATTTTGGAAGGTCTCTACGACGATTATGTGACCTTGCGGAGATATTTAGTCGATGTTGGTTTGATGGATAGACAGGCTGACGGCAGTCAATATTGGCGGATCGCTGTGGAAAATGAAGGAGAGGAACGGGAGGCGCAACAGATGGATCGCAAGCAAGAGCTCAAGCAGATGTACAAGGAAGTAGAAATCGATGCAGGTGTTTATCAAATTCAGAACAAGCAAAATGACAAAGTTTTCATCGCCAGCACGAATAACCTAAGAACGATCAACGGTAGAAAGTTTATGCTTCAGCATGGTTCGCATCCTAATCGTGAGTTGCAAAAAGACTGGGATAAATACGGTTCGGACGCTTTTGAAATCGAAGTATTAGAGAAAGTTGAGAAGAAAGACCATCCGTATTTTGATGTGAAGGATGCACTAGAAAAACTCGAAGATAAATGGATGAAAAAGCTGGCGCCATATGGTGATCGAGGCTATCACGTACAAAAAGATCCGTCCTAGTCTCGTCTTGCATCCAGCATGCGGAAGCGCTCCAAGTGATCCCACAAGCCTTCCTTTTGCAAAATCTGGATTTGTTTTTCGCCAAGTAAATCAAAATGCGGGAAAGGTGCACGGTTATGAATGTAGACAGGATCGAGTCCGTTGGCAAGGCACCAGTCTGTCAGTAACGAATAATTGGCACATCCTACTTTTGTAACGGTTTTGATCCCGGGAAACCGGGGGTCCAGCCAGTAGTGGGTGAGAAATGCCAATTCGCCTCGACTAACGGCTTGCTTCCAGCGGTTTAGTTCGTCTCGTGTAATCCCAAATGCCACTCTTCCTCATCCTTTGCAAAGCGGTCGCGTATCTACCTCATTAATAGCATGGAATTGTATATACGTCAAAAAGACAGTTCTCCCCGGGGATAGCCCTTCGGAAACTGTCTTTTTGTGCTTGGTGGCTTACCGCACGCCTGTTGGAAGCTGAGGAGGGATGTAATTCAACTCTTCGTCCGCGGTGATGTAATCGGTGTTGACCATGAGGAGCAAATAGCGCTTGCCTGTTTGCGGATCGCTAAGAATAATGTGGTCTCGGCCAGCCGTCTCGAGGACGCCACGGAAAATTTTTGCGTTCCATTGACTGTTGTTTTCAAACGTTTGGTACACCGTAATGACTTTGCCTCGATTCAGGCGAAGGATGTTTTCGATGTACGATTCTTCCATTACTTGCCCAGGAGTAATGGGTGTTCCCGGAATCCAGGCTCCGCTTGGTTGCATCGGAACCAGTTGAGGTTGCTGCTGCTGAATCATCTGCTGTTGTTGCTGTTGCTGTTGCTGAGGCATGCCGTATGGATACTGTGCAGATGGGTACATGTCGTAGCCGTATTGTTGAGGGTAACCAGTGTAAGGCATTTGTTGACTCATGATGAACTCGCTCCTTTATCTATCTAATTCTTCTAATAGACGCGTGGACAATCTGCTGGTGTTGGAATGAAGAAGCAGTGTGCCTTATAGCGACCGGAGTTTTGTTGATCCCACCAGGTAGCAGGACAGTTTCCGGCAGGACGGTAGAACCACAATGCGTTGCTCGCAGGGCGGGTTTTCTCTCCATTGATTGCGCGCTGTGCCAGTCGTCTGTCCTTTTCCCTGGCCCGTTGATAGAAATACGGCTTCTGGATCGCTTCGAATCCTCCCGGGGATTGATAGACCATGTCACGCATGCTGCGAATGTTTTTGAAGTCAAGGCAGTTGCCCAGAATCCGATTTACCCCAACGTTGCCAACCATCAACATACCCAACTCACCTTCGCCCTCAGCCTCTGCGCGAATCAGTCTTGCAAGCATATCTACATCGCTGGAGTTCGTTTTGATGACGGCCATTGCTTCACCTCCTCCCACAAAAATCACAATAACAATATATGGGCGAATAATAGATTGGTGATTGGCCCGATAAATTTTTCATCAAGTTGACGTTTACGTAAACGGAAGTTACAATCGTTTTATTCGGTAAATTTCGAATTTTATAAATGTAAGTGAGGGGCGCTTTACATGAGCGGAGAAGGAATACAGAAGGAAGAATCGTGGACCATCTCTGATCTTGCTCAACAATTGGATGTCAGCACCAGAACGATTCGGTACTACGAGGAGCTCGGCTTGATTACCCCCAGTCGGACAGAGAAGGGAAGTAGGCACTACAGCCGCAAGGACCGTGCCAGGCTGCGACTCATTCTGCGAGGGAAGCGATTCGGATTTTCGTTGGATCAGATTCGCGAGATGATTGAGCTGTTCGGAGAGGACCGTACAGGTCGTGCGCAGCTTTTGCGAACCATTGAGTACGGCAACCAAAAGCTGGCTGAGATCGACGAGAAAATCATGGAACTCCGACATCTGAGAGAAGACATTCTCGTCTACAAGCAAAACTTTGAACAAAAATTGCTTGAAGAAAATGAGGAGGAGAAACGATGAACGTATCAGCTCTGCTCGCAGCAAACGGAAGGAAATATCCTGACAAGTCCGCGCTGGTTGCGGGAGATGTAGAGGTCAGCTTTTCCCAGTGGGACATACGCTCTACCCAGTGGGCTTGCTATTTGCGAGAGCTTGGCATCGAGCAAGGGGATCGGGTTGTCATGCTAATGCCCAATTGCCCGGAGTTTGCCATTTTTTACGTCGCTGTCATACGCAGTGGAGCCCTCGTCGTACCGATCAATGCACGCTCCTCACAAGAAGAAGTACGACATATATGTGAACATGCCGGAGCAAAAGCACTTCTTGTTCATGATGCCCTCGTGCCTATCGTGAATGAATGGGTCCTGCAAACCTCACAGCTGGTGGCAATCAAAACAGGTGCGAGCCAAGGGAATTGGCATGGTATCGCTGACTGGGATGCCAATGAAGTGTCTTTTGATAAAATGAATGCGCTTTCTTTAACGTCGTATTTGGCGAACATGAACGAAGATAGCGAGGTCAGCATCCTGTATACATCTGGCACAACTGGACGCCCTAAAGGGGTGCTTTATACACATAGAAGCTTATTGACTGTCGCGAAAATGATGTCGATTGAATTGGCGATGAGACAACGTTCACGAATTTTGCATTTGATGCCGCTGAGTCATTCGGCTCCGCTCCATCTCTTTTTCATTGCAGGGCTCATGCTTGGCGCTACCCAGGTAATGGCCCTTACCTTTTCGCCACAGCTTCTTTTGGATCTGGTACAGCAGCATCGGATTACGCATTTCTTTGGAGCGCCCGTTGCGTATTTGCTGACGATGAAGCATCCAGAGTTTGCGGCGTACGATTTGTCGTCCATCGAATATTGGATGTATGGAGGAGCTCCGTTGTCCAAAGAGATGGCTTCGCTCATGGAAGGCGCTTATGGACGCGATAAACTGGCGTGCGTCTACGGCTTGACGGAGGCAGGGCCGACCGGAATGTGCCTCTTGCACCGAGAACATCCGGACAAAATCGGCAGTATTGGCAATCGTGGTGTATTGTTCGCCGAAATGGAGGTCGTAGACGAGCGAGGAGAGCGATGCTCCATTGGCGAAGCGGGCGAAATTCGCTTGCGCGGGGAAGGGACAATGAAAGGATACTACAACAATCCAGAGGCTACGGCAGAAACCATACGCGATGGTTGGGTGTACACAGGGGATATCGCACGCGTGGATGAGGATGGATTTCTGTGGATGATTGACCGCAAAAAAGACGTGATGATTACAGGTGGAGTAAACGTCTACCCGAAGGAAATCGAGCAGTTGTTAGAGCGGAATCCGGTGATTGGCGAAGTAGCTGTTGTAGGTTTGCCGCATCCTGAATGGGGAGAAACGGTTACGGCCTATGTGGTGCTGAAACCAGGAGTCGATACCAATCGAGATTGGCTAGAGGAAATCCAAGGCTTTTTACGCAGTCATCTCGCCGATTACAAGCTCCCACGACAAGTGAATATCGTTCCTGCACTGCCGCGGAACACGAGCGGAAAGGTCCTGAAGCATGTATTGCGTGATGTCAGTTCCCAAAAGGAAGTGGAACTGCGATGAGTGATTTGCAAACGAGGATCGATCAGCGAACGTACAGCGATAACATCCCGCATCCGCGCGAGCCACAAGCGCAAAACTTTTTCAAAGCAGATCCCAACCTCCATTACTTGCTGGAACGTTATCTCCCTGCTTCCATGCATGAATGGGCCAGACAGCAATTAAGCTGGCTAGGCGCCCAAGTAGCAGGACCCATCGATGAGCGTGCCGCGCATACAGACAGAGAAGGCAAGCCGAGATTGCGCAAGTACAATCGGCTGGGCGAGGATATTTCCGAGATCATTACCAATGAAGGCTACAGGGAAACGGTAGCGGAGGTTTACGGAGCAGGCATCGTCAGCTACTTGTATCAAGACATTCCTGAGTTGGGGAGAAAAGCGCCATACAGCTATTCCTTTTTCATGGGCTATCTTGTGAGTCAGTCTGAGCCGGGCTTCTATTGTCCCGTCACTTTGTCTATGTCAGCCGCTTATTTAATTGATCGCTATGGCAGCGAAGAACAAAAGGAGCAGTACCTGACAGGACTGACCTCTCGCGATCGCACTCGATTGTATGAGGGAGCTACTTGGTTGACGGAGAGACAGGGTGGCTCGGATGTCGGTGCGAATTTGACTGTAGCAGAGCCAGTAGCAGGTCGGCCGGGTGTGTACCGATTGACAGGAGAAAAGTTTTTTGCGAGCAATGCCGGGGCATTTGTTGCGACTGTTTTGGCGAGAATCGATGAAGAGAAACCGGGGACAAAAGGGCTCGGACTGTTTTTGGTGCCGTGGATGAAGCCGGACAACGAACGCAATCATATCCAAGTCCGCCGCCTGAAAGATAAGCTGGGGGTCAACGCCGTACCATCGGCCGAGATCCTGTTAAACGGAGCAGAGGGCTATTTGATCGGGGAACCCCAGAACGGCTTCAAGTACATGGCAGAAGCCCTGAACCTCTCTCGCATTTGCAACGCGATTGCTTCGATTGGGATCATGCGTCGAGCTTTTTATGAAGCGAGGTATTATGCCGAGCAACGTCGTGCATTCGGGAATCCGATCGATCAGTATCCGATGGTAAAAGAAATGCTGGTCAGCCTCTTATTGGATACGGAGGTCAGCACGGGTGCGGTGTTTGATATGATTGCTGTCTACGATCGTTTGCAGTCTCATTCGGCTAGCAAAGAGGATAACGCACTTGCTCGCCTGCTGATTCCGTTGCTGAAATACCGTACAGGGGAAGAGGCTGTCGAATCGACCCATACCGCTATTGAAATTCATGGCGGTAACGGCTATATCGAGGAATATGTGACGCCACGTCTGTTGCGTGATGCGCAAGTTTTGACCGTATGGGAAGGCACCTCGAACATACTTGCACTCGATATTTTGCGTGTGATGCAAAAAGAAAACAGCTACGAGGTGTTTAGCCGATTGCTTCGGGAGCGCATAACTGGCTGGAAGCATGCCTTTTCACAGCCATACGCCGAGTTGATTCGGACAGAATTGGCTATCCTGGAGGAAAATATCGCCTATCTCATGCAACAGAACCACGATTATTTGACGTACAAATTAAAAACGCTAGCGGACCATATGATAGATTTGTACACCTTATCGTGCATCGTCAGTGAAGCAGAGGATCAGGTGACGCGAGAAGGTAATGCTCGCAAATACATTTTGGCAAAGCTGTATGCCGAAAAGCACTTCCATCTTCAAGAAAAGCGGGGAATTCAAGCTGATTCTTTGCTGGATGTACAGTTCTTTACCCAACTGGTCGAGTATCAGCCTGTCAGTGTAGAAGAGTGGGCCCAACAGTCCGCTATTGTTCCAACCCGATAATCAAAAAGCGCCCAAAGACCACTTGTTGAGGTGGCTAGGGCGCTTTTGATTTTTACGCATACCGCTTGCGACGCAGGTTCCAAATAAACCAGATCGCAGCAACGACTGTTGCGATTGCCAGCAACGTGATCTCAAAGTAATCATCGATTAGAACCTTGGCGTGTTTTCCGTAAAAATAAAACAAGGTGCCAATCAAATAAAACTTCAATCCCCGCCCGATGATCGCATAAAACATAAGCTTGGTCAGCGAGTAATTGAATACGCCACTGAGCACAGTAAATACCTTGAAAGGGATGGGGGTAAAAGCTCCGATTAGTACGGCAGCATCCCCGTTTTTTGCGAATTTTTCCGTCGCTACGATAACCCATTTTTCAGGGAGAATCTTGTGCAAAAGTGGTTTTCCCAGCCATCTCCCCAACAAAAATCCAATGGGAGCGCCGAGGACGGAAGCAGTAAAGGCCACTGTCGCAAACTGAATCGCTGAGCCCGGATCGAGCAGACTCATCGCAATTTGCATAAAAAACGGAGGAATCGGACTAATAAATGAGTCCAAAAATGCCATGGCAGCGAGTCCCCACATCCCATATTGCATGAATAGCTGTGTGATATGTTCGAGCATGAGCATCTCCTTACAAGGTTTTTTCTATTGTAGCTATCCTATGCCTCTTTGTCCAAGGAAAGACCACAACTGAAGTTTGATGTCGAGAGGGAAAATAGGGAAATAGGACGATTGGCCCATCAATTCACTTCCAAAAAATCCCGATTATTAGGGTAGTTCTCCATCCATGTCATTACGAAAGGGATATCTATTCAATGAAAATGCCATTATCTATCAAAGTCATTCAAGGCTTTATGCTGTTGCAAGTCATCGTGTTAGGGGGACTCTATTTTATAGTTTCACAGGCGGACCCGATGAATTTGAGTCACTGGGCCAGTAAAATGGTTTTCAGCGTGGTGAATATGCCAGAAGATATGTTAGATCAAAGCTATGTGTTAGGAAGAATGCAAGGAAGATTCATGCTTCCACTAATCATCACGACTTTATTGTTTCTCTTCATACAGATGAGATTTTTCAAGTCGTCTATTGTCATCATAAGTTTGGCGATTTTACTAGATATAAGCAATGGAACTTTCTTGATTGCACTGGTATATGTAGCCCTTCTTTTAGTTGTGACCCACAACAAACAATCGAAGGCATATTTTAATCGGAATCATAATCATGTGACACAGACGGTTTCAAAGTAAGTGGTCCGATGAGCTTATTCTAGGTCAAATATTGGTAATTAAGTCCTTGTTTTTCATTGACGCTCGGAAAGATTATCCACTAAAATGAAGGGAAACAGGACAAACATCATGGGAGGAACCAATGAAAACATTGGGTTCGGGAAAAGTCGTTTTCTATGCACCAAATGGGACTAACTTGCAATTATCAGGGGAAATTGACGTACGTGGTGATCGGGTATCCGTTACGGAAATCATCTATTTCAATGGCCAACCGAATGGAGCGCGCGAGACGAATTTGCCACTAGCGCAAACTGTGATTTACTGGGAGCCAGAAGTATACGAACAGATCGGATATGAAGAACAATAAAGAATAATCGCGAGCCCAAGCCCTGTCTCATGCAGGGTTTTTTCGCGTCTTACACCGAATCTGCCAGCACCTCGGGCTATAGCCGATGTCCCGGTATTGTGTTATGATTTGGGATGGAATTTACGTATGGTACAAGGAGTGATCCTTATGATCGATTCTATATTGGAACGTGCTCTCGCTGGTGAACGACTGGGTCTCGAAGACGGTCTGGCTTTGTTTGCGAGCAATGAAATCGAAAAGATCGGACATTACGCCAATCTGGTCATGCAAAAGCATCATCCAGAACCGATTGCGACTTTTGTTATTAGCCGCAACGTCAATTACACGAACGTATGTGACACGTATTGCCGTTTCTGTGCCTTTTACAGTCGCCCAGGCTCTTCTGAAGGTTACGTTCTCCCCAGAGAAACGATTTTCCAAAAAATTCAGGAGACCGTTGATGTAGGCGGTACAGAAATCTTGATGCAAGGCGGTACCAATCCGGATCTGAAGCTGGATTATTACACCGACCTCTTGCGCGCGATTAAGCAGCGCTTCCCGCAGATTACGATGCACTCTCTGTCTGTAGCAGAAGTGATGAAAATCGCGGAGGTTTCCAACATGTCTGTCGAGGAAGTGCTGAAAGAGCTGAAGGCAGCGGGTCTCGATTCTTTGCCGGGAGCGGGTGGCGAAATCCTCGATGATCGTACACGTCGGAAGATTTCCCGTTTGAAGGGCTCTTGGACAGAATGGATTGATACTCAAAAAGCCGCACACCGTGCAGGCTTGCCTGGTACTGCTACCATGGTAATTGGTTTTGGGGAAGAGATGGAGGAACGAGTACTGTCCCTTCTGCGCATTCGTGATGCTCAAGATGAGACAGGCGGATTCAAAGCGTTCATCGTCTGGACATTCCAACCGGACAACACCAATATGAAGGCAGTCAACAACACGCCAGAGGAATACTTGAAAACACTGGCAATCAGCCGCCTTATGCTGGATAATATCAAAAACTTCCAATCTTCCTGGGTAACGATGGGCCCGCATTATGGTCAGCTTTCTCTCTCTTACGGAGCGAACGATTTTGGCCAAACGATGATGGAAGAAAACGTTGTTTCCGCAGCGGCATGTACGTACAAGGTCAATACAAACCAAATTTTGGAACTCATTCGCGGCGCAGGCAAAATCCCTGCACAGCGCAACACACAGTATGACACCCTGCACGTTTTCAAAGACGGCGAGATGGCAGAACGTGATTTTGTGATGCAAAACTAATCAACTCAAAAACGCTTCTCTGCACCCCTCCTCACAAAGGGAAATCGGCAGGGAAGCGTTTTTGATTTTCAATCAGGAAGGTTTTACCTGCAACCTTCCCTGAGTTTCCAACCGTTTAAAAGTATATCGCTCCTGACGGGACATATACTGTAACTACAATGGCGGTTGGGGGGATGGTTATGCAGACGTTTCGCGTATTGCTGGAGAATGTCCCTGAGCATTGTGACACGTATCGGGCTATCGTAAATGAGATGACGGAGCGGGTCAACACTGCACCGGTGCGCATTACATACAGGGAGCAAGGAGAGAATGGATACCTCTTGTTCTACTTTCAGAGCTGGTGCGAGACTGAGTATGACGCGCAGACCATAGAGTGGGCGAGGGCCTTCGTTGCTCTTACTTTAGCCGAATGGGTCATTCAGGTGAAGGAACCGAAAATCATGGAAGAAATGGCCGCCGATTTACTCGCTGCAGAACAGATGGAAACCGAGTGGGCGGAGATTTTTCCTTATATTCAACGCATGTGCCAAGAAGTCGAGCTAGATGGCAGGGAACTGTTGACCGCTACGACACGCAAGGCAAACGTATATCGCAAAGTTTTCACCTATTTGGAGTGGGAGAGAACGATCAACGTCTTGGGCTTCGTCCGGTTTCGACTGCAGGAGCATTGGAACGAGCTGTTCGAACTCGTGGAAACTGGCATTGATGAATATCTGGAAGACAAGCAATACCAAGAGTTTGTCGAGCTGCTGCGCTATTTCATCGCTGTACAGGAAACCAAGCAGGAAGTCGTTCATGTCGTTCCTAGTGTGGACAAACCTTTCCATCTTTATGATAAAAAAGGGGATCGTCTTTGGCTTGATCAGCTGGATACGGTTCTGAGCATGGACGAACAAAAATGCAGGGACGAGGATTATTTGGTCAGTGCTTTGGTTACACTGGCTCCTGAGAGTATCGTGCTCCATATGGCTTCGGAAAAGCCTGGACTCGCACAGACGATCCGCAGTATTTTTGACAGCCGGCTCGTTACTTGTCACTCTTGTTCGCTTTGCCTATCCGAGCGACGCGTACTTGACGGGAATAATCCGTCTAAACTATAATAGCAACAACAACTTTACAGCGCTTATAAATACGATG
The DNA here is from genome assembly GCF_042878995.1 of Brevibacillus sp. NPDC003359. NCBI lineage: Bacteria > Bacillati > Bacillota > Bacilli > Caryophanales > Paenibacillaceae > Brevibacillus > Brevibacillus sp. NPDC003359. The sequence goes on from NZ_JBIAOR010000004.1 coordinate 359,468, forward strand.
AGAAGGACATGGACTGTATCGAGGACGCTTTAGAGAGGCGAGTCACGGCTGGAAGCTCGCTGCGCATCTCATATGGATCTACCACCTTCGAGTAGCTACCGGGAACAAAGCGTAGGCTTTTATTATCGGTATGCCGGTTAGATGCCGTTACATTGGAATGAGGAGTCTGTTTGATCATGAGCAGACTTGAAGTAGGGTGGTACCGCGAGAACACACTCGTCCCTTTTTTGGGATGAGTGTTTTTTTATTTTCTCTAACAAAAACAAGATACAGGAAGGAAGAATCCTCAGTGGCACAAATTAATGTTACTTTCCCAGATGGAGCCGTACGTCAATACGACGCTGGGATTACCATCGAAGACATCGCAGGCTCTATTAGCTCTAGCCTGAAGAAAAAAGCAGTAGCTGGTAAAAAAGACGGCAAAGTTGTCGATCTCTACACAGCTCTGGAAGATGACGCAACGATTGAAATCGTCACTCTCGATTCTGCTGACGGGGTGGAAGTATACCGCCATAGTACTGCTCACTTGCTCGCTCAAGCTGTTAAGCGCATTTACGGCGCTGAAGTGAAGTTCGGTATCGGTCCTGTGATTGAAGATGGCTTCTACTACGACATGGATATTCCGGTTTCCCTCACTCCAGAGGATTTGGGCAAAATCGAAGCCGAAATGGAAAAAATCGTGAAGGAAGACCTGCCGATCCGCCGTAAAGTGGTAAGCCGTGCAGAAGCAACTGCGATTTTTGAAGAACTGAACGATCATCTGAAGCTGGAATTGATTCGCGACCTGCCAGAGGATGCGACAATCACGATGTATGAGCAAGGCGAATTTTTCGACCTCTGTCGTGGTCCGCACTTGCCGTCAACTGGCTTTATCAAAGCGTTCAAGCTGATGAGCGTGGCAGGTGCATACTGGCGCGGAAAAGCAGAAAACCAAGTTCTGCAACGCGTATACGGTACAGCTTGGCCGAAAAAAGCAGACATGGATGAATATCTGCACTTCATCGAAGAAGCGAAAAAGCGCGACCACCGCAAAGTGGGTAAAGAACTGGGACTGTTCATGTTCTCCGAGGAAGCACCAGGTATGCCGTTCTACCTGCCAAAAGGCTTCACTGTTCGCAACGAGCTGGAGCAATTCTCTCGCCGTTTGCAACAATTGGCACAATACACAGAAGTGCGCTCTCCTTTCCTCATGAACGAGCGTCTCTGGAAAGAATCTGGTCACTGGGATCACTACAAAGAGAACATGTATTTCTCTGAAGTAGATAACGCGACTTATGCCTTGAAACCAATGAACTGCCCAGGTCACATGCTGATCTATAAAAACGAGATGCATTCCTACCGCGATCTGCCAATCCGTTACTCCGAGTTCGGGCAAGTTCACCGCCATGAATACTCCGGTGCTTTGAACGGGATGCTGCGGGTGCGCACCTTCTGCCAGGATGACGCGCACGTATTTGTCCGTCCTGATCAGATTGCGAGCGAAATCAAAGGCATGATCACTTTGATCGACAGCATCTACAAGGTATTTGGCTTTGAATACAGTGTGGCTCTGTCCACTCGTCCTGAAGATTCCATGGGCTCTGATGAGCTGTGGGAAGCAGCAGAAAACTCTCTGAAAACAGTGCTGGATGAGCTCGGTATGGCATATGAAATCAAAGACGGAGACGGTGCGTTCTACGGACCGAAGATCGACTTCCAAATCACCGATGCGCTGAAACGCCGTCACCAATGCGGAACGATCCAGCTTGACTTCCAAATGCCTGAGAAATTCGACCTGACTTATGTCGGTCAAGACAACGAGAAGCATCGTCCAGTTGTCTTGCACCGTGCGATGTACGGCTCCATGGAGCGCTTCATTGGTATCCTGATCGAGCACTACGCAGGTGCATTCCCGATTTGGCTGACTCCAATCCAAGCACGCATCATGAACATCAGCGAAGTGCACATGCCATATGCAGAACAAGTAAGAGAAAAACTGCAACAAGCTGGCATTCGCGTGGAGTTGGATGGCCGCAATGAAAAAATCGGCTACAAAATCCGTGAAGCACAAGTTGAAAAAATCCCGTACATGCTGGTCATCGGTGAAAAAGAGGTGGCTGACGGTACACTGTCCGTCCGCAAACGCGGAGTGGGCGATGAAGGCGCAATGACAGTGGATGCGTTTGTAGATAAAATCCGCGCTGAAATCAATGAAATGAAGTAAACTCTGTGCATATAAGTAGAGCCGCCCTGATGTTTCGGGGCGGTTTTTTCATTTTGATACGTTTACTTGGAAAAAAGAAGGGGAAAAGGATGTAGGGTAATTATACATATTTCATCAAGAAAAAACTGCGGGGGATACGTATGCGGGTAAGCATCAAGCAAAGACTGATAGCAGCATTTCTTGCCATTATTTTAATCCCGATTGGAGTGATTAGCTCATTTGTATATGTCAATATGAAGGAGCGAATCCGGACCTATTTTATTGAATCCACGACAAAAGAAGTGGCCCAAGTAGACAATGCGATTAACTTGCATTTCGACTCGATTCGAGAAAACGTAAACCTGATAGCAGGCAGTCCTTTACTAAAAAGTGCAGATAACACCATCACGTCGTATATGGACAAACCAACCAAAACCAAGCATACACCACTGCAAAACGGTGGCGTAGAGGCTGCCATTTTTCAAGATTTTCTGCGCTTTGTCGATTCTCATCCTAATACGGCATTTATCTATTTGGCGACCAAATACGGAGGATACATCCAGTGGCCTACAGATGATGTCATTCCGAATTACGATCCGCGTACAAGAGATTGGTACAAAACGCCAATGGGTAATCCCGGAAAAGTGATCACGACAGATCCTTATCTTTATTTGGGCGACAACAGTATCGTGATCAGTAACGTGACGATGCTCAAGGATGACAAGGGTGAACCACTGGGCGTAGTTGGACTGGACGTGAGTTTAAAAGGGTTAACCGACATTATGAAAGACATTAAGATCGGGAAAACGGGTTATCTCATGCTGGTTGGCAAAGACGGAACGATTTTGGCTAATCCGAAGAACCCCGAGCTCAATTCGAAAAACCTGAAAGATACACAAATTCCTGAACTAGCCGCTATCGCAGAGAATACCTCAAGCAGCTTTGAGGTCACGATGAATGATACCGAGTATTTGGCTAACGTCTTTACTTCAGACAAGACCGGCTGGAAATATATTTCGTTTATTGAAAAAGATGAGCTATCTGCTGAAGCCAATCAAATCGGTTTCATCATCGGAGCATTAAGCATTTTATTTGCCTTACTTGCGGCTGTCGCTTCCGTTCTTTTCTCGCACAAATTCACCAAGCCATTGCTTGCCATCGTTGACCAGATTGCGCAGATCGGCCGTGGTGACTTTACCAGTGAATTGCCCAAAAACCTTTTGGCAAGAAAAGACGAAATCGGCATGCTTGGTCAGAGCATTCAGGTGATGCGAGTATCCATCCAAGGACTCATTCAGGAAGTCCAAAAAGCGGTTAACACCCTTTCTACTTCATCAGACAACGTATCGGTTCGATTGGCGGACAATGTAGATACTGCTAACAAGATATCAACTACCATACAAGAAGTAGCAAGCGGGGCGCAAAATCAGCTCAGAGGTACGGAAGAGTCCGCAAGAGCTATGGAAGAAATGTCAATCGGCATCCAACGCGTGGCGGAAACAACCTCCATCATCTCGGAATCATCTACATCTACGGCGGATGAAGCGCAGCTAGGAAACCAATCCATCCAAAAAGCTATCCAGCAAATGGACTCCATCCGTGGCTCTGTGGAACATTCTGTATATGTAGTGAAGCAATTGGGTGAGCGATCCAAAGAAATTGTGCAAATCATTGATGTGATTACGGGAATTGCTTCCCAAACGAATCTGCTTGCTCTCAACGCAGCCATTGAAGCTGCCCGAGCGGGAGAGCATGGACGAGGTTTTGCTGTCGTAGCAGATGAAGTGAGAAAGCTCGCTGAACAATCTGATGAGTCAGCTCGACAAATCGCCAATCTCATTCAGGAGATCCAAACAGATACGACCAAGGCGGTCAATTCGATGGATTCTGTCAATCAAAATGTTCAGGGTGGACTGTCTACGGTATTGGAGTCAGGAGAAGCCTTCCAACGCATCTTACAAGAAATTCGACAGATAACCGATCAAATTCAGGAGGTATCTGCTGTCTCTGAGCAGATGTCCGCCGGATCGGAACAAGTCGCAGCATCTGTGGACGAGACTGCTCAAATTGCAAGGATTTCAGCGCGCAATGCTGAAAATCTGGCTGCTTCCTCGAAAGAACAATTGGCCACTATGGAAGAGTTTTCCGTTTCATTTGAATCCTTGAATCAAATGGCTCGCGAACTGGAAAGAATGATCACTAAATTTAAGATTTAAGGATGCAGAACGGAAAGAGTACGAATTTCGGGTGGAATTCGTACTCTTTTTTTTGCAAAGTAGTCTCATCTATGAGGCAATATGCTGTTCGCGTTTGAAAATTTGGCTATTTCGATTTATGATAATAGACTGGTACTAAGTCGAAATGCGGTATTATTAAGATGAAGGGGAAAAGTCGTCATATAGATATAAGGAGAGTGAACATCTATGCCAGAAAAAGTGCTTGATTTACGGAATCGTCCTCTCCGAGATTTACGAATATCCGTCACTGATAAATGTAATTTTCGTTGCCGTTATTGCATGCCTGCCGAAATTTTTGGACCGGATTTTGAGTTTTTGCCGCAAAGCAAGTTGCTGACTTTTGAGGAGATTACCCGTTTGACCCAGATCTTTACTTCGCTTGGGGTTGGGAAAATCCGCATTACCGGCGGAGAGCCATTAATGCGCAGAAATTTGCCTGAGCTGATTCGAATGATACGTGAAGTGGAAGGCGTTCAAGATATTGCGATGACGACAAACGGTTCTCTGTTGTCCCGCCATGCTCATGCACTAAAAGAAGCAGGTCTGGATCGGGTCACGATCAGCCTGGACAGCTTGGATAATGAGCGCTTTGGGATGTTGAATGGAAGAGGCTATCAGGTCGATGCCGTGCTGGAAGGGATTCGCATAGCGGCAGATGCCGGGCTGCTGATTAAGATCAATATGGTGGTACAGCGCGGAGTCAATGATCAAGATATTTTGCCGATGGCACGGTACTTCCGTGAGCAAGGACACACCCTTCGATTTATTGAATTCATGGATGTGGGGAACAGTAACGGATGGCGGCTAGATCAAGTCGTACCTTCCCGTGAAATTGTGCGCATGATCCATGAAGAGATGCCGTTGGTAGCGACCGAAGCGAATTACTATGGAGAGGTGGCTTCTCGCTATCGCTATGAGGGATCGGACCAGGAGATCGGATTGATCTCATCGGTGACCCAAGCTTTTTGCTCCACTTGTACGCGAGCTCGCCTGTCGGCAGAAGGGAAATTGTACAACTGTCTGTTCGCTTCCTCCGGAGATGATTTGCGCGAACCGGTCCGCGATGGACGCACGGATGAGGAGATTCGCGAGCTGATACATGCGATCTGGGAGCGGCGTGACGTGCGCTACTCAGAGGAAAGACTCAATGAAACGCCTAGTCTCGCCAAGCGCGAAAAGGTCGAAATGTCCCATATCGGGGGATAATTAGGTATTAGCCTTGACAAAACCCAAGCTACCTTGTAATATAAATTGCGTGTATAAACACTTCATACTTCGAGAACAAGCAGAGGCGCACAGCTTCTCACCTGGGTCGACGTCGTATACGACTGTTGACAGGTAACTCTTACGCAAAGATCCTCGGATCTGATGAAATTGCTTAGGTGAGATATGTGCGGGCGCAGATTGCGTTCGCACATTTTTGTTCCTTCTCGAAATTGACGGAGGTGGAAAGTATTAGCAAGGATCAAATGTTAATTAACGAAGCGATCCGTGCCCGTGAAGTCCGATTAATCGGTGCTGACGGGAGCCAATTGGGAGTCGTACCCTTTAGGGAAGCGTTGCGCATTGCCCAGGAAGCCGAACTGGATTTGGTAAACGTTGCTCCAACAGCCAAGCCGCCTGTATGCCGTATCATGGACTACGGAAAGTTCAAGTACGAGCAGGCGAAAAAGGAAAAAGAAGCACGTAAGAACCAGAAGATCATCGAGCTGAAAGAAGTGCGTTTTTCTTCTAACATCGAGGAACACGATTTTCAAACAAAGCTTCGCAACGTCCGCAAGTTCTTGGAGGATCATCACAAGGTGAAGTGCTCGATCCGTTTCCGTGGACGTGAAATCACCCACTCCGAAATTGGACTAGGCGTTATGGAACGTGTAGCTGCCCAGTGTGAGGATCTCGCTGCGCCTGAGCGCAGACCGAAGATCGAGGGCCGCAGCATGATCATGATTCTGGCTCCGAAAGCGGAAAAGCAGTAAGATAGTAGTTTAGACAGGAGGATTTTTCAGATGCCTAAAATGAAAACCAACAAGGCTGCTGCGAAACGTTTTAAAAAGACTGGAAGCGGCCAATTGAAGCGCGACCGTGCGTTTGGTAGCCACTTGTTCGCTAACAAATCGACGAAAGCTAAGCGCCACCTGCGCAAAGCTGCACTCGTTTCCAAAGGCGATCAAAAACGTATTGAGCAAATGCTCACTTACCTGTAAGTTATTCTTTATTACACACCATTACGCAGCATGAGCTCCCTAAGCGCCTAGCAGTAGGCCGCCATGCTGGAAAGACCAGGAGGAGTTTAGTATGCCAAGAGTAAAAGGTGGCATTGTTACACGCCGTCGTCATAAGAAAATCCTGAAGCTGGCGAAAGGATACTTCGGTTCCAAACATCGCCTGTTTAAATCCGCTAATGCGCAGGTAATGAAATCCCTGCTGTATGCATACCGCGACCGTCGTCAAAAGAAACGTGATTTCCGCAAACTGTGGATCACTCGTATCAACGCACAAGCTCGCATGAACGGTCTGTCCTACAGCCGTCTGATGCATGGCCTGAAAGTTGCTGGCATCGAAGTTAACCGCAAAATGCTGGCTGACTTGGCTGTTAACGACAAAGCTGCGTTCAACGAACTGGCAGCAGTTGCTAAAGGCAAACTGAACGCGTAATTTTTTTGAATAGAAGAGCCGATCTTCCCGATTGATCTGTAACCGCTTTTGTAGACATTTTAAAAAAGCGCCACTGCGTTAGGCAGCCAACAAATGACTCCTGAATTCATCAGGGGTCATTTTCTT